>NZ_JBSRRK010000009.1:0-82429 GCF_053890955.1 Vibrio sp. JZG120
GCGTCCTGGAGGATTCGAACCTCCGACCGCCTGGTTCGTAGCCAGGTACTCTATCCAGCTGAGCTAAGGACGCGCAGATCTTCTTGCTAGGAAGTTGTGAAGCAAATCACATTCATTTCTTACGAAACAAAAAAAAGGCCATCGGGCCAGTCAATGAATGGCGGTGAAGGAGGGATTCGAACCCTCGATACGGGATAAACCGTATACTCCCTTAGCAGGGGAGCGCCTTCAGCCTCTCGGCCACCTCACCGTTTTCATTGTTATATCTCAGAAGAGATATGGCGCGTCCTGGAGGATTCGAACCTCCGACCGCCTGGTTCGTAGCCAGGTACTCTATCCAGCTGAGCTAAGGACGCACTTTCTTGTTGATGTCTCAACGTTGCAAGAATGGCGGTGAGGGAGGGATTCGAACCCTCGATACGGGATAAACCGTATACTCCCTTAGCAGGGGAGCGCCTTCAGCCTCTCGGCCACCTCACCGTCTTGCGGAGGCACATATTACGTTTTACCGAAAATATGTCAAACACTTTCTTTGAAAAAATCCACGAAACTGACTTAACCGTTGCTGATTTAATCAAAGTGACTATTAAACGAACTTTACCACTCTATTATGATGAAAAAAAGAGAGTCTTCTCTGAAAAAAAGACATTTATTTTCAAACGACTTCCTGGTGTTCGATTCAACAATATTGACGGATTCACCGCCACACTCAACACAATGGTTTCCGCAAATCTTCAAAAACATTAAAGACTAAAAAGGCCAACCCTTCGGTTAGCCTTTTTCATTCAAACTAAGCTCTGTAAACAGGAGCGACTTAGTAGTTACCTGAAGCAACGTTGCCATTGCCTTTTTCAGCTTGAATGCGCATGTAGATTTCTTCACGGTGAACTGAAACCTCTTTCGGAGCGTTAACGCCGATACGTACTTGGTTACCTTTCACACCTAGTACAGTTACAGTCACTTCATCACCAATCATCAGTGTTTCGCCTACGCGGCGAGTCAAAATTAGCATTCTTTGCTCCTTGAGTAATCTCTAAATTTTCTTGCTACAAAGCTATTATCCAACAAAAGTTATATTTTCGTAAACTACCTTGTTAGCGAAAATCAGCCTAAAAAGGCATGTTTTTGTTGAATGTTTAATGCTTCACTAGACGTAATGTAAGCATCATGCAGAATGTTTGCTGCTGTATCCACACATTCGGGTGCTAAAACTAGCATCATAGTGAGTGCATTCGTTGCGCTGAAATTGATCTCAATATCTCGCTTTGCCAACAAATCGCATGCGTGCTCTACCATTCCATTGGCCTCAAGCCCCACTGCGGTCAACAGGCTTACCACTTCACTATTACGGATTTTGTCGCTGAACACCAGATCGAACTTGGCACATGCATCTTGTTTTATCATGATACCTGCCCGTTCTGCTTCCTCGATCACATTCCAAATGTCTATACCCAACATCTGACATTGTTTTGTAGCACTAGATAAATGTTCTTTATCGACTTCGATAATGGCAAGGTCACGTTGAATGGCTATACCAGAGACGGCTTGACTGCCTGACTCCCCCTTTACCAAACTGCCTTCATTAACATCAAATGTCGAAAGCACGCGTAGTGGCACATTATTCTTCCATGCAAATTGCACTGAAGGTAAATGTAATACTTTTGCGCCTCGGCTTGCCATCGCTTCCATTGAAGGAAAATCGATAACCGCCAATTTGCGCGCATTTTTCACTACACGTGGGTCACAAGTATAAATACCATCAACGTCGGTAAAGATTTGACACTCGTTAGCGCGCAATGCGCCCGCCAGTGCCACAGCGCTCGTATCTGAGCCACCTCGACCTAATGTGGTGATATCCCCGTTCTCATTCACACCTTGAAATCCCGCAACAATCACGATTTGGTCTTGCTCAAGCAATCCCATAATTGTCGTGGTATCAATGTGTTTAATCGTTGCGTCATTGTGTTGATTATCCGTCACAATATTCGCCTGTGCTCCGGTAAGCGAGCGCGCAGCATGACCCATTTTATTCAAAGTCATGGCTAACAGTGCCATTGACACTTGCTCACCAGCAGAGAGCAAAACATCAAGTTCTCGAGCTGTAGGTACGCTATCTATCTGTTTAGCGAGATCCATCAGTCTGTTTGTTTCGCCTGACATTGCAGACACGACAACAACAACTTGATTGCCATCATTTTTCGCCTTAATGATGTGTTCAGCGACTTGGTGGATTCTTTCAATTGAACCCACAGAGGTTCCGCCAAACTTTTGCACGATAAGGGGCTTTTTCACCAGTCTTCACCTTCCCAAGACCGAAGTCTCTTTAGAACTGCTTACATCTTAAATATTTCCTTTGAGAAAAATTATATAAGCAGTAGTTACAACAAAAACCAAGCAGCTTAAATGACTCGGTTAACTTTTGGTCAATTAAACCACTTGGTTGCTAAAAAAAATTACGCTCAATCAAAGAAACTTGATTGAGCGTAATTTTATTAGTTAAGAGCTTATAAACGCTCTTCTAGCCAAGGCTGAACTGTTTTGATTGCCTCTGGTAGTGCTGAAACATCAGTACCACCGGCTTGAGCCATGTCTGGACGACCACCGCCCTTACCACCGACTTGCTCTGCAACCATTTTAACTAGATCACCTGCTTTTACTTTACCAGTGAGATCTTTAGTCACACCAGCAATCAAGCCAACCTTGTCACCCGTTACGTTTGCAAGCAGTACAACACCAGAACCCATTTGATTCTTGATGTCATCAACCATGGTACGTAGGTTCTTGCTATCAGCACCTTCAAGGGCCGCAACTAGAACTTTTGTGCCATTTACTTCAACCGCTTTGCCCATGATGTTAGCGCTTTCTGCGGCTGCCATCTTATCTTTTAGCTTCTGCACTTCTTTCTCTAGTGCTTTTGCTTTCTGTGCAGATTCTGCCAGTTTC
The DNA here is from genome assembly GCF_053890955.1 of Vibrio sp. JZG120. Taxonomy (NCBI): domain Bacteria; kingdom Pseudomonadati; phylum Pseudomonadota; class Gammaproteobacteria; order Vibrionales; family Vibrionaceae; genus Vibrio; species Vibrio sp. JZG120. Next base: position 2,944 of record NZ_JBSRRK010000009.1, read on the forward strand.
TCTTCGTACTTCGCATTTTGAGCTTCAATGGCGTCTAATGCCGCCTCGCCTGTTACCGCTTCAATACGACGAATACCGGCTGCAATACCGCTTTCTGATGTGATTTTGAATAGACCAATATCACCCGTGCTTGATGCGTGAATACCACCACAAAGCTCAGTAGAGAAATCGCCCATAGATAGCACGCGAACTTCGTCATCGTACTTCTCACCAAACAGTGCCATTGCGCCTTTCTTCTTAGCAGACTCAATATCCATCACGTTGGTTTCAATCGTGTGGTTACGACGGATTTGCGCGTTAACTAGGCGCTCAACTTCTTTCAACTCTGCTGCGGTTACGGCTTCTAGATGCGAGAAGTCGAAACGTAGGTTGTCTGCCTTCACCAATGAGCCTTTCTGCGTTACGTGCTCACCTAAAACTTGGCGTAGTGCTGCGTGTAGCAAGTGCGTTGCTGAGTGGTTTAGAGAGATAGCTGCTCGACGCTCTGCGTCAACGATAGTTGCTACTTCGTCGCCTTTCGCTAGAACGCCTTCTGCCATTACACCGTGGTGTGCAATTGCGTTACCGAGTTTTTGAGTGTCCTCAACGCGGAATACACCAGACTCAGTACGGATTTCACCAGCGTCACCACACTGACCGCCTGACTCTGCGTAGAATGGCGTTTCACCAAGTACGATGATGGCTTTGTCGCCCGCAGATAGCGAATCTACTTCGTTACCTTCAACAAACATCGCGGCTACAGAGCTAGAGCCTTTAGTACCTGTGTAACCACAGAATTCTGTTTGCGTATCAACTTTGATTGCTGCGTTATAATCTGTACCGAATTGACCAGCTTCACGCGCACGTTGACGCTGCTCTTCCATCGCTTTTTCGAAACCCTCTTCGTCGATCGCGAACTCACGCTCACGTGCAACGTCGTTAGTGAGGTCTGCTGGGAAGCCGTAAGTATCGTAAAGCTTGAATACCGTTTCTCCGTCTAGCACTTTGCCATCTAGGTTATCTAATGCTTCGTTAAGAATTACCATACCTCGCTCAAGTGTACGACCGAAGTTTTCTTCTTCGATACGCAGTACTTTTTCAACCACTGCTTGTTGACGCTTCAGCTCTTCGCCTGCTGTACCCATTACTTCTGCTAATACGCCAACAAGCTTATAGAAGAATGCACCTTGTGCACCTAGCTTGTTACCATGACGTACGGCACGACGAATGATACGACGTAGTACGTAACCACGACCTTCGTTTGAAGGCATCACACCATCAACAATCAAGAATGAACATGAACGGATGTGGTCAGCAATAACGCGTAGCGATTGGTTCGATAGATCTTCATAACCAATGACTTCAGCCGCTGCTTTGATAAGAGTTTGGAATACATCGATTTCGTAGTTTGAGTGAACGCCTTGCATGATTGCAGAGATACGCTCGATACCCATACCAGTATCTACCGATGGTTTTGGTAGCGGTTCCATAGTGCCGTCTGCGTGACGGTTGAACTGCATGAATACGTTGTTCCAGATCTCGATGAAACGGTCACCATCTTCTTCAGGCGTGCCAGGACGACCACCCCAGATGTGTTCACCGTGATCGTAGAAGATTTCAGTACATGGACCACAAGGACCAGTGTCGCCCATTTGCCAGAAGTTATCAGACTCGTAAGGCTTGCCACCTTCTTTGTCACCAATACGCACGATACGATCAGCAGGCACGCCAACTTTTTTGTTCCAAATGTCGAATGCTTCGTCATCGGTTTCGTAAACGGTTACCAATAGACGATCCGCAGGCAGTTTAAGAACTTCGGTTAGGAATTCCCAAGCAAATGAAATCGCATCTTCTTTGAAGTAGTCACCAAAGCTGAAGTTACCTAGCATTTCAAAGAATGTGTGGTGACGAGCGGTAAAGCCAACATTTTCCAGGTCGTTGTGTTTACCACCAGCACGTACACAACGTTGAGCCGTAGTCGCTCGAGTATAGGCTCGTTTTTCTAAGCCTAAGAAACAATCTTTAAATTGGTTCATACCTGCGTTTGTGAACAGCAGGGTTGGGTCGTTATGTGGAACTAACGATGAACTTTCTACGATTTGGTGTCCTTTGCTTTCAAAGAACTTGAGGAACGCGTTACGAACCTCGTCAGTGCTCATGTACATGCAGCTCTTCCTGAAAATAGTCGAGTTAGAATTTTGCCGTATTGTAGATCATGCAAACAGCTGAGACTAGTTTTCTTGAGGAAAAGAGAGAGTAGAAGAAAAAATTTGAAGCAAAACAAAAATCAGCGCAATTGGATCAACGCTAATCTTGGTCTTCAAAGGCAAGCGCATAGCTAATTTGGTCGAAACTGTAGCCTCGGTATTGTAGAAAACGGACTTGTTTCGCGTATTCTTTTTGGTCCTTGGCTTTGACACCTTTGAATTTCTTTTCTGCCGCCTGCTTAGCAAGTTCAAACCAGTCTTGCGGTTCTTCAGCCATGGCTTGCTCAATCACCGATTCCGCAACACGTTTCTGGTTTAACTCTTGGCGAATTCGACGCTCTCCATGTCCTTTGTATACATGCTGCCGAATTTGGCTCTTCGCATAACGTAAATCATCTAAATAGTTATGGTCTAAGCAAAAATTAATCGCGATTTCGATGTCTGATGCTTCATAGCCTTTCATCGACAGTTTTTGGTACAGCTCATACTGACCATGATCGCGACGGCTAAGCAGTTGGATAGCCGCCTCTTTGCTCGATAATGTTGGTGTCTGGCGCTTTTGGTACATGGTGATCCTAAAGGTATTTTTGCTGTACAGACTCTCAATGGCCTTTGTGATGATTCGATTTTTGATGTCAATAGATACAACAAAGCCCCGCATTGCAGGGCTTTATCACTTTTTAATCTGTGAAGGGATTAAAACTCTTCAGCTTGCTCAGGCGCCTCGCCTGCTTCAGGAGCTTCCGCAAGGGCTGGCGCTAACAACATTTCACGCAATTTAGTGTCGATGGTTTTAGCCACTTCAGGATGCTCACGTAGGTAGTTGCACGCGTTCGCTTTACCTTGACCAATCTTATCGCCTTGGTAGCTGTACCAAGCACCAGCTTTTTCAACCAGTTTGTGCTTCACGCCTAGATCTACTAGTTCACCTTCGCGGTTAAAGCCTTGGCCGTACATGATTTGCGTATTGGCTTCTTTAAACGGTGCAGCAATCTTGTTCTTAACTACTTTGATGCGCGTTTCGTTACCAACGACTTCGTCACCTTCTTTGATTGCGCCAGTACGACGAATATCAAGACGAACAGAAGCGTAGAATTTAAGTGCGTTACCACCCGTGGTCGTTTCTGGGTTACCGAACATCACACCAATCTTCATACGGATTTGGTTGATGAAGATACACATACAGTTAGACTGTTTTAGGTTACCTGTTAGCTTACGCATCGCTTGAGAAAGCATACGTGCTTGCAGACCCATGTGGCTGTCGCCCATTTCGCCTTCAATTTCTGCTTTTGGTGTTAGCGCCGCAACTGAGTCAACAACCATTACGTCGATAGCGCCAGAGCGAGCTAGTGCATCACAAATCTCTAGTGCTTGCTCACCAGTGTCTGGCTGAGAAACCAAGAGCGCATCGATATCAACACCAAGTTTCTTCGCGTAGACAGGATCCAGAGCGTGCTCTGCATCGATAAACGCACAAGTTTTACCTTCACGTTGCGCAGCAGCGATAAGCTCAAGCGTTAGTGTTGTTTTACCTGAAGATTCTGGACCGTAGACTTCTACGATACGACCCATTGGCAGACCACCTGCACCCAAAGCGATATCAAGAGAAAGAGAGCCTGTTGAGATGGTTTCTACGTCCATTGCTCGGTTATCACCAAGGCGCATGATAGAGCCTTTACCGAATTGCTTTTCAATTTGACCTAGCGCAGCGGCGAGCGCTTTCTGTTTGTTCTCGTCCATTACTTTCTCCGATTTATTCATCTTCTTTGGGCGACGAATAGTAATTCATTTTTCTTAAGCAGCTAACCTGCTCAGCAATGAAAGTTATTATACTGTTGATTCATACAGTGTCTATACCTGTATAGAAAAAATTTAGTTCACTGCTTCTAAGGATTTGCTCTAGCCCTTATCAATTCTGGGCTAAGACAGTGTAAGAAATTCTAAATTAAATGTTGATGCAATCGAGTCAATGCATGCATCACCGCTTGTTGACGAACTTCCGCCCTGTCACCAGAAAAATGCATGGTCTCAACAAAGAGCCAGTCGTGCTTATCCGCAAAAGCAAAGCAGACGGTTCCAACCGGCTTTTCATCAGTGCCTCCCCCCGGTCCAGCAACACCACTGATGGAAACCCCAATAGTGGCATTCGAGTGTTGAAGCGCACCTTGCACCATTTCAAGCACAACAGGCTCACTCACGGCACCATGTTCCTCTAAGGTTTCCACTCTCACACCCAGCATTTCCATTTTGGCTTCGTTGCTGTAAGTGACAAAAGCTCTATCTAACCAACCTGAGCTGCCTGCAATATCAGTAATAGCGGTCGCAACACCGCCACCCGTGCACGATTCTGCCGTTGTTAAAACATGACCATACTTTGCCAATAATGCGCCTAAATCTGCGCTCAATTTTGTTGTTTTTTCCATAGCCAAAATGCCCTTTGTCTCTTTTTACTTGATAGGGATTCACGTATCCTAAGCCGCTACGGAAATAAACAAAAGAATTTACCTGTGAAAGCTGAACAAAAACACACTCCGATGATGCAGCAATACCTCAAGCTAAAAGCTGAGAACCCTGAGATTTTGCTGTTCTACCGCATGGGCGATTTCTACGAACTCTTTTACGATGATGCAAAGCGAGCGTCCCAACTGCTTGATATTTCGCTAACTAAGCGCGGTTCGTCAGCTGGAGAGCCTATTCCTATGGCGGGAGTGCCATTTCACGCAGTAGAAGGCTATCTAGCAAAACTTGTTCAGCTTGGTGAATCAGTCGCAATCTGCGAACAAATTGGCGATCCAGCCACCAGCAAGGGTCCGGTAGAACGTAAAGTTGTGCGTATCGTGACACCAGGCACTGTGACGGATGAAGCGCTGCTTTCTGAGCGTGTCGATAACTTAATCGCAGCAATTTACCATCACAACGGTAAGTTCGGTTATGCGACGCTGGATGTCACCTCTGGTCGCTTCCAACTGACAGAACCAGAAACTGAAGAAGCAATGACAGCCGAGCTTCAACGTACCGCACCACGTGAGTTGCTATTCCCAGAAGATTTTGAACCTGTACATTTAATGGCGAGCCGAAACGGTAACCGTCGTCGCCCAGTATGGGAGTTTGAGCTTGATACGGCTAAGCAACAACTCAATCAACAGTTTGGCACCAAAGATCTGGTTGGTTTTGGCGTAGAACATGCGTCCTTAGGGTTATGTGCTGCTGGTTGTTTGATCCAGTATGTGAAAGATACACAACGTACGGCTTTACCTCATATTCGCTCTTTAACGTTTGATCATCAGGACCAATCCGTCATCCTTGATGCCGCTACCCGACGCAACCTGGAAATTACTCAAAATCTAGCAGGCGGAACCGATAACACGCTCGCTGCGGTACTCGACCATTGTGCGACGCCGATGGGCAGCCGAATGCTGAAGCGTTGGTTGCATCAACCTATGCGTTGCATTGAAACGTTAAACAATCGTCTTGATGCGATTGGTGAGATTAAAGAACAAGCGCTGTTTGCCGATCTTCAACCAACGTTAAAACAAATTGGTGATATTGAACGTATCTTAGCACGCCTTGCACTACGCTCTGCTCGCCCTCGCGATATGGCTAGACTTCGCAATGCCATGCAGCAGCTACCAGAGCTAGAATCTGTCACCGCTTCTTTGACCCATCCATATCTAGCAAAACTGGCGCAATACGCAGCTCCGATTGACGAAGTATGTGATCTGTTAGAGCGTGCAATTAAAGAAAATCCGCCAGTTGTTATTCGTGATGGTGGTGTGATCGCTGAAGGCTATAATGCCGAGCTCGATGAATGGCGCAAATTAGCAGACGGTGCAACAGAATACCTTGAGCAGCTTGAGCGAGATGAGCGTGAACGACACGGCATCGATACGCTTAAAGTCGGCTACAACAACGTACATGGCTTCTTTATTCAAGTGAGCCGTGGCCAGAGCCATTTGGTTCCACCGCACTATGTACGTCGCCAAACACTAAAAAATGCCGAACGCTATATCATCCCAGAGCTTAAAGAGCACGAAGACAAAGTACTTAACTCGAAATCGAAAGCGCTGGCACTTGAAAAGCAGCTGTGGGAAGAACTGTTTGATCTATTGATGCCAAATCTGGAGAAGCTGCAGAATTTAGCTTCTGCTCTGTCTCAACTCGATGTACTACAAAACCTAGCAGAGCGTGCAGATTCGTTGGATTACTGCCGACCAACGCTTGTGAAAGACGCTGGCATTCACATTCAAGCGGGTCGTCACCCAGTCGTAGAGCAAGTAACAACAGAACCGTTCATCGCGAACCCAATAGAGCTTAACCCAGCACGTAAAATGTTAATCATCACCGGTCCAAACATGGGTGGTAAATCCACTTACATGCGTCAAACTGCGCTGATTGCATTGATGGCACATATCGGCTCTTATGTACCTGCAGAATCTGCACAAATTGGTTCTTTAGATCGTATATTTACTCGTATTGGAGCGTCAGATGATCTTGCATCTGGTCGTTCGACCTTCATGGTAGAAATGACGGAAACCGCTAATATTCTGCACAATGCAACTAAAAACAGTTTAGTGCTAATGGATGAAATCGGTCGCGGTACCAGTACTTACGATGGCCTATCTTTAGCTTGGGCAAGTGCGGAATGGCTCGCAACACAAATTGGTGCGATGACACTATTTGCAACTCACTACTTCGAATTGACAGAGTTGCCAAACCAACTGCCAAACTTAGCGAACGTTCACTTGGATGCCGTAGAACATGGTGACAGCATTGCCTTTATGCACGCAGTTCAAGAAGGTGCGGCAAGTAAGTCTTACGGCCTAGCTGTTGCGGGCTTAGCTGGTGTACCAAAAACGGTTATCAAAAATGCGCGTAACAAGCTATCTCAGCTAGAGCAACTAGGGCAAAACAGTGACGCACCACGTCCAAGTGCAGTAGATGTGGCTAACCAATTGAGTCTAATTCCAGAACCTAGCGAGATCGAACAAGCCTTATCTAGTATTGATCCTGATGATTTGACTCCACGTCAAGCACTTGAAGAGTTGTATCGTTTGAAGAAGATGCTTTAAATCGATTCACTTTAGCGAGCGCAAAAAAAAAAGGCTATGGATAACCATAGCCTTTTGCATATCTACTGAAGTACGGATTATTTAATCATCTTCGACGTTAAATAAGTTTTCCATATTCAAACCTTGCTTGATTAAAACTTCACGAAGACGACGTAAACCTTCTACTTGGATTTGACGTACGCGCTCACGTGTCAAACCAATCTCTCGACCAACTTCTTCAAGCGTCGAAGGCTCATAGCCTAGAAGACCAAAACGTCGTGCAAGTACTTCTTTCTGTTTTGGATTCAACTCTTCTAACCAATGAATCAGCGATGATTTGATATCGTCATCTTGAGTCGAGACTTCAGGATCGGAGTTGTTTGCGTCGGGAATAATATCCAACAGCGCTTTTTCACCGTCACCACCGATTGGTGTGTCGACAGAACTGATACGCTCATTGAGACGTAGCATTTTGCTTACATCTTCGACTGGAATATCTAACTGAGCAGCAATTTCTTCTGCGGTAGGTTCGTGATCGAGCTTCTGAGAAAGTTCACGCGCAGTACGCAGATAAATGTTCAGCTCTTTCACGACATGAATAGGTAGACGGATCGTACGAGTTTGGTTCATCAACGCACGTTCGATCGTTTGTCGGATCCACCAGGTCGCATAAGTAGAGAAGCGGAAACCACGCTCTGGATCGAACTTCTCGACCGCACGGATCAAACCAAGGTTACCTTCTTCAATCAGATCGAGTAGTGCTAGACCTCGATTACTGTATCGACGAGAGATCTTGACCACCAAACGTAGGTTACTTTCGATCATACGTTTACGTGCCGCTTCGTCGCCACGCAGGGCTCGTCGAGCATAAAGCACTTCTTCTTCGGCAGTAAGTAGAGGTGAGAAGCCAATTTCACCTAAATACAACTGAGTTGCGTCTAAGCTTTTACTGCTCGCGTCAAATTCTTCACGCGCAGCCGTTTTGCTTTCTGTGGATGATGATTTTTCGAGTTCGTTATCAATGGTCTTCACTGACGCATTGTCAAATGCAAACTCTTCAACTTTGGTTACTGTGTTGCTGATACTCATAACGCCTCCCCCTGGCGAGTTAGCAAGACATGACAACTCAATATGTCGCTAAATGATGTCGCAAGTTGTTTTTCAAAGTTTTAAGGCAAATAGCGCTTTGGATTCACTGATTTACCTTGATAGCGAATTTCAAAGTGTAGTTTGACCGACTTTGCACCTGAACTACCCATGGTGGCGATTTTTTGTCCGCTTTTTACGCTTTGTCCTTCTGTGACCAGCAGTTTGTCATTGTGTGCGTATGCGCTTAAATAATTGTCGTTATGCTTTACTATAATTAAGTTGCCATAACCTCGTAGCGCATTGCCTGAATAAACGACTGTGCCGGCTGCGGTTGAAACGATAGGTTGACCACGCTGTCCTGCGATGTCGATACCTTTATTTCCCTGTTCTCCCGCCGAAAAGTTCTTGATTACTCTCCCTTTTGTTGGCCACAACCACTTAGAAACTTTATCACTCTTCGCCGTGGTAACTGGCGATTTTTGCTTCACTTTTTGGTTATCTTTTGAACCAACATACTCCTTTGTTTTCGATTGTTCAACCTTCTTTGGAGGCTGTTTTTGTACGACTTTAGGCTTAGTCTCTGTAGGTTTTTGACTAGAGTTTTTACTTGAAGTTTTCGGTTTAGAGGATGTTGATGTTTTCGTCACTGGGGCTGGTGGCGTCGTAACAACAGGAACCACAACGGGTTCAACTTTTTGGCCATATTTAGGGGCGACATATTTCGGAGCCCAAAGTTTTAGCCTCTGTCCAGGGTAGATGGTGTAAGGCTGAGTTAACTCATTGTAACGGACAAGATCATTTACATCTTTATCTGTGACATAAGCTATGAAGTAAAGTGTATCGCCTTTTTTTACCTCATAATAACTCCCTCTGTAACTCCCTCTTTCAAGGCTTGAATAGTCTTTTTTTAGGCTAGAGACAGGTGCAGGGGAATGCGCTGCACAACCAACTAGTCCTGCAGCAAACACAAAGCTAATACCAATATGACGTAGTAACTTATTCACCTATCCCTAACCCTTAAGCTAAATCACCCGCAACCAGAGGTACGAACCGAACCATTTCTACAACGGTAGAGAGATATTCGTCTCCCTTACGCTCTATTTTTAATAACTGTTGTTCCGTATCTCCAACAGGAATGACCATTTTGCCGCCATCTCTTAATTGTGAGAGAAGAGCTTGGGGGATCACTTCTGCAGCTGCAGTAACAATGATGGCATCGAAAGGACCACGAGCTTCCCAGCCTTGCCATCCATCAGCATGCTTGGTTGAAACATTGTAGATATCCAATTGTTTCAGACGGCGTTTTGCTTCCCATTGCAACGATTTAATTCGCTCAACGGAGTATACATGGTCAACAATTTGCGCCAGTACTGCGGTTTGATAACCGGAACCCGTTCCGATTTCCAGTACGTGACTCGTTGGCTCTAGTTCGAGTAACTCGGTCATACGAGCAACAATATAAGGTTGAGAAATAGTTTGTCCCTGACCAATCGGTAACGCATTGTTATCGTAGGCTTGGTGCATCATCGCTTGAGAGACAAAGCTTTCTCGTGGTAAGCGTTGGATAGCATCCAGAACTCTTTGGTCTTTGATGCCACTGGAGATAAGAAACGCTATCAACCTGTCAGCATGTGGGTTACTCATTACTTCTCTTCCTTTAACCAACTATCCATTGCACGCAGCGACTCATGAGCAGTGAGATCAACTTGCAGAGGCGTCATTGAAACTCGACCATGTTCAATCGCATAAAAGTCGGTGCCCTCCCCCGCATCTTGCTCTTTTCCTGGAGGCCCTAGCCAATAAATATCATGACCTCTCGGATCTTTCTGCTTAATCATATTCTCTGCGTGATGACGCGCACCTAAACGCGTGACTTCGATTTCGCCCAGGTTTTCTGCTGGTAAGTCAGGCACGTTTACGTTCAATAACCGATTCGTTGGAATCGGAGACGCTAAATGCTGTTGCACAATTTGACGTGCAATTTTTGCGGCAGATTCGAAATGACGCTTACCCACCAGCGAAAAAGCAACCGACTGAACACCAAGGAAATGCCCTTCCATTGCTGCAGCTACCGTTCCTGAGTAAAGAACGTCATCACCCAAATTTGCACCATGATTGATGCCTGATAAAACAAGATCGGGCAAATCATCTTTCATCAGCTCATTCAGCGCGAAATGTACACAATCTGTAGGCGTTCCTTGCACTGAATAGATATTTAGGGCAATTTCAGTTACGCGCAATGGTTGCTCTAGTGTCAGTGAGTTCGAAGCACCTGAACGATTTCGGTCGGGTGCGACAATGGTCACTTCAGCGATATCTCGCAACTCATCAGCAAGTGCATGAATCCCTTGCGCATGTACGCCATCGTCGTTGCTGATTAAGACTCTTAGGGGCTTCGCGTTTAGTGAATCCTGTTCCATTAGTATTCTCTTTCTACTTCAACCTCATTAACTAACTCACGAACGATAGAGGTTGCAAAAGATCCCGCATCCAGTGAGAAAGTCAGCGTAATGTTGTTACCTTCAACCGTCCAAGCTAAATCTTTTGGCTTCAGCGCAATATCGCGACGGTCGTGGCGCATGCGATTACCACGAATCAGCGCCATGAGATCAGGCTCTTCATCTAAGAACGGTTGTTCTAAAGTAAGCGCATCCGCTTGAGTTGGAAGCGCATTATCACCTGCTAGAGCCGCGGTAATTGCCACTTCGCCTGCAGCAAATTGTGCTTGTAGATCTGCGATATTGCTTGCATCAACCAACTGAGTGCCAGAACTTGTCTGTGCAATATCACCATCGATGAATTTATCAAACACACCATTTTCTAGACGAGCAGAAACGATACGGTTGAAGATCCACGAACGCGCCGCTGATAAATACATGCTGCGCTTATTTTGATTACGGGTACGAACGTTTTCGCGTCCCCATCGACGTGCTTCTTCAAGGTTGTTGCCATCATTGCCAAAACGCTGACTACCAAAGTAGTTTGGCACACCAACTTGTTTCACTTTTTCAAGGCGTTGCTCTACATCTTCAACGTCAGTCACTTCAGACAAAGTGACAACAAACTCGTTCCCTATTAAGTCTCCAGGACGCAGTTTTTTGTTGTGTCGATCAGTCGCTAAGATCTCAATACTCGGATATTGAGCTAGGAATGCCGAGAAGTCCGGCGTTTCCCCTTTCGGTAAATGGACACTCAGCCACTGTTCCGTCACCGCATGGCGGTCTTTAAGGCCTGCCCAGCTAACGTCTTTCGACTTTACGCCACAAGCTTTCGCCAACTCATTCGCAACAAAACTGGTATTTTCTCCAGTTTTTCGAATACGCACCATTAGGTGCTCGCCTTCGCCAGTAAAGGCAAAACCTAAATCCTCACGAACCTGAAAATGTTCTGGTTGCGCTTTGATTTTTGCCGATGCAACAGGCTTACCCGTTAGATAAGCCAATGAAGATAAAATATCTGACATAATGTTTTTCCGCTGTTTACACAGCATTAAGGAGCAAGTTGGTTAATTATTGCTTGAACAGAAGCACCACGGCTTCCGTTGCAATGCCTTCTTTGCGTCCAGTAAAACCGAGACGCTCTGTCGTCGTCGCTTTTACGTTAATGTTACTAATATCGGTTTCTAGGTCTTCCGCAATCGCCGCACACATCGCGTCAATATGAGGTGCCATCTTAGGTGCTTGTGCCATGATGGTGACATCGGCATTACCAAGGCGGTAGCCTTGCTCTTTGACACGACGATAAACGTCCTTCAACAATTCGCGGCTATTTGCCCCTTTCCATTTATCGTCGGTATCCGGGAAGTGACGACCAATATCACCCGCAGCAATCGCCCCGAGTAGCGCATCAGTCAAAGCATGAAGAGCAACATCACCATCTGAGTGGGCTACTAAGCCCTGCTCGTAAGGGATAGCAACACCACCGATAATGACCGGGCCTTCACCACCAAATTTATGCACGTCAAAACCGTGACCAATTCGAATCATTTTTTATCCTTTCTTTTTTAGCCGCGCTCACGGCTCAGATAAAACTCGGCTAACGCGAGATCTTCTGGCTGAGTAATTTTTATGTTATTCGCATTACCCTGGACTAAAGCAGGCGTTTCGCCCAACCACTCTAAAGCCGATGCTTCATCCGTGATGGCTACGCCTTGTTCTAATGCGTCAGCCAGTGCTCGAGTCAGTTGTTGAGTTTTAAACATTTGTGGAGTTAATGCATGCCACAATGCTTCTCTCTCTACCGTATGACCGATATCTTGTGCTGCATTTGCTCGCTTCATTGTGTCTCTCACTGGAGATGCGAGGATGCCACCCGTTGGGTGAGCGCAGCAAACATCAATCAAACGGTCAATGTCGGATGTTAATACACATGGCCTTGCAGCGTCGTGGACCAATACCCACTCGCTTTCCAGATGTTCATTGACATAGTTTAGCCCTGAAAGTACGGAATCAGCGCGCTCTTTGCCACCCGCGACTTGAATTACATCGGGATGGTTCGCGATGGTTAACTCAGGGAAATAAGGGTCACCTTCGGTAATGGCGACAACCACTTTCGAAATTCGTGGGTGCGACAGCAACTTTTCTACAGTGTGTTCCAGCACCGCTTTTCCGTCGATCAATAAATATTGCTTAGGGCGGTCAGCCTTCATTCGACTACCGACACCGGCAGCGGGAACAATTGCGACATGCGATGAGTTCACATCCAACATTTTAATGATTTTCCTCACCTATAATGCGGTAGAAAGTCTCGCCATCTTTAACTAAACCAAGCTCATGACGCGCACGTTCTTCAATCGCATCAAGACCTTGCCTTAAGTCATCAATCTCAGCAAACATTTCATTATTGCGAGCTTGTAGCTTGCTGTTCACTTGTTGCTGAACTTCAATTTCATCTTTTACTGTGTAGTAGTCAGACACTCCGTTTTTACCAAACCATAGAGTGTATTGAAGCAAGCCAAACAGTAGCGTAAGGGCTATAACAAAGATTCGCATATCGCTGCTAACATTCTGTACCGGAAGGAATTAGATAAGGTGACATATATAGCATAAATGCGAGGTCGCCTCTAGGGGAGAAAGGGAGACTCACACGCTCCTTACAAGAAATAGGCAGCAAAATGAAACAAAGACATATGAAGCGATTCTTAGCACTCACCAAAGTAAGACCAAGAAATACAAGCCTATAGATACAAAAAACACCCCGCAAAATCAGGGGATTTTCAAAGCTTCAATCTAAGCGGTTAATCCAATGAAGAACTAAGCTTGAACTTCTTTAAGACCGCTTCTTTGAAACATGGAGGAGCGTGCTCACCTAGAGCTTCCTCGATGCAGATAAATGGGTTGCTTTCTTTAGGTATGGCAAGCAACACGGCCAGAACGGCTCATCGCTCTTAAATAAAAAACGCCCCACCGAAGTGGAGCGTTTCTAGAAAGCTATTTAGCTAAACTTATTCAATTAAGAATTAAGCTTGACCTTTAACTTCTTTAAGACCGTTGAAAGGAGCGCGCTCACCTAGAGCTTCCTCGATACGGATTAGTTGGTTGTACTTAGCAACACGGTCAGAACGGCTCATAGAACCAGTTTTGATTTGACCTGCAGCAGTACCTACCGCTAGGTCAGCGATAGTTGCATCTTCAGTTTCGCCAGAACGGTGAGAGATTACTGCTGTGTAACCTGCGTCTTTAGCCATCTTGATTGCAGCTAGAGTCTCAGTTAGAGAACCGATTTGGTTGAACTTGATAAGGATAGAGTTAGCTACGCCTTTCTCGATACCTTCAGCAAGGATCTTAGTGTTAGTAACGAATAGGTCGTCACCTACTAGTTGAAGTTTGTCACCTAGTAGTTCAGTTTGGTGCTTGAAGCCATCCCAGTCAGACTCGTCTAGACCGTCTTCGATAGAAACGATTGGGAATTGGTTAGCTAGCTCAGCTAGGTAGTGGTTGAACTCTTCAGAAGTGAAAGTTTTACCTTCGCCTTTCATGTTGTAGATGCCAGCTTCTTTGTCGAAGAACTCAGATGCTGCACAGTCCATAGCTAGAGTAACGTCTTTACCTAGTTCGTAACCAGCAGCTGCAACAGCTTCTGCGATAACTTCTAGAGCTTCTGCGTTAGATTTAAGGTTAGGAGCGAAACCACCTTCGTCACCAACTGCAGTGCTGTAGCCTTTAGACTTAAGAACTTTAGCTAGGTTGTGGAATACTTCTGCACCGATACGTAGACCTTCTTTAAGAGTCTTAGCACCAACTGGTTGGATCATGAACTCTTGGATGTCAACGTTGTTGTCTGCGTGCTCACCACCGTTGATGATGTTCATCATTGGTAGAGGCATAGAGAACTGACCAGCTGTACCGTTTAGTTCAGCGATGTGCTCGTATAGAGGCATGCCTTTAGCTGCAGCAGCAGCTTTAGCGTTTGCTAGAGAAACAGCTAGGATAGCGTTAGCACCGAATTTAGATTTGTTTTCAGTGCCGTCTAGTTCGATCATTACTGCGTCGATTGCAGCTTGGTCTTTAGCGTCTTTGCCAACTAGAGCTTCAGCGATTGGGCCGTTTACAGCTTCAACTGCTTTAAGAACACCTTTACCTAGGAAACGTGCTTTGTCACCGTCACGTAGCTCAAGAGCTTCGCGAGAACCAGTAGATGCGCCAGATGGAGCTGCCGCCATACCTACGAAACCGCCTTCTAGGTGTACTTCAGCTTCTACAGTTGGGTTACCACGTGAGTCGATGATTTCACGACCTAGAACTTTAACGATCTTAGACATTAATGTTTCCTCTCGTTTCAAATATAAATGTCAATTTTAAAGGGCAGCAGCACAACCTTCGCCGCCGCCCGTATCCTTTTACTTCTCGAATTCGCCGCGTGCGTTTTGGCCCGCAGCTTTAACGAAACCTGCAAACAATGGGTGGCCATCGCGAGGAGTCGATGTGAATTCTGGGTGGAACTGAGCCGCTACAAACCATGGGTGAGCTGGGTTCTCAATCATTTCCACTAACTTCTTGTCCGCTGATAGGCCAGAAACTTTCAGACCTGCTTTTTCGATTTGCGGACGAAGCACATTATTCACTTCGTAACGGTGACGGTGACGTTCATGGATCGTCGCGCTACCGTAAAGTTCACGAGCTTTCGTCCCTTTCTCTAGATGACATAGCTGTGAACCAAGACGCATCGTACCACCTAGGTCAGACTTTTCAGTACGCTCTTCTACGTTACCTGACTCGTCTACCCACTCTGTGATCAAACCTACCACAGGGTACTTAGTCTCTTTGTTAAATTCTGTTGAATGTGCACCTTCCATACCCGCAACGTTACGCGCGTATTCAATTAGTGCAACTTGCATACCCAAACAAATACCTAGGTAAGGCACATTGTTTTCACGTGCGTATTGAGCTGCACGGATCTTGCCTTCAATACCACGATCGCCGAAGCCACCTGGTACTAGGATCGCGTCTAAGCCTTCTAGCAGCTCAACACCTTTTGTTTCGATATCTTGTGAGTCTACATACTTAATTGTGACACTTAGACGGTTTTTCAAGCCAGCGTGTTTAAGCGCTTCGTTCACAGACTTGTATGCATCTGGCAATTCAGTGTATTTACCAACCATACCGATGGTTACTTCACCAGTAGGATTTGCTTCTTCGTAAATAACCTGTTCCCACTCAGAAAGATCAGCTTCAGGAGCTGTGATGCCAAAGCGAGCACACACAAGATCATCTAGACCTTGAGACTTGATCAATTGAGGAATCTTGTAGATAGAATCTACGTCCTTCATTGAAATTACTGCTTTTTCTGGAACATTACAGAATAGTGCGATTTTCTTACGTTCATTCGCTGGAATAACGCGGTCGCTACGGCAAACTAGGATATCTGGCTGAATACCGATAGATAGAAGTTCTTTTACAGAGTGTTGAGTTGGCTTAGTTTTCACTTCGCCCGCTGCCGCTAGGTAAGGAACAAGTGTTAGGTGCATGAACATTGCGCGCTCACGGCCTAGTTCAACGGCTAGCTGACGAATCGCTTCCATAAATGGTAGTGATTCGATATCACCAACGGTACCGCCAACTTCAACGATAGCCACATCATGGCCTTCAGAGCCAGCAATTACACGGTCTTTGATCGCGTTAGTGATGTGAGGGATAACTTGAATAGTTGCGCCTAGGTAGTCACCACGACGTTCTTTACGAAGTACGTCGGCATAAACACGACCTGCAGTAAAGTTGTTACGCTTGGTCATCTTGGTACGGATGAAACGCTCGTAGTGACCAAGGTCAAGGTCAGTCTCTGCGCCATCTTCTGTAACGAACACTTCACCGTGCTGAGTAGGGCTCATTGTGCCCGGGTCAACGTTGATGTAAGGGTCAAGCTTCATCATAGTCACTTTAAGACCACGAGCTTCTAGAATAGCCGCAAGAGATGCTGCTGCAATACCTTTACCTAGAGAGGATACAACCCCGCCAGTAACAAAAATGTAATTTGTCGTCATGTTTAACCTGAAATTGGTTGAATGAGGGAAATGGAGTGCTTCTGGACGGGAGATAAATATACCAGAAGCTCCTTACCGCCACAACGTGAAATCTATCACACCGTAATTTTTTATTTTTTGCTTCAAATCAAAGTGAGCAAAGACAAACCAAAGTCCGTTTTCGTGTTAAGAGGCAAACTGGCCTCATATTGTATATTCCGCTTATTTTCCCCTATCTAGACTCTTCTCGCTTTACTTCATCCCAGAAATCGTCGAGCTCTGATAAAGAACAATCTGTAAGCGCTTTGCCTGACTGCTGGACCTTTCCTTCAACTTGCTTAAAACGTCTCGCAAACTTTAAGTTTGCTTTCCCTAGTGCGACTTCTGGATTTTTATCAAGATGGCGTGCCAAATTGACGGTCGCAAATAGCAAATCGCCGAGTTCCAACTCCACTTTTTCTTCATCAGGCTGAACTTGTAGTGCTTCTTCCATGACTTCATCAATTTCTTCTCGCACCTTATCGACGACCGGGCCAAGAGAGTCCCAGTCAAATCCATATTTCGCACATTTTTTCTGTATCTTTGTAGCACGAGAAAGTGCCGGCAAAGAGTTTGGTATTGAGTCTAGGATACTTTCTTCCGCTTTGCCTACCTGCGCTTTTTCTTTTGCTTTTTCCGCTTCCCAGTTGGCGTTGATTTCCTCGTCCGATTCAAACTCAACATCTGAAAAAACATGCGGATGACGGCGAGTCAGTTTTTCATTCACAGTTTCGACAACATCCGAAAATTCGAACAGCTCTTGCTCTTTCGCTAGCTGGCTGTAAAAAATCACCTGAAACAACAAATCCCCTAGCTCTTCTTTTAGATTGGGCCAATCTCGATTTTGAATCGCGTCCACCACTTCGTAGGTTTCTTCTATTGTATGCGGAACGATGGTGTCAAAGGTTTGTTTTAAGTCCCAAGGGCAACCGTTTTCTGGGTCACGCAACTTCGCCATGATTTGTTCTAATTGTTCAATTGGATGACTCATTTTTTGTTCCTTTAAACCTTTCTACTAAAGAAAAAGGTGAGCAGCCAAAACCACTCACCTTCTACATTATATTTTCTCAGCAGCTTTCACTAAGTAATTGTTACTTTGACAAGGCAACAAGTTTTCGCGACTCCTGAGCATAGCTCGCCTATGTGATGAGCCTGGGCCGGCACTCCGGAGTGAGCGCAGGCAACAACGCTATCAGCTTCAAGTATGACGAGAATTTTAGCCGAGGCGTTTCACCGTCATGACATCCTTTATTTGTTCTACCCGTTTCGAAACACGAGAAAGCACTTCAATATTGGTGACTTCTAGATCAAAGTCCATGATAGCAAGTTGACGTCTGTAATCGACTCGGTTCTTCATACTGGTCACTTTGATCTTTTCGTTGGCGAACAGTGTCGTAATGTCTTTGAGTAGACCACCTCGCTCCATCGCTTCAACACGGACGGTGAGGATGTATGACCCGACGAAGCCGCTGCCCCAGACAGTATCGATGATACGCTCTGGCGCGTGATGGCGCAGTTCTTCTAGCTGTTCACAGTCACTACGGTGTACTGAAATCCCTCGGCCTTGCGTAATGTAACCACAGATATCGTCACCTGGAATTGGCTGACAGCAACGCGCTAGGTGCGTCATTAGGTTATCAACGCCTTCTACAACGACGGCGTCTTTTTTCGGTCGGCTTTGCGCTGGTGATTTGTGCTCTGCTTCTTGCAGTTTTTCCAGTGCTTGCTGGTCTTCTTCTTCTGCCGTTGGCTTGTTAACGAGCGCATTAATATGGTTAATGATTTGGTTGATACGCAAATCACCGCTACCAACACCAACGTAAAGCTCATCTGGTGTTTTGACGTTAAACCGTTTGAGAGCGTAATGCTCAGCATCTTTTAACGTTGCGCCAATTTTTGCTAACTCATGTTCAAGAATTTCACGACCCGCTTCGAGGTTCTTCTCACGGCTTTGCTTTCGGAACCAGGCGTTAATTTTGGCACGCGCGCGGCCAGAATGAACGAAGCCTAATGATGGGTTTAACCAGTCACGTGATGGGTTAGGTTCTTTCTGAGTGATAATCTCAACCTGATCACCCATATGTAGTTTATGAGTAAACGGTACGATGCGGCCTCCGACTTTGGCGCCGATACAACGGTGTCCCACTTCGGAGTGAATATGGTAGGCAAAATCTAGCGGCGTTGCCCCCATTGGTAAATCGACAACATCGCCGCGAGGTGTAAAGGCATAGACGCGATCATCAAAGACTTGGCTACGTAGCTCATCAAGCATTTCGCCAGAATCTGACATTTCTTCTTGCCAATCCAGTAGCTTACGCAGCCACGTAATCTTCTCATCATAACCGCTTCGGCTGCTTGCCCCTTCTTTATATTTCCAGTGCGCTGCAACACCCAGCTCCGACTCTTCATGCATTTGCTTGGTACGAATCTGGATCTCGATGGTTTTGCCTTCTGGCCCTAGAATTACGGTGTGGATCGATTGATAACCGTTTGGTTTAGGGTTAGCAACGTAGTCATCAAACTCGCTCGGTAGGTGCTTGTATTTGGTGTGAACTACGCCCAAAGCCGCGTAACAGTCTTGCAGTTTGTCTGCGATGATACGTACTGCTCGCACATCAAACAGCTCATCGAATGCCAAACTCTTTTTCTGCATTTTTCGCCAAATGCTGTAGATGTGCTTAGGTCGACCGCTCACTTCAGCATTGATGCCTGACACTTCCATTTCGTGCGTGAGGTCTTCAACAAAGTCTTTGATGTACTGTTCACGAACAATACGTCGCTCAGAAAGCTGCTTGGCAATTTGTTTGTAAGTTTCCGGTTGTTGGTAGCGGAAAGCGTAATCTTCAATTTCCCATTTCAGCTGACCGATGCCTAATCGGTTTGCTAGCGGCGCATAGATGTTGGCACACTCTTTTGCCGCCGCACGTCGAACCTCATCAGGCGCTTTTTTAACTTCAATAAGATTACAAATTCGTTCCGCGAGCTTGATAACCACGCAGCGGAAGTCATCCACCATGGCAAGCAGCATACGGCGTACGTTATCTACCTGAGATGACGCTGCACTGCCTTCCATGTTGACATTGAGTTGGCCAATAGCCGCCATCTCTTCAACGCCATCAATTAATTTTATGATTTCTTTGCTGTATTTCTCTTCCAGAATTTCTCTGTTAAAAGCACCACTTGAAACCAAAGGAAACAGTTGTGCAGCCACTAAGGTGGCCTGATCCATAGACAAGGTGATCAAAATTTCGATCATTTCTCGTCCACGCCACAACAACAGTTCCGCTTGCTCGTTATCGGCTAATACCGTCTGGCAATCTCGATATACTTCGATTAAGCGTGAGGCTGTGTTTTTCTCTTGTCCTAGGCTAGCCACCCAGTTTTCGAGTTCAAACTGTTCATCTTGGTTTAAATGCGCGCTTCTTACCGCAACCATCTCATCATCCTAATTATTATATTCGTGTGGTTTGACTAACACCGTCCAGGTTAGTTCTTTTACCTGCGCGTAAACGCTGGCTTTATGACCACCCACCACAAATAAGGTGCCAAAGTCCTAAAGTTAGGACTTTTCAAACAATGCCATCGATTCTAGATGACTGGTATGAGGGAACATGTCCAGCATACCTAATTTAGTTAA
The DNA here is from genome assembly GCF_053890955.1 of Vibrio sp. JZG120. Lineage (NCBI taxonomy): Bacteria > Pseudomonadati > Pseudomonadota > Gammaproteobacteria > Vibrionales > Vibrionaceae > Vibrio > Vibrio sp. JZG120. The sequence goes on from NZ_JBSRRK010000009.1 coordinate 23,401, forward strand.
TTTATAGCCTTGCTCCATCAAGCTTTGGCTGTCCCTAGCAAGGGTAGCAGGATTACAAGAAACATAAACTACACGCTGTGCGCCAAGCTCAGAAACTTGATCGATGATCCCACTTGCCCCCGCGCGTGCTGGGTCTAACAGCACTTTATCAAACCGTTCTGCCGCCCAGACCTGCCCTTCAAAATCTTGCTCAAGGTTAGCGTGATAAAATTGCGCATTATTGATTTGGTTCAAGGATGCATTATTTGTAGCTTTTTCGACCATCTCTGCAACACCCTCGACCCCAACTACGTGCTTAACTAACTTCGCAATCGGTAAACTGAAGTTGCCTACGCCGCAGAACAAATCTAACACTCGGTCACTCTTTTGTGGGTCTAACCACTCAACCGCTTGTTTGACCATTTGTTGGTTTACACCTTGGTTTACTTGAATAAAGTTATTTGGTTCAAAAGGGATTTTCACGCCAACTTCTTGATAAAAAGGCATATCGCCTTCGATAAGGTCTAATTGCTCTGTCGATGGCATTAAGTACAACGATGCACCATGACGTTTTGCCAACTCCGTTAGAGATTGAGTTTCACTCGTTGTCAGAGCGCTCAAGTGGCGCAGCGTAATACACGGCCCATTATCACCAAGTACCAGCTCTACATGGCCCAATTGTTCCGGCTTTTTATACGCTTTTAGTACTGAATAAATCTCTGGAAGCAGAACGTTCAGTTCCGGCGCCAGCACTGGGCAGTCGGTCACTTGCACAATTTGCTTACTCTGCTTTTTACGGAAACCAAAGTGCAATTGACGTGTTTTTTTATCGACAAATAAGCTCACTCGCGCACGACGACGATAGGCCAGTGAATCCCCTAATAATGGCGCATCAAGCTCAATATCATTGCCTGAAAATTTTCTCATTAGCTGACGCAACGTTTGCTGTTTGTACGTCAATTGTTGGTCATAATCTAGATGCTGCAAATCACAGCCACCGCACTCATGATAATGTGGGCAAAATGGCTCCACGCGAGTGTCACTCGGCTTAAGAATCTTAATCAGTTTACCGCGAGCAAATTTACTTTTTTCTTCCACTAATTGTGTGACGACTTCTTCTCCCGGCAATGCGCCATCAATAAACAGCGGTTTTTTCTTTAGGTAAGCAATACCTGCGCCGTGGTGATCTAAACGCTCCACTTGCACCGCTTGATGACGAGTATTGAGTTGGGTTTTCTTTTTCGGTTGAAAGATGCGTGCCATGCTCTATGCCTGATTTATGTCTAATTGCTCTTCGGCTTCACTATTCTTGATTGCAGCCGTTGTGTGATTCGAGTGACTTGATTATGCTTACCTTTTATTAGGTGACGTCACTTCTTTGCTCAACGCCTTATCGTGCGCTTGAGAAATAATGCGTTATTTTCCCATATCCAGACTCCGATGTAATTAGATAACATGACCAGATATGGCTTACGAGCACGTGTAATTACACTGACTCTCGCTCCCACTCTCATCATTGGTTTATTACTGAGCGGTTTTTTCTCTTTCAACCGCTACCAAGATCTTGAGAAACAAGTTATCACCACTGGTAACAGCATCATTGAGCCGTTAGCAATTGCCAGTGAAACTCATCTACTATCAGAAAGCCGAGAGGCGGTACGTCGCTTGATAAGCTACGCCCATCGCAAAAACTCTAAACTGGTTCGTAGTATCGCGGTGTTTGATGAACATCATGAGCTCTTCGTGACATCTAACTTTCACCCTAATTTCGAAGCCTTGATGTTCCCTAAAGATAAGCCGATCCCGCAACTGGGCAATTCGGAAATCTACGAAAACTCACTGATATTGCGCGTACCTATTTTGTCAGAGGGTCACTATTTAGCGGAGTTGTCGAACGAAAGCCAAGGAACCAAAGCAATTGGTTATATTGCCGTTGAGTTAGATCTCTCCTCTTTGAGGCTGCAACAGTATCAAGAAGTTTTCTCTGCTTTTTTAGTTCTTATACTCGGTCTTGGCTTGGCAAGTGTGTTTGCTTCACGTCTGATGCACGATGTTACCCAGCCTATCACCCACATGAAGAATGTCGTTGACCGCATTCGCCGTGGTCACCTAGACGTGCGTATCGAAGGTAAAATGCACGGTGAGTTAGACCAACTGAAAAACGGTATTAACGCCATGGCGGTATCGCTATCGGAATATCACGTGGAGATGCAGCACAGTATAGACCAAGCCACATCAGACTTGCGTGAAACGCTTGAGCAGCTAGAGATTCAGAACGTTGAGTTAGATATCGCGAAGAAACGCGCGCAAGAAGCGGCCAGGGTTAAATCTGAGTTCTTGGCGAACATGTCGCACGAACTGCGTACTCCGCTCAATGGGGTTATTGGCTTTACTCGTCAAATGCTTAAAACACAGCTTTCTAACAGCCAAACTGATTACCTACAGACGATTGAGAAGTCGGCGAACAATCTACTGAACATCATCAATGACATTCTCGACTTCTCGAAACTAGAGGCGGGTAAGCTGGCGCTGGAAAACATTCCGTTTGATTTCCGAGAAAGTTTAGAAGAAGTGATTAACCTACAAGCCACAAGTGCACATGAGAAAGGGTTAGAAATCACCCTAAAAGTGGACCCTAAAATTCCACCGGGTTTAGTTGGGGACCCACTACGTATCCAGCAAATTTTGACGAACTTAGTCGGTAACTCAATCAAGTTTACCGAGCGAGGCAACATTGATGTTAGCGTTGAAATGCGCTCTCAATCTGGGGACTCCGTCGAACTGCAATTCATGGTGCGTGATACCGGCATTGGTATTTCTGAACGTCAGCAAGCGCAATTATTCCAAGCGTTCAGCCAAGCGGATGCCAGCATTTCACGTCGCTACGGCGGCACTGGGTTAGGTTTGGTTATCACGCAGAAATTGGTAAGCCAGATGGGTGGCGAGATCAGCTTAACTAGTCGCCTACACCAAGGTTCGACGTTCTGGTTTACGGTGCGCTTGCACTCAACCGAAATGCCGATGAGCGAACTGATTGAAGTGGAACTTCTGACTGGCAAACAGTTGCTGTTGATTGAACCAAACATGCAAGCCGCATCCGTAACCCAACAGATTCTAAGTCAAGAAGGTATCTTAGTAACCTATCGCTCTTCGCTACCGAAAAACGAAGAACAATATGACTATGTATTACTGAATTTAGCGGCAAATCAAACGCATGATGCAGACGTCATTACACCTTGGATAGAACAAGCGAAACGCATGGCTCCGAGTGTGATCCTAGGGACGCCGAGTACCGAACTGGCACTTGCCGACCAAATTATGACAGAGCATCACGTCCAATGCCTGACGAAGCCGTTGTCTCGCCGTAAACTGCTACAAAGCCTAATTAGCGAACATGTCGAATCACCACCAACATTGAGTGCTCCAATTACGCCAAGCGAAGGGGAGCGTTTACCTCTGACGGTGTTAGCGGTGGATGATAACCCAGCGAACTTGAAGCTGATTTCCGCTCTGCTTCGCGAACGAGTAGAAACCGTCACCGCCTGTAGCAATGGCCAGCAAGCGGTGAACCTTGCGACGGAGAAAAAGTACGACTTAATCTTCATGGATATCCAAATGCCACAAATGGATGGTGTGACCGCTTGTCAGCACATTAAAGAGTTGGAGTTAAATAAAGACACGCCAGTGATTGCGGTAACTGCGCATGCCATGGCGGGTGAAAGAGATCGCTTGCTCTCGGCAGGAATGGATGACTACTTGACCAAACCTATTGAAGAGCATGTGCTACAACAGGTTTTGGTTCACTGGAACCCAAATGCTTGTACAGAGAGCATTGGCAAAGTCGCCCCTTCATACGTTGATGAGCCTGAAGGGAGCGCGCCACAATCCGTTTCTTCGCCTCAGCAGGATGTGATTATTGATTGGCAAGCTGCCTTAAAACAGAGCGCGAATAAAGAAGATCTAGCCAAAGACATGCTGCGCATGTTGGTTGAGTTTATCCCTGAAGTAGAAGCAGTCGTTGACCAAGCTCTGGAGCAAGAAGATATCTCCCGTGATGACCTAATTCATGTCATCCATAAGCTGCACGGCAGTAGCTCATATTGCGGAGTGCCTAGGCTGAAATCACTCTGTGCGACGCTTGAGCAAGCACTGCGCTCAGGGATCAGTCTTGAGGAGGTTGAGCCTGAAATGTTCGAGCTGCAAGATGAAATGATTAAAGTCACAACGACTGCAAAATTATACCTTGAACAGTAATCTGCTCGAGAGACAAGAAAGCCAGAGCATCTGCTCTGGCTTTTTAGTATTTTGTTTAAGACTTACAAGCTAGGATTCAAAAATGACCGTCGCCACAGCGTAATGACGCTCATCGGAAATGGACAGGTGAATGTGGTTAACGCCCATCGCATCCGCTATTTGCTTTGCTGTGCCCGTCAATGCGAGCACCGGTTTTCCAAGCGCATCGTTCGAGATGGAAAAATCGTGAAACGTGACCCCTTTCGCGATCCCTGTCCCCAATGCTTTTGAGGCCGCTTCTTTGACCGCAAAGCGCTTAGCAAGATAACGGCCTTGCAGCTTAAGCTGTGAAAATTTAGCCATTTCTTCTTCTGAAAGAATACGCTGAGCAAAAGGCTCACCACTACGAGCTAACGCTTTTTCAATACGCTCAATTTCTGCAATGTCGGTCCCTAACCCTATAATCGCCATCTAGATAGCCCTATTACTGGCGTGCCTCAATCATCAGTGCTTTCATGTCCGCAACCGCTTTATTCAAACCATCAAATACCGCGCGACCAATGATTGAGTGACCAATGTTGAGTTCGTAAATTTCTGGTAATGCAGCAATTGGCGCGACATTGTGATAAGTCAGGCCATGCCCGGCATTAACAATAATACCTAGGTCATGAGCATAACTCGCACCAGCGGCAATCTTCTTCAGTTCTGCTTGCTGTTCGTCTTCTGTCGTCGCATCAGCATAATGACCCGTGTGCAGCTCAATAAACGGAGCACCACACTTTTTCGCAGCTTCAATCTGTTGACGATCAGCATCAATAAAGAGTGAAACTTTAATGCCTGCATCTGTCAGCTTTTTCGTCGCAGCTTTAATTTTTTCAAGCTGCCCCACAACGTCCAAGCCACCTTCCGTCGTCAGTTCTTCACGTTTTTCAGGCACTAAGCACACAAACTCTGGTTTAGTTTGCAGCGCAATCTCAACCATTTCGTCCGTCACTGCCATCTCTAGATTCATGCGCGTTTGAATGGTTTCACGCAGAATACGTACATCACGGTCCAAAATATGGCGACGGTCTTCACGTAAGTGAATTGTGATACCATCCGCGCCTGCACGCTCAGCAATTTCTGCAGCGTGAACAGGATCAGGGTATTTTGTACCACGTGCATTACGTAGAGTGGCAATATGGTCGATATTGACGCCTAAATAAATTGAGCTCATTTTCCGTTACTCCGTGCTCTGGGGGTCTGAATGAAAAATTCACGACTTTTTAAAGGTTTGCCGCCAAGATACGGCTTTAAGGCTATACGTGTAAAGCGTTTTGCCGCTTTTAGCTGCTCTTTAGTGACGAACCGCCGCTCACTGATAGCAATCAGCTCATTCCCTAAAAACGTAAGGTTATCGCGCCTAACCGAAGCTATGAAGCCTTTTTGTTCCCGGTAACGATACGTCATCTCTGGGTCGACGGGCTCGCCAGTACCTGCACAGTGCAAGAAATCCACGCCATACCCCATAGAAGAGAGCAATGCTAACTCAAAACGACGCAGTGCTGGCTCAGGGTTCTCGTTGTGTGCCAACTCTGTTAACGCATGCAAATAATCATGAAATAGCGCTGGCATCGGCACTTCAGCCATCAATATCCGACCAATCAGTTCATTAACGTACATGGCAGAGTAGAGATTAATGCCCGTTAACGGTAAACCTAGGCTTATCGGCTCAGCTTGACGCAAAGTCTTCATTGAACCTTTTCCCGACCATTTAAGTAACAGCGGAGTAAAAGGTTGCAATGCGCCTTTTAAGTTCGAACGCTTACTGCGCGCGCCTTTGGCCATTAAAGTCATTCGACCATATTCCTCACTGAATACATCAAGGATTAAGCTCGATTCACTGTAAGGGCGGCGATGTAATACAAAACAGCGCTGTAAACCTTCGGAAGAGAGATTACTCATCTAAGTCATTGTGCCTAAAAAGTGTGAAATAAAAAATAAGGAGCCGAGCGGCTCCTTATTTTAATCGATACTAATTTTTCATCGATGTTGGAGCGAAGCATCTTCGCAGCCAAGATTATAAGTCGTCGATATAACCCAACGAGCGCAGTGCTCGTTCGTCGTCTGCCCAGCCAGATTTCACTTTTACCCAGGTTTCTAGGTAAACCTTACGACCGAACAACTCTTCCATATCTAAACGCGCTTCACGACCAATGGTCTTGATCTTCTCGCCACCTTTACCAATCACCATTTTCTTCTGGCCATTACGCTCAACAAGAATCAAGGCATTGATGTGGAAACCGTCGGTTTCTGGGTTGTAATCAAAACGTTCAATCTCGACCGTTACCGAGTATGGCAATTCTTCACCCGTGAAACGCATTAACTTTTCACGCACAATTTCAGATGCCATAAAACGCTGGGAGCGATCAGTCACGTATTCTTCTGGGAAGTGGTGCGTTGCTTTAGGTAAGTGATTACGCACGTGCTTACGCAGTACATCAATGTTCTTCCCTTGCTTCGCAGAGATTGGCACAACGTCCACGAAGTCCATCTTCTTAGACATCTCAGCCATGTGTAGCATCACTTCGTTACGATCTTGCACGTTGTCGACTTTATTGACACAAAGCACAACTGGGAAGTTCGATTTTTGAAGCTTAGTTAGCACCATCTCATCGTCTTTGGTCCAATGCGTACCATCGACTAAGAAGAACACTAGGTTTACATCACTTAGAGATGAGTTAGCCGCACGGTTCATCAGGCGGTTAATCGCACGCTTTTCTTCAATGTGAAGTCCTGGCGTGTCGACGTAAATCGCTTGGTAATCGCCATCCGTGTCCACACCCATAATGCGGTGGCGTGTTGTTTGCGGCTTACGTGAGGTGATCGAAATCTTCTGACCCAAGATTTTGTTCAGAAGTGTCGACTTACCTACGTTTGGGCGACCAACAATAGCAATGAAGCCACAGTGCTGGTTTTCTGGCGAGCTTAGCTCACCTTGTGATGCGAAAAACGCATCGATATCGAATTCGTTATCAGCCATTTGTTAATTGCTCAAGTGCTGTTTCAGCAGCCGCTTGTTCTGCCTTGCGGCGGCTGGTGCCTTTCCCGATTACAGGCTTGTCCACACCTGCTACTTCACACTCAACCGTAAACTCTTGGTTGTGCGCTTCACCTTTAATATTAGTCACTGTGTACACAGGCAGCGGTTTTCTTCTGCCTTGTAGGAACTCTTGTAGGCGAGTTTTCGGATCTTTTTGTGAGACGCCAGGTTTAATGGCTTCAAGGCGTGAGTTGTACCAACTCAGTACAATGCCTCGCACGACTTCAAGATCGCTGTCTAGGTAAATTGCGCCAATAATGGCTTCAACCGCATCGGCTAAAATAGAGTCTCGGCGGAAACCGCCACTCTTCAATTCACCTGGACCTAATTTTAAATAATCTCCTAGATCGAATTCACGACCCAGTTCCGCCAATGTATGTCCACGAACCAAAGTAGCACGCATACGGCTCATGTCACCCTCGTTCACTTTCGGGAAACGATGGTACAGATCATCAGCGATGACAAAACTTAAAATTGAATCGCCCAGAAACTCAAGACGTTCATTATGCTTACTGTTGGCGCTGCGGTGAGTCAGCGCCAAGTTGATAAGCCCGGCATCTTGAAACTGGTAGCCGAGCTTTCTCTCTAGTTTATCAATTGGAGAATTCATACTCTCTCGATATAAAATGGTTAGTGAATACCACCGATGCGGTTAAAACGCACACCAGTTGGAATCCATGAAGGTAGAACGCTATCTGCGCCACGATCAAACTCGAAGCTGATCCAAATGGCGACAGCTTTGCCGACTAAGTTTGCTTCAGGAACGAAGCCCCAGTAACGGCTGTCAGCACTATTGTCACGGTTATCACCCATCACAAAGTACTGACCTTGTGGTACAACCCACTCTGTCGTGCCGCTACGTGGGAAGTATTGCTCCACACGGTTACGAACAAGAGGGTTAACCAAAATATTGTGCTCCACGTTACCCAATTTTTCATCCAGTTGGATCATTGGAATACCGTTCGAGCTAAACTGACTTTCTTCAACATTGCTCAGTTTAACTGGTTTACACGCCGATTCACCTTGGCTTTGCACGCAAAGCTGCTTATCACTTGAATAACGCACTATATCACCAGGCAAACCAACAACACGCTTAATGTAATCCACACTTGGTTGTGGCGGGTATTTGAATACCACGATATCACCACGCTCAGGTTTACCTGTTTCAACTAACTGCGTGCGCCATACCGGATCTTTCAAGCCATAGGCGTATTTTTCTACCAAGATAAAGTCACCCACCAACAAAGTCGGCATCATTGAGCCTGATGGGATTTGAAATGGTTCGTAGATAAAAGAACGTAATACTAAAACGAACGCAATCACAGGAAAAATTGAGACGCTATTTTCAACCCACCAAGGCTGACGCTCAACTTTTTGCAAGGTCACTGCATCCAAACCATTAGACGTCTGAGCTTGAATCTCCGCCAGTTTTTCCTGACGCTTTTTCGCGAAAACCAGCTTTTCCAATAGCCAAACCACGCCAGTTACCAAAGTCGCAATAACCAGCATCAGTGAGAATGTATTCGCCATTAAATTCCCTTATCTAAAAATACGAAAGTGAAAGAGCCGAAACCCTTTCACTTATTTTAATATCTAACGTCTTAAGACCGACAAGTGTGAGACAAAGTTCAACTTTAGTCTTTACCTACGTGAAGGATGGCTAGGAACGCTTCTTGAGGCAGCTCAACGTTACCGATCTGCTTCATGCGCTTCTTACCTTCTTTCTGTTTCTTCAGAAGTTTCTTCTTACGACTTACGTCACCGCCGTAACATTTCGCGATTACGTTCTTACGCAGCTGTTTTACAGTTGAACGTGCGATAATGTGGTTACCAATCGCTGCTTGGATTGCGATATCAAACATTTGGCGAGGGATAAATTCTTTCATCTTCTCTACCAGCTGACGACCGCGAGTCTGAGACTGGTCTTTGTGTGTGATCATCGCCAATGCATCAACGGTGTCACCGTTCAGAAGAACGTCTACACGTACCATGTTCGACGCTTCAAAACGCTGGAAGTTGTAATCCAAAGACGCATAACCACGAGATGTCGATTTCAGACGGTCGAAGAAATCCAGTACCACTTCTGCCATTGGAATATCGTAAGTCACGGCAACCTGGTTACCGTGGTAAACCATATCGACCTGAGTACCACGCTTTTCAACACACAGCGTGATCACGTTACCTAGGTACTCTGAAGGTACCAGGATATTACAACGAGCGATCGGTTCACGAATTTCTTCAATATCATTGATCGCTGGTAGTTTGGCAGGGCTATCAACGTACAGCAGTTCACCATCGGTCTTTTCAACTTCGTAAACTACCGTTGGTGCCGTGGTGATAAGATCTAAGTCGTATTCACGCTCTAGACGCTCTTGGATAATTTCCATGTGCAGCATGCCAAGGAAACCACAACGGAAACCAAAGCCAAGTGCCGCTGAGTTTTCTGGCTCGTAGAATAGCGATGCGTCGTTTAGACTTAATTTGCCCAGCGCATCACGGAAGTTCTCGTAATCGTCAGAAGATACCGGGAACAGACCTGCGTAAACCTGAGGTTTTACTTTCTTAAAACCTGGTAGCGGTTTTTCACAGCCGTTCTTAGCCATAGTCAGCGTATCACCAACTGGTGCACCAAGGATGTCTTTAATACCACAAACCACCCAACCTACTTCACCAGTACGAAGGATATCGGTATCTACTTGTTTTGGCGTAAAAATACCAAGACGGTCTACCCCCCAAACTTGGCCCGTACTCATCACTTTGATCTTATCGTTCTTCTTCAGTTCGCCGTTTTTAATACGTACTAGAGAAACAACGCCAAGATAGTTATCAAACCATGAGTCAATGATCAGCGCTTGTAATGGCGCATCTGGGTCACCTTCCGGTGCTGGAATCGCTGATACGATGTTCTCTAGAACGTCATCAACACCGATGCCTGTCTTCGCAGAACAGCGGGTTGCTTCCATTGCATCGATACCAACGATTTCTTCAATTTCTTCCGCTACACGCTCAGGATCGGCTGCTGGTAGGTCAATCTTGTTCAAGATTGGCACAACCTCTAGATCCATCTCAATCGCGGTGTAACAGTTAGCCAGTGTTTGAGCTTCAACACCTTGACCCGCATCTACAACCAATAGCGCACCTTCACAAGCCGCTAGAGAACGTGATACTTCATATGCAAAGTCAACGTGCCCCGGAGTATCGATGAAGTTCAGCTGATACGTTTCACCGTCTTTAGCGGTGTAGTTTAGCGTCACACTCTGAGATTTAATGGTGATACCACGCTCACGTTCAAGATCCATAGAATCCAGAACCTGTGCGGCCATTTCACGATCGGTTAACCCGCCACAAACTTGGATTAGACGGTCTGATAGGGTCGACTTACCATGGTCGATGTGGGCGATAATCGAAAAGTTACGAATGTGCTTCATAGATTTAGGGTGACTAACTCTTTACAAATAGGGACAGTAAGAAACGCCATCTACTGACGGCATTTCAATCAAGTTGGCAGATTCTACCGAATTTCGTTAACGGGCGCACGTAATTTAAAGTACATACCCAAATAACCTTAAGTGGAGGGGGACAGCGCTTACTGGATTGGCTCTCCAAGTACCCTAACAAGGGTAACTTGGCGCTTGGATTCATCCTCTAACGGACGAGAAACACGTTTTGCGATCCACATTCCACCAGCTGCAAATAGTACTGATGCCAATATGATGATACCTTCTCCGCCCGCGGTCAGCGGCGCTAATAGGAAGTGACCAAACATCGCACCGATAATCAAACCAAACAACGGCAGTAAATAAACCGCCATTGCTGATTTTATCAGGCTCGACTCAGGAAAGCCTATCTCGACGACTTGACCTATCTTCACTGATTTATCCGTGCGCAGGTGCCAAGATAAACTCTTGTTACCAATGGCTTTAGTCACAACGCCCGTTCCACAGCTTTTCTGTGAAGAGCAACTACTGCAACTGGTCTGCTGTTCGCAGCTTAAATCAATTTCGTATTGTTTACCGCGACGATGTACGTCTGTCACAGTAGCCAACGCGGTCATCATTGTTGTTTACTCTTTGTTACATTAAATGTGACAGATTGAGCGATACGCTGTGCTGTGGTCGGCGGAATGTCTCCAACTACGGAGATTTCATGTTGACCGCTCACAAAACTATGCAGCGTTCTTCGGCCTTGGCGAACCAACTGACCTTTTAACGAATGCTCATCTTTGTTTGCTACGTAAACAGAGAAGCTAAATAGACCGTCAGAGTACAGCTGACTCTCCACCATTTGATTGGTAACAGCCATGCGGTAGCGGTTCAGCTCGTTCGGTTCGAAACCTTCAGGGATCCAACCTACCTGCCAATTGCTGGTTCCAATATCGCCTTTTGGCATGGTGAGAACAGCTGGTAATTGAACATCTTGTAGGCCACTCATTAACTCTGCGATTTTTGGATTCACCGTGTAAGAAATAGTGCGATATTGTTCAAGCATCTCACCATCACGGTCCACAAGGTCGGCACGTAAAGGCAATTTACTCTTTTCATCGATCCATAGTACGTATGAATAGCGCAGACCGTCTTTAGGGACGACACGCAGCACTTGTGTTGCTACACCTGCTTCACGAGCTCTACCCACTTTTACATAGTCGTAATACAAGTTTAGCTCATCGATATTGGTATTGAGCATAGGCATGGTCGGAGCGACCATTTTACCTGACTCGATGGTGAATGGTTCTAAACCCGTTTCGATATAGCTTACTTCTGTGCCGCGACGAATCACTTCGCGTACAGGGCCACTTAAATAGACAAGATGAGCATATTGATCGTCACCATGCGTCGCATGACGATACAGCAACGGCTCAATGCTGTTCTTTTTGATAAGGATATAAGAGAGTTCGTAACTTAAATTCTTACTCGCCTCGCTCATTTGATGCAATAAAGCCTCCGCTGGCTTATCACCAGCAAAGGCTTGAGAAGACATCATACTGAACAGAGCGCAAGCGCTGATCAGAAATTTTTTCATTCAATATCCGGATTCAGATTTGCATCTTGTTGAGATGCATCACTGTTAATTCGTAACTGCAATTCATAGTCTCGCAGCATAGCATGAACACGCTTACGTTGCTCTTGCATATTTGCTTCACCTACAGAACGCTCAACAGACTCACGAGTTAAACTCACAGGCTCTGCGCTGCCAGCAAACGGAACTGTCTGCAACACAGGCAATTGGTCTGTTTGCGGCGACATTGAATCGCTACCACCGTACTGCTGTACACCTAAAATAACGACAAGCGATACACATGCAGCAACAGCAACTTGACCAAACTGTGTCAACCAACCTGGCAACTGACGTTTTGCTTTTTGCGGTTCTGGTTGTGACTCTTTTGGCGTATCAGCAATTGAGATAACATTTGCACTGTGCGCATCAAACGCACGGTGTGCAGGTTCATCTTCTAACGCTAACGCCACGCTTTCAGCAATATTCCACTCAGGTTTTGCTGGCGCTTCGCCTCGCATCACATCACCAATCAGGTGATAGTTCTGCCAAGCATCACGGCTCTCTTGGTCTTGCTCTAACTCTTGAATTAAAGCCTTATCGACCAATTCTCCATCCATGAGAGCTGAAAGTTTTTCTTTGTCAGCCATTATTTTCACCATAGTTATTACTTGTACTAGCGTTGCAAAAGAGGTCTGATTTTCTTTTCCACCGCCTCACGAGCACGGAAGATACGCGATCGTACCGTTCCTACCGGGCAATCCATCACTTCTGCAATTTCTTCATAACTCAAGCCATCGAGCTCTCGTAATGTCATTGCGGTTTTTAAATCTTCAGGTAAAGCTTCGATTGCACTGAACACCACCCGTTGCAATTCTTTGGACAACGTTAAGTTCTCAGGGTTCGATATTTCTTTAAGTGCACTACCTGTTTCGTAAAATTCAGCATCTTCAGCATCGACATCTGTCGCTGGAGGTCTACGCCCTTGAGCAACAATGTGATTTTTCGCAGTATTCACTGCAATGCGATACAGCCACGTATAAAACGCACTTTCCCCACGAAAGCTGGGAATAGCTCGGTAAGCTTTAATAAACGCTTCTTGTGCTACATCTGGTACATCGCCAGGATTACTAACGTATCTGGAAATAAGATTACATACCTTGTTCTGATACTTCGTTACCAGCAGGTTGAATGCTTGCTTATCGCCATTCTGAACTCGCTCAATCAATACTTGATCGGTCAGCTGCTCGTTCATTCGAGCGGATACTCCTATTTGTTATGCCCCTACTCTTCTCAGATATGGGTACTAATTATGCAAAACGTAGTATTGACACCACTGCTTACTTGAGCACTATTGTGACCCTAACGTGAATGAGAAAGTTCCATGGTTTCTCAAGTTTTTTGTCATTGTTTTTTCACAGTGTGATGTCTATACCCAAATGACCACCGTTGCCTGACTTTAGTCTAAGTTTGACAAGCGAGCATCTTGAGGGGAAATGGGTATAATGAATGATCTCTGTCCCAGATTGTGCTGGGTCGAGCATGGAAAAGCAATGGCATTGACAAACTATTACTTTTCATTTGCATGGCTAATGGCTATCTGAACACCGCGTTACAAATATAACTTAGGAAGCATGCTCATGCTCTGCATGAAAAAGAAGAGTGGCTCAGTCACCGCAGTAACACGGATGTCGATAGGTCTCCCAACTTAGCCCTTAGCGACGGGTGTCGCGATAATGGAATGCACATGGTGTGCAAATAATACACAAGGTGACTTTGTTACCTTAGCTTGGGATTATAAAAGTTATATGAACACAAATCGTGAACATGAGTGTGATGTGTTAGTGGTAGGGAGTGGCGCGGCTGGTTTGTCGTTGGCTTTGCGCGTAGCTAACCACTGTAAAGTGATGGTGCTGAGTAAAGGGCCACGCAGCGAAGGGGCGACCTATTATGCCCAGGGTGGTATTGCTGCTGTATTTGATGAGTCAGACACCATTGATTCACACGTTGAAGATACACAAATCGCCGGCGATGGTATTTGTGATGAAGATACCGTGAGGTTCATTGCTGAACATTCAAAAGAGTGCGTACAGTGGTTGATCGACGGTGGTGTCCCATTTGATCGTGAAGAGGATGACTCTGACGATGAGCCTCGTTACCACTTAACTCGTGAAGGTGGCCATAGTCGTCGTCGTATTCTTCACGCGGCAGATGCAACAGGTATGGCGATGCAAACCTCTCTGCAAGATAACGCTCACAACCATCCAAATATTCATGTTCTCGAACGTCACAATGCGCTGGACTTAATCACCGAAGACAAAATTGGCGGTGATAAAAACAAAGTTATCGGTGCTTATATTTGGAACCGCAACGAAGAGCATGTCGAAACCGTGCGGGCCAAATTTGTGGTTCTCGCTACAGGTGGCGCTTCAAAAGTTTATCAATACACCTCTAACCCAGATGTTTCGTCTGGTGATGGTATTGCCATTGCTTGGCGTGCAGGGTGTCGTGTGGCAAATATGGAGTTTAACCAGTTCCACCCGACGTGTTTATATCACCCAGAAGCACGTAACTTCTTGTTGACCGAAGCGTTACGTGGCGAAGGTGCTTACCTGCGTCGTCCCGATGGTTCTCGCTTTATGCCAGATTTCGATGAGCGTAAAGAGCTTGCTCCGCGTGACGTCGTGGCTCGCGCTATCGACTTCGAAATGAAGCGTTTGGGTGCCGACTGTATGTACCTCGACATCAGTCACAAACCTGCGGACTTTATTACGAAACACTTCCCAACCATTTACTCACGCTTGATGGACTTGGGCATTGATATGACCAAAGAGCCAATCCCAATCGTACCTGCTGCGCACTACACTTGTGGCGGTGTCATGGTGGATAGAAATGGCTGCACCGATCTTAAAAACTTGTATGCGATTGGCGAAGTCAGCTATACAGGGCTGCACGGTGCTAACCGCATGGCATCAAATTCACTTCTCGAATGCGTGGTTTATGCTTGGTCTGCGGCGAAAGATATTCTAAAACATCACACTAACGTGGAGCTTCCTTCACAGGTGCCATGTTGGGATGAAAGTAAAGTGACCAACAGTGATGAAGAAGTGATCATTCAGCACAACTGGCACGAGCTTCGTCTGTTTATGTGGGACTACATGGGCATTGTACGAACTGACAAGCGTTTAGAACGCGCCTTGCGCCGTATCCAACTGTTGCAACAAGAAACGCATGAGTACTACAGCAATTTCCGTGTCTCGAACAACTTATTAGAACTGCGTAACCTTTTACAAGTAGCAGAGCTGATGGTTCGTTGTGCGATGCAGCGTAAAGAGAGTCGAGGTTTGCACTACACGCTTGATTATCCGAACCAACTGGAAAACAGCGGACCAACGATTTTGGTTCCAGCTAAACAGCTTTAATTCGACAAAATAAACTATTACATCAACAGGGAGCATTGGCTCCCTGTTTCATTTCCCACTGGCGTAATACCAAAGATAATTGACGGTAATGCTGATCGTCACAGCTATCACGCCAAATCGTGACGCTACGGCCAGACTGCAATCGAAATGTTATCTTGAATGGCAATGTCGATGTATCGACTCGTTGTAACTGATCCTTTTCAGACTCAAGAGCCGCCGAACATTCACTATACTCAAGGGCCTCAAACCTAACCGAGCCATCGCAATGCACATACCAATAACCCTGACTTGTCGGTTTAACAAAGCCTTGGCTCAGTAGTGCCTTAACAATCATTAATAACAAATAAATCGATAATACGAGAGGGATGCTAGAGAGGGTAACGGCCCAAGTCATCAGTAAGAAAAGTATTACATTGAGAACTCGGGCAGTCAGAGAGGGAGAAGCGGTAAAATTAACGAACTTTGCTGAGGTTATGGGCGACAATTTTATCAACCATTGCAGCATGACCTAAGTTTTCGCTGCGGCCATGCCCCATTATCCAAGTAAACAGATCAGGATCATCGCATTCAAGTAAAGAAACAAAGTCACGCTGCTCTTGTTCACTCAGAGTATCAAAGCACTCTTCAAAAAACGGCATAATTACTACGTCAAGCTCAAGCATGCCTCGACGACAAGCCCATTTAATACGCGCTTTTTCTTCCGGAGTGTACATTCACTATTCCTTCATAGATGTCTTGTTGTTAGTGCGGAGTGTAACAAGGGATGTGCTACGTCACTAGTGTGCGGGTCACAATACGATAGTGAAAGCAGACAAATGTTGATTCGTAAATCGCTCCCCTAGTATCTCAAGGTTATTTGGGTATAACATAGCGGAAAAATATCTTCAAAAGGCATTGTAATTATGGAATGGCAAACTCGTTTTTCAGCACTACCTCTCTCAACTCAAGACGCACTTCCAGAGTTATCTATCTCGCTGCTGGACAATTTCGGCATGATCACCATGGTCGGTGACGATAAAAAATCATACTTACAAGGTCAGGTTACCTGCGATGTCGTTTCTTTAGAACAAGACCAATCAACATTAGGCGCACATTGTGATGCGAAAGGTAAAGTGTGGAGTGTGTTCCGCCTTTTCCATCACCACGATGGCTACGGCATGATCCAACCAAAATCGGCGATTGACGTAGAACTTAGCGAAATAAAAAAATACGCCATTTTCTCTAAAGTAACGATTGAAGCTTCTGATGAAGTTATCTTAGGTGTTGCCGGCGTCAAAGCCGATGAGCTTATTTCTTCAATGAGCAAAACGACTGGCAGCGTTCGCCCTGTTGAAGGCGGCACCGCGGTACAAGTTTCACAAAACCGCTGGCTACTGATATTAAGTGCGCCAGCTGCGCAACAAGTCGTTGAAAATACAGATGCTGCCCTTACGACAAATGAGCTTTGGAATCGTTTCGACATTGAAGCTGGTTTACCATTTGTCTCTGCATCCGCGCAGAATGCTCACATTCCACAAGCACTCAACGTGCAAGCTTTAGGAGGCATTAGCTTCACAAAGGGCTGCTACACAGGACAAGAAACGGTAGCACGAGCTAAGTATCGCGGTACAAATAAACGTGCGATGTACATCGTAAAAGGGGCAACTTCTGCTCCATTCAGTGACGAGCCAATTGAGCTCGAACGCAGCGTAGGTGAAAACTGGCGTTCAGTGGGTGCTTTATTAAACCACTACCAGTTCAGCGACAATCACGCGATTGGCCTGATCGTACTGCCCAATAATCTCGATGAAGACACTCGTCTTCGTTTGGTTGCTCAACCAGAATGTGAATGGACAATCGAATCACTGCCTTACAGTCTTGATGATGAGTAATACAATCAATACTCCTTTGATGCAATTTCTCACAGCCCAACACATTCCGTTTCGTCTGTTACCGCATCAAAAACCAGCAACCACTATTGAGGATGCCGCGCAACAACGCGGTATTCGCCCTTCTCAAATGGTGAAAGCAATCTTGCTACGAGACATGGGTAATCAATATGCACTCGCCTGTGCGCCTGGTGATCGTAGTGTCGATCCCAAAAAAGTGCGCTCGTTACTGCAATGCCGCCGGATGACTTGCGTTGATCAAGCCGACGTTGAGGCCATCACGGGTTACAAAATTGGTACTGTCACTCCACTATTACTCAAACGACACATGCCGATCGTGTTCGATCCTAGCTTACTAGAAGAACAGGAAGTCACGATCAGCAGTGGCGATCGCATGGCCGGACTGGCGCTTTCTATCCAAGATCTTATCCAATTGTGTCAGCCGACCGTAGCTGAGATCTGTCGTTAATCGTCTAAAAATAGTGTAATAACACGTAGTGTTTCTATCATCACGTGATCTCGCTCATATCTATAAAAATACACGAGAGAATTTTTAATCACATATAAAACATAAATAGTCACAAAGATAAAACTCGTATATGCTGAATTTGTTGGTTAAGTTTCAAACAAGCACTTAACCAGCATAAAGTGAATCAGCTGACTGAATGACAGTATTCATGGCGTCAGCTGTCCACTTTTGTGTAATGCATCTGTGACTATTCGCCCGCTGAAGCGGGCTTTTTTTTGTACGGAACTTTTTTCTCTTCCTCTTTCTCTAACCGTTAGGACGTAAAGTTTGTTCTGTTGGATACCACCTCAATAGAAACAATTAGCAAACAATCATTTTCGTTCTATTCTTAATTCTGTAACAAAACTATTGCTTAATGCGTCACGTAAAAAGGAGTGTATTGTCGTAAGGGTTCCTTGAACGGTGATTTTTTGGGGTAATCCTCACGCTATTTAAGAGATGACACTGTCAAATTGTCTAAGACAACACAAATCTCTGACGCAACACCCTACATCTGTATTTAATACTATGGCTGTCACAATAATTTTCGCGTCCAAAACGTAGAATACCTAGGCTAGGTTAGATAAAAGGAAAGTAAATATGAGACTGTTTAAGCGCTATACACCAAGTATGATTGCTAAACATATAAGTCGTCTTTTTAAAGGAAGAATTTATATTTACGGGGTCGGTAGATTCGAGTTTGATAACGGCAAGTTAATACTGCCGGAGAAAGCAGAGCAACGCCATTTCCGAGCGGTCAAAGAGATCAACCAAGAAATAATGAAACTCCGATGCGCATATGCTTAGCAAAACGTTGATAAAACAAAGGCTGGATTAACCAGCCTTTTGTGTATTTGAAGTTCGCTTTACACCTACTGACGTGCCAGATCCGGCAGATGACCTTTTAGACCAAGCGCACGCTTCATGATCTCATCTTTCGCTCCCGGCAATTGACCCGCTAAACTCAAACCAATGCCACGAACCAGCTTCTTAGCAGGATTCTCTCCAGAGAACAGGTCTCGGAACCCTTGCATTGCAGCGATCATCTTTGCTGCTTCCGCTTTGCGCCAACGCTCATAACCTCTTAGGTTGCGTTTGCTGCCAATATCTTGGCCTTGCTTCCATAGCGCTAGCACCTCTTGAGCGAGGCTGGCTGCATCTAATAAACCTAAATTTACCCCCTGGCCCGCTAGAGGATGAATGGTATGGGCAGCATCACCAACCAATGCGACTCGCTCCACAACAAAATCTCGCGCATAACGCATTTTCAGAGGAAACGCGGCACGCTCTCCCACGACTTCACATAGACCAAGTCGTGTATCAAATTCGCTCGTCAACGCTTTGTTGAAATCATGCTCACTCATTGCCAATAGCTGCTCTGCACGATTTGGCTCAGTGGACCAAACAATAGAGCACATATCTGGTTGCGACATTGGCAAAAACGCCAATGGCCCTTGAGGAGTAAAAATCTGTCGTGCAATGCTATTGTGCGGAGCAGCGGTTTTAACATTCGCGACCAGAGCATGATGTCCATAATCCCAATGCGTTAACGGAATATCCATTTGATGACGAAGCCACGAGTTTGCCCCATCGGCTCCGACCACTAACTTAGCCGTCATGGCTTGACCATTGTCGAGCGTCAACCAACTTTCTTGTTCGCCCACCGCTAAGGTCGCGCAACGTGCAGGCATAAACATAGTGACGTTATCGAGCTTTTGGACTTGTTCGAGCAGTGCGAGTTGAATCACTCGATTCTCAACAATATGCCCTAAATCAGGTTGTGCCATGCTTTGTGCATTGAACTCAATACTAGCGAAGCTATCTTGCTCCCACACTTCCATTCCGTAGTATGGTGAAGCTCGGCGTTGCTCTATTCCCTGCCAAGCGCCAAGCTTACGCAAGATCGTCTCACTAGAACGGCTCAACGCAGACACACGCACATCAGGTAACTCTTTCAACGACTCATCTGGCACCTTGCCTTCTATTACGGCGACACGCAGATCGCTGTCCTTGAACGCGGCAGCAAGTGCCAACCCAACCATCCCTCCGCCGATGATGGCGATATCTACACTTTGCATCATTGCTTTTTATTACCTAATTCAGTGCGGCCGTTCATCGTTTTACCAAACCAAGCGTATGGCGCAGTAGCGGCTGCTTAAAAATAGAAAGGTTATCCATCGCTGCTAAGGCTGTATTTCGCCCAATTCGCATCGCGGGTAAATCATTTGAAAAAATATGCACTAAGGCACTGGTTAGCCAGATCGTTTCGCTTCGATCTGCCTCTCTACGCTGACTAAAGCGCATCAAGCCTTGATAAAGACCAACATCATCGCTTTGCTGCACGATTTCTTCTGCTAGCGAGACAACGTCGCGAATACCAAGATTAAAACCTTGTCCAGCTATCGGATGCAGCGTTTGCGCCGCATTCCCAACAATCGCAAAACGATGAGAGATATTTTGCTTTCGATGGCGAAGAAGCAATGGGTAACTCGCACGTCGTCCCACTTTTTTCATCGCGCCCAAACGCCAGCCAAAATCTTGTTGTAAACATTGGAGAAATGCTTGGTCAGATAACTCAAGAACTGCTTGGGCTTCCTCTGGGTGCAGACACCAAACTAAGGACATTCTATTGTCACTCATTGGCAATAAAGCAACAGGGCCATTTTCAGTAAAACGTTCAAAGGCTCTACCCTGATGAGGTTCTTGAGTCACAATATTGGCAATGACAGCCACTTGTTCAAAATCTTGCTCAGAAAGCTCTAAACCAATTTTCTGACAACAAGTCGAAACAGCACCATCGGCTGCCACCAGCAGTTTTGCTTCAAGCTTCCCACCGCTTTTCAACGTAATATGGGTACAGTCTTGCTCGCGCTCGATATCGGTAACAGAGTCAGGGCAAAACAGCGTAATGGATGCGCTGCTATCTAATAATTCTTGATATACGCGACCAACATCGGCTAATTCGACAACATACCCTAGTGCTTCAACGCCAATCTCTTGCTTGGTAATTTCCGTCATCCCAGCATGAGAGCGGTCAGAAACGTGGATATGTTCAATGGGTGTGACAAACGGCTCTATCGAGGTCCAGAGCTGTAGTTGACGCAACAGATTGACAGTACCGTAAGACAATGCGATTGAGCGAGAGTCAAAACCAGGGTGCATATCTGACTGCGCTTTAAAAGGCTCAACGACGGCAATGCGGAGCTTTCCCTGGGACAAATGGTCAATCGCCAATGCTAACGTTGCACCAGCCATG
Organism: Vibrio sp. JZG120; assembly: GCF_053890955.1. NCBI lineage: Bacteria > Pseudomonadati > Pseudomonadota > Gammaproteobacteria > Vibrionales > Vibrionaceae > Vibrio > Vibrio sp. JZG120. The sequence goes on from NZ_JBSRRK010000009.1 coordinate 44,741, forward strand.
GCACCACCAGCAATGACTACATCATATTGCTTCATGCTAACCTCTGGACCATCTACGATTAATGAATAGTAGGCTTTTTATCGCTACTTTCAGGGCGAACACCAAACTCAGCATGAATCGTTAGTACGCAAGCTTTGATGTGTTCAATCACTTGTTCTAGCAATTGCGCTTGTTCACCGAGGTCGTCATCTTCATCAATGCCTAATTTGGCAATCTCTTCTAGGTCAGCCAATGCTTCTTTAGCGTCATCTGACGCTTTATTTAGCGCAACACCTGCTAGACCTAACCCAGAAATAAAGTGGTTTACGAAATCGGACACGCTGTCAGCCAACGCGAATAAGCCTTCTTCTCCCGGCTCATCTGGTAATAATAAAGACAGCTCCATCGACGTGCCCGTGAGTTCATTGACAGTAACGGTGAATACGCTTTGAGCAAACGCTAGCGCGGTAGAAGGCCACCCCATACCATCATTGGTGTAGTCAAACAGAATAGGCTGCCAAGTTTGATCATTAATCGCCAATCCACCACTTAGCATGCCGACAAATAAGCCATGTAATTCCGCAGGTGTTACTGCTAGGCTTGCAGATTGCAGTTCAGCAGCAATAGATTGGTATTCAGGAAGGGTGATTTCACTCATAACTTGGCTCATTCTTGCATAATAATGTATTGGTATATCCTACCATCAAGGTTAGTGGTCTGAAACGGCTATCAAATTCAATTTTGAACAGCATTTGCTCAATTTGCCCAATTCCTGTGTGATCTCGTCATCATTTCTCTTTCTGTGATGGGAAATGCTTGAATCTTAATAGCGGTTTTCCTATAGTTTGCTCCTCGGTAGTTGTATGAAGCAACACCTTAGATAGCGCGAATATAGAGTTTATTCATCATGAGCAATCAAGCGATCGACGTTGAAATATTAGGCAAAGTTACACGAGTGAATTGTCCGACAGGACAAGAAGAGTCTCTTGTTGCAGCGGCAAAAGATCTGGATCGCCGATTGAAAGAAATGAGCGAACGTACTAAGGTAACCAATGAAATCCAACTGCTGACCTTCGCTGCATTGAATATTTGTTATGAGTTGCACACCAAGTCATACGAATCAAACGGTCAACAGCAAGAAATTACTGAGCGAATGGAAAAGCTCACTGCGTCTCTTGAGAACGCACTAAGCAAAGTTACGCAAGGACAGCAGTAAATACAAAATTTACCCTGGGGTGTGCGTCAGCAGGATTTAAGTCCCTGAGCCGATAAGCAATACCTAAGGGTTAGTATTTGGTAACTATTGAGCAAGCTCGGCATGTACCGAGAAGCCTACGGTTGTCATTGCTGATCCGCCTTGAACCAGCTGGTTCAAGGGCCACAATCCTCAACGGCACCCTGGGGTATTCTCTCTATGTCAGACCTCTCTCGACAAGACTTTCGCAAACTGATTCGTGAAAAGCGCAACGCATTGTGTAGCGATACGCAATTCCAAGCGGGAATCGACCTTGTCACTCAGTTCTCTCAAATTCCTGAAATCCAGCAAGCACAGCATATTGCTATTTATCTTTCTGCTGACGGTGAACTTGATACCAAGCCGCTCATTGAGTGGTTGTGGCAACAGGGAAAATCGGTTTATCTACCTGTCATCCATCCGTTTTCCAAAGGTCAGTTACTGTTTCTTTTGTACGTAAGTGATGATCAATTGGTCTACAACAAATACGGCATCTTAGAGCCCAAACTGGACATCCGCCACCTCAAGCCCGTTCGTCAACTTGATATCATTTGCACGCCTTTGGTTGGATTCGACAGCATCGGCCACCGCTTAGGCATGGGCGGAGGGTATTATGACCGTACCCTGTCTCATTGGTTTACAACCGGAGAAGGTGCCAAGCCTGTTGGTATCGCTCACGACTGCCAACATGTAGAACGCTTACCAATTGAAAGCTGGGACATTCCATTACCTAAGATCGTGACCCCAAGCCGAATATGGCAATGGGAAAGTGGCAAGTAAGCAGCTATAATCACGCCCGCAAACGTTAACGAACATCTATTCAGGAGATTGGCATGACTCAAGATGAAATGAAAAAAGCGGCTGGTTGGGCAGCACTAAAATATGTTGAGAAAGGCAGCATTGTCGGTGTTGGTACTGGCTCTACCGTGAATCACTTCATCGATGCACTAGGCACTATCAAAGACGATATTAAAGGTGCAGTGTCTAGCTCTGTCGCTTCAACTGAGCGCCTTAAAGAGCTTGGTATTGAAGTATACGAGTGTAACGACGTAATGAAGCTGGATGTGTATGTTGATGGCGCAGACGAAATTAACCCAGCACGTGAAATGATCAAAGGCGGCGGCGCGGCTCTGACTCGTGAGAAAATTGTCGCGGCAATCTCTGATAAGTTCGTATGTATTGTTGACGGCACCAAAGCAGTTGACGTACTAGGTCAGTTCCCACTACCTGTAGAAGTGATCCCAATGGCACGCTCTTACGTTGCGCGCGAATTAGTAAAACTGGGTGGTGACCCGGCTTACCGTGAAGGCGTTGTGACTGACAACGGCAACGTAATTTTGGATGTACACAACATGCAGATTACTAACCCGAAAGAAATGGAAGACAAGATCAACGGTATCGCGGGTGTGGTGACTGTGGGTCTTTTTGCTCACCGTGGTGCTGACGTCGTAATCACAGGCACACCAGAAGGCGCAAAAATTGAAGAATAAATAACAGCTCAAATCGACCTATCTGGTTCACTTTTCTGTTATTTCATTACATACGGTGCTGCAAGGCACCGTTTTTTATTCCTTTCTCTAAGAAAATTATCTCTTATTCCGTAATTTTCTTACCCAAAGCAATTTTTTTTTGTTACTTTATTGAACAGAAGACGCACAAGGAAACGTTTGTCCTCCTACAAAACTATCAATTATCCCCTTTTTAATAGTTTTGCCCAATGTGCGCCACATTAGCCCACCTTTCCATTTTAAGGACGAGAAAAAATGGCCAAAGTTTCACTGGAAAAAGAAAAGATTAAGATCCTCTTGTTAGAGGGACTCCACCCTTCTTCAGTTGAAGTTCTTCAAGCAGCTGGTTATACCAACATTGAGTACCATAAAGGTTCCCTTCCGGAAGAAGAATTGATTGAAGCGGTTAAAGACGTGCACTTCATCGGTATTCGCTCCCGTACGAACCTATCCGAAGAGGTAATCAATGCGGCGAATAAACTGGTTGCAATTGGCTGTTTTTGTATCGGTACTAACCAAGTAAACCTAGACGCAGCAGCAAAACGCGGCATTCCTGTGTTTAATGCACCGTTCTCTAACACACGCAGTGTGGCTGAGCTAGTGCTTGGTCAAATCCTACTACTTCTGCGTGGCATTCCTGAAAAGAATGCGCTTGCACATCGCGGTATTTGGAAGAAAAGTGCTGACAACTCTTACGAAGCACGTGGCAAACGTCTTGGCATTATCGGATACGGCCACATTGGTACGCAGCTAGGTATTATTGCCGAAAACTTAGGTATGCGCGTTTACTACTACGACATCGAGAACAAATTGTCCCTTGGTAATGCGACGCAAGTACATACCATGAGTGAACTACTAAACAAGTGTGACGTAATTTCTCTGCACGTTCCTGAAACGCCAGAAACAAAAAATATGATGAGTGAAGCTGAGTTTGCTCGCATGAAGCCAGGCTCAATCTTTATTAATGCAGCACGCGGTACTGTCGTGGATATTCCAGCGCTTTGCCATAGTTTAGAAGCAGGTCATATTGCGGGCGCAGCGATTGATGTATTCCCAACGGAACCGAAAACGAATGCCGACCCGTTCGAATCTCCTTTGCAGAAGTTCGATAATGTCATCCTCACTCCACACGTTGGTGGCTCAACGCAAGAAGCACAAGAGAACATCGGTGTTGAGGTCGCAGGAAAACTGGCGAAGTACTCTGACAACGGCTCTACGCTTTCAAGCGTAAACTTCCCAGAGGTGTCACTGCCAGAGCACGGTGGTGAATGCTCTCGCTTGCTTCACATCCATAAAAACCGTCCTGGTATTCTTACTCAGATCAACACCATCTTCGCGGAAGACGGTATTAACATTGCTGCACAGTACCTACAAACAGCCGCTGAAATCGGCTACGTAGTGATCGATGTTGAAACCGAGCGCTCAGAAGAAGCACTAGCGAAACTGAAAAGCATTGAAGGCACAATCCGTGCTCGTATCCTTCACTAATCACTAATTTGTGAAGCAGAAATGACAAAGGCAGGGAATACCCTGCCTTTTCTTTTTGCACCCAGCCTTATTTCAGCTTGTAAATCACGTCAACTTGATCGCGAATAATCATGGTAGAATCCTGGTAGCTGTTTGCCCCTTCTTTACTGTCCATCGCCATCGAGCGCATTAGAACTGGCTGAACGTGCATCTGTCTGTAATTGATCTGCCAGACATCACCCAATTTTTTCTCAAAGCCAGTAGCCAGTGACGCTGCTTTTTCTCGCGCATCTTGGATAGCCGCCATGCGTGCCTTTTGCTGATACTCAGCCTGGTTGCTTACCTTAAGTTGAATATTATCAACCTGATTAATCCCTGCTTCTAACGCCATATCTAGGTACTGGTTTAGGTTTTTTAGATCCGTAACCGTCACATCAATGCTACGAGAAGCGCGATAACCAACGAGCTCTGCTTTACCAGATTTAGGGTAGTGGTATTGAGGCGCAAGGTATAAATTCGAGCTGGTAACATTGTCTTTTGATAAGCCAGCATCGGACAGATTTTTCAGAAATTGCTCAACGGTTTTGTCTACTGACTGCTTGGCCTGTTCAGCAGTCATTGTCGTGTCTACCACTTTCACAGAAAACGTCGCCATATCTGGTGTAGCAATAACTTCACCATAACCTGTCGTCGTTACGTGAGCAAATTCAGGCGAGTTCGCCAACACTGAAGCACTAGTAAGGCTGAGTGCAGAAGCCAGCAAAAATGAATACAGTCTCATTCAATAAATCCATCCATACAAAAATAAAGTACTTACTCTCAGCAGAAAGGCTCAAGATTCAGACAAAACTATCACTACTGAGAAAGTGTATGGTTTCATAATAGAAACTTCTGTCGATTATCCAAGCACTCAGAATGACTTCTAACACAACTTTGACTATGTAACATTGGCGTAATTTTTCAACGAAACACTCTATCGGCAATGAACCCATCGCTGCAACAATGAACTTATTGAGGTAAGTGTCGCTGAGCATACCCGACTATCGCGTGTGAGATTTCTTGTAGAACCCCCGTTTCCAGTTGCCAATGATGCCAATAAATCCGATGGGACATTAAAAAACCGGGAGTAACATCAACCAACGCGCCACGCTCTAGCTCGTCGGTAATTTGCAAACGAGGGATTAAGCAATAGGCTACACCAGCTAACGCCACTTTTAGAAACGCTTCAGAGCTGCTGATGTTATGGTGAATGACGCTATCAGGGCTGACATTGAAATGCTCGGTAAGAAAGGTTTTATGTAGGTCATCATATTGATCATACGAAACGGCCGGCGCCTTGGCCAAAGTCTGGTTATTGACGCCTTGAGCAAAGTAACGCTGATAAAACTCCGGACTCGCGACACAAACGTAATCAACACGTCCCAAGTAATCCGCTCTACAGCCAGGTATCGGCTGGGATTCTAAGCTGATCGCCCCCGTCACTTCGCCACTTTTTAGCTTTTCGATGGAACGAGATTCACCATAGATAGTGAGTTTGAGTTCAACCTGACGCTGCTTCATGACATCTTGCAGTGCAGGCAGTAGCCAAGTAGCAAGGCTATCAGCATTGGTCGCCAAAGAGAGTTGTACAGGTCGAGTACTGGTATCATTCTTGAGTTCGGGCAGAATTTCATGCTCGAGTAAGCGCACTCGACGATAAAGGCCTAATAACTTTTTACCAATCGGCGTTGGCTTGGGTGGTTGACTACGAACCAAAACGGGTTGTGCGAGAAACTTCTCTAATTGTTTAATACGTTGAGAAATCGCTGATTGCGAGACAAATAAATGTTCGGCTGCACGCTCAAAGCTCCCCTGATAAACCACGGCATCTAATGCCTCAATCCATTTATAGTCCAACCCTCTCATCCTGATCTTCCTCTCCTGATAAAACATCAACCCTTAAATTAGCTTGGCTAATATAATATTAAAATCATTAATTATACTTATTTAGATAAACTCTTTATCTTTCACTCTTCTGAGCATTTATTGGTTATTTTGAAGTGAGGTGAAGTGTGAGCTTGTGGGTTCTATTGCAAGGATTTGGTTTAGGGGCATCAATGATCATTCCGATCGGCGCACAAAATGCGTATGTCTTAAATCAAGGCATAAAGCGCAATCATCACCTGACGACTGCCACTATTTGTAGCATCCTAGATATGATCTTCATTTCTCTAGGTATCTTTGGTGGTGGTGCGATTTTGTCTCAAAACGAAATCTTACTAACATCGGTGACGCTTGGTGGTATTGCCTTCCTGAGCTTTTATGGATTACTGTCACTTAAGAGTGCGTTTAAGTCAGACAGTGAGTCAGAATCAAAAGGTGAAGTCGTCGCTCGTGGTCGCCGAACGGTCATATTAGGTGCTTTAGCCGTCACAGTACTTAACCCACACTTGTACTTAGATACAGTCGTTATTCTGGGCTCTATTGGTGGGCAGTTTGAAGGCCATGACCGAATTGCTTTTGCACTAGGTACGATGATGGCTTCCTTTGTTTGGTTCTATACCTTGTCGATAGGAGCCGCAAAACTAGGCCCTACCCTGTCAAAGCCAAGAGTGAAAAAAGGCATCGACATCGCGGTCGCAGTAATGATGTTCACGATAGCGTATATTTTAGCTAGTGAACTTATTGAAAAGTACTGGTAATCAACAGGACAACAAAGACATGGAGTCACTAAAGCGTATCTATGATATCAATAGAGAGCGACTCAACGCGCTCTCTATTCCTTTTAGGGAATGGCAGCATGAAGCCATCTTAGACTTTGACACGGATATAAGAATTGCGTCCGAGCTTGGATGGACAGGCACGCACACCAAAAGCCTCTTCTTAAAACTTAAAGAACAAGGCTACGCAATTTATCTAACAGAAAAAGACTCTCGCCTCGATGCCAAACAAATAAAAGCCGTCACAGGCAAACGCCCCTCAATTTGTGACGACGATGAAATGGTCGAAGTGTTAGGTTGTTTGCCTGGAGCGGTATGTCCGATTGGCTTACCTGAATATGTCACACTCATTGTTGATACAACCCTCTATCAACACGAAGAGTTGCTCTACACGCCAGGATTGCCTGAATTCACCTTTGGCTTTGCAGGTAAACATCTAAAACGTCTATTGCTTGCCGGTAATCACATTCTTTATGAGATATAAAAAAGCGAGGCCAATTGGCCTCGCTTTCGAATATCTACCGCTTGTATTAAGCGTCGATTTTGTTCAGATGAACATCCATTTGCGGGAATGGAATTTCGATACCATTTTCATCCAATGCTTCTTTAATACCTTGCATTGCATCAAAGTATACGCCCCAGTAATCTGCAGTTTTCACCCATGGGCGAACCACAAAGTTTACTGAAGAGTCTGCCAGCGTAAGTACGCCGATTGTGATATCAGGATCTTTCAAGATACGCGGATCTTTTTCTAGCGTCTCGCGAATTACTTTCTTCGTTAGTTTAAGATCCGCTTTGTATGACACACCAATCACTAAGTCGACACGTCGCGTTGCATGACGAGAGTAGTTAGTAATTGCACCACCGATTACTGACGAGTTAGGCACAACAACCATCTTGTTGTCTGGTGTTTTTAGGACAGTTTGGAAGATTTGAATTGCTTCAACACTACCCGCTACACCGCCAATTTCTACGTAGTCGCCAGATTTGAATGGACGGAACGCAACAATGAGTACACCAGCTGCAAAGTTTGATAGTGAACCTTGTAGCGCAAGACCAACAGCAAGACCTGCCGCACCGATTACAGCCACGACTGAAGCGGTTTGAACGCCTAATCGACCAAGAGCTGCGATAAGTACGATTACAAATAGCAAGTAACGAACAAGACCATGAATAAATTCAACGACAGCCTTATCCATGTTTTTCTTTTCTAGTACTTTAGAAACACTACCAGCGACTGCTTTAACGATAATATTACCGATAAACAGAATAAGCAGCGCAGAGATAATGTTCACACCGTACTGAACCAGTAGATCTGAGTTGTTTGTCAGCCAAGTTTCAGCCTGAGTTAGACCATCCGTTAAAGTGGTATCGATACCCACCGATTCACCTGCCATAATTCTTATCCTCAAAAATAAAGATATATAAATCCAATTGCCGTTAATTTATGAACCTTGTTTTTTAAAGGCTCTTTTCTAAAACAACATCCCTATTGCCCCACTGAACAGTGTCAGATTTTTGGCACAATATCCCAACTTTGACTTTTTTCAAAGTCAGAGTTTCGCAAAGATATGCAAAACAAGACTTTATCAGAGTTTTCTGATATTGGCTTGTTACAGGTTACGCAATGCACTCTTATTTCGCCACTCCTATGACTGATATTCCTATGTTTTTATTTAAAAACGTTAAAGGGGGAACATCCCACCAGAAAATACAACCTGACGCATAAAGATATCAATAGGAAAACAGGGAAAGAAACATAGGGGCAAAATGATAGACATAAAAAAACCCGCTCAAAAAGCGGGTTTTTAAGTAACTTAATCAGTAACGATTATAGTACGTCAACTGCGTTTAGGTCAGCAAATGCTTGCTCTAGACGAGCTACCATTGAAGCTTGACCAGCACGTAGCCATACGCGTGGATCGTAGTACTTCTTGTTTGGTGCATCTTCACCAGTTGGGTTACCGATTTGACCTTGTAGGTAATCGTGGTTTTCAGCTTCGAACTTACGGATACCATCCCAAGTTGCCCACTGTGTATCAGTATCGATGTTCATTTTGATAACACCGTAACCGATAGACTCACGGATTTCTTCTAGAGAAGAACCTGAACCACCGTGGAATACGAAGTTTAGAGAGTTCGCTGGAAGACCGAATTTCTCAGAAACGTGCGCTTGAGAATCACGTAGGATAGTTGGAGTTAGTACAACGTTACCTGGCTTGTATACGCCGTGTACGTTACCGAAAGATGCAGCGATAGTGAAACGGTGGCTGATTGCGCTTAGTTTCTCGTATGCGTATGCAACGTCTTCTGGAGAAGTGTATAGCTCAGACGCATCCATATCAGAGTTGTCAACGCCGTCTTCTTCACCACCAGTACAACCTAGTTCGATTTCTAGAGTCATGTTCATTTTAGCCATGCGCTCTAGGTACTTAGCAGAAATCTCGATGTTCTCTTCTAGAGACTCTTCAGAAAGGTCGATCATGTGAGAAGAGAATAGTGGCTTACCAGTTTGAGCGAAGTACTCTTCACCAGCGTCTAGTAGACCGTCGATCCAAGGAAGTAGTTTCTTAGCAGCGTGGTCAGTGTGTAGGATTACTGGAACACCGTAAGCTTCAGCTACAGCGTGAACGTATTTCGCACCAGCAACAGCACCTAGGATTTGAGCTTCTTGACCTTCAAGTTTTAGACCTTTACCAGCAAAGAAAGCAGCGCCACCGTTAGAGAATTGAACGATAACTGGAGCTTTAACTTTTGCAGCTGCTTCAAGTACTGCGTTTACAGAGTCAGTACCCACACAGTTTACTGCTGGAAGTGCAAAGCTGTTTTCTTTTGCAACTTCAAATACTTTCTGAACGTCATCGCCAGAGATAACACCTGGTTTTACGAAGTCGAAGATCTTAGACATGGATGTAATCCTATTTATCTGTCGTTTTTAAACAAAACTTGTTAAGTTGAAAATCTTGCAAACGTTTGCTCACAACTGAGGCTATTCTAGCAGAGTTCCTCACACGTTGCAGCAAACAAGAAAGCGGGAGAATCACTCCCCCGCTTTGCTTTAATTACTTAGCGCGTGCTTCTAGCATTTCTACTGCTGGAAGAACTTTACCTTCTACGAACTCAAGGAAAGCGCCGCCACCTGTAGAGATGTAAGAAACGTCAGCTTTGATACCGAACTTGTCGATAGCTGCTAGCGTGTCACCACCACCTGCAACAGAGAAGCCTTCAGATGCTGCGATAGCTTCTGAGATACCTTTAGTACCTGCTTCGAAGTTCTTGAATTCGAATACGCCTACTGGACCGTTCCATAGGATAGTCTTCGCGTTCTTAAGGATTTCTGCTAGTTCAGCTGTTGAATCTGGGCCAAGGTCGAAGATCATGTCGTCGTCTTGTACTTCAGAAACGTGTTTAATTTCTGCTTCTGCGTTTTCGTCGAATGCTTTCGCACATGCAACGTCAGTTGCTACTGGAATTGCACACTCATCCATTAGCTTCTTAGCAGTGTCTACTAGATCCGCTTCGTATAGAGACTTACCAACGTTGTAGCCAGCAGCTGCGATAAATGTGTTAGCAATACCACCACCAACAACTAGTTGGTCAGCGATTTTAGATAGAGACTCAAGTACAGTTAGCTTAGTAGAAACTTTTGAACCGCCTACGATTGCAACCATTGGACGAGCTGGGTTGTCCATTGCTTTACCTAGCGCTTCAAGCTCGTTTGCTAGAAGAGGGCCAGCACAAGCGATAGGTGCGTGCATACCAACACCATGAGTTGACGCTTGAGCGCGGTGAGCCGTACCGAATGCGTCCATTACGAATACGTCACATAGTGCTGCGTATTTCTTAGATAGCTCTTCGTCGTTTTTCTTTTCGCCTTTGTTAAAGCGAACGTTTTCTAGAACAACAAGTTCACCAGCGTTTAGCTCTAGGCCATCTAGGTAGTCTTTTGCTAGCTTCACTTCACAATCTAGTGCGTCGTTTAGGTAGTTAACAACTGGTTGTAGAGAGAACTCTTCAGCGTATTCACCTTCAGTTGGGCGACCTAGGTGAGACGTAACCATTACTTTAGCGCCTGCTTCTAGGCAGTGCTTAATAGTTGGAAGAGATGCGATGATACGTGCATCTGAAGTTACTTTACCGTCTTTTACTGGCACGTTTAGGTCAGCACGGATAAATACACGTTTACCTGCAAGATCCAGGTCAGTCATCTTGATTACAGACATGATGTGTCCTCTCAAATATTGATAATTAAAGTTTTTGAAAACTCGGCAACCCTGCCAAGCCTGTTAATTCTTCAAACTGGTTATAGATGATATGGAGATATCATGGATTTATTTCAAGGCTTGAAATAAAAATTCTCCATCACTTCTTCGTCATTACTGCTCCACTTGAGAAGAAGCTTGCATTGCTAAGGCAGTATCCAGCATCCGGTTAGCAAAGCCCCATTCGTTGTCGCACCAAACGAGCATTTTTACGAGTTGCCCGTTACTCACTCTAGTCTGGCTTCCATCTACAATCGCACTATGGGGGTCGTGGTTAAAGTCGATGGAAACGAGTGGCGATTCAGTATAGTCAACAATGTTACATAATGTACACTGAGATGCGTTAACAATGGTTTGATTTACGTCATTAACTTTCACATTTGTATTAATTGTGACACTTAAATCCATTGCGGTGACGTTAACGGTTGGGACACGAACAGAAATTGCTTCGAATTTGTTGGAAAATTTCGGGAAGATTCTTTCAATCCCCTTATGCAACTTGGTGTCAACCGGAATAATAGATTGGCTCGCTGCGCGGGTACGGCGTAGATCGTTATGGTACGCATCGATTACTTGCTGATCGTTCATGGAAGAGTGAATCGTGGTTATGGTACCGGACTCAATACCGAAGGCTTCATCTAACACTTTAATGATGGGAACGATACAGTTGGTGGTGCAAGAGCCATTAGAGACAACACGGTGTTCATCTTTCAGAGTTTCGTGGTTCACACCATAGATAATCGTATTATCTATGTCGCTTGCGCCCGGGTGTGAAAACAGCACTTTCTTCGCGCCAGCTTCTATATGCGCTTGCCCATCGGCTTGTGAACCAAACACGCCAGTGCAATCCAAAACAATATCGACTTCTAAATCGCGCCAAGGAAGTAATTCGAGTTCAGAGAGGTGAAGAATGCGAATAGAATCATATTCGCCGCTGTCATGATGAACATGCAAGTGTTCTTGGTCGTGGGAGATTTTTTTGCCGAAGCGACCATGACTAGTGTCATATTGCAGTAGGTGCGCCATCGCTTCTGGCTGCGCTAATTCGTTAACCGCCACAACCTTGATCTGCTGATGTTTTCCGCTTTCATACACGGCTCGCAGAACATTACGACCTATACGTCCAAATCCATTGATCGCAACCTTTAGCATTTATCCTTCGCCCTACCAAAAATTTCGTGTCACAGATACTACCTGATCAGGCTGAAAAACGCACCTGTTGAATCATAGTAAAGCAGGATTAAAAAAGGCCGAGACAATGCTCGGCCTTATTACAACAATAATTAAAATGCGACGTCTAAACCTAACCAGTAGCGACGACCATCTTCGACATATCCGTATTCTTCGTAACTGATTTCCTCATCCAGCAAGTTATAGATCGCGCCTTTAATACGAGTATTATCGGTTAACTGGTATGTCACACCAGCGTCCACAAAGGTATAAGCAGGCTCTACGATACTGTTTCTTGATGGGCCAGTAACCGGATCCATTTCTTTACCTCGGTAAGTTACTTTAGCCCAACTTTCTAGATCTGTTGTTGTTTGCCAAGTTACATCCACATTAAACAGATGCTTTGGTAGCTGCTGCAGCGGCATGCCTTTGTATTCACCTGTTTTTTGCTCTGAGTCAGTAAATGTGTAGCTCGAGCTGAGGTAAATGGTTTCCGTTAATGGCGATGCTAAGGTCGCTTCAATACCTTGTGTGACCGCTTCGTCCACGTTAATGCGGTACGTTGGATCTGCACCCCATTGGTTTGGTCCATCTGTACAGATGGTATCTGGGCAAACAACACGTGTGATCTTGTCTTTGAACTCATTATGGAACGCAGTCAAAGAGACATCTAAACCAGAGTCACCTTGATACAAGACACTGATTTCTTTGTTTAGCGACGTTTCAGGGTCAAGGTCTGGGTTACCGTAGATATTACCGCCGCCACTGACTTGCGCCCAACCAGGAGTAATTTCACGTAATTGCGGAGAACGGAAACCTGTTGCCACGCCACCTTTCACAGTCCAAGACGGGTCAACTCGCCATACACCATAGACACGCGGACTAAAGTGCGCGCCATAGTTTTCGTCATGATCTAGACGACCACCAAGCGTAACGCTAAACGGATCGGCGACTCTCCATTCATCTTCAATGAAAACAGCCCACTGCGTATTCGATGTTTCGGTCTTCGATGACGCTTTGTTGGAGGTGAAATCCTCAAGCTCTGCATGAGTGGCGTCCACACCAGTCGTCAACGTATGGTTTCCAATACCAGTCACCAAGCTCGATTTGAACGTGGTGTTGGTGATCGTCATCTCACGAGATTTGTTCTCGCTCTCTTCACGTTGTAAGTAAGTATCTGAGATGCCAACCGAGTCCCAGTCGCCATTGTGACTTAGCGTTACATAATTACGACGATATTCGTTGAGTGAATCCTCACAACCTCTTCGGCAACCCGTCGTTGGTACGGAAAGACCAACGTTACCGCGACGACTTTGTGCCGATATGCCACCCTCTAGTTGCACAGAATGGCGGTCATTAATCTGGTAGGTCAGTTTTGAAGAGATACTTTGCATATCTTTATCTTCATAACCGTATTCAATATCGTCTTCTTCTCTTGCGGTATACTGACCGTATACTTGGAGAGATAGATTTTCGGCTAGCGGCCCATTGACGAAGAAATTCGCGCTCTGCTCTCCGCCCGAGCGACTGTTTTCTTGCAGAACCGTGCCTAGCTGAACATTACCTGTCCACTCCATCGCGTCTTTTCGCGTGATCACGTTAATTACACCACCAATCGCATCAGAACCGTAAAGCGTCGACATTGGGCCACGAATAACTTCGATTCGCTCAATCGCTTGAAGAGGAGGTAACCAACCTTGTTCGATACCAGGACCGTCACTATTTGGACGAGTTTCACGCGTGCTTTGACGCTTACCATCGACCAGTATCAAAGTGTATTTAGAACCCATACCACGGATACTAATGTCGGTGGTATCACCACCACCTGTCACGACAACACCTGGCACACTTTTTAGTGCATCAGTCACATCGCGGTAATAACGAGAGTCCAACTCCTCACGTGAAATCACACTAATACTTGCAGGCGCGTCCGCTTGAGATTGCTCATAACTTGATGCAGTTACAACCACTGTTTCCATTTTAGAAACTGCATCATTGGCAAACACATGAGGGACACTGACGAAGGCTAAAATACCAGTTGCGGTAATAACTGGCAGTCTAAGAGTAGACATCTACATCTCCATAATTGATAATGATTATTATTTTCGAAAGTGAATTATTCACAAATAGAATGAGATGCATAGTGAGAGTTATGGAACGGTTCTTCCCATTTATGGAACCCGTGCATAACGCAGTAAGGAGTAAAAGAAATATGCACGACTTAGCATCAATTCGAGCCTTTGATGCGCTCAATCAGCATAAGAGTTTGACCGCCGCTGCCAAGGCCCTTAACCAGCCTAAATCAACGCTGAGTCGTCGCTTGGCACAATTAGAAGAAGATTTCGGTCAGGCTCTAACCGCAAGACAAGGTAACCGATTAGTTCTGACAAGAGCGGGAGAAATTTTTGCCCACTACAGTCGCCAGATTCTTGAGCTAAGTGAAGAGAGTTATGACGCGCTTCAAGGTTTAACAAACCAAGTTTCAGGGCCGCTACATATTGTTTGTCACACAGCATTAGTTAGAAGTTGGCTAGGTGGTGTGCTCAACGGTTTTCTTGCCGATAATCCTGACGTTAGGGTCCAACTTACCAGTGACTTTTCTGAAGCGCACCATGACCCAGATTTGTTCATCTGGCTCGGTGAGCGTAAAGATCTCGATTGGCGCAAAGAGGTATTAGGCTCATTTCGTTACACGCCCTTTGCCTCTCCAGCTTATCTTGATAAGCACGGTTCGATCCTGCACCCCAAAGAGCTTGAAGCGCATCCGTGGATCGATTTTGGCTCGGTACAAGAAAATGGATTGATGCTCACACACCCTCAACACGGTGAGTTCTTTTTAGAGCCATTTGTGAGTCGCTTATACAGCGACAACATCGCAATGCAGATCGACAGCATCGCGAATGGTCATGGTATAGGACTGCTGCCAACTTGGACAGCAAGCGGCTACGAGAAACATCATCCGGGTCGAATCACACCTTGCTTAGAAGGTTGGCTTTCAGAGCCCATCTCCATTAACTGCTATACGCCTGCAGGAAGACCACCACTGCGCTTATCCGTACTTTTAGACTGTATTCACCAAAGCATTCCACAAGGTTGGAAAACCTGACAAAAAACAAAAAGGCCATCGCAATGATGGCCTTTCCAACTTTAGTATCTAACAGTCGTCCTTTACGTTCGGACTATTGAGACAATCTAGCAGTTACGCTAGCAATTCTTTTGCTGTGTTCACTACGTTTTCAGTCGTGAAGCCAAACATCTCGAATAGTTGACCAGCAGGTGCAGATTCACCAAATGTCGTCATGCCGATGATGCGACCATCGAAACCAACGTACTTGTACCAGAAGTCTGCGATGCCCGCTTCGATAGCGATGCGTGCTGTTACGTCTGATGGCAATACTGCTTCACGGTAAGCGGCGTCTTGTTTGTCGAATGCATCCGTTGATGGCATTGAAACAACGCGTACTTTCTTACCTTCTGCCGTTAGTTGAGTCGCAGCTTCTACTGCTAGCTCAACTTCAGAACCTGTTGCGATAAGGATTAGCTCTGGCTTGCCTTCGCAATCTTTCAGGATGTATGCACCTTTCGCGATGTTCGCTACTTGCTCAGCTGTACGATCTTGTTGCGCTAAGTTTTGACGAGAGAAGATAAGTGCTGTTGGTGCATCTTTACGTTCAATCGCTAGTTTCCATGCTACGGCAGACTCAACCTGGTCACACGGACGCCATGTACTCATGTTTGGCGTTACGCGTAGAGATGCCATTTGCTCAACAGGTTGGTGAGTTGGGCCATCTTCGCCAAGACCGATCGAATCGTGCGTGTACACTTGGATGTTCTGAATTTTCATCAGCGCAGCCATACGCATTGCGTTACGAGCGTATTCCATGAACATTAGGAATGTCGCACCGTAAGGAACGAAACCACCGTGCAATGCGATACCGTTGATGATAGCAGTCATACCGAATTCACGTACACCGTAGTGGATGTAGTTGCCAGAGAAGTCCTCCGTTTCTAGAGACTTAGAACCAGACCACATGGTCAGGTTAGAAGGCGCTAGGTCAGCAGAGCCGCCCATGAATTCAGGAAGCATTTGACCAAACGCTTCTAGTGCATTTTGCGATGCTTTACGTGATGCAATGTTCGCTGGGTTTGCTTGAAGATCAGCAATGATTTGGTTCGCTTTTTCTTCCCATTCCGCTGGAAGTTCGCCGTTTAGACGACGTTTAAGCTCTGCTGCTTCTGCAGGGTAAGCTGCTGCGTATGCTTCGAACTTTTCATTCCAAGCCGCTTCTTTCGCTGCACCTGCTTCTTTTGCATCCCACTCAGCGTAAACATCTGCCGGGATCTCAAATGGGCCGTACTCCCAACCTAGGTATTCGCGAGCCGCTTGGATCTCATCGTGACCTAGTGGTGCACCGTGACAGTCGTGCGAACCAGACTTGTTAGGAGAACCGAAACCGATGATTGTCTTAGTACAGATTAGAGTCGGGCGAGGATCCGCTTTAGCCGCTTCAATCGCTGCGTTGATTGCTTCAGGATCGTGACCGTCTACCGCTGGGATTACGTGCCAGCCGTAAGCTTCGAAACGCTTAGGTGTATCGTCAGAGAACCAACCTTCAACGTGACCGTCGATAGAGATACCGTTGTCATCCCAAAACGCGATCAGTTTGCCTAGACCTAGCGTACCTGCTAGAGAGCATGCTTCGTGCGAGATGCCTTCCATTAGACAGCCGTCACCCATGAACACATACGTAAAGTGGTCAACGATGTCGTGGCCTTCTTTGTTGAACTGTGCCGCTAGTGCTTTCTCTGCGATAGCCATACCAACAGCATTAGTGATGCCTTGGCCAAGAGGACCCGTTGTTGTCTCGATACCAGGCGCGTAACCGTACTCTGGGTGACCTGGGGTTTTTGAGTGCAATTGACGGAAGTTTTTCAGATCGTCAATAGATAGCTCATAACCGCTTAAGTGCAGTAGAGAGTAAATAAGCATTGAGCCGTGACCGTTTGACAGCACAAAGCGATCGCGGTCGGCCCACTCTGGGTTTGAAGGGTTATGGTTTAGGTGAGAGCGCCAAAGAACTTCAGCGATATCAGCCATACCCATTGGTGCGCCTGGGTGGCCTGAGTTAGCTTGTTGAACACCATCCATGCTTAGAGCACGAATTGCATTGGCAAGATGTTTACGAGACGACATGTCTGCTCCTGAGTACATTAAGCGAAACGAAAAGTAGGTCATAATTCTCTCAAAGCCCTGTTGGGTGTGCAAACGTTTTCCAGTCCAAAACCTCACAAATATTGCACCTTTCGCGCCAAATCGTTCGAAGTTCTTAAAATTATCAATAAATCAGGCAAACGTTTGGTTATAACAAAAACCAAAAAAGAGCTTGTAATTCGAGCAATCAAATTTAGAATAGACGTCTAGATGTAGATACACCTACAAAAATTAGTATTAATTTGCGCTGGAGAGTTTATCATTCCCCAGTTTTAAACCAGATATAGTGGAGCTAACATGGCTAAGCACCTGTTTACTTCTGAGTCAGTATCAGAAGGTCATCCAGATAAAATTGCAGACCAGATTTCTGATGCGGTTCTTGACGCGATTCTAGAGCAAGATCCAAAGGCTCGTGTTGCATGTGAGACTTACGTTAAAACCGGTATGGTAATGGTGGGTGGTGAAATCACGACTTCAGCATGGGTAGACATCGAAGAGTTAACTCGTGAAACCGTTCGTGAAATCGGCTACGTACATTCAGATATGGGCTTTGACGCAGATTCTTGTGCGGTACTAAACACAATCGGTAAACAGTCGCCAGATATCAACCAAGGTGTTGATAAAGCTGACCCTAAAGAACAAGGTGCAGGCGACCAAGGCATCATGTTTGGTTACGCTTGTAACGAAACTGAAGTACTAATGCCAGCGCCAATTACTTACTCTCACCGTCTTGTTCAAAAGCAAGCAGAAGTTCGTAAAAACGGCACACTACCTTGGTTGCGTCCTGATGCAAAATCTCAGGTAACATTCCAATACGATCAAGGTAACATCGTTGGTATCGATGCGGTTGTTCTTTCAACTCAACACTGTGATTCAATCTCAACTTCAGACCTGCGTGAAGCGGTAATGGAAGAGATCATTAAGCCAGTGCTACCTTCTGAGTGGATCAACAAAGAAACAAACTTCTTCATTAACCCAACTGGTCGCTTCGTAATCGGTGGTCCTATGGGTGACTGTGGTCTAACAGGTCGTAAGATCATCGTAGATACTTACGGCGGCGCAGCTCGTCACGGTGGCGGTGCGTTCTCTGGTAAAGATCCATCAAAAGTTGACCGTAGTGCAGCATACGCAGCACGTTACGTAGCGAAAAACATCGTAGCGGCTGGCATGGCTGACCGTTGTGAGATCCAACTTTCTTACGCAATCGGTGTTGCTGATCCAACGTCTATCATGGTGGAAACGTTCGGTACTGAGAAAGTATCTCACGACATCATCATTGAAGCAGTTCGTCAATTCTTCGACCTACGTCCATACGGCCTACAAGAAATGCTTAACCTTCTTCAACCTATCTACAAGAAGACAGCGGCTTACGGTCACTTCGGTCGTGAAGAATTCCCGTGGGAAGCGACAGACAAAGCTGCACTTCTACGCGATTTCGCTGGCATCAAATAATCAAGCCAAGCAAGAATCAATCAAGCCCTCGCCTATGGCGGGGGCTTTTTATTTTCAGCAACGTTTATCCAGCCATTTCAGCTCATACCGCCCTGCCCCACAAAGCAGTCCTGTTTCTCCCTCATTTTTATACCGAATAAATTTTAAGCAATTATTTGTAAATTATCCCATCTCCGCCAATAGTTAAAATATTGTTAATTCCAATTTAAATAGAGACGTCGGATGCTGGCGACTGTGGAAGCAACACTTAAGTAAAGACATGAGTCAGGCATCTTTATGGCCGATACCAAACTAAGCCAATGCTCAGATGTAAACTTGAAAAAGTCGCTTCAAGTTTGACTGAACAAAAACCGCTGTCAGTTGGTATAAGCGGATAATGTGGGAATAAATCAAGGAGGAGTTATGCCTCGAACTGTTAATCCATCGGACTTCCACAACAAGCGAAAGGAAGTGCCAGACAACGAATACGCCAGAACCATACCGTGCAATACGGTCAATCTTTCTGCACCTTTTCATTGGCTCGCATTAGGTCTGCATGATTTCGTGCGAATGCCGCTTATTAGTGCTTTCTATGGCATCTGTTTTATGGCAGCTGCCATAGGCATTGTTTTGCTCGTTCAGTGGCAAGGCACACACTTGGTCGTCATGCCCAGTTTGATTGTTTACATGTTAATCGGTCCGTTTCTCGCGCTCGGCTTGTATGATGCCAGTTGGGAGAGAGAGCGCGGACACAAAGCTAGCTTGTTCCATTCCATGAAAGCGATCGGTCGTAACTCAACATCTCAATGGGCATTCGCCGTGTTACTCGCAGTGTGTATGATATTTTGGATGCGCATTGCCGCTCTACTTCATGCGCTCTACCCTTCTGTTCAAGGGGCACCTTTAAGTGAGTTCCTACCCTTCCTTGTGATAGGATCTTTAGTTGGCTTTGTTTTGGCTTGTGTGGTGTTTAGCATTTCAGCCTTTTCTATTCCGCTTATGATGGAGCGTCGCGTAGACATGATGACCGCTGTATTTACCAGCTTTAATGCCGTGAAATCCAACATTCCAGCGATGATTGTTTGGGCAGCGATCATCTGCGGCGGTATTCTTATCGGCTTTGCGACCTACGGGATCGGAATGTTGTTTACCATGCCAATTCTAGGCTACGGTACATGGCATGCTTACCATGCCACCATCAAGAAAAAACACACTCCGTAATTAACTGATGCTATGATCTGGCCCTCGCAAATGCGGGGGCTTTTTTATTTGATTTATCGAGGTGAATTGTGGATATAGAACTAAGCTATAAAGCCAAGCAAGTGATGGCGGACTGCATCGCGATGGCAGAGCAAGCTTTCAAACGTTCTTTCCCTATTCCAACAATCACCTTCAACGTCCGCGGGAAAGCGGCAGGAAAAGCCTACCTTCAATTAAATCAAGTTCGCCTAAACCCTGTTTTATTTCGCGAAAACACCCAAGCATTCTTAGATGAAGTCATTCCTCATGAGGTAGCACACCTGATTACCTATCAGGTTTACGGACGAGTTAGACCTCACGGCAAAGAATGGCAAGGTGTCATGGAAGGCGTATTTAAAGTGCCCGCCAAAACCACTCACAGCTTTGAAGTAAAATCCGTTCAAGGTAAAACCTTTGAGTATCGTTGTGGCTGTATGACCTACCCTCTATCGATTCGCCGTCATAATAAAGTGCTGCGCAAAGAGGCGACGTACTCTTGTCAAAAATGCCGCCAACCACTTAACTTCACGGGCATTCAGTTATCGTAATCTATATCTCATAGTGTTACTTGCGTTCCCAAAATAAAGATCGAGTTTATCAAAACCTTCCCTTTGCCATTTATTGTTAACTTACTCATCACTAAAGCTATTTTATGCGTGTTATCATGAATAAAGTCATACTTTATAAAGACTTTAATCATGAAATACCTATTCTCTTTGTTACTTATCGCGCTTTCTAGCACTGCGGTTGCCGCGCCACCAAGCTCATTCTCTGCCGCCAAACGTGAGGCGGTAAAAATTTATCAAGACCATCCAACGAGCTTTTACTGTGGCTGCAACATTCAATGGCAAGGCAAAAAAGGCTCCCCAGATTTAGCCTCTTGCGGTTACCAAGTCCGTAAACAGGAAAAGCGGGCCGCACGAATCGAATGGGAGCATGTGGTACCTGCGTGGCAATTTGGCCACCAGCGTCAATGCTGGCAAGATGGCGGACGTAAAAACTGCAAGAAAAAAGACAAAACCTTTCGCTTGATGGAAGCAGACCTGCACAACCTAACCCCTGCTATTGGTGAAGTAAACGGTGACCGTTCGAACTACAACTTTAGCCAATGGAACGGTATCGATGGCGTGAGTTATGGTCGCTGTGATATGCAAGTGAACTTTAAGCAGCGTAAAGTCATGCCACCAGACCGTGCTCGAGGTTCGATTGCTCGTACCTACCTATACATGAGCAAAGAGTACGGCTTTAAATTATCAAAACAGCAAACGCAGTTGATGAGTGCTTGGAACAAAACCTACCCAGTCGATAAATGGGAATGTGAGCGTGACGAGCGCATTGCCAAAGTACAAGGCAATCATAACCCATTTGTTCAAAAAGCCTGTCGCGCACTCTAGTACTCCTCTATCTTGAAGCGTTTCAATAACTGATATTGAAACGCTTCTTCCCCCTTGTTTTTTCGGTGGAAAGCATCCATGTTAGGGTTTAAGTTTATTCTCTTGCTGGAAATCTCATGCGTATTCCTCGAATTTATCATCCAGAAACCATTCATCAACTTGGCTCACTTGCTTTAAGTGACGACGCAGCAGGCCATATCGGCCGTGTTCTGCGCATGAAAGAAGGCCAAGATGTTCTCCTATTTGACGGCAGCGGCGCAGAATTCCCAGCGGTTATCAGTGAAGTCAGCAAAAAGACGGTTTTGGTTAACATTACTGAGCGTGTAGAAAACAGTATTGAATCCCCTTTAGACCTGCACCTTGGTCAAGTTATTTCACGTGGCGATAAGATGGAGTTCACTATCCAAAAGTCAGTGGAACTTGGCGTCAATACCATCACACCTCTGATTTCCGAGCGTTGTGGCGTCAAGCTTGACCAAAAGCGCTTTGAGAAAAAACTCGCGCAATGGCAAAAAATCGCCATCAGTGCCTGTGAGCAGTGTGGACGCAATGTCGTTCCAGAAATTCGTCCAATTATGAGCTTGGAAGAGTGGTGTAAAGAAGAGTACGATGGCTTAAAGCTCAATCTTCATCCTCGTGCTAACTACTCAATCAACACACTGCCAACGCCGGTTGAAAAAGTGCGCCTACTGATCGGCCCTGAAGGCGGTTTATCGTCTGAAGAGATCGAGATGACTCGAGAATATCAATTTGAAGAAACGCTACTCGGCCCTCGCGTTCTGCGCACCGAAACAGCGGCTCTGACAGCAATTACAGCCTTACAAGTTCGTTTCGGCGATCTTGGTTAAACGGAGAAAAATAATGATCAAACTCGGCATTGTGATGGACCCAATTTCGTCCATTAACATCAAAAAAGACTCTAGCTTTGCCATGATGCTTGAAGCGCAACGACGCGGCTATGAAATCCACTACATGGAAATGAATGATCTGCATCTCGATCAAGGCGTTGCCATTGCAGATACTAAAGTGGTGGAGCTAAAAGAAGATCCAAACGGTTGGTACGAATTCAAATCAGAGCAAACGATCGAACTGTCTGAGCTAGACGCTGTACTAATGCGTAAAGATCCTCCGTTTGACACAGAATACATCTACGCGACTTACATCCTTGAGCGTGCAGAAGAACAAGGTGCACTGATCGTTAACAAACCTCAAAGTCTACGTGATTGTAATGAAAAACTGTTTACAGCGTGGTTCCCTGAGCTGACACCAACGACAATCGTGACGCGAAAAGCAGAGAAAATTAAAGAGTTTCGTGAAAAGCATGGTGATGTCATCCTAAAACCGCTTGATGGTATGGGCGGCGCATCTATCTTCCGTGTAAAAGAAAACGACCCTAACGTCTCTGTAATCATCGAGACACTGACCAACCACGGTCAAAACTACGCAATGGCGCAAACCTTCGTGCCAGATATCAGCAACGGTGACAAACGTATCTTAGTCGTAGATGGTGAACCAATGCCTTACTGTCTAGCTCGTATTCCTGCAAAAGGTGAAACGCGCGGTAACCTTGCAGCTGGTGGCACAGGTGAGGCTCGACCACTAAGCGAGACCGATATTAAGATTGCTCAAACTGTGGCTCCTACACTGAAAGAAAAAGGCCTTATCTTTGTTGGCCTTGACGTAATTGGCGATAAGCTAACGGAAATCAACGTCACTAGCCCAACCTGTATTCGCGAAATTGAAGCGGCTTTTGACATCTCAATCACTGGCAAACTGATGGATGCGATTGAGCGTCGAGTAAAAGGCGAATAACTCAAACTGTATTACAGTTAATAGAGAGCGTAGTACATTAACTTAAGCAAACTCATGCACATACCTAGATGGTAAACTGTATGATGTTTGCTTAGGGGCATTTACGAGAGTTAAGGGTCAATATGAGTATGAATCTCACAAATCACTTTTTAGTTGCCATGCCTGGGATGAAAGATCCGTACTTTCAAAACAGCGTGATCTACGTTTGTGAGCACAACGAAGACGGCGCTATGGGGTTGATGATCAATGCTCCTGTTGATATCACCGTCGGCAACATGCTCAAGCAGGTGGAAGTTCAGCCAGTACACCCGCGCCTATTTGAAGCCAGCCTAGATAGACCAGTCTACAATGGCGGCCCAATCTCGGAAGATCGTGGTTTTATTCTGCATAAACCTAAAGATTACTACGAGTCCAGCGTCCAAATGACTGATGATCTCGCTGTAACCACTTCACGTGATATTCTTTCGGTGTTAGGAACAGAAGCAGAACCAAGTGATTACTTAGTGGCACTTGGCTACTCAGGTTGGAGTGCAGGCCAATTAGAAAATGAGCTGGTCGAAAACTCTTGGCTCACCATTGAAGCGACGCCTGAAATTATCTTTAATACACCAATCAACGAGCGTTGGAAGAAAGCGGTCGAAAAGCTGGGCATCGACCCCAGTCATCTTTCAGCAGACTCTGGGCATGCTTAGTCCGAAATACAGTTACATTAGATAGAGACACCTTATGTCACGCACAATTATGGCTTTTGACTTTGGAACCAAAAGCATTGGTAGCGCTATTGGCCAAGAAATTACTGGTACGGCTTCCCCATTAAAAGCCTTTAAAGCCAATGACGGTATTCCAAATTGGGACGATATCGAAAAGCAAATCAAAGAGTGGCAGCCAGATTTGCTAGTGGTCGGTTTACCAACTGATCTTCATGGCAAAGACCTTGAGACCATAACCCCTCGTGCACGAAAATTTGCTAAGCGTCTGCAAGGCCGATACGGCTTACCTGTTGAACTGCATGATGAGCGATTATCTACAGCAGAAGCTCGTGCGGAGTTGTTCAGCATGGGCGGCTACAAAGCTCTATCGAAAGGGAATGTGGACTGCCAGTCAGCGGTGGTGATTCTAGAAAGCTGGTTTGAAGCCCTCTGGGGTGAATAAAACACAATACTCAAAACAAGAAAAGGTTGGCAAGTGCCAACCTTTTTTCGTCTAAACACGCTTAATCCATATCGATCTTAACGTTAGCAAGACTGCCCGTAGAGAATGCTTCGCCACGCTGTGTTTTCAACATCAAGCGCAAATCATTCGCCGAATCGGCACTGTGCAGCGCGTCCTCTTCGCTGATCTTACCTTGCATCACCAACTTATAAAGAGATTGATCGAACGTCAGCATACCAAACTCATTTGAGCGAGCCATGGTTGACTTCAACTCATGCAAATCTCCGCGACGGATCAAATCCGACACACGTGGGCTATTTAGCAAGATCTCAAACACACCATGACGCCCCTGCCCATTTTTATCTCGGATCAGCTGCTGACCAACCACGCCTTTTAGGTTCATCGACAAGTCGAACAAGAATTGTTCTTTTTGATCTTTCGGTACCAAGTGAAGAATGCGCTCTAAAGCTTGGTTGGCATTGTTGGCGTGCAACGTTGCCATACACAAATGGCCCGTTTCGGCGAAGGTCATCGCGTATTCCATTGTTTCACGGCTACGGATCTCGCCAATCAAAATCATATCTGGCGCTTGACGCAGCGAGTTTTTAAGCGCAACTTCATAGCTTTCCGTATCTAACCCGACTTCGCGTTGAGTCACGATACAGCGCTTATGCTCATGCACGAATTCGATCGGATCTTCGACCGTCAAAATGTGCCCCGTCTTGTTGCTGTTTCGATAGCCCGTCATTGCCGCCATTGTGGTGGACTTACCTGACCCAGTAGCACCAACCACCAGCACCAAACCACGCTTGGCTATCGCTAAATCTTGCAACACTAACGGTAACTTTAATTGCTCAAAGGTGGGAATATTGGTTTCAATACGACGAATCACCGCACCCGGTAACTCGCGTTGAAAAAAAGCACTCACACGGAAGCGGCCACAATCTCTCACAATGGCAAAATTCGACTCACGACTTTTACGAAATTCCTGACGCCGATCTGGCTCCATAGCACTGTCGAGTAATGCCGCTACATCACTCTCGGTGAGTTTTTCACCTTGTGGTCGCAATTCGCCATCCACGCGAAACAAAATTGGCGCACCAACCGTGATGTACAGATCCGACGCTTTCAGCGCCAGCATACCTTCGAGAAATTTATTTAGATCCATCTTCCGTATTCACCATTATCTGTATGAGCGTTACGAGAATTGCTGCACTTCTAATCCGATCTTACTATCGACCTCTTCACGAGCGACCATACCTTGTGCCATTAACTGACGAGCATTTTGCTCCATGGTTTGCATGCCGTGAGCCGCACCAGTTTGAATGATCGAATACATCTGCGCGACTTTGTCTTCGCGGATCAAGTTACGAATCGCAGGCGTTGCCATCATGATTTCATGGCATGCAATACGGCCACCACCATTACGTTTCAATAACTTTTGAGCGATAACCGAACGAAGGGACTCAGAAAGCATCGAGCGCACCATGTCTTTATCACTACCAGGGAACACATCGATAATACGGTCAATGGTTTTTGCCGCCGAGCTGGTGTGTAACGTTCCAAACACTAAGTGCCCCGTTTCCGCCGCCGTTAACGCAAGGCTGATGGTTTCTTTGTCACGCATCTCACCAACCAGAATGACATCTGGGTCTTCACGTAATGCGCTGCGCAGTGCGTTTTGGAAACTATGCGTATCACGGTGTACTTCACGCTGGTTGATCAAACATTTATTGTTGTTGTGAACAAATTCAATCGGATCTTCAATTGTGAGTACGTGCTTGTTGTGATTACGGTTAATGTAGTCAACAATGGCTGCTAAGGTCGTCGATTTACCTGAACCTGTTGGGCCAGTGACCAGAACTAAGCCTTTTTCAGCGTTCGCAATTTTTTTGAAGATCTCTGGCGCTTCCAGCTCTTCCAGAGTTGGAATGCTACTTGGAATGGTACGGAATACTGCCGCACAGCCACGAGATTGGTTGAAAGCGTTGACACGGAAACGACCAACGTTATGCAACTCAAAAGAGAAGTCGACTTCGAGTTTTTCTTCGAACTCACTGCGTTGAGCATCGTTCATGATTTCGAAAACCAAACGATGCACTTCTTGGTGTGTAAACGCTGGGATGCCTAGTTTTCTCACATCCCCATCAATACGAACCATTGGTGGGACACCTGCAGAAAGATGTAGATCCGAGGCATTATGTTTTACACTAAAATCCAGTAACTCAGTGATATCCATTTAAAATCCTTAAGTCTAAAGTACAGCTATGAGTAGTATTCAACAAAATATTGAACATATCACCTCTCAAATTCGATATGACGAACAAAAATTTGGTCGAACTCCAGAGTCAGTGCAACTTCTAGCGGTAAGCAAAACTAAACCTGTCGAGGCAATTCTCGAAGCCCACCAAGCGGGACAAACCGCCTTTGGTGAAAACTACGTCCAAGAGGGCGTCAGTAAAGTTCAGCACTTTGCCGAGCATTATCCAGATAATCGAATCGAATGGCACTTCATTGGCCCGATTCAGTCGAATAAATCGCGACTTGTTGCCGAACATTTCGATTGGGTTCACACCATCGATCGAACCAAGATTGCTCAACGCCTGAATGATCAGCGTCCAAGCGAACTTAAACCGCTACAAGTTCTGATTCAGGTTAACACCAGTGGTGAAGCATCTAAGTCTGGTGTCACCGAAGCGGAAGTATTCGAGCTGGCAGAGTTGATTTCTCGCCTACCCAACCTCACTTTAAGAGGGTTGATGTCGATTCCTGCCAACGTGTCTGACTACGAATCACAACTTCATGAGTTTCAGAAGTTGGCCACATTGAAGCAAACACTCGAAGCTCAGTTCCCAGAAATCGATACATTATCAATGGGAATGAGTGGTGATATGACCGCTGCAATCGAAGCTGGTAGTACAATGGTTCGTATTGGAACCGCTATTTTCGGCGCGCGAGACTACAGCTAAATCAACAAAACGCTCACTAGCGACATAAATTCGTCGTTAAATTAAAGAGTAAATCGCGCAATCATCTTACTCGCCAATAGGAGCAGTAAGTAACAGCGGCGCCATTATACACCTGAGCGCACAACAAACTCTAAATATCATGATGGAAATCAGACAAATGGAACATAAAAAAATCGCCTTCATTGGTGCTGGCAACATGGTGAGAGCCATTGTTTCTGGCTTGGTTGCTAACGGATACCCAGCGCAAAACATTACCGCGACAGCTCCTTCAGAGGCACGCCGTCTTCCGCTAGAACAAGATTTTGGCATCCGTACCACCAGCGATAACATCCAAGCTGCGACCGAGGCGGATGTGGTGGTATTGTCTGTGAAACCGCAAATGATGGCTGATGTTTGTAAACCACTGCAAGCGATCGATTTCACTAATAAACTGGTGATTTCTATTGCCGCTGGCATCAACTGTTCACGATTGGATGATATGCTAGACACCAAATTGAACTTGGTTCGTGTTATGCCAAATACGCCATCACAACTTGGGTTGGGCATGAGTGGTTTATTCGCACCAGCCCATGTAACTGAGCAAGACAAAGCTTTTGCTGCAGAGTTAATGGAAGCGGTCGGTAAAGTATGTTGGGTTGAGCAAGAGTCTGGCATCAATAATGTGATTGCCGCAGCTGGCAGTGCTCCGGCATACTTCTTCCTGTTTATGGAGGCGATGCAAGCAGAAGCGATTGCTCAAGGCTTTGATAAAGACACCGCTCGACTATTGGTTCAGCAAGCTGCATTGGGCGCGGCCAGTATGGTGGTTAGCAACCCAGAAACTGAGCTATCGACCCTGCGTGAGAATGTGACATCGAAAGGTGGGACAACGGCAGAAGCACTGCATACATTCAACGAACATCAACTTTCAGATATTGTTGCTAAAGCCATGCAAGCTGCTGTGGCTCGCGCGGAAGAAATGGAAAAACTGTTTTAATTATTTGGATGAACTCCGTTTAGTATCATCCATCACTTGTTAAGGGTACCTTATGAATTCAATGAGTTTTCTCATCTCAACCCTATTTGACCTGTACATCATGGTCGTAATTTTGCGAATTTGGTTGCAAGCTGCACGCGCAGACTTCTACAACCCATTCTCGCAATTCATAGTAAAAGCGACTCAGCCGGTCATTGGTCCACTGCGCCGCATTATTCCTTCCGTGGGGAATATTGACCTAGCAACCGTGTTGTTTGCCTACGTGTTGTGTGTGCTTAAATTTGTCGTTCTGATCCTGATAGCTTCGAACGGTTCCGTCTCTTTCAGCGCTGATTTCTTGTTCTTAGGCTTGTTATCATTAATCAAAGCCGCTGGAGGTCTGCTGTTCTGGGTACTATTGATCCGTGCAATTTTGAGCTGGGTAAGCCAAGGTCGCAGCCCTATCGAGTACGTATTCCATCAATTAACCGAGCCAATGTGCGCACCAATCCGTCGTATTATTCCGGCTATTGGTGGTCTTGATTTGAGCGTACTGGTGCTGTTTATCGGCTTGCAGTTCGCGAACTTCTTGATGGGTGATATCATTGGTCCAATTTGGTTCCAGTTATAATGTCAGCCGCAGTTTGGCAAGATGGCGAGGACATCATCCTAAAGCTCTATATTCAACCTAAAGCAAGCCGCGATAAAATTGTTGGCTTGCATGGTGAAGAGCTCAAAATCGCCATTACTGCTCCACCTGTCGATGGCAAAGCTAATGCGCACCTAACTAAGTTCTTAGCCAAGCAGTTTAAAATCG
Source organism: Vibrio sp. JZG120 (assembly GCF_053890955.1). NCBI lineage: Bacteria > Pseudomonadati > Pseudomonadota > Gammaproteobacteria > Vibrionales > Vibrionaceae > Vibrio > Vibrio sp. JZG120. The sequence continues at coordinate 74,041 of NZ_JBSRRK010000009.1, forward strand.
CTAAGGGTTTGGTTCACATAGAAAAAGGTGAATTAGGACGGCACAAACAAATTCGGATAGAATCACCTACCCAGATACCGACAGAAATTAAAGCCATCTTATGATGGCTTTTTATTTACAATTTTGTACCACACTTACTAGTACCAACGACTGAGTTCGCATTTTTACCCCGTGACCAAGGTAAAATTGCGACTATGGTTGTTTTATAACAAGTGCTTTGAGGAAGTAACAATGAGCAAATGGATTACCGCATTACTGATCAGCCTATTGTCGTTACCAAGCTTCGCCGATCAGTTTAAAAATATGAAAGATATCGAAGTACACTATGTCGCGTTTAACTCGACATTCTTAACACCGAAAGTCGCACGTAGCTACGATATCAAGCGTAATGGATACCTCGCTGTGGTTAATATTAGCGTGCTAGATAGAGCTTCATTGGGTAAACCTGCATTAGAAGCAAAAATTGCTGGACGCGCGAAAAACCTCATCGGCCAAACTCAGACCTTGTCCTTTCGTGAAGTCAAAGAAGGCAATGCGATATACTATTTAGCCGAACTGCCAATTACCCACGAAGAAACTTTTACTTTCGATATTGACGTAAAAGCTGGAAACAAAGGCTCAGGTAAGCTTAAATTCACCCAGAAGTTTTATGTTGAAGAGTAATTGGGTTGTGATGATCCAAAAGCTTTTGGATCTAAGCAGGCTAAAAACTACTTATTAGTTAAAGAATATCTAGAGGAGAACGATTTGTTCTCCTCTATCACTATTAAAAGAGATTCCCATGAAAAAAATTGTGCTAGCAACTGGTAACCAAGGCAAAGTTCGTGAAATGGCAGATTTGTTGTCTGACTTCGGCTTTGAAGTATTAGCGCAAAGTGAATTCAATGTATCGGAAGTAGCTGAAACGGGCACAACGTTCATTGAAAACGCAATCATTAAAGCTCGCCATGCCGCGCAAGAAACTGGGCTTCCTGCGATTGCAGACGACTCTGGCTTAGAAGTCGATTTCTTAAAAGGCGCTCCGGGCATTTACTCTGCACGTTACGCAGGCGAGAACGCATCTGATCAAGAGAATCTAGAAAAATTGCTAGCGGCAATGGAAGGCGTACCAGAAGCAGAACGTACAGCACGTTTCCACTGCGTATTAGTCCTCATGCGCCACGAGAACGACCCAACGCCTATCGTCTGCCACGGTAAATGGGAAGGCCGCATTCTAACTGAAGCACACGGTGAAAATGGCTTTGGCTACGACCCAATCTTCTTTGTTCCTGAAAACAACTGTGCGTCAGCCGAACTTGAACCTGCACGTAAAAAACAACTGTCTCACCGCGGTAAAGCGCTCAAGTCGTTGTTTGCTCAACTGTCTGAGCAAGTGTCTCAGTAATCACGAGCGAATTAGACCATGTTAACGCCCCCAGCACTCAGCTTGTATGTACACATCCCTTGGTGTGTACAAAAGTGCCCGTATTGCGACTTTAACTCTCACGCGCTCAAAACCGAGATTCCAGAAGAAGAGTACATCAGTGCCCTTCTAGAAGATTTGGATACCGACATTGAGAAATACCTCCTTAACGAAGCGCCACGTCCACTGCATTCAATCTTCATTGGTGGTGGTACGCCGAGTTTGATTTCGGCAGAAGGCATCGAGCGTCTACTTAAGGGCATTGAAGCGCGTATTCCGTTTAAGCCAGAAATTGAGATCACCATGGAAGCTAACCCAGGCACCATCGAAGCAGAGCGTTTTGTTGGCTACCGCAAAGCTGGTGTAACGCGTATCTCTATCGGCGTGCAAAGCTTTGAGCAACAGAAGCTTGAGCGTTTGGGGCGCATTCACGGCCAAGACGAAGCCGTCAATGCTGCTAAGCTGGCGCACCAAATCGGTTTGAACAGCTTTAACCTCGATCTCATGCACGGCTTACCAGATCAAAGCATCGAACAAGCCTTGGCAGATTTGGACAAAGCTATTGAGTTGGCACCGCCGCACCTGTCTTGGTATCAGCTGACCATCGAACCAAACACCATGTTCTACTACAAGCCACCAACGCTACCTGACGATGATGACTTGTGGGATATTTTCGAGCTCGGACACCAAAAACTTTCAGCCGCGGGTTATGTGCAATATGAAATCTCGGGTTACAGCAAGCCGGGCTATCAGTGTCAGCACAACCTCAACTACTGGCGCTTTGGCGATTACCTTGGTATTGGTTGTGGCTCTCATGGCAAACTCAGTTTTACCGACGGGCATATTATTCGAACGACAAAGGTAAAACACCCGCGAGGCTATTTAGCGGCTTATCAAAATATGGTCAAACCTTATCTGCATACAGAACATGTCGTCGCGGATGAAGATCGTCCATTCGAGTTCTTTATGAACCGATTCCGCTTAATCGAAGCCTGTCCGAAGCAAGATTATGTGGACACCACGGGCTTACCGCTCAGTACGATTCAAGAAACCATCGACTGGGCGATAGAAATGGGCTACCTGAGTGAAACGCCTACCCATTGGCAAATTACTGAAAAAGGGAAGCTCTTCCTTAATGATTTGCTCGAAGCCTTTATGGCCGAAGAAAGCGAAGAGTAACGCAGCCCAAAAACAAAAAAGCCTCTCAATTGAGAGGCTTTTTATATAGAACATTCAACATTAGAAAATCGAACGGCCAATTCGCTCCGATAGCAATTCAAGCGCCTTAGTACCAGCAAGGGAGTTACCTGAAGGGTCAAGCTCTGGAGACCATACTGCAATGGTCATTTCACCAGGTACTACCGCGATAATGCCACCACCGACACCAGACTTACCAGGCATGCCAACACGATAAGCAAACTCGCCCGCGCCATCATACAGGCCACACGTTGCTAACAGTGCATTAAGTTGTTTGGTTTGCACGGGAGAAACAACGGGCTTACCCGTTTGTACCGATGTGCCCTTATTTGCCAAATAGCTAAACGTTTTAGCCAAGTCGACACAGCTCATCTTCAGTGCACAAGCGTGGAAGTAGTTTTGCAGCACTGGAATTACTTCATTTTCGAAGTTACCAAACGAGCGCATGAGATATGCAATCGCCGCATTCCGATCACCATGCATCATTTCGGATGCCGCGACGACTTTGTCATACACAATATGAGTATCACCAGAAAGCTGACGTACAAATTCCAATAGGCGCTGACGAGGTGCAGATAAGCGAGTTTGCAACAGATCCGCCACAACTATCGCTCCAGCATTAATAAAAGGATTGCGAGGAATACCTTGCTCCATTTCTAGCTGGATTAGCGAGTTAAATGCCTGCCCCGAAGGCTCTTTTCCCACTCGAGACCAAATTTCTTCTTGCTTGTACAAGCACATCGCTAACGTCAAGCTCAATGCTTTTGAAATAGATTGGATAGAGAAAGGTTCATCGGCATCGCCCGCCTTAATAACCTCACCTTCGTTGGTGTATACCGCAATACCTAACTTGTTGCTGGGTACTTTTGCCAGAGCAGGAATGTAATCAGCCACTTTGCCTTGGCCGATTAAAGGGCGCACTTCCGCCAAAATATCTGTCAAAATTTCCACTGTCGGTTTCATTCTCTACCTTCTATTTACAAGAGAACTCGTTGAGCTCAGAGGTAAAAAAAGCCAACGTGTCGTTGGCTTTTCCATAGGGTTCGTTCGACTCAAGTCGATTATGGTTTTACTGCCACAATAATATTGCGGTTGATAGATTGATCAACACGGTGAAGATAACCGATGTAAGGCTCTTCTGAAAGTACCTTCCAACCTTGCTCTTCAAATAATGCCGCGACGTCTTTCCATTTCAACGTAAATTCATTGAAAGACAACACCACTGAACCTTGTTTTTTCAGTACCACTTTCCATGCAGGCAGAGCCTCTTTTAAAAGCTCTAGTGGGCTGCGGTTCAGTTTGCTGTCCTTGGCATTTTTGCTGCCGTGCTGCACGCCGTAAGGCAAGTCAGACACCATCACGTCAACTGAGTTCTTTTTCACGACTTGATCAGCGATACGAGTATCAGCCGAATACAGCTTCATAAACTGAAGATTGCCTTGGTTGTAATCTTCTTTATTTGCTGCAGCTTCAACCACGAAACCATCCGCCACTTTCTTGCCACCCGCAGTGCGCTTTTCTTTGCTCACTTTGTGCTTAAAGCGGCCATTCTTCATGAACTTAACGATAAAGGTCTGGATCTCTTGCACCCACTTGGCATTGATCTCTACCCCCACAACGTTCAAACCATGGATCAAGCCTTCAAACAAGGTTGTACCTTTACCACACATTGGATCCATTAAGGTCAGCTGCTCACTTCCCGTATTGGACGCACTAATGCCGATATTTACCATCAAGCGAGTAAACTGCTCGTTTGTTTTCCCGGTATAACGCAGAATCTGACTCATGCTTTCCGGGAAAGTATTGAACGCTGACGCTTGAATTGGTCGAAGTAAACCATCTTCGCGCACTTCAAATAGTGCATAGTAAATCGAAGAGGCTGCGATTCTTCGCGTCTGCTCATCGCTTAGAGCTTCCTGACAAGAAAACACCAACGCTGCAGGTAAGCCAACCTCTTTACTACCAATTTCTGTCACATCCACGCCTTGTGAAGCTAAAATTGCTTTTAGCTCTGAACAGGCAATGGTCATTGCGCTATCAAAGTAAATTCGGTTATGACCCGGATTCGCTAATATCGCGTAATGGTACATCCCATGAACTCCTCTAGTTACGCGATACGCTTATATTTGATATCCCACACACCGTGACCAAGACGGTGACCACGAGCTTCAAACTTCGTTAAAGGACGGTCGTCTGGACGAGGAACGAAATCACCATCTTTAGCAATGTTTTCGAAACCTGGCGCTTGGTTCATAACTTCAATCATGTGCTCTGCGTAGTTTTCCCAGTCTGTCGCCATGTGGAAAACACCTTCATTAGGGATCAGCTTCTCACGAACCATTTCAGCAAAACCTAATTGAACGATGCGACGCTTGTGGTGACGTTTCTTGTGCCAAGGGTCTGGGAAGAACAACTGCAGTGTCGATAGGCTGCCGTTTGGAATCATATGCTCAAACACTTCGACTGCGTCATGGCACATCACACGCAGGTTAGTAACTCCCGCCTCACGCGCATCCGCAAGACAAGCACCAACACCCGGGCTGTGTACTTCGATACCAATGAAGTTCTTCTCTGGTGCATTCTTTGCCATTTCAACCAATGAAGCACCCATACCAAAACCGATCTCTAGTACAACGGGGTTGTCGTTACCAAACACTTCTTTCCAATCGAGAAGTTCAGCTTTGAAGTCAATACCCATCGTTGGCCAGCATTCATTCATCGCGCTCTCTTGACCTTTAGTCAAACGCCCTTCACGGCGCACAAAGCTGCGGATTTTGCGGATCAGCTTTCCGTCTTCGTTGTATTCGTTAGTGGTTACTTCACTCATTGATTTTGCCTGCACATTGATTAATCAAAGCGGGGATTATCCAAAGAATTTACTGAGGTGCAAGTATTTGTTGAGCTCTTGGCCTATGGCAGCCCAAAAGCAATAGCACACCTCTTTATATCCCTACTGTTTATCCGTTGTACTTCTTGCCCATTATGTGGTGCAATTTTGCACCTAACCAATAATAGAATACAGAGCAAGTCGTGACACCTTTCGCCAATGCCATCCTAGAATGGTATGACGCATATGGAAGAAAAGATCTTCCGTGGCAACAAAATAAGACCGCATACAGTGTCTGGTTGTCTGAAATCATGCTTCAGCAAACTCAGGTCACTACGGTTATTCCGTATTACCAACGTTTCTTAGAGCGTTTTCCAACCGTGCTCGATCTTGCCAATGCTGAGCAAGATGAAGTCCTGCACCTTTGGACTGGCTTAGGGTATTACGCCCGAGCCCGTAACCTTCACAAAGCAGCACAAGAGGTCGCCTCTACATACAATGGTGAGTTTCCTCTTGATATAGAGAAAATGAACGCCTTACCGGGGATTGGCCGCTCTACCGCAGCCGCCGTTTTATCGTCTGTGTATAAACAACCACATGCGATTCTTGATGGCAACGTGAAGCGCACCCTATCCCGCTGTTTCGCAGTCGAAGGATGGCCAGGACAAAAAAAGGTTGAAAACCAGCTGTGGGAAATTGCCGAAACGCATACCCCACAAACGGACGTAGATAAGTATAACCAGGCAATGATGGACATGGGCGCGATGGTCTGCACACGCAGCAAACCCAAATGTAGTCTCTGCCCTGTTGCGGATCTGTGTGTGGCAAAACAACAAGGCAATGTGCTCGACTACCCGGGTAAAAAACCGAAAAAAGACAAGCCAATCAAGCAAACTCGTTTTGTAATGCTTCATCACAACACCGAAAATGGTCATGAAGTGTGGTTAGAACAAAGACCACAAACAGGCATTTGGGGTGGCTTATTTTGCTTCCCACAAACCGAACATGTGGATGTAGAAAGCGACATTGAATTGCTACTGGATCAACGTGGCATTCAAGCCAGCAATATCAAGCAGCAGCAAACACTGATTACCTTTCGCCATACCTTTAGCCATTACCACCTCGATATCACGCCAATTTTGATTGATTTATCAAAGCAACCGGACGTGATAATGGAAGGCAACAAAGGTCTTTGGTATAACTTATCTAAACCTGAAGAAGTCGGTTTAGCCGCGCCAGTAAAACTATTGCTGGAAGCGCTACCCCACGAACTTCGTTAATTGAATACAAGGAGTCATTATGAGCCGCACTGTATTTTGTGCTCGACTAAAAAAAGAAGGCGAAGGTCTAGATTTTCAACTTTACCCTGGTGAACTAGGTAAACGCATTTTCGACAACATCTCGAAAGAAGCGTGGGCTCAGTGGCAACACAAACAAACCATGTTGATCAACGAAAAGAAACTCAACATGATGGATCCAGAGCACCGAAAACTGATCGAAACAGAAATGGTAAACTTCCTCTTTGAAGGAAAAGACGTTCATATCGAAGGTTACACACCGCCGAGCGAATAAAGTCGCTTGAGTTAAAACAATGACATCACAACCACTTGTGGTGTCATTTTTCTATTACCTTCAATAGCCCTGATACTTATGAAAAAAATTGTCTTTATTGCTGCCGCACTTTTAATGGCTGGCTGTAGCCGTGAATTCGTCGAAAAGATTTATGACGTCAACTACGAGCCCACAAACCGTTTTGCCAATAACTTAGCTGAGCTACCTGGACAATTTGAAAAAGATACCGCCGCGTTGGATGCCCTGATCAATAGTTTCTCTGGTAATATTCAAAAGCGCTGGGGTAAAAAAGAAATTAAGTACGCAGGCAAAAGTAATTACGTCAAATATATCGATAACTACCTTAGCCGTGCCGAAGTCGACTTTCGCAAAGGCGTGATCACGATTGAAACCGTATCACCGACCGAGCCCCAAAAGCACCTCAAAGAGGCGATTGTCACTACCTTACTCACGCCAGACGATCCAGCTCACGTAGACTTGTTCTCCTCAAAAGGAATCACGTTAGAAGGGCAACCATTTCTGTATAAACAAGTTGTCGATCAAGACAATAAGCCAATTCAGTGGTCTTGGCGGGCAAACCGATTTGCGGAGTATCTCATCGCAAACAAGATCAAGACCAAAGACGTTGATTTCAAGAAAGCGTATTACGTCGAAATCCCCATGGTTGAAGATCATTTTTCAACACGCAGCTACCAATACGCCGATATCGTGCGCCGAGCTTCCAAAAAATACGATATTCCAGAAGATTTGATATACGCCATTATTAAAACCGAGAGCAGCTTCAACCCGTACGCAGTAAGTTGGGCAAATGCGTATGGCTTAATGCAAGTTGTACCTAAAACCGCCGGTCGAGACGTATTCAAGCTCGTGAAAAAGCGCTCAGGCCAACCAAGCCCTGAATATTTGTTTAATCCAGAAAACAACATCGATACCGGTACTGCGTATTTCTACATCTTAAAAAATCGTTATTTAAGAGAAGTCCATCACCCTACCTCTCTCGAGTACAGTATGATTTCCGCTTACAATGGCGGTACTGGAGGTGTTTTAAACACATTCCATCGCAGCGATCGCAAACGCGCAATGCAAGATCTTAATTCGTTGCAACCCAACCAAGTTTATTGGGCACTAACTAAGAAACATCCGAACGCAGAAGCACGTCGTTACCTAGAAAAAGTTACAAATTTCAAAAAGGAATTTAACTCAAAGCAAACTTTGTAGTGACAGTTGAATAAAAAGCGTTCGAACAAGCACTTTTTTGAAATTATTTAAAAAAAGTGGTTGACGCAAAGCGGGAAAATCCGTTTAATAGCGCTCCGTCGCCCGGATAGCTCAGTCGGTAGAGCAGAGGATTGAAAATCCTCGTGTCGGTGGTTCGATTCCGCCTCCGGGCA
>NZ_JBSRRK010000010.1:0-191738 GCF_053890955.1 Vibrio sp. JZG120
AGAAGTGAAACGAAATAGCGCCGATGGTAGTGTGGGGCTTCCCCATGTGAGAGTAGGACATCGCCAGGCTTTAAATTATGGACACTTGCTGATTACAAGCGAGTGATACCACTGCGGAGTGGTAGTTCAGTTGGTTAGAATACCGGCCTGTCACGCCGGGGGTCGCGGGTTCGAGTCCCGTCCACTCCGCCACTTATTTGAGAGTCGTCTCATTAAACACGAACTGCAGGGGTGTAGCTCCAATTGGCAGAGCAGCGGATTCCAAATCCGCGTGTTGGGAGTTCGAATCTCTCCACCCCTGCCATATATCAAGGCTCTGACTTAGGTCAGAGCCTTTTTCGTTTCTAGCGAATAGTTGTCGACATCTGATGCACATTGATCTTAAGAACATATTACATCGGTGACTTAAGCCATTCTATTTTCCATTGCAATAGATTGCGTCACTAAGCTTCGGTGTATCGTTTTACCCTTTCTTACTTCTCTTCATACTCCCATTACTCTTCGTTAGTGAGCTAGTTGATTTACTACTTGATCTATATGACGTGTATAGAAAAGGTTAGTGGTTACATTGGCTTGGATGATTACTGACTTGGTTCCTGTTATTATCATGAGTTAATGCTAATAATTAGGAAGTAAGTTTATGCCACATTTTCGATTCCGTGCTGTAGAGCCGCAAGCTGTTCAGGCACTATCAAAGCCTCTGACGGATGAACTTCAGCCTCTGATGGACTGTCCGCGTGAGGATTTTACTTTTGAGTATATCTACACTACGTTTTTCAATGAGGGTGAGGTGAGTGCTGCATATCCTTTTGTCGAAGTGCTTTGGTTTGACCGTGGTCAGGAAGTACAAGATAAAGTTGCTAAGCTTATTACACAGCAAGTTCGTGGTATTGCTGGTGCAGATATTGATGTTGCTGTTATCTTTTCAGCTTTATCTCCTAAAGCTTATTACGATAATGGCGAACACTACTAAAGGCTAAAAGCTATGAAGCTGAGTTTCATTGTATCTTTGGGTTTATGTTTCTCAGCTTCTGTATACTCTACTCCTTGGGAGTCTGTTGCTAACCCTACCCGAAACTCTTCTTCCTCTATTGGTAGTTATGCCAACGGTTGTTTGGATGGCGCATTACCTTTGCCTCTTGATGGCGTTGGTTATCAAGTTTTACGTAGTAAAACGAAACGCTACTATGGGCACCCTAAAACGATAGAGTTTATTGAAAACCTAGCGCTTCAAGCTCATCAAAATCTCAACACAACGCTGCTTATAGGTGATCTGTCTTTACCACGAGGAGGAAGGTTTTCTTCTGGCCATTCTAGTCACCAAACTGGGTTAGATATTGATATCTGGTTAAGACTCGCTGACCAACCGCTTTCTTATAACGAATTACAACTCCCTAAGCCAATGAGTGTGGTGGACTTAAAAGGGTATTCCATACTTAACCATCGTTGGGAAGATAGGCACTTTAGGCTGATTCGATATGCTGCACAGAGTGAGGATGTAGCACGAATTTTTGTACATCCTGTTATTAAGGAGCAGCTTTGCTCGCAAGAAGAAGGCAAAGAACGTTCTTGGTTACGTAAAGTTCGCCCTTGGTGGGGGCATCATTACCACTTCCACGTCAGGTTATCTTGTCCTGAGTCGAGTGGCTACTGTGTTGAACAAGCTCTGCCTCCCGCTGGTGATGGTTGCGGGGTAGAGCTTGCTAGTTGGGGACCGAAAGTTAAGCCTATCGATAAGCCTCCGTCTGCGAAAGTTATTACTAAGCCCAAGCGAAAAAAAGCGATTCCACCGCAATGCCAATCACTTATCTCTACTAACTAGAGTGACTCTACAGGTTTATATTCCCTTACGTATCTCTTTTATGAAACTGGAGAAACATCATACTTTTGTCTACAGTGAATAATACCAATACAAAAACTAACCTAATTAGTTTTGGTGACATAATATAGAAATCTAAATTAAACAAAGAGTTGTAGTATAGATAAGTCGTAACTTCTCTGTTTAGAAAGATCTTTCGTCACGATACTTTGGTTTCTTAGCAATATGTCTGTCAGTTGGCTAGCGAAGCAATAACAAGGCAGACAAGTGTGTGATGCAGGAATGGATACTTCTCCTGCTAGAAGAGTAAATCAAGGATAAAACCATGACTATGATTTGTGCAAAAGAATTTGCAGAGTGGTTAAGACACAGATTTAGCAGTGAAACGAAAGGGGTCTTATTGACTCGGGTTGATGTAAATCACCTGACAGGACGTCAGCGTCTTGATCCCGGATTTGTTAATGATGTGCATTACGAGCTGATGCAATATGGAATGGCTTTCGTTACGGACACGAGCCGAGAAAACTTTTATCTTGTGCCGGTTTCCCAAGCAGAAAATTGGCGAGATAGGTTAGAGTCTCATTTTGAAAAAGAGTTGTTTTGTAATATCTATCCTATTGAAAAGTCGGGTTAAAAAAAGGTTCAACTTTGTCTCCAAAGTTGAACCTACTTGTTCTTATGCCAACCCTTGAATAATCACGAACTTCTCCAGTAACTGCTCTTCTGTTTCTACATGATCCGGGTCTGTGATGATGCATTTTGTAATCGGACACACTGACTGACAGGTCGGCTTTTCGTAATGTCCCTTACACTCTGTACATAGAGCTGGGTCAATCTCGAAAATGCTTTCTCCCATGCTGATTGCCCCATTGGGGCATTCGGGATCGCACATGTCGCAGTTGATGCATTTGTCAGTAATGAGCAAGGCCATGATTACTTACCAGTCGGGTTACGGGTGTCCTGCCCTGAGTTCAAGTTACGCATCAATAGACCGTATTCTAAATCTAGATCTGCTGGTACTGGAATGAAGACGAAGTGACCATTCCCTTTGGCATCCTCAATAGACTCTGACTTACGGTTTTCCATCGCTTCTAGCGTGAAAACAACATTACCTTTTGGCGTCATTAGCTCAAGACTATCACCGACAAGGAATTTGTTTTTCACTTCTACTTCAGCCATATCACCACGACGTTTACCAGTGAACTCACCGACAAACTGTTGAGCATCAGAGACTGAGTAGCCGTAATCGTAATTTTGGTAGGTATCGTGAGTATGACGACGTAGGAAGCCTTCGGTATAGCCACGGTGAGCTAGGCTCTCTAGTGTACCCATTAGGCTTTCATCAAATGGTCGGCCTGCTACAGCGTCATCAATTGCTTTGCGGTAAACCTGTGCAGTACGAGCACAGTAATAGAATGATTTAGTACGACCTTCGATTTTCAGCGAGTGCACACCCATCTTAGTTAAGCGCTCAACATGCTGTACCGCACGTAGGTCTTTAGAGTTCATGATGTAAGTACCATGTTCATCTTCGTACGCTGCCATTTTTTCTTCTGGACGGTGCGCTTCAGAAAGTAGAACGACTTCATCCGTTGGTTTACCACGACCAATTGTGGTTTCAGGGCGTTCGTCTTGTACTTCGACAGGCTGTGCTTCAGATGGGTCAAACTTCTCTACAATATCACCAGCGTCGTTTTCTTTGCCTTCTTCCACTTTGTATTCCCAACGGCACGCGTTGGTGCAAGTGCCTTGGTTAGGATCACGTTTGTTTATGTAACCAGAAAGTAGGCAACGACCAGAATAAGCCATGCATAATGCACCGTGAACGAATACTTCAAGTTCAGTTTCAGGACAATGCTCACGAATTTCTTCGATTTCTTCTAGAGATAGCTCGCGAGAAACGATCACTCGTTCCACGCCATTCGCTGCCCAGAACTTAACAGTCGCCCAGTTTACAGCGTTTGCTTGTACAGAAAGGTGAATTGGCATTTCTGGGAAAGCTTCACGAACCATCATGATTAGGCCTGGATCTGACATGATCAATGCGTCAGGACCCATTTCTACGATTGGTTTAAGATCACGGATGAAGGTTTTTAGCTTCGAGTTGTGTGGTTGAATGTTACATACCACATAAAGCTTTTTGCCTAGAGCATGTGCTTCATCGATACCGATTTTTAGGTTTTCGTGGTTAAACTCATTGTTACGTACGCGGAGGCTGTAGCGAGGCTGGCCAGCGTAAACTGCATCTGCGCCGTAGGCGAATGCGTAACGCATGTTTTTCAGGCTTCCCGCAGGAGACAGTAGCTCAGGTACGAATGCTTTCTCAGTTGTCATTGCTCAATTCTCTTTTATCTGATCACAAGTCAGGCCAATTCCACCTAATGGAAATGGGGCGCAAATTTTACGTCAAAATGTGAACTGTGACTAGGGTAATTGTGCTTCAGATAGAAAAACGCCCTCAAAAAAAGTGAGGGCGTTATGGTTAACCTTTATACAATATTAAGCGTTGGGATTTGGTAAGCCGCCTAGCGCATCGTATAGGTTGGGTAGGAAAGCACTGAACTCCCCACACATCAGAGAGAAGTCTGCATCAAATCGAGCTGCTTGATCTTCACGTGGAATATCGTCATTTTGATCTTTCAATTCATCAGAGAATTTTAGACGCTTAATACCCGCATCTTCTGTCATGATGAATTCAATACGATCTTGCCAATTAAGTGCAAGCTTCGTTACGACTTTATCTGCTGCGATGTGGTTGCGGATTTCATCTGTGGTCAGCTCTTGCTTCTTACAACGAATCACGCCACCTTCTTCAAGCACGGATTTTAGCTCAGCTTCGTCCATCATGGTGATACCTTGAGGTGTGTCGCCCGTTTTCACCCACTCGGTTAGCGTTGTTTCAATCGCTACTTCTGGAATGGCAGGAACAACAGGTAAACTACCCATGGTTTTACGAAGTAGTGCTAATACGTCTTCCGCTTTTTTGTAGCTGCTTGCGTCAACAAGGATGAACCCTTCTTTTGGCATGATGAGCACGTGAGTGTGGCTGCTGCGGCTAAATGCGCGAGGCAGTAAATCCATTACGATGTCATCTTTCAGGTTGTCTTTCTCTTTCTTCTTCAGAGGACGACCTTCTTGCGCTTCCATTGCTTCTACTTTTGCATTCAATGACTCTTTGATCACTGAGGCAGGTAGCATTTTCTCTTCTTTCTTGGCGCAAATCAGAATGCGGTTTTCTGACACGTGAGTCATCATGTCGCCATGTCTACCCATTGCACTGACCCAGCCAAATTTCTGTTTATCTTGACTGCCACATGGGGTGAATCGGAATTCAGACAGTTGAGTTTCTAGTTGTTCGGCGTTGAAAGTAACCTCGCGGTTAACGCGGTATACCAGACAGTTTTTAAACCACATAAATCTTCTCTAGGCTTGATGACAAGGGACTAATCATAGGGAATTTTTGTGCTGATGTCTTAATAGAAATGAAAAATATCCGAATGAACCTCAAAAGAAAGTTATATGAAAATTTGTTTTCAAAGGTCACAAAAGTGTCATAATTGGTAGTGATAATGCTTATGCATAGAGAGGCGCTTTGTCTCTTAAATTCATTAGCTCAACGAACATAAGGTTACTCAATTATGTCTAGAAGGATTCTGGTTGTTGAAGACGAAGCTCCTATTCGCGAAATGCTGTGCTTCGTACTTGAGCAGAAAGGTTACCAAGCGGTAGAAGCGGAAGATTACGATACTGCAGTAACCAAACTGGCTGAACCCTTCCCTGATTTAGTTTTACTGGATTGGATGTTACCAGGAGGCAGCGGCATTAACTTCATCAAGCATATGAAGCGAGAGGAATTAACGCGCAACATTCCAGTTGTGATGCTTACCGCTCGTGGTGAAGAAGAAGATAAAGTGCGCGGTTTAGAAGTCGGTGCGGATGACTACATTACTAAGCCATTTTCTCCTAAAGAGTTGGTTGCCCGTTTAAAAGCGGTGATTCGTCGTGTAACCCCGACCGCACTGGAAGACGTAATTGATGTGCAGGGATTGAAGCTTGATCCTGTATCACACCGTGTCACGGCTAATGATGCACCATTAGATATGGGCCCAACAGAGTTTAAAATGCTACATTTTTTCATGACGCATCAAGAGCGTGTGTATAGCCGTGAGCAGCTATTAAATAATGTTTGGGGTACTAACGTGTATGTTGAAGATCGTACGGTCGATGTTCATATTCGCCGCCTGCGTAAAGCATTGGAAGCCGCAGGTCATGATAAGCTGATCCAAACTGTTCGTGGTGCTGGATACCGCTTCTCGACAAAAGCATAAATTAACACGCAGCTTATCGGTACCATTTCTGGAGTTATGAGTGGTTGAAAGATTAACGTGGAAAAAGCTGGCCTGGGAGCTGGCTTTTTTTTACACCCCATGGGTGATAGTAGGTTGGATATTCGGTTATATGCCGTGGTTGCTTTTGGCAGCTACGGCATTGCAGCTTGTGTGGCATTTGCATAACCAAGTACGTTTATCTTCTTGGTTATGGGATGAAAAGCGCCTCACGCCACCGTCTGGTAGCGGTAACTGGGAATCTTTGTTCAATGGCTTGTATCGCTTACAGCAGCGCCAACGTCGTAAACGCAAAGAGCTTACTAATCTCATTCGCCGATTCAGAAATGGTGCGGAATCGTTACCCGATGCCGTCGTGGTGTTCCGTGCTGAAGGCAATATCGTTTGGTGTAACAAACTGGCTCAACACTTATTGGGTTTCCATTGGCCGGAAGACTCTGGTCAACCTATCTCCAACCTCATCCGTACGCCTGACTTTATCAAGTACCTCAACAAGAAAGACTTCTCTGAGCCATTGGAAATGCGTTCACCACTCAATGTCGAACGCATGCTAGAACTACGTATCGTACCGTATACCGAAGGTGAACATTTGATGGTGGTGCGTGATGTTAGCCAGTTAAAACAACTTGAGGGAATGCGCCGTAATTTCTTTGCTAACGTTTCTCATGAACTGCGTACACCAATGACGGTGCTACAAGGTTATTTAGAGATGACAGAAGACCCTGACATGGTTGTGGGCCCAATGTGGAGCAAAGCGCATGGCGTCATGACGGAGCAGCTCAACCGCATGAACAGTTTGGTGAACCAATTACTGACGCTATCTAAAATTGAAGCGGCACCTATGCATGAGCTTGAAGAAGTCGTGAATGTACCTGCGATGCTTGAAGTGTTAGAAAAAGAGGCGGTTAGCCTTAGTGGAGACAACCAACATAAATTGAAATTTGATGTTGATGCTAGCCTACGCGTACTGGGCGATGATGACCAGTTACGCAGTGCTATCTCCAACCTTGTTTATAATGCTGTCAAATACACACCACCTGGTGCAAACATTAATGTTCGTTGGTTCCAGACATCTCAAGGCGCATGCTTAGAGGTGGAGGATAGTGGTGATGGTATAGAACCTCAGCACCTCCATCGACTTACTGAGCGTTTTTATCGCGTCGATAAAGCAAGATCACGCGATACCGGAGGGAGTGGGTTAGGGTTGGCCATTGTAAAACACGCGCTGAGCCACCATGACTCTCATTTAGAAATTCACAGTGAAGTAGGTGTGGGCAGTAAGTTTTCTTTCGTATTGCCTGAGCGTTTGGTGGTGAAATAATGGCGTTACGATTGGCAAAAACATTCAGTTTATTCGCGCTTGTTTGTTCCTGTATGGCTGCCGCTCAAGATAAACCATTGCCGAATTATCATAAAACGACTGGGATTGTTGGGAACTTGCTCTCTGTCGGCTCCGATACGCTTGCGGGCATGACGACACTTTGGGTTGAAGAGTTTAAATCCATTTACCCGAATATTAATGCGCAAGTCCAAGCGTCTGGCTCTTCTACTGCTCCCCCTGCATTGACCGAACAAACTGCTCAGTTTGGTCCCATGAGCCGTCCTATGCGTTTAAGAGAGGTTGAAGCGTTTGAACGTGAACATGGTTACAAGCCAACGGCGCTTAGGGTGGCCATCGATGCTATCGGTATTTTTGTCCATCAAGACAATCCAATTCAAGGGCTCAACTTTAGTCAGTTAGATGCTTTGTTTTCTGCAACTCTGCGCTGTGGTGAAAGTCAATTTGTCACAAACTGGCAGCAACTCGGTCTTGAATCACAGTGGGCAAAGCGAAACGTACAGTTGTTTGGTCGTAACTCCGTTTCTGGAACTTATGGTTACTTCAAAAGCAATGCCTTGTGTGGCGGCGATTTCAAGACCCGAGTAAACGAGCAGCCAGGCTCCGCGTCAGTTGTGCAAGCTGTAGCGTCAACCATCAGTGGAATTGGTTATTCTGGTGTCGGTTATCGAGTGGCAGGTGTACGCTTAGTTCCTGTGGCAAAAATGGGAAATGACTACGTGACGCCAACGCGAGAACATATTGTTAGTGGTAAGTACCCACTATCACGTTACTTATATGTTTATGTGAATAAGCACCCGGATTACCCATTAACACCAATAGAAGCCGAGTTTATTCGCTTTATTTTCTCCGCTCAGGGGCAAGCGTTGGTTGAGAAAGATGGCTATGTACCCATTACAGCAGATTTTGCAGAAGAAGAATTAAAAAAAGTCGGCCTATAAGCCGACTTTTTATTTAGGCGTGAACAGTGCGAGATTAGAAAGTGAGTGTCCACTTCGCGCTGCTCCATCGTTCTTGTTCTTCCTGTAAATCAGCATGAAGCAATTTGTTGCTTTCTAGCCATGCTTCATCTGTGCTCGCGAGAGTCCATTCATCATTTTTGATGGATAAAGTGATGTCAGGCAATGGATCTTCGTTACGCTGTCCATTTAATACGATAGAAAGTCTTAATATTTTGATGAGGCTTATCACATCACTTTGTTTGTAGAGGTTGAAATCTGGCAGTTCTTGCAGTTTGAGCGCTTTACGCTGGAAGCGAGCTAATGTTGCGAGCACTAATTGCTGTTCACGGTTGAAACCTTGTAGAGTGGAATGCAACAGAATATAGAAAGAGTGGCGATGGAAGCTACGTAAGTTGATACTTAATCCGACTTCATGAAGCAATGCTGCCCATTCTAGTAAGTCAAATAACTCACTCTTTTTCTTAATGCCTAGTTCAGAGCGCACCTGACATAACATCTCACGTGCATGGCCTTTAACACGAGCAGCATGCTCTAAGTCAACCCGGTGTTTGTTGGCTAAATTTTCAGTTGTGCGCATACGTATATCGGAGCGCGCAAAACGCTCTTCCATTTCGTACAACAGACCTTCGCGCAGAGCACCATCGGAGAAAAACATCTGCTCAATGCGAAGTGCTTTGAAAATTGCGGACAAAATTGCCACGCCTGCCGCGAATACGGGCTTACGTTCTTCTGTTAAACCTGTCAGTTCAATCTCTTCAATTGAATCAAAATTACACAGAGTTTCAATAAGCGTGTCCAGTCTCTTCGCGGTGATCAGGCCATCTTCAAAACCTAATCCTACTAGCACTTCTTGAATCGCTTTGATGGTTCCTGATGAGCCGAGAGCGATATCCCAGCCTTTTTTACGGTATGCTGAAGCGATGGACTCGAGTTTTTGCTCGGCGGCTAACATCGCTTTATTGAAGTTTTTCCCAGACAGTTTGCCGTTTTTAAAATATTGCTCTGTAAAGCTGACGCATCCCATCTGTTTACTGTTGAGAAGCTCAGGTTCAAACTCTTGTCCAATGATCATTTCGGTACTGCCGCCGCCAATATCAACGACCAACTTGGAGTTTGACTCTACTTGAGTGTGAGCGACACCTAAGTAAATCAAGCGGGCTTCTTCTTCCCCTGGGATGATTTCTATTGGGAAGGGCATCACTTCTTTCGCACGCTCAATGAATAGATGAGCATTTTTAGCGCGTCTTAGTGTGTGTGTCGCGGCGATACGCACATTCGACTCATCAAGCCCTTGCAGTCTCTCTGCGAACATGGCTAAGCACTCTAACGCACGTTCCATCGCGGAATGACTTAAGTTCAATTCACTGTCGAGTCCTGATGCTAAGCGAACACGCTGTTTATGACGGCTAACCAGTTGTAAGTCACTGCCTACAACCTTGGCCACCACCATGTGGAAACTGTTTGAGCCGAGGTCTATCGCGGCAATGTAGCGAGTATCTTGTTCAAGTATTTGAGGCATCTGAATTTTGTTTTCTAGTTTGCTTTTCTATATTTTTAAGATAGTCATAGATAGCGATTTGAGAACGAACTTTTTTGCGATTACCTCGTGGTACGTAAGTGTTGCTCATTTCCTTATCTATAAAACGAGCCTTTACTGTATCGGTAAAATGGATATTCGTTATATCAATAATTCTCTGTTTCAAACGTGGATCACGGACTGGCGCCGCCACCTCAATGCGGTGATCGATATTTCTTGTCATCCAGTCAGCAGAAGAGATATAGACTTGCGGATCGCCATCGTTATGGGTAATCACCACGCGTGGGTGTTCCAAAAAGCGGTCAACAATACTGATGATGCGAATATTGTCGCTGATCCCCTCAATGCCCGGTACTAATGAGCACATGCCGCGAATGATCATATTTATTTTCACTCCCGCCGTACTTGCTCCATATAGCTTATTGACGATGCCCTTATCGACTAGGTTATTGACCTTGATCGTAAGAGCGGCTTTCTTTCCTAGCTTGGCATTCGCAATTTCATTATCAATTAAGCGGTAGATTTGGGTTCGAGAATTACGTGGAGATACCATGAGGTGGTTGAACTTCACTGGGCGGTATGGATTCTCAATATAACCGAAGACATTACGAACTTCGTTAGTGATTTCTTGATCTGCGGTAAGGAGAGAGAAGTCGGTATAAATTCGTGCCGTCTTCTCATGGAAGTTGCCTGTGCCGATGTGCGCGTAGCGAATAATTTCTTCACCTTCACGGCGACTGATCATCAATAGCTTTGAGTGAATCTTAAGGCCAGGCGCTCCGAAGATGACGTGTACACCAGCTTCGGTCAACACTTTTGACCATTCGATATTGGCTTCTTCATCAAAGCGAGCCTGCAGCTCCACGACCACTGTGACATTTTTTCCGTTGTGCACCGCATCAATTAATGAGTTCATCAAGCGAGAATCTTTCGCGACGCGATAAATGTTAATCTTGATACTAAGTACTTTTGGATCGAAGGAGGCCTGGCGTACCAACTCACTAATGTGGTCAAAAGTGTGGTAGGGGTAATAGAGTAGAATATCTTTCGCTTTAATCGCATCAAAGCTGTTAGCGTAACCTTCGAAATCGGCGCATTTCATTGGTGGAAGCGGTTTATTTTCAAGGTACTCTCGCCCAACATTTGGAAACGCAATGAAGTCTTTAAAATTGTGATAGCGGCCGCCGGGGATAAGGTTATCGTAATTAGAGATATTGAGCTTGTTACAAAGAAACTCTAGCATTTGGGGCGGCATATCACGTTCGTAGACGAAGCGAACGGGCTTTGCTGTCAGTCGCTGATTGACACCTTCAGACATTTGTTCGAGCAAGCTGTATTCGATTTCGTTGCGTAAATCGTATTCGGCGTCACGCGTCATTTTCATCGCATAGCCGCTAAGCTCATCATAATCAAAAAAGCCTTTGAACAGCTCATCCAAACAGTGGCGGATAATATTATCAAGTAAGATGATGGTTTTTCGACGCTTTCCTTTCTGTTCTGGTACCATCACAAAGCGGGGAAGGTGATCGGTCGGAATTTCGATCAAAGCGTATTGGTAATGTTCTTCTTTACGTAGCTCTACGGCGATGTAAGCGTACTCGTCTTTGAGAAATTGCAGAACATCGATCTCATCTTTCATTAGCAGAGGGGTGATATGCGGCATGACCTCTCTACGGAAGTATTTCGCGATCCACTTTTGCTGCGATTCATCCAGTTGTTGCTCGTTGACCAAGAAAATGCGACGTCGCGCCATTTCTCGAATCAATTCGCTGTAAAGCTCATCAAATTGTTCGTTAAGCTTGAGTGCTTTCGACTGCATTTTGGTTAACAGTCGTTTAGGGCTATCGCTGCCACCGCGCTCTTGGCTGATTAGGATTCTGCGCTTCACGTCCGCAAAGCGTACTTTGTAAAATTCATCTAAATTGTTGGAAAAAATCCCAAGAAAGCGAATACGTTCGATCAAAGGGACGGTTTTATCGGCAGCTTCTTGTAATACTCGTTCGTTGAAAGACAACCAACTAAGTTCTTTTTCTATATATAGTTTTTCTGCGCTCATAACCTTACCTAGCCAAAAGTGAAGTAATACGTACTCATCTTGGAAAAATGGATGAGTGAGAACATTATGAGATTTTCATTACAGATTTATTTCATACCACGCATTGCATAAGAGTTGTATTCTTTTCAGGTGTTTAATGTGATCTGTAATATAATTGTCATCTTAACGACATATTCTAGTACTAAGTCAAAAAAGGTAGAGATTTAAATGGCACAAGCCGAGTTTTCATTGCAGGAAAAAGATAAGAAACGACTGATAAAAGATCGTTTAGTTCGACTTGCAGTGACATCCGGTGGTGTCGGCGTTCTCGCGGCGCTTATTTTGATCTTTGTCTACCTCGCCATGGTGATCATTCCGCTTTTTTCTGATGCGGAGATCAAAACCAACCAAGCCATTCGAGCCACCCATATTGAAACACCACTGGCGATTTCGGTGGATGATTACGCTCAGCTCGCGTTCGTTCTAACCCAAAGTGGTGAGATTCAATATTTGTCGATGGACGATCCTACGAAGCCTGCAGTGTATAAACAGCAAATCGTCCAGGAACCCGTCGCTTTCTCTCAATCTGCTCCTGGACTAGGTTGGTATGGGGTTGTTGATGGGCAGGGTAAAGCGCACCTTTTTAAGCCTGAATTTAATGCCACGTTGAGAGAAAATACACGTCCTCCGGAAGTGATTGAGCTAGACACCAGCATGGATCTGACGCTGAGTACGCCTCAAGATCCTGTGACTCAGTTTGTGTTTGCAGCTTCAACGCCCTTACCAACAATTGTTTGGCAGACACAAAGCGGTGAAGTGAAGGCTCGTTGGCAAGTGGCTTCGTCTTTGGGTACGCCTCCGACAACGATCGATTTTACGTTCTCTTCAGGCTTTGATGCACCTCAGCAAATGTTATTGACACCTGATGGTGAAACGCTTTATTTGCGCGATGGCTCTGAGTTGATCGTGTTAAAGAAAACCGCACGTAAATTTGCTGTGCGAGAGGTGGTCGATCTTACTCAAGGTGATAAGAAGCATTCCGTTCGTACGATAGATTTATTGGCTGGTGCTTACTCGCTTTTGGTGACGCACAACGATGGTCGGGTGTCGCAATGGTTTGATACGCTGCAAGAAGAGAAACGCACGTTAACGCATATTCGTGATTTTAAATTGGCATCAGAGCTTAAGTATTTGTTGCCGGATTCTCATCGCAAAGGATTTTATAGCTTTTACACCAACGGCACGTTGCAAAGCCATTATACAACCAGTGAAAAACTGGTGTTGTTTAAGCGTGCGTACAATCAAGCGCCCGCAATCGCAGCAATGTCTAACAATGAACGCTACTTAATCACTTGGCAAAATAATGCGTTAAATGTTGCGGAAGTGGACAATGCCTATCCGGAAATTTCATTGTCCTCATTATGGCAAGAAGTGTGGTACGAAGGGTATCCTGAGCCTGAATTTGTGTGGCAATCGACTTCGGCGAGCGATAACTTTGAGGCTAAGTTCAGCCTAGTACCTATTGCGTTTGGGACGATAAAAGCGGCGATGTTTGCGATGCTGTTTTCAGTGCCGCTCGCAGTGCTAGGTGCTATTTATACGGCTTACTTTATGTCGCCACGCATGCGTCGTGTCGTAAAACCGTCGATTGAGCTAATGGAAGCACTGCCGACGGTGATCATTGGTTTCCTAGCGGGGCTGTGGTTCGCGCCTATTGTCGAAGATCACCTGATTACGATCGTCGTCATGCTGTTTGTTTTGCCCTTGAGCACCATGATTATGGGCGGGCTATGGGCATTAATACCGCAACCTGTGCGGAATCGTCTGCCTAATGGTTGGCATGCTTTAGTGCTCATGCCTGTCATATTGGTACTGATTGGGCTTGGCGTGTGGATTTCGCCTACGATTGAGCAGACGTTCTTTGGTGGCGATATGCGCTTATTCTTAACCGAGCATGGTATTGGTTACGATCAACGCAATGCATTGGTGGTGGGGTTAGCGATGGGGTTTGCTGTTATCCCGACGATTTTTACCATCGCCGAAGATGCCATTTTCTCTGTACCGAAACATTTATCGGATGGTTCTTTGGCATTAGGGGCCACGCCTTGGCAAACTTTAATCTATGTTGTCTTGCTTACCGCAAGCCCAGGTATTTTTTCTGCCATTATGATGGGCCTGGGACGCGCTGTTGGTGAAACCATGATTGTGTTAATGGCAACGGGCAATACGCCATTAATGGATTGGAATATTTTGGAAGGATTGCGCAGCCTGTCGGCGACCATCGCCGTTGAGTTGCCAGAGTCGGAAGTTGGAAGTTCGCATTATCGCCTGCTGTTCCTAGCTGCATTGATTTTGTTTGTGTTTACGTTTGCAGTAAACGCGCTTGCGGAGTGGGTTCGTCAGAGACTGAGAGACAAGTACCGTGCGTTGTAATAATGGTTTGAATAAAGAGCGAGTAATGACGTGTTAAATTGGATTCGTTCTGGCGCACCGTGGATATGGCTAACAGGCGGTGCAGTCAGCATCAGTTTGTTGTCGGTATTAGGGTTGTTACTCCTTATCGGCTGGAAAGGCCTGACTTACTTTTGGCCAGCGCCCTTGTATCAGTGGAATGTTGCAGCGCTGACTCCTGTGCAAGGCGAAGTGCTACATGAAAATACTATTCTGATTGGTCAAGTGTATGAACGCAGTTTTGTACCGAAGAGTTATCTGCCTGAAAGCGCGGCGCAGCAATTAGAAGACGATGAAGACTTTGCTACGCGACTCAGTATCAAAATCGCCAACCGAGAGTTGTATCCTGCTGATTTTATCTCCGTATTGCAAATGCAGTTGGATGACCCCACGACGCCAAAAGAGTGGGCGGTGATAGAGCGCAGTAGCGGTGGTTATTTCTTTGGTAAGCTGGTGGCGTTTCAGGATGGAGACAACTTATACACCAACGATATTCAATCAATCTTGAACAAAAAACTGGATGATGCAGAAACTCTGCGCCATGAGATTGATTCTTTGGTGGTCGATCAGCTTAAAGAGCTTGGTTGGAAGCTAGAGCAGTTGCGATTAGAAAAGCGCAAGCATGAATTGAATGACACGCTGACAGAAAGCTTCTTAAAGGAAAATCAGACGAAAAAAGAGCAGATAGAAAAAGCGCTTGCGACGTTAGATTTGCAGCTTGATGGCTTACGATTACAGCTTTCTGGCTATGCCCTGATTGTCGAGGATATGACGGGCTCACAAGTATCGATTCCGCTCGAAGACATTTTGGACTACTGGTACCCAAACCAAATGTCACTGCCTGATAAAGTCATGCACTGGGGGAAGCAGGTTTGGAAGTTTTTATCTGAAGATCCAAGAGAGTCGAACTCTGAAGGAGGCGTGTTCCCTGCGATATTTGGTACGGTTTTCTTAGTACTCATCATGTCGATCATTGTGATGCCACTTGGGGTGATCGCCGCTATCTATCTGCATGAATACGCTAAGAATAACGCTCTAACCAGGGTTATTCGTATTGCAGTTATAAACCTAGCGGGTGTTCCATCGATTGTTTATGGCGTGTTTGGTTTAGGCTTCTTCGTTTATACGATAGGTGCCTCTATCGACAACGTATTCTATGCGGAGAAGCTACCGGCACCAACCTTTGGTACGCCGGGTTTGTTATGGTCTGCACTAACTCTTGCCGTGCTGACGCTTCCAGTTGTGATTGTGACGACAGAAGAAGGTTTAACTCGTATTCCGAGCTCAGTACGACATGGTTCTCTGGCGCTTGGTGCAACTCAGTCCGAAACACTATGGCGTGTGGTTTTACCTATGGCGACGCCAGCTATTATCACAGGTTTGATCCTTGCGATTGCACGTGCAGCTGGCGAAGTAGCGCCACTGATGCTGGTGGGGGTCGTGAAATTGGCATCCAGTTTACCGGTTGACGGACAATTCCCTTATGTGCATTTGGATAGAAAGTTCATGCATTTAGGTTTTCACATTTACGATGTTGGCTTTCAAACCTCCAACATCGAAGCGGCGCGACCATTAGTTTATGCTACCTCTTTCTTACTCGTGACAGTGATTGTCGGGCTAAACTTAACAGCAATCAGTATTCGCAATAATTTACGAGAAAAATACAGAACGTTAGGACAAGATTAAGTATGTTTAATTTTGATAGTACATTAGGTTATGAGCCACCATTGGATGTTCATAATTTAACGGATGAACAAACAGCAATCTCAATCGAGAACCTTAATCTGTTTTATGGTCAAACTCAGGCGTTGCATGATATTTCGATGCGAATTCCCAAAGGGCGAGTCACCGCTTTTATCGGTCCTTCAGGGTGTGGAAAGTCGACGTTATTACGTTGCATCAATCGCATGAACGACTTAGTGGAAGGGTGTCGAGTCACAGGTAAAGTGCGTCTACATGGCAAGAATGTTTATCATCCCAATGTCGATGTTGCGACACTTCGACGCCGAGTGGGGATGGTGTTTCAAAGACCCAATCCATTTCCTAAGTCTATTTATGAAAATGTAGTTTATGGCTTACGCTTACAAGGTGTAAAAAACAGCCGCAGTTTAGATGACGCAGTGGAGCGCTCCTTGCGCTCGGCGGCGTTGTGGGATGAGGTAAAAGACCGCTTGCATGAGAACGCATTTGGCTTATCTGGTGGTCAGCAACAGCGCTTGGTCATTGCGCGCGCGGTGGCGATTGAGCCGGAAGTCCTGTTATTGGATGAGCCAACATCAGCGTTGGATCCAATCTCAACTTTAACTATTGAAGAGCTTATCAATGAGCTGAAGACTCAATATACTGTCGTTATCGTTACCCATAACATGCAGCAAGCGGCGCGAGTGAGTGATCACACCGCATTCATTCATATGGGTAAGTTAATTGAATACTCTGACGCGGACTCGATCTTCACCTCGCCAATGAAGAAACAGACCGAAGATTACATTACGGGTCGATACGGTTAAGTCGCGACTCTATACGGAATAAGGAACATCATGCACTTTGGACGTCATATTTCAGGACAATTTAACGTAGAGCTAGAATCGATTCGTACTCATGTATTAACCATGGGTGGCTTGGTAGAACAGCAGCTTTCGTATGCTATTCAAGCCTTGCATAAGGAAGACATCGAACTGGCGCGTAAGGTTGTGCGTGACGATCATAAAGTGAATGCGATGGAAGTCTCGATCGATGACGCCTGCACACGCATTATTGCTAAGCGTCAGCCAACGGCAAAAGACTTGCGCTTAATCATGGCTATCATCAAAACGATCACTGATTTAGAACGTATCGGTGACGTGGCGACACGCATTGCTTACGTTGCCATTGAAAGCCCATCATCAAAAGAACGACAATTCCAAGTGTCGTTAGAGCCTCTCTGCCGTCAGGCTATTAATATGCTGCATCAGGTTTTAGATGCGTTCGCCCGCATGGATGTAGAAGCGGCAGCAGAGGTGCACAAACAAGATGACAAACTAGACGCCGAGTATGAAGCGGTGATTCGTCAGTTGATGACCTACATGATGGAAGACCCAAAAAATATTCCCAACATTCTGCAAGTGATGTGGTCTGCACGTGCCATTGAACGCGTGGGGGACCGTTGCCAGAACATCTGTGAATACATTATTTACTTCGTGAAAGGGAAAGATGTACGCCATCTAGGTGATCAAAGCATTGATGACGTACTGAAGTAACTGATTTCAATAAATAGACCAGCTTTTAGGCTAGTCTATTTATTAGGGAGAGGGAAAGTACATCAATATTTATCGGGCACGAAGGTCTGATCATCAATGGGCGCTCTGACATAACCTTCTTTATTGAGATCAGGTAATTCAATCGGTGGGTACTCAAGCGCTTTGTAATCAATCTGGCTAAGTAAATGGCTGATACAGTTCAAGCGCGCTTTCTTTTTCGAGTCAGAGGGCACGACCCACCAAGGACAGCTCTTCGTATCTGTGTAAGCGAACATTTTATCTTTTGCCTCAGAATACTCGACCCAGCGATGACGTGACTCCAAATCCATTGGGCTGAATTTCCAACGTTTAATCGGCGTATTAATTCGACCTAGAAAACGTTTTTCCTGCTCTTCGTCTGAAACCGAAAACCAATACTTAATCAGAATAATCCCAGAGCGTTGCAACATTCTCTCGAATTCAGGACAAGAGCGTAAAAACTCTTCGTATTCATCAGGCGTACAGAACCCCATGACTTTTTCGACACCCGCTCGGTTATACCAACTTCGGTCAAATAAAACGATTTCACCAGCAGATGGTAAATGAGCGACGTAACGTTGGAAGTACCATTGCGTTTTTTCTTTTTCTGTCGGTGCAGGCAGAGCGACCACGCGACAAACACGCGGGTTTAGCTTTTCTGTGATGCGTTTAATCACCCCGCCTTTGCCCGCAGCATCACGGCCTTCAAACAGAACCACCACTTTTAACCCTTTGTGTTTGACCCACTCTTGAAGTTTTACGAGCTCAACTTGAAGGTTTTTGAGCTCCTTTTCGTATTCCTTTTTCTTCAATTTAGACATACACCTTTCCTCACTCCTTGATAAACAATATGTTAGCACTCAAAAGCTATGCGTGTGAGGTTACGGTCGTCTATTTGAGAGCTGCTACGACATCGGTAATGGTTTGTGTACTTGTGATGGGGATTAAGAAATCATCGACATCAGTTGCGCCCATTTTGCTTTGTTCAGCAACAAAGTTCATTTTACTAGGTCGAGTCGTTTTGCCTGACAGATGGATTTCAGGAACTTGAGTGTCTTCTACTAATGCACGTACGTTACTCGCATTAACGCCAGCACCCGCCATGATTGCAATGCGTCCTTGGGCTTGCTTAACCAAAGCTCTAAGCACATCGATCCCTTGCGGTGCTGAAGGCGCAAGACCGGAGGTTAAAATACGTTCACAACCTAAGCTGATCACTTCTTCCAAAGCTTTTTCAGCGTCACGACACTGGTCAAAGGCACGATGGAAGGTCACACCTAAGCCAAGCGCTTGAGCAAATTCACACAGCGTAGCCGCGTAAGGCATGTGAATATCCCCCTCTTGAGTGAGTACACCTAAAACCACACCATCCAAGCCCGATTGGTGAGCAGCTTCAATATCCCAACGCATCATTTCGATCTCTTCTTCACAGTAGAAGAAGTCACCTTGGCGTGGGCGAATCATGGCATAAATAGGAATAGCCGAAATCCTAGCGGCTTGCTGCATAAAGCCATAACTGGGTGTTAGCCCGCCTAAAGCCAAAGAGGAGCAAAGTTCAATCCGAGTGGCGCCGCCAGCAATGGCGTAGTGCAGAGATTCAATATTATCGATACAGACTTCTAGGTGAGTAACCACGTTCATTCATCCTGCTAACGTTACAAATAAGTGTTGTGGCTAAGATATTAACAGGGCCAGTAAGCAGAATCTGTATGGAGGGCATGAGAAATAGAGGTAAAGTTTACGCTGCAGCGTTACCTCATTTTGGCGGTTTATCTGAAGGTAAAAGAAAGCCCAGAGCATTTGCTCTGGGCTTTGATAGGACTTTACTTAGACTGATTGGCGTTTGCGGTTATCCGCATTAGCTTTTTGCTTTATATACATCCAACCATCACACCCGTTGAGCTAGGGTGAAGGTCTATTATTTTTTGCCTAGGTCAGCTGCGTGCTCAGATAGGAACGCTGCAACACCTTTTGGAGATGCGTCCATACCTGCTTTACCTTCTTCCCATTGTGCAGGACATACTTCGCCGTGCTTCTGGTGGAAGTTAAGAGCGTCAACCATGCGTAGCATTTCGTCGATGTTACGGCCTAGAGGTAGGTCGTTAACTACTTGGTGACGTACAACGCCTTCTTCGTCGATTAGGAAAGAACCACGGAAAGCAACGCCTGCTTCTGGGTGCTCAACGTCGTAAGCTTTACAGATTTCGTGCTTAACGTCAGCAACTAGTGGGTACTTAACTTGACCGATACCGCCATCTTCGATAGCAGTGTTACGCCATGCGTTGTGAGAGAACTGAGAATCGATAGAAACACCGATTACTTCAACACCTTTAGCTTGGAAATCAGCTAGACGGTTGTCGAATGCGATTAGCTCAGATGGGCAAACGAAAGTGAAATCTAGTGGGTAGAAGAATACTACTGCTTTCTTACCTTTAGTGAACTCTGCAAAGTTGAAGTTTTCAACGATTTCACCGTTACCTAGAACAGCTGCTGCAGTAAAATCAGGGGCTTGACGACCTACTAGTACCATTTTTTTGCTCCTAAAAAGTATGGTTAGTTCCAAACCGAATTCAGTTGTGTCGGTTTGGTCCGTGTTTGTACGAGACAAACTATAGTACAGATTGTAGTATTGAAAAAAGCGAAATAAATAGATTGAGTTAATCGAAAAAAACGATAATAGCAAAACTCTTAACTCGATCACTGGAACGGCGGTAGATACAAATACAATTATGAATAAATGGCCCAGTTTGAAGCAGTTGCACTACTTAGTCACACTGCATGAAACAAGACATTTTAGTGACGCTGCAGAGCGTTGTTTTGTCAGTCAGTCGACTTTAAGTAAAGGTATTCAAAACTTAGAGGAATTGATTGGTTGTCCATTATATGAAAAGAAAGACAAGAAAAGTCCACTGGTTTTTACCCAAACAGGAGAAATGGTAGTAAAGCAGGGGCGAGAGCTGTTAGCAAAAGGGCAAGATTTGGTCGAGCTTGGACGTATGTGCCAAGGCGGCGATATGCAAGGCCAGCTAAAAGTGGGATGCATACCAACAATTGCTCCGTTTTTACTGTGTGATTTGGTGCAAGAGGTTAACTACCGTTTCCCACAACTGAATCTTTTATTAAGAGAAGACACGACAACAAACTTACTTCAAGCGCTTAGACACGGTGAGTTGGATGTACTCATTTTAGCGTTGCCAGTTGAAATTGACGGTATGGAAAGTCGAGTGGTGGGTAAGGATCCGTTTCGAATGGTTATTAGTGCTAATCAAGCCCAATCGGTGCCTGTGCCGATTCGTTACGCAGATTTACCTGACGAATCCGTCTTTTTATTAGAGAAAGAGCATTGCTTAACGGAACACGCGGTATCAGCGTGTAAATTAACAGATAAAGAAAAAATTAATCCGTTTACAGCAACCAGCCTTCATACTTTGGTGCAAATGGTTGCGAATGGTTTAGGAACGACGTTCATTCCTCAAATGGCTATCGACCACGGCCTGCTGCATAACCAGAATTTAGTCGTGATCGATCCCCCAGGAAAGCAAGCCTATCGTGAAATTGGCTTAGTTTGGCGTCCGAGTTCATCAAGAACGAAAACATTTAATCAGCTTGCAGAAGTCGTTTCCGAGCTGCTTTAGCTATTAGTATTAGCCTCTACATCTCCATTATTTATCTAAAAGCGCACTGAAAACAGTGCGCTTTCTAGTATTTTATTCTGTTGGTGAACTTTGACTTGTAAAATTTTACAGCTCTTCTTTGATGAAGCTTTCATAAAATAGTGAAATTTCACAATGTTAATTTTACACAAAACCTTGTATGTCTTGTTTGACCCTTGTTTGAGTTCACCTTGCCAGCCCTTGTGAATACAAGGTGTTTGTTTGCCAGTCTATATTCATACACTCGTTTGAAATGATAAATCGACCTTAAAATTAATGTAATTTAATTACGTAATAACTTACAAAAGTAGGTGTTCGATAGGCGGTTTTTACCCTGCCGAATAAAACTTCGAATTTTCTGTTTTGTTTATCTTGGGGGTTTCGTTAAACCCTTTGTTGAGATAGCTTATTTAAAGGCCGATAAGACTTATGTCTAGATTGAAAATACACATAACATTACGCAATCTATCGACATGGCTAGACGAGTTGAACACAAAGTTAAAGGATGTAATTTGTTGTTCATAACTTACAAATGTAGCTTTACGCTGACTGCCCAAGATGGATAAAGCACGTTAAGGATGAATGATTATGCTTGCTCAGACAGAACAAAAAACACAACAACTAAAGCAAACCCAAGGCATGCTTGAGGTGAATGGAGTCGTTGCTCCAGAACATCAAGCAATTTTCCCTGTTGAAGCCCAAACCTTTTTATCTCTGCTGTGTGAAAAATTTGCCGAACGTGTTGAGCAGTTGATGGAAGCACGAGAAGAGAAGCAAGCGCGTATCGATGCAGGTGAACTGCCAGACTTTTTACCAGAGACACAAGACATCCGTGAAGGAAGTTGGAAGATCTTAGGAATCCCACAAGATCTGCAAGATCGCCGTGTGGAGATTACCGGACCAACTGATCGCAAGATGGTGATTAACGCACTGAATGCGAATGTAAAAGTGTTCATGGCAGACTTCGAAGATTCAATGTCTCCAGCATGGAGTAAAGTGCTGGATGGGCAAGTGAATTTACGCGATGCCGTGAATGGCACCATCAGTTACACCAACCCTGGCAATGGCAAGCATTATCAGCTGGAAGATGACCCAGCGGTGTTGATCTGCCGTGTTCGCGGCCTTCATTTAAAAGAAAAACACGTTACGTGGCACGGTCAGATCATTCCAGGTGCGCTATTCGATTTCGCTCTGTACTTCTATAACAACTACAAAGCGTTACTTCAAAAAGGCAGCGGCCCTTATTTCTACATTCCGAAACTACAATCGCATCACGAAGCGAAGTGGTGGAGCGAAGTGTTCCATTTCACGGAAGACTATTTCGGTCTTGATACAGGCACCATCAAAGCGACTGTGCTGATTGAAACTTTACCAGCCGTATTCGAAATGGATGAGATTCTGTTCTCACTTAAAGAACACATCGTTGGTTTGAACTGTGGTCGCTGGGATTACATCTTTAGCTACATCAAAACCTTGAAGAAGCACCCTGAACGCGTACTGCCAGATCGCCAAGTGGTTACGATGGATAAGCCATTCTTGAACGCTTACTCGCGATTATTGGTGCGTACTTGTCATAAACGAGGTGCTTTCGCGATGGGAGGAATGGCCGCCTTTATCCCAGCGAAAGACCCGCAAGAGAATCAAAAAGTATTAGACAAGATCCAGACTGATAAATCGCTAGAAGCAAACAATGGTCACGACGGTACTTGGGTAGCTCATCCAGGTTTGGCTGACACCGCGATGGAAGTCTTTAGTGCTGTACTGGGCGAGCGCACCAATCAATTGGATGTGAGTCGTTCAGAGGATGCACCTATTACAGCGGCTGAACTACTTGAGCCTTGTGAAGGCGAGCGGACAGAAGCCGGAATGCGCCACAATATACGTGTTGCGCTGCAATACATAGAAGCTTGGATTTCTGGTAATGGTTGTGTACCGATTTATGGCTTGATGGAAGATGCGGCGACAGCTGAAATCTCTCGCGCTTCTATCTGGCAATGGATTCAACACGGCAAGTCGCTAGATAACGGATTGAAGGTCACTAAGGATCTGTTCGAGCTCTATCTAAAAGAAGAGATTGAAGTAGTGAAACAAGAAATTGGCGAGCAGCGCTACCAAGCGGGTCGATTTGAAGAAGCGGCAGACTTGATGGCAAGGCTCACTACGAGCGATGAGCTGACCAACTTTTTAACAGTTCCTGGTTATGACTACCTGGATTAATAAAGAATAACTGTAACACCAATAACGTGAAGGATTTTCAAGGCAGATAGGGAAGTACTGCCTGAGAACGGAAACTCAACGCACACGCATAAAGTGCAAATTATAAAGAGGGATAGACCAATGACTAACTTAACTCGCCGCCAACAAATTGAAGCTCTGGAAAAAGACTGGGCAACTAACCCGCGCTGGAAAAATGTAAAGCGTACATACACTGCTGAGGAAGTGGTGGAACTGCGTGGCTCTATGGTACCAGCTAACACAATTGCACAACGTGGTGCAGACAAACTTTGGTCACTGGTCAACGGTAGCGCGAAAAAAGGTTACGTAAACTGTCTGGGCGCGCTGACAGGCGGCCAAGCTGTTCAACAAGCTAAAGCTGGTATTGAAGCGATTTACCTATCTGGTTGGCAGGTAGCGGCAGACAACAACACCGCTTCAACGATGTACCCTGACCAGTCTCTATACCCAGTCGATTCTGTACCGTCAGTAGTAAAACGCATCAATAACTCGTTCCGTCGTGCAGACCAAATCCAATGGTCAGCAGGTAAATCGCCTGAAGATGAAGGCGGTATTGACTACTTCCTACCAATCGTAGCGGATGCTGAAGCGGGCTTTGGTGGTGTGCTTAACGCTTACGAGCTCATGAAATCGATGATCGAGGCAGGCGCAGCGGGCGTTCACTTTGAAGACCAGCTAGCATCGGTGAAGAAATGTGGCCACATGGGCGGCAAGGTATTAGTTCCAACGCAAGAAGCGGTACAAAAACTGGTTGCTGCTCGTTTAGCTGCTGATGTAGCGGGTACAACAACCTTGGTTATTGCTCGTACTGATGCGAATGCGGCAGATCTCATTACTTCAGATTGCGACCCATACGATAAAGACTTTATTGAAGGTGAGCGTACTCAAGAAGGTTTCTACCGTGTGCGTGCAGGTATCGACCAAGCTATCTCTCGTGGTCTAGCTTACGCGCCATATGCGGATCTAATCTGGTGTGAGACAGCAACGCCATGTCTAGAGGAAGCACGCAAGTTTGCAGAAGCGATTCATGCAGAGTACCCAGACCAATTGTTGGCATACAACTGTTCGCCTTCATTCAACTGGGAGAAGAACCTAGACGCAGAAACCATTGCTAAGTTCCAACAAGAGCTGGCTAACATGGGCTACAAGTACCAGTTCATCACGCTAGCAGGTATTCACAACATGTGGTTCAACATGTTCGAACTGGCACACGCTTATGCTCAAGGTGAAGGTATGCGTCATTATGTTGAGAAAGTTCAGCGTCCTGAATTCCAGGCGGCAGAAAAAGGCTATACATTTGTTGCACACCAACAAGAAGTAGGTACAGGTTACTTCGATAGAATGACCAATACTATCCAAGGTGGTAACTCTTCAGTGACCGCATTGACAGGTTCGACCGAAGAAGACCAATTCTAATTGGCAGAGAAACACTTCCTTAATCAGCGTCAGTAATGGCATTTTGAGCGGCAACCCTGCCGCTCTTTTTTCGTTTAATACGTTTAAGAAACGAAATTTACACCCAAGATAACGCGTTTGCGTATTATTCTTCTGGCTCGATTTCTTCGGGTTCCACTTCTTCTTGCAGTTCCAATAAGTTAATCGCAATGGTCACAAAGTCACTGTCAGTAATGATGCCTACCAATCGACCCTTGGTGACAACAGGTAAACAGCCAACTTTGTGCTTTTGCATATAGATAGCGCTCTCTTTGAGCCCCGCGATGGGTTCGGCCGTCATGATGTTGGTGTGCATCATTTCGTAGAGCGGTGTATCTAGAGTAAAAGATTGTTCAGCCTCATCTGGGTGCAAGCTCGATTCTTGAGCAGCAAGAATGTCGCGTTGAGTCACCAAGCCTTGTAAGTGGTTATTGGCATCAACAACCGGAATATGTCGAATATCAAGCGCATCCATCATGCTTTTTGCATCACGCAAGGTGTGCGTGCGCAGTAAGGTATGAGGATTACGAGTCATCATGTCTTCAACCTTGATCATAGAGACCTCCAGCGGCATTGTCCTTCTCTTAAATATAGAGAATATTTTTCTGTATATCTGGGAGCTAACTCGTTTTTCATCAATTAAATAGCACAATACACTTGCGCTTCTTTTTGTCTGCGTAATCTGTGTCTTATCGACGTTTTTATTAATTTGAATAAGTCGGTTTGTGTGCGAGTCAGTTGGCATTTTGGGTTGATATTGAATGGACCGCCAAGGTAATCCAATGAATTGAATCGCACATTTTTATTCGCTGGATTTTCCAAGATTCGTCTCTCGAAGAAGATACGTTCAGGCTTACCAAATTGAAGACAGCAACCTAAATGAAAAGAACAACGTGTAACAAACTCATTGCGCTGGCAGTGGCGGCATTCAGTGTGCAATCAGCACAGGCGATTGTGTTAGGAGATGAACTAACCGACTCTGTTGATCGTGTTACTTTACGAGCAAGTAATATGGCAGAGTTCCCACTGTGTGGCGGCACCATGCTGACGGAGCAGTGGGTGTTGACTGCGGCACACTGCGTGGTAATGGGGCAGGGAACGAATGAAGCCAGCTACTATGTGACCCCGCCGGGCGAGTTGTCGGTGAATGCGAATGTGCATGAACTTAATTCAGCAGGGCTTGATAACTTCTATCCGGTGTCTCACGTTGTGGTTCACCCTGATTACACGCGGATTTCAAAAGCTGAGACTGACAGTAGTGGTAACGTGAAACCTATCCAAACCGGTTTAGACTCAGACATCGCGTTGCTGTATCTCACGCGCCCAGTGGCAAACGCGAGCTTTGCTGATTTAGCAAACAAAGCCGACATGGAGAGTATCGAAGCGCGTTTGGCAGTGGATTGGAACGATAATTACCTGACCAATCAACGTGTCGAAAATGTGCAAGTGTTTGGGTGGGGGACCACTCAGCCGGATGCTTCTGAACCTTCCAATACGCTCAAAACCACCATTAGTACATTTTTACCCATCGACAAATGTTATGAGCGTTTAGAAATTGGCAGCAGTTTTCCGGGGATCATCGACTCAAGAGAAAACCAAACCAAAATTTGTACGCTACCAACGAAAAACCGAGTATTAGAGCCGGATAGCCACACCCAATATGGCAACTCTGCATGTAAAGGTGACAGTGGGGGGCCGCTGGTCGATGTGGCGACGGGAAAACAGATTGGTATTGTTAGTGGTGGACCTCTCATTCTTCCGACTTGTGGCTCTTTGACGATTCCAAGTTTCTACACCAAGGTGAGCCAATATTACGACTGGGTACAGTCTTACATTACTGCCGATGCGCCACCAAGTAGCTACATCATTGCACCGAACTTTATTAAAGAGGCTAATAACGAAGTCGGCGGAGATAAAGAGTGTCACGACGGTATCGCAACTAATAACTGTGATTTCAAAGGGTCAGATGATGATGGTGGCAGTTTGGGTCTGTGGCTATTGGGTCTATTCGTACCCTTGGCGTGGTGGCGAAGGCGTGAGGTTTGATAGGGCGATTTGAATACCAAACGAGTAAGCAGCGTTATGCGCTGCTTTGCTTTTTAATGTTCCATTTCTTTCGACTTAAACTGAAAAATAATGCCAAGTGATCGCGGTTTTTCACGTTTTATTACACTCTTCATCATGGCTTTTACAGTGATATTCTGGGGATTTGCTTGCTATTGCAGCATGTAAACATATACTAGTCTGCTGCGAAAAACTCGTCGCAATTTTATCGTCGTCCTAGACGTGATTTGACCAATATATAAGACAAGTAACATGCAAGTATCAGATTTCCATTTCGACCTTCCAGATGAACTTATCGCTCGTTACCCTCAGCCAGAGCGTACCGCTAGCCGACTATTACAAATGGACGGCAATACCGGAGAGCTAATTGATGGCACATTTACTGATGTATTGGGCCAAGTTCAACCCGGTGATCTCGTGGTGTTTAATAATACTCGTGTTATACCTGCTCGTCTTTTTGGTCGTAAAGAGTCGGGTGGTAAGCTAGAGGTGCTGGTGGAGCGCATGCTTGACGAGAAAAGCATCCTCGCGCACGTTCGCTGCTCTAAATCTCCAAAACCAGGTACGACCATCATTGTTGGCGAGAATGATGAATACTCAGCAGAAATGGTGGCGCGTCATGACGCTCTATTTGAACTGAAATTTAACGCTGATAAGACGGTATTAGAAATTTTGGAAGAAATCGGCCACATGCCGCTTCCTCCTTACATTGACCGCCCAGATGAAGATGCAGATAAAGAGCGTTACCAAACCGTATATAACCAGAAGCCAGGCGCAGTAGCGGCGCCGACAGCGGGTCTTCATTTTGATGATGTTCTACTAGAGAAAATTAAAGCGAAAGGCGCAGAGTTTGCTTACGTCACTTTGCACGTTGGTGCTGGTACATTCCAGCCAGTAAAAGTAGAAAACATCAACGATCACCATATGCACGCTGAGTACGTAGAAGTACCGCAAGAAGTCGTCGAAGCAATTAAAGCGACGAAAGCGCGCGGTGGACGAATTATTGCTGTTGGTACTACATCGGTACGCTCACTTGAAAGCGCAGCGCAAGACGCATTGAAAAAAGGGACTGAGTTGGTCCCATTCTTTGGTGATACAGAAATCTTTATTTTCCCTGGCTACGAATATCAGCTTGTGGATTGCTTGATTACCAATTTCCACTTGCCAGAATCCACACTGATCATGTTGGTGAGTGCATTTGCAGGTTATGAGAACACCATGAATGCTTACAAGCATGCGGTAGAAAACAAATATCGCTTTTTCTCATATGGTGATTCAATGTTCATCAAGAAGAAAACGATTTAGTAAAAAATAAGATTTACGAGTGCTAGCAGTAAGCTAGGAAATAGAGCAGAACCTCTGCTTTATCTCTCGCAAGGAAAAGCGACCGCTCCTTAAAGTAGGGTAGAGCCCTAAACACTCAGTCAGACTGTTTCTCTGACACCCGGAGGCATCGTGAAATTAAAATTCGATCTTAAGAAGAAAAACGGCAATGCGCGTCGTGGTCAACTGACTTTCGAACGTGGCACTGTTCAAACCCCAGCGTTTATGCCAGTTGGTACTTACGGTACGGTTAAAGGCATGACGCCAGAAGAAGTGAAAGGTACGGGCGCAGAAATCCTACTAGGTAACACGTTCCACCTTTGGCTGCGTCCAGGTCAAGAAGTCATGAAAATGCACGGCGACTTGCATGATTTTATGAACTGGCACGGTCCTATTCTTACTGATTCAGGCGGCTTCCAAGTATTCAGCCTTGGCAAGATGCGTACTATTACCGAAGAGGGTGTGCACTTCCGTAACCCAGTTAATGGTGACAAGATTTTCATGGACGCAGAAAAGTCGATGGAAATTCAAAAAGACCTAGGTTCTGACATCGTCATGATTTTTGACGAGTGTACGCCATACCCAGCGACACACGATGAAGCGAAGAAATCGATGGAAATGTCGCTACGTTGGGCACAGCGCTCACGTGATCACTTCGAGAAGCTAGAAAACCCGAACAACCTGTTTGGTATTGTTCAAGGTGGTGTTTACGAAGATCTACGTGATGTGTCGGTAAAAGGTCTAACGGAAATCGGTTTTGACGGTTACGCGGTTGGTGGCTTGGCAGTAGGCGAGCCTAAAGAAGATATGCACCGTATTCTTGAGCACACTTGTCCGCAGCTTCCAGAAGACAAGCCTCGCTACTTAATGGGCGTGGGTAAACCAGAAGACTTGGTTGAAGGTGTTCGCCGTGGTATCGACATGTTTGACTGTGTAATGCCAACGCGTAACGCGCGTAATGGTCACCTGTTTGTGACTGGTGGTGTGATCAAGATCCGTAATGCGAAACATAAAACGGATACAACCCCGTTGGATCCGCACTGTGACTGTTACACTTGTCAAAACTACAGTA
The DNA here is from genome assembly GCF_053890955.1 of Vibrio sp. JZG120. NCBI lineage: Bacteria > Pseudomonadati > Pseudomonadota > Gammaproteobacteria > Vibrionales > Vibrionaceae > Vibrio > Vibrio sp. JZG120. The sequence goes on from NZ_JBSRRK010000010.1 coordinate 29,525, forward strand.
AATCGTACCTTCATCACTTAGAGCGTTGTAATGAAATTCTGGGTGCTCGTCTGAATACGATCCACAACCTACGCTACTACCAGCGTCTGATGGAAAGTATTCGTAAAGCGATTGATGAAGATCGTTTTGATGAGTTTGTTACCGAGTTCTATGAGCGTCGTGGCCGTGAAGTGCCACCACTAGCAAAAGAACAGTCATTGACGGACTAAAAAGAATTAAAGCCTTTGGCATGTCGCCAGAGGCTTTTGCTAATAAAGTAGGCTAACGCACGTTATTTTTGAGAGAGTGATCGCTATTAGTTACTCTCAGACTTGAATCTAAAATGCGAAAGCCCAACTTGTTGGATTATCAATAAAATATAATGAGGATGTTTTAATGTTTATTTCTCAGGCTCACGCAGCAGCAGAAGGCGCGCCAGCAGGCGGTGGTTTTGAAATGCTAATCATGCTTGGCATGTTCGCAGTGATCTTTTACTTCATGATTTACCGCCCACAAGCGAAACGTGTAAAAGAGCACAAGAACCTAATGGCTTCTATGGGCAAAGGCGACGAAGTTCTAACTAGCGGTGGCCTAGTGGGTAAAATCACTAAGATTGCTGAAGACAATGACTACATTTCAATCGAGCTTAACGCGAACAATGAAGTGGTAATCAAGAAAGACTTCATCACTGCAGTGTTGCCAAAAGGTACGCTTAAGTCTCTATAAAACAGCTAAAGGATCCTCGCTGTGCTAAACCGTTATCCATTATGGAAGTACTTGATGGTATTTTTTGCCATCATCACCGCTGCGTTATACGCACTTCCAAATATCTACGGTGAAGATCCGGCTATTCAAGTTACAGGGGCGCGTGGCGCCTCTGTAGATATGTCAACGCTGGATGCTGTCACTACTGCTCTTGATAAAGAGCAACTCTCTCATAAATCCATTGCTTTAGAGAATGGATCAATTCTTGTTCGTTTTAACGACACTGACACGCAAATCAGTGCTCGTGATGTCATCAGCGAAGCGCTTGGCAAAGACACAATTGTTGCACTTAACCTTGCTCCTTCTACACCCGATTGGCTAGAAGCGATTGGCGCGTCACCATTAAAGCTGGGTCTTGACCTTCGTGGTGGTGTCCACTTCTTAATGGAAGTAGACATGGACGCTGCGATGGAAAAGCTCGTTGGTCAGCAAGAAGAAGCTTTCCGTAGCGAACTTCGTGAGGCAAAAATTCGTTATCGTGCTATCCGCCCTTCTGGCAAAGAAGCGGTAGAGGTTCTGCTACGTAACGAAGAGCAATTAGCAGAAGCGAAAGCAATGCTAGAAAAGAATCACCCGGACATGCTCTTTGTCGAATCTGATTCAAATGGCCGTTACGCTCTTACTGCGACCTTTACCGAGCAACGTTTACAAGAGATCCGTAACTACGCTGTTGAGCAAAACATTACGATTTTACGTAACCGTGTAAACGAGCTAGGTGTTGCAGAGCCTCTCGTTCAACGTCAAGGTGCAAGTCGAATTGTTGTTGAGCTTCCTGGTGTTCAAGATACTGCTCGTGCAAAAGAGATTCTAGGTGCGACTGCAACGCTAGAATTCCGTGAAGTTGACGATAAAGCTGACCTATCCGCGGCAGCAAATGGTCGTGCGCCAGCAGGTAGTGAAATCAAAATGGACCGAGACGGTCGTCCGGTTGTGCTTAAGAAGCGTGTTATTCTTGGTGGTCAAAGCATTACGGATGCAAGCTCAAGTGTCGATGAATACGGTCGTCCACAAGTTAACATCTCGCTAGACAGCGAAGGTGGTAACAAGATGTCAGCGTTCTCTAAGAAGAACATCGGTAAGCTAATGGCTACCGTGTTTGCTGAGTACAAAGACAGTGGTCGTCGTACGCCAGAAGGCAAAGTCATCCTAGATAAGCATGAAGAAGTCATCAACCAAGCGACGATTCAATCGGCTCTTGGACGTAACTTCCGTATCACGGGTATAGACTCCGCAGCTGAAGCGCACAACCTTGCACTTCTATTACGTGCTGGTGCACTGATCGCACCTATCTCTATCGTTGAAGAGCGTACTATTGGTCCATCAATGGGCCAGCAAAACATCGATATGGGTATCCAAGCGTGTATCTGGGGTATGGTTGCCGTAATGCTGTTTACGCTGCTTTACTACCGTGGCTTTGGCTTGATTGCCAACATCGCTCTAATGGCTAACTTAGTGTTGATCATTGGTGTTATGTCGATGATTCCAGGCGCTACCATGACGCTTCCGGGGATTGCCGGTATCGTGTTAACGGTCGGTATGGCGGTTGATGCGAACGTACTGATCTTCGAGCGTATCCGTGAAGAGCTTCGTGATGGGCGTAGTCCACAACAAGCTATTCACCAAGGTTACGCGAATGCATTCAGTACGATTGCCGATGCGAACATCACGACACTGATTACTGCAATTATCCTATTTGCAGTCGGTACTGGTGCAGTGAAAGGTTTCGCGGTTACTCTATCTATCGGTATCTTAACTTCAATGTTCACCGCCATTATTGGTACACGTTGTATCGTGAACCTGATTTACGGTGGCAAACGCGTTGATAAATTGTCGATCTAAGGCTGGGAATTAATATGTTTCAAATTCTAAAAGCAGAGAAGACGATCGGCTTTATGCGTTGGTCGAAAGTAGCATTCGTTTTTTCAATCTTTATGATTGCTGCTTCTATCTTCACTTTGTCAACTAAGTGGCTAAATTGGGGCCTAGACTTCACTGGCGGTACGCTAATTGAAGTTGGCTTTGAAAAACCTGCGAACCTTGAAAAAATCCGAACCGCTTTAGATGCGAAAGGTTTTGGTGATGCGACAGTACAAAACTTCGGTAGTGCTCGTGAAGTAATGGTTCGTCTTCGTCCACGTGATGACGTTTCTGGTGAAACGCTGGGCAACCAAATCATTGGTGCTATCAAAGATGGTACTGGCGAAAGCGTAGAAATGCGTCGTATTGAATTCGTAGGTCCTAACGTTGGTGATGAGCTAACAGAAGCTGGCGGTCTAGCGATCCTCGTGTCGCTGATCTGTATCCTGCTTTATGTCTCGATGCGATTTGAATGGCGTCTAGCGGCTGGTGCGGTTATGGCATTGGCTCACGATATCATTATCACGTTAGGTGTTTTCTCATTCCTACAAATAGAAGTTGACCTAACCATCGTCGCGGCATTATTAACGGTAGTCGGTTACTCGCTCAACGATACCATCGTTGTGTTTGACCGTATCCGTGAAAACTTCCGTAAGATGCGTAAAGGTGAGCCAGCCGATATCATGGACGCTTCAATCACCCAAACGTTGAGCCGTACGTTGATTACCTCGGGTACAACATTGTTCGTGGTAATTGCACTGTTCATGCAGGGTGGTGCGATGATTCACGGCTTCGCAACCGCACTTCTACTTGGTATCACTGTAGGTACTTACTCTTCTATCTACGTAGCATCAGCACTAGCGCTAAAACTGGGCATCCAGAAAGAGCACTTGATGCCACCTCAAGTAGAAAAAGAAGGCGCAGAGTTCGACGAAATGCCATAAGGCAGGTTGAGAGTCGAAAACAAAAACCGCCCCGCTCATTGAGCGGGGCTTTTTAAAGTCATCAGCGTGACGGGCTAAATATGACTTTCAAATCTTACTTAAGGATCGCGCTGTTACCGTTTTCGCGGATGTGCTTAAGGATAGATTTTACGCCACGAGCGCTTGAAGCAACAATGTTACCAGACTTCATGTACTCAGTGCCGCCAGCAAAGTCAGTTAGGATTGCGCCAGCTTCACGAGCAATAAGCTCACCTGCTGCCATATCCCAAGGTTTTAGACCTAGCTCGAAGTAACCATCAACACGGCCAGCAGCCACGTAACATAGGTCAAGAGCAGCAGAGCCGCTACGACGGAAATCAGCACATTCAGTGAATAGCGCACCAACGATCTTGATGTAAGACTCAGCGTGTTGTTTCTGTTTGAATGGGAAACCAGTAGCTAGAACAGTACCTTGAAGGTCTTTTAGTTGAGCAACACGGATACGCGCACTGTTTAGTTGAGCGCCTGCACCACGTTGTGCAGTGAATAGCTCGTTTTGCATTGGATCGTAAACACAAGCAACTTCAGTTTTGCCTTTGATACGAACTGCGATAGAAACCGCGAAAGTTGGGTAACCTTTTACAAAGTTAGTGGTGCCATCCAGTGGGTCGATGATCCATTGTACGTCTTTATCTTTACCTTCGATAAGACCTTGTTCTTCAGCAACGATACAGTGCTCAGGGTAAGACTGCTTGATAGTATCGATGATGATGTATTCTGCTTCTTTATCTACATTAGTGACAAAGTCATTAGTGCCTTTAAGAGTAGATTCTACTTTATCAGTGTTTTCTAATGATTTAGCAATATGATTGCCTGCCTTTCGCGCAGCGCGAATAGCAATGTTTAGCATTGGATGCATACGAATTTCCCAACGGATGTTAAAGAACAAATGAAAGCGGCGGCGAGTATACCAGAGATCAGTAAAAAGGGAAGTGGTTATTTTTTGTTCTAAAGTCAGTGGTTTTATTGTATTTAGCTTGAGGCGAACGAGAACAATGACCAAGAATGAGAAGAGAGCCCTGCTTCGCCCTAGGGTGTGTTAAAAAACTATGGTAACATTCTGCGGTTTTAATTTAGGTAGCAAACACAGATGTTGGATCAAGTAAAAATTGTACTCGTAGGTACCTCTCATTCAGGCAATATTGGCTCAGCAGCTCGAGCTATGAAAGTGATGGGTTTGAGCCAACTAGTATTAGTCGATCCACAATGTGAAGTGGATGAACAAACTCTTGCTTTGGCTGCGGGTGCTGGTGATATTGCTCAAAATGCAAAGATTGTCGGCACATTAGAGGAAGCGGTTGAAGATTGCAGCCTCGTGGTGGGCTCCAGTGCTCGCTCTCGTACATTAGAATGGCCAATGCTTGAGCCACGTGAATGTGGTGAGAAATTTGCGGTTGAGGGTAGAAAACATCCTGTCGCGCTCGTGTTTGGTCGTGAAAGAACTGGTCTAACAAACGAAGAGCTGCAAAGGTGTCACTACCATGTTTGCATTCCTGCTAACCCTGAATACAGCTCGCTTAACCTAGCTATGGCCGTACAAACTCTGAGTTACGAAGTACGAGTTGCGCATTTGAACTTAGAGCAAAGCCAGTTTGCCCCAAATGAGCCGGAAGAGTACCCACGTCATAGAGAGCTCGAAATGTTCTTCGAGCATCTTGAAAAGGTGATGGTTGAGACCCAGTTTATCAATAAAGAGCAACCAGGGCAGGTGATGAATAAATTGCGTCGCTTGTTCTCTCGTGCTCGGCCAGAAACCCAGGAGCTCAATATTCTACGCGGTATTTTGACCTCGATAGAAAAGAAGTTCTGAATAAAGAATAACCACTTTAGGTGTAAGGATGAATACCTGAGTAAAATGGTCAAATAAATACTTGACCAAATTACTCAGGTATGGAAAAATCTTAACCATTACAAACCATGTGGATACGGTGTGGTATGAAACTTACATCTAAAGGAAGATATGCGGTGACAGCCATGCTGGATGTGGCACTGCATTCGCAACAAAACCCTGTACCTCTTGCTGACATCTCAGAGCGTCAGGGGATCTCGCTCTCTTACTTAGAGCAGCTATTTTCAAAATTGCGTAAAGCAGGTCTCGTTGCCAGCGTTCGTGGTCCTGGTGGTGGTTACCGACTTGGTGCCGACGCACACAGTATCGCTATTGGTACCGTGATTGCAGCCGTAGATGAGTCAGTCGATGCAACCAAATGCCAGGGCAAAGGAGATTGCCAAGGTGGAACACGTTGCCTTACTCACACGCTATGGCGCGACTTAAGCTCTCGCATTAGTGACTTCTTGAATAACATCACTCTTGGTGAGTTGATGACAGACAATGAAGTCCTCGAAATTTCTGATCGTCAGGACATTGATCTGGCGGTAACCCATGGGCTATCAAACAAAAATACAACCGCCGCGCCCATCGGTGTAAACGTCCGCTCTTAGCGGTCAGCTTTTTACATTGGAGTAGAGAATGAAACTGCCGATTTATCTTGATTATTCCGCTACATGTCCAGTTGATCCACGTGTTGCTGAAAAAATGGTTCAGTACATGACAATGGATGGCACATTTGGCAACCCAGCGTCGCGTTCGCACCGTTACGGCTGGCAGGCAGAAGAAGCGGTCGATACTGCTCGTGAGCAAATTGCTGACCTTCTAAATGCAGATCCTCGCGAAATCGTATTTACATCTGGTGCGACAGAATCAGACAACCTTGCTATTAAAGGTGCAGCGCACTTTTACTCGAAGAAAGGCAAGCACGTAATCACTTGTAAAACAGAGCACAAAGCCGTTCTTGACCCATGTCGTCAACTTGAGCGTGAAGGCTTTGAAGTGACTTACCTTGAGCCAGAATCAAATGGCTTGATCGATCTAGAGAAGCTTAAAGCGGCAATGCGTGATGACACAGTGCTTGTGTCTATTATGCACGTAAACAACGAGATTGGTGTGGTTCAAGACATTACAGCGATCGGCGAATTGTGTCGTGAGCGTAAAATTGTTTTCCACGTGGATGCAGCGCAATCTGCAGGTAAATTACCAATCGACGTTCAAGAGATGAAAGTTGACCTAATTTCGCTTTCTGCTCACAAAGTTTATGGCCCTAAAGGTATCGGTGCACTTTACGTTCGTCGTAAGCCTCGTATTCGTCTTGAAGCGCAAATGCACGGTGGCGGCCATGAGCGTGGTTTCCGCTCTGGTACACTTCCTACCCACCAAATCGTTGGTATGGGTGAAGCATTCCGCATTGCAAAAGAAGACATGCAAAAAGATTACGATCACGCTTTAGCGCTTCGTAACCGTCTTTTTGATGGCGTGAAAGACTTAGAAGCAGTGACGGTAAACGGTGACCTTGAGCAACGTGTACCACACAACCTAAACATCAGCTTCGCATTCGTAGAAGGTGAATCACTACTAATGTCGCTTAAAGATCTAGCGGTATCTTCTGGTAGTGCTTGTACGTCTGCAAGCCTTGAGCCTTCTTACGTTCTTCGTGCCCTTGGCATGGATGATGAATTGGCTCACAGCTCGGTTCGTTTCTCGTTTGGTCGTTTCACGACTGAAGAAGAAATTGATTACGCAATTGAACAAATCCGCGTTGCAGTGACTAAGCTACGCGACATGTCTCCTCTATGGGATATGTACAAAGAAGGGATTGATTTGAGCACTGTTGAATGGGCTCACCATTAATCTCAGGGATTGAAATAGAGGATTCGAGGTAATTTATCATGGCATACAGCGAAAAAGTAATTGATCACTACGAGAACCCACGTAACGTTGGTTCATTCGATAAAGAAGACCCATCAGTAGGTAGCGGCATGGTTGGCGCTCCAGCTTGTGGTGACGTAATGAAGCTTCAAATCAAAGTGACACCGGAAGGTATCATCGAAGATGCGAAGTTCAAAACATACGGTTGTGGTAGTGCAATCGCATCAAGCTCACTAGTAACTGAGTGGGTAAAAGGCAAGTCAGTTGATGAAGCAGCAGCAATTAAAAACTCTGAAATTGCTGAAGAGCTAGAGCTTCCACCAGTGAAAGTTCACTGTTCAATTCTTGCTGAAGATGCAATCAAAGCAGCGGTTGCAGACTACAAGAAAAAACACCAAGAATAATTATTCCGTAATATAATGGGAGCTTTGATGCTCCCATTCCAATCGAAATTTAGACAGACTAAGGTGCAGTATGGCCATCACAATGACAGAATCAGCGGCAAGTCGCGTAAGAGCATTCCTAGATAACCGAGGCAAAGGTATCGGTTTACGTCTTGGAGTGAAAACGACTGGTTGTTCAGGCATGGCATATGTACTTGAGTTTGTTGATGAGCTTAACGAAGAAGATGAAGTTTTTGAACTCTCTGGAGTGAAAATCATCATCGACAAAAAAAGCTTAGTGTACCTAGACGGTACCGAATTGGATTACGTGAAAGAAGGGTTGAATGAAGGTTTTGAATTCAACAACCCTAACGCGAAAAGTGAATGTGGTTGTGGTGAAAGCTTCAACGTCTAATTGATTGTCCTTCTGGGCAAGCGAGTCCGGAAGGCTTTACTAGGACCCGAACTTAATGAATCACTTTGAATTATTTGGGCTACCAAGTCAGTTTAAGCTGGATGGTAGCCTTCTTTCTTCTCAGTTCCGAGAACTACAAAAACGCTTCCACCCGGATAACTTTGCAACGGGATCTGAACGTGACCGTTTGATGGCGGTGCAAAAGGCAGCGCAAATCAACGATGCCTATCAAGTTCTGAAAAATCCTATCTCCCGTGCCGAGTACATACTCGCAGAGCAGGGAGTTGAGATCCGAGGTGAACAGCAGACAATGCAAGATCCAATGTTCTTAATGGAGCAAATGGAGCTGCGCGAAGAACTGGAAGAAATTGCTGACAGCACCGATCCTGAATCGGCGCTTTTTGACTTCGATTCTAAGGTCAGCAAAATGTACAAACAGCATCTGGCAAGCGTCGAGCAAGAGCTTGATGATGGTCTTTGGGCTGAAGCCGCAGACCGAGTTCGTAAGCTAAAATTCATTGCCAAACTAAAGAACGAAATTGAACTAGTCGAAGACAAACTCCTCGGCTAGTTAGCGTGACAAGGACCTATCATGGCACTACTTCAAATCGCAGAACCGGGCCAAAGCTCGGCACCTCATGAGCATAAGTTAGCAGCGGGTATCGACTTAGGTACTACCAACTCTTTGGTTGCTTCTGTACGTAGCGGCGATGCAACTCCACTTGCGGACGAGCAGGGCCGTACTATTTTACCTTCAGTCGTTAATTACACTGAGGAAACGTTAACGGTTGGCCACGAAGCCAAAGCCAAAGCAGAGTTTGAACCAGAGAACACTATTATCTCTGTAAAACGTTTGATCGGTCGTTCATTAAAGGACATTCAGTCCCGTTACTCTTCACTTCCTTATCGTTTTAGAGAGAGTGAAAATGGTCTTCCGATCCTGCAAACGCCTCAAGGAGACAAAAACCCGATTGAAGTATCTGCGGACATTCTAAAAACGCTAGGTAAGCGAGCAGAAGAAACGTTAGGTGGTGAGTTAGCGGGTGTTGTGATCACTGTTCCTGCTTACTTTGATGATGCTCAGCGTGCAGGTACGAAAGATGCCGCGAAATTAGCTGGCCTTCATGTGCTCCGTCTTCTGAACGAACCAACTGCCGCGGCAATTGCTTATGGTCTAGACTCAGGCCAAGAAGGGGTGATTGCGGTTTATGACCTAGGTGGCGGTACATTTGATATCTCTATCCTACGTTTGTCGAAAGGCGTATTTGAAGTATTAGCAACAGGTGGTGACTCTGCGTTAGGCGGTGATGACTTTGACCATCTGTTAGCGGATTACCTAATGGAGCAAGCGGGTCTCGAAGCCCCACTTTCTGCTGAAAAAAACCGTACGCTACTGAACATTGCTACTGCGACTAAGATTGCTTTCTCTGAGCAAGACAGCGTTGATGTTGACGTGTTTGGCTGGAAGGGCACCGTTACTCGTGAGCAGTTCGAAGAGCTGATTCGCCCATTAGTGAAGAAAACACTAATGTCTTGTCGTCGTGCATTAAAAGATGCTGATGTTAACGCAGACGAAGTACTCGAAGTTGTCATGGTTGGTGGTTCAACACGCACATTGCTGGTTCGTGAAATGGTAGGCGAGTTTTTTGGCCGCACACCGCTAACAAGCATTAATCCTGATGAAGTTGTCGCAATCGGCGCGGGTATCCAAGCCGACATTCTAGCGGGTAACAAGCCTGATTCAGAAATGTTACTTCTTGACGTGATCCCACTGTCGCTTGGTATTGAAACCATGGGTGGTTTGGTTGAGAAGATCATCCCTCGCAATACCACGATTCCTGTTGCGCGTGCGCAAGAATTTACCACATTCAAAGATGGCCAAACGGCCATGAGTGTTCATGTGGTACAAGGTGAGCGTGAAATGGTTGATGATTGTCGTTCACTGGCTCGTTTCTCATTGAAAGGCATTCCACCGATGGCGGCGGGTGCGGCACATATTCGTGTGACTTACCAAGTTGACGCTGACGGTCTTCTTTCTGTTACGGCAATGGAAAAGAGCACCGGTGTTCAGTCAGAGATTCAAGTAAAACCTTCTTACGGGTTAAGCGATAATGAAGTGGCGGATATGCTGCGTGATTCAATGACTCACGCTAAAGAAGACATGCAAGCTCGTGCGCTAGCTGAGCAGCGTGTTGAGGCCGACCGTGTGATAGAAGGCTTGATTGCAGCCATGCAAGCTGATGGTGACGAACTACTATCAGAACAAGAGAAACAAGACCTGATAAAAGCCATCGAAGCCTTGATTGAGCTGCGTAATGGTGATGATGCAGATGCGATTGAGCAAGGCATTAAAGATACCGATAAAGCGAGCCAAGATTTCGCATCGCGCCGTATGGATAAATCGATTCGAGCTGCGCTGTCAGGTCAATCAGTAGACGATATATAAGAGATAAGTAGTTATGCCTAAGATTATTGTATTACCACACGACGATTTGTGCCCAGAAGGCGCAGTGTTGGAAGCAAACACTGGTGAAACCGTTCTGGACGTAGCGCTAAAAAATGGTATCGGTATTGAACATGCGTGTGAAAAATCATGTGCTTGTACCACCTGCCACGTGATCATCCGTGAAGGTTTTGATTCGCTAGAAGAAAGTGAAGAGCTGGAAGACGACATGCTGGATAAAGCGTGGGGTCTAGAGCCTGAATCACGTCTAGGGTGTCAGGCGAAAATTGCTGATGAAGACTTAGTGGTAGAAATTCCTAAGTACACGCTAAACCACGCTTCAGAAGATCACTAAAACTATCTTCCCAATATAGGGAAGAAGCAAAAGGAAGATGAGCAATGAAATGGACAGATTCTCGCGATATCGCGATTGAACTTTGTGACAAGTTTCCAGATGTTGATCCGCAAACGGTGCGTTTTACCGATCTTCATCAATGGATCATGGAGTTAGATGAGTTTGAAGATGACCCAAACCATTGTAACGAAAAGATTCTGGAAGCCGTTATCATGTGCTGGATGGATGAAGCAGACTAAGTCTGTAAAACACAGCCTAGTTAACAATTCTTACTAAAAAAAGCGGACCTTTAGGTCCGTTTTTTTATCCAATTGACATTTTTGCCCTACATAATGCTAACATCCGTGAGTTATTAAAAAGAAGCAGCGTAGGCAACGCTGCTATAAGACAAGGAGAAACCATGTCTACACAGATGTCTGTATTTTTAAGTCAAGAGTCGGCAGCACCACATTGGGGTGAAAAAGCACTGCTTTCATTCGCTGAAAACGGCGCAACCATTCATTTAGGTGAAGGTCACGATCTTGGTGCAATTCAACGTGCAGCTCGTCAGCTAGATGGCCAAGGAATTCGTTCTATTTTTCTTTCCGGTGATAACTGGGATTTAGAGAGCGTTTGGGCTTTCCACCAAGGTTACCGTAACCCCAAAAAACATGGCTCAGTTGAGTGGTCTGCATTGTCTGAAGAAGATCAAGCAGAGCTTCAAGCGCGTATTACCGCGACTGATTTTACCCGCGATATCATCAATAAAACCGCAGAAGAAGTTGCCCCTCGTCAGCTAGCGACAATGGCCGCTGAATTCATCAAATCTGTTGCGCCTAAAGGCACAGTGACAGCTCGTATCGTCAAAGACAAAGACTTGTTGGCAGAAGGTTGGGAAGGTATTTACGCCGTAGGCCGTGGTTCGGAGCGTACTTCTGCGATGCTCCAGCTAGACTACAACCCGACAGGTGACGAGAACGCACCAATATTCGCGTGTCTTGTCGGTAAAGGTATCACCTTTGATTCGGGTGGTTACAGCTTGAAGCCTTCTAACTTCATGAGCGCAATGAAAGCAGACATGGGTGGCTCAGGCACCATCACCGGTGGTCTTGCACTGGCGATTCTTCGTGGTTTGAACAAGCGTGTAAAACTGATCCTTTGTTGTGCAGAGAACATGGTTTCTGGTCGCGCACTCAAGCTTGGCGACATCATCACCTACAAAAACGGTAAAACCGTTGAAATCATGAACACCGATGCAGAAGGTCGTTTAGTGCTTGCTGATGGTCTTATCTACGCTAGTGAGCAAAAACCTGAGTTAATCATTGATTGTGCAACACTAACAGGTGCGGCGAAGAATGCGTTGGGTAATGATTATCACGCACTAATGAGTTTCGATGACGAGTTATCGCATCAAGCGCTCACTGCGGCAAACCAAGAAAAAGAAGGTTTATGGCCGCTACCACTTGCTGACTTCCACCGTGGAATGCTGCCGTCAAACTTTGCTGACCTATCGAATATCAGTTCTGGCGATTACTCTCCGGGTGCAAGCACAGCAGCAGCATTCTTGTCTTACTTCGTAGAAGACTACAAAAAAGGCTGGTTGCACTTCGACTGTGCGGGTACATACCGTAAAGCCGCGTCTGATAAATGGGCTGCGGGAGCTACGGGTATGGGCGTTCGTACACTTGCTCGTTTCCTCAATGAGCAAGCTGTTAAATAAGATTGATTGCGGCACTCTCTTGCTTGAGTGCTGCTCTTACCCAGTAAGTCACTTTAAAAACACAACTATTATTACAAGTACAGAAAGGAAACTTTATGGCTCTAGAAAGAACATTTTCAATCATTAAGCCGGATGCGGTAGAGCGAAACCTAATTGGTGAAATCTATAACCGTATTGAAAAGGCTGGCCTACGTATTGTCGCTGCTAAAATGGTTCACCTGACTGAAGATCAGGCAAGCGGTTTTTATGCAGAGCATGAAGGCAAAGAGTTTTTCCCTCCACTAAAAGAGTTCATGACATCTGGTCCTATTATGGTTCAGGTACTGGAAGGTGAAAATGCGATTGCACGTTACCGTGAGCTGATGGGTAAAACTAACCCAGAGGAAGCGGCATGCGGCACTTTGCGTGCTGATTACGCACTTAGCATGCGTCACAATTCAGTTCATGGTTCCGATAGCCCTGAATCTGCAGCGCGTGAAATTGAGTTTTTCTTCCCTGAGTCAGAGGTTTTCTCTCGCTAATTAGGCGTGATACTTCACTTGTTAGTGATACTCTGATACAGAAAAGCCTCGGAACTTTCCGAGGCTTTTTCATTTCATATACCTAAGTTGAGTGGCAATGTTGACTGCATAAGTGAGCTCTTACACGCTAACTAGTCTGACTATATAATGGGCTTTAAAGCCCAGTAACGTGAGTTATTTTTAGTCTTTTCCCTTTACGATTTCTACGCTTTTACTTTTGATAGTGTAATAGCCACTTATAGCGCAAGGGGTGCTTAAAATTTAATCACTTTGATTTTAATGCCTTAGCAAACTCAGGGTTTTACACCCCTTGTTGTAGCTGCATAAAGGCTGTACAATTCGCGCCCTTATTCTTGTTTCAGTCATTGAGAGGCAACATGACCACTGAAAAAATCAATCTACTCGACTTTGATCGCAAAGGCATGCGTCAGTTTTTCGCAGAAGAACTCGGCGAGAAAGCGTTTCGTGCCGATCAGGTTATGAAGTGGATCTACCATTTCGGTGTAGATGACTTCGAAAAAATGACAAACATTAACAAGAAGCTGCGCGAAAAGCTTTTACACAAGTGCGAAATCAAGGCACCAACAGTTGCAGAAGCTCAGCACTCTTCTGATGGTACGATCAAGTGGGCGATGAACGTTGGTGATCAGGATGTGGAAACGGTTTACATTCCAGAAGATGACCGTGCAACGCTTTGTGTGTCTTCTCAAGTAGGTTGTGCGTTGGAATGTAAGTTCTGCTCAACCGCACAGCAAGGTTTTAACCGTAACTTGAAAGTTTCAGAGATCATCGGTCAGGTGTGGCGCGCTGCACGTGAAATTGGTCTTGAGAAAGAAACAGGTCGCCGCCCAATTACTAACGTCGTGATGATGGGGATGGGTGAACCGCTTCTAAACATGAAGAACTTGATCCCGGCATTAGAGCTAATGCTGGACGATCTTGGCTTTGGTTTGTCAAAACGTCGTGTGACTGTATCTACATCAGGTGTGGTTTCTGGTCTTGATCAGATGACAGGCAAAATCGATGTCGCGTTGGCAATTTCCCTTCATGCGCCAAACGATAAGCTGCGTAGTGAAATCATGCCAATTAACGATCGTTGGGATATTCAAGATTTCCTAGCATCAGTTCGTCGTTACATCGCTTCATCGAATGCAAACCGCGGTAAGGTAACGGTTGAGTACGTACTTCTTGATCATGTGAATGATGACATGGACCATGCTCGTGAACTGGCTGAGCTGATGAAAGACACACCATGTAAGATTAACTTGATTCCGTTTAACCCGTACCCAGGTTCACCTTACAAGAAACCAAGTAACTCACGTATCGATCGCTTCCAAAAAACATTGATGCAATATGAGCATACAGTAACGGTTCGTAAGACTCGTGGCGATGACATTGATGCGGCGTGTGGTCAGTTAGTCGGTGATGTGATTGACCGAACTAAACGTACTGCAATGTTAAAAGCGTCGCGCGGTGCTGATACCATTGAAGTAAAAGCGGTATAAACGACCGGAATTCAAAAATAGCCAGAGCCATTTGCTCTGGCTATTTTGTTTATTGTTTAGGACATTTTCGCCAAGATTTGGGACTATCACTCTTCAACCTCAGGTTATTTGGGTATAATTTTGAATTCCTTTGTCAAAGTTTGGACAAAAGCTTGAGCTATCTGTTAGTTTGAGTGTAAAGAGTTTTTGTCTTCGTTACACATTCGCTTATCATGATATGCGACATTAACGATGACACCGATAATTCTCAGCATTTTCTCACATACGCTTTGCTGATTTTTGCAAAACGGGTATTCACACTCAAATCGCTGAGAGTTTCTTAAAATTATTATTTTGGTTAACGCGTTTAGGCTAGCTATCTTTTAAAGAGGCTTAAGAACAATAACGAAAATACATAACCACGTTAGCCACTAAAACAGATTAAATACCACCATTATGACAGAACACGAAAATACGAATGAAGTGCCACTTTCTATTGAAGCTGGCACATTACTGAAAAACAAACGCGAATCTCTTGGGATGAGTCAAAAGCAAGTTGCTGATCGCCTGAGGCTTCGCGTTTCTGTTATTGAAGATATTGAAAATAACCGATTTGAGTCTCAACAAGTTGCGACATTTACGCGTGGTTACTTGCGTTCTTACGCGAAGTTCGTGGGCCTTGATGAGAAGATGGTTTTGACTGCGTTAGAGCAGACAGCAGATGTACAGCCGCAAGAGCAAGAAATTGAAATGCAGAGCTTCTCTCGCAAAACAAAAGATGAGAAGCACAATAGCCGTATCATGCTCCTGACTTGGGTTATCGGGTTGGTCATTATTGGTATTTCTGCAGCTTGGTGGTGGCAAAACCAGCAAGAGAATAGCCTAACGAAGGAAGTTACGGATTCAAGTGTTGAAGCGCCGAAGCCCACAGCGCAAGAGTTAGCTGATATCGATTTAATGACGGCTGAGGAGTTAATCGCAAGTACTCCTGAAGAAGTTGTTTCAACAAGTAATGATGTTGTTGAAACGAGTGAAGTACCAGTCGAGCAGGGTAGCGACCCTCTGCTTGCTGAAACTGAAAATACAACAAGCGTAGATTCTGAAGAACCTGTTGCCGTGATTGAAACTGCGGAAGAGGAACAGCCTGCGCCAATCGTACCTGAAGGCATGACACTTCTTACTATGAAGTTTAAAGCGGACTGTTGGATTCAAGTAAAAGACACCAATGGTAAAACGCTGGTAAGTGGTACTCATAAACCAGGACAAGATGTAGAACTTACCGGAAAAGCGCCGTTTAAAGTGATATTAGGCGCACCGGAAGGGGTTACAATGACATTTGCAAGTGAACCTGTCGACCTTTCTGGGTATACTTCAGGCAAAGTAGCTAGATTCACTCTACCGTTATAAAAAATTATGCAACACGAATCTCCAATTATTCGTCGTAAATCGACGCGTATTTATGTGGGTGATGTGCCAATTGGTGATGGTGCGCCAATTGCCGTACAGTCAATGACTAACACTCGCACGACTGACGTAGAAGCGACAGTCGCTCAAATCCGAGCACTAGAAAAAGTCGGTGCAGATATCGTTCGAGTTTCTGTACCTACCATGGACGCAGCAGAAGCTTTCAAACTGATTAAACAGCAAGTTTCTGTACCATTAGTGGCTGATATTCATTTCGACTATCGTATCGCGCTGAAAGTGGCGGAGTACGGTGTTGACTGTTTACGCATCAACCCAGGTAACATTGGCAATGAAGAGCGCATTCGCGCTGTTGTTGACTGTGCTCGCGATAAAAACATCCCAATCCGTATTGGTGTCAACGGTGGATCTTTGGAAAAAGATTTACAGATGAAATACGGCGAACCAACGCCAGAAGCTTTAGTTGAATCGGCGATGCGTCACGTAGATCATCTCGATCGTCTTAACTTTGACCAATTTAAAGTTAGCGTGAAAGCTTCAGACGTCTTCCTTGCGGTGGATTCATACCGTCTGCTAGCGAAGA
The DNA here is from genome assembly GCF_053890955.1 of Vibrio sp. JZG120. NCBI lineage: Bacteria > Pseudomonadati > Pseudomonadota > Gammaproteobacteria > Vibrionales > Vibrionaceae > Vibrio > Vibrio sp. JZG120. The sequence goes on from NZ_JBSRRK010000010.1 coordinate 46,117, forward strand.
AAATCGATCAGCCTCTTCACTTGGGTATTACAGAAGCGGGTGGTGCTCGTGCTGGTGCTGTTAAGTCATCTGTTGGCTTAGGTATGCTGTTATCTGAAGGGATCGGCGATACGCTGCGTATCTCTTTGGCTGCCGATCCAGTTGAAGAAATCAAAGTCGGTTTCGATATCCTTAAATCTCTGCGCATTCGCTCTCGAGGCATCAACTTTATTGCTTGCCCAAGTTGCTCGCGCCAAGAATTTGATGTGATTGGCACAGTGAACGCACTTGAGCAGCGTTTAGAAGACATCATCACGCCAATGGATGTGTCTATCATCGGTTGTGTGGTAAACGGCCCTGGTGAAGCAGAAGTTTCTCACTTAGGTCTAGCAGGTAGTAACAAGAAGAGCGCATTCTACGAAGATGGTAAACGCCAGAAAGAACGCTTTGATAACGATGACCTTGTGAATCAGCTAGAAGCTAAGATCCGTGCGAAAGCAGCCATGATGAATGGCGAAAACCGCATCGAAGTTAAAGTACAAGATTAATCTCAACGAGAATTACGGTAAGTATTGTGGCAAAAACAATTCAAGCAATTCGAGGCATGAACGATTGCCTCCCAACTCAGTCTCCACTGTGGCAAAAACTAGAAAACACAGTGAAAAATGTAATTAGCGCATACGGTTATAACGAAGTGCGCATGCCAATCGTTGAAGAAACAAACCTATTCAGCCGCGCTGTTGGTGAAGAGACAGACGTCGTTTCAAAAGAAATGTACACCTTTGATGATCGTAACGGAGACAGCCTAACACTTCGCCCTGAAGGTACGGCGGGTTGTGTACGTTCATGTATTCAAAACAGCCTGATCAACCGTGACGAACAGCGTCTGTGGTACATGGGGCCTATGTTCCGCCATGAACGTCCGCAGAAAGGTCGTTACCGTCAATTCCACCAGTGTGGTGTTGAGGTGTTTGGTCTAAATGGTCCAGATGTTGATGCAGAGCTTATCATGATGACGGCGCGTCTATGGCGTGAGCTAGGTATCAATGAACATGTTCGTCTTGAGCTGAACTCTATCGGTTCTCAAGAAGACCGCGCAGACTACCGTACTGCACTGGTTGCGTTCCTTGAGCAACATATTGATGTGCTAGACGAAGATTGTAAGCGTCGCATGCACACGAACCCACTGCGTGTTCTGGATACGAAGAACCCTGACGTTCAAGCTATTTTAGGTGATGCACCTCGCCTTTCAGATTACTTAGGTGAAGAATCTAAAGCACACTTCGCAGGTCTATGTGAACTTTTAGACGCCGCAGGTATCGAATACACAGTTAACGAACGTCTAGTTCGTGGTCTGGATTACTACAACCGCACGGTATTTGAATGGATCACTGAAAGCCTAGGTGCTCAAGGCACCGTTTGTGGCGGTGGACGTTACGATGGTCTTGTAGAGCAATTAGGTGGTAAACCAACACCAGCAGTTGGCTTTGCAATGGGCCTAGAGCGTCTTGTTCTGATGCTAGAAACACTAGAACTAACAGACGTTCGTCGCAGTGTGGATGTTTACGTAGTAACAGCAGGCGAAGGCACCATGATGGCAGGAATGAAGCTAGCAGAGCAGCTTCGTGAGTCCATCCCTGGCGTTCGTGTGATGAATCACTTCGGTGGCGGTAACTTCAAGAAACAGTTTAAACGTGCAGACAAAGTTGGTGCTGTTATAGCATTAGTTCTGGGTGAAAACGAAGTTGCGGATAATACCGTAGTACTGAAAGACTTGGCCGGTGGTGAGCAAGAGACTTACAACCAAGCAGAAGTTGCAGAAAAGATCGCAGCACTGATTTAAGTCTTTTAGTAATCTAACAAAATTACATCCTAGTTCGTAAGCTAAGGCTCCCAAATGTGGAGCCTTTAAACGAAATAGGAACAATGGCAGCTAAGCTGCCATTTACATGTTTTAAGAGGACAGGAAGTGGAACTTTACGATACTGAAGAACAACAAGTTGAAGCCATTAAAGACTGGTGGAAGGAAAACGGCAAAGCCGTCATCATCGGTGCGGTTGTTGGCTTAGGTGGTCTATTTGGCTGGCGTTACTACCAGGATTCTGTGATTCAGGCGAGTGAAGCAGCTTCTCAAAGCTACACGACAGCAATGAATGCTTTGCAAGATAAAGGTACTGATGCTCAAGCTGACGTGAAAGCTTTCATTGAGTCAAATGAAGTAAAAGAATATTCAGTATTGGCTGCGCTACAACTTGCTAAAGCACAAGTTGAAGCTCAAGATCTTTCTGCTGCATTGGAGCAATTGAAGTGGGCGCAAAGCAACACTCAAGATGCTGCGCTATTACCATTGATTAGTTACCGTATTGCACGCATTGAAACGGAAATGGGTAACTTTGACGCTGCAACGGCTGAGCTAAGTAACGTCACTGATGCAGCATGGACAGGGCGTATTGCTGAACTTCGTGGCGATATTGCGATTCGCCAAGGTGACAAAGATGCCGCATACGCTGCGTATACTGAAGCTCAGCAAGCGGCAGACGCAAGCCCGACGCTACAAATGAAATTGGACGATCTGGCGAAATAAGGACCGCATTGGATGAAAAGAGTCTTTAACAAAGCCTTGTTAGGGGTGTTAACAATGGGAGTGCTTGCCGGTTGTGCTGGTGAGAAAGATACCATTGTAATGGCGCCACTACCTCAGGTAGACAGTGAATTTACAACCAGTAGTGAGTGGAGCACATCGGTTGGCGATGGTGTTGGTCATTACTTTTCAAAGCTATCCCCTGTATTTGCGAATGATACATTGTTCGTGGCAAGTCGCGATGGCTTAGTAAAAGCGCTGGATCCTGAAAACGGTAAACAACGTTGGCAAACGGACCTAGAAGAAGATGTCATTGCTCGTCTCTCTGGTGGTATCACAGCAGCATACGGAAACCTTTATATTGGCTCTGAGAATGGTGAAGTCATCTCTCTTGACCAAGAAACAGGTGAAGTTGTTTGGCGTGTGAAAGTTGGTGGTGAGGTACTGGCGAAGCCAGTTGCAGATTCAGGCCTTATTATCATCAATACGAGCCGAGGCATGTTGATTGCCCTTAATGAGAGTACAGGTGAGCAACGCTGGGCATTGAGTACAGAAGTGCCGAACCTAACTTTACGTGGCGACAGTACTCCGACTGCAATTGGCGGCGGTGTATTTTGGGGAACGGCAAATGGCCGACTCGCAGCTGCTATCGTTGAGCGTGGTCAGCTGATTTGGCAACAGCCTGTTGGTACGCCAAAAGGCGCGACAGAAATTGATCGTTTGGTTGACGTTGATTCATCGCCAATTGTGCTAGGCGGTACTCTTTTCACCATTGGATACAATGGCCAACTTATAGCCATTGACTTGCGTTCAGCGAACCCGATTTGGAAGCGTAATTACTCATCTGCAACAGATATTTCTACAGATGGTAGCCGCATCTTTGTGATAACGGAAAAAGATCATGTTGTTGCCGTTGATTCACGAAGTGGGACTGAGTTGTGGGAAAACAGCTTGCTTGAGCACCGACAACTTACAGCGCCAGTTATTGTCGGCAATTATCTCGTTGTCGGTGACACGCTTGGTTACCTTCACTGGATGGATCGTTCAACAGGCGAATTTGTTGCGCAGCAGTTTATCGATGATAGCGGCTTGGCCGTTGGCCCGACGTTATTGTCGGATGGTTATGTGATTACAACTCGCAACGGCGATGTAAAGAAACTAACCATTAACGAATAATATCGTGATATAATTCACATTCGGCTCCTGGCTGGTGACAGCTAGGAGCCGTTTTGTTGTTTGAATTTATTAACCCTGACGTGGTTATAGGTAAAAAGCTGGTTTGATTTGGCATCGAGCAAGTCGTTACCTATAACTACAGAAGAAAGATTATTGTAGAGGTTGTTATGGTACCTGTTGTAGCTCTAGTAGGGCGTCCGAACGTAGGTAAATCTACACTATTTAACCGATTGACTCGCACTCGTGACGCGTTGGTTGCGGACTTTCCAGGCCTAACGCGAGACCGTAAATATGGCCAGGCGAGACTTGGTGAAGAGCACGAATTCATTGTGATTGATACCGGCGGTATTGATGGCACAGAAGAAGGCGTGGAAACAAAGATGGCAGAACAGTCATTAGCCGCGATTGATGAGGCTGATGTTGTATTGTTCCTTGTTGACGGTCGTGCTGGTCTGACTCCTTCAGATGCAGCAATTGCTGCGCATCTGCGTAAAATTGAAAAGCCAGCGATGCTGGTAGTAAACAAAATAGATGGTATTGATGCCGATGCGGCGTGTGCTGATTTTTGGCAGCTCGGCGTGGATGATATGTATCAGATTGCGGCCGCTCATGGCCGTGGTGTGACCGCTTTGCTTGAGCGTGCTTTATCTCCATTCTTTGATGATCTATTAACAAGTGAATCTGAAGAAGGTGAGATTGAAGACCTGACTGGATTCGAAGACGAAGAGCCTCTTGTTGAAGATTACACTGAAGAAGACGCAGAAGCTGAATTCAAGCGCCTTCAAGAGCAGCCGATTAAGTTGGCGATCATCGGTCGTCCTAACGTAGGTAAATCGACACTGACTAACCGTATTCTGGGTGAAGAACGTGTAGTTGTATACGATATGCCTGGTACAACGCGTGATTCTATCTACATCCCGATGGAGCGTGATGGACGCGAATACGTACTAATTGATACCGCAGGTGTTCGTCGTCGTGGTCGTATCAATGAAACGGTTGAAAAGTTCTCTGTTGTTAAGACGCTGAAAGCGGTAGAAGATGCAAACGTCGTTCTACTGGTGATTGATGCACGTGAAAATATTTCAGACCAAGACCTAAGCTTGCTTGGTTTTGCACTGAATGCTGGCCGCTCAATTGTCATCGCCGTTAACAAGTGGGATGGCCTAGACAGTGACGTGAAAGAAAGCGTGAAGAAAGAACTGGACCGCCGTCTAGGATTCGTCGATTTCGCGCGTATCCACTTTATCTCTGCGCTGCACGGTACTGGCGTTGGTCACTTGTTTGAATCTATCCAAGAAGCATATAACTCGGCGACAACGCGTGTGGGTACGTCAGTACTGACGCGTATCATGAAGATGGCAGTGGATGATCACCAGCCGCCAATGGTTCGTGGTCGTCGTATCAAACTCAAATACGCACACGCAGGTGGTTACAACCCACCGATCGTTGTTATCCACGGTAACATGGTTCGTGAATTGCCAGATTCGTATAAACGTTATCTGATGAACTACTTCCGTAAGTCTCTGGAAATTATGGGAACACCGATTCGCATTAACTTCCACAACAGTGATAACCCATACGAGAACCGTACGAATAAGCTTACGCTATCACAAGAGCGTAAACGCAAACGTATGATGTCGATGGTGAAAAACCGCAATAAATAATGAAATTCGAATACCCAAGTTTCTACTTGGGTATTTTTTTATCAAAAGTAATCGTAAAAATGACTATCACAGCAACAAAGACTCGTTTTTGTCATCAAACATGGCAATTAGAAGCACAAATACAGCTCGTTCAATCTACGGAAGAAGTGACTTACGTTATTACAGATGTCACGCCGTTCCATCCCGTTAGTCACATATGGCCGGATCACCCTGCAGACAAAGGAACGTTGAAGGTGAATGGGGCTGAGCATGACGTAGTAGATTGCCAAGTTGGAGCAGTGGAGCAGGAGAGTGGTGCTTTGTATGTGGGTAGTGACATCCCTGTAAAGCGTGATGCTGAAGGTTGGGTGTTTGTCGTCGTGCATGTTTTATCACGTACGGAATCACTTGCAATTAATGACTTGGTAATATTAGCGGTAGATAAAGACTATCAAAATGCTTTGAGCCGAGGTCACACTGCAGGACACTTAGCGTATTTGGCGTTGAATAAAGTACTAGCGGAAGACTATTGGCGAAAAGACGCAGACCGCAAAGACCCGCATGGTTATTATGACTTTAATAGCTATGCGCAAGTTACGAGTTATGTCACTCCAGACAAGTGCCTCGATACGTACCGTTTAGGCAAAACACTCCGTAAAAGAGGATTAAACAGTGCAGATATGCTGAATGACCTCCAGGCGATTGCAGAAAAAGTGAATGACCAACTGGTTGAATGGCTTCAAAGAGATGCGATGATCACCATGGAATGCCACGGCGATAGATTAACTGACTCTCGCTATTGGAAATGCGATTTAGGGGAAGGTCAATTAGCGGTAATCCCTTGTGGTGGAACGCATGCGAGCCATTTAAATGAGTTTGCTTTTATCCAAGTTAAACTCGTTGAGCTCGACGCTCAAACTATCGAAATGCACACCAATGTAAACGCGGCTTTCTGAATAAGATCTTTTTATTAAATTCTATTTTTTTGTTTAATTAAATTAACTTAAGGGTTTTTATTCTGTATTAAATTGGAATACAGAATATGTAACTTATGCTTTCGGTGTGTGGTTATATAAATATTCTTTTAAGGGGTGATCGCTGATCAAGGAGTAAATATCAGACGATCAGTATAAGATCCTGCTTATCAAGTATGGTTAGCGCCTCGTGAAACTTGTTGGGGCGGTGATGAAGATCAACATACTTGTTCGTTATTTTGAGTAGCATGCGTTACTCGAAATTGCTTAGTTTAGAGAGAGGAACGGGATATGCAGCAGAACATTTGCCCGACTTGCAATGTCGAACTGGAATGGACAGGACAATACCATTGTGCACAGTGTGAATCGGATTTTAAAAAAGTAGGTTTTTGCCCTGATTGTGAGGCGGAGCTGGAGAAGCTGCAAGCATGCGGTGCTGCGAGTTACTTTTGTAATGTGTGTAATGAACTCAAATCAAAATCACGTGTCCGATTTGAGTTCCAGAAAATCAGTTAACCAGAGTTTGTATTCAGTTAACGGTAGAACGAACGTCGCCTTCGGCTAATCGAGTAATCAATACATCTCCCGATTTTACATCTGAAGATTGAGTAATCACTTTACCTTGCTCAGTTTGAGTAATTGAGTAACCTCGTTTCAATGTCGCTAGCGGGCTGACGGTGTCTAACTTCTCTGCAGCAATCGCGAGTTGATGGCGCATAGTCAGTAACTTGCGATCCATTGCATCCATGAGCTTTTGCTCAACACGTTCTAGCTTCGACTTCTGCTCGGCAAGGCGTGTTACAGGAGAATTTAATTGCAGCCGATAATGTTGACGCTCGATTCGCTGTTGACGCAAGGCAATAAAACGACTCATCGCTCGCTGTAAGCGCATGTCCAACTCATCTAACTGTTGCGTCTGACGCTGCAAGCGATAGCTTGGGTGCTGTCTCTCTAGACGGTGCACTAATTGCGCAGATTGCTGCTTTTGTTGTGCTAGGTAGTAACGCATCGCGCTCGCTAACTTATGCTGGCGGGTAACTAAAGCTTGATCTTTGTGGCTGTTATCACGGCTTACTAGCTCAGCTGCTGCTGATGGAGTAGGCGCGCGTACGTCGGCGACAAAATCAGCTATTGTCACGTCGACTTCATGTCCAACGGCGCTAATAATAGGAATTTGGCTTGCTGCAATCGTGCGAGCTAATATCTCGTTGTTAAAGCACCATAAGTCTTCCAATGAACCACCACCTCGGCCCACAATTAGCACATCACATTCATCACGGCTGTTAGCGCGACCAATGGCTTGTGCGATTTGAATGGCTGCATCTTCACCTTGTACCACTGTCGGATAAATCACAACGGGTAGGGAAGGATCACGACGTTTCAATACGTCTAAGATATCGTAAAGCGCGGCACCAGTTTTCGATGTGATGACGCCAACACGTTTTGGGTGTTCAGGCAAAGGTTGCTTATTGGTTTGAGCGAACAACCCTTCTGCGGCAAGCTTCATTTTCAGCTCTTCAAACTCTTGCTGAAGACGGCCGTCACCTTCCGGTTGCATGCTTTCGATGATCAATTGGTAGTCACCGCGAGGCTCATAAAGAGAAAGACGAGCTTTTACTAGGACTTGATTACCGTTAGTGGGCTTGAAAGTAACGCGGCGATTGTTACCACGAAACATGGCACATTTAACTTGAGCGCGAGAGTCTTTAAGAGTGAGGTACCAGTGACCAGAGACAGGAGCTGAAAAGTTGGATATCTCTCCGACGAGCCAAACGATCCCCATTTCGTTTTCAAGGAGTAAACGAACTTCTGCGTTGAGACGAGAAACAGTAAAGATGTTTTGATTGGTCTTGGAGAGCACAGCTAATCTCTTAGACGTGAGTATGGAAATTAGCGGCAATATAATACATAGCAAGGGGGTAATTGCAAGAAAAAAATTAAAAAATTTGTGGTCAAGCGATTGCGTTAACCGTATAATCCCTCCGCAATATCTAATCCAAATGTAGCTTGTTGCTAACACAGGTTACCCTCATTATGCGAAACGATGAGATTGGATTGTTCTTTTTACTCCTCTAATTGTGAGATATTGCAAATGCTAAGAATTGCCAAAGAAGCGCTGACATTCGATGACGTACTACTTGTGCCAGCACACTCCACCGTTCTCCCAAACACAGCTGATCTTCGCACTCAGCTAACTAAGAACATCACCCTAAACATCCCTATGATTTCAGCGTCTATGGACACTGTTACTGAAGCTCGTCTAGCGATCGCGCTAGCGCAAGAGGGTGGCATTGGCTTTATCCACAAGAACATGTCTATTGAGCAGCAGGCAGCCGAAGTTCGTAAAGTTAAGAAGTTCGAAGCTGGTATGGTGACTGACGCGGTTACAGTAAACCCTGACGCGACCATCGCTGATGTTGTTGCACTCACTGAAAAGCATGGTTTTGCAGGTTTCCCTGTTGTCACTGAGAGCAATGAGCTTGTTGGTATTATCACTGGTCGTGACGTTCGTTTTGTGACGGACCTTTCTAAGAAAGTATCTTCAGTAATGACGCCAAAAGAGAAGTTGGCAGCGGTTAAAGAAGGTGCTACACGAGAAGAAGTGCAAGAGAAAATGCACGAAGCTCGCGTAGAGAAAGTATTGGTTGTGAATGATGAGTTCCAACTAACCGGTATGATTACTGCGAAAGACTTCCACAAAGCAGAACGTAAACCAAACGCATGTAAAGATGAGCGTGGTCGCCTACGTGTTGGCGCAGCAGTTGGTGCTGGTGCTGGTAACGAAGAGCGAGTTGCTGCACTAGTTGAAGCTGGCGTTGACGTTCTACTTATCGACTCTTCACACGGTCATTCTGAAGGTGTTCTAAGCCGCATTCGTGAAACACGTGCAGCTTACCCAGATCTAGACATCATCGGTGGTAACGTAGCAACAGGTGCTGGTGCTAAAGCACTAATCGAAGCTGGCGTAAGCGCAGTGAAAGTTGGTATCGGCCCTGGTTCTATCTGTACAACTCGTATTGTAACGGGTGTGGGAGTTCCACAAATCACTGCAATCGCAGATGCGGCAGAAGTTGCTAATGATTATGGTATTCCAGTTATCGCTGACGGTGGTATCCGTTTCTCAGGTGATATCTGTAAAGCAATCGTAGCAGGCGCATCATGTGTGATGGTTGGTTCTATGTTTGCAGGTACTGAAGAAGCGCCGGGTGAAGTGATTCTATACAACGGCCGTTCTTACAAGTCTTACCGTGGCATGGGTTCTCTTGGTGCAATGTCTCAAGGTTCTTCTGACCGTTACTTCCAGTCTGACAACGCAGCGGACAAGCTAGTACCAGAAGGTATCGAAGGTCGTATCGCATACAAAGGCCGTCTAAAAGAGATCGTACACCAACAAATGGGTGGTCTACGTTCAAGCATGGGTCTAACTGGCTCTGCAACTATCGAAGATATGCGTACGAAAGCTGAATTTGTACGTATCTCTGGTGCTGGTATGCAAGAGTCTCATGTACACGATGTTCAAATTACTAAGGAAGCACCGAACTACCGTCTAGGGAACTGATTACTTAACGGAAACGTTTGCTTTTTCCTTGAAGCATTAAGAAGAGGCGAGTACACTCGCCTCGGTTTTAATCACTTAGCCTTAAAAAGACTGCTCAAAATGACTAAAAATATCCATGACCAACGTATTCTGATCTTGGACTTCGGTTCTCAGTACACTCAATTAGTAGCACGCCGCGTACGTGAAATCGGCGTTTACTGTGAACTATGGAGCTGGGATGTAGAAGAAGCGGATATTCGCGAATTCAACCCAGATGGCATTATCCTATCTGGCGGTCCAGAAAGCGTAACGGAAGAGAACTCTCCACGCGCGCCTCAATATGTATTTGACTCTGGTGTTCCTTTACTTGGCGTATGTTACGGCATGCAAACTATGGCGGAACAACTAGGTGGCAAAGTAGCAGGCTCTAACGAACGTGAGTTTGGCTACGCTCAGGTTAAAGTTTCTGGTGAATGTGCCTTATTTAAAGATCTTGAAGCAACTCAAGACGTATGGATGAGCCACGGCGACAAAGTAGTAGAGATCCCAGCCGATTTCGTAAAAGTTGGTGAGACAGACACTTGTCCTTACGCTGCGATGGCGAACGAAGAGAAGAAATACTACGGCGTTCAGTTCCACCCAGAAGTGACACACACAAAAGGTGGCCTACAAATGCTTGAGAACTTTGTTCTTGGCGTATGTGGCTGTGAGCGTCTATGGACATCGGAATCTATCATCGAAGACGCGGTTGCTCGCATTAAAGAGCAAGTGGGTGACGACGAAGTTATCCTAGGCTTATCTGGTGGTGTGGATTCATCTGTTGTTGCGATGCTGGTGCACCGCGCAATTGGCGACAAGCTAACGTGTGTATTTGTCGATAACGGTCTACTTCGTCTAAACGAAGGCCAACAAGTGATGGATATGTTTGGCGATAAGTTCGGCCTAAACATTATCAAAGTTGATGCAGAAGATCGTTTCCTTGAAGCTCTGAAAGGCAAGTCTGACCCAGAAGAGAAGCGTAAGACAATCGGCCACGTATTTGTAGATGTATTCGATGAAGAGTCGAAAAAGCTGAAAAATGCAAAATGGCTAGCGCAAGGTACCATCTACCCAGACGTAATCGAGTCTGCGGCATCTAAGACTGGTAAAGCGCACGTGATAAAATCACACCACAATGTGGGTGGTCTACCAGATGAAATGGAAATGGGTCTTGTTGAGCCACTACGTGAGCTGTTCAAAGATGAAGTTCGTAAGATTGGTCTAGAATTAGGCCTGCCTTATAACATGCTTTACCGCCACCCATTCCCAGGTCCAGGTCTAGGTGTTCGTGTTCTTGGTGAAATCAAGAAAGAATACTGTGACTTGCTACGTCGTGCTGATGCTATCTTCATTGAAGAGCTTCACGCTGCAGACCTATATGACAAAGTATCTCAAGCGTTCACGGTATTCCTACCAGTTCGCTCTGTAGGTGTAATGGGCGATGGCCGTAAATACGACTGGGTTGTATCACTACGTGCAGTAGAAACCATCGACTTTATGACGGCACACTGGGCGCACCTACCATACGACTTCCTAGGTAAGGTATCTAACCGTATTATCAACGAAGTTGATGGCATTTCTCGTGTTGTTTACGACATTTCTGGTAAGCCACCAGCGACAATCGAGTGGGAATAATTTTCCTCTAGACTGTTGAGTTTATAAGAACCAGCCTCCGGGCTGGTTTTTTTGTGCTTCAAATTTGTGAAGAGGGGACTCAACTTTTTTATAGGAGATATATACATGCGATAAAATTAAATATATATTCATTTTAATTATTTGAATATTATAAATGGTATTGCTATGGAACAGGCTGAAGTTACCTCTCTCATTCCCATCCTTATTACTCTTTTCCTCGCTCTGACGACGAGAAATGTCGTCGTTGGTTTATTCGCTGGTGTGGTCAGTGGCGTCGCTATGCTTGAAGGGACATTTGTCGAAAAAGGACCACTAGACTCGTTTAGTGCGTTGATGAAAAGCTATCTACTGCCGCAACTTACCGATAGCTACAACGCTGGTGTGATTTTGTTATTAGTGTTCATTGGTGGTTTCGTTGCGCTGATGGAAAAGTCTGGTGGTGGCGTTGCTTTTGCTAAAAAGGTCACTCAGTGGGTGGCGAGTAAATGCCAAGCTCAACTGTCCGCATGGTTCGGTGGTGTGGTTATTTTCTTCTCTGACCTTGGTACACCGTTGATTGTTGGTCCTGTTTTTCGTCCTTTATTTGATAAGTTAAAAGTATCACGCCAAAAATTAGCTTTTATTATCGATTCTACTTCCTCTCCCGTCGCAATCTTGATTCCTTTTATCGGATGGGGCGTTTATATCATGGGATTGATTCAAAAAGAGTTTACTGCCCTGAATGTCAGTATGAGTGACTGGGATGCTTTCATTGGCGCGATCCCGTATCAGTTTTACGCCTTTCTTGCGATCGCGATTGTGCCGATTGTCTCTTTCTTCAAATTAGATTTCGGACCGATGGCGAAGGCTGAGCAGTTAGCAGAACAGGGCTCCGACTTTGGGAAAGTGCAGGAGTCTATGAATGTATTTACGCATAAAAATGCAAAATCTAGTTTTGTATGGGCGCCTTTGCTCGTTATGCTAGTGGTTCTATGTACCATCCTCGTGCCACACGGTTTTCCATTTCAAAAAGTGGCAGGATCAACGTTTAGGGCTGCACTTTCTTCTGCATATTTCTTCGCGGCCTTCACTTTAATTGCGCTGATGGCGTTTTATGGCGTAAGAAAGCTTTCGGATGGTATTCAGGTTTATCTGAAAGGGATGTCAAACATGATGTCAGTGGCGGTGATTCTGGTATTGGCTTGGGCGCTTAGCTCGGTTGGGAAAGAATTAGGTGCAGCTGCATACATTGCTGAACAAGCTCAAGCGGGTTTCCCTTATTGGCTATTGCCAGCGGTTGCCTTTTTGCTTGCTGGTATTATCTCGTTCGCGACGGGATCGTCGTGGGGAACGTTCGCCATCATGATGCCATTAGTGATCCCAACCGCTGTTGCGATTGACGCTCCTTTGTTGGTTTGTATTGGTGCGGTGTTATCTGGTGGTCTGTTTGGCGACCACTGTTCTCCAATCTCTGAAACGACGATTTTGTCGTCGACAGGGGCAGGGTGTGAGCAGTATGAGCACTTCCGTACACAGTTGCCTTACGCATTACTCAATGGAATGATTGCATTAGGGTGTTTCCTTTTAGCTGGAATCAACGCCTCGCCAGTGATTGTGCTTGCCGCTATTGTTGCTCAGTGTGTGGTTTATTTTGTGTTGTCTAAACAAAAATCAACCGCGAAGCTAGACGTGGTTTCGGGAGAACAATAAAGATAGAAATATCATAAAGCGGAGGCTCATTGGGTCTCCGCTTTTCTTTTGAGTCAAGGTAACATTTTTCTTGTGACAAAATGTGTGCGAGGACTTATTTATTCATTTTGTCTCGCAGAATCAACGCACTTAGCTCGGCGTTTTGTATATATGATCCACTATATGTCTAGTTATTCCTTGTATATTGTATTGTTAAAATCCGGAGACTAGACATGTTTGCACTCAAACATCTTCCTCTTGCATTGAGTTGTGTCCTAGCTGCACAAGCGAATGCGAGTATGAATATCCAGCCCGATCCGCAGAATCCAAACGGTTATGTCATTGCTCGTGGTGACGTTCAAGCCGTAGAGCAAAGCAAAACCTCTGACCCTATGTATGCCATTTGGTCACAAGCATTAGAGACGCGCCCGAACTCAGTGGTGGAGGCGATTGTTCCAGGAGCGGCAACCAATCCAGAAAACGTGAAGCGTGTAGAGCGTGTGTTCCCTGAAAGTGAGTGGGACTTCCTGACTCAAATGGCGGCACCTGAATACACTTACACGCGTTTCCTACGTGCAATTGGTAAGTTCCCTGCATTCTGTGGTGAGTACACGGATGGTCGAGATTCGGATGCGATTTGTAAAAAATCGATCGTGACAGCCTTTGCTCACTTTGCGCAGGAAACTGGTGGTCATATTTCGATTGATAACGTATCGGATAACCCTCTTGGATTGGAAGAGTGGCAGCAAGCTTTGGTTCATGTGCGTGAAATGGGCTGGTCAGAAGGTCAAGAAGGTTACACGACAGGTTGTGGTCAGAATGACTGGCAAAACAAGCGTTGGCCATGTGAACCAGGACAAGGTTACTTTGGACGTGGTGCTAAACAGCTTTCTTACCATTTTAACTATGGCGCGTTCTCTGAAGTGATGTTTGATGGTGATGCATCTGTATTGCTAAAAAATCCAGGCTTGGTTGCGGATTCATGGTTGAACTTAGCATCGGCTATCTGGTTCTTCCTAACTCCACAAGCACCGAAACCTGCAATGCTGCATGTGATTGACCGTACTTGGGTGCCTTCACAGCGTGAGCTTGATGCTGGTATTGGTTACGGCTTTGGTACCACCATCAACGTGATCAATGGTGGTATTGAGTGTGGTGAGCAAAACAAGGATAAAGGTCAACCTGTTAACCGTATTCGTTATTGGGAAGGTCTTGCCGCCCATTATCAAATTCCAATTGAAGCTGATGAAACAAACACTTGTTGGCAGCAGACGCCTTACGGCAGTCTGAACCTAAATGGTGCGACAGACGTGCTTTACACCAACTGGGATGGTAACTGGAAATACTACTCAGATCGCCCTGGAGGCCATTCGTTTGAATGTGAGTTGGTTGGTTTCCAAACGGCTTACTCTGCGCTAGTTGCGGGTGATTACGAGAAGTGCGTAACTAACTTCTACCAATCTCATGCGGGGTGGCCTGAAGTTCGTGTGGTTGAAAAACTAGACCCTGTTGATCCGGTCGATCCGCCTGTAGGAGGCGTGGCAGCTTGGGATGCAGGCAAAGTGTACAACACTGGTGATCAAGTCTCTTACCAAGGTGCTGTTTATGAAGCGAAATGGTGGTCACAAGGTAATGAGCCAACGAAAGGAGACCCGTGGAAGCTGGTTTCAGGCACACCTACTGAGCCGCCTACAACAGAACCTGAACCACCGGTGACTGAGCCAGAACCGCCCGTCACAGAACCTGAGCCACCAGTAACCGAGCCAGAACCACCAGTGACAGGTAATTTTATTCAGTGGGAGCCGGGCGTAACGCAAGTCGCTAACGGCGATAAAGTGACGTACCAAAACAAATGTTTTGTTGCGAAAAATGGCCCTGGAGTGTGGGAAAGCCCAACGCAGAGCAACTGGTTCTGGGACGAGATTTCTTGCCAGTAATCGAGTGAAAAATAACCTAACCATATATAAAGACTCTGCTTTTTCGCAGGGTCTTTTTTTATATATGTAGTGGTTTATTTATGGAATCTAAGTTTTCAATAACAGCTTTTCTCTTTTGTTCTGGAGCCCATTAAAATTCGCGCGCATTTTTTATCAACATTTTTGAAAAAAGGTATTTGTACATGTCGACAAAACTGGCTAACCCAGCACCGCTAGGTCTAATGGGTTTCGGTATGACCACTATTCTGCTTAATATTCATAATGCAGGATTTTTCCCAATTGACTCTATGATTCTAGCGATGGGCATCTTTTACGGTGGCCTTAGCCAAGTAATCGTTGGCATCATGTGCTTTAAACGCGGTGACACGTTCGGCACAACTGCGTTTACTTCTTACGGTCTATTTTGGCTAACATTGGTTGGTCTAATCGTAATGCCTCACATGGGTCTTCCTGCAAGCCCTGCAAGCTTTATGGGTTGGTACCTAGCGCTTTGGGGCATCTTCACTGGTTTCATGTTCATTGGTTCTCTATGCTACCCAACAGCGAAGCAAGTGGTATTTGGTTCTCTAACTATCCTGTTCTTCTTGCTTGCTGCTCGTGATTTCACTGGTAGCGAAGTGATCGGTGCTATCGCTGGCTTCGAAGGTATCTTCTGTGGCGCAAGTGCAATTTACTTCGCAATGGCGCAGGTACTAAACAACGAATTTGGTCGTGAAGTTCTACCTGTAGGTAAAGCAAAAATCGCTCGTAAAGTTGAAGCTGTCGCTGCTTAATCCTTTACACATAATACAGAAAAGGGGATTAACCAATGGTTAATCCCCTTTTTTTATGCCCTTAAACGGACCACTGCTTTTTCTTGTTTATGCGTTAAGGCTATGTTGATGGTTGTTCTACAGTTTCTGTAGTACTGTTGTCTGCCGTTGGTGCCTTACCCGTTTTACGCTTGTACTTATCTTCCCAGTAATCTGCGCCTTTAATGCCTAGCGCTACAGGGTTGAATGTAAAGTCGGTCACACCACGTTTTTGTTGTTCTTCGTAATCGTTCAATGCTTTGAGAGCTGGTTTCGACATAAAGAAGATGATCAAAATACCGACGATGTTAAGCCATGCCATTAGACCTACACCTACATCACCCATCGCCCAGGCTAAGTTGGCGGTTTTCACGGTTCCGTAGAACACGGATGAAATAATGATGACTTTCAGAATAAACATCAGCCCATTTACTTTGAATGTACGACGAATGTAAGCAATGTTCGTTTCTGCAATGTAGTAGTAAGCCAGAATGGTCGTAAACGCAAAGAAGAAGAGTGCGATTGCGATGAATGGCTTACCCACACCAGGTAGCGCACTTTCGATCGCCATTTGCGTAAATACAGGACCATTCGCACCAATATCAGCCGGTAGGTTTTGAATTAGGAACGTACCTTCAACTGCACCATTTACGTTGTACGCGCCAGTGATAAGAATCATAAACGCGGTTGCTGAACACACAAGTAGTGTATCGATGTAAATAGAGAAAGATTGAACAAGACCTTGCTGAGCTGGGTGATCAACACTCGCTGCAGCTGCAGCGTGAGGACCAGTACCTTGACCTGCTTCGTTGGAGTAAACGCCACGTTTTACACCCCAACCGATTGCCGCACCAACACCTGCCATTGGTGTGAACGCGTCACCAATGATCATGCCGAAAATGCGTGGAACCTCACCAATGTTTAGAAGGATGATGACAAATGCAGTGATGATGTAAGCCAGCGCCATAAATGGCACAACGATTTGGGTAAAGTTCGCAATACGTTTTACGCCACCGAAGATGATGAAGGCCAGAATGACACAGACAACCGTACCAGTGAAAATTTTAGCAAAACTGAAGGTACCAATAGCGGTTTCAATCATGTCACCTGAGCCAAATGCTGCTTCTACTGCGTTACCGATGCTGTTCGATTGAACGCCAGGAAGTAGAACACCACATGCAAAGATGGTTGCGATAGCGAAGATCCAAGCGTACCATTTTTGTCCCATTGCTTTTTCAATGTAGTAAGCAGGACCACCACGGAATTCACCTTCGTCTTCTTCTTTATAGATTTGCGCAAGTGTCGACTCTGCGTATGCGGTTGCAGCGCCAAAGAAGGCAACGACCCACATCCAGAATACGGCGCCTGGTCCACCAAAACCGATAGCGGCAGCAACACCAGCAATGTTACCTGTACCTACACGGCCAGATAGTGAAACGGCAAGTGCCTGAAATGATGATATCCCTTTTGTTGAACTCTTCCCTGAAAGTAATAAGCGCCACATCTCAAAGAAGTGACGAATTTGTACAAAACGCGTCATGATTGAATAGAACAAACCTGCACCAAGGCACAGATAGATCAGTACCGGGCTCCAAATAATTCCATTCAGAAAATCAACTAATGACTGCATGAGTATTTTCCCTGTTAGTTGTGTTTGTGGTTGTTTTTCACACAATACATTACCCTTTATGTAATGCAATTGTTAACTTTTTTGGCTGTAAATCCTTTGTAGCGTGATGGTGAACACAGAATGGAGAGTGATTGTTAAAATTTAGTTCTTGTTGCTTATTTGCTCCTTTGAGGTAGAAGATTTGTCTGATGATTAAATATGCAGCACATTGTCATTAAAATGTGCTGCACATTTGATGAGTTAAAAATGCCAAATAATATGCATTTTGTGGAGTAAAGGCCTGTTTGTTTTTTATGCAGATATGTCCTTATGCATAACGGC
Organism: Vibrio sp. JZG120; assembly: GCF_053890955.1. Taxonomy (NCBI): domain Bacteria; kingdom Pseudomonadati; phylum Pseudomonadota; class Gammaproteobacteria; order Vibrionales; family Vibrionaceae; genus Vibrio; species Vibrio sp. JZG120. The sequence continues at coordinate 64,029 of NZ_JBSRRK010000010.1, forward strand.
AAAGGTTAAGCTCTGTGTCATCCATCACTTTCGCTTTTTCACCAGTCATAATGCTCGCTAGTAATTGACCAGAACCACAAGCCATAGTCCAACCCAGAGTGCCGTGTCCGGTGTTAGTAAAAAGGTTATCGTATTTAGTTGCGCCAATAATCGGTGTGCCATCAGGCGTCATTGGTCTAAAGCCACTCCAAAACTCGGCTTGGCTAAAGTCGCCGCAGCGAGGGAAAAGATCACGGATGACCATTTCGATGGTGTTTTTTCGTTTTTGCGGAAGGGAGGCATCAAACCCTGCTAATTCTGCGGTGCCCGCTACGCGAATTCTGTCATCAAACCGAGTCATGGCGACTTTATAGGTTTCATCCATCACAGTAGAGCGAGGAGAGAAGTGCTCATCTTCCATTGGGATGGTGAGCGAATAGCCTTTTACTGGATAGACAGGAATCTCAATGTCGATTTGCTTGAGTAGCGCTGTAGAATAGCTGCCAGAGGCAACCACATATTGGTCCGCTTTAAACTGTCCTCGATTCGTTTGGACACCTATGATCTTTTTGCCTACTGTAACCCAATTGCTTACTTCGGTGTCGAACTCGAACCTCACGCCATGGGCCTTAGCGAGTTCTGTTAGTTGTTGGCAAAACTGATAGCAATCGCCTGTTTCGTCATCTGGCAGGTGCAAGCCACCAACCAGTTTATCTTTCACAAGATCCAGTCCAGGTTCTTGTTCAATGCAGCGTTCTACGTCCATCAACTCAAACCGAGTCCCGCTTTGCTCTAGAAGCTGCATATCCTTTTCAATGGCTTGCAGCTGTTGAGGCGTTCGAAATACTTGCAAGGTGCCGAACTGGCGACCTTGATATTCAATGGCATGTTCTTGACGTAATTGTTCCAGACACATACGACTGTGGTTAGCTATCGAAAGCATGCGAGCTTTGTTGACTTGGTAGCGAGACAGGGTGCAGTTGGCCACCATCTTACTTGCCCAACAGATCATATCGGCATTGAGGGTTGGTTTGATTTTGAGTGGAGCATGCTCTTCCATTAACCACTTTATGGCTTTAACAGGAACACCAGGCGCAGCCCAAGGCGAAGAATAGCCGTACGAGATCTGCCCAGCATTGGCGAAACTTGTTTCCATTGCACTGCTTGGTTGACGGTCAATAACAGTAACTTGATAGCCTGCTTGAGATAAATACCAAGCAGAGGTTAAGCCGATGACGCCGCTGCCTAATACGATGACTTCCATTGATGTACTCCACACATTTATCTGAGTGGTTAGTTTCTTTTCTTTACCTTTTGTTAACAATCGATATAAATTACATACAGCGTTTAGAAAAACTATAGGCTCAAGGATGAGAAGTAATTTAATAAGTGGCTTGTGTCTGTTTAGCCAAGTCGCGGAACACAGCAGCTTTACTGGCGCGGCTAAGTTTTTGCACCTCACTACGGGAGCCGTGAGCCAACAAATTATTCATTTGGAAGCGTTATTAGGTTTTACTTTATTTGAACGCCATTCCCGCGGTATTCGTTTAACCGCTAAAGGCACTCAGTTACACCAAGCAACGCAGTTTCACTTTTCTGAGCTGAGCAAACTGCTTGATGAGCTCAAAGTAGAAAAGCACACCAATGAGATCCGCTTAAAATTAACGCCTTCTTTTGCTTTTAAATGGTTAGTCCCAAAGCTGGAAAGTTTTCATCACGAGAACCCGGATATCCAAGTGCAAATCTTCGCGGAAGGGGCGTTAGTGAATAGTGAGATAAAAGATTATGACGTCGCGATAGACTATGGTCTTCATCCTTACCGAAATGCTAACGCGGAGTTGATTTTGGATGAGCAACTGCTGCCCGTAATGAGTCCGAAGTACCTTGAGGATCATGGTTGGCTAAAAGTGCCTTTTGATGAACAAGAATCCTCAATGTCAGTGAAGAAATGGCAGGAGGCGACGCTACTACACGATGCGATGCCATGGGAAAAAGCGACGCGTGACTATGAGTGGCTATATTGGGCGTCAGCAATGGGATTAGACTTTAAAACCGATGTTGGACACTTTTTTAATCGAACGGATATGGCGATGTCTGCAGCGGAAGCAGGAGTTGGGATTGCGATGGCACGAATGGCACTGATTGAGGGTGAATTGACGACAGAGCGTTTAGTTTCTCCCTTTCAGCCGGTTCCAGCCAATGCAGGGTACTACTTGATCATGAACACACGAAGCCAGTCCACAAACAAGTTTCGTACTTGGTTATTACAGCAAGTGGAGAGTAAATAGATATAGTGCTTGGTGAGTCAGATAGAAAACACCGCCTCGATGACGGCGGTGTTTTATTTTGGATTACTGTCGTTGATAAACCGACTCGCCTCGGCTGATGGTTTCTTCCACGTTTAGGTCTTTTAGCGCCTTAGGTTCAATCTTCATCGGGTTGTTATCGAGGATGATTAAATCCGCATTCTTACCCACCTCGATAGAACCTTTATACGACTCCTCAAAGTGTTGGTAAGCCGGCCAAATGGTCATGGCTTGCAGCGCGGTATACGTGTCAACACGCTGATCTGGTCCCAGTACTTTATCGGTTCTGGTGGTGCGATTGACGGTCGCATCTAATACTCGGAATGAACTTGGCAGCGCCACAGGTGCGTCATGGTGTGTACTGAATTTTAACCCCGCCTTTCTCACCGCTTGAGTTGGTGAAATGAAATCGGCACGAGGATGGCCGAGCACCGAGTCCACATGCCAGTCACCCCAATAAAAAGTATGCATTGGGAATAGAGAAGGGAAGATGCCTTGCGCAGCTAAGCGATTCACTTGGTCTTGGCGCATGGTTTGTCCGTGAATGAGTACAGGTCGGCGGTCTTGTTTTCCTAGCTTTTCATTTGCTTTGGTCACTGCGTTGATAAATTGCTCTATCGCAGCGTCACCATTGGCATGCGTTAGCACTTGCCATTCATTTTTAAAGGCCGTTTCTACGTAATCGTAAGCTTGTTGATCTTCGAAAGTTGGGTAGCCAGCGTAGTCTTTATCTTGTCCATGTGGCGGGTGGAAGTAAGGCTGACTTAGCCATGCCGTTTTACCTTGTGGAGAGCCATCAAAGTTCAGCTTTACGCCACCGATGCGGAAATGGTTGGTGTACTCTGGCGTGTTGTATTCCGAGTCCATAAAATCACTGCTCGATACCATATCGGCGTACGCAACCAAGTCGATCATCAGTTTGTCGTTTTTCGACGCGCGTTTCATCGCTTCATAACCTTCTGATGTTGCTCGTCCTTCTTGAGCCGTGGTATAGCCATATTTCGCGTACATACCTTGCGAGGCTTCTAACATGCGATCTTGAAGCTCAGAATCAATCAACTTATTGAGGTTGAACAGCATTGCAAAGTGCGCGTTTTCTTCTAGAACACCATTTGGTTCTTGGCTGTTTTCCATTCGGCGGATAATGCCACCTTTTGGATCTTCCGATTCTGATGTGATGCCTGCGAGCTCTAACGCTTTACTGTTCGCGACACTCAAATGCCCCGAAGTGTGGATGATCAATACAGGCTTATCTGTACTGACTTTATCGAGATCCGCTTTGGTAGGGTAGTAATCCAGTTGGGCGTCGTCGTAACCAAAACCTAAAATCCAACCCGTTTTCTCAATGAATAGGCGTTGCGTATTATTGTTCTCGGCATTTTTTAGAGTTTTGATGATTTTCGCTACGGTATCGGCTTCGCCGTCAGGAGATGGCAGCACGTTTGCGACCATGGCTTGCAGACCAACACCATACACATGACTGTGCGGATCAACAAAGCCAGGCAACATAGTTTTGCCTTTTAAGTCGACCAACTGTGTTTTACCGAACTTGTGTTCCATCGCTCCATCTTTGCTGCCGACATAAATGATTTTCTCGCCTAATGTCGCGACGGCTTCGGCGTACTCTGGCTTATCGCTAGCCATGGTTAGGATTTCGCCACCATAATAAATTTTGTCTGCGGCGGTTACTTTGAGTGGCTCGGCGACGGCTTCTACTTCTTTCGCTTCTTCAGAAAAACACCCCGTTAAAGCAAGCCCAGATAGGGCAATGGGGATCCAGTTTTTGTTCATCGGTCATCTCCATACAGAGTAAGTTTTTTGCCTATTGCTCCCATCTCAATGAGTTTGAGAACTCAATAGGTCACATTCACTTTAGTTCATATTGAAGGAGGATTATCAACAAGATTAAAGACTTTCAATCAAGCGCAAGTTATACCTATCGATGAATATCAAAAATGTTACCTTTTCCTATTTCATAAACGTTTCTGGACTTGGGCAATGTGACCCATAACGAGGTTCTGTGGTTAAAAAGTCGGCATGATAAGTCCACGATTTATCTCGATGACGCTCAAGGAAGAACATGAAAGACGAAACGCTATCCATCCATTTTGGTTACGAAACTGACCCTACCACTAAATCTGTCGCGACACCGATTTATCAAACGGTCGCGTACGAGTTTGATAACGCGCAGCACGGCGCTGATCTGTTTAACTTGGAAGTACCGGGGAATATCTACACTCGCATCATGAATCCGACTAACGATGTTCTGGAAAAACGCATGGCGGCGTTAGAAGGTGGCATTGCAGGGTTGGTCGTGAGCGCGGGGAGTGCAGCGATTAACTATGCGATTCTGACGTTAGCACAAGCGGGCGATAACATCGTCTCTACGCCGCAACTTTATGGCGGTACTTACACCTTGTTTGCGCACATGCTGCCAAATCAAGGTATTCAGGTGAAGTTTGCCAAAGATGACAAACCAGAAAGTTTGGCTGAGTTAATTGATGAAAATACCAAAGCGGTGTACTGCGAGAGCATTGGTAATCCAGCCGGTAATATCATTGATTTAGAACGCGTAGCAGAGCTTGCTCACGCACAAGGCGTACCTGTGATTGTGGATAACACCGTCGCGACGCCAGTGCTGTGCAAACCCATCGAGTTCGGTGCGGATATCGTAGTTCACTCTCTCACTAAATACGTTGGTGGGCATGGCACCACATTGGGTGGAGTGATTGTGGATTCCGGTAAATTCCCTTGGGCGCAGCACAAAGACCGCTTTCCCGTTTTCAACCAACCAGAACCTTCTTACCACGGCGTGGTGTATACCGAAGCGTTTGGTGAGGCGGCATTTATCGGGCGTGCGCGTACCGTACCATTGCGTAATACCGGATCTGCATTATCACCGATGAATGCATTTATGCTTATGCAAGGGCTAGAAACGTTACCGCTGCGTATGGAGCGCCATACCGAGAACACTCTCAAAGTGGCTGAGTTCTTGGAACAGAATGACAAAGTCAGTTGGGTGAGTTATGCCGGATTGCCAAGTTCTGAACACTTCCATCTCGCCGAAAAATACATGAAAGGTAAGCCTTCTGCGATTTTGTCGTTTGGTTTAAAAGACGGCTATGACGCAGGTGTGCGCTTTTATGACGCTCTGAAAATCTTTAAGCGTTTGGTGAACATTGGCGATGCAAAATCATTGGCTTGCCATCCAGCATCGACGACTCATCGTCAGTTGAGCGAAGCAGAACAAAAACAAGCTGGTGTGTCACCAGAGATGATTCGTTTATCTGTAGGTATTGAGCATATTGACGATATTCTAGCCGATTTAGAACAGGCACTAAACGCGTAAACGATTCTGTTTTTAGCTTTTGGTTACCCATAGGCCAGCCTTTAAAAAAGCTGGCCTGTTTTTATTTTATTATTTAAATATCAAAGGCTTTGGTTCTTTTGGTTTGTGGTATTCCAAAAGCTCATAGAGGGTGAAATTTATTCCCTTGTCACGTTTGGGTTTGTTCCTGATGATGTGTGCAAATCTTATACATTGGAAGGGACTCAAATGTCTTACGTATTTCACCGTCATTGCCATGCCACGCTGCCAATCATCGATAAAGGTGAGGGTGTTTATCTATTCGATAAACAAGGGAAACAGTATCTCGATGCTTGTGGCGGCGCTGCGGTATCAAACCTTGGCCACAGTCATCAAGCCGTTAAAAAAGCCATGTTGGAACAGCTCGAGCGAGTTCCGTTTGCTCATACTGGATTTTTTACTAGTGACAGCGGTGAGCGACTAGCGGAATTGATTTGTCAGTACATGCCTGAGCAGTTCAACCATGTGTATTTAGTCAGTGGCGGATCAGAAGCGGTGGAGTCGGCACTAAAAATGGCGCGGCAGTATTTTGTGGAATCAGGTAAGCCAGAGAAGAAGCAATTCATCGCGCGTCAGCAAAGTTATCACGGCAATACGTTGGGAGCTCTGGCGGTCGGTGGTAATGAATGGCGACGTGAACCGTTCAAGCCTATCTTGCATCCGAGCCATCACATTGCCCCTTGCTATGCTTATCGGTATCAGCAGAGTGATGAGTCGGAATTGGATTACTCATTACGAACGGCGAATGAACTTGAGGCAAAAATTCTTGAGTTGGGGGCTGAGAATGTAATGGCTTTTGTCGCCGAGCCTATTGTGGGAGCCACAGCTGGAGCTGTGCCAGCAACTCAAGGTTACTTCAAACGTATTCGCGAAATATGCGACCAATACGATGTGTTATTGATCTTGGATGAAGTCATGTGTGGCGTTGGGCGCAGTGGCAGTTTTTTTGCGTTTGAGCAAGAAGAGGCAGAGCCCGATCTGGTTTGTATGGCTAAAGGGCTTGGTGCGGGTTATCAACCTATTGGCGCGGTGGTTGCGAATGATCGAGTCTATCAAGCTATTGCTGATGGAAGCGGTTTTTTCCAACACGGTCATACTTTTATGGCGCACCCTGTGGCGTGCGCTGCCGCCGTGGCAACCATTCAAACCATCTTCCAAGATGACTTATTAACGGCGGTGAATCAGCAAAGTGTTTTGCTGCGTAATGAGCTTGCTTCTGCATTGGCCCATTTACCATACATTGGCGACATTCGTGGTAAAGGCTTGTTTTTTGGCATTGAGCTGGTGGCGGATAAAGAAAGCAAGGCGCCTCTGAGTAAAACCACATTGGCAGACAAACGCATCAAACATCGAGCAATGGAAAATGGCTTAATGTGCTACCCAATGGGCGGAACGATTGATGGTGTTAATGGGCACCATATTTTGCTCGCACCGCCATTCATTATTCAGTCTCATCATATTGATGAACTAGTCGGCAAACTCTCACTGACGTTAAAAGAGGTGGCGGAGACATGGAAGTAGCAAACCAATATTTGCGAGAACCTATCGCTATTATCGTGGCTCCAAACGGCGCAAGAAAAACCAAGCACGATCACGTCAACTTACCCATGACAACAGACGAACTGGTTGCAGAGGCTATTGCTTGTCAAACGGCAGGGGCTGCCATGATCCATTTGCATGCTAGAGACGCCAACGGACGTCATTCATTAGACATCGACGACAACATGGAAATTTACCATGCCGTGAAAGAAGCGGTGGGAGAAACCATGATGGTTCAGCTCACCACAGAAGCGGTGGGTTTATATCCTCCGCCACAACAGCGGGCGTTAGTCAAAGCTGTGAAACCTGAAGCGGCTTCTTTCGCATTGAGGGAGTTAATCCCCGATCGCGCAAGTGAGAAAGAAGGGCATGCCTTTTTCCATTGGTTGGCAGAGCACAACATCGTGAGCCAAATTATTCTCTACGATGCAACCGACATTGAACGTTATTTCCAACTACGCGATGCGGGCGTGTTACCTAAAACGTATCAGCATGCCTTAGTGGTGTTAGGGCGTTATCACCAAGCTCAACAGTCTTCGCCATGGGATTTACGAGGTTTGAATTTGGCGCGTTTTGTCGAGGAAGAAATTCGATGTGCCATTTGTGCTTTTGGCGCGCGAGAGCAAGACTGTTTAGCGAGTGCGATGTTACTTGGGTTTGATGTGAGAGTTGGTTTTGAGAACAACCACTTCAATGTGGCAGGCGAATTAGCAATCAGCAACGCGGCTCAGGTGGAAGCTCTACGCGATGTGGCGCATCGCTTCGCGATACCTTTACACAGTGCGCAAAGTTTGCGTTCAGTTTTAAAGTGAATCGGTTTGAAGCAAGGAAAATAAAGAAGAACGGAAAGCAAAAAGGCTCCATCGGAGCCTTTTCGGTATTTGTCGTTAGTTTTCGGTTTGCACTGCAGGTTGGCGAGCTGGGTGTTTGATAAACACCGCCACAATGGCTGCAATTGCCAGCGCGAAACAGTAGTAAGAGTTGGCAACCACTTCTAATGGAGAAAGGTTAAATACTGAGCCTAGCAACAATACTTGCGCGCCATAAGGCAAAATGCCTTGTACCACGCACGAGAAAATATCCAACAAGCTTGCTGAGCGACGAGGAGAGACATTATTCTCTTCCGCCAGTTGGCGAGCAACGCTGCCCGATACGATGATGGCTACGGTGTTGTTTGCCGTACAGCCATTGACCATCGACACTAAGCCCGCGATACCTAGCTCGCTCGCGCGGCTGTTGGCATGCTTAGAGTGGCTAGAGCCAAACGCGTGGATAAGGCTGCTAACGAAATTGGTTAGGAAAGCAAGACCGCCTTGACGACGCATCAGTTCACTCAAACCTCCAATTAGCATGGACAACAAGAAGATCTCTTGCATGTTGCCAAAGCCTTTGTATACGTCTTGGGCTAGATTAGTCAGTCCGTAATTGTCAATCGATGCCAAGCTCACGCCGCCAGCCAAAAGGATACCAATCGACAGAACCACAAACACATTCACACCAGATACCGCTAGGATCAAAATAGTGATGTACGGCAAGACTTTTAGCCACTCAATATCGCCAGTTGCAGGCACTTGAGTCGCTGTACTGTTGAAAGCGAACACTGCAATCGCGATCAACGCCGCAGGCAAAGCAATACGAATGTTCTCTTTAAACTTGTCTTTCATCTCACAACCTTGAGAGCGTGTCGCCGCGATGGTGGTGTCAGAGATGATAGAAAGGTTATCACCAAACATAGCGCCGCTCAGCACAACGCCTGCGGTTAACGGTAAGCTCATTCCTGCTGATTCAGCAATCCCCAACGCTACGGGGGCAACGGCTGCGATGGTACCCATCGAAGTGCCCATCGCTGTTGCGATAAAAGCAGAAATCAGAAAAATGCCCGGCAAAATCATGCTGGTTGGAATTGCGGATAAACCAAGGTTCACCGTTGCATCAACACCGCCAGAGGCTTTTGCTACCGCAGCAAAGGCACCAGCAAGCAGATAGATCATACACATTGCGATGATGTCTGGGTGGCCAACACCACGCATGAAGTGTTCGATTGAGCGGTTAAGTTTCTCTTTACTTAAAAGAAACGCAATGATGATGGCTGGTAATACCGCGATGGGTGCAGGCAGCTGGTAGAAGGCAAATTCAACGCCTTGCAAAGATAAGTAAGTGCCTACGCCAATAAACAGCGCAAGGAATACAATCAATGGGATCAGTGCGACCGCAGAAGGTGCAACTGTTTTAGTTGTTTGTTGGGAACCGGACATGTAAACGACAATGTTAATAATAAGAGAGAAGAGCAGACTAATATCACATTTACGCATTGTCAACGTCTAGACGTCTAAATGGCTGTTTAAATTTTGCACGTAAAGAAAAAGATAAAAGCTCGTATTACGTATCTCACTGATACCACGAGCTTTAGTTATGCACTAATGAAGGGACTGTCGTTATTGCATTGATTTGGCTTTTTTGCGTTTAACAATACCTAAAACCATCCACGTAAATAAGACAGCAGCAAATGCCCATACAAGGTATTTGTATTCGGTGTACAGGTTGCTCAACACGCTTAAATGTTCAAATGCAAAGTGAGTTAACAAGCTGAATACCAATACCCAAACCGTCGCCGCGAGGGCGTTACCGAGCAAAAACTTTCTACGTGGCATTTTCGCGATACCGCATGCAAGAGGCATAAATTGCTTCATTCCTTCAATAAAGCGACTGACGACCAAGCACGTAGGGCCGTATTTCTGGATAGTCAGTTGAAGTGTTTGCATCTTCGGGCCAGAGATATAGCCTTTTTTATCCAACCAGCCTTCAAAGTAATAACCGATTAGGTAACCACAGGTATTCCCAAAAAAGCAGCTTAGCCACGATACCATCATAACCATACTTAGATTCATGACTTGTTCTGAAGAGAGCAAAGATGCCGCGATCATCAGCGATTGACCAGGCATCGGTACACCTATCCCTTCTAGAAATATACTGACAATCAGCGCCAAGTAGCCGTATTGCTCGAGCAAAGGCTTCATTGACATGAGAAGTTCGTTAATGTGTTCCAAAAGCTTTCCCCTAATAAAAGCGGAACGAAGTTGGAGTGATACTCCGAATGTCCTACTGGGTCAATTCTTGTTTCTCACCGCTGAGAAAAACTGACATGCCTCTGATTATTGTGCGGAATCAATCTGCTGCTTGTTTTATTCGCCGCCACGCTCCCGTGTGGCGACGAATAAGGCACACCTTTATGACTCTTTAGCTTTAGTAAATGCGCCATACAAATCAAGACGTCGGTGACGTAAGTTGGTTACTGAACCCTCGGTATTCAGTTGCTTCAACTTAGTCAAATCAACATCGGCGAAGATCATCATTTCGGTGTTGGCGCTTGCTTCTGTCAAGGTCGCATCGTGCGGGAAGTAGATATCCGACGGTGAGAATACGGCAGATTGTGCGTACTGGATGTCCACGTTATCAACACGAGGTAAGTTACCAACACTACCACCAATTGCAACATAGCATTCGTTTTCAATGGCACGCGATTGGGAACAAATTCGTACTCGTTGATAGCCATTTTTTGTGTCCGTCCAGAAAGGAACGAATACAATTTGTGCGCCTTGTTCTGCTAACATTCTTCCCAATTCAGGGAATTCGCTGTCATAACAAATCAGTATGCCGACTTTGCCCGCATCGGTTTCGAAAACTTGAACATTGTCACCACCGTCGATCACCCAGTCTCTTTGTTCATGAGGCGTGATGTGGATTTTATATTGAGCGTTAATTTCACCATCTCGTTGCAGCAAGTAGGCCACATTATACAGTTTGCCATCTTCGATAACGGGCATACTGCCTGCAATAATGTTGATGTTGTAGGTGACTGCCATCTGTGAGAAACGGTTTTTGATCTCTTCTGTAAAGCTAGCCAAAAAGCGGATTGCTTCAACGGAATTTTTGTCGTTTTGCAAGCCCATCAGCGGTGCGTTAAAGAACTCAGGGAATAGGGCGAAATCGGCCTTGTAATTCGCAAGAGAAGAAATGAAGAACTCAGCTTGATCGAGCAAATCCTCCAGGTCATTCATCGCGCGCATTTGCCACTGTACAACACCAATTCGAATCAGAGTCTTTTCTACATCGTGTACGGATTGAATATCCTCTTCGTAGAAAAAGTTATCCCACTCCAGCAGTGTCGCGTAACCTTTAGAAGCGCTATCCTCTGGCAAGTAGCCGCGCATGATTCGCTTTACATCGAAGTCGTTAGCAAGCTGAAAAGACAAAATAGGGTCATGAAGCTCACGGCGCTTTACTTTGTCGATGTACTCTGCAACGCTCAGTTCATCTGCGTATTGGTGGTAATTAGGAATGCGACCACCGGCTAAAATGGCTTTGAAGTTCTTACTACGGCAAAGCTCTTTACGTGCATCATATAAACGTCGACCTAAACGTAGCCCTCGATAGTCCGGGTGGACAAATACATCGAGACCATACATTGCATCACCAGTTACTTGATTCTGTATGACGTTGTTTTCGGTAATGATGTCGGTATATAGGTGAGGAAGAGAAAAGCGGTTGTAGTCCACTTTAATGGTTAATGCTGCACCGACTATTTTGCCGTTATCTTCAATACAGATTTGGCCATCAGGAAACTGATGAATGAGATCCATAATCGTCAGCCGTGGCCATGAGCCGCCAACATCAGGAAACACTAAGTCCATTAGTTCTGCAAGCTCAGGGTAATCCGTTGGCTCAATGGTACGTAATGAGAGTTTGGGCGAATTGCTGTCCATATCTTTCAATCCATTTATCCTTTTGAAACAGTGTTAATGAGAATGCCACAATTTGGAGCAGACAGATACTGAAGTCTTTGAGTTGTTTTGGGTTACCAAAAGCATTTCAAGAAAACAATATTAGCTTAGTTTGCTCTTCAACCATTCGTAAAACGCCGCCACTTTCTTAGCCGATAGGCGATAATTTGGGATCATCACGTAATAACCATAACCACTCTGTAAAGATAGGTTGAGAATACGTTGGATATCCCCTCTTAAAATAGAATTCTGCGCCATAAAATCAGGAAGTAAGGCGAGTCCTTTTCCCATTTTGACGGCTTCGTAAGCTAGGTAAAAATGTTCAAAGCCTACAGAGTGATAGGTAACGGTTGATTCTACTGCATGCGCAGCCTTAAATTGCTCCCACAATTGAGGGCGAGTGATTTGAGGTATCAGCGGATAGTCGCTAACAGCGTGCACATTCTTGAGTGCAGGAGTATTAGTACAACCGACCAATAGCAGTATTTCTTCGCATAGTAAGTGGCTGTATTCATAATGCGTGGACAATGGAAGACAACGAATATGCAAGTCGCTTTCACCGCTTGAACCTTTGACGTTCCCATCTCCGGTACAGATTCTTACACGGATATTGGAATGTCGCTGGTGGAAGTCATCAATATGAGGCACCAACCAAAGGCTAGCGAAAGAAGGAGTAACATCCACGGTGAGCAATTCTTGCTTTGAATCTGATTGGATTAAGTTAGCGGTTGCATTCTGAATAAGTTCTAGTGCTTCTGTGACTTGCGGTAGGTAGCGTTTTCCTTCCTCAGTTAACTCAATACCATTCGAGCCTCTTTGTATTAAAGGTAAGCCCACTAGTTGTTCAAGCGCGGCGATTTGTTTGCTTACTGCGCTTTGTGTAATGCATAGGGCATCCGCCGCTTTAGAGAAGCTGAGGTAATTTGCAACCGCGACAAACGTCCTTAATGCTCGGATAGAAGGGTACTCACTGCCTTTTAACATACTTCAGTCCCATGGAGATAGCCTCTTCACAGAGTAGGAGATTTACCTATTGAAGCAAAGAGAGAAAAAGCCGATGTGTGATTACCTTCCTTACTCGTTCATAAAGAATCCAGACCAAAAATTAAGAATCCTAAATATAATGGGTATGTAAATAATTGATGATTGGGGGTTGTTTATTGATTTCTCCTATCTTTTGAAAAAACTACAAATAAAATAGAATGTTTTACATCATTAGTATTTACAGAAATCTAATATTGTTTTCTCAAGGTAAATAAAACAGTATAACTTTTAGTTTTGTTGTTCTAATTTCAAAATAATGTCAATTTTTTATAAAGTAGAAAGTGTTTTTTATTAAATTAAAATTGGCATTGCATTTGCTTTGTATAATTCGAACTTTCAATGGCACTTATATTAGGAGAACGAAATGAAAAGCAATGTTGTTACTTTGATTGGCCTTTTTTCTTTAGCAACGTTTAGTACTTTATCTCACGCAGCGGACTCCAAAGATCATGGTGTTTATGTCGGCGCCAATTATGGTTACTTAAAAGTTGATGGACAAGATGACTTTGATGATGACAGTGATGCTATTCAAGGTTTGGTTGGTTACCGTTTTAACCCTTACTTAGCGTTAGAGGGCGGTTACATTGATTTTGGTAGCTATGGTAATAACTTAGCAAATGCCGAAACGGACGGTTACACCGCAGCACTAAAAGTTACAGCCCCTATTGTTGATCGTGTCGATCTTTACGCAAAAGGCGGTCAAATGTGGTACTCGACGGATTACAACGTTGCGGGCTTCCAAGGCAACAAAGATGACGAAGGTGTATTCGCTGGTGCCGGTGTTGGTTTTAAAGTTACTGATAACTTCTTAGTTAACGCAGAATATATGTGGTATGACGTAGAACTGAATGCAGAGAACGTCGCGAATGGTGCAAGCACAAAAACTGATTTTAACCAAGCATCGCTAGGTGTGGAATATCGTTTCTAATATTGTTAACCATGTTTAACCCAAATAAAAATGCGAAGCTAAATGGCTTCGCATTTTTATTTTTTAAGAGATTTAATTATCTGCATAAAATTACTAATGAATAAAATATTTATAAAGTTGGAAGTGTTGATTATTAGAGATCATCTGCTTATTTTCTATAGGCTATAAAAGAAGCCGTGCACTAATAGCAAGTAACATCGTAAAAGTAGATCGTGTACTGTTGCAACATAAGTACGGATAGCAGATACAAAAAAGGCCACCCGAAGGTGGCCTTTTCCAAACGTTTGGTGGAGCTGGCGGGACTCACCTTCAACTGCCTTAAAAAACAGTTACTTCAATAGGTTAGGGTGTTTGTGATTTTTGAGAATAACCCTTTAGTACCTTATCTTAGTACCATATGAGGCCAGTATCAATATGGAAGCCTATTATCCTAAGTTAAGGACGCCAGTTCAGCTCCCTGTTTGGGAGTTGAACCGATATCTATGATGCGCTGATCACTTAATCTGACTTTTGACGGCGTTAATCCTTTCCAACTGCGACGCACTTAGTGAGTGTTGCTTTAATTGCTCATAGCTTTTTAATAGTCTGTTTTGTTGACGTCGAATTTGTCGCTCATTTAACTCTTCTTTTGCGTTTAACCACTTATCAAACTGCGTTTGCATCTGCTTGATGAGTTTTTCAATTTCAAGGGCTTCAGTGGCTTTTTTATATTGGTATTGCCAAGTTGATAGTCTGCGTCCTTTCTCTTTTTCAATTGGCTCATAGCTCCGGTAATCTATGCCGACATGTTGCAGTACTGCGCTGTTGAATGCTTGCTTAATGACTTTTGTTGCTTTTTTCCGTTGTAATTCCGTGAGGACTCGATTGCCGACAATCTTACCAATCATCAAATGCACATGGTCGCCACTACCTTTTTTTCCTTTCTGTTCCTGCTGGTGCAAGACAGCTCGAATTTGTTGTCGGTATTGCGAAAATTCAGATTTGTTAAGTTGACACAATTTAGCAAGAGCCAATGCGCAATCTTTGACAATGGATTGCCACTGCTCATAGCTAGGTCTGTAGCCCCTTGGCAACGTAAGGCAATATTCCATGGCGTAGGTCGATAGTGGGCGGCCTCCACGGCGGTTATTTAGCTGCTGATTAAGCCTGAATTGTTCGCCTGTAAGAGCAATGCGCTTGGAGGTAGCGCCACATCCGAAGAGTGATACGAGGTCTTCGGTGTATTTGTGGTTGGCGTGTTCGGTGTTTAGTAGGTAACGCTCTCGCATCATTACACCATCTGATGCAAGTCGAACGGGTTGTGTTGTTACAGTCCAGTTTTTAATCATGAGATATGTTTTTTATAAACATAGAAAATTATTTTTTTAGATTCAAACAACTTAAAATCAACTGGTTATGCTGGATAGTGGTTTCCAGATAGAACAACCCACTTCGTTCTTATGTTGTTCTCTGGCAAGAATGGAGACCCTTCTTGACTACCCCTTTTTCAAAAAATGCCATCGTTTGAATAAAGAAAAAATAGTTATTACTCTTTAAATAAACGCTATGGAAAAAGAAATTACTGCTTCGGATTTAATTGAACTTCTGCATGATTTAGAAGATCTTGAAACCACAGATCTTGAGAGCTTAGTGCTTGAAGGAGCTATGAACGCTGGTTTTGTTACCAAGGGTGATTCAGTGAAAAACCTATACAGACGAGCATGGGTTAAAAAAGTGACAGAACATGCTAATGATGCTTATAGATTAGAGGATGTTGCCACAGGTGAGAACTTGGCAGCTACGATCGATAACGTAAAGGCACTATTGAAAGCGAGAGAGACCAAAGTCACTGATATACTGGAATTGCTCGCTAAGCAAATATTAGATGCAACACCTCCGTATAAAAGCTGATTGGATTCAGTAGCAATTTATATTTGTTTATTTGATTCAAGCGTCCGAAAGGGCGCTTTTTTGTTAGATGTCGCTGTCACCATATGAGCCGTAGGGTATAATCAGCGCAATTTTCTCAATTGTGCTGTTTACAATGACTAACAACAACTTCTCCCAAACCGCTGCCTTTATCTGGTCGGTAGCTGACCTGCTTCGCGGTGACTTCAAACAATCTCAATACGGCCGTGTTATCTTGCCGTTTACTCTACTTCGTCGTCTTGAGTGTGTGCTTGAACCAAGCAAAGATGCTGTGGTTGCCGAGCATGAACGCATCAAAGCGATGAACCTGCCAGAAGAAGCGCAGGAAAAGTTCTTACTACGAGCAACCCAATCACTCGCACAACCTGATGGCTTGTCATTCTTCAACACCTCGCCAATGAACCTCGGCAAGATGGGGCAGAGCAACATCAAGGCGAACCTTGAGAAGTACGTGCAGTCATTCTCCAAAGATGCGCGTGAAATCTTTGAGCACTTCAAGTTCGATGAATTTGTTGGTTTGCTGGAAGATGCCAACCTGCTTTACAAAGTGGTGAAGAAGTTTGCCACCACCGACCTTAGCCCAAACAGCATTTCCAACCACGATATGGGCTTGGTGTTTGAAGAGTTGATCCGCCGCTTCGCGGAAGGCTCAAACGAGACCGCGGGTGAGCACTTTACCCCGCGTGACATCGTGCGCCTGACTACCTCTTTGGTATTTATGGAAGACGACGAAGCCTTAACCAAAGATGGCATCATCCGTACCATCTATGACCCAACAGCGGGTACAGGTGGCTTCCTCTCTTCAGGCATGGAATACGTGCACGAACTCAACCCAAAAGCGGTGATGCGTGCGTTTGGTCAGGAGCTAAACCCAGAGTCCTATGCTATCTGTAAGGCAGATATGCTAATCAAAGGGCAAGATGTTAGCCGCATCAAGCTAGGTAATACTCTGTCAAATGACCAACTGCCCGCCGACAAGTTTGACTACATGCTGTCTAACCCGCCGTTTGGTGTGGATTGGAAAAAGATTGAAGGTGAAATCAAAGACGAGCACCAGCAAAAAGGCTTTGATGGACGCTTTGGCGCAGGCTTGCCGCGAGTCTCTGATGGTTCGTTGCTGTTCTTGATGCACCTTATCAGCAAGATGCGTGATAAGAAGAATGTCGATAACCAAGTGATCGATGGAGGTCGTATCGGCATCATCCTTAATGGTTCACCACTATTTACTGGTGGTGCGGGTAGCGGTGAGAGTGAAATTCGTCGCTACATCCTTGAAGCTGATCTACTTGAAGCGATTGTTGCGCTGCCTACCGATATGTTCTACAACACAGGTATTGCGACCTACGTTTGGGTACTGAGCAATAAAAAAGACCCTGCACGTAAAGGCAAAGTGCAATTGATTAATGGCGCTAACTTTAGTACTAAAATGCGTAAGTCATTAGGCTCTAAGCGTCACTATTTAACCGATGAAGAAATTCGCACCATCACGAAGAACTTTGGTGACTTTGAAGAAATTGATACCTTGACCAAAGATGGTGTGACGGACAACCAAAAACACTTTGCCAGCAAGATATTTGATACTTATCAGTTTGGCTACCGCCGACTAACCATAGAGCGTCCACTGCGTCTGTCAGCACAAATCACCGATGAAGCGGTGGAATCACTGCGCTTTGCTCCCAAGCCATTTTATGCCGTAATGCAGGCAGTCTTTGAACAGTTTGGCCCAGAGTGGACGGAAGATACCTACGGCTCACTAACTGGCGTGGAAAAAGAAGTTCGAGTTCTGATCAAAGCCGACTTCCCTGAGTTGAAAGAAAAGCAAATCAAAGACGTACTGGACAGCAAACTGTGGCTAAGCCAAAAAGTCTTGATGGATAATGCCAAAGCCCTGCAAGTTGCGATTGGCGATAACCTTGGCGGTAAAGCGAAACAGTCTGATGACTTCAACCAGTTTGAGCTGACTTTGAAAGGCGCGTTCAAAACCACTGGTATCAAGTTCGATGCCAAGCAGAAAAAGCAGTTTATTGATGCGGTAACGTGGAAGAACCAAGACGCAGAACCTGTGATCAAAAAAGTGCTGAAAGAAGAGGCACAGCCGCTATACGGTGCGTTCGACTATAAGGGTAAGGTTGTTGAGTTCCAACAAGATGGTGACCTACGTGATAACGAGAACGTACCACTTGACCCAAGCGTGACTACATCAACCCTGATTGAAAGCTACTTCAAACGCGAAGTGCAGCCTCACGTTGCCGATGCGTGGATCAACGCGGATAAGCGTGATGACAAAGACAATGAAATTGGTGTGGTGGGTTATGAAATCCCATTCAACCGCCATTTCTATGTCTACCAACCGCCGCGTGAGCTAGAAGCTATCGATAAAGACTTAGATGCTGTGAGCAAGGACATTATGAGGCTATTGCAAGAGGTGCATTCATAATGAGTAAGTATCAAGCATACCCAGAATATAAATATTCCGGTGTTGAGTGGTTGGGCGAGGTTCCAAAGCATTGGAAAGTAAAAAAGATTAAACATTTTGGTAGGGTTATCGGTGGTTTTGCATTTAAGAGCGGAGATTTTATTAAGCAAGGGTACCCTGTTATTAAAATCACTAATGTTTCTCATTTGAAAATGTCATTTGATGACGAAGCCTATTTGCCCGAAAAGTTTGCTCATGAGAATGCTGAATATATTGCACCCCTGAACTCTTTAGTTTTTGCTATGACACGTCCAATTATAGCTGGTGGAATTAAAGTCGCCAAAATGCCTAAATTAGAAAGGATGCCATTGATAAACCAAAGGGTTGGTTTTCTAAAAGTTGAGGATGAAGATTTAACTGACTACATTTTATTTTCATCTCTAAGCAATAGTTTTATTGCTCAATTTAAAAACAATATGACCATTACCAATCAACCTAATATATCAAGTGAGGGTATTGAGTCAGTATCATTTCCTTTTCCTCCAGAAGAAGAGTTAAGACAAATCGTAGCCTTCCTCGACCACGAAATTGCCAGAATCGATACCCTGATCAATAAGCAGCAGCAACTGATTAAGCTGCTAATAGAAAAGCGGCAAGCGGTGATAAGCCATGCGGTAACCAAAGGATTTAACCCACACGCACCAATGAAAGATTCTGGTGTGGAATGGTTAGGGGAAGTGCCGTCACATTGGGATGTGACGAAGTTTGGTTACATTTCGCAAGTTGTGCGAGGAGGTTCACCAAGACCAGCGGGAGATCCTACTCTTTTTGATGGTGACTACTCCCCTTGGGTGACCGTTGCTGAAATCACTAAGGATGATGAAATATACCTTTCTGAAACTGAGACATTCTTAACCAAGAAAGGAAGTGAGCAATGTAGGGTGTTTACATCTGGAACACTATTGCTATCAAACAGCGGAGCAACATTGGGTGTACCCAAAATACTATCGATAAATGCAAACGCAAACGATGGGGTGGTAGGCTTTGAAAACCTTACTTTAAATTCAGAGTTTGCTTATTTTTATTTGAGTACGTTGACACACGACTTAAGGGAAAGAATTAAGCAAGGTTCAGGGCAGCCGAACTTAAATACAGATATCGTTAAGAATATTTTTGTCCCTATTCCTGCGTCGCCAGAAGAAACAGACACGATTGTGTCATACATCAAATCAATGTGTGAAAAGTTTGATGCTTTGGCCTTGAAAGCGAAAAATGCTATTTCATTAATGCAAGAACGCCGCACAGCCCTTATATCAGCCGCTGTTACTGGCAAGATTGATGTCCGTAATTGGAACGATGAGGA
Source organism: Vibrio sp. JZG120 (assembly GCF_053890955.1). Lineage (NCBI taxonomy): Bacteria > Pseudomonadati > Pseudomonadota > Gammaproteobacteria > Vibrionales > Vibrionaceae > Vibrio > Vibrio sp. JZG120. Next base: position 83,660 of record NZ_JBSRRK010000010.1, read on the forward strand.
GAAAGGTAACGAGGAGAAGAAGAGTGATGCTATACAAATTTAGAACGCTAGATAACTTCGAATTTGTGTTAGATATTATTGCTAATAAACGTTTATATGCAGCGACGTTTGATTCAATGAATGACCCAATGGAGGGGTTCTACACTTACGGTGATGCTATTTCAGATGAGTCACTAGCGGCTCTGGAAGAGTACAAAAGCTCATTAAGGTTTTGCTCGTTATCAATAAGTAATAATAATCCTCTGATGTGGGCACATTACACAAACGGTAATCGCGGTATTGCTATTGGTGTTGAAATTATTGGTGACTTTGATATTCGAGCTGTAAATTACGAGTCGCAGTCTAACCTTATCGCTTCAGTTCCATCGTCAATAGAAAGAGCGAAGAATGTACTTTCTTATAAAGCTAATTTTTGGCATTACGAAGAAGAGATCCGGGTCTTCGCTCAGACGGGGGAATTCATACCAGTAAAAGTGAAAGAAATTCTATTTGGCGAAAGAGCTAACGAATCGCAAAAAGAATTGTTAAAGACTATCGTTCAAGCTGTAGATCCATCCATTAAGCTAAAAGACTGGACTGAGGAAATGGTCTATTGCCATGTTACTCCTGTCTACAAATTGGATGTGATACAGGAGAGTCATGATGTCTAGAGATTCAACTATAGAACGGGTATTTCAGGACGACATCATCAGACAAATGGTTGCCAATGGCTGGGTGCAAGGCACTGGCGAGGGCTATAACCGCGAATCGGCATTATACGAAGCGGATGTGCTGACGTTTATCAAAGAAACGCAACCGAAAGAGTGGGAGAAGTTCTGCAAAGTCTTCCCGACCGACTCAGAGCGCCACTTCCTTGATGCCTTGGTCACTCAGCTTAAAAAAGCCGATGAGAACGCCACTGATCGTGCGTCACGTACCTTTGGCACTTTGGGCGTGCTACGTCATGGTTTGAAAATCCGCAATGCCCGTTTTGAATTGTGTCAGTTTAAGCCAGAGCATAACCTCAACCCTGAAACCTTGACACGTTATAAGAAAAACATTTGTCGTATTGTGCCTGAGCTGGTTTACAGTCCGTATGCAACACAAGCTGAATTCGAAGCTACAGGTAAACAGGCTAAGAAGTGGAGAATTGACTTAGTGCTGTTCGTTAACGGCTTGCCCGTCTCTACCCTTGAGCTGAAATCCGAGTTCAAGCAAGCGGTAGAAAACGCCATTGCGCAGTACAAGCTGACTCGTTTACCGAAAGACCCTGCCACTAAAAAGCCAGAACCGCTTTTGAGCTTTAAACGTGGTGCTTTAGTGCATTTCGCGGTAAGCCAATACGAAGTTTACATGGCGACCAAACTTGCGGGTGAAAACACCTTCTTCCTGCCATTTAACAAAGGTACACACGATGGCGGCAAGGGTAATGACATTCCTGAAGATGAAAATCGATACGCCACCGACTACCTATGGAATGAGGTGTTAACGCCTGATAACCTGCTCAACATTATCGGGCGCTTTATCCATCTTCAAATAGAAGAGAAGGAAGATTGGGAGGGGCGCAAAACCAAGAAAGAAACCCTGATATTCCCGCGTTACCACCAGTGGGATGTGGTAACGAAGTTGGTAAATGCGGCGATTGTTGAGGGCACAGGAAATAAATACCTGATCCAGCACAGTGCAGGTTCGGGTAAGTCCAACTCGATTGCATGGACAGCACACCAACTATCGACCTTGCATGATGAAAAGGGTAACAAGCAGTTTGATTCAGTCATTGTGGTTACTGACCGCACTGTGCTGGATGACCAGCTACAAGACACTATCTATCAGTTTGAACATGCTGATGGTGTTGTAGGACGTATCAACCGCAAAGAAGGCGATGGTTCTAAATCAGAGAAGTTGGCAACGGCATTGGAAACCTCTCAGCCAATCATCATCGTGACCATTCAAACCTTCCCGCATGTGTTAAAAGCTATTGAGAACTCAACTTCACTCAAAGAGCGCCGTTACGCCGTCATTGCCGATGAAGCGCACTCGTCTCAGACAGGCGCAACCGCTCGTCAGCTTAAAGAAGTTCTGATGACGGATGAAGCCGATGATGACACCGAACTTTCCTCAGAGGATATTCTTGATGCTACCGTTGCGGCGCGTCGTGGCAGTGCCAATTTGAGTTACTACGCCTTTACCGCGACACCAAAGCCCAAAACGCTGGAGTTGTTTGGTCGCAGACCTGCCCCAGAGCAGCCAGCTTCTAAACGCAATTTGCCAGTGGCTTACCATATCTATTCAATGCGTCAGGCGATTGAGGAAGGCTTTATCCTTGATGTGCTAAAGAACTACACCAACTACAAGGTGATCTATCAGCTCAAACAGAAGCTGGAAGCGGAAGATAAAGAGGTCGATTCGGGAAAAGCCAAGGTTAAACTCAATAACTGGGTACGCCTGCACGATCACAACATCTCGCAGAAAGTGAAAGTGATTGTTGAGCATTTCAAAAAGAACGTGATGGGCTTATTAGGTGGTCAGGCAAAAGCCATGGTGGTCACTAGCTCTCGTAAAGAGGCTGTGCGCTATAAGCTGGCGTTTGATAAGTACGTTTCTGCTTCCTCTGAGAACAACAGCGGCTATGCAGGTATTCGTGCGATGGTCGCATTTTCTGGCGAAGTTGAGTTTAACGCTGCCGACCCAGACAGCACGGCGTTTATGGATCAGAAGTTTACTGAGCACAACATGAACCCTGACCTTAAAGGTCGTGAGATGCGCAAAGCCTTTAACACAGATGATTATCAGGTGATGCTGGTGGCAAACAAATTTCAGACGGGCTTTGACCAACCAAAGCTCTGCGCCATGTATGTTGATAAAAAACTGGCTGGCGTTGAGTGTGTGCAGACGCTTTCTCGCCTCAACCGTATCTATCCGGGGAAAGCAGAATGCGGTACTTTCGTACTCGATTTCTACAACGACCCGCAAGATATTCTTGATGCTTTCCAGCCTTATTATCAAGTGGCTGAGCTTGAGGATGTCACTGACCCTGACAAGATTTTCGACCTATCGGAGAAGCTGCGTGCGAGCGGTATTTTCTTATGGTCGGAGGTAGATCAATTCGTTGATGCCTTCTTTACCAAGAACAAATCTAATGCGGCTATCAGTAATATCTGCAAGCCAGCGATAGACCGTTGGCGCAAGCGTTATACTTCTGCGGTAGAAGCATACATTCACGCTAAAAACGTGTTTGAACGCACCAAGCAAACAGGCGATGCCGTGTTAATCGCTAATGCAGAAAACACCTTCAAAGAGTGCAAGCAGGAGAAAGACCGCCTAGAGATCTTCAAGAAAGACTTAGGTAGTTTTGTGCGCTTCTATGAGTTTATGTCGCAGATTGTTGACTATGACGACAAAGAGCTAGAGAAACTGAGCCTGTATGCACGCCACCTTCGCCCAATGCTGCGCGAGAAGGTTATTGAAGAGGATGAACTTGACCTTGGTAATGTGGTCATGAGCCACTATCGTCTGTCGAAGATCCGTCAACAGGACATTCAGCTTCAAGAGAATACGCCTGAGTACAAGTTGCACCCAAGCAACGATGTAGGTACAGGCAAACCGAAGGACAAGAAAGAAGAGTTCTTGTCTCACATCATTGAGCGATTGAACGAGGTGTTTGTCACCGACAACCTGACCGATAAAGACATGATCAATTATGCCTTTACGGTGCGTGACAAGCTCACCGAGAACGAAACAGTAATGAGCCAAATAGCCAATAATACTCGCGAGCAAGCCATGCTAGGTGACTTCCCACGCGCGATTGATGATGCGATTTTGAATAGTAATGAAGCGCACCAAGAGCAGATGATGCAGTTGTTGTCAGACCCGAACAAAACCAAACAATTTGCGCGGGTTATCTTCGATATGTTGAGTGGGTATAAAGGGTAAGGAAGTGGATTTTGTGATGAAGGGGCTGGTTGAATCAGCTTAAAGTTTTTTGAGTGAATTGCATGAGCCAGTTTATGGCTGGCTCATGCTTTAGGATATTCCGTTCTTTCAGTTAATTAAATAAACGTAAAAAACGGAATCAACTGATGCCAGTTAAGCGTTGTTGATAAGGTAATATATTTTCTTTCGCCCTGTTTTTCCGCTAACCTCAAAGTTGATGAGCTTACCGGATACACGGTCAATTATTTCAGCGCACTTGTCACGGCCATATTTTGTGTTTTTTAAAAGAAAATCTCTTAATTCCGTTTTATCCATCTTATTGCCATCTAAAACAGACTTTATTAATGAAATGGCATCAGGGTACTTATCAAGATAATCATTATATTTAAACACTTCATCTTGTAAAGTTTTTGCCTTTTTATGCGTGTTTTCATCGATATTGCGAACAGAATTTATCATATCAACATACTTCAAATTTTCTGCTTTTTGGTATGCGAATGTCAGCTCAAGGGCATTATTACCACGGAGTTTTTGGTTTATCAGTTGAATGTGTTTTGTTTGGGTTCCATTTTCGTCAGTATTGTCATATTTAATGTCCATCATGTAGATACAATCTACGTCTTCGACAAGATCTGATGTCCCAGAATAGACAAGTTTGTTGTCGCCATCTCGATTTTTGTTGGTATGACCTAAACCGATAAAGGTTCCCCCCCTCATAACAAAATCTCTGACAGTGATACCAAATCTACGCATATGTTTTTTGTCCATTGTGTCAGCGAACTTCTTAAGAGTATCCACAATGATCACAACATCCTTTGCTGCATCATCATCAGATAATCCGTCTAAGATGGCTAACAGAGAATGTGATTCGAAGCCGTTATATCCGGGAACAAGCACGTGAACCCCAATACTTTCCAAAATTTCAGTTTTTTCAATAACTCCATTTTGAGTGTCATCAGCATTTATATAAAAGACCGATAGATCGTTAGTAAGACCTGCTGCATGAGCTTGTTTCAGTTGGTTGATGATTAATAAGGTTTTGCCAGCATTCGGTGGTGCAAAAAGAGTACTTGACTGTCCTTTGAGAACTAAACGGTCAAAGATAAAAACGCTCTCAGCAGCGTTCTTCTTAATATTATCTAAGTCCTCATTGATAGCGAGTTCAATGAGTGTTGCCAATGTATTTTTTTTTCATTAAATAAACTTTCAGTAAATTTTGGGTGAGCGAATCCGTTCACCCAAAATATATGGGTTAATAAAATATTTTTTAGTTGTGGTGGTGCTGTTTAAATAGATATCACGCTAAATTATATGGGCGAATATGTTCGGTATGGCTCGTATCTATCATATTAACAACAGGAGCAAGAATTCTAGGATGGTATTGCTCACTGTACGTATCAAACGACTCAGAATTATGTTTATGGCCAACAATGCACTCTATAATCTCTTTGGAAATTCCTAACTGTTTCAACTCATTGATGAACGTGTGTCGGAAAGAGTGTGCATCTAACCCTTTACCTAAACCCAATGAATCCCTACGGCGACTAAACCACTTCGAAGCGTTAGTCGAGTAGTAGCCATCAACAAGAGGCAGTTCTGGGAAGAGACGACCATCGTTTTTTGAATCTACGAATGATAAGAAACCTCTTGCAATCAATTCATTATGAATAGGGATCAGCCTGATAGATGAACTATTTTTGACACTCTGCCCTTGGAAGTTCTCCCTAATCTTAAGACAGTAAACACCATCAACTTGAGTTACATCATCAAAGATTAGTTGGCAGATTTCATTTAGCCTTGCCCCTGTGTAACGTAACAATAGTGGTACCCAGTAGTAATAAGAATGAAGGTAGCGATGAGATTTGTAGTCTGTCATGTTGAAAATGGCAGCAAGGTGGTGGTCGGAAAAGCATAGGCGTTTCCGACCACCTTTTTCACTCTTTTTTGGAAGTCGATAGAATACATTGTCCTTAACGTATCCATGAGCTTTGCTCCAGTTAAGAAAAGTAGAGAATTTTTCGATTATCCCTTTGACGGTTGTAAGGGAAAGGGATGGTTTAGGCTTTGGCAAGGCAGCATTTTTGAAGATTACGTCGTACCCTGTTAGTCCCGCAAACTCAGAGTGTTTCTTTGCGTTTGTGGGATAGTGGCTCAAGGCGTCTCGAACGCTTTCAGCGCCTGCACGATCAAGCTCGTTTAAGTCATCAAAGCCGATAAGGTGCAATACTCTCGCAAGAAGTTCATGATCTTGCTGGATGTTTTTTAGCTTAGATTTGCCGAGTTTGATACGTGAATCTGTGTAAGCATCTAGTAGTTCGACACCTGTTAGTGGTTCTAGTGTCTTATGGCTTCGTTGCACTGGTATTTCAAGATTGAGGATAGCTTCGAGATTTACGTTATCGCTGAAATTAGAGCGTAAGCTTTGTGCTACAGAAGAAGATAAATTCATAATAACTCCTAATTAATCAATTGCTTTTCAATCAATCTAAGAAGGTCTTTCACGGCCGTAAAGAAAAAAAAACTAGCAACCTATTAATCACATACATGTATGCATATTTAACTGCAACTTATTTTTTAAATTGTTGTTTTTAAATTGTTTATTTGGTTTTTTTGAGCTAGTTGCTGAAAGAATGAGCGAATGAGTTTGTTTTTTTTGGGCGTGAAATCACGCCCAAAATTAAAGCCACATAACTGTTTAAGAGGTCGCTAGGGTCACTCAGTTGAATAGTTTTGCACCTTATCTAAGGGGAGGGGATCAATCAGGTTTACGACAGTCATCACTTGCTCAATGTTCAGATCCTTCCCGTATCGGTCGTAGGTAATGTTATTTTGTGCATGACCGAGAATTGCTCCAGCAGCAATATGGGACACCTGTTTCTGTTTAAGCTGTGTGGCAACGGTATGACGGAATGAATGAAAGTCCTGCCCTTTCGCAAAACCTAACCGAGTCTTGAACCTGCCGAACCATTTTGAAGCAGCACTGCCGAAGCCATCCCTTGAGTCCTTAAGCTCCGGAAATAGTCGGTCATGTTGAACTGAGGTTACAAAATCAATAAACCCGATATCAATTAGTCGTTGATGGATTGGCACAATTCGGCGGCTGGTTAAGTTCTTCAGTTTTTGCCCTTCAAACCTATCATCAATTTGAAGTACCCAAACTCCTTCCATTTTGTATATATCAGCTTTGTAAAGCTGACAGAGTTCATTGAGGCGGGCGCCAGTGAAGTATCCAAGTAATGGAAGCCAGTAGTAATGGGGGTGCCTAAAGTCTTTCTCACAATGAACAGGAGTGCTGAACAACTTATGTAAATCGGCAGTAGAGTACGCAGATTTTGCAGCGCTATCCTTTCTTTGCTTCTTAAACCTGATGGCTTTGAATGGATTAATATCAGTTAGTTCATTGATAACACACCACTCAAAAAAGCCTGACATCTTTTGGCTATAGTCCTTGACGGACTCTTCACTGAGTGTAGGCATATTAAGGCTATTATTGAGTTTAACCGCCTCCTTGGCTGTTAGGCCTTTGAATTGGTGGTGTTTCTTCATATTTACGGGGTAATGTCGCAATAGCTGCACTGCGTCCTCTGCATCGCGTCTGCGAATTAAAGGGAGATGGGATTTTCCAACTAAATCAAGAACAGTTTTGCACTTAGCTTTCAGCATTCCAACGGCCTTAGGAGAAATATGCTGAGCCTTATAGAGACAAAAGCGCTCTAGCATCTTTTCTGGGCATAACACCTTAAGCTTTTTCTGTTTTGCTGGTGGGTGCTTTTTTTCGTTATGAATGGGTCTGACTTGCTTTGGTGCTGTGGTTGCAGTCGGGGATATGATGGTGCGACGAACCTGTATCTCTAGCTCTAATGCTAAAAGCGTAGCTTTATCTTTGCATGATGTTTTTAGCGATCGTTTAACTTCACGAAGCCCGTCAAATAAGTGTCGATGCTCAGAGGGGATTTGATAGCGAAACTGCCAAATGCCAGATTTTGAAATAGATAAATAGCGCATGTTTTAGTACCAAAATGTAGTACAAACAGCCTAATATTGAAGTGGCGAATACAAAAAGGGCGATAACTCAGAGAGTTACCGCCCTTTCCAAACGTTTGGTGGAGCTGGCGGGAGTTGAACCCGCGTCCGAAAACCGTTCATCATTGGTACTACATGCTTAGTCGATCTTTAATTTCGCCACCCACCTGCGAACCGACACGCTAATGAATGACTAGCCTGAATTAAAATTCGCCGTTCATCTCTCAGGCGGGAGAATCCGGGCTAGCGCGTTTGGGTTTGATCCCTCGTTATTCCCCGTCTTACGTGCGGAAGCTAGGGCGAGAGAGCTCTGAGCAGGTTATTAAGCTGCTAGTGCGTAGTTTTCGTCGTTTGCGACTATTTTTTTGCGGTTTGTTAACGAGGCCTACCGCACCTCGGCATGCACCTCAGACTTCTGAATTCCCGTCGAATCCTAAATCAGCCCCAGGTAATATTCGCATAGTAACAGAAAAGCATTGGCTGTCCAGTACTATGCGTTTAAGTGGTCAAGATTAACGCAGTGTACTCTTCATTACGCGTGCTTTCTCTCTTGCCCAGTCTTTTTCTTTTAAATCCGTACGTTTATCGTGCAGCTTTTTACCTTTTGCTACGCCAATTTTTAGTTTCACCCAAGAGCGAGACCAGTACAGAGAGAGCGCCGTTAATGTCATACCTTCACGGTTCACACGTCCGAATAGGTTGTCTAGTTCACGACGACTCATTAGTAGTTTACGCACACGTGTGGGGTTCGCCACAACGTGTGTCGATGCCTGATTTAAAGGAGTGATTGTCATGCCACTCACAAAGGCTTCACCGTCACGCATAAATACGTAACTTTCAGAAATATTGGCTTTACCTTGGCGAAGGGCTTTCACTTCCCAACCTTGGAGCTCCAAGCCAGCTTCGATTTCATCATCGATGAAATACTCGTGGCGAGCTTTTTTATTCAGCGCGATAGTATTGCTACCCGCTTTTTGTTTCGTTTTTTTCTTTGCCATAATAGCGACATTATACGGGTTGGATATCGGATAGGAAATCCTTTTATTTGCGCAATCGTGGAATAAAAGTAAAATTGGCAGGAGCTTTAAATCTGTACATGTATCGATAGGAGTATGTATGAAGCAAGTCAGCCGTTCTGCGCTTGTGTCTTTTAGTGCTGAACAGATGTTCAATCTGGTTAACGATGTTGCTAAATACCCTGAGTTTCTGCCTGGTTGCTCGGGCTCTAGAATCATTGAGTCTTCGGGTAATGGTATGGTGGCTTCTGTCGATGTGGCGAAGGCTGGTATCAGCAAAACGTTTACTACTTCAAATGAGCTGATCCCAGGCCAAGCAATTATGATGAACTTGGTGGATGGTCCGTTTAAGACATTGCGTGGTGGTTGGATTTTTACCGCGCTAGATGAGCAAGCTTGCAAGGTTGAGCTAAAGCTTGAGTTTGAATTCTCAAGTAAAATGATTGAGATGGCCTTCGGTAAGGTTTTTAACGAGCTTACCAGTAACATGGTAAATGCATTCACTAAACGCGCAAAACAGGTCTACGAGTGTTATGAGTATTGAGTCAGATATGATTCACGTAGAGGTTGTCTATGCTCTTCCTCATGAACAGCGTGTATTTAATTTAGTGGTGAATAATCACGCAACGGTAGAAGAGATCATTCGACAATCTGGCGTGTTAGAGTTATACCCTGAAATTGATTTATCTAAGAATAAAGTGGGTGTGTTTAGTCGTAATGTGAAGTTAGATGCGACCGTTCGAGATCGAGATCGAATAGAGATATATCGTCCGTTACTCGCAGACCCGAAAGAGATTCGTCGTAAGCGGGCGGAGCAGGCTAAAGCCGAGGGGAGTGCAGACCCTGTCACCGGTGGCAAGCCTAGCTCTGTACGTAAGAATAAGTAGACTTGATATCAGTCCCAATGGATGGCGTCGTCATTGATTCAAAGTGTGATTGCGCGATATCTAGATAATAAAAAACCTCTCATGTGAGAGGTTTTTTGCAAAAGTCGTTTACTGAATCTGTTCGTAAAAAGCGTCACTTTTTGGGAAGTCACCGCTGATATCTGCGAGTGTGCCTTGATCGTTAAAGTTAACGATCAGGTCTTTTTGCACTGGATCACCGTGACCAGGAGTATGGTGATAGATGTAGTACCAAGTGTTTGGGTAGCCGTTTTCAATAAGCATTGGCGACCCTAGTACGAAGCGAACCTGTGCTTTAGTCATCCCAAACTTTAATTTATCTACCGCACTTTGTTCTACATAGTTGCCTTGGTTGATATCAATGCGATAAACCAGTTTTTCCAATACCGAACATCCTGTCAGCAATGTCATTGCTAATGGTACGGCAACTAACCACTTCTTTAATTGCATAATAATTTCTTAGTAACCTTTAAAATACTGCGCTGATAATAAACAAGCTCGACGCAGATGTAAAAAGCTATGCGTCGTATGATAGGAAATCTGACAACGAATTTTGAGTTGAGTTGCATTTATTGATTCTCTCACATGTATGTTTATGTCGATGAGCGGTTTTCTATCCAGTTTAAGCGGTAACTAATGACAAATAGCCAAGTTATTGAGCTATGGGGTGGTACTGACCATTATTTCGAAAGGGAATCAGCACCCAAGCACTTTGATATGGTGATGGGGGAGGTAGAGTCACGGAGCAGTGTTCGTGACTCTATCTTTGGAAGAGCATGGCTAAGCGGCGATGAGGAGCTCTTTGGCGTTTGCAAGGGTAGAATCTGTAATTTGGCTACCTCCAAGTAGGCGAGCTAATTCTGCCACACGCTGTTGTTCATCTAATGCGTGCATTTGTGTTTCGGTTTGGCCAGCTTTGGTTTGTTTAGCCACGAACATTTGTTGATGGCCACACCCCGCAACTTGAGGGAGGTGAGTGACACATAATACCTGAGTAGACTCGCCAAGCTTGCGTAACATTTTGCCGACGACTGCTGCTGTTGGACCACTAATACCGACATCCACCTCATCGAAGATCAAGCTTGGTGTATCCACTTTCTGAGCGGTAATCACTTGGATAGCTAAAGAGATGCGTGATAGCTCACCGCCTGACGCAACTTTTGCTATAGGTTGCAATGGTTGCCCTGGGTTAGTCGATACTAAGAAGCACACACTGTCCATGCCAAGTGGTGATGGGTGCGTGTTTTCATTGCTGACTTCGATATTGAATACCGCTTTTTCCATGCTCAATTCGTGCATGCTTTGCGTGATCAGCTTATTCAGCTCTTTAGCGTAACGGCTGCGTGATTTGTGTAGTTTTTCTGCTTGGTTTAGGAAGCTTTGGTACTTTTGTTCCACTTCTTGCGCGAGTTCATCTAAACGTTCATCAGAGCAATCTAACGCTTCTACTTGAGCCAGAAGATCTTGGTGATGTTGGTATAGTTCTTCTGGCATCACGTGGTGTTTGCGAGCAACAGACATCACTTTAGAAAAACGTTCTTCTACATAAGCCATACGAGCAGGATCCACATCGATGCCATCTAGATAACTGCGTAATTCGTTCTTCGTTTCTTCCAGTTGAATCATCGCTTCTGACAACATGTTGGGTAGCTCAGATAGCTTTTCATCTAACTCAGCTAGTTGAATTAGGGAGTGATTGGCCGATTGCAAAATACCAAGCGCATTGACTTCTTCACCTTCGTAAATAAGTTCGATGGCTTGCTGACAGGTAGTGGCGAGTTCACCACTGTTGGATAGTCGTTTGTGCTCTTGCTCGAGCTCTGCAAATTCTTCTTCACCTAGCGATAACTCATTTAGTTCTTTGATTTGGTATTCAAGCAATTGTTTTTGCGCCTGGTTTTGCTGGCTATTTTCTTTTAGTTGCTTGAGGTTATTGTCTGCCTGACGCCAATGCTGGTAAGCACTTCGTGTGCTTTTTAGTAGGTTTAGATGACCTGCATATTGGTCGAGCATAGCCATTTGGTGTTCGCTTTTCATCAATTGATGATGAGCGTGTTGCCCATGGATATTGATCAGCAGTTGCCCTAGAGATTTGAGTTGTGATAGTGGGACAGGACTGCCATTAATGAAGGCTCTTGAGCGACCTTCTTTTGTGATGATGCGACGCAAAATACATTCACTGCCATCAAGCAGATCGTTATCTTCTAGCCAACGCGTTGCATGTAGGTTGTTGTCCAGTAAAAAAGCGGCACTAACTTCGGTTTTTTCTTCACCTTGTCGAACCATGCCAGCATCGGCTCGTCCGCCTAAGCAGAGCCCTAAAGCATCGATAGCAATGGATTTACCCGCGCCTGTTTCACCTGTGATGGTGGTCATGCCCTTAGACAGCTCGAGTTGTAAAGACTTAACAATCGCAAAATTATTAACACTTAGATGAGCCAGCATTTTTTATTTACCTGTATAACTGAACAATACTGTATAAGAGAACAGTATATACTGTTTCTTTATACAGTAAAGACAGGTGGGAAAAAATTTCTGTGTGGGGTGCTTTTTTGTGATGAAGTGGGAAAAATGAGCCGAAGTGATTACAACGACTCATTAAAATTGAACAGGTTACGGACGAGTTGGGTTAATCGTGAGCGGCTCTAATGTGACTACTGCATTCACACCAGCACCTGGATGATCCACGTATGATGTGTCTTGCATTAGTGTGTAGTAAACGTCGACGAAGTCATCATCATTCGTTAGGACGCCGTCAGGGATCGTGTCGATGATCTTATTCGTGATTTGCGGAATAATCGCGTAAGCCTGAACTTCTGGATCTGGAATCGCTTTCAGCACTTCCCCAGCAACTTGAACAAGGAGTTTTGCCAACTGTTTATAGTCTGTACCATCATCTTGTTCCATGAGCACGATGTCCGCAGCGCCCCAACGGTAACGAGACCAGTGAATAATGATCTGATTTGGGTAGTAATCTTGGTTATCGTAGTCTAAGTATGGAAGCTCTACTAAATCGAGAGTAGGTTCATCACGACTTGGATTGACGCCCGTTACGATAGCGTAGATTTCTGCCTTGCCAGAGATCCAAGGTTCTTTGTCATCGGCTAGACGGATCTTTTTCAACTGCGTGGTTTGAATTGGAGTCGCTTCGTCCACAGTGCTACTTGACAATAGCGGTGCATTTTGACGCTGTTCATCAGAAAAATACGGCTGAACTAAAGTAGGCTGACCGAGTTTTTTCATTTCAGCCTGCATAGCTTGCAAGCCAGCCTTTAGCTCTGCAGAGCTGTTGTTATCAACGACAAGTACAGGTACATCAGGGAGCTGGTAAACATCGAGTTGATGGATGTTGCCATAAACATCAAATGCTTCGATGTATTGCCAATTCTCATCATCACCACTTGGTTCAAATGCAAATAATGGCTCGACCTCGCCACTTTGCCATGCTGATATCATGCTCTCATTCGCTAAACGAACTTCCAGCAACTGATCTGAGTATTCAGAAATACCTTTCCAGCTACGAATTTGAGTGTCAGCTTGTACAAGCTGACGGCTAAACTCGGAGTTGGGGTTTTGTTGAACAAATGCTGATACAGAGACGCTAGTCTGTTGTGGAGTAATATCTCTTCTCAACATGGGTTCAATGGCAGCATAGTTCTCACTCAATTGTTGAGCGAGGGCACGCTTCGTCTTAGTGATATCTTCCGCTTTTGCGTTGGATACACTGTTGACTTGCGTTTCCTCTGATTGGCAGCCAATAAGTGCTAATGTACTGAGAACAGACAGAATGATGGTTTTCTTCATAATATGTCCTTTATTGATTTTATGAAATAGAGTTAATACTCTATTCATGGTGAGAATATCACCGGACATAGATCATTGAATTTGCTTTTCTATCTTTTGTGTAAACTTTGCCCACAGGATCAAAATTTATAAACTTCTCTTTAATGACAGCAAATATCGTGTCGCCTCACTACTTTGTGTCTATTTCTTGTCTAAGAAAGCCAAAAGCCAGTGGCAATTAAGCTACTGGCTTTTTTATTGAAGTCATTTCCCTGAGTAACAAGTGTTAGAACAATTTACTAGACCAACCAAGCTTGTTACGTAAAACGTGATAGTAGCTGTAGTCTTTGGGATGGATGAGTTTGAGCACATTTGGACTTTGATAGATGTGGATTTCGTCGCCTGGAGAAACAGGGAGAGACACTTGTCCATCACAGCTAACTTCTTGTGTTCCTCGGTTTTCTGGTGACACCACCAATTTAATTCGACGCTTTCCATCAACCACCAAAGGTCGACTCGACAAGGTATGAGGGAACATTGGCACGAGTGAAATGGCATTCAAGCTAGGAGAAAGAATTGGACCGCCGCCAGAAAGCGAATATGCAGTTGAGCCCGTTGGTGTGGAGACAATCAAACCATCGGCTCGTAAAGAGAAGGCGAAGCTTTCATCGATGTACACTTCAAATTCAATCATATGGGCAATTTGCCCTGGGTGAAGTACAGCTTCATTTAGCGCAGCGTTGTGGCTTTTAATTTGCCCGTGACGGTGTACTTCCGCTTCTAAGAGAAAGCGCTCTTCTTCAATATACTCACCGTCGAGTACCGCTTGCAGAGACGCTTGGAACTCGTCTGGGTTTAAGTCAGTTAAGAAGCCCAGGTTTCCACGGTTCACCCCTATGACTGGAACATCAAATCGGGATAAAATTCTTGCCGCGCCTAGCATGTTGCCATCCCCACCAACCACAATGGCTAGATCGGCATTTTTTCCTAGTTCAACTAAACTGGCAAATTGACTCTGCGGGATATCATCCAGTATTGCGGCAAGGCGATCGTCAATAAATACTTTATAGCCTTCAGAGGTCAGCCATTGGTACAACTCTTTATGAGTTTGAATTGCTTGTTGATCTCTTGGTTTTCCGATAATCGCGATCACGTTACATGGATTTTTCATAGCATTTCCGCATTAAAGAGGCTTGAATCAGGAATCTTCATCCCCATAATAATGGCAAGTCACCTAAATATGCGAATTTTTATGTGGTTAAAGCCCGCAAAAACGCGCATGGCTTTAAGGGCATTATGTTGAATTCTGGAGATATCATGAGCAACGAAGAAAACAAAGTTACAGAAGAAGAGCTTGATCAAATCATCGAAGAGGCTGAAAAAGTAGAAGCTGAAGCACAAGAAGTAGAAGCTGAGCTTGAAGAAATTGGTGATGAGACAGACGCTAAGATTGCTCAACTAGAAGCGGCACTACTGTCTAGCGAGGCAAAAGTAAAAGAGCAGCAAGATGCGGTGTTGCGTTCTAAAGCTGAAGTAGAAAATATGCGTCGTCGTACTGAGCAAGAAATCGATAAAGCACGTAAGTTTGCGTTGAACAAGTTTGCCGAAGAGTTGCTTCCTGTTATTGATAACCTAGAGCGTGCAATTCAAGCGGCAGATACAGAGAATGAAACGGTTAAGCCGTTCCTAGAAGGTGTTGAGTTAACACACAAAACGTTTGTCGACGTTGTGGCGAAATTTGGCTTGAAAGCAATCAACCCTGAAGGTGAAGCATTTAACCCAGAGTTCCATCAAGCGATGTCGATTCAGGAAAGCCCTGATCATGAATCAAACACAGTTATGTTTGTTATGCAAAAAGGCTACGAACTAAACGGCCGTGTGATTCGTCCGGCAATGGTAATGGTTGCTAAATAACCTTAACTGCCTGTTTTCAAATATAAAGCGCCCATCATTTTTTGATGGGCGCTTTTTTGTTTTAAACGTAAGTTGTTGTAATGAGCTTCATTGTATATCGATAAAATGGAAGTTTGATCCCCTTCATATTTTTTCTTATTGGTTAATTATTTTCCTATAGGAGATTTCTTCTCATCTCACTGCGTGTTTATGAACGAAGAGGGCTATAAGTAATTGTAATCATTCGTTGTGTGAATGTTTGTCCTGCATAGGAATGTAAAGATAGTCATTTTTTCTACAACAATTCCGTTAACAAAAATGTAAATTATCACTTTATTTTGTAACCTTCGTGTGTATGATTTGCGACTAATGCTTTAAAAGTAAGCATATATAACTACAAAGATGTAAATAGCAAACACAACATATCGGAGATTT
The DNA here is from genome assembly GCF_053890955.1 of Vibrio sp. JZG120. Classification (NCBI taxonomy): domain Bacteria; kingdom Pseudomonadati; phylum Pseudomonadota; class Gammaproteobacteria; order Vibrionales; family Vibrionaceae; genus Vibrio; species Vibrio sp. JZG120. The sequence goes on from NZ_JBSRRK010000010.1 coordinate 99,627, forward strand.
ATAATGGATAAATCGCTTTCTAGTAAGATTTTTATAGGCTTGTTTGCCGGCCTTGTGCTCGGAACAGCAATTCAGTACTTATTTAGCGGTATTGCGATTTTTGATACATACCTACTTGGAGCAGCAGAAGGCGTTGGCGGCATGTTTGTCTCGCTGATCAAATTGCTTGTTGTTCCTTTAGTTTACGTTTCAATCGTATGCGGCATTGTTGACTTGAAAGACATCAGTGCATTTGGTCGTCTTGGTGGAAAAACTTTTACCCTCTACATTCTTAACACCATCATTGCGATTACGGCGGCTTTGACTGTTGGTTTGATTTTCCAGCCAGGAGCGGGTGCTAATCTGGCAGGAACGGTATCTGAGGCCGTACAGCTGACGACGACAGAAACGCCGGACATTTTCTCTCTAGTTGTTAACATTGTTCCTAGCAACCCAGTACAAGCGTTTGCTAACGGCGACATGCTGCAAATCATCTTCATGGCAATTCTGACAGGTCTTGCAATTCAAGCTTTGGATTCTCGTGGTGGTCCTGCCATCCGCACGTTCAAAATGGCAAATGAAATCATGATGAAACTGGTTGGGTTAGTGATGAGTCTTGCGCCATATGGTGTGTTCGCGCTAATGATTCAATTGGGTGCAACACTAAACGCCAATACATTGATGTCCGTGGCTGGTTATGTGGCCTTGGTGGTTGCGATGTTGGTGTTCTGGATCTTCTTCTTCTATCCAATGGCAGTAAGTCTTGCGACAGGGACCTCTCCAAAGACTTTCCTACGTGCAACTCGTGAGCAGATTCTGTTCTCTTTATCTACCGCGAGCTCAAACGCGACTATCCCGGTAACGATGCGAACACTGACAGAAAAGCTTCAGGTCTCTAAATCGGTTGCTGGCTTCGGTGTACCACTGGGCGCAACGATGAACATGTCTGGTGTGTCTATCTATATTGCTCTAGCAACGATGTTTGTTGCGAACGCTTTTGGCCAGCCAATTAACACCGCAGACATCTTCACGCTTGGTTTAACTATTCTTCTATTATCTATTGGTGCTGGTGGCGTTCCTGGAGGCGGCGTGGTAATGGTAGGCGTTTTGCTTCACCAACTAGGCTTACCACCTGAAGGCTTGGCAATTATTGCTGCGGTTGACCGTATTAATGACATGTTCTGTACGTCTTCAAACGTTGTGGGCGACACGGCGGTAAACACCATTGTTGCAAAAACAGAAGGTGAGATTGGTAAAGAAGAAGGCGTTGACGCTGAGCCTGCTCAAGCGAACGCTTAATGTCTTGAATCATTTATTTTAACCCTAATATTGAAACGAGCTCTTATGAGCTCGTTTTTTTGTTTAGGAAGAGTCGGGCATAAATACATTTACCTGAGAAATGGTGTTTTGTTGCGCTACAGCAGTGTGACGAGTTCCCAACTAATCAGAAAGAAACACATAAATTTCGAAAAAAGACGCTTTTTTTTAATTCTGCCCTTGAAAAGCATTTTGCCGCCCTTATCTATGTGGCATAGAGAAGCAAACATTGATTATTTTTGTTTGTGAGCAAGGGTTGAAACCCGATTCTCCTCCCCCCACATTGGGGTTATAACCAAACGAAAATAGAATTTATTCGGAGATAGCCAGATGGGTAAAATCATTGGTATTGACTTAGGTACTACTAACTCATGTGTTGCTGTATTAGACGGCGACAAACCACGTGTAATTGAAAACGCAGAGGGTGAACGTACTACTGCATCGGTTATTGCTTACACTGACGGTGAGACGCTAGTAGGTCAACCTGCGAAACGTCAAGCAGTAACTAACCCAGAAAACACGCTATTTGCAATTAAGCGTCTAATCGGTCGTCGTTTTGAAGACGAAGAAGTTCAGCGTGACATCCAAATCATGCCTTACAAAATTGTTAAGGCTGACAACGGTGACGCTTGGGTAGAAGCAAAAGGCCAAAAAATGGCGGCTCCTCAGGTTTCTGCTGAAGTTCTTAAGAAAATGAAGAAAACTGCTGAAGATTTCCTTGGTGAGGAAGTAACTGGCGCAGTTATCACAGTACCTGCTTACTTTAACGATGCTCAGCGTCAAGCTACAAAAGATGCTGGCCGTATCGCAGGTCTAGAAGTTAAACGTATCATCAACGAACCAACAGCAGCAGCGCTAGCTTACGGTCTTGATAAGAAAGGCGGCGATCGCACTATCGCGGTATACGACCTTGGTGGTGGTACATTCGATATCTCTATCATCGAAATCGATGAAGTTGAAGGCGAGAAAACATTCGAAGTTCTAGCGACTAACGGTGATACTCACCTTGGTGGTGAAGACTTTGATAACCGCCTAATCAACTACTTAGTAGACGAGTTTAAGAAAGAGCAAGGTATCGATCTTAAGAACGATCCACTAGCAATGCAGCGTGTTAAAGAAGCAGCAGAAAAAGCGAAAATCGAGCTTTCTTCTACTTCTCAAACTGACGTAAACCTACCTTACGTTACTGCAGATGCAACTGGTCCTAAGCACATGAACATTAAAGTGACTCGTGCAAAACTAGAATCTCTAGTTGAAGACCTAGTACAACGCTCTCTTGAGCCACTAAAAGTAGCTCTAGCTGACGCTGATCTATCAGTAAACGACATCACTGACGTAATCCTAGTTGGTGGTCAGACTCGTATGCCAATGGTTCAAGCGAAAGTTGCTGAGTTCTTTGGTAAAGAAGCGCGCCGTGACGTAAACCCTGACGAAGCAGTAGCAATGGGTGCTGCAGTTCAAGGTGGTGTACTTGCTGGTGACGTTAAAGACGTACTACTACTAGACGTAACTCCACTGTCTCTAGGTATCGAGACAATGGGTGGCGTAATGACTAAGTTAGTTGAGAAGAACACAACTATCCCAACTAAAGCGAACCAAGTTTTCTCTACAGCGGAAGACAACCAGAGCGCGGTTACTATCCACGTTCTACAAGGTGAGCGTAAGCAAGCGATGTACAACAAGTCTCTAGGTCAATTCAACCTAGAAGGCATCCAGCCTGCACCACGTGGTATGCCACAAATCGAGGTTACTTTTGACCTTGATGCGGACGGTATCCTACACGTGTCAGCGAAAGACAAGCAGACTGGTAAAGAGCAGAAGATCACTATCCAAGCTTCTGGCGGTCTAAGCGATGAAGACATCGAGAAAATGGTTCAAGAAGCAGAAGCTAACAAAGAAGCGGACAAAAAGTTCGAAGAGCTAGCGACTGCACGTAACCAAGCTGACCAAATGATTCACGGTACTCGTAAGCAAGTAGAAGAAGCTGGTGAAGCACTACCTGCAGAAGAGAAAGAGAAGATTGAAGCAGCAATTTCTGAGCTAGAAACAGCGCGCAAAGGCGAAGACAAAGAAGCTATCGATGCTAAAGTTCAAGCACTAATGACCGCTTCTCAAAAACTGATGGAAATCGCTCAACAACAAGCTCAAGCGCAGCAAGCACAAGGTGCTGACGCCGATGCACAGTCTAAAGAAGACGACGTTGTAGATGCTGAGTTCGAAGAAGTTAAAGACGACAAGAAATAATATTTCTTAACCAGATGGCTGCAAAGCCATCTGGGGTCGATAAGACTTCGTGTGCGGGCGTTTGGGGCAACTCTTACGCCCGTCTGTTTGTAAACGCTGTCTTTCTAGTTAAGTATGTTGCGGATAAGTGCACTTACCTAGAACGATACAAACACCAAGCGGTGAATCGATGCCGTTTGTAGTAATTAACTGGTGACGAAGAACATGTCAAAACGTGATTTTTACGAAGTATTAGGCGTAAGCCGTGATGCCTCAGAGCGCGATATCAAAAAGGCGTACAAGCGTCTAGCGATGAAATTCCACCCAGACCGAAACCAGGGTGATGAGTCTGCGGCGGATAAGTTTAAAGAAGTAAAAGAAGCGTACGAAGTTCTGACCGACCCTCAAAAGAAAGCGGCGTACGACCAGTACGGTCATGCTGCTTTTGAACAAGGCGGCGGTGGTTTCGGTGGCGGCGGCTTTGGTGGCGGCGGTGCTGATTTCGGCGACATCTTTGGCGATGTATTCGGCGACATTTTTGGTGGTGGTCGTCGTGGCGGTGGTGGTCACCGTGCTCAACGTGGTGCGGACTTACGTTACAACATGGAACTGACGCTAGAAGAGGCGGTTCGTGGTGTAACGAAAGAGATCGAAGTACCAACACTAGTACACTGTGATACCTGTGATGGTAGTGGCGCGAAGAAAGGCTCATCTGCTGAAACATGTGGTACCTGTCATGGTCATGGTCAAGTACAGATGCGCCAAGGCTTCTTCGCAGTGCAACAAACCTGTCCAACCTGTCACGGTAAAGGCAAGATCATTAAAGACCCTTGTAATGAGTGTCATGGTCAAGGTCGTAAACAGAAAACCAAAACACTTAACGTTAAGATCCCTGCAGGTGTTGATACTGGCGACCGTATTCGTCTATCTGGCGAAGGTGAAGCGGGAGAGATGGGAGCTCCAGCGGGTGACTTGTATGTACAAGTGCACGTGAAAGAGCACCATATCTTCGAACGTGATGGTAACAACCTATACTGTGAAGTGCCTGTAAGCTTTGCGATGGCGGCTCTAGGTGGTGAAGTTGAAGTACCAACTCTAGATGGTCGCGTAAGCCTAAAAGTACCTTCAGAAACGCAAACAGGTCGTATGTTCCGCATGCGTGGTAAAGGTGTGAAAGGCGTTCGCGGTGGCGGTATCGGTGACTTGATTGTTAAGTTGGTTGTTGAAACACCAGTAAACCTAAGCTCACGCCAAAAAGAACTGCTCAAAGAGTTTGAAGAGTCTTGTGGTGGTGAAGCGGCGACAAAGCACAAGCCTAAATCAGAAGGCTTTTTCAACGGTGTGAAAAAGTTCTTTGATGATTTAACCAGCTAGACGTTAGTGAAAAGCACAAATACAAAGGCCTGCTAAAATGCAGGCCTTTTTGCATCTCGGTGTTCTTTCTAATTCCAGCAATCACTTGGTTCTTCGACATTTGTTGACGTTAAAGTAATCGTTTTAGCGCCAGTCAAGCACTCGTCGTCGTCTTGTCCCAGAGCCGATTTTGCTGTTGCTGTAATGGTATAGGCCGTACTTGCAGAGCTCGCAATATTGAAAGAAAATCTATCTGTGTCTGAATCACATAGAGTGCATGTGCCTCCAGAGATAATATGACTCCAGTCGTACCCACCATCATAAGATGTCTCTAGCTCTAGCTGAATTCGACTAAGATCGCTCAAGGCAACCGTCCTATGAGACTTGATTACATGATTGGTGTAAGAAGGGTAGGCGACAGCCGCAATGATCCCGACAATCACTACGGCTATCAGTAATTCGATCAATGTCATCCCTCCCAATCTTTTTTTGTAGCTGTTACAGCGAGAAATTCGAATCATCACGAGTAGTTTCCTTTTCACTTTTCCGCCTATTTTTGGCAGGTGATAGCATCTGTGCAAGATGAATTACGGCCCTTTTGCCGTTTACATAGGAATTTGGGAAATGCCTCGCGGGTTTACGTTGTTGGAGCTTCTTATTACTGTGGCTGTACTGAGTATTATATTGGCGTTTGCAGCACCATCTTTCCAAAATGTTTTTGAAACCAACAAAATGCAGCGCTTAGCTAATGAATTGCATGGCTTTGTTATTGAAGGCAAGTCTGAAGCAGTATTACAGCGTGAAAGACTTTGGGCACACATCATCATGCCCGGTAGTTCATCCAGTGATGGTAATTGGCGTATCGAGCTTACTGATAACGGAACGGAGGGGGAAGGGACAGTTTTGTTCTCTTTTTCAGGAACACCTTATGAGGGGATCGTCGTTACACCTAGCTACGCTTCAGACCAAATCAGTTTTGACGACGTTTATGGCCGTCCGTCATCAGGCAGTATTCGTTTTTATCCCGTAGGGGAACCTTCAAAAGTCCTCAAACTTATTTCCCACACTTTGTCTGCTCGCGTGCGAGTGTGTAGTGATAGCAGCAATAAAGAATATTACGGTTATTCAACTTGCTCTTAAAAGGATGATTATGTTTAAACAAAAAGGGGCAAGCCTTGTTGAGTTTATGATCGCATCTGCACTTGGGCTTATTTCTCTTGCGACAGTGGGGGCAATTTATGTGAGTGGTCAAAGGGTGATAATGGAACGGTCGAAAGAGCTAATGTTGTTACAGAACTCTGAAAGTGTTGTGCAAATGCTCAAGAGTGACATTCAGCGTGCTGGTTTTGATGGTAACGATGGCCATTCTATAAAAATATCTGGCTCATCGAACACCATTTACACTCTCGATGATGTTGATAGAGGTGTGATTGCTTATGCCTATTACATAGGTGTTTCTGGCGCTTTTCCTTTATATAAAAACGTAGCTTATGAGCAACGAGTTGGCACGCCAGAGTCGCTATTTGTTTGTGAAAAAAAGCAAACAACGATATGGGATGTTGATGACGTGATTAACCTTGCAGGCACTGGCTCATGTAAAAATCTTTTTGATAAGAAAGTTATTCACGTTAATCGTTTTGACCTTACTAGTGAACTGTTAGAAAACACTGATGCAAAAAGTGCACTGGTGACCGTTACATTGGGAACCGAATTGAAAGATGTGACTGATATTCGCACTCAGCAGTCGTTTACTGCAATGCAAAGGAACTGGCAATAATGAATAAACAACAAGGTGCAGCTGCGTTGTTAGTTGTGAGCGTATTGCTAGTTGTGGCATTAATGATGTCTCTCGGTAGCTATAAATCCCTCTTTTACCAAATTAAACGAGCCAATAATCAAATTGAAGCAAGACAGGAACATTGGCGTGCAGAAGGAGGGCTAGAGTGCGTCTATAGCAAGACAAAAATAAATAAAACATTGCCAACTAATGTGAATGATTGCATCACAGCTATGGGGCTTGATGCCTTAACATATTCCTCGGGCTCTTCAAGTCTAGTGACTTCAACGATAGGTAATCGGGAAATTAAAAAGACCATTAAACTACCTACAAGCAGTGGGGCTGGAGCGATAAAATCTAAATCCGACCTCGTGATTAATGGCTCATATACGAGCTCTCCAGATCCGAGTAAAAGTCTCGGTAATAATTTCTGGGAATGCACTTCTGTTCTTTACTACAACTTTTTTTATGCAACAAGTGTAAACACTTTTCACCCCTATCAGCTATCTGATAAGCCTTATTCGAGTTTCCCTGACAGTCCTGCAGGACAAGAACAAAAGTGCGCATCTACTCACTATAGTTGGGGAACAAGTGTTGCTGCATCTGAGAGTGATTATCGTCAGTCTTCGGATATGGATCCGTTTAAAGATGTATTTGATGTCCCTCGAAGTGAGTGGTTCGATGTGATGTCGGATAATTCACTGTTCGGATATGTACCCTTGTCATTAAATAGTATGAAATTGAACTCAAAAGCAGATCTCCCTTCTCCTGTATTCAACGAGACATGCGCGGAGGGGATTGTTAGCAATATCGAAAATGGGAAAGATCTTATTTGGGTTTATGGTGGCTGTGAAATTAATACGGCCGATTTTACGAGTATAAAGAACGCAATAGATAATAGCCTGGGTGGGAGCGGGATAATTCTAGTCGTTCAAGACGGTATTTTTTCTACGATAGGCACGCAGGATTTCAAAGGAATGCTTTACCACTTTATTTCTCCGCTGTATACCGAACCTACAACTGGGGCTACATTTGATTTTACCGACTGGTCTGGCTCTGCCAATGATGCCGCATTGGATGGCGTCATAGCGGCTTTAAAAACAACAGTGCCTATGGAAAAGACAAAGGTTGGCTATTTTCAGCACGGTGCATTTAACCCGTTAGGAGGATTTGTCATGGATGCACCAGGAACATTTGCACTCTTTAATGCCGCGTTATCATTCCAATACAATCGCGATGTAATTGAGGAGCCTCAAGAGAAGCTGAAGAAAGCACATTGGAAAAAGGGCTCTTGGAATGATCTCTAAACAAAAAGGATTTAACCTTCTAGAAGTCTTAATTTCTTTCCTGCTTCTTGGCGTAGGCGCGTTAGGCTTAACGAAGCTAAACGTGTATCTAGAACGTGAATCCGAATATGCCATAAAAAGTATTGAAGCACTTCGTCTAGCAGAAAACCAGCTTGAATGGTTCCGAACGCGTGGTGCTTCGGATGCGCTTTCTACGATTTCTACGGCCAGTTTTGCCTCTATCGTGACAGGATCTTCCGCCACTGGAGCGTACACGGTGGAGTGGGATGTGCCACCTGCTACTGTATCAGGTTCACTAAAGACGATCATCATCACAACAAGTTGGGAAGATAGAATGGGGCAGACGCAATCCGTTAAGCTGAAAACTATGATTTCACAGTACAGTGAATTCGAAAACTAGTTCAATTGCATACATGGGCTGAGACAAATGTGGGTGTAATACCTGTTTGATACCGGATTTGTCACGGTTAATAAATGGTTTTTGAACTGTTAATTGAGTTGATGTGCTACTGTTTTTATTATGTTTAATTGAAGTGGTGTTTTTGCAAAATATGTCTCCAATTATGAAAAAAAATATAGAACCTTGTGCTTTCTCCATTAGTGTTTACTAGAATACTCGTTGGATAGTAGGCCGTTATAATTATTCAAATAGGCCTTGGCACCAACATCATTCACTATGGAGTTACCATGAGTAACCAAGCTGTAAATAAGGCACCATCATCGAAGCCGAGCGGGATGGAGCGCTTTTTAAACTTTATCGAGAGGACAGGTAACAAAATCCCTGATCCTGCGATTTTGTTCTTCTGGGCATTGATCATTACTTGGGCGGCGTCAGCACTTTTGTCGAACGTATCGTTCGATCTTCCAAACCCTCGAACGGGCGAAGCTCTTACTATCACCAACTTACTTACGGGCGAAGCGCTAGCAAGTTTCCTTGCGAACATGGTGACGACGTTTACTGGCTTTGCGCCACTGGGTATCGTGCTTGTCGCAATGCTAGGTGTGGGTGTTGCAGATTCTTCGGGTTTTATTACGACGGGTCTTAAGAAGATGCTGAACTTCACGCCAGCTAAGCTTCTTACTCCAATGCTTATTTTGGTTGCCATTGTATCGCATACTGCGGCAGATGCAGGCTATGTTCTGGTTATTCCTCTTGGCGGTATAATCTTCCATGCGGCAGGTCGTCACCCTTTAGCGGGTATTGCGGCAGCATTTGCAGGTGTATCTGGTGGTTTCTCTGCAAACTTTATCCCTTCTGGTATCGATCCACTACTAGCTGGCTTTACACAAACCGCGGCGCAGGTTCTTGATCCTGAATATGTGGTTAACCCATTAGCGAACATCTTCTTCACTGGCCTATCTTCCATCATTATTGTGGGGATTGGTTGGTACGTGACAGAGAAAATCATCGAGCCTCGTTTATCAAAAATGCCAATTGATGACGATGCGGAAACCGCGCCAAACCTAGGTTCATTTACTGAACTGGAATCAAAAGCATTCCGTTATGCAGGTTGGGCAATGATGGCGGGTATTGCTTTACTTGTTGCAGCGTTAATTCCAGAAACATCAGCACTTCGCTCGCCTGAAGGTGAAATTACTGCCTTCTCAGCACCGATAATGAAATCTATCGTGCCGTTGATCTTTATTCTGTTTATCATTCCTGGTTACGTTTACGGTAAAGTGTCTGGAACGTTCAAGACCAGCAACGACATTATCAAAGCGATGGCTGATACCATGTCAACCATGGGCGCATACATTGTTATGTCGTTCTTCTGTGCTCAGTTCCTATCTGCATTTGCTCAGTCAAACATCGGTACGATGCTAGCGTTGTATGGCGCAGAAGGCTTAAAAGCGATGAACCTACCAGGTGAAGTGACTATCATCGGTATGATCCTTCTAACCGCGTCTGTAAACCTACTTATTGGTTCGGCATCGGCAAAATGGGCTTTAATTGGTCCAATCCTAGTGCCAATGCTAATGGCGGTTGGTATCTCGCCTGAGCTATCTCAAGCGGCTTACCGTGTGGGTGACTCTGTATCGAACATCATTTCGCCTCTAATGGTATTTTTCCCTCTTGTAGTGGTTTACTGTCAGCGTTATGTGAAGTCGGCTGGTATCGGTACGCTTGCGTCACTAATGATGCCATTCTCGATCGCAATGCTGATCGGTTGGTCTATCTTCCTAGTTGCTTATTGGATGGTAGGTATCCCGCTAGGCATTCAAGCTCCTTACACTTACACAATGTAAAAACGTGTAGGGTGTGAAAGCCGCTAATTGGCAGCCGAAAAGCGCAGGTCTTCGATCTGCGCTTTTTTGTTCTCGCAAAACGAACATTGATAGATCTTGTAACTAGGCTTTTTGGAGTAGCAAACTTTGCCCCGTGATGTGTTGCTGTAGTGAAACCGAAGTTAGTGATAAAATTCCTGAATTCAATCTTTTTTTGTTTCTTTGGAGCCTCCTTTGTCTAACCATCCTTTTACCCCTCAAGATGAATTGTTTATGCGCAGAGCGATGGTGCTTGCTGAGCAAGCAGAAGCAGAGGGGGAAGTACCTGTCGGCGCAGTGCTTGTCAAAGATGGTGAAATTATCGCTGAGGGGTGGAATCGCTCTATTGGTACTAATGACGCTACCGCACATGCTGAGATTCAAACACTGCGTAAAGCAGGCCAAAAGCTAGAAAATTACCGCCTTCTTGATACGACTTTGTATGTAACACTTGAGCCATGTCCAATGTGTGCGGGAGCCTTACTGCATAGCCGCGTTAAGCGGGTCGTTTTTGGAGCGCCAGATTTAAAAGCGGGAGCAGCAGGAACAGTGCTTAATTTGTTTGAAAGCCAAGCTGCTTACCATTACGCCTTAGTTGAAAAGGGGCTGCTAGAAGATGAGTGCCGCACTCAGCTACAAGCGTTTTTTAAGCGTCGCCGTAAGGAAATTAAAGCGAAGAAACAAGCACAAAAAGCATTAGAAAATGGAGAGAGTGGACAAAATTATGGAAATAGTGAGAGTTAGCAAACATCTACAACCGGGTAGATGTTTGCCTGAACGTACTAGTGATTGACTAAGTGTACAAAAACACGATTACGTGAACTTACTTTCTTTTTCATACATGTCAGTTTACGTTTACGTCGGATAGCAGCTACTGTGTTATTTAAACGCTTTGACTGCACTCTACGTCTTCTCATATTCAAAACCTCCTGCAGACAAGACTTATACCAGTAAATAGCGGTTCATCGATGCTTTACAATAGGCTCGATAATCGCACTAAACATTTGATGGTTTAAACGTTCTTCATTTGACTCCTGCATTGCACAGAGCCAGCAAATAATTTCAATACGATGCTTAATAATAGGAGTGGCGTTATTTCGGCAGAGCGTAGCCGATAGCGCCGCTTCATCAGTGAGCTAAACCATGTGGTTACGAAGCAATCTGTTACAAAGCAATCAGTTTAACTAACGGTGAAAAAAAGGCGACCAACCAAAGGAATGGTTGAGTGTGGTTGGTGTCACTCAGAGTCTTGGATTCTAGATAAGTTTTCGCTAGGACTCAATAAAAATGACGAGCTCATGGGCTCGTCATTTTTTAGTTTACAGCGGGTTTATTCTTCAAGGCTTTCTTGTTCGGTGTCTTCTTCAACCGTGACGTCAGAAGCACCTGATACTTGCTCGACGACAGCCTCTACTGCTCCTGATATCAAAATGTCGGGGTTGAGCGGCGGGATAACTTGCAAGTCATCGCTATTCTCATCAATCGCTGGTCTTTGGCTGACATGACCAATGATGGATTGATAATAACGTCGAATATTTTCTACGTAATTACGCGCTTCATCACCTCTGGCGTACCCATAGCGAGTTTGACTGTAGTAACGCTTCTGACGCAGTAAAGGCAATCTGTCTTTTACATCCGCCCAAGCGTTTGGATCGCCACCTTGCGCTTTAGTAAGTCGTCGTGCGTCCATCATGTGGCCATAGCCTATGTTGTATGAAGCCAGGGCAAACCATATTTTTTCATGCTCGTTGATGCTATCAGGCACGCGACCTACAATGCGACGTAAGTACTCGACACCACCACGAACAGATTGCTCAGGGTCTAAACGGTTTGTTACCCCGACGCTTTTCGCTGTTGGCAGAGTAAGCATCATCATCCCTCTAACACCTGTTGGCGATTTTGCCGCTGGCTTCCAGTGTGATTCTTGATACGCCAATGCTGCAATTAAGCGCCAGTCGAACTCTTCGCTGTACTTTTGGAATAAAGGTGCCCACTTAGGCAATTTGTCATCCAGAGCTCGAATGAATGCGCGAGTATCAACGTAGTCAAATGCTTCAATATGACCAATGTACTTCTCTTCGAGAGTGGACAGTTCTCCTGATTGTTTAATGTTACCGAAAAACTCTATCAGCATCGCATACAAACTTTCGTCTTCAGAGCGTCGAGTAAACCACGATACTGGTTGATCTTCTGTAAGTTCAAACGCGAGCGCAAGATCGGGGTAAAGGCGCTGAGCTAGGGAAAGTTCTACAGAGTCAGTCACAGTAAAACGCAACTCACCAGTGGATACATATTTAAGTAAGTCTCTCGTGTCAGCATCGCCAACAATTTCAAACTGCAGCTCTGGGTATTTCTTCTTTAATGCGGTTAGGGTCGGAACATATTGCGATTGTTCAACGATCTTTAATGTTTGCGCGCCTGCATTTGTATCTTCGTCTGATTCGCTGTCTTTCGATGCTTGGTATTCAATCAGCTGTTCGATATCACGTGGTCGAAGTTGCCCCTTTTTATACACAACTTGTTGGCTTACATAATAATAAGCAGGGCCAGGTCTAAAGCGTTTTACCGCTTGTGACGTTTGATTTAAGCCCGTAGCAATGAGATCAATATCTCCTTTCTTAAGAGCAGGAAAAAGCTCAGCTTGGCGAAAGGCAGGTTTAATCTCGAGCTTGACGCCGAGCTGCTCCGCAAACTGACGCGCCAATTCGTAATCCAACCCCGCGGGACCATCGGGACCAATATAATAGGAAAGCTGATTGTTTAGCGTGCCAACACGAAGCACGCCACGTTCCTGAATTTTTTCGAATTCACTTTTGGGTTCCGACTCAATCTGGCAGGCAGAGAGTAGTAGCACAGAAACAAAAATTAGAGCGCTGCGCTTGAGTCGGTTGAGCTGGCTTATTTGCATTAATAGGTACATCTTAGGAAATTTCTATTTGCCTTTATATCAAAGCGAGCTCATGGGGCAAAGTGAATCACACACTTATAGCGTGACATTGTGTGTTTTATCGACATTTTAGTCGTAATTCAAATTTGACAAAAAAAATGACGCAAACGGTTGCTTTTGGTGTTACATCACAAAAACAATTGCTATATAATGCGCTCGCAATGACGAGGTGGAATCGGCATAGGTTCGACAGGGCTTATTTTAAGTGTCTGAATTTATTCCAATATCACCTTAATCAATTGCATAAGAGACCTAAGCACATGAGAATTTTGCGTGGCTCCCCAGCTCTTTCTGAGTTTCGTGTTAATAAACTACTGGAACTTTGTCGTGAACAAGATCTGCCTGTAACTGGCATTTATGCCGAGTTTATGCACTTTGCCGATCTAAAGTCTGACCTTGATGACCAAGAGTTAGAAAAACTTGAAAAGTTACTAACTTACGGCCCAACCATCGAAGAGCATGAGCCAGAAGGTCTTCTACTTCTTGTTACGCCTCGTCCAGGCACTATCTCGCCTTGGTCTTCTAAATCTACCGATATCGCTGTTAACTGTGGCTTGGATAAAGTGAAACGTCTAGAGCGCGGTACGGCTTATTATGTCGAATCTTCAGTTGTTCTATCAGAAGCTCAAGTTGGCGCTGTCAAAGCGTTAATTCATGACCGCATGATGGAAACGGTATTTACAGCATTTGAAGCTGCGTCAGCGCTGTTTACAGTCGCTGAGCCTAAGCCTGTGGCGCATGTTGATATCTTAGCGGGCGGTCGTCTTGCGCTTGAAGAAGCAAACGTTTCCCTTGGCTTGGCACTCGCAGAAGATGAAATTGATTACTTGGTAGAGAACTTTACTAAGCTTGGGCGTAACCCAAACGACATTGAATTGATGATGTTTGCTCAGGCGAACTCAGAGCACTGTCGCCACAAAATTTTTAACGCAGATTGGACTATCGACGGGGTAGATCAACCTAAGTCTTTGTTCAAAATGATCAAAAACACGTTCGAAACGACACCTGACTATGTGCTGTCTGCATACAAAGACAACGCGGCCGTTATGACGGGCTCTAAAGCGGGTCGTTTCTTCCCAGACCCTAAATCTCGTCAATACACTTACCACCATGAAGATGCGCACATCTTAATGAAGGTAGAGACGCACAACCACCCAACGGCAATCTCTCCATGGCCGGGCGCATCGACTGGTTCAGGCGGTGAGATCCGTGACGAAGGCGCGACGGGTATCGGTGGTAAGCCAAAAGCGGGTCTGGTTGGTTTTACAACCTCTAACTTACGTATTCCTGGTTTTGAACAGCCATGGGAAACCGACTTTGGCAAGCCAGGTCGTATTGTTAACGCGCTAGACATCATGCTTGAAGGTCCTCTAGGCGGCGCGGCATTCAACAATGAATTTGGTCGTCCAAATCTATTGGGTTACTTCCGTACTTACGAAGAAAAAGTGACCTCTCACGCGGGTGAAGAAATCCGTGGTTACCACAAACCAATCATGATTGCTGGTGGTATGGGTAACATTCGTGACAAACACGTGCAGAAGAAAGAAATTCCAGTGGGTGCGAGCTTAATCGTACTTGGTGGTCCTGCAATGAACATCGGTCTTGGTGGTGGCGCGGCGTCTTCAATGGCGTCTGGTCAGTCAGCAGAAGATCTGGACTTCGCGTCAGTACAGCGTGAAAACCCAGAGATGGAGCGTCGCTGTCAGGAAGTGATCGACCGTTGTTGGCAGCTAGGCGACGACAATCCAATTGCATTTATCCACGATGTGGGTGCGGGCGGTATCTCTAACGCATTGCCTGAACTTGTCGACGACGGTGAGCGTGGCGGTAAGTTCCAATTACGCGATGTACCAAACGATGAGCCGGGCATGAGCCCACTGGAAATCTGGTGTAATGAATCACAGGAACGTTACGTTCTTGCGGTAGCGCCAGAAAACATGGAAGCATTCGACGCAATCTGTAAGCGTGAACGTGCACCATATGCAGTGGTGGGTGTGGCGACAGAAGAGCGTCATCTAACGCTAGAAGATTCTCACTTCGACAATACACCAATCGATATGCCAATGGATATCCTGCTTGGTAAGCCACCGAAGATGCACCGTGACGCAACCACACTAAAAGTGGAAAGCCCTGCCATTGTTCGTGAAGGTATTGAGCTTAATGAAGCGGTGGATCGCGTACTTCGTCTTCCAGCGGTTGCAGAAAAAACATTCCTAATTACTATCGGTGACCGAACAGTAACGGGTCTGGTTGCTCGTGATCAAATGGTTGGCCCTTGGCAGGTACCAGTAGCAAACTGTGCAGTAACAGCGGCAAGCTATGACACTTACCACGGCGAAGCAATGTCGATGGGTGAGCGCACGCCAGTGGCATTACTAGACTTTGGTGCATCGGCTCGCCTAGCGGTTGGTGAGTCACTAACGAACATTGCGGCAACAGAAATCGGTGATATTAAACACATTAAACTGTCTGCGAACTGGATGTCGCCAGCGGGTCACCCAGGTGAAGATGCCGGTCTTTATGAAGCAGTCAAAGCGGTGGGTGAAGAGCTCTGTCCTGCATTAGGTTTGACGATCCCAGTTGGTAAAGACTCCATGTCGATGAAAACCAAGTGGGAGGAGAACGGCGAGAGTAAAGAAGTCACTTCTCCACTGTCGCTAGTTATCACGGCATTTGGTCGTGTGGAAGACGTACGTAAGACCGTGACTCCACAACTACGCACTGACAAAGGCGATACTTCTCTAGTTCTTGTTGACTTGGGTAACGGCAAAAACCGCTTAGGTGCGACAGCATTGGCACAAGTATACAAGCAGCTGGGTGACAAACCTGCTGACGTAGATAACGCTCAGCAGCTAAAAGGCTTCTTTGATGCAATGCAAGCGTTAGTACGTGATGACAAGCTAGTGGCTTACCACGATAAGGGCGACGGCGGTCTATTTGTTACACTGGCTGAGATGGCGTTCGCGGGTCACTGTGGCGTAAAAGCGAACATCGCAGAGCTGGGTGATGATGCGCTAGCCGTTCTATTTAACGAAGAGCTAGGTGCGGTTGTTCAAGTTAAGAATGATGATCTGGATTCAGTTCTATCTACTCTGGCGGCAAACGGCTTAGAGGCATGTTCACATGTGATTGGTTCAGTTAACGCTTCAGACGACTTTATTATCTCTTCTGGTGATGCAGTTGTGCTTGAACGTTCACGTACCGAACTACGCGTTATCTGGGCTGAAACAACGCATAAGATGCAAGGTCTACGTGATAACCCAGCGTGTGCTGACCAAGAGCACGAAGCTAAGAAAGACAACTCTGACCCGGGTCTAAACGTTAAGCTCAGCTTCGACGTAAATGAAGACGTTGCAGCACCGTACATTGCGAAAGGTGCTAAACCTAAGATGGCGATTCTACGTGAGCAGGGTGTTAACTCCCACGTTGAAATGGCTGCAGCGTTTGACCGCGCAGGTTTTGAAGCAACCGACATCCATATGAGCGATATCCTAACGGGTCAAGCGGTACTGGATGAATACCATGGCCTAGTAGCTTGTGGTGGCTTCTCTTACGGCGACGTACTAGGTGCGGGTGAGGGTTGGGCTAAGTCTATCCTGTTTAACGCACAAGCTCGTGAACAGTTCCAAGCCTTCTTTAACCGTAAAGAGACGTTCTCTTTAGGTGTATGTAACGGTTGTCAGATGCTTTCTAACCTGAAAGAGCTGATCCCGGGTGCAGACTTGTGGCCACGTTTTGTTCGTAACGAATCTGAGCGTTTTGAAGCGCGCTTTAGCCTAGTTGAAGTTCAGAAATCTGATTCTGTATTCTTCGACGGTATGGCAGGTTCGCGCATGCCAATCGCGGTTTCCCACGGAGAAGGGCGTGTAGAAGTACGTGATGCTGAGCACCTAGCAGCGATTGAAGCATCAGGTACGGTTGCGGTTCGTTACGTGGATAACCTCGGTAACCCGACGCAACAATATCCGAACAACCCGAACGGTTCGCCAAACGCGATTACTGGCTTAACAACAGCAGACGGTCGCGTGACAATCATGATGCCTCACCCAGAGCGTGTATTCCGCACAGTTGCAAACTCTTGGGCTCCGGAAGGTTGGGGTGAAAATGGTGCTTGGATGCGTATGTTCCAAAATGCACGTAAGAATATCGGTTAATTAACCAAAGGTTAATCTAGCTTAAGTAAAGCGTTGGTTGAGAGACCAGCGCTTTCTTTTTTCTTATTGCTCTTTTTCTTCGTCGCTCTTTCTCGTGACTAGGCTAAACGTTGCTTTGTTCTGCCTCTTCTTTGTCATCTATTATCTCGCGTAAAAAACTTGCAGCGTTTAGATTACTTTTATGCTCTAATACCGCGCTTACCAAGGGATGGTGTTAAACAGCTCAGCTTAGATGGAGTTATCAAGTTGACCGAATCCCTGATTGATCCCTAAATCCCTTAGGAAATGAAAGAAATGTCTAAGAATCCAAAATTTGCTATCCGCGTCACTGAAAAACGTAACGGCTGGAGCGCAGAAATCACTCGCCAAGTGACATCTCGTAAGACTGTAGTATCAAAGCGTGAAACTGGCTTTGACAGCGAAGAGAAAGCACAAGCTTGGGCTGAACAAGAACTGGCTGGTTTTATCCAAAACCAAGTGGTTCGTAACGAGCGTAAAGCAGCGCAACGTCAAGAGCGTGAAGCAGAACAACTAGCGGCAAAAGTTCGTAAAGAAGAAGCCCGCAAAGCACGTGACGCTGAAGTAGACGCTGACGAAGAATAGATTCAAGTCGGTTAGATGGTGACGTCACCCATCAAACAAAAAGTGAAAATGCCCTGAGCTTTGTCTCAGGGCATTTTTTATTGTATCGACTTAAAAACAATCCGAAGATACGGACAGGCTAAACGTACCGTCTTCAGGGGCTGCAAATTGTTTATTGCCAGGAAGAAGGTGAGGGTTATTAGCATAAGTGCGATGTGTTGACTTGCCCTTTGCCGAGTGCCTCTCTGGTAAATCAAAGTGTTGCAATCCGTCAGATAGATCGTTTGCTTCACCGTAGTCGAAATGCGTTGCGACGTCTTTAGGCTGCTTGGCATAACGACAGTGATCCGGCTTTCCATCTTCATGCCAAGTTAACGCGTTTGTTTTGGCGTCTAGATTCAGATTATTTGTTGTTGGTTGTGCGTAATGATCCTCAATAACTTGGTGCTGACTCTGCTCTTGTAAGTAGTCAGCAATGCTCTCATAAGGCTGTGCCAGGCTTTGACTTGCTAGAACGAAGCAAGCAAGAAGAAACAGTGTTTTTAAGTTGTTCATAGTGTGTATGCAAGCAAAAAGAAATGATAGTACTGACAAATAAAACGGTGTGCAATTATGGTTGTTCGTAAAAAAACAGCAGGGCAGTTAATATCTGCCCTGAATCTTTTGGGTATAGTTAGTATTGATAAGTGAGGTGCAGTTTGACTTCGCGACCAGGCGAAGGCACGCCATTAGATAGGTATGCTTCGTAGTAACGATCGGTTAAGTTTTTCACAACAGCGCCAACACTCAAGCCTTCGACTTGTTGTATTTCCCAAACCACGTAAGCGTTTTGTAGCGTGTATTGCTCACTTGGTGATTTCACTTTTAAATTGTTACCGCTTGCCTTGGTTTTGGTTTGCGCATCATACCAACGGACTTCCCAGCCCGTACGTAAACCAGGAATCCATTCGTAACCTAAACCCAGATTAATGTTTAATGGTGGCACATCAGGGTGATCATCATCTGAACCTGTCGAGTCAGATAGGCTACCTTTGTTTTTGCCGCGAATGTAACTTGCTGAGAAATTACTGTAGAAATCTTCAATCCGGTATTGTGAAATTAGCTCAAAGCCGTAGTTTTTAAAGCCATCTAGGTTTGTATTCCAGCTTTGTAACTCAGTAGTATTTTTGTCGAGGTTTTCGCCCGTTCGTATATCAACCGTGTCGCTAACATCGTTATAGAATAAAGTTAACTCTGTTGCGAGGTTATCGCGAGTATTCACCAGCCCTTCCGTTAAGTTGATAACGCTTGCTTGATAAGCATGGATACGAGACACGTCCAGATTCAAAGCAGTAGCCGTAGCGGTAGCTCGTGCATATTGCACTGAGTAGATGTTATCAACGGTTGGTGCTTTTAAAGCGTAGGCGTAGGAGGCGTTTAAACGCGTATTTTTGGTCGCATCAAAGTCGATATCCAAACGTGGGCTAAAGCCTTTATGCGTCGTTTCACCGTAGTCATGTCCGGCGGCTGGGTCATTATAATCCGGCGCGGCGTTCCCTTTTCCTTCACTCTTGATGTATTCGTAACGCAGAGAAGGTGTGATGGTTAGACGGTCTGTTGCTTGATAGTGATCAGCAATGTAAGCCGCATAAATTGACTGCGTGCCAGATGGTTCGTAGTAAGGGGTATACCAACCGAAGTTTTTGGCTTCATTACTGTCGTATGATGCGTTGAATACTAACGAGTCTCTATCGGTTTTTTGATATTGAAGCCCTGTGACTAGAGTGTGGTCTCCGAACTGCGCTTGGTTAAACACATCAGCATAGTCACGCTCGTAACTTAACCAAGACTCGTGACCGTAACTGCCAACAGAAACGAACATTTTCTCGAATGCCACGTCAGGGCGAACCCAGTGACGATCGTTTTCAGAACGTGCCATTTTGATATTGAAATCAATATACGGGTTAGTCGGCATGTAGTGGTAAGAGATGGTCGTGGTGTTATCCGTGTATTTATTATCGACGGTGTATGCGTATTTGGCTTTTTCTAATGATCCGTATTTCTTGATGTTGTACTCAGTGATGTTAGGCATTTTTCCGCGGCGGTTAGCCCAAGGTTTACGACCTTCATCTTTGTAGCGAGTGTGGCTAATTTCAAACTCGTGATCGTTGTTTTCATAACCGACTTTTACGAGCATGTTTTCTTGCTCATAACCTGAGTAATCCAGCGTTTCACCACCACCGACTTTAATGTCATCAGAATCTTTTACCGAGCCATTCGCTAGAAAATAAAAACCAGTATCGTTTTTACCATAGAGTGTTAGCGTGTAGGCATTCTCATTGCCGTTGGTGTTGTATGCACTTGAGATGCGAGCACCAAAGTTTCTGTCGCCGTAAAGGAGATCATCGACACTCTTGGTTTTAATGCGAATGGAGCCACCAAACTTTCCGTTGAGTGCTCGATAGTCGTGCGCGCCCTTGATAATTTCTGCTTCACCAATCAAGAACGGATCAAAAAAGAAAGTTCCGTAGCGGTATTGTTGAAAGCCAATTGGAGCGCCATCGACAAATACGGCGATATCGCTTGGATCATCAAAACCACGAATATTAATACGTTCGCCGCCGGAACGGCCGCCGCCATCTAATGATGCGCCCGGAACAGCATCGATCATTGAGGCAAAATTGGAGTACTGTTGCTCTTCAATCTCTGACCAATTAATGGTGGTTTGCGCAGGCTCTGCAATGGTAATAGGTTTGGCATAACGCACACCGATGACTTCAAGCTCTTCATTTGGCGTTGTCTCGGCATATGAATAAAGAGGGAAGAGCAAAGTCAGTGAAATGAGATTTACTTTGAATGGATGACTTTTTAATCGTTTCATATTGATGATTTATAGTGTTTTTATGAAGCTCGGATTATAAGAACATTATTACGATTAATAAATGATAATGAGATTAATTATCAAGTGTGTTTTTGCGATGGCTTGTAAAGTTTTTTATCCATTCGTGGAAACTACGATGAGTATCTGTAGCTTACAGAAAACAAAAAGCCCAGCATCATGGACGCTGAGCTCATTGGCTTTTAAACAAGATGGTGCGAGCACTGTTAGCTAATCAAGTGCGTACTTGGTAGGAGTTACTGAGTTTCTAACGGGATCTGTCCGGTAGTCAGTGGCTCGACATCGAACTCGGTTAGTCCTTCAATGTAACTTTCAACGGCTTGTTCTACCGAATCATCACCTTGGTTGAAGTAAGCAAGGTGGAAGATCGCATCGCCTTCATTAACCAGTGGCAAAGTTTGTTGACCGATCACCAAGCCACGCTTTGGCGCTTTGAGCTCTACCTCATCATGTCCAAGAGGAGAGCTGATATAGGCGAGAGTTTCACCCTGTTCCACTTTGTCTCCCAGATTAACGACAGTACGCAAAATACCGTTACCTGACGCACGAACCCAGCTGGTGGACTTCGCTATGATAGGCTCAGGCAGCTTTTTTCGGCTAGCGCGCAACATGCCAATGGCTTGCATTACGCGCCGAACCCCGAGTACACCAGCGCTGATTGACAGTGGATCAAAACGCAATGCTTCGCCAGCCTCGTAGGTGAGCACGGGGATGTCACATTTTTCCGCTTCACTGCGCAAAGAGCCATCACGCAATGCTGAGTCAACAATCACTGGCGTAGCAAACGCCTGAGCAATACGCAGAGTTTCTGGGTTGCTTAAGTTTGCGCGAATCTGTGGCAGGTTCGTGCGGTGAATGGCTCCGGTGTGCAGATCCAAGATGTAGTCACAACGCTTGGCAATGTTGTTAAAGAACCCGTGTGCCATTCGAGATGCAAGCGCGCCTTTTTCACTGCCAGGAAAGCAACGGTTGAGATCTCGTCGATCGGGCAAGTACCGTGATTTATGGATGAAACCAAAAACGTTAACGATAGGTACTGCAATGACAGTGCCTTTCAGTTTTTGTGGATCCAGTTGGTTAATGATCTGACGAACGATTTCTACGCCATTAAGCTCATCACCATGGATAGCAGCATTGACCATTAACACAGGCCCTTCTTGTTTCCCATGGATGATTTCCACAGGAATAGATAAAGGCGAATGTGTGTATAGTTTCGCTGCTTCAAATTCGATCTCTAATCGTTGTCCTGGTTGTATTTGATGCCCTAAGAGCTCAAACACTTTGCTTTTTTTACTTCTGGCCATAAACCATCTCTGTCAAATGCGTTATCAGCAATGTAACAATTGCTGCAAAATCGCACTAATCATTCTCATTAAGGACACGACAAATTACTTTAATCGTCATGCGCGAAATCTCAGCATGTGTGAAGTTTTTGTTTTCAATATGATCTTTTCTATCAGTTTAATACATAACGAGAGGTACAGAAGGAAGAGCAATCATAGGCTTAAAAAATGTGACTGTATTAAAAATAATACTGATAATGAGGGACAAAAAAACGGACTTTTAACCCTACTTTTTATCCGATAATATCCGCGCCGAATTTGAGGTCTAACATTTCTAACTAGAGGTTTTGATGAAAAAGGCAATTGCTAAAATTGGTGCATTGACTGCTGTAGCAGTTTCACTTTCAGGTTGCGTTGGCAGTAATGCCGTGACAGGTTATGTCATGGGGTTTAACTTGAAAGCTGTAGATAACCGTTACGCTCGAGGTGGTCTAAACATGCTTTTAGCACCTGTTTATGGTGTCGCAATCGCAGCGGACTACATCGTGTTTAACTCTCTAGAGTTTTGGACGGGTAAGAACCCTTTAAATGGTAAGCCACATATCTTCGATACAAAGATGGATACTTACATCGATGTAAACCACCAGTTAGATAAATCGTTAACGACGGCGCCAATTGCACCGTTAGCGAATAACCGTGTTATTGATCAGGGTCGAATGCAGCAAATCGATGAGAATACTGTTCAAATGGATATTACTTACAATAACGGCGAGAAGGCGACACTTATGGGTGTGCGCGATGGTGAGCTTGTCACTTACTACATTGATGGCGAGGTCGTTGCACAAACCTCAATGGATGAATTAGCCGCTTATACGCAAAATCGCGTGTAATTTGGTCCAGCCAAACAAAAAAGGGTGCCGTAAAGCACCCTTTGTCGTTTTTCGTGCTTGAATTACGCTTTCTCTGGAATTGCCTCTAGAAGCGCGACCATTTGGTCCCAGTACAGCTGAACGGTATCAATCTTCACTTTCTCATCTGGTGAGTGAGGGAATTTAATTGTTGGACCGAAAGACACCATATCCATGTGTGGGTATGGTTCTTTAAACAGGCCACACTCAAGACCAGCATGGATGACCATGATGTTCGGTTTATGACCGTAAATGCCTTCATACATATCACGGAAAATTGCCATGATCTCGGAATCTGCATCTGGCTTCCAGCCAGGGTAAGCACCTGAGAACTGAATTTGTGCGCCTGCTAATTCAGCAATTGAACGTAGCATACTCTCAACTTGGCTGCGGCCAGAGTCAATCAAAGAGCGAATCAGACACAGAACTGTCACTTTATTTTCTTCAGTAGTGATCACGCCAACGTTCAGTGACGTTTCGACCACACCTTCAATTTCGTCGCTCATGCGCATGACGCCATTTGGGCATGCGTTAAGTGCGGCAATGAAGCGTTGCTGATCGGCGATTGAAAATACTTGCGCGTCAGTCGTGATCACTTCATTAAAGGTTACGATACCTGTTTCGATTTTACCCAATTCAGTTTTAAGCAGCTCAGTGTAGTGGTTGAACAGCTCAGCAAGCTTGTCTTGGTTTTCGACAGGAAGCGCGACAGTAACAAACGCTTCGCGAGGGATTGCATTACGTAAGCTACCACCACGGAATTCGACTAAACGTAAATCAAGCTCTTGAGCATGACCGGCAAGGAAACGACCAAGTAATTTGTTGGCATTACCGCGACCTGTGTGAATGTCACAACCTGAGTGACCACCTTTTAGGCCTTTCAGCGTCAGTTGGCGTGTTACGAAACCTGCAGGTGTTGCTTCTCGAGAAATATCGAAAGTCATGGTGCCATCAACACCACCGGCGCAACCCATGTAGACTTCGCCTTCTTGTTCAGAGTCTGTGTTTAGAAGGATCTCACCTTCTAACCAACCAGCCTCAAGACCAAATGCGCCAGTCATGCCTGCTTCTTCATCAATCGTCAGCAGAACTTCGAGTGGACCGTGCTTAATGTCTTTAGATGCCAATACAGCAAGGCAAGAAGCCATACCAATCCCGTTATCTGCACCAAGCGTCGTGCCTTTCGCCGTTACCCATTCGCCATCGATGTAAGGTTGGATTGGATCTTTGGTGAAGTCGTGTTCGGTGTCTTCGTTTTTCTGCGGCACCATGTCGATGTGTGCTTGAATTACAACAGCCTTCTTATTTTCCATTCCAGGTGTCGCGGGCTTTTTGATGAACACGTTACCGGTTGGATCACGGCGAACGTCAAAGCCTTGCTCTGTTGCCCAGTTGATAATGTACTGTGCTAATGCTTCTTCATGCTTAGATGGGTGAGGGATAGAACAAATCTTATCGAAAAACTGCCAAAGTGGAGCAGGTGATAAGGTACTGATCTCAGAATGGAACTCAGACACGGAGGACTCCTTTTGATGTGCTTTGCCAAATATATACCGTAAAAATATTGTCGAGATAGCATTAAATGCTAGACGATTTGGCCTTCAAATTGCCGTTTAGCATACCACCAGATAAGGAGTACGAGTAGTCGCGTGCACAAGGATTTCTCTCAGAACTGTCACAGTTTGTGAACACAATAACAGGCACTATGTGTTCTTTATCATACATTCTGAAAGTGGCTTTATTTTTTAATTCACAAAACTGTAATTTAATTACATTTAAACTTTGATAAAGGTCAATTTATACATTTTTTGTGATTTTAATCACTAAAATGCTTGTAATTAAATTTCTTGGTGGTATATTTGTAACCAGCTTCTGAGAGAAGAATGAAATGCTCAAAGGATGAGTCCGTTTTATCGCCTCCAAGGAACCGAGAAATCAACGAATGTTTAATTGATTTAAAAGGTGATAGTTATGAAAGGTTTACCAAGTACAATGTTCTGGAATAGCAAGTCTGTTTACACCGGCAACTTTGTATACCCAACAAGCTTTGGCTACTAAGTGAAGTCAACGCATGTGACTCGAACAGTTTGTTCACCCCTATAAATTGGAATTTTTTTTCAGTGATAGTGCTGACATGATTCGCCGCCACCCAAATTGGGTGGCGTTTTTTTATCTCCACTTTCTCTTTCTGACACATTTTCTGCCATCAAGGCAGGATTCTATTCTCTGTTCTTCAGTTTTATCGACTTCCCCGTCAAATCCACCTAGATATGACGCTTAAAACGCCCAGTTTCTATTTGAAAGTTTAGTACATTGTTCAGTTTTTATTCTGTTGTTGGGTTCTGAGCAATAATTATTAATTGTTGTTTTATAATAATATATTTTCTGTTTTGCTTTTAAGAATTAGCGAATGGGTTTCATATCCAAAGAAAAAAATCGCATTAGAGTGAAGATTCTATCTAGAATTTGCTATTTGATAACTTTATAATTCCCGCCAATCGATTACGCAACCGTTTACTTTTTACCTTTACAGGATTCGATCATGCTCGAGAGGCTTTTTAAGCTCAGTGACAATGGCACAAATGTGCGCACTGAGATCATTGCAGGTGTTACCACCTTCCTAACCATGGCTTACATTATTTTTGTAAACCCAGCGATCCTGTCGGATACCGGTATGGACCGTGGTGCCATTTTTGTTGCAACTTGTCTTGCGGCCGCTATCGGCTGCTTCATCATGGGATTTGTTGCCAACTACCCAATTGCACAAGCACCAGGAATGGGGCTGAACGCATTTTTCACTTACTCTGTTGTGTTGGGAATGGGCTATACGTGGCAAGTTGCGTTAGCGGCGGTGTTTGTTTCAG
Organism: Vibrio sp. JZG120; assembly: GCF_053890955.1. NCBI lineage: Bacteria > Pseudomonadati > Pseudomonadota > Gammaproteobacteria > Vibrionales > Vibrionaceae > Vibrio > Vibrio sp. JZG120. The sequence continues at coordinate 125,464 of NZ_JBSRRK010000010.1, forward strand.
GCCTGCTGTTTATTCTTTTGAGTATATTTAAGATCCGTGAGTGGATTATTAACTCGATCCCGCATTCTCTTCGAACTGGTATTTCAGCCGGTATCGGTCTTTTCTTAGCATTTATCGCATTAAAAAATGCAGGCATCGTCGTTGATAACCCTGCGACATTAGTTTCTATGGGAGACATCACATCATTGCCATCTGTATTGGCTGCGATTGGTTTCTTCCTTACTATCGCGCTTGTTCACCGTGGTGTGAAAGGTGCGGTGATGATCGCCATTCTTGGTGTTACAGCGCTTGGCCTTCTATTTGGTGATGTGCAGTGGGGCGGCATTATGTCTACGCCACCCAGCATTGCACCAACTTTCATGCAACTGGATTTCTCTGGTTTGTTTGAAGTTGGCATGATTTCCGTTGTGTTTGCTTTCCTATTTGTCGATTTGTTTGATACCGCAGGTACGCTAGTTGGCGTTTCTCAAAAAGCAGGCCTCACGGATGAGAATGGCAACATCCCGCGTTTAAACAAAGCGTTACTTGCAGACTCAACGGCAACGTCAGTAGGTGCACTACTTGGTACCTCAAACACCACATCTTACATTGAGAGTGTTTCTGGTGTGGCGGCTGGTGGTCGTACTGGTCTAACAGCAGTGGTTGTTGGTGTGCTCTTCCTACTTGCTCTATTGTTTTCACCACTAGCAGGAATGATCCCAGCTTACGCAACATCGGGCGCTCTGTTCTATGTCGCGATTTTGATGTTGTCTGGGCTAGTAAGCATTGATTGGCGTGACCTAACGGAAGCATCACCAGTTGTTGTGACTTGTTTGGTGATGCCGTTAACGTTCTCGATTGCAGAGGGTATTACGTTAGGCTTTATCGCGTACTCGGCGATCAAATTATTCAGCGGCAAGGGCCGTGAAGTGTCGATGAGTGTGTGGGTGATGTCTGCCATCTTCATCGTCAAATACCTCGTCGGTTAATTTCTCGAGCAAAAAGCCAGTGTGGATTTATTCACGCTGGCTTTTTCTTTTTTCATGTTGTTCACTTCAGACGGTTTTTCTGCGGAATAGGCAGAGAATTTTGATATCACCGTTGGTATTAGCGGTGTGTTTCGGTAGAATAATCGTTTGCGCAGCTTGAAATCCTCATCTCCATACGTTTTGGAGAGGTCAGTGAGCATTCCGCTTTTGAGTGAGTTCGCTAGATTTTGAGGATGCATATTTTCAAATTATTAGGTTATTACAATGAGTAAAAAATTCATTATCACTTGGGATGCAATGCAGACTTACTGCCGTGAACTGGCTGAAAAACAAATGCCAGCTGAGCAATGGAAAGGGATTTGGGCAGTAAGCCGCGGTGGTTTGGTTCCTGGCGCTATCTTGGCTCGTGAACTGGGTATTCGTTACGTTGATACAATCTGTATTTCAAGCTACGACCATGATCATCAGCGCGATATGACGGTACTAAAAGCACCTGAAGGCGATGGTGAAGGTTACCTAATCGTTGAAGACCTAGTAGACAGTGGTGATACGGCGCGCAAACTACGTGAGATGTATCCAAAAGCGAAGATGATCGCTGTGTGTGCGAAACCTTCAGGCAAAGCGTTGCTAGATGATTATGTGGTAGATATCGCGCAAGACACTTGGATTGAACAACCTTGGGATATGTCAATCCAGTACGCTGAGCCTGTAAACCGCAAGCAAAAATAAACGCTATTAAAGAATATTGAGAAATGCCCCTGTATAGGGGCATTTTTTTTATTATCATAACAACTCATGCTAATAGCCTAAGGTTCTTCCTATGTCTGAAGACGTCAGTAAAAATCTTTCCGAAACTTTGTTCGTGAAACATAAGCAAGCAAAAGAAACCTCTGCGCTTACCCAGTACATGCCGACCAGTCAAAAAATACTTGATGAGCGAGAGGCGCAGGGTGATCGTGCTTGGTATCGTCATTTGCGCCGCTTGCAATGGGCTTGGCAAGGGTTGTCTCCGATAGAGATGGAAGGTGTGCTTTCTAAAATCGCTTCTTCTTCCCACTCTCGAACCAATGATGATTGGTTAGACACCGTAATGGGGTACCACAACGGCAACTGGACATTTGAGTGGATTAAGCTCGGCATGGAGCATCAGAAGCGTTCAAATGAAATGCAAGGTGAGGAGGCCGCCGATGAACTCTTCACTGCTTCTTTGTGTTTTAGTATCGCAGGCTACCCACATCTGAAGAATGATAATTTGGCCTTGCAGGCTCAAGTGCTGGCAAACAAAGCGTACTCTGACGGCGCAGAGAAGACCAAGTACACTATCAAGCAAATTGAAGTGCCTTACCAAAATCGCAAAATCATCGCGAATCTTCATTTGCCAAGAACCGACAAACAACTGCCTGTGGTGATGGTGAGTGCTGGTCTCGATACGTTACAAACCGACATGTGGCGTTTGTTCCGCAATCATCTTGCACCACGAGATATCGCAATGTTGACGGTCGACATGCCTTCGGTGGGGCACAGTTCTCACTGGCCTTTGACTGAGAACTCAAGCTGTCTGCACCAAGCGGTACTAAATGAGCTGTATTCATTGCCTTGGGTGGATCATCACAAAGTGGGGTTAGTTGGATTTCGTTTTGGTGGTAATGCCATGATCCGACTCTCTTTTGTTGAGCAAGAGAAGATCAAAGCTTGTGTAGCCCTCGGCGCACCCGTACATGATATTTTTACTTCCCCTGAGAAGCTGCAAAAAATGCCGAAGATGTACTTAGATCTTTTGGCTTCTCGCTTAGGGAAAAGCGCGGTTGATATTAATAGCATGGCGGGCCAGATGATGGCCTGGTCATTGAAAGTTCAGGGCTTCTTGAGCAGTAGAAAAACTAAAGTACCTATTTTAGCTTTGAGCCTTGAAGGCGATCCGGTGTCTCCACACAGTGATAACCAACTCGTCGCGCTGTTTAGCCAGTATGGCAGAGCGAAAAAAATCAGTTCCAAAACGATTACAAAAGGATATGAGCAATCCCTCGATTTAGCCATAAAGTGGCTAGAAGATGAATTATTAGGGTGACAATTCTCCTAAATTAGTTAAAAGTGATATATCTGAGCAAAAAATAAGCTCATGATAATTAAAAATAATAATCATTCTTGGGTGTTTACTTTTAACTATGAAAACGGAGATTCATATGTCAGAGACGACTCAGGGCCCGACTCACTTTCGCTTGATGTCAAAGTTGAAGGCGATAGGGCCTTACCTGCGCGAACCACAATCGCAAGAAGGGCGCTATTATTTTGATTGTCTATCTGTTTGTGTAGACGACAAAAAATCGCCTGAGAAGCGTGAATTTTGGGGCTGGTGGATGGATTTAGAATCCATCGAAGGAGGCTTTACTGCCAAATATCATATCGGCAAGTACAACAAAGAAGGGCAATGGGTATCTGAAGCCCTGCCTAAAAAAGCGGTAGAGGAAGTGTATCTGACGCAGAGCACATTCCATCAAAAGCTGGTTGATACTTTAGAAGAACACTTCAAATTAGAAGTCGAATATCACACGGAGTCTTTCGATTTCGCTTAATTTGGTTGTTTTCATTTAATACCAAACAAAAAGGTGCGAAAACGCACCTTTTCTCTTGTTAATTCCCTCTTTGATTGTTAAAACATCCTCTCTTTATTTGTTTTTCACTTCAGAAGACATCATGACAACGAATCAACAAAATGCAGTTGTTTCACAACCACAAACGGTCGTTGTGAAACTGGGTACAAGTGTGCTGACAGGCGGCACTCTGGCACTCGACCGTGCTCACATGGTTGAGTTAGCGCGCCAGTGTGCTGAGCTTAAAAAACAAGGCCATTCAGTGGTAATGGTTTCGTCTGGTGCTATTGCAGCAGGTCGTGAGCACCTTGGTTACCCCGCATTGCCCAACGAGATGGCGAGTAAACAATTACTTGCGGCGGTGGGTCAAAGTCGCTTGATTCAAACATGGGAGTCTTTGTTTGGTATTTACGGCATTAAGATTGGTCAAATGCTACTAACTCGTGCTGATTTAGAAGATCGCGAGCGATTCTTAAACGCACGCGACACCATCAATGCGCTCGTTGCGAACGATATTATTCCTATCGTAAACGAAAATGATGCCGTTGCGACCAGCGAGATTAAAGTGGGCGATAACGACAACCTTTCCGCTTTGGTGGGCATTTTGTGTGGCGCAGATAAGCTCTTGCTTTTAACTGACCAAAAAGGTCTGTTTACTGCTGACCCTCGTAAAGACCCGAACGCAGAGCTGATCAAGGAAGTAAAAACCATCGACGATACGCTGCGTAAAATCGCAGGAGGAAGTGGTACAACATTGGGTACAGGCGGTATGGCAACGAAGCTGCAAGCCGCAGACATCGCTCGCCGCGCTGGTATCGAGGTTATTATTGGTGCCGGTAGTGCACCGAATGTTATCTTTGACTCTTTGAGTGCAGAGCCACAAGGCACACGCTTCCTACCTTGCGCTGAAGCTTTAGAAAACCGTAAACGCTGGATTCTGGCGGGACCTGCGGCATCGGGCGACATCATTATTGATGACGGTGCGGTAAATGCTGTGGTTGGTAAGGGCAGTAGCCTACTGGCTAAAGGGGTAATCAAAGTAAGTGGTGACTTTGCACGAGGCGAAGTGGCGCGTGTAACAAATTCTCACGGTAAGTTGGTGGCTCGTGGCATCAGCGCCTACTCAAGTGATGACCTAACTAAAATTACTGGTAAGCACAGTAAAGATATCATCTCTATTTTGGGGCATGATTATGGCTCTGAGGTGATTCATCGCGATGATTTGGTCGTCATTCAGGAATAGAATTAGAGGGAAGCAAAGTGGATTTAACGAATATGGGTAAAGCTGCTAAAGATGCAGCTTTCGAATTAGCGACAGCGTCAACTGCGCAAAAGAACCAAGCTTTAGCGATCATCGCTGATGAGCTAGAAGCAAACTCCGCTGCTATTTTGGCGGCAAACGCTAAAGACATCGAACTTGGCCGTGAAGCGGGTTTAACCGATGCGCTGCTCGATCGCCTTTTGTTGAATGAAGAACGATTGACTGCAATTGCGAATGATGTTCGCAACGTCATTAGCTTGAACGATCCTGTGGGCAGCGAAATCGACAGTAAGGTACTGGAAAATGGGATGTCATTGTCTCGCCGCCGCGTACCACTGGGTGTTGTGGGCGTAATTTATGAAGCGCGTCCTAACGTGACCATTGATATTGCGGCGCTGTGCTTGAAAACCGGCAACGCAAGCATTTTGCGTGGCGGCAAAGAGACGTTTTTCTCGAATATGGAATTGGTAAAGGTTATTCAGTCTGCGCTAGCAAAGGCGAACCTTCCTGCCGCTTCGGTTCAGTACATTGAAAAGCCAGATCGTGAGCTAGTCTCTCAACTGCTTAAACTGGACGATTACGTCGACATGATCATTCCACGCGGTGGTGCTGGCCTACACAAAATGTGTAAAGAAAACAGCACGATTCCGGTGATTATTGGCGGCTTTGGTATCAGCCATATCTTTGTCGACGAATCCGCTGATCTAGAGAAATCCCTGAATGTGGTTGAGAACTCTAAAGTTCAACGTCCATCTGCGTGTAACTCATTAGATACGCTGCTCGTGCATGAAAAAATTGCAGCACAGTTTCTGCCAATGATCGTTGAGCGTATGGACGAAAAAGTGACGTTCGTGGCAGAGCCAAAAGCAAAAGAACTCATGGAGCAAGCGAAACAAGTTCGCGATGCTGTTGAAGGTGACTTTGATACGGAATGGTTGAGCTACACCCTTGGTGTAAAAGTCGTGTCTGATGTGAAAGATGCAATTGATCATATGCGTGTTCATAACGCGAGCCACTCAGATGCGATCATGACCAATAGTTTGGAAAACTCAGAACTGTTCATCAATTCTGCCGGTTCTGCGGCGGTTTATGTGAATGCTTCAACGCGCTTTACAGACGGTGCGCAATTTGGCCTTGGCGCAGAAGTCGCAGTATCCACGCAAAAGCTACATGCCCGTGGTCCAATGGGCTTAGAAGAGCTAACTAGCTACAAGTGGGTTGGTAAAGCGAATTACTTAGCACGCAGTTAACACATTCAACGAGATCTTGAGTGAAAAAGGGGCCTTTGGGCCCCTTTTTGTTTTGTCTAACATACCAATTCCGCTACACTACATGAGCTTTTATTTCGGTTTGAAAGCGTTATACCCAAATAGCTTTAATAGAGTCCGCATAACTATGAACGCGTGGTTAGCCGTGATTGCTCATGAGGTTATTTGGGTATAGATATGGAGGTGATATGCATTGTCCTTTTTGTTCCGAGAACGATACCAAAGTTATTGATTCCCGCTTAGTGGCTGATGGCCATCAAGTTCGACGTCGCCGTCAGTGCTTGGCGTGTAGCGAGCGTTTTACTACGTTTGAAAGCGCAGAGTTAGTGATGCCTAAAGTGATCAAATCGAATGGCAACCGTGAACCATTTGATGAAGATAAAATGGTTGGCGGTATTCAGCGCGCATTAGAGAAACGCCCAGTGAGTGCTGATTCTATAGAGTTAGCGATCAGCATGATCAAATCACAATTGCGTGCGACGGGTGAACGAGAGGTTCCGAGTGAAATGATTGGTAATTTAGTCATGGACCAACTCAAAGAACTCGACAAGGTCGCTTATATCCGTTTCGCCTCAGTTTACCGCAGCTTTGAAGACATTCGCGAGTTTGGCGAAGAGATTGCCCGCCTAGAAGACTGAGTAGCTCATGACTCAACATACTCCTGAAAGAGCGTTTTCTGATTTAGATTTCGCCATGATGTCACGAGCTATTAAGTTAGCGAGACGTGGCATTTATACCACAGCCCCAAATCCAAATGTGGGGTGCGTCATCGTTCGTGATGAAGAAATTGTTGGTGAGGGCTATCACCACCGCGCTGGTGAGCCGCATGCCGAAGTGCACGCGATGCGCATGGCGGGTGAAAAAGCAGTTGGTGCAACCGCTTATGTGACGCTCGAACCTTGCTCTCATTACGGCCGTACGCCGCCATGTGCTGAAGGGCTAATCAAAGCCAAAGTGGCACGTGTGGTTTGCGCAATGGTAGACCCAAACCCTAAAGTTGCGGGGCGGGGCATCCAGATGTTGCGTGATGCCGGAGTTGAAGTACAAATTGGCTTGTTAGAGCAAGATGCCCTTGCCCTTAACCCTGGTTTTATAAAGTACATGCGTACAGGCATGCCGTTTGTTCAATTAAAAATGGCAGCCAGCTTGGATGGGCAAAGCGCGCTCAGTAATGGGCAGAGCCAATGGATCACCTCCCCAGCGGCCCGCCAAGATGTGCAGCGTTATCGAGCAATGAGTGGTGGCATTCTTTCTACTAGCAAAACGGTGATTGATGATAATGCGTCACTCAATGTGCGTTGGGATGACTTACCTACCAGTGTTCAAGCGCAGTATTTACGAGAAGAACTTCGTCAACCAGTACGTGTAATCTTAGACCGTCAGAACCATTTAACGGATGCGCTCAAGCTGTTCCACACCGATGGAGAGCGAGTTATTGTTAGCCCAGATGGAGACTGTATCCCTCTATTGGACAGCGCTGACCAAATTGACTTATCAACAACATTAAAGCGTATCTCGGATGAGCACCACATCAATCACTTATGGGTTGAAGCTGGAGCTACGCTAGCGAGTGCGATGATAAAGGCTAATCTTGTAGATGAGCTCATTGTTTACCTTGCGCCAAAACTCATGGGCAGCGATGGTCGGGGGCTTATCGGTGCTTTAGGATTAAGCGCTATGGCTGACGTCATAGATTTAAACATTACAGACGTTCGTATGGTTGGGGTAGACATTCGCATCACCGCCACCATAAAACGTAATGAACTTAGATAAGAAATAGTATGTTTACAGGAATAGTAGAAGCAGTTGGCAAGTTAGCTGCGATTACGCCGAAGGGCGAAGACATCACCGTCACGGTTGAAACGGGGACGCTTGATATGTCAGACGTTAAGTTAGGCGATAGCATTGCGACCAATGGTGTTTGCTTAACGGTAGTTGACTTCGGAAGCCACTATTACAGTGCTGATCTGTCATTAGAAACCTTGAAGAAAACTGGGTTTGCCGAATACCAAGTGGGCGATAAGGTGAATCTAGAAAAAGCCATGTTACCAACAACGCGATTGGGTGGACATATCGTTTCTGGCCATGTCGATGGGGTTGGTGAAATTGTCGAACGTAATTTAGTTGGCCGTGCGATAGAGTTTTGGGTTGCAATGCCTGCGGAAATTAGCAAGTACGTCGCAGAGAAAGGCTCGATTACAGTTGATGGTATTAGCCTAACCGTCAACGACTTACGTAAAAATGCTTTTAAGCTGACGATCGTTCCTCATACGAGTGAAGAAACTACGATTGACCAGTTTCAAGTGGGGCGCAAAGTCAACTTAGAAGTTGATGTACTTGCGCGTTATATGGAGCGTTTACTGCAAGGACAGCAAGAAGATAAGGCCGAGTCTCGTATCACGATGGACTTTTTACAGCAAAACGGTTTTGCATAAGTCTTGGGAGTGGCTGCGTGAGGCATGCGATAAAGAGCAGACTCACAGAACACCGCGAGATTCATTGACTTGCTTGATGCAAAGCTCAAACTATTGACCTAACTAGCATTCACTGCAACGTGATTTTTCATTGCTGTCGCAATAACAAATTTAGAATAACGGGATAACAGACTATGCCAATCAGTACGCCACAAGAAATTATTGATGATATTCGCGCAGGCAAAATGGTCATCCTAATGGATGATGAAGACCGCGAGAATGAAGGTGACTTGATCATGGCTGCCGAGCATATTACGCCGGAAGCCATCAACTTTATGGCAACCTACGGCCGTGGCCTGATTTGTTTAACCATGACCAAAGATCGTTGCGAAAGCCTAGGTCTGCCACCAATGGTGCAAGACAATAATGCGCAATACACAACCAACTTTACCGTTTCTATTGAGGCGGCAGAAGGGGTAACGACGGGTATTTCAGCAGCGGATCGCGCACGCACGGTTCAAGCGGCAGTCGCGCCAAACGCCAAAGCTGCGGATTTGGTACAGCCTGGTCATATCTTCCCGCTCGCGGCCCAAGATGGCGGTGTACTGACTCGCGCAGGTCACACTGAAGCGGGCTGTGATTTGGCTCGCCTTGCTGGTTTAGAGCCTGCATCGGTGATTGTTGAGATCTTAAATGACGACGGCACCATGGCTCGTCGCCCTGATCTAGAGGTCTTTGCAGAGAAGCACGGTATTAAATTGGGCACTATTGCCGACCTAATTGAGTACCGCAATAACACTGAGACAACGATTGAACGTGTGGCAGAGTGCAAGTTACCGACAGAGTTTGGCGAGTTCACGTTAGTCACGTACAAGGACACCATTGATAACCAAGTGCACTACGCAATGTGCAAGGGCGATTTGAAAGAAAAAGCGCCACTGGTTCGCGTACATCTTCAAGACGTTTTTACCGACTTACTACGTAGCGATCGTAATGCAGAGCGTAGCTGGACACTAGATAAGGCAATGAAACGCATTGGTGAAGAAGGCGGTGTGCTGGTTGTTCTTGGCCATGAAGAATCGACTGATCTACTTATTCATCGCGTGAAGATGTTTGAAGCGCAAGACAAAGGTGAAGCACCAACGCTTGCTAAAAAACAAGGCACGTCTCGCCGTGTTGGTGTGGGGTCACAGATTCTTGCGGATCTCGGTGTACATGATATGCGCCTTCTGTCATCGACCAACAAAAAGTACCACGCATTAGGTGGTTTTGGTCTGAACGTGGTTGAGTACGTCTGCGAGTAACAACCGAACAATAAGTTCCTAGTCTTTTACGCACTCAACTCGTCAATGGCTAGGAACCGGTGATTTGCCTCCAATTTCCATTAGATATTGCTCACAAATTTGTGCTAGAATCCGGCGATTCTCACTTGATGAACATATTTCACTTATAAATAGAGTTAAAGGAAAGCTTATGAAAGTGATCGAGGGTGGCTTCCCAGCGCCAAATGCAAAAATTGCTATCGTTATTTCTCGTTTCAACAGTTTTATTAACGAAAGCCTACTTTCTGGTGCGATCGATACACTAAAGCGTCACGGACAAGTAAGCGAAGACAACATCACGGTTGTGCGTTGTCCAGGTGCCGTAGAACTACCTCTAGTAGCTCAGCGTGTTGCTAAAACTGGCAAATTCGACGCTATTGTTTCTCTAGGGTCTGTTATTCGCGGTGGAACGCCTCACTTTGACTATGTTTGTAGTGAAATGAACAAAGGTCTAGCACAAGTGTCTATGGAATTCAGCATTCCAGTAGCATTTGGTGTTTTGACTGTTGATACGATCGATCAAGCGATTGAACGCGCAGGAACCAAGGCTGGTAATAAAGGTGCAGAGGCTGCACTAAGCGCACTTGAAATGATTAATGTACTATCTGAAATTGATTCCTAATGGGGGCCAGTGTGAAACCAGCCGCACGTCGTAACGCACGTCAATTCGCTCTACAGGCGATCTACTCATGGCAAATTACTAAAGAGAATGTTGCCAAGATTGAAGAACAGTTTTTGTCTGGCGACAAATACGATGAAGAAGAACTTCATGCATCTGAGCCAGCGCTTGCTGCTCCAGAAACAGACGTAGCTTACTTCCGTGAACTACTAAGCGGTGTTGTACTTAGCCACGCTGAGCTAGATAGCAAAATTCGTCCATACATCTCTCGTCCTATGCAGGATTTAGATATGATGGAACTTGCTCTTCTTCGCCTTGCTATGTACGAGATGACTCGTCGCGAAGATGTTCCTTACAAAGTTGTTATCAATGAAGCGATTGAACTTGCAAAAGTCTTCGCAGCAGAAGATAGCCACAAGTTTGTGAACGGTGTACTTGATAAAGCAGCACCTCACATTCGTAAGAAATAACGATTTCTTCAATGAAAAGGTCAGCACATGCTGACCTTTTTTGTATCAAAAGCTTTTACATCAAAAAGTAAGTGAATTATGTCTGGTGAATTTAATCTGATAGACAAATACTTCGTCGGTCGTCAGAGCCAACGTAAAGATGTCCATCTAGCGGCTGGTGATGATTGTGCTTTGGTCAAAGCGCCAGCTAATGTTCAGATTGCGATTAGCACGGATACATTGGTAGCTGGAACGCATTTCTTAGCCGACGCGAACCCAGCATGGGTCGCACACAAAGCATTGGCTTCTAACATCAGTGATTTGGCTGCGATGGGCGCAACGCCTGCGTGGGTGAGCTTTGCATTAACGATGCCCGAGCCAGATGAAGAATGGCTTGCACCTTTCTGTGATGCATTTTTCGAACTGGCTGATTACTATGGTATCCAGTTAATAGGCGGTGACACCACCAAAGGGCCATTGTGTCTGACACTAACGGTGCAAGGTTTTGTACCTGAAGACAAAGCGCTCACGAGATCCGGCGCAAAGCCTGGGGATTGGGTATACGTAACGGGAAACCTTGGCGATGCAAAAGCTGGCTTGGATGTGATTCTAGATGACTCTCTGCGCAGCAGAGTCGGTGCGGAAGCACTAGAGCGAGCTCATTACCTTAGTTCTCCGCGTGTGCTTGCTGGACAAGCTCTTGTTGGCTTAGCCTCGTCGGCGATAGATATTTCAGATGGTTTAATCTCTGATATTAAGCACATTTTACAGCGATCTCAGGTTGGGGTGAGTATTGATGTCTCTCAGCTACCGATCTCTTCAGAATTAGTCCAGTTTTTAGATGATAAGATCAGCGCGCAGCAGTATGCTTTAGCAAGTGGCGAAGAATACGAGTTGTGTTTTACCGTGCCGGAGCAAAATCGAGGCTCGTTACAAAGCGCTTTATCTCATACTGGCTGTAAGGTCACATGTATTGGTCAAATCCGACCAAATGGAACCTTCGAGCTGCATGATAACAATCAACCACTTGATTGGGACTTAAGTGGCTTCGACCACTTTAAATGATCTGAGCTAAGCTCTAGCCAAGAGCCTGTTACTATTGAGCAGCTCACAGGCATGACGATTGAAACCAAACTAGCAGTATAGGTTTAAGGATATGACCAACCCTCTTTCTCTGATTTCATTAAAGAACCCGTGGCATCTATTGGCGACGGGTTTTGGCAGCGGATTATCCCCGTTTATCCCAGGAACAATGGGCACATTGGCGGCCGTGCCCTTCTTTTTGTTGTTGGCGCAATTGCCATTTACGGCGTATGTCATTGTTGTTCTGATTTCGTGTGTGATCGGCATTCAAATCTGCCAAGTGACGTCTGCAGACATGAAAGTACATGATCATGGTTCAATCGTATGGGATGAATTTGCGGGTTTTTGGATTACGATGGGTATCGTCCCTGCGTTAAATATTCCGTTGACCGAGTGGAAGTGGTTGCTCACTGGCTTCATCCTGTTCCGTTTTTTCGACATGGTAAAACCGTGGCCAATTGGGTGGCTAGATAAGCGAGTTCACGGTGGGCTGGGTATTATGGTTGATGATATCGTGGCGGGAATTATGGCTGGTGTTGCCCTGTTTCTAGTCGCAAAATACGCTGGCTGGATGAATTAAACGCTGGACATAAAAAAGGGATGCCATGAGCATCCCTTTTTAAATTCTATTTTGCTAAATAATCCAAGATGGATTTTTCAATCCCTTTTGCATCGAGACCAAGCTCTTCATGCAGTTCATCTTGTGTTCCTTGATGAATAAACTCATCGGGTAAGCCTAGGTTTAAGACTGGCTTAATGATTTTATCTTTCATCATAAACTCAACGACACCTGCACCTGCACCACCTGCGATAACATTTTCTTCTAACGTCACGAGCACGTCATGATCTGCGGCTAATTGACGAATTAATGCTTCATCGAGCGGCTTCACAAAGCGCATATCAGCAACAGTGGCGTTAAGGTATTCTGCCGCTTCTAACGCGTTACCCAAGAAAGTACCAAAGTTCAGAATAGCAACTTTTTCACCTTGGCGAACCATGCGTCCTTTACCGATTTCTAAAGCCGTAAACTCAGTTTCGATTTCTACGCCCATCCCGCTACCGCGAGGGTATCGAACCGCACTAGGGCCAGTATGTTTATGGCCAGTGTAAAGCATTTGTCGACATTCGTTTTCGTCACTTGGCGCCATGATCACCATGTTCGGAATACAGCGCATAAAGCTTAGATCGAATGCGCCTTGGTGAGTTTGGCCATCTGCACCAACGAGACCTGCACGGTCGATAGCGAACATTACTGGTAAATCCATGATCGCGATATCGTGGATCAGTTGGTCATAACCACGTTGCAAGAAAGTCGAATAGATAGCAACGATTGGATGATCGCCCGCAATTGCCATACCTGTTGCAAGTGTCACAGCGTGTTGCTCAGCAATCGCCACGTCAAAGTATTGGTCTGGATATTCTTTTGAGAAACGTACCATACCAGAGCCTTCGCGCATTGCTGGCGTAATTGCCATTAGCTTAGGATCTTGGGCCGCCATATCACATAAAAAGTCACCAAAGATCTTTGAGTAAGTTGGCTTACCGCCACTGCTTTTCGGTAGACAGTTATGCGTTGGATCGAATTTAGGAACACCGTGGTAGCCGATAGGATCTTTCTCGGCAGGCTCATAACCTTTGCCTTTCTTGGTCATGATGTGCAGGAACTGAGGACCTTTGAGCTCACGCATGTTTTTTAGCGTTTTGACGAGTTCATTGACGTCGTGCCCATCAATCGGACCAATGTAATTAAAGCCGAACTCTTCGAACAGAGTACCAGGCACTACCATGCCTTTGAGGTGCTCTTCCGTACGGCGAACCAACTCTTTAATAGGTGGAACACCAGACAGCACTTTCTTACCGCCTTCACGGATAGAAGTGTACAAGCTGCCAGAAAGTACCTTAGCAAGGTGGTTATTCAGCGCGCCTACGTTTTCTGAAATCGACATTTCGTTGTCGTTCAAAATCACCAACATATCAGGATGAACGTCGCCAGCGTGGTTCATGGCTTCGAATGCCATGCCTGCTGTAATTGCGCCATCGCCAATCACACTGACAATTTTACGACCTTTGCCTTCTTTTTGTGCGCTGATGGCCATGCCAAGACCTGCACTAATCGATGTCGAAGAGTGACCGACAGATAAGGTGTCATATTCACTTTCTTCACGCCAAGGGAAAGGGTGTAGACCATCCTTTTGGCGAATTGTTGGCATTTTATCGCGACGACCGGTGAGGATTTTATGCGGGTAAGCCTGATGACCAACATCCCAGATCAATTTGTCGATAGGGGTGTTGTAAACATAATGCAGAGCGACAGTTAGCTCCACGGTGCCTAAGCCAGACGCTAAGTGTCCGCTAGATTGGCTCACTGAATTTAGCAGATACGTTCGCAGTTCATCACACAGATTTGGTAATGTTTCTTTCGGAAGGAGACGTAATTCTTCCGGTGTATTTGCTAACGCCAGTGTTGGGTACTTTGAAATATCAAGAGTCATATAAATGCGCGCTTATAGTGTTAATTTTTGCGCTCGATGACATATCGGGCGAACTCTTCGAGTAACTGAGTATTGTATGGGATAGCTTCCAATGCTTGAAGTGCTTCCTGTAACAGAGTGTGAGCTTTCTCTATGGCTCCCTCTAAACCCAGCAGGGAAGGATAAGTGCTCTTATTCAGACCTTGGTCGGAACCTTGAGGCTTACCCAGTGTTTCTGTGTCACTGATGATATCAAGAATATCGTCTTGAACCTGAAACGCCAAACCAATTGCTTTTGAGTAGCGCTCCAAGTGAGGTAGAACCTCGATACCTTTCTCACCAGCAGCTAATGCACCTAATTTTACCGCACAATCAATCAGAGCTCCGGTTTTTTTACGGTGTATCTCTTCCATTTCTTCAAGAGAAACTTGGCGATTTTCTGCGCCTAAATCTAAAGCTTGTCCAACACACATGCCGTTGGCGCCAGAAGAATGCGCCAACGCTTTGATCATGTTGATGCGTTGAGTCTCGGCTGCCGGGTTTAATTGACCATCGGCAATAATGGTGAAGGCGAGAGTTTGTAGTGCATCACCTGTCAGTATTGCGGTTGCTTCATCAAACTTAATATGACAAGTTGGTTGACCTCGACGCAGTTCATCATCGTCCATGGCTGGCAGATCATCATGAATGAGTGAGTAGGCATGTATACATTCGATAGCAGCGGCAGGAGTGTCTAAGTCTTCAGGTTTACAGCCGAGCATTTGACCTGTGATGTAAACAAGAAAAGGGCGAACGCGTTTTCCACCTAGCAAAAGGCCGTATTTCATTGCTTGAATCAATGGCTGCTCTTGATATGGAAGCTGATCGAGCCACAAGTTCAATTGCTGATTGTTTCTTTGTTGAAAAGACGTCAATGTCTGTTGCATCACATTGCTCACTACTGATGGTTATTCTGAATCTGGTTTGAAGTCACTCAGTGGTGCTTCATCATCTTCGCTAAGAAGAATACTTACGCGCTGTTCGGCGTCGCTAAGTTTAGTTTGGCCGGCACGAGCTAAGGCAATGCCTCGTTCAAACTTACGTAGAGCATCATCTAGGGCAAGATCGCCATTTTCTAATTGATCAACCAAGCTATCAAGCTCTTCAATGGTTGCTTCGAAGGTCATGTTTTCTGGTTTCTTGACCGCCATCTTTTTTCTGCCTTAATCAAGCCTTGGAGAAGATGCACGAAAGTTACCTTAGCCTAGTAACTTGGTCAAATTTAACCTTATATAATTGTCACAAAATTAGCGTTAAACGAGCCTAAGCGCTGAAACCCCATATTTTGGTTAAGGTTGTTAAGTCTAATTTGTGATCCATTAGCTAAGATTTTTCTAAAAATTCTGCGCGAGTTGTCGATACAGGTAATAATCCGCCCAATGGCAGTATTTGAGTATAGCGAGAGGAGTGCTTTGTGGATTTAGCAACCCTATTAGGTTTGATTGGTGGTTTTGCATTCGTCATTATGGCGATGGTGCTTGGTGGCAGCATCGGCATGTTTGTCGATGTCACGTCGATCCTTATTGTCGTTGGTGGCTCAATATTTGTAGTACTAATGAAGTTCACAATGGGACAGTTCTTTGGTGCAACAAAGATCGCAGGCAAAGCCTTCATGTTTAAAGCGGATGAACCGGAAGACTTGATCGCAAAAATTGTGGAAATGGCCGATGCGGCACGTAAAGGTGGTTTTCTTGCTCTTGAAGAGATGGAAATTAATAACACTTTTATGCAAAAAGGCATTGATTTGCTTGTTGATGGCCATGATGCCGACGTGGTAAGAGCAGCCTTAAAAAAAGACATCGCGCTTACGGATGAACGACATACTCAAGGCACTGGCGTATTTCGCGCCTTTGGTGACGTTGCCCCTGCAATGGGGATGATTGGTACCTTGGTTGGCTTAGTCGCAATGCTTTCGAACATGGATGACCCAAAAGCGATTGGACCAGCAATGGCGGTTGCGCTCTTAACCACATTGTATGGCGCGATCCTGTCCAACATGGTGTTTTTCCCTATTGCAGATAAGCTTTCTCTGCGCCGTGACCAAGAAACGCTAAACCGCCGTTTGATCATGGATGGTGTATTAGCGATTCAAGATGGTCAAAACCCGCGAGTGATTGATAGCTACTTGAAGAACTACCTCAACGAAGGTAAACGTGCCCTTGAGATTGACGAGTAACTTGGAGAGTAGTGATGGATGATGAAGATAACAAATGCGATTGCCCGCCACCCGGTCTCCCGTTATGGATGGGGACATTCGCGGACTTAATGTCGCTACTGATGTGTTTCTTTGTTCTTCTGCTCTCGTTTTCTGAGATGGACGTGCTGAAGTTCAAACAGATTGCGGGATCAATGAAATTTGCCTTCGGTGTACAAAATCAACTTGAAGTGAAAGACATTCCCAAAGGTACTAGCATCATTGCTCAAGAATTTCGACCGGGCCGACCGGAACCAACGCCGATTGATGTCATCATGCAGCAAACCATGGACATCACTCAGCAGACGCTCGAATTTCATGAAGGGGAGTCTGACCGAGCTGGTGGCACAAAGCGTGATGAAGGCAAGTTAACGGGGGGCCAGTCGCCAGAAACGTCAACGCAAAACAATCAATCTGCAGAAGCGGACATGCAACAGCAGCAATCTGAAGAGATGTCGCAAGAGATGGAAACCTTGATGGAAAGCATCAAGAAAGCCTTAGAGCGAGAGATTGAACAAGGTGCCATTGAAGTTGAAAATCTTGGCCAACAGATTGTCATACGCATGCGTGAAAAAGGTGCATTCCCTGAAGGTTCGGCTTTCTTGCAGCCTAAATTCCGCCCTTTAGTTCGACAAATTGCAGAGTTAGTAAAAGACGTGCCAGGCATTGTGCGAGTATCCGGTCATACGGACAACCGACCGTTGGACTCAGAGCTTTATCGTTCTAACTGGGATCTCTCTTCTCAGCGCGCCGTATCGGTTGCACAAGAGATGGAGAAGGTGAGAGGCTTCTCTCATCAACGTTTGAGAGTGCGAGGCATGGCAGATACTGAACCATTGTTGCCGAATGATTCTGATGAAAATCGCGCGCTTAACCGACGGGTTGAAATCAGCATCATGCAAGGCGAACCACTATACAGTGAAGAAGTGCCTGTAATTCAATAACTAGACTTTAGTTTTAAGTCAGTAGAGAGATAGGAAAGCGAGCAGATTGCTCGCTTTTTTTGTTTTTCCAATCCGCTTGGGTGTATAATCTCGCGCCTTAAAAGTGAGCTCAGACTACTTTTTGTGACTGAAACGCGGTTTTACTGCGTATGAAGCATTGAAGTTGAGTGTCACTCTTTGTTGATTGCGAAACTAACCTGCGAATTAGACTATGAAATTTATTGTAAAGCCCCATCCAGAAATTTTTGTAAAAAGTGAATCTGTGCGTAAGCGCTTCACAAAGATTTTAGAGTGCAACATTCGTAACATCATTAAGAGCCGCACGGAATCTGTCGCGGTATTCAACCGTCGTGATCACATTGAAGTGACCTCTGAGAGTAACGAATTCCACGCTGAAGTTCTTGAGGTTTTGACTCATACACCAGGCATTCACCACGTACTGGAAGTGAAGCAGACCGAATTTAAAGATTTGCACGATATCTTCGAACAAGTACTGGAGCTAAATCGCTCTGCACTCGAAAATAAAACCTTTGTTGTACGTGCGAAGCGTCGCGGTAAGCACGACTTTACCTCTATCGAACTAGAGCGTTATGTCGGCGGTGGTTTAAACCAAGCGATTGAGAGCGCAAGAGTTAAGCTGCAAAACCCAGACGTGACGATCAAGGTGGAAGTCTCGAACGATAAGCTAAACCAAGTGCTGGCTCGTCATAAAGGTTTAGGCGGCTTCCCACTGGGCACGCAAGAAGACGTGTTGAGCTTGATCTCTGGTGGTTTTGACTCTGGTGTTTCTAGCTACCTTCATATCAAGCGTGGCTCAAAAGTACATTACTGCTTCTTTAACTTAGGTGGTCCAGCACACGAAATCGGCGTTAAGCAGGTTTCTCACTACCTATGGAACAAATACGGTTCTTCTGCAAAAGTACGTTTCATTTCAGTTGATTTCGAACCTGTGGTTGCGGAAATCCTAGAGAAAGTCGATGACGGCCAAATGGGGGTTATCTTGAAGCGTATGTTCATGCGTGCAGCAGGCATGATCGCTCAGAAGATGAAGATCGAAGCATTGGTGACTGGCGAAGCGCTCGGTCAGGTATCGAGCCAAACGCTAACTAACCTCCGTCATATCGATAACGTAACGGACACGTTGATTCTGCGCCCACTTATCAACTGGGATAAAGAAGACATCATTAACCTAGCACGCGAAATCGGCACGGAAGACTTTGCGAAGACTATGCCAGAGTATTGTGGTGTTATTTCTAAGAAGCCGACAGTAAAAGCGATTAAAGCGAAGCTAGAAGCGGAAGAAGAGAAATTTGACTTTAGCATTCTTGAG
The DNA here is from genome assembly GCF_053890955.1 of Vibrio sp. JZG120. Classification (NCBI taxonomy): domain Bacteria; kingdom Pseudomonadati; phylum Pseudomonadota; class Gammaproteobacteria; order Vibrionales; family Vibrionaceae; genus Vibrio; species Vibrio sp. JZG120. Next base: position 144,417 of record NZ_JBSRRK010000010.1, read on the forward strand.
CAAGTAGTTCGTGATGCACGCATGATGGACATTCGTGATATCGCTAAAGAATCTGAGCAAGCTGCACCAGAAGTCGAGCAGGTTGAAGCGGTAGAAGAGCACGCGGTTGTGCTAGATATTCGTAGTCCTGAAGAGGAAGACGATAACCCGCTCGAAATCGAAGGTGTGGATGTGAAACATATCCCATTCTACAAGTTGGGTACACAGTTTGGTGATTTAGACCAATCTAAGACATATCTATTGTACTGTGACCGTGGTGTGATGAGCCGTCTGCAAGCACTTTACTTGCAAGAGCAAGGCTTCAATAACGTAAAAGTTTACCGCCCATAGTTGACTGATAAAAAGACGTTAAAAGGCGCAAATTGAGACATCAATTTGCGCCTTTTTTGTTTTTGATCGCGTTACAGCTAATCATTACTTAGCATAATGTTGAGGCTTATCGCAAAGCCATACACTTTGTGTTGATATAACGATAATTAATCCGAAAGAAGAGTAATAAAGTGATGTTGCTGCCAGATATACGGATGAGATTTTCGATAGATAAAAAAACACCGCCTAATTTAGGCGGTGTAACAAATTTGACAGACAGGTCAAAAATAAATACAGGAAGTATATGTTTTGTCACAGGGAGTGTGGACAAAACATTATGGTAGAAATCTACCTAACTCGAAATACGAGTTTGCAAACACAACATCGCAACAACGAAGCCAATTGATTTCCAAAGAAATCAAGCCGTTCAGGCTCGTGTTGCGGGGTGAAATATAGAATTTATCTGGCTGTTCGACAACGGACATTTTATAATGTTTCAGATTAAAAAAACTAATCCTATTTGAGGTCCCATATGTCTCGCAGATTGCCTCCATTAAATTCGCTTCGAGTCTTCGAAGCGGCTGCTCGTCATCTCAGTTTTACGCGAGCGGCAGAAGAGTTGTTTGTTACTCAAGCCGCGGTCAGTCACCAGATTAAAGCACTCGAAGAGTTCTTATCGTTGAAGCTCTTTCGTCGCCGTAATCGTTCGCTATTGTTGACAGAAGAAGGACAAAGTTACTTTCTCGACATCAAAGATATTTTCACCTCGATTGCCGAGGCGACAGATAAGGTATTGGAACGTAGTGAAAAAGGGGCATTGACGATCAGTCTACCGCCGAGTTTTGCTATCCAATGGTTGGTGCCTCGTTTGGCCGATTTTAATGCTCAAGAGCCAGATATCGATGTACGTATTAAAGCTGTGGATATGGATGAAGGTTCACTGACTGATGATGTAGATGTGGCTATCTACTATGGCCGTGGGAATTGGCCGGGTTTGCGAGCGGATAAATTGTACCAAGAGTTTCTGATCCCACTTTGTTCACCTTCGTTACTTTTAGGCAACAAACCATTAGAATCTCTAAGTGACCTCAAATTACACACTTTGTTACATGATACTTCGCGTAAAGACTGGAAGCAGTTTGCGCGTCATTACAACATCGAAGGTATCAATGTAAACCACGGTCCTATTTTCAGTCACTCGACGATGGTGCTACAGGCTGCTGCGCATGGTCAGGGGGTTGCGCTTGGTAACAACGTACTCGCCAAGCCAGAAATGGAAGCTGGACGACTCATCGCGCCATTCGACGAGGTGTTGATCTCCAAGAATGCATTCTACGTGGTGTGTCATGAACAGCAGGCAGATATGGGCCGAATCGCAACGTTTAGAGACTGGATGTTAGCGACCGCGAGAAAAGAGCAAGAGGAAGTACTAGATGAGCCAATGGATAGTTGAGGGACCTGAAAGCGGTCCTCTATTTATCTTTGCCCATGGCGCTGGAGCGGGGATGGAACATGATTTCATGGCCGCTGTTGCCAAAGGATTAGTTGAGCAAGGAATTCGCGTGGTGCGATTTAACTTCCCGTATATGATTAAGCGAGCGGAAGATGGGAAAAAGCGTCCACCAGATCGTGCGCCAAAACTGCTGGAAGCCTATGAAGAAGTGATTGCTCACTTTACCTCTCAACCTATTGTCATTGGTGGTAAGTCAATGGGTGGCCGCATGTCGAGCTTACTGGCTGAAAATGAGCTGGTGGCGGGCATTGCCTGTTTAGGGTTTCCATTTCACCCACCGGGAAAGCCAGAAAAGTTCAAAGGCGATCACTTAGCGAATATCGAGAAACCTACGCTGATTCTACAAGGGGAGCGAGACACCTTTGGTAAGCGTGAGGAATTCGATGACTTTGTCCTTTCATCGCAAGTTAAGGTGAGTTTTTTACCCGATGGTGACCACAGCTTTAAACCGCGCAAGAGCTCAGGCCATACCGAGGCGGGTAACATCGAGCTCGCGGTAGAGCAGTTAGCGGCGTTTATCAAAGAGGTGTACCATGAAAAGTAAGTGGTTACTCTCATTTTCTGGTCTGTCTGGGCTGGTTTCTGTCGCTCTAGGTGCCTTTGCTGCACATGGGTTAAAAGCTCAGCTGGCTCCGTATTTGCTTGGCGTATTTGAGACCGGAGTGTTGTACCAATTTATTCACACGCTGGCGATTGTGTTTTGTGCGGTTTTATTGCTATTGAATTTGGGACAAAAAGCACAAAAATATTTTTTCATTGCAGCGATTTGCTTTATCATCGGCATCTTTTGTTTTAGCGGCAGTCTTTACGCGCTGGCGCTGACAGGCATTAAGTGGTTTGGGCCCATTACTCCAATGGGAGGATTACTGTTCATGATTGGTTGGTGTCTGTTCTTTTTTGCTGCGTTCAATATCAAAGAGGTCTCCAAGTGAAACAACTAATGCTCTATTGCCGTTCTGGCTTTGAGAAAGAGTGTGCTGGTGAAATTCAGGACAAAGCGACACAGTTGGAAGTGTATGGCTTCCCTCGTGTGAAGAGAAACTCAGGTTATGTTGTCTTCGAGTGTTACCAAGATGGAGATGCGGACAAACTTGCTAGAGGTTTGGACTTTAAGTCGTTAATCTTCGCTCGCCAAATGTTTGCGGTAGCGGCTGAGTTTCAATCGCTGCCAAGTGATGACCGCATTAGCCCAATTTTGAATGAGCTAGCAGACATTGAAGCGTTTCCTCGCTGTGGGGATTTGAGAATTGAAACTCCGGATACGAATGAAGCGAAAGAGCTACTGAAATTCTGCCGTAAATTTACTGTCCCAATGCGTCAAGCGTTGCGCGGTAAAGGTTTAATGTTGAACAAAGACAACGCGAAGAAGCCAGTACTGCACATTTGTTTTGTGGAGCCTGGCCACTGTTATGTCGGTTATTCTTACACAGACAATAACTCTCAGTTCTTCATGGGTATTCCTCGCCTTAAGTTCCCAGTAGACGCCCCAAGTCGTTCAACGCTTAAACTGGAAGAAGCATTTCACGTCTTTATTCCACGTGAAGAGTGGGATGAGCGTTTAGCTCCAGGAATGTGGGGGGTCGATTTAGGGGCATGTCCAGGCGGTTGGACGTACCAATTGGTGAAGCGCTCGATGTTCGTTCACTGTGTCGATAACGGCATGATGGCAGACAGCTTGATGGAAACCGGCCAGATCAAGCATCATATGGTGGATGGTTTTAAATTCGAACCAGACCGTAAGAACGTAACATGGATTGTTTGTGACATGGTAGAAAAGCCAGCTCGTGTTGCTCACCTTATGGGCCAGTGGCTGTTAAAAGGTTGGGCGAAAGAGGCAATCTTTAACCTTAAGCTGCCAATGAAAGGCCGCTATGACGAGGTGCTGCAAGACCTTGAAAACCTGAAGCAGTTCCTGATTGATAATAAGGTAAAGTTCAGACTACAAGCTAAGCATTTGTATCATGATCGTGAAGAGATCACGATTCATATCCAGTGTCTATCGAACATTTCGCCGTACTAATTCTATCTCCGAGTCATTTGGGGATAGTCCCGAGAATAGAAAAAGCGCCTTCAAATGGCGCTTTTTTATTGTCTGATAGCTCTATGGTTTGAAACCATCATCAGACACTATTCCGCCTTATTTGGTCCTGTAAAGCGAATGTCCTGTAAGTTAAAGCCGAGTTCAATGTCGCACTTTAAAGCCGCGACGCGTTTACATAAGCGTGCAGACTCAATGTGCTCGTCTAATTTTTTACGGTATTTCGGTGCGAGGTCTTCACTGGCGTAGGCTGCTTCAATATTCTCAAACTGAGTAAGAATCTCTTTCGCCGCTTTTGGTCCAATGCCCGGAACCCCAGGCACTTGGCTAGAGCTGATCCCCGTTAACCCCCAATAATCGGCCAGTTGGCTTGGTTTTACGCCGAACTCTTTTTCGATAAACGGTTCATCTAACCAACGATGTTGGAAGTAATCACGGATCTGTAGGGTAGGAGAAAGCAGCTGACAGTAGCCTTTATCCGTAGAAACGATGGTGACTTTTTCACCATGACTGGCCACTTTAGTCGCGAGAGTAGCAACCAAGTCGTCCGCTTCATCGCCTTCAGAAAGCAATGAATCAATACCTTGTTCCCACCATGCTTGCTGAATCGCATCTAGACCTTGCATCAGTGGTTCCGGCATTGGTTTTCGATTTTGCTTATAGTCTGGAAGAATCTCAGCTCGCCACCCTCTGTCTTGTTCATGGTGATCGAAAACCGCAATGATGTGTGTCGGGTTGGCTTCTGACAGAATGCGAGTGAGGGTTCTTTGTGTCGTGGTGATGGTTCTTGCTATGTCGGTTGGATCCGGTTGTGCAGAGTGCACTCGGCGGATCAGGTTTAGGGCATCAATAATAACAAGATGAATAGACATAATGACTTAGCAATAAAAAAGGGGCGTAATGCCCCTAGTGTAACGAATGCTAGCCTGACTATCGACCACCAATTTCTGGGTGAGCGATGCGATAACACGGTTCGTAGTCTGAACCGCCAGGTAATTTCATTCGGTGTTGTTCGACAAAGTCTTGTAGTAACTTATCGAGCTTTTTCATTAGCACAGGATCACCGTGAATGGTGAAAGGGCCTCGACGTTCGATTTCTCGAATTCCTTCGGCTTTCACGTTACCAGCCACGATACCGGAGAAGGCTTGACGCAGGTTGGCCGCTAAGACTTGAGGTTCTTGATCTAAGCTTAAATCCAATTGCTCCATCGACTCATGAGTTGGATCGAATGGTAACTGGAAGTTAGGCTCGATTTTTAATGACCAGTTAAAGCTATAAGCATCGCCTTTTTCTTTTCGGTGAAGGCGTACAGAGTCCATTGAGCGCTTCATGATACGTGCCACTTCTGCCGGATCGTCAATGACGATCTCGTAATGCTTTTGACCTTCTTCGCCAAGTGTATCGCGAACAAACTCGTCGATAGAGCGGAAGTACTCTTCACTCTCTTTTGGTCCTGTTAACACGATAGGCATTGGCTGATCGGCGTTGTCTGGGTGCATCATAATGCCAAGAATATACAGCAACTCTTCTGCAGTGCCCGGACCACCAGGGAAAATCACAATGCCATGCGCCATACGTACAAAGGCTTCCAAACGCTTTTCGATGTCCGGCATGATAACCAGCTCATTCACGATTGGGTTTGGTGGCTCGGCTGCAATAATCGAAGGCTCGGTTAAACCAAGATAACGTTGCTGAGTATAACGCTGCTTCGCATGTCCGATAGCGGCACCTTTCATTGGCCCTTCCATCGCACCAGGGCCACAACCCGTGCAGATATTAAGTTCACGCAAGCCAAGCTCGTTACCGACTTCACGTGTGTATTGATATTCCACGCCATTGATAGAGTGACCACCCCAACACACGACGAGGTTTGGCTCGATACCTGGTGTGAGTGCTCTGGCATTACGCAGAATACCGAACACGAGGTTAGTGATGTGAATTGGGTTCGTTAGGTTGAGTCGTTGTGCGTCTGCTAAATGCATATTGACATAAACGATATCGCGTAACACGGAGAACAGATGCTCTTGGATACCTTTAATTATCTCGCCATCGACAAAGGCGTGCTCAGGTGGGTTAGTCAGCTCAAGCTTAATACCACGCTCGCGGCGCACTACGTTGACATCAAACGACTGGTGTTTATCGAGCAGCTCTTTCGAGTTATCGGTATGACTGCCGGAGTTCAACACCGCTAACGTGCAGTTGCGGTACAGTTGATAAAGTTCACTCGAGGCCGTGTTTTTTAAGCGCTCTACTTCTAATTGAGATAGCAAGTCCATGCTACCAGCGGGGCTTATATGGGTAATCATAACGCCTCCTTGTGTTGCATTATTTTGAGGGAAAGTACCAACTCACCTTTTTGGGTTATACGTATGGTTTGATGAAAGGCAGTTGGCCGATTTGGTTTTATGGTTATTGACTCCCAAGCAACCTCAAGATGGTACATTCGCGTTCTGTAAATGCATCATCTTGAAGTGACTTGGGTTTTTACAGCTTAGCAGACTGAAAGGGAAGAAATGTGATAACTCGTTGAAAATGGGTGGTTATAAAGCGTAAATTGCGCCAATTCTGGTTTGTTTGTTCGCTTTTTGTACGAAATCTAGCTCCAGTTAAGCTGATTTGTTCCACGTTTTTTAGCGTCCGCAAGCATCTTGCCGAGTCGATCGAGTACATACTCTGGCGTATCGGACTCTTTAAAAGAGGTCGACACAGCCGCTAGGGTGATCATGATATTTTGCTCACGGAACTTAAATGGTAATTGGCTAATATCACGCTGGATATGTTTAATGAGATCCAGTGTGTATTCTTCAGATTGTTCTGGAACGAGTAAAATAAACTCTTCGCCACCAAAGCGAGCTACCGTTTCAGTTTCTGATACGCGTTTATTAATGGTGCGAGCGATGATCTTCAACGCTTTATCACCAGCCGTATAGCCATAGCTGTCATTCACCGCTTTGAAGTTATCAACGTCAAACAACACTACACGCAGATTCTGTTGAGAGCGAATCCAACGCCGATACTCTAACTCTAGTCGGTCATTAAATGCGGTGCGGTTATAGACTTTAGTCAGAGGGTCTAGCAACATGCGCTGAGCTTGGTCATCTAAGCGTCGACGATGATCTTGGGTGGTTTCAAACACGGCTTCGAGCTGGTTCTTACTGTAATTCAAACGCTCTTGCAGCGCTTGTTCTCGTTCTTCCGTCATTTTAAGTCGCTCTGTCAGCGACGCCATTTTCGCAAGTAACGGGGCGATTTCTTTTTTTACATCCGCTAGATCTTGAGCTTGGTTGAGCGATAGTTGACTCAATTCAACCAGACTGTTCATTTCTGTGTTGAGCTCTCGGCGGTGCTCAAAGTAGGTATGATGTTGGTCGACGTTCTGATGAACGGTTTTTAGGTTACTTGCGAGAGAAGTGTTCAGCTGATCAAGGAATTGGCTAGATGCTTCGCGCTCGAACTTTGTTGCTTCGACAACCAATTTCAGCGTTGAGAGCGTAAGCTCAATGAGAGACTCTGCACTCACGCCAAGAAGCAGCTTAGCCCGAATATCGAGCAACCTATCTCCCGTTTCTCCCTCAAAATCCAGCTCGGTGATGGTATGTTGTAGATCGCTGGCTAAGCACTCAAGTTGAGACTTATCAGGATTATTCTCAAACTCACTGAGATGCAAACGCGAGTTGGAAGTGATGATTTTCAGAGCGCGTTCGTAAATGCTCAGTAGCTTAGTGGCTTGATCGGCTTTATTGCTGGCATGAGCTTCTGAGAAACTCATTAAGTTCCGTAGTTCACGTTTTAACTGCGCAGGTAAACCTGTGACACGTTGGAGTGTTTCACCACTGTGTTTGATTTGTTCGTCTAGGTAGCCGTTCTGTTTGTCCATCGTCTTCGACTGCTGTTTGAGCATTCTCTCTAATACCGCTAAACGTGGGATAAGAGTACTGATATCTTTTTGATGTTGCAGCTCTTGTTGGATTTCAAACAGGTAATTGGATACCTGGGTATTCGAACCCTGGCAAGCTGAAGACAATGATGCCACAACGCGTTTAAGAACTTGTTGTTCACGTTTGAATTTGAGTGAAGTATCACGATGTGTCAGTCTGAGTTGGTCAAGTTGACAACTCAGCTGATGAAGCTGCGACTGAATATCGGATTCCAAGATTCCCATGAAGTGACTACGGTTAAGTCCATGTACTACTGACAATTATCCGATAATAACAAAAAACGTTATAGCGTCATTAGTTATTATGTCTAACAGGCGTTTAATTATCCATTTTTTAATATTTTCTTGATGTCGTCCTCATTCTTGTAGGACGAATGGATCTTAATCAGGCCTTGGCTAATGGCATGCTGACAGGCGGTTCTTATGTTACCCGTTGCAAAGCTCGCGGCGGGTGCGTTATCGATGGCTTTCAAGAAAACCCAGTGGCTTTGCTTATCCTTCAAGCTGACTTCTCGCGCAATGTGAGTCGCAAGCAGCAACAGATCGAGTAATTCCTCGTCGTTAATTGCAGTGTAGGCTCGTGGTAAGAACGGATAATCGCTGATACCCATGCGAATAATACGGTTGACGTTGTGTTGTTGAGCGAACTCATCCACCCAAGTCTGGAATTTCTCGAACATGACTTCGGCAGAAGCATCACGGTCAGCATTCGGTTCTATGTAGAGTAGGTTTGCATCTGAGAAATGGTAAAGACGCGACGGTTTTTCTATCTTTTCCGCTAGGAAGTCACCAAATGCGCGCTCCAGCTCCAGGCCTGCTTTATAACCGTTGTGGACGTACATGCTTCGTAGGAATGGCAAGTCGATCATGACAAAGCGCAGGCGGTCGTTAAGTGGCTCGTGGATCAATTCGCCCATTTGCCATTGCTCGAAAGTTTCGCTCGACTTTTTCAATGAGCGAGACAGCTTAACGTTCAGCATACGCAAGTTACGCAAACGGGAACGAGAGTGAGTGAAGAGATCATTGCGCAGTTTTTCGATTTCACTTGCTTGGCGCTGCATGATCACGCCGCGGCGCATAATGAACAAAAACATCACCAACACAGTAATAAACAATGCGAATGAGATTTTCTGGAATTTGCGGTGTTCCCTTTCCACTTGCTCAAGGCGTTCCGATTGACCAATATAGTGGATGGTTTGTTCAGCAAACTCTTTTTGTTGGCGGAATGCATCCTCACTGATTTGGTTGAGCTGTTTTTGCTCTAAACGCACAAGGTTGGTGTATTTCTTATAAGCCTGCAGAGAAAGTTGGTATTCGCCTGCCTGCTCGTAACCAAGCCCGAGTAAGCGGTAAGACTGCTGCTTAATGAAGTTGTTATTTTCAGGTGACTTTTCAGCAAGTGCTAACGCCAGCTTTGCATTGGTAATGACGTTTTTACTGTCGTTTTGATGATAAGCCAGGCCTGACTGAAGCAATGCTGCCTTTGCTTCAAGCTTAGGAATGTCAGTGTATTCTAAAAGCTCTTTAGATCGGTCTAGGTATTGTTCTGCTAGCGCGTAATTGTAGAGTTGCAGATAGGTAGCCGCCAAGCTTAAGCGAATCTTAATGATCCGATTAATGTTCTTACTGGTGCTTTCATGGTCCAGCACGTTGAAGTAGTGCACCAAGGCAAGGTTAAACTTGCCTTGGTAAAAATAAATGTCACCCATTTGCTCAAGGACATCCGCTAGGATGGGAGAGCTAGGGTAGGAGTCATAGAAGTCTGCGGCTTGAGATAAGTATTCGATCGCTTTGTCGTAAACTCGGCGCTCTTGGAAGAGCCTCGCCAACAGGCGATTAACTTTTGCTAACCTTGCGCCACTGTCACTCTCAATAGATTGCCAATAACCGTAAAGCAGTTCCGACAAAGCCAAATTGTATTTCTTGCTATTCAGATAAAACTCGCCGACGGCTGTGTAATAGTCGATCAAGGCTAAGTCAGATCGGCTGTCTTCAAGCATAGTTTTGGCTTGAGAATACAAACTTTCCGCTTTAATCAGATCGCCACTATGTGAAGCGAGGAGCGCTCTTTGCATCACTAATCGATAGCGAACGCTGTCGGTCCGTTGCAATACCGCATCAGCTTCATCGAGTTGCTGCTCAATTTGGTTAAGCGTGTCTTCAGCTTTTGAGTAGTTTTTGTCGTACATCCAAATCATTTGGTTGCGCATCAGCTGGAGATCTAAATCCATGTACGGCAATTGATATTCTTGCGCTAAGCGCTCGGCTTTGTTTAGGTGTTCGATAGCCGAACGAACGTTACCCATGGCGTAGTCTGCCTGAGCGATAATCTTGTGTGCTTCGATGGTGCTGCTTGGTGTGCGAACGCTACGATCGGTCTCGTCACGAGACATAGCAGAAGGGCTGTCACTCTCTTTGCGTTCCGTTAGCTCACGTTGTGACAAGTAGTTGGTTGCCGCTTGTTTTGCTTGTGATGGCTCTATTTCCGCCAATTGTTGTGCTTCGTTGAGTAACGCGGACGATAAAATGGTCGCATGAAGCGGCTGTACAAACAGCAAGCAAAGAAAGCCAATCAACTTGAATAGACGCGAACTGTCCCAAAACATCCTTTCGTTCCCTCGAACTGTTTTTAGATATGGCGGATAACGGTAAAAGACCTCAACAAGCCCCTTAAATGCAGGTTGAAGCCATTTGATATAGTAACATGCTTGGACAATAAAAACGTCCGGTAACCCTTTAGATTACCGAACTTATTTCTGTCACTAACGCGATTACTGACGAGCCATGCGGTGGTTGCGATCTGGCTTGTCTTGTTCCGTTGAGCGGTACGGGTTGATGTCCAAGCCACCACGGCGCGTGTAGCGGGCAAATACGGTCAGTTTGCTTGGTTGGCAGTATTTCATTAGATCCGTAAAAATACGCTCAACACATTGTTCGTGAAATTCGTTGTGCTCGCGGAAAGATACCAAGTAACGCAGCAGTTTCTCGCGATCTATTTTCGCACCTTGGTAGCGAATTTCTACACTGCCCCAGTCGGGTTGATTGGTGATCAAACAGTTTGACTTCAATAGATGGCTATGTAGGATTTCTTCCACTTGCTCTTCACCTGCTGCGCCTTCAAGCAAATCGGCATCAAAATCGTAACTGGTGATGTCAATGTCTTGGTCATCAATGCATTCGCCTTCCATTGTCACAATAGGCTGATTGGTGTAGTGAGTAACCGGGTTCACCTCGACCAACACCTTTTCACCGGCACATTCAGATAGGTCTTGCGTTAAACGTTCTTCAACTTCTTCCCAGCTTGCAAAGCGGGTTTGGTTATAGCTGTTTAAGTACAGTTTGAAAGACTTCGACTCAATCAAGTTTGCACTGGTGGCTGGAATGTATACTTCGCCAACGGCCACTTGTGGTAAGCCTTTACTATTTAACCAAGAGAGTTCGTACAGCGTCCAAATGTCGTGGCCCATAAAAGGAAGGCTTTCGCCTAACTGAAGGTCATCTCGGTTTAGGCTACGAGGAACTGGTTGCAGCAAGCTTGGGTCGTATTGGTTCGCATACTCGGTCTTTTTACCTAGTGTTAGGCCAGCAAGCTCTTTAGCGTCAGAATATTTGCTCATACTTTGTGGTCGTTTTCGATTAGAATGGCGAGAATTTTACTGAATCCGCTGGTCAATTGCCATCCGGCAAACACGGCTATCTGATAAATAAGGAATGAGGAGACCTTCATGACCCAAAACGTTACTCAGGCGCTACAAGAGTTCAGCCTGCGCTACCAACAAGCTTGGCAAGCTAAATATAATGAGTTGCCAAGCAGTGAAGAGCTTGCAGATCTTGTTTCTCCTTGTGTCGAAGAGAAGCGTGATGGAAAGGTGCTTTGGAAAGCGGTCGCACGTGATGAAATGGCCGATTTCACTAATGTGGAAAATGCGATTGAGTTGTCACTGCAAGATGATGTAAAAGCCTTTTATGGTTCTCAATACAGCGCCGATATGGAGGCAACTTGGCAAGGTAATTCGTTGACGCTGCTGCAAGTGTGGAGCGATGATGATTTTGTGCGCCTACAAGAAAATATTCTTGGTCATTTGGTGACGCAACGTCGCCTGAAACTTAAACCAACGGTATTTATCGCGGCGACAGATGAGGAAATGGATGTAATCTCTATTTGTAACCTCACTGGTAATGTGATTTTAGAGCGTTTAGGTACGTCTAAACGCGATGTGCTGGCGGATTCATTGGCTGAGTTCTTGAGCAAGTTAGAGGCCGCTGTCTAAATATGTACGTTGTTGAGTTGCAGTTTGAGTGTTTTGATAACACCACCGTCAGCGCGGTAGACAAAGCCATTAATGGCTTGATGGATGCGTTGCGTTACAACGGCCAAGTACTAGGCCGTGAATTCCCGATAGTGATGGGAGATGGCGAGTTTTATGTTCGTGTCGTTTGCCCAGAGCAAGACAGTTTGCATCCACGTTATCACTCAGATTTTGTCAAAGTGTGCATGAACCGTTTGTCAGACGCGTCTTTGCTTGCACCGAAAATGCGTATGCTTGGCCGTGATTTAAATTCAGAACAAGCGGCCGAAGAAGAGACACCTAGCTGGCAAGTGTTGTACACGACTTATGTTCATACGTGTTCGCCATTGCGCAGTGGGGAAACGTTGTTGCCGATTCCTTTGTATCGCAATGAGCCGACGCTAAATGGTGACCATAAAGCCGTCATCAAATGGCAGACAGAATGGCAAGCGTGCGATGAAATCCAAATGGCTGGCGGGTGCCGTGCAGAGCATGCGGCGCTGCACGAGATTTGCGATGTAGACAGCGTGTTGTTCCGCAGAGGTTGGGATTTGCGAGGTCGTATCGAATACATCACCAAGGTTCCAACATACTATTACCAGTATCGCGTGGGCGGTCAGTCGCTGGAGAGCGAGAAAGCGCGCAAGTGCCCAAAATGCGGTGGAGAGTGGCTACTCGATGAGCCACTACATGACATATTTCACTTTAAGTGTGATGACTGCCGAATCGTGTCGAATATCTCTTGGGACCACCTAAAGTAACTAATTGAGGTTAGTTAAATGGTTAGATAGAGAAATAAAAAGGGCTGATGTTTTCACATCAGCCCTTTTATGTTCAGACTATTATTTTCAGTACGGTTTAGAAAAGTGGGATTACCAACCTTTCACTACGCCGCCTTTGAATAGCTCTTTTGCCGCTTCGTAAACTTCTTCCGTTTGATAAGCTTTTACGAAGTTTTGTACGTTTTGCGCATTAACATTTTCTTCGCGAGCAACAATTAGGTTTACGTATGGTGAGTCTTTATCTTCAACGAACACGCCGTCACGCTCTGGCGATAGGTCGATAGAGCTTGCGTAAGTGGTGTTGATGATAGATAGCGTTACGTCATCCAATGAACGTGGAAGTTGTGGCGCTTCTAACTCAATGATTTCGATATTTTTAGGGTTGCCTACGATGTCACGTACTGTAGCGAGTAGACCAACGCCATCACGTAACGTAATCAAACCTTGTTGCTCAAGAAGCAGTAGTGAGCGACCTAGGTTTGTTGGATCGTTTGGTACTGCGATGCGTGCGCCATCTTGGATTTCATCGATTGACTTCACTTGCTTAGAGTAACCAGCAATAGGGTAAACGAATGAGTTACCCGCGATAGCCAGTTTGTAGCCGCGGTCTTTCACTTGTTGGTCTAGGTATGGTTTATGTTGGAACGCATTCGCGTCTACTGAACCATCATCCAGAGCGGCATTTGGCGTTACGTAATCGGTAAATGTTACTAACTCAACGTCTAGGTTGTACTTTTCTTTTGCTACTTTAGCTGCCACTTCGGCAACTTGTGCTTCAGCACCAGCAATAACGCCAACTTTTACTTTATTTACGTCTACTTCTTTGTCGCCACAACCCGCTAGAACAAGAGCAGAAGCGGCTGTTGCTACAGTCAAAAGACCTTTAAGGCTAAATTTCATCTTTATCTCCTTATAATTTGTATTTTCAATGCTTATCTGTGGTCTACACGGCGCACCACTGCGTCACCGATAGACTGAATAATCTGTACTAGAACAATCAGCATCACGACAGTCACAGCCATGATAGTTACATCGTAGCGGTGGAAACCGTAACGGATGGCTACGTCGCCGAGTCCGCCGCCGCCTACCGTTCCCGCCATGGCCGAGTAGCTAACGAGAGTGACTAAGGTGATCGTTACTGAGTTAACAATAGTCGGCATTGCTTCAGGTAGTAGAACTTTTGTGATGATCTGTGTTGGTGTCGCCCCCATTGACTGCGCCGCTTCCACCAAGCCTGTTGGTACCTCTAACAAAGCACCTTCAATAAGACGGGCAACAAACGGAATGGCACCAATAGTCAGTGGGACGATTGCTGCGGTTGTACCGATAAAGGTTCCAACTAGCATTTTTGTCACTGGAATAATCGCAACCATCAGGACGAGGAATGGAACAGAACGACCAATGTTAACGACAGCGCCTAAGCTGCTATTTAGTTTGGTGTTTTCAAGTAGGCCGCCTTTCTTAGTAATATGGAGGATTACGCCTAATGGAATACCCACGGCAAAGCCGACTAATCCGGCAACCGCAACCATGTAAAGCGTTTCCCACGTTGCACCTAAAAGTAGTTTGCTGTTTAAACTCAGCCATTCAGAAATCGTATTAAAGGACATAACCAAGTACCTCTACTTTTACGTTGTGCTTACGCAGGTATTCCAGTGCTGCGTTGTCATCTTCTTCATTACCAAATAGCTCTGCGACCATCATGCCGAATTTCACGCCGCCAGCGTAATCGAGATCGGAGCTTAAAATACTCACATCAATATTGTATTTACGAGAAATTTGCGACATTAACGGTGCATCGACGGTTGCGCCAGTAAACTCTAAGCGAACTAATGGGTAGCTGCCATCAACACGCTCTGCTTGCAGACGTGCTTGGTAATCTTCAGGAATGGATAGATCCAGCGTTGAGCGAATGAATTGGTGCGCCAGCTCCGTTTTAGGGTGCGCGAAAATATCGCCAACGGTGCCTTTCTCCACCAACTCACCACCACCGATGATCGCCACTTCGTGACAGATGCTTTTTACCACTTCCATTTCGTGGGTGATTAGTAGAATCGTGATGTTGAGTTTGCGGTTGATCTCTTTCAATAGCTCAAGGATAGATTGAGTTGTTGCAGGATCCAGTGCGCTAGTGGCCTCATCACAAAGCAGAACGCTAGGATCGGATGCCAATGCACGAGCAATCGCCACACGTTGTTTTTGGCCGCCACTTAAGTTCGATGGGTAGCTCTCGTGTTTGTCAGCTAAGCCAACAAGTTTTAGTAACTCAGTGACTTTTGTTGTGATTTGCGATTTGTCTTTGCCTGCCAGTTCCAGTGGTAGCGCCACGTTATCAAACACAGTACGAGACGAAAGCAGATTAAAATGCTGGAAGATCATGCCGATGTTACGGCGCGTTTCGACCAACTGCTTTTTGCTGAGTTTTGTTAAATCAATGCCATCAACGATGATGGAGCCAGATGTTGGTGCTTCTAACATGTTTACGCAGCGGATCAGCGTACTTTTACCAGCACCAGATGAACCGATAACACCGAAGATGGTGCCCTTGGCGATGTGTAGGTTAATGTCTTTCAGGGCAAGGATTTCCTTACTGCCTTGGTAGAACACTTTATTGACGTTTTTTATTTCTATCATGTTTCAACCTGCCCAAAGATACGGGGAACTTCGCTGTCAAAAACGGCCTTTGACAGAACTTAATGTTGAGCTTTATCTCACTTCTCAGTTGATGCTATGGGTTAACCAGAATGAAGTCAATAGATATTTTTACGTCTAGACGTCTAAATGTATAGATGTTCTGTTTTGAAAAGAATGAGGAGTAAGTTACGAGGAGAAGATAAGTGGAGAGCCCCCTCAGAATTACCGATTCTTGCCCAACAAATCAACTGTTTTGTCGAGGCCTAGAATGAATTAGATAGTGTTGAAGTTTATAAGGTATGTAATAATCTGATTAAACCGAGTTAATAGAGAAATACGTTTTGGCAAAACCTGCTGTTTTTATCGATCGTGATGGCGTGATAAACGTTGACCACGGCTACGTTCATGACGAACATGATTTTGAGTACATTGATGGTGTGTTTGAAGCGACGAAAGCGCTGAAAGATCAAGGTTACCTCTTAGTGCTAGTGACGAATCAATCGGGCATCGCACGTGGTAAATTCAGTGAAGACCGTTTCTTGTCTCTGACTCAATGGATGGACTGGAACTTTGTTGATCATGGTGTTGAGTTTGATGGTATCTACTACTGTCCACATCACCCTGAACATGGCATTGGCGATTACAAGCAGGATTGTGATTGCCGCAAGCCTAAACCTGGTATGTTTATCTCTGCTCGCGACTTCTTGAAAATCGACATGGAAAAATCTGTGATGATTGGTGATAAAGCCGAAGACATGATGGCAGCAGAAGCCGCGGGCGTTGGCACCAAGATTTTGGTGCGCACAGGTAAGCCTGTTACTGAGCAAGGTGAAGCATTAGCAACGGTTGTGCTTGATAGTGTTGCTGACGTGCCTGCATATTTAAAGAAATAATCTGCACAATTCACATATTTAAGGGAAGCGTTTGCTTCCCTTTTCTCTTATTACTGTTAAAGTTCAGTCACCTAAGCATTCATCCATTCTAGTTTGATCACTTATGAGCAAAAAACTCACCATTCTTGATATCGCGAAATTGGCAGGCGTTGGCAAATCAACAGTAAGCCGTGTGCTTACCAACGATCCAAAAGTGAAACCTCAAACGCGAGAGAAAGTAGAGCAAATCATTCGTGAATCTGGTTATGTACCGTCCAAATCTGCGCAATCAATGCGTGGCGGTAGCCAAAAAGTCATTGGTGTTATCATCTCCCGTCTGGACTCACCATCCGAAAATCGTGCTGTTGGTACAATGCTCAATGCATTGTATTCCGCTGGTTATGATGCGGTGATCATGGAGAGCCAATTCGATCGCGATAAAACTAATGAGCATTTGGATGTGCTTAAACGTCGCAATGTCGATGGGGTGATCGTGTTTGGCTTTACTGGATGTGATGAGCAAGCATTGGCGGAGTGGGGGAATCGTATCGTCGTGATCGCGATGGACACGCAAATGGTTTCTTCGATCAACTACGACAACCAAGGTGTGATAGACATGGCTTTGTCTCACCTTGAGCAGCAATCTTTATCTCGGATTGCTTATATTGGTGTTGATCCCGAAGATAAAACTACAGGCTTAGCGCGTTTAAATGCTTACAAAGCTTGGTGTCAGCGCAAGCAACTTACGCCTTGCTTCCAAACCGGTAAGCTTAGCCATGAAAGTGCTTATCAGCTGGTGGACCACGTTCTGAAAGCAGACACGCAAGCCATTGTGTGTGCCAGCGATACCATTGCATTGGGCGTAATCAAGCGTCTTCAAGAGTTAGGTCGTGAAGACGTGGTCGTGACAGGCGTGGGTGGTAACGAGTTGCTTTCTTTCCTTTTCCCTAAAGTATTTAGTGTCGATCCTGGTTATACCCTTGCGGGTGAAAAGTCCGCTAAAATGCTGATTAATCAATTAAATGGCGATGAAGAAGTCGTTCACTTCACTCAACAACCTATTTGCCGCTAATCCACACTACAACGATTTGCTCTAAAATTATACTGTGATCATTCTCAATTAATGGGACTGTTCCCATTTTGTTTTTTGTCTTTGAGTGGCAATATTAAAATTAAGAAATGGGAATGTTCCCATTTATAAAAAAATAAAATGATGAATCGAATGTATCCAATACAGGGTGGACAAAGTTATGAGTAAGATTGCGCGTAAAGACGTGGAGCGTCTTATTGAGCTGGTCGGGGGGCCGGACAATATTGCCAGTGTAAGCCACTGTTTAACTCGCTTGCGTTTTGTTCTAAACGATACGGACAAAGCAGATACAAAACAGTTAGAAGCATTACCGATGGTGAAGGGCTGCTTTACCAACGCAGGTCAATTCCAAGTCGTCATCGGCACTGAAGTTGATGAGGTTTACAAAGTACTGATCGAGCTAAGCGGTAAAAGTGAAGCGAGCAAAGACGAATCCAAGAATGCTGCTCGCCAAAACATGAATATCGTTGAGCGTGGTATTTCCCACCTTGCAGAAATCTTTGTACCACTGTTGCCTGCGATCATTACTGGTGGTTTGATTCTTGGTTTCCGTAATGTGATTGGCGACATCAAAATGTTTGATGGTCAAACCCTAACGGAAATCAGTCAGTTTTGGGCGACTGTTCACTCATTCCTATGGTTAATTGGTGAAGCGATTTTCTTCTTCCTACCCGTTGGTGTGTGTTGGTCGACCGTGAAAAAGCTCGGTGGTACACCGATTCTGGGTATCACGCTTGGTGTAACTTTGGTTTCGCCGCAGTTAATGAACGCCTACCTGATTGGTAAGCAAGTACCTGAAGTGTGGGACTTTGGGTTGTTTGCGATTGAGAAAGTCGGTTACCAAGCGCAGGTGATTCCCGCGATGTTAGCAGGTATCGCACTAGCGTTTATCGAAACACGCTTAAAACGCATCATTCCGTCTTACCTTTACCTAGTAGTAGTACCGTTTGTTTCTATCATTGTGTCTGTGATTCTTGCGCACTCTATCATTGGCCCATTCGGTCGTATGTTGGGTGACGGCGTAGCATTCGCAGCAAAAGCAGCCATGACGGGTGACTTTGCGATGATTGGTTCAACCATCTTCGGCTTCTTATACGCGCCACTTGTGATCACAGGTATCCACCACACAACCAACGCCGTTGACTTGCAGTTGATGCAAGAATTAGGTGGCACGCCGATTTGGCCTTTGATTGCACTATCGAACATTGCTCAAGCATCGGCAGTGGTTGGCATCATTATCATCAGTAAAAAGCAGGATGAGCGTGAAATCTCAGTGCCAGCAGCGATTTCTGCCTACCTTGGCGTAACAGAGCCGGCGATGTACGGCATCAACTTGAAATACAAGTTCCCAATGTTGAGTGCGATGATCGGTAGTGCATGTGCTGCTGCTATCTGTGGTAGTGCGGGCGTCATGGCGAACGGTATCGGTGTGGGCGGCTTGCCGGGCATCTTATCTATCCAGCCGCAGTTCTGGGGCATCTTTGCTCTGGCGATGTTGGTCGCGATGGTGGTACCCGCTGCATTAACGTTACTTCTTTATAAGCGTGCACAAGCGAAAGGTGAGCTTGAGGCGGCAAACGCGTAATTCAATTTGAGGCAGTGACTTGGCTGCCTCCTCCTATTTTTCTTTTCAAATTTTAAGTTTCCGATTACTGGTAAGTGAGTGTTAGAAATGGCTATGACCAAGCATGATGAGAGCTGGTGGAAAACCGCAACCATCTATCAAATTTACCCAAAAAGCTTTTGTGACAGCGGCAGTAAAGGCACGGGCGATATTAAAGGGATCATTTCTAAACTGGATTATCTAAAACATCTCGGTGTGGATGCGATTTGGCTGACGCCAGTGTATCAGTCTCCAATGGTTGATAACGGTTATGACATCTCCGATTACTACGCGGTCAACCCCGAGTTCGGCACGATGCAAGATTTCGATACCCTGTTGTCAGAGGCTCATCAGTTGGGCATTCGAATCATCATGGACATCGTGGTCAACCATACTTCGACAGAACACAAGTGGTTCCAATCTGCGTTAGGTGATAAAAACAGCCCTTACCGTGATTACTACATCTGGAAAGATCCGGTTGATGGCGTAGAGCCCAACAACTGGCAATCGAAGTTTGGAGGCAATGCTTGGGAATTGGATGAAGCGACAGGGCAGTACTACTTGCACCTTTTTGCTAAAGAGCAGGCGGATTTGAACTGGGAAAACCCAGTGGTGCGCGAAGAAGTCAAAGAAGTCATCAGCTTCTGGGCAGACAAAGGCGTGGATGGTTTCCGTCTTGATGTCATCAACCTGATTTCTAAACAACAAGATTTCCCAAGCGATGATATTGGCGATGGCCGTCGTTTCTATACTGATGGTCCTCGCGTGCACGAATATCTGCAAGAAATCAGCGAAGCCGTGTTTCAAAAATACGGCAGCGTGACGGTGGGTGAAATGTCTTCCACCACGTTAGAGCACTGCCAGCAATACTCTTCGCTAGACGGCAAAGAGCTATCCATGGTGTTCAACTTTCATCATCTGAAAGTCGATTATCCGAATGGTGAAAAATGGACTAAAGCGCCTTTTGATTTCATTCAGTTAAAGCAGATCTTCAACCATTGGCAAACGGGCTTAAATGGCAAAGGGTGGGGGGCGTTGTTCTGGTGTAACCACGACCAGCCACGCGTTGTGAGCCGATTAGGTAACGACGAGCAATACCGTGTTGAATCTGCCAAGATGCTTGCGGCATCAGTGCACATGATGCAAGGCACACCTTATGTTTACCAAGGGGAAGAGATTGGCATGACCAACCCAGGTTACACTGAGATCAGCCAGTACCGCGACGTAGAAAGCACCAACATGTACGACATCATGGTTAACCGCGATGGTGTATCACACGAGGAGATGATGGCGATTTTGGCGCAGAAGTCGCGTGATAACTCACGTACGCCAATGCAATGGAATAGCCAAAAGCACGCTGGTTTTACCGAAGGCACACCGTGGCTTGAAGTGGCGCAGAATTACTCTGAAATCAACGCAGAAGCAGCGGTTGCTGATTTGAACTCGGTGTTCTACTTCTACAAACGTTTGATTGAGCTACGTAAACAGGTTCCGGTGATCACCGATGGCCGTTATGAAGATTTATTGCCAGAGCATCAACGCATTTTTGCTTACGCTCGCCAGAACGACAAACAAACGCTGCTGTGTATCAACAACTACTACGCTGAAGAGGTGGAATGCGTTCTGCCAGAGCGTTTTGATATGAATAAAGCGAAAAACTTGCTATCCAACTATCAAAACTCAGCGAGTGCAGTCGCGTCAAACCATCAAGTATTACGACCTTACGAAACTCGTATTTTATTGATAGAAGAATAAACTCGGGTGTCACCCCCTAAGATTGATGTTCGAGATAAAGGCTTTGGTGTGCTCCCCAAAGCCTTTTTTATTGAGATGCGAGATACTTGTGGAGTACAGGCTTATTTTGTTTCAATTGCTGTTAGCAGCACTTTCTCTTCATTGATTTGTACTTGTTGTACTTTTAGCAGCTCGATTTGCTCAATCAGACCTAAGCTCGGGTTAAACCAACGTTCTGCCGAAGTGGCGAACTCCATTGAGTCCATATCATCGCAGTTTAGGTTGTAAGTATTTTCTTCCGTCAGGTACGCCGCTTCAATTTTCTTGCTTGAAATCGAGAACGTTTTACGTACGCCAGTCTCTCGGATTTGCTGTTGCCAAACCACTTGGCAAGATGCTGTCATTGGCAGGTTTTGCACCCACTCATGATCTTCAAAACTGTCTAGTAGGTTGTGAACTGCGTAGCCTGTTAGAGTGGTTTGCAGAGATATGGTCTCTTCACCGATATCAATGTTCGGGCTTTTCTCTTTTACGTCGTCACCGTTGAGACGGAAAATAGGGCTGCTGTGCATCAGCATGGCAACAAACTGCTGGTTAATGGAATAAGCATCGGTGACTTCATGAAGTGCGCCATCAGAGCCTGCAAAATAAAGCGTATTGCCCTCTTCATCGTCGTTGTACTGTTCGTCAGAATAGTAGAACTGTTTGGCGCCGTAGTTCACCAAGTCATTAACCAACTGGACCATTGCTTCGCTGTTTGGGATTTGTGCCAATGCTGCCAACAATTGCTCGTTATCCATCGCTTGGAAACTCAGTTTCATCTCGCCTTCAGGTTGGCCATCCAGGCTAAACGCGTAGTTTAGTTGTGTGCTTGGCGTGGGAGCGAAGATTGAGTTTTGAATCGCGATGTCGAAACTTTCTTGAGGCACTTTGTTTGGATTAGCACTGCCAGAAGATGAACCACCGCCACAGCCGTAAAGAGCCAGAGTTGCTGCTGCGATAAGCGTCATTTTGTTTAGCATGGTTTACATTCCTGATTGATTAGGCCGCTTCATGTTGGGCCGTTGCTTGAATGCGAGCATGCTAAGTTTAATGAGCTAAAAAGGGCAAAAAACAAAAGCTAATAGGGCTTAACGAAAGCTTAATTTTATGTTTAGGTCTTTGTTTTATTTGGGCTTATTTCGTTAGCTACGTTGGTGCAATACTCGTTGATGAGCGCTTTCCATCGGCTGATAATTTCTTGATCGGTCAAACTGACATGCAACGTTTTCCATGGTTGAAGGCAAGTTTCTTTCGATTCAGATTGAGAAAGACGTTCAAACAATGTCTCGGAAGGTAAAACGCGCAGCAGTGCCACCAGTGATTCCATGTAGTTGAGACGGAACTGTTCGAGTTTGTTTTGTTTATAAGCGATGTGAGACACAAACGTATAAATCAGCGCGTTTTGAATACGTGAGTCGCCATCTGGAGTGGTCAGCAGAACTTTTGCTCGGTCTAGGTTACCTAGTTTGAAATGCAATACGCCCAACCAGAGGCTTAGCTCATCTGGCAAAACATCGAACGACGACTGCACTTGCGTCAAATACGCTTCCAGCTTTTGAGGTTCTTGCTCGTACAAAGCGAGATGCCTTGCGGTTGTGATCGCTGCAAACTCATCAGCTTGTTGGAGAGGTTGGTTAGAAAAGACATTCTCAAACAGCATTTTTTGGTGAACGTCTGACAGCTGCCATGTGCTTGCCGAAGGTGCAGGCAAGTTGAAGTATTGCGCGACATCTGAGTGAATTTGGAAGATATCCGATTGTAGGTCGGATAAGCGCAGTGTGTATTCGTTGCGAAACGCCAGTTTCCCTGTCGCAGGATAAATAAGGTTCATCTGAGCTTTCAAGGTGCCTTGCTCTGCGCCGTCTTTTAACTCTATGTTGAGTTCGTAATCACTGGTCTGCATGTTTCGCGCGCCAGGGAAATACGGCGTATGACCGATAGGATCAAGAAAGTAACTGGGAGCGTCTTGGTTGGCGATGTCGGTGTATGGATATTCGACCTGTTGTTGCAGCAAGATGGCTTTGACCAGTATGCGATATTTTCTTGCTTGGGAGCCAATCGCATCGACACGGTTGAGCAGCAACTCGACTTTGGGGATAAGTAACTGATGACGTGTTTGCTGCGTTGAAATCTCTTGGCGTTGCCATAACAAGCTTGCGAGCGTCACGCTACAAACCACAAGTACGGCACATAAGCTATAAGCCAAAATCAGCTTGATGTTCTTACGGTTCGCAACTTGAGCTGTAATAGCACGTCGATGGTTTTTCGCTGGTGGCACTAAACGGATATTCGCTGGGTTTAGAAAGTAACCTTTGCGAGGATAAGTGACCAAGAGCTTAGTCGCATCGTACTCGGGGAGATGCTGTTGTAGCAGCGCACGTAAGGTGCTAATGCGGTTAGTGAGTACATTCTTAGAGATGAATTTGCTCTGCCAAATGGTTTCGATAATGGTATCGGCAGAGAGCGGATGTCCCACGCGTGTTAGCAGCAGCTCTAATAACTCAATGGTACGAGGTTCGAGATCAATCGCGACAGTGTCTTGATGAAGAGTTTGTGTCTTCGGATTATAGACCAACTCGCCAATCGCAATACAACTGTGAGTTTGTTTGGCTTGTTGCAAAAAATCGCGCATACCGCACCGCGTTATTTGGAAATGGCGAAATATTATATAGCGATTGGAGCGCGAAATCTTATAAATTGCGCTCCAATTATCATCAAAAGTTTATGAACCGTAGGTCACGGAATAGCGATGAGGCTTGTGGTTCATCGCTAACACGACATTCAGTGCAAACGCGCCCAAAATCGAAAGACCAATTACTTCTGGAGTGACAAAGAAGAATGACGCAAACAGGATGCACGCATCGATTGCCATTTGGCTTTTGCCAACTGAAATGCCAAATTTGTCCTGAATAAATAAACACAGCACGTTAAAGCCACCTAAGCTGGAGCGATGTCGGAACAAGATCAGCATACCGAGTCCCATTAAAAGCCCACCTGCGACGGCACAATAAACTTCATTTACCGATTCGAGCGAGATTAGCAAATAAAGATGATCGGCAAAGATAGAAACCAAAGCGCCAGAAATGGCACTATTAATGGCGAAATGACGGCCGAAGCGTTTCCATGCTAGCAAGTAAAAGGGACTGTTTGCTAAAAAGTACAGCACACCAAACGTAAAAGGTGTAAATTGGCTAATAAGCAGAGCCAATCCTGTCGTCCCCCCTGTTAGGAGGTTTGCGGATTGGAGAAAGAAAACGCCTTGAGCTACCAAAAAGGTACCCGTGAGAATCGCTATCCAGTCTTCTTTTAATGAGTGTTTTTCCATCAATGTTGCAGTCATTAGTGATAAATAAGGCGTGCATAGTAGTAAAAAGATGATCTTTTCGGTAGCTAGAGGGTAAAATTTACGGTAAACCTATGTAATTGCTGTTTTACAGGGTGTAAAGCACAAAATTGACAGGCAGTAGATCGTCGTTATGCAATTGCAATGCGGGCGTGATACAGATTGCTTGCCATCATGAAAAAACTGCATGAGAAAAATTGTAAATTTCTCTTTATGACCCAGATCAAATTATGTAGAATGCGCGCCATTAGGGTGACGAAAACGTTTGCGTAGGGTCATTCAACAGTTTTTTTGCAACTTTCAGTACTAATCTGAGTCAGGAGATACAGATGCTTAAGCGTGATATGAACATCGCAGATTACGATGCGGAACTGTTCGCAGCTATCCAGGAAGAAACTCTTCGCCAGGAAGAACACATTGAACTTATCGCTTCTGAAAACTACACAAGCCCACGTGTAATGGAAGCGCAAGGTTCTCAGCTAACGAACAAATACGCTGAAGGCTACCCAGGCAAGCGTTACTACGGCGGTTGTGAGTACGTAGATAAAGCGGAACAACTTGCTATCGACCGTGCATGCAAACTGTTCGGTTGTGAATACGCGAACGTACAGCCTCACTCAGGTTCTCAAGCAAACAGCGCGGTTTACATGGCGCTTCTTAACCCAGGCGATACAGTTCTAGGCATGAGCCTAGCGCACGGTGGTCACCTGACTCACGGTTCTCCAGTAAACTTCTCTGGTAAGCACTACAACGTTATCCCTTACGGTATCGATGAAGCGGGTCAAATCAACTACGACGAGATGGAACAGCTAGCGCTTGAGCACAAGCCTAAGATGATCATCGGTGGTTTCTCTGCTTACTCGCAAATCGTTGATTGGAAGCGCATGCGTGAAATCGCGGACAAAGTAGATGCTTACCTTTTCGTTGATATGGCGCACGTAGCGGGTCTTATCGCAGCAGGCGAATACCCAACACCTGTTCCACACGCTCACGTGGTAACAACAACGACGCACAAAACACTAGCAGGTCCTCGCGGTGGTCTTATCTTGTCAAATGCTGGCGAAGATATGTACAAGAAATTGAACTCAGCAGTGTTCCCTGGTGGTCAAGGTGGCCCTCTAATGCACGTTATCGCTGGTAAAGCAGTAGCGTTCAAAGAAGCGATGGAGCCAGAGTTCAAAGCTTACCAAGCTCGCGTAGTGAAAAACGCAAAAGAAATGGTTGGTCAATTCCAAGAGCGTGGCTACAAAATCGTATCTAACGGCACAGAAAACCATTTGTTCCTTGTGGACCTGATCGACAAAGACATCACTGGTAAAGACGCAGACGCGGCACTAGGTGCAGCAAACATCACAGTGAACAAAAACTCGGTACCAAATGACCCACGCAGCCCATTCGTAACGTCTGGTATCCGTGTAGGTACGCCAGCGATCACTCGCCGTGGCTTCACTGAAGAAGATGCAAAAGAGCTAGCAAACTGGATGTGTGACGTTCTAGATAACATCGGCAACGAAGAAGTTATCGAAGCGACTAAACAGAAAGTGCTCGAAATTTGTAAGCGTCTACCGGTTTACGCCTAACTGTTCTTCATAGAATGAGTCGATTTCGGTGTCGAACATACTCATTTGCTCGCGCAAACTCCGTGTGTTCTCCTAGAACTCGACTCGTCTATTTTGAACATTGATATACTAAAGGTCCTCAATTGAGGGCCTTTTTGTTTGTCTGGCGTTTGGAATGAGATATAGCGAAGAGTGTGTGATAAGGAGATGGCTACCAACACTTGTCCCTTTCAATATATCCAAACCGCGTCATTCCGACGAGCCTAGGCGAGATCAGGAATCTTGTTGAGGCACACTCTTTTACTCAGCGTTTCCCAAAAAATCATCAGTACGTTGGAAACTGATTCTCAATAACGCTCGTTCCTCGCTGTTCAGAATGACGGAGGTAGAATGGCTTTTTATCACCATTTGACTGATACAAAAAAGGTTGGCACTGAGCCAACCTTTTCTCTTCAAAATAAGCGAGTGCTTATTTAATCTCGATGCCTTGAGCCTGCATATCGGCATGGTAAGAAGAGCGAACAAATGGACCACACGCTGCGTGCGTGAAGCCAAGCTCTAGTGCAACTTCTTTTAGCTCGTCAAACTCTGATGGCGGAACGTAACGCTCTACTGGCAAGTGGTGACGGCTTGGCGCTAGGTACTGACCTAGAGTTAGCATCGTTACGCCGTGTGCGCGTAGATCTTTCAGTACTTCGATGATTTCTTCTTTGGTTTCACCAAGACCCATCATCAAACCAGATTTGGTCGGTACATCTGGATGCTGCTCTTTGAACTTCTTAAGAAGCTCAAGTGACCATTTGTAGTTCGCACCTGGGCGAGCTTTACGGTAAAGACGTGGTGCTGTTTCTAAGTTGTGGTTGAAGACATCTGGCGGATTGTCTTTCATTAGATCAAGCGCTACATCCATACGACCTCGGAAGTCAGGAACCAGAGTTTCAATCTTAATATGCGGGTTTAATGCACGGATCTCGCGGTTACAGTCGGCAAAGTGCTGTGCACCACCATCACGCAGATCGTCACGGTCAACAGAAGTGATTACTACGTATTTCAGCTTCATATCGGCGATGGTTTTCGCCAGTTTTTGAGGCTCTTCTGCTTCCGGTGGTAATGGGCGGCCATGAGCAACGTCACAGAAAGGACAACGACGAGTACAAATAGCACCTAAGATCATGAAGGTAGCTGTACCGTGGTTAAAACATTCCGCTAGGTTAGGGCAAGATGCTTCTTCACATACGGAGTGAAGTTTATTCTTGCGCATCGCCGCCTTGATGTCTTGAATTCGTTGGCTGTCGGCTGGTAGCTTGATCTTCATCCAATCAGGCTTACGTAGCACTTCTTTCTGCTCTGTAGGCATGTTCTTTACGGGAATCAATGCCATTTTATCGGCGTCACGATATTTAACGCCTTTTTCCATCTGGATTGGTTTGCTCATGCTTTATTACCTTGAGAAGGTGCTTCTGTGCTGAATTCTACTTGCTCATAGTCGAGCAAAGTAACGAGTTCTTCTATTAATTGTTTTTCTACGGCTTCTACATTGTCTGGGCCGCCAAATTGGCTGACCTGAACCATTTCCATACCTTCATAACCACAAGGGTTAATACGCAGAAACGGTGTTAAATCCATATTTACGTTCAAGGCTAAGCCATGAAACGAGCATCCTTTACGAATGCGTAAACCGAGAGAGCATATTTTTTTACCGTCAACGTAAACGCCTGGTGCGTCAGGTCGCGCGGCCGAATCGATATTGTATGCTTTTAGCGTGTTGATCACGAGGTTCTCGATAGTGGTAACGAGATCTCGTACACCTAATTTTTTGCGGCGTAAGTTGATCAAGAAATAGGCGACCAACTGACCAGGGCCATGATACGTAACCTGGCCTCCGCGATCACTTTGTACAACAGGAATGTCACCAGTGTTAATAAGGTGCTCAGCTTTACCTGCCTGACCTTGCGTAAATACTGGGTTATGTTCTACCAACCAGACTTCATCAGGGGTTTCTTCTGTGCGTTGGTCGGTGAACTCATGCATCGCCTTCCATACAGGCTCATAGTCTTGGCGGCCAAGTCGTTTTACAACAAGTTGGTGTTGCATGGGAATTCCTGTTGCTAATATATAAAGTTTTTGGATTATAAACCGGATAACCCTGATGCTCTACCGCTGAGTAACAGATTTTTAACTGAAAGCGATGTAAAGTTTTGTTATCTAGTTGATAAATAAAAAGAAAGCAGCCGAAGCTGCTTTCAAAAAAAATTTAATCTATCAAAAAATTATAGAACCATGCGCACGATGTCAATTTCACCTAACTCTTTGTATAGCGTCTCAACTTGCTCGATAGACGTCGCAGTGATGTTGATTGATACCGAGTGGTAGTTGCCCTTAGCACTTGGTTTAACGGTCGGGCTGTAGTCACCTGGAGCATGGCGCTGAATAACTTCAAGAACAAGCTCTGGAAGTTCAGGCTTTGCATGACCCATTACCTTGTAAGTAAATGAACAAGGGAACTCAAGCAGGTCTTTTAATTTTGCATCAGAGTTGATGGTTAGCATATCGATAACTCCAGTAGATATTCGTTGCGGTGCGAAATAGTACAGTCAAATTAGGGGGAACTCAAGACGAGGATCTCAAACTTAAAAAGCCGCCCTTTCAGGCGGCTTTGCGAATAAGTTTGCTACTCTAACGTTCTTCTTAGAAGAAGCTCTTGAATAACAATACGATGTAATCCCACATGCGGCTAAATAGACTACCTTGCTCTACGGTTTCTAGTGCCATTAGTGGGTATTCGGCAATATCTTCACCATCGATCTGATAGTATAGCTTACCAACTACATCACCTTTATTAATTGGGGCTTCTAGCTCTTTTTCAAGGACGAAGCTGGCTTTTAGGTTTTTCGCTTCACCACGTGGTAGTGTTACGTAAGTATCTTGGTCAAGGCCCAACGCTACAGTGTCTTTGTTACCCATCCACACTTTTTCTTCAACGAACGTTTCACCTGCTTTGTGCGGTGCTACTGTTTCGAAGAAACGGAAGCCGTAGCTTAGTAGCTTTTTGCTTTCTGACTTACGAGCATTGGCATCTTTCGTACCCATAACGACCGCAACCAAACGCATTTGGCCTTCAGTTGCTGAACTTACTAGGCTGTAACCCGCATTGCTTGTGTGACCCGTTTTGATGCCATCAACGTTCATGCTCTTATCCCAAAGTAGACCGTTACGGTTGTATTGGGTGATGCCGTTGTAAGTAAATTTCTTCTCTGAGTACACGCGGTACTCATTTGGTACGTCACGGATCAGGGCTTTACCTAGCAATGCCATGTCGTATGGTGTCGAGTACAGCTCGGCGTTATCTAGACCATGAACGTTGGCAAAGTGCGAGTTCGTCATACCTAGTGTGTTGGCCCAAGCGTTCATTAGGTCAACAAACGCATCTTCTGAGCCTGCAATGTGTTCAGCCATTGCTACACAGGCATCGTTACCAGACTGGACGATGATACCGCGGTTTAGGTCACGTACTTTTACAGTTGTGCCCACTTCAATGAACATTTTTGATGATTCAGGGAAGTTTTTCGCCCATGCATTTTTACTGATGGTGACATCGTCATCTTCTGAGATATTACCACGCGCTAGTTCTTGGCCGATTACGTAGCTTGTCATCATCTTAGTCAGACTGGCTGGAGACAATTTTGTGTTCATCTCTTTCTCTGCCAGTACTTTACCTGAATGGTAATCCATCAGAACGTAGCCCTTCGCCGCGATTTGAGGGGCATCTGGAACAACGATAGGTGATGCAAGAGCAGATTGAGCGAAAGTTGCAGAAAGGGCAACCGAAGAAACGAGAATAGATTTCACAAACTTATTTTTATTCATGGTAATTCAAATTTTTGGGTTAACTGCGGACATCTTATCAGAATCCCCAGCTATGTAAGAGGGGATCGAGGAGAAATTCATGACACTAGGTCATTTGGCAGTGTTGTGTTTTTTAATAAATGCAGACGAATAGCCGAGCAACTTTACTTTATCTAGAGTGGCTTGCGTCAGGGAATAGTCAGTAAATGGCCCTAACAACAAGCGATAAGACTCTTTCGCATTTTCTAGGAAAGTTTCTGTATCCAATTTTTGACCAAGCTCGGTGCCTAAAGTTCGCGCGCGCTCTTCATTTTTTGATGATGCCACTTGAATAACGTACTTAGGGTGCGCTTCTAATGACTTTTTGTCCGTGGGCTGATTGATACTGATCACTTCAATTTCCACGTTCGCGGTGCCTGTTTTTATGACATCTAACTTATGTGCGGCGGCATAGCTTAAATCGATAATACGGCCATCGTGAAAAGGACCTCGGTCATTAACTCGTACTACGGTGGTTTTGCCGTTGTCAGTATTGGTAACTTTTACGTAACTTGGTAACGGTAGCGTTTTATGCGCCGCTGTCATTGAGTACATGTCATAGATTTCGCCATTAGAAGTCAAATGACCTTGGAACTTCTTCCCATACCAAGATGCGTGGCCTTTTTCTTTAAAGCCTTTGGCATCGCGAACTATTTTGTAGTCTTTGCCACGCAAGTGGTAATCCTTGTTGCCACCTAGGCTGTACGGTTCATATTTAGGGTGCGCATCCTCGATGTGTTCGACTGAAAGCGGTGTATCCGGTGCAACATCGGATTCGAGTTCGTAACGGCCTTCTTGTTCTTTTTGGCTAGTTGATGAACAGCCTGCCAAAATAAGAGCAGAGAAAACCAAGGAATATAAAGCGCGTTTTTGCATGTCTAGGTCGCCTTAGAGAATGCTTTTCGGTGCGTATGAATTGACATCAGAATACCAAAGCCAGCCATCAAGGTTACCATTGATGTGCCGCCATAACTAATGAGTGGCAACGGTACACCTACTACAGGTAGGATGCCACTTACCATGCCAATATTTACAAAAATATACACGAAGAAGCTGAGTACAATACTGCCTGCCATCATTCGTCCAAATGCAGTTTGCGCTTGGCTGGCGAGGTATAAACCTCTTCCAATAATAAATAGATAGATGGCTAAAAGGCAAAGGAAGCCAATCATACCCCATTCTTCAGCAATTACTGCAAAGATAAAGTCAGTGTGTCGTTCAGGAAGAAATTCCAGTTGTGATTGAGTGCCTTGCAACCAACCTTTGCCTGAAATACCACCAGAGCCAATCGCGATTTTACTTTGGATAATGTGGTAGCCCGCACCAAGCGGATCTGACTCTGGGTTAAACAGAGTACGTACGCGAACTTTTTGGTATTCGCGCATCAAGAAGAACCACAAAATCGGAATGAAACCACCGAGTGCGATGGCGGCACCAGCGATGATTTTCCAACTAATGCCCGCGAGGAAGATAACAAAAATACCGGAAGCGGCGATTAGAATAGAGGTCCCTAAGTCAGGCTGTTTTGCAATGAGGATGGTTGGCAAGCAGACCATAATCAGTGCAACGATGAGTGTTTTTAGCGTTGGCGGAAGGGGTTGTCGACCTACATAGCGTGCCACCATTAATGGCACCGCGAGCTTCAATAACTCGGAAGGTTGAAAGCGCACAAAACCGAGGTTAAGCCAACGCTGTGCGCCTTTAGATGCTTCACCGAAAAACAGCACGCCAAAGAGCAGTATGACGCCGCCGACGAACATCAAAGGTGCCAGGCTCTCGTAGGTTCGTGGAGAAAGCTGCGCAAGAACGATCATCACAACGAGTGAAAGCACCATCCGCATAGCTTGGCGATCCATCATCAGTAAACTTTGGCCACTAGCGCTGTACATGATCACGAGGCCAAACCCCATCAGGGCCAATATGCCAAGTAGGAGTGGTAAGTCGATATGGAAGCGTTCAAACAGGGCGCGATTTTTACCTGTAGAGGGATCCATCTTCATTACTGTTTTACCTCTTTCTTCGCATTGTTTTCAGGCTCAATTTCTTCTGGGCCTAGAACGACTCGGTCAAAAATTTTCCTTACTACTGGGGCACCGTTGCTAGAACCACCGCCGGCGTTTTCTAGCACTACAGTGACGACCACTTTAGGATCATCAAATGGTGCAAAGCCAGTAAATAACGCATGGTCACGTAAGTGCTCGGCGATCTCATCTGCGTTGTACTCTTCGTTTTCACCCAGACCGAAGACTTGCGCAGTACCTGATTTACCCGCTGTTTGATAACTCATTTTGTAGAATGAGCGGCGAGCTGTTCCGCGCGTGCCATGGTTTACACGACGCATGCCTTCTTTCGCCATATCCCAGTACTTTTTCGGTACATTCTTGATTGGCGGGTAAGTCACGTATTCTGTTGTTTGTTGTTCTTCGAAGTCGTTGCCGTTCTCTATCGTCGCTTTGAGCAAGTGAGGTGCGATCACTTCTCCCTCATTTACTAATACGGAGGTCGCTTTGGCGATTTGCATTGGTGTTGCTGTCCAATAACCTTGACCGATACCCACAGGGATCGTATCGCCTTTGTACCACGGGGTTTTATGGCGAGACATTTTCCAGTCACGAGTCGGCATATTCGCCTTACTTTCTTCGTAGATATCGATGCCAGTGTAATCACCAAAACCGAACATCATCATCCAATTCGAAATACGGTCAATACCCATGTCATAAGCGATTTGATAGTAGAAGGTATCAACAGACTCTTCGATCGACTTAATGATATCGACGCGTCCGTGCCCCCAACGCAACCAGTCACGGAATGGGCGAGTGTTGGAGTTTGGTATGCGCCAATAACCAGGATCATTTCGCGTGGTGTTAGGTGTGACGACACCTTCTTGCAGCGCGGCTACCGCCATAAATGGTTTGATGGTAGACGCAGGTGGGTAAATGCCAAGTGTGGTACGGTTGACCAAAGGACGGTTTTTATCGTTCAAAAGGGCGCGATAGTCTTTACCCGAGATTCCGTGCACGAACGAGTTAGGGTCGTAGCTAGGGCTTGAAACCATAGCCAGCACGCCGTTGTCTCTAGGATCGATCACTACAGCACTGCCTCTGCGGCCATCCAATAATTGGTGTACGTACAGCTGCAAGTTGATATCAAGGTTTAAAACGATGTCTTTTCCGGGGACAGGTGGAACGTACTTTAACGTACGAATCACGCGGCCGCGGCTGTTTACTTCGACTTCTTGATACCCGGCCGTACCGTGTAAGAGGTCTTCGTAGTATTTTTCGATACCCAGCTTACCAATGTCGCGAGTGGCTTGATAGTTTGCGTCTTTTTCTTCTCGGATCAGGCGCTGCATGTCGCGATCATTGATTCGAGAAACGTAACCAATCACGTGGGTTAAGACTTCGCTGAAAGGGTAATAGCGCTTTAAGGTCGCGCTTATTTCTACACCAGGAAAGCGGTACTGATTGACGGAGAATACCGCTACTTGTTTTTCGTTCAGTTGGGTAAGCAGTGGGACCGACTTAAATCGACGAGTCCGTTTACGCTCTTGGTGGAAACGTTCAATCTGATCTGGGGTAATTTCCAGAATGGTTTGTAGTTCTTGGATGGTTGCATCAATGTCTTTAATTTTTTCTGGAGTCAGTTCTAAGTTAAAGACGGGACGGTTCTCTGCCAGTAAAACACCATTTCGGTCATAAATCAGACCTCGGTTGGGCGCGATAGGAACCACTTTGATACGGTTATCGTTCGAGCGGGTTTGATAATCTTGAAACTGGTTCACCTGAATGTTGTACATATTGGCGACCAGAGCTCCCATCAAGAGAACAATGCCGATAAAAGCGACAATAGCGCGGCTGGCAAACAGACGCGCTTCGGCTTGATAATCTCGGATTTGACTGCGGCGCTTACGAATCATTAACGCTTGGCTCTAAAGTTAAACAACGATTATTCGCGGTGGTAAGGATGGTTCGCGGTGATGCTCCACGCTCGGTATAAGCTTTCTGCCATTACGATACGCACTAAAGGGTGCGGTAGCGTTAAGGCAGACAATGACCAGCTTTGGTCTGCTGCAGCTTTGCATGCAGGAGCGAGTCCTTCAGGACCGCCGATTAAGATTGATACATCACGGCCATCTAATTTCCAAGCTTCTAACTGCTCAGCGAGTTGAGGAGTATCCCATTTTTTACCTGGGATATCTAACGTGACGATACGGTTGCCTTTTGGTACCGCAGCGAGCATCGCTTCCCCTTCTTTTTGCAGGATACGAGCGATATCGGCATTTTTTCCACGTTTGCCAGCAGATATTTCAATCAACTCCAATGGCATATCATGTGGGAAACGGCGACGATATTCTTGAAAGCCTTCCTCAACCCATTTTGGCATTTTTGTGCCAACAGCAATTAGTTGAATTTTCAAAAGATTAACCCCAGAGTTTTTCTAGCTGGTAGAGTTCGCGGTGCTCTTCTTGCATCACGTGAAGCATGGCGTCGCCCATATCTAGGACTACCCATTCACCTTCGTTTTCACCTTCCATTCCTAGTGGCTCAAGACCGGCTTTTTTCACTTCTGTTGCAACGTGGTCAGCGATGGATGAAACGTGGCGTTTGGATGTGCCAGTACAGATGATCATGTAATCTGTAACGCTTGATTTATCTTCCACATTTAGGACGATAATGTCTTCCGCTTTCATGTCGTCGGCTTTATCAGCTAAAAAGTCTTTCAGTTCTTCGCGAAGCACTCGGTTTTCCTCGGTTTGTCTCTTATCTCTACAGTGTTTTACATTCTTGCTTGCAAAACAGGTCGCGCACTATATCACGCTTTGATTTTTAAATTGCCAGCTTAATATCAGGAGAGCAGGTTTCTAAGCTCAACTGATGAATAGTTGGCCATACAGACTCGTCATATTGAGTTTTGGCTTTTATCTCTGCTTGAGCCAACAAGGAGAGCAATGCACAAATACGACTCGCCGATAAGCGGGTCAGTGCTGCGTTATAGAGTGGACGCTTGTTTTGCCAAACTCGATATTTCTCAAATACCTGGTTCATTCCCATTTGAGTTAAGTCTTGATGCATATTTAAAAGTTGGCTCAACTCTTTTTGTACACTTCGAATCAAGATCACGGTCTCGACCCCTTCCGCCTCAAGTTGGCGAAGAATACGTTGTGCACGGTTTGCTTTACCTGCCAGTAAGGCGTCGATCCAGTTAAACGTAGTAAAGTGATTATGGCGACTTAGGGCTTCCTCTAAACGTATGATGGTCAGCTCACCATCTGGGTAGAGTAGGGCCAATTTCTCTAAGCTTTGTGACAATGCAAACAGGTTACCTTCATGCCATTGAGCCAACATTTGCAGTGATTGTTGATCGGGTTTTAGGCCCAACGTGCGGCAACGTGCGTGAATGAACATAGGTAAGCGTTGTAGATCTGGCGACAAACAGCTTACCCAGTCGCCTTTTGAGCTTAATGCTTTGAACCATTTCGCATTTTCTTGGGCTTTGGTCAGTTTGCTACCAACAATGACGAGCATGATGTCATCATGCAGCATATCACACAGTGTTTGCAGCTCTTTGCTGACGGCGGTTGTCACGCCACTCTCTGGAATTTCAAGCTCGATCAATTGACGGTTTGAGAACAGGCTCATCGCTTGGAAGCAATCGTAAACTTGATTCCAGTCGATGCTTGCGTCTACCGCAAAACGGTGTTTTTCCTCAAAACCTTGTTGAAACGCTGCCTTTTGGATTGCTTGGCGGCTCTCTTGAATCAGTAACGGCTCATTACCAAAGATTAGGTAAACTTGTTTAACGTGTTTAGTTAAATGATCCGTTAATTTATCGGCATAAATTCGCATAGTGATTAAGAGTTTGTGTTCGCTGGCTCAGAGATTTGTCCTGCTTCATATTCGGCACGAATACGGCCCAACTGGCGCATCATCTGTTTTGCAGCTTGCAAGCGCATCTCGTCTTCAATTACGTCACGTTCAACAGATTTTGCGAGTGCCGTCAACGGGTTGTCTAGGTAGTTGCGGTTTACTGTTGTCGTAAAGTTTTTAGAGCCATAGCCAGGAATCGTCACACGGTATTTTACTACGTATGTCAGCTCTTTTTCTGCTGCACGGCTATTTTGATACAGAGACAGTGTACGCTCATCGATAGTCGCTTCCGTCAAATGAAGGTTGGGTACCGTCGATGATGGTTGAACAAGTTCAACTTTGTTCAGTTCGAGTTGAGAGCGAACATAGCGAGTTAATTCACTGTATTCATCGTAGCTGGAGAAAGACATAGTGTGCAGCTCTTCCGGTACGGAATACTCGCCGCGAAGGTGAAAACCACAGGCAGAAAGAAGCCCCGCTAATACCAATACCACTGGTAGTTTAATCAAAGAGAAAAAGCGCATTGATTGTATTCATCCTAAATTGAAGGGGTTATTTACCTTAAACCACTCATGTGAATGGTTTGAGGTAAATAAACAGGGTAGCGAACTACCCTGTTTAATGACTCTTGGTTAACAAATAAGTTCGCTAAACAGAGACAAATTGCAAGCTGTGATTAGTTTGCAACGATGTTCAGCAGTTTACCTGGAACGTAAATGACTTTACGAATAGTCAGGCCATCAGTGAACTTAACCACGTTTTCGTCGTTTAGACCAAGCTGTTCGATATCGTCTTTAGAGATATCCGCTGGGACTGTTAGCTTCGCACGTAGCTTACCGTTAACTTGAACAACGATAGTTTTTTCGTCTTCAACTAGCGCTTTTTCGTCAAACGTCGGCCATGCCGCGTTATCAATGTCTGTTTCACCTAGTGCTGCCCATAGCTCGTATGAGATATGCGGAGTGATAGGGTAAAGCATGACAACAATAGCTTTCAGTGCTTCGTCAAGGATTGCACGATCTTGCGCAGATTCTTGAGGCGCTTTCGCTAGTTTGTTCATCAGCTCCATGATCGCTGCGATCGCGGTGTTGAATGTTTGACGACGAGCGATATCGTCCGTCACTTTCGCGATAGTTTTGTGAACGTCACGGCGAAGTGCTTTTTGATCACCAGAAAGCGCTGCGGTATCTACTGCTTCTGCTGCGCCTTTCGCTGTGTGCTCTTTCACTAGTTTCCAAACACGTTTCAGGAAGCGATTCGCACCTTCTACGCCAGACTCTTGCCATTCAAGTGTCATGTCCGCTGGAGACGCGAACATCATGAATAGACGTACTGTGTCAGCGCCGTACTTGTCTACCATTTCTTGAGGGTCGATACCGTTGTTCTTAGACTTAGACATCTTGATCATGCCTGAGTGCGTTACATCGCGACCTTCAGTGTCTTTAGCAGAAGTAATGCGGCCTTTACCATCACGTTCAACGGCTACGTCTGTTGGAGCTACCCACTCTTTACCGCCTTTCTCGTTCTCGAAGTAGAACGCGTCTGCCAGTACCATGCCTTGACACAGTAGCTGCTTGAACGGTTCGTCAGACGTTACGTAGCCCGCGTCACGTAGCAACTTGTGGAAGAAGCGAGAGTACAGTAGGTGCATACAAGCGTGCTCGATACCGCCGATGTACTGGTCTACTGGTAGCCAGTAGTTTGCTTTTTCTGGATCTAGGATGTCGTCTGCTTGCGGTGAACAGTAACGCGCGTAGTACCAAGAAGATTCCATGAACGTATCGAACGTATCTGTCTCACGTAGAGCAGGTTCGCCGTTGAATGTGGTCTTCGCCCATTCTTTATCTGCTTTGATTGGGCTGGTTACGCCGTCCATTACCACGTCTTCTGGAAGAATCACTGGTAGTTGGTCAGCAGGTACTGGGTGAACTTCACCGTCTTCAGTCGTTACCATTGGGATTGGTGCGCCCCAGTAACGTTGACGAGATACACCCCAGTCGCGCAGACGGAAGTTTACAGTCTTAGTGCCTTTGCCTTCTGCTTCTAGCTTCGCTGCAATTGCATCGAACGCCGCTTGGAATTCTAGGCCGTCGAATTCACCTGAATCGAACAGTACACCTTTCTCTGTGTATGCCGCTTCAGAGATGTCTAGCTCGCTGCCATCAGCAGGCTTGATAACTGGCACGATGTCTAGACCGTACTTCGTTGCGAACTCGTAGTCACGTTGGTCGTGTGCAGGTACTGCCATTACCGCGCCTGTACCGTAGTCCATCAATACGAAGTTTGCTACGTATACTGGTACTTCACGGCCGTTCAATGGATGAATAGCAGTAAGGCCAGTAGCCATACCTTTCTTCTCCATTGTCGCTAGCTCAGCTTCTGCAACTTTGTTGTTCTTACATTCGTCGATAAACGCTGCAAGCTCTGGGTTGTTCTCTGCAGCAAGAGCTGCAAGAGGGTGACCAGCAGCGATGCCCACGTAAGTCACACCCATTAGCGTATCTGGACGTGTCGTGTAAACTTCTAGGTCTTGTTGACCCTTAACTTCAAACTTCAGCTCAACGCCTTCAGAGCGGCCAATCCAGTTGCGCTGCATGGTTTTCACCATTTCAGGCCAACCTTCAAGCTTGTCTAGGTCGTCTAGTAGCTCTTGAGCATATTCAGTGATTTTGATGAACCATTGAGGGATTTCTTTTTGCTCTACAGGCGTATCACAACGCCAGCAACAACCGTCTTCAACCTGCTCGTTTGCAAGAACAGTTTGGTCGTTAGGACACCAGTTAACAGAAGACGTCTTTTTGTAAACTAAACCTTTCTCGTAAAGTTTAGTGAAGAACTCTTGTTCCCAGCGGTAGTACTCCGGTGTACATGTTGCGAATTCACGGTTCCAATCGTAACCAAAGCCTAGAAGCTTAAGTTGGTTCTTCATGTATTCGATGTTTTCGTAAGTCCAAGGTGCTGGCGCAGTTTTGTTTTTTACTGCTGCGTTTTCTGCAGGTAGACCGAATGCGTCCCAACCGATTGGTTGCATCACGTTTTTGCCTTGTAGGCGTTGGAAACGAGATACTACATCACCGATAGTGTAGTTGCGCACGTGACCCATGTGCAGTCGACCACTTGGGTATGGGAACATGGATAGACAGTAGAATTTTTCTTTATTTGGGTCTTCACTTACAACAAAGGTTTTGTTGTCATCCCAGTGCTTTTGAACTTTTTGTTCAATATCTTGTGGGTTGTATTGTTCTTGCATCGATGGTATCCGTTATCTTGGAATTTGTGAGTTCGGTTAGAACAGACTTAAATAGATCGTCATAGAATACCTAAAGCTAGGGATCACAACAATAGCCAATCTGTACCCATGCGCCCTTAAGTGACGCAGGTAGGAGAAAGATGGAGGTCAGTTATGCCTAAACGTAAAACAGGTTATGAGGAAATGCTCGAGGATGTGATTGAAACCTTGAAGCACAGTCCGGAAGAAGTTAACAAAGCGATTGAGACGTCGGGCAAAGTGGTGGATGCTGCTAATGACTTGACCAAAGATGAATTAGCTTTAATCAAAGCATACCTTAAAGCAGACTTAAAAGAGTTTTCAGAGAGTTACGAGGATAGCAAAAGCGGCCCGTTTTACTTAACGATTGCGGACTCGATATGGCAAGGGTTGTTAGAGATTACAGACCGAACTAAAGTTGAGTGGGTTGAGTTGTTCGATGACTTAGAGCATCAAGGGCTATATGAAGCAGGAGAGGTGATAGGCTTAGGTACTTTGGTCTGTGATGAGTGTGGTCACAAGACAACGTATAACCACCCAACTGTAATCATTCCGTGTATTAAATGTGGTCACAAAGGCTTTACTCGCCAGTCATTAAAGCCATAAATGGCGCGTAACGACTGTATAATGCAATGAATAAAAAAGAGGCTTGGTCGCCTCTTTTTTGTCTTTTCTACTTTCAAGCTGTTATCAGCTCTGTTTTCTTCTTAAACCGAAAGCCAGCGCTAAACTTAACCCAACCCAAATATACAATGGCCAAGTACCAACGATTCGATATGGCGTTTTCCCATCGGTTGGGGTGAGCTCTGCGCGCAGTACTGCAGTTTCAAACTGCGGTACTTGCTCAACGATTTTACCCTTGTGATCGGTTACCGCTGTTAATCCATTGTTCGTCGAGCGGATGAGCGGTTTGCCTAATTCTAAGGCACGCATACGGGCGATCTCCATATGCTGAAGAGGACCGATAGAGTGACCAAACCATGCATCGTTCGAAAGCGTTAGAATGAAGTCTGTTTCGTCAGTCACATTTTGACGCACTTGCTCATTAAAGATGATCTCATAGCAAAGCGCTGGTGCCATGTGCATGCCATTCGCAACGATGTTGGGCTGCACAAAAGCCCCACGGCTAAACGACGACATCGGCAAGTTAAAGAATGGCGCTAATGGGCGCAGAATATCCTCAAATGGAACAAACTCACCAAACGGTAATAGGTGATGCTTATGGTAGCGTTCGCTCAAGTCGAAACTGTAGTCACCGTATGGTGTGATGCCAAGGGACAGAATACTGTTGTAGAACTGTCGATCCTCAGCTTGGTTGACGACACCAGTGATGATTGCGCTATTATTCATTTTTGCTGCGCTGTCAATATTGCTCAAAAATGAAGGCACTTCAATTTCAAAAGCAGGAATTGCAGCTTCTGGCCAGACGATAATATCAGCGTCCCAGTTTTCACGAGTGAGATCGGCGTATTTCATGATGGTTGGCCAACGTTGGCTTGGCAGCCACTTAAGGTTTTGGTCAACGTTACCTTGAATCAGCGCGAGCTTAGTCGTGTCTTCTGGCCGAGGTGTTACCCAATCGTAGTTTCGAATCCCAAAGCCTGTGCTGAGTAATACCGCAGGAATAATCACCATCAGCCACTGTTTATGAACCCAAGCATAGGCTAATGCCCCCGCACTAATAAGGATAAACAGAGTGAGCAGTTCCACGCCACCGATAGGCGCAAAGCTTGCTAGTGGAGCATCAATCTGGCTGTAGCCTAGCCATAGCCACGGGAAGCCGGTCATCACCCAACCACGCAACCAATCGCTGATTAGCCATAAAGCGGGCGCAGCGAGAAGCGCTTTTGTGAGCGTAAATTGAGGAAAGAGTTTGTTGTTGAGCCAAGCAAATAAGCCGGAATAAACAGCCAAGTAGGCGACAAGCAAGCCCATTAAAAATAAATTAGCAATCAGTGGCATGCCACCAAAGCCGGAGATACTGACGTACACCCAGCTAACGCCAGTTGCAAATTGACCTAACCCCCAAGCATAGCCAATCCACAGTGCGCGTTTCGGTGTTTGGTTAGCAAGAAGAATCAGTAGAATAGCTGGGCTAAGAATGGCAACAGGCCACAACTGGTAAGGTGCAAAAGCGAGCGTAGTAGAGGCGCCAACAAAAGCGGCCACTAAGGGCCGCTTGAGGCGATGAAAGAGTTCATTCATCATTATAATTTTCTGAGATTCCCAATGGGTATCGCGTTACTCTTGAGTGGCTTCAACCAGGGTTTCTTCGTCTGGGATCGTCACTTGGAGTTGAATGACACGACGGTTATCGGCAGCGGTGACTTTGAAGTTGTAACCTTCAATTTCAACCAGTTCACCACGAGAAGGTAAGTGGCCAAAGGCAGTCATGACCATGCCACCAACGGTATCTACTTCCTCATCGCTGAAGTTAGTTCCAAATGTCTCATTAAACTCTTCGATGGTTGTCAGCGCTCTGACAGCAAACGTATGCTTGCTAAGCTTACGAATGTCTGTCTCTTCGCTTTCATCGAATTCATCTTCGATATCCCCGACGATTTCTTCAAGGATATCTTCAATGGTCACAAGACCAGAAACACCACCGAATTCATCGACAACAATGGCCATATGATAACGTTCTTCACGGAACTCTTTCAGCAGTCGATCAACGCGTTTACTTTCCGGTACCACAACGGCTGGTCGAATAACTTCTTCGATATCAAATGGATTACTGCCTGAGCCTAAGTATTTAAGTAAGTCCTTCGCAAGAAGAATGCCTTCCACATGGTCTTTATCTTCGCTGATCACAGGGTAGCGAGAGTGTTGAGCATCGGTAATCAAGGCAACCAAGGTATCAAGGTCGTGAGTACGCTCAACCGTAACCATTTGCGAACGCGGGATCATAATGTCACGCACGCGCATTTCGGAGATTTCCATAACACCTTCAAGCATATCGCGGGTGTCATGGTCAATCAGGTCATTGACTTCAGAGTCACGGATAACATCCACAAGCTCTTGGCGATCTTTTGGTTCGCCCTGAAATAATTGACCTAGACGTTCAAAGAAGGACTTTCTACTCGGACCTTCTGCCTTTTCTTTCTTATCTTCGTTAGAAGAGGGAGAATTATCTTCGTTCATTGTTTCTCAATTAAGTAACGCTATCAGAAGTGTGATAGCACACATAGAGAGGCGAACACGAGAATCATTTTGGTGGTTCGCCTTTCCCTGCTGAATAGCCAATGGCTACTCTTTTTCAGCAATGTAAGGGTCTTCATAGCCCATACCTTGCATGATTTCGGTTTCGAGGGACTCCATCTCTTCGGCTTCGTCATCCTCAATATGATCATAACCTAGCAGATGCAAGCTGCCATGTACAACCATATGCGCCCAATGTGCTAACAGAGGCTTGTTCTGTTCAATTGCCTCTTTTTCAACGACTTGGCGGCAAATAATTAAGTCGCCAAGTAAATCTATTTCCATACCTGGAGGGGCTTCAAATGGAAAAGACAACACATTGGTCGGTTTATCTTTACCACGATACTCATGGTTAAGCGTGTGACTTTCTTGTTCATCCACAATGCGAATGGTGACTTCGGCTTGTGGCTGGAAGAGAGGAATCGTCTTATCTAGCCACAATTGGAAATCTTGCTGCGAAGGCAGCCCTTCTTCATTTTCGACTGCCAGTTGCAGATCAAGTTCAATCGCCATGATTATTCCTTAGTGGAAGCAACTTGTGCATTCAGTTCGGCTTTCGCTGCTTCTAATAACTTCGCATCGCGTTCTTCACGACGACGCTTCTCGAACTCTTTACGCTCTTTCTGGTCTTGTGCTTCCCACTTCTCATACGCGTTAACGATACGAGCAACCACTGGGTGACGTACAACGTCGTCTGCTAAAAAGAAGTTAAAGCTGATGTCGTCGACTTCGCTTAATACTTCAATAGCATGACGAAGACCTGATTTTGCACCACGAGGTAAGTCGATTTGCGTGACGTCACCAGTGATAACTGCGCGAGAGTTAAAACCAATACGCGTTAGGAACATCTTCATCTGCTCAACCGTGGTGTTCTGACTCTCATCAAGAATGATGAAAGCGTCGTTTAGAGTACGGCCACGCATGTAAGCAAGAGGGGCTACCTCAATCACGTTACGTTCAATCAGCTTCTCTACACGCTCAAAGCCCAACATTTCAAATAGGGCATCGTATAGCGGACGTAGGTATGGGTCGACTTTCTGGCTTAAGTCACCAGGTAGGAAGCCCAGTTTCTCACCGGCTTCAACCGCAGGGCGCGTCAATAGAATACGACGGATCTCTTGGCGCTCTAGTGCGTCAACTGCTGCAGCAACGGCAAGATAAGTTTTACCTGTACCAGCTGGGCCAATACCAAAAGAAATATCATGCGTGACCATATTAACCAAGTACTGTGCTTGGTTTGGCGTACGTGGTTTGATCACACCTTTTTTGGTTTTGACGAAGACTTCTTTACCATGCTCGATATTAGACTCAGTATTCTGCTCAAGAACACCAGACTCTTTAATCGCTAAATGGATCTGTTCAGGCTCAATGTCTGGGATCTCACCTCGTACAGGTGCGGTATCAACATACAGAGTTTTCAGGATATCTAGCGCAGCTGATGCGGTATGAGGTTTACCGACAATTGTAAAATGGTCACTACGGTGGTTAATTTCAACGCCTAGACGACGTTCTAAATGCTTGATGTTGTCATCGAATGGACCGCACAGGCT
Organism: Vibrio sp. JZG120; assembly: GCF_053890955.1. Taxonomy (NCBI): domain Bacteria; kingdom Pseudomonadati; phylum Pseudomonadota; class Gammaproteobacteria; order Vibrionales; family Vibrionaceae; genus Vibrio; species Vibrio sp. JZG120. The sequence continues at coordinate 187,931 of NZ_JBSRRK010000010.1, forward strand.
AGCAAGTCGGCGGTTGTCGGAAGGTTCTAGGTTAATTTCTAGAGTTACGATTTTATTACTCAATGTTGCCTCTCATTTTTTGCCACTTAATGAGAGCCTGATAACGACCAGGCTCTCCATGGCTATTTATACGAGCTTATGGCGTAAAAGTAGCTACACCCAGCTCATCTTCGCGACGTGTTTTCGCCATCATCTGCGTTGGGGAAATCACACTACGAAGATCCATGTCTTTTTCAGTACGTACTAGCTCACCACGCAGTGAGTTCGCAAATACGTCTACGATCTTCACATCAACGAACTGACCAATTAGGTCTGCACTACCTTCAAAGTTTACTACACGGTTGTTTTCTGTACGAGCGCGCAGTTCCATTAGGTTTTTCTTCGAAGGACCTTCAACTAGAACACGTTGTTCTGTGCCAAGCATTAAGCGAGAGTAACGCATCGCTTGAGCATTGATAGTTTGCTGTAGTTCGTAAAGGCGCTCTTTCTTCACTTGTTCTGATACATCACAAGGGTAATCCGCTGCTGGCGTACCTGGACGTGGAGAGAAGATGAAGCTGAAGCTCATGTCAAAGTCTACATCTTTGATTAGCTTCATTGTGTCTTGGAAGTCTTTGTCTGTCTCACCAGGGAAACCAACAATAAAGTCTGAACTGATTTGAATATCAGGACGAGCTTTACGCAGTTTACGGATGATCGACTTGTACTCGATAGCGGTGTGAGGGCGTTTCATCATAGTTAGGATACGGTCACTACCACTTTGCACAGGTAAGTGCAGGAAGCTCACAAGCTCAGGCGTATCTTCGTAAACCGCGATGATGTCGTCAGTGAATTCTAGCGGGTGGCTCGTTGTGAAACGAATACGGTCGATACCATCGATAGACGCAACCAAACGAAGCAGTTCTGCAAATGAACAGATTTCACCGTCGTGTGTTGGACCGCGGTACGCGTTTACGTTTTGACCCAGTAGGTTTACTTCACGTACGCCTTGTTCAGCAAGCTGTGCGATTTCGAACAGTACATCATCCATTGGACGGCTTACTTCTTCACCACGAGTGTACGGTACGACACAGTAAGTACAGTACTTCGAGCAGCCTTCCATAATAGAAACGAATGCTGTCGCACCTTCCGCACGAGGTTCTGGTAGGCGGTCGAATTTTTCGATCTCTGGGAACGAAATGTCCATAACTGGTGCGTCATCCGACTGAGATTGTTTGATCATCTCAGGTAGGCGGTGCAGAGTTTGTGGGCCAAAAATAACGTCGACGTATGGTGCACGTTCACGAATATGGTCACCTTCTTGCGTTGCTACACAACCACCTACACCGATAACTACGCCAGGTTTTTTATCTTTTAGTGTTTTCCAGCGGCCAAGCTGGTGGAAAACTTTCTCTTGCGCTTTTTCACGGATCGAACAGGTGTTAAGTAGAAGTACGTCTGCTTCCTCTGGCTCTTCCGTCAGCTCGTAGCCGTTTGCAGCATTAAGCAGGTCGGCCATTTTTGATGAATCGTATTCGTTCATCTGGCAGCCCCAGGTTTTAATTAGCAGTTTCTTACTCATCTCACTTTCGCTCGTTCAGTTGTACTTAAATTGGAGAGCTATTGCTCAAATTATAGCCGCCATCACGGCGGTAAGCGGCGTATTGTACTGCTTTAAAAAGCACCTGACTAGTGATCTGGCTAATTCTCTGCAAAGCCTGATGAAATCTAGTTTTTCGCCCTATGCAGAACAAGGTTTTTTGTTAAACAATTTTGTAAAAATAGCCATGGAAAGTACAATAAAAAACGCCAATTAATCAGCACGATGAAGAGTAAAAAATGAACAAGTATGACATCGCCGTGATCGGTGGCGGTATGGTTGGGGCAGCCGTCGCTGTTGGATTTGCCAAGCAGGGCAGAAGCGTTGTCTTGGTTGAAGGTGCAAAACCCAAAGCTTTTGATGCCGCTCAGGTGATGGATATTCGCGTATCTGCGATTTCGCACCAGTCGGTGGAGTTACTTGATTCACTCGGCGCATGGTCAGAAATTAAAAGTATGCGAGTTTGCCCTTATCGGCGTTTAGAAACTTGGGAGCACCCGGAGTGCCGTACTCGTTTTCACTCTGATGAACTGTCATTGGAGCAGCTCGGTTATATCGTTGAAAACCGCCTAATCCAATTAGGTCTTTGGCAAGTCTTCTCTCAGTATGACAATCTAACCGTGATGTGTCCCGAGCGATTAAAAGACATTGAGTTTGCAGATGTAAACCTTGTGACACTAGAAAGTGGGGCGCAGTTTGAAGCTAACTGGGTAATTGGTGCTGATGGTGCAAACTCTAAAGTTCGTCAATTGGCTGGAATTGGTGTGACTGCGTGGGATTACCGACAACACTGCATGTTGATTAACGTGAAAACAGAATTGCCACAGCAAGATATCACTTGGCAACAATTTACTCCTTCGGGCCCGCGTTCATTTTTACCTTTGTGCTCTTTGACTAATGAAGACGGTCAAGAAGTAGGCCAAGGTTCGTTGGTTTGGTATGACTCGCCAAAACGCATTAAACAATTGTGTGCGATGGGGAAGCCTCAACTAAGGGAAGAAATCTTACGTCATTTCCCTGCTGAATTGGGCGATATTGAAGTTTTACAGTTTGGCTCATTCCCACTCACTCGTCGTCATGCGCAAAGCTATTCAAGCAAAAATTGCGTGTTAGTGGGTGACTCTGCCCATACGATCAACCCACTTGCAGGGCAAGGGGTAAACTTAGGCTTCAAAGATGTAGACGTTCTCCTTTCGGTAACAGAACACCAAGAAAAGCTGGAAGATACCTTACTCGCGAAATACGAACGCGCACGTCGACCTGACAACTTACTCATGCAGACGGGCATGGACTTTTTCTATAAAGGTTTTAGCAACGATCTTGGGCCATTGAAGTTCGTACGTAATGCTGCATTGAAGCTTGCTGAAAACTCAGGGCCAATTAAGGCTCAAGTACTGAAATACGCGTTAGGTATGTAGTAAGCTACTCAAATCACAGATAGAAAAAAAGCGAGCCATGAGCTCGCTTTTTTAATTCGGCAAATCTAATGATTTCCCGAGTCCAGAACCAAAAAAAGAAAAAACCCAGCAAAATCATGCTGGGTTTTCCGATAATGGTGCGGAAGGAGAGACTTGAACTCTCACACCTTGCGGCGCCAGAACCTAAATCTGGTGCGTCTACCAATTCCGCCACTTCCGCAACTTAATCTATAGATATCAAGATAATTGGTAAAATCTCAATATCGTTGTATATGGCAGGGCTACCTGGATTCGAACCAGGGAATGGCGGCATCAAAAGCCGCTGCCTTACCGCTTGGCGATAGCCCTACAGCGTAAATAGTCAAAGACTACTTAACCTCTCTTATCGAGAGAAAGAATGGTGCGGAAGGAGAGACTTGAACTCTCACACCTTACGGCGCCAGAACCTAAATCTGGTGCGTCTACCAATTCCGCCACTTCCGCGTATTCTGATAGTGTAGATTAATTTAAGATGGTGCGGAAGGAGAGACTTGAACTCTCACACCTTGCGGCGCCAGAACCTAAATCTGGTGCGTCTACCAATTCCGCCACTTCCGCATCTATTCCTAATTGCTCTGATAAAAAGAACACTTAGGAATGGTGGCTACGACGGGATTCGAACCTGTGACCCCATCATTATGAGTGATGTGCTCTAACCAGCTGAGCTACGTAGCCATTTTAAACTTTTTATCAAGAATGGTGCGGAAGGAGAGACTTGAACTCTCACACCTTGCGGCGCCAGAACCTAAATCTGGTGCGTCTACCAATTCCG
>NZ_JBSRRK010000011.1:0-151539 GCF_053890955.1 Vibrio sp. JZG120
TCTATCGCAAGCGTCAAGCTCAATCCTTGCGCAAGCGAAACAAGCGCCAAACTCAGCGCTAAGTCTGCTAGGTTAATCACCTTAATAAGACAAGATACAAAAGCCAGGCTCATCCCTGGCTTTTTTGCTTATCGGCTATAACGTTTAGATGCGTCCCAACAGGATGTTCGACAAGGCACTCATATCGATTAGATGGTCTCTTTAAATACCAATGTTGCCGCGATGGTGGCGCAGAGACACTTGAGTCAAGCAGCAGCGCAAAACGTCGAATCACAACGCAACCTGACTTCTGGTTTTCGAATTAACTCGGCGAGTGATGATGCGGCAGGTTTACAGATATCCAATACTCTCCATGTGCAAACGAGAGGGCTTGATGTCGCCTTAAGAAATGCGCACGATGCTTATTCGGTCGCGCAAACCGCGGAAGGCGCGTTACATGAGAGCAGTGATATTTTGCAACGGTTACGCTCTCTAGGGCTTCAAGCGGCAAATGGTAGTAACGATACCAGTGACCGACAAAGCATCCAATACGAGGTCGTAGCGCTGCAGGATGAGCTTGATCGTGTCGCGATCACGACAACATTTGCGGATAAAAACCTGTTTGATGGATCTTACGGTTCACAAAGTTTCCATATTGGAGCGAACGCTAATTCAATCTCTTTGACGTTACGTAATATGCGTAGCCATATCCCAGAGATGGGAGGGCAGCATTATGTTGGTGATGCGGTCGATAAAGATTGGCGAGTCACTAAAGATAACCAAACTCTAAAAGTAGAATACCAAGACAGTAAAGGGCAAACCCAAACGGAATCCATTGGGCTCAAATTGGGTGATCGCATAGAACAGGTCGCCACTTACATCAATGCTCAACAATCGGTAGTGAGTGCCTCAGTAACGGAAAACAATGAACTGCAATTCTTTGCCTCTACGATGAATACGCCAGAAGGAGTGGAGTTAGAAGGCAGTTTAGCGGATGAGCTTGATCTAAGCACTGGTCAATTAGTCACAATGGATGACATCGATATGTCGACGGCAGGTAAGGCGCAGCTTTCAATTGGGGTGATTGATGCAGCAATTAAGTACGTTGATTCGCACCGAAGTGAAATTGGCAGCTTTCAGAACCGTGTAAATGGCTCGGTGGATAACTTAAATACTGTGAATCGGAGTGTTACAGAATCCAATAGTCGAATAAGAGATACAGACTTCGCAAGAGAATCTACGGAAATGGTACGTTCTCAAGTGCTCCAAGATGCGACAACTGCGTTATTGGCTCAGGCAAAGCAAAGGCCGAGTTCGGCACTTGGTCTACTCAGTTGAATCCGGTAAGAAAGTATAAACTTCAGGTAATAAAAAACGCTGCCAATGGCAGCGTTTTTTCGTGTTCGGCTAAGTAAAAATTACTTAGTTACACGTAGAACTGGAGTTTCACCAACAGTCACAGAACCAGAAAGCTTGTTCAGCTCTTTGATTTCGTCCATGTTAGAGATAACAACTGGAGTTAGCGTTGACTTCGCTTTCTCTTCTAGAAGAGCTAGATCGAATTCAATTACAGTGTCGCCAGCTTTAACAGTTTGACCTTCTTCAGCGATACGCGTGAAGCCTTCGCCTTTTAGTTCAACTGTGTCGATACCGAAGTGAACGAAAAGCTCAACACCGTCGTCAGACTCGATAGAGAATGCGTGGTTAGTTTCGAAGATCTTACCGATAGTACCGTTTACAGGAGCTACCATTTTGTTGCCTGCTGGCTTGATAGCAATACCGTCACCAACGATTTTCTCAGCGAAAACAACATCTGGCACGTCTTCGATGTTTACAATCTCACCAGAAAGTGGCGCGATGATTTCGATAGCACCAGCGTCAGCGCTGTCATCAGATACAAGCTTCTTAAGTTTGTCAAACAGACCCATTGTGTCATGCTCCTAAGGTTTGGTTTTATTCTGTCGAATTATAGTATACCAATATAGCGCATTAGACGACTTTTTTCGCCGTCTAATGGCCATTAAGTATTGAATTACTTGGTACTACCGATTACTGAGCTTTCTCAGCAATAAACTTTTCTACCACTGCTTCGATTTCTGCAGCTGTTGGTAAAGAAAGGGCTTCTTCAGCCATTGCTTTCACTTCTGCGAAGTTAGAGTTACGAACTACTTTCTTCACTTTAGGGATTGAAATGCCGCTCATTGAGAACTCGTCCAGACCCATACCTAGAAGTAGAAGCGTTGCACGCTCGTCACCTGCAAGTTCACCACACATACCAGTCCATTTACCTTCTGCGTGAGAAGCGTCGATAACTTGCTTGATCACGGTTAGTACTGCTGGTGATAGTGGGTTGTAAAGATGAGAGATCATCTCGTTACCACGGTCTACCGCTAGCGTGTACTGAGTTAGGTCGTTTGTACCGATAGAGAAGAAAGATACTTCTTTCGCTAAGTGGTGTGCGATCGCTGCGGCAGCAGGAGTTTCAACCATAACACCGATTTCGATGTTTTCGTCGAATGCGTGGCCTTCAGCGCGTAGCTCTTCTTTGTACTCTTCGATCGCTTTCTTAAGCTCACGGATTTCTTCGACAGAGATGATCATTGGGAACATGATACGCAGTTTACCGTGTGCAGACGCACGTAGGATGCCACGTAGCTGATCACGAAGGATTTCACGACGATCCAGGCTGATACGTACAGCGCGCCAGCCTAGGAATGGGTTCATCTCTTTTGGAAGATCCATGTATGGGAGATCTTTATCGCCGCCGATATCCATAGTACGGATGATCACAGCTTGACCGTTCATTGCTTCTGCAACTTCTTTGTACGCTTGGTACTGTTCTTCTTCAGTTGGTAGCGCAGTACGGTCCATAAATAGGAATTCAGTACGGTACAGACCAACACCTTCACCGCCGTTACGGAGGATACCGTCACAGTCTTTCACTGTACCGATGTTACCGCAAACTTCTACACGGTGACCGTCAGTCGTTTCTGCGTGCAGGTCTTTCAGTTTCGCTAGCTCTTCTTTTTCAGCTAGGAATGCCGCTTTAACCGCTTTCGCTTCTTCTAGTTCAGCTTCTGATGGGTTAACAACAATCTTGTTGTTCATCGCGTCAAGAATCAGCATATCGCCATTCTTAACTTTTTTCGTGATGTCGTTAGTACCAACGATAGCTGGAAGCTCAAGAGAGCGAGCCATGATTGAAGTGTGAGATGTACGACCGCCGATATCACAAGCAAAACCAAGTACGTAGTCTAGGTTAATTTGTGCCGTTTCAGATGGCGTTAGGTCGTAAGCAACTAGGATAACTTCTTCATTGATGTCGCTAAGCGAAACAATGTTGATACCCAGTGCGTTTTTCACAAAACGAGAACCGATATCGCGGATGTCAGTTGCACGTTCTTTTAGGTATTCGTCATCTAGTGACTCAAGAGCACATGCTTGCTCTTCGATAACTGAGTGGATAGCGTGATCCGCTGTCATCTTGTCGTTTTTGATAAGTGCTAGGATCTCTTCTTCTAGCTCTTCGTCTTCAAGAAGCATAATGTGACCTTCAAAGATCGCTTCTTTTTCTTCACCAAACGTTTCAAGCGCTTTTTGCTTGATAGTTTCTAGCTGAGCTGCAGATTTGTTACGAGCGTCGAAGAAACGCTGAACTTCAGCTTCTACTTGATCGTCAGAAATAGTGTTTGTGTTTAGGACAATTTCATCTTCTTGAAGTAGTAGTGCTTTACCGATTGCAATACCAGGAGATGCTAGGATGCCTGAAATCATAGCCTTACCTTAAGTTTGGTCAACTTTATAAAACGGGAGAATAATGGGTGCGCTAACGAATAGTTTTAGCTTAGTTTTGAGCCTATTTCCAACGAAGCCATTTTGCTTTCACAAAATGGCTTCTGGAGTAGGAGACCGGATTAGTGTAGTTGGTCCATTAGAGCAACTAGGTGGTCAACTGCTTGCTGAGCTTGTGGGCCTTCAGCAGAAATAGTTACTTGAGTACCTTTTACTAGGCCTAGTGTTTGTAGTTTGAATAGGCTCTTAGCGCTAGCGCTTTTACCGTTAGAAGTCACAGTGATGTCTGCGTCGAATGCTTTTGCTTCTTTAACAAACTGTGCAGCTGGACGAGTGTGAAGGCCGTTTTCTGCTGTGATTTCTACTTGCTTCTCGTACATGTGATATACCCCAATAAATGTATTTTTTTGTTAGTTTGTGACTAGATTTTAGCTTAACTGCTTTACATCTTGTGCGCTAGCACGGGAAGAGTTCAAAGCGCGTCAGTTCTGATACTAGTCAAAAGTTTGGTAACTACGCAACTGTTTGCGTGCGTAATCACTTTGAAACCTTTTTGTGTTCTGCTTCTTTATTTTGAAGCTAGAAATAAAACACCCTGATATTACCAAAGGTAGGGCAGGGATCAACAAAAAAGCCCCTAAACGGGGCTTTTTTAAACTAAAAATTGATTTGAACACATATTATTGTTGGTTCTCTTTTTCGGTAAAGATACCTGCAAAGAGTGCTGTACTTAGGTAACGCTCACCTGAACTTGGTAGAACGGTTACAATTGTTTTTCCTTCAAATTCAGGGAGTTCTGCAAGTCGGTTGGCTGCAACAACAGCCGCGCCAGATGAGATGCCAGCTAGGATACCCTCTTCTTCCATTAGGCGACGAGCCATCTCAATCGCTTCTTCTGAGGTGACTTGCTCAACACGGTCAATAATGTCTAAATCGAGGTTACCTGGGATAAAACCAGCACCGATACCTTGGATTTTGTGCGGAGCAGGTTGGATTTCTTCTCCAGCAAGTGCTTGTGCAATAACTGGAGACTCTGCTGGCTCAACTGCGACAGAAGTGATGGCTTTGCCTTTTTCACCTTTGATGTAACGGCTTGTACCTGTGATAGTACCGCCCGTACCTACACCAGCAACGAATACGTCGATTTCACCGTCTGTCGCTTCCCAAATCTCAGGGCCCGTAGTCTTTTCGTGGATCTCTGGGTTCGCAGGGTTGTCAAATTGTTGAAGAAGTAGGTACTTCTCAGGGTTGCTTGCTACGATTTCTTCTGCTTTAGCAATCGCCCCTTTCATGCCTTTCGCCGCTTCAGTCAGCTCAAGGTTAGCGCCCAGTGCTTTAAGTAGCTTACGGCGTTCTAGGCTCATTGATTCAGGCATGGTCAATGTTAGCTTGTAACCGCGAGCGGCCGCTACGAATGCTAGAGCAACACCTGTGTTACCACTGGTAGGTTCTACAAGCTCTACACCTGGCTTAAGAAGCCCCGCTTTCTCTGCTTCCCAAATCATGTTTGCACCGATACGGCACTTAACACTGAAGCTAGGGTTACGCGCTTCAATTTTCGCGAGAACTTTGCCTTTGCTCACTTTGTTTAGACGAACGAGAGGTGTATTACCGATAGTAAGAGAGTTATCTTCGTAGATTTTGCTCATAGTGATGTTCCTTCATTACACGTTGTGTGAATATGGATAGAAGAATATGCGGTATGAAAAAAAGGGAAAAGGATTAAAAAGTTATATCTTATTAGGTTGGCCCAGAACTTCATAAAAGAAAAGGGAAAAGCTGGCGCTGATCCCTTTCCTTAATCTCTAATCGACTATCGTTGGTGCTTAAACTCCGCGACCCACATAGCGGTTGCACCACATATTGCTACAGGCATGACAATGAGGTTCAAAATTGGGATCGTCGTAAACACAGACACCAATACCCCAAAGCCATAGGCCTTACCTTGCTTTTGTTTCAATTTGTAACGCATGTCGTTAAATGGGATTTTATGGTTATCAAACGGGTAGTCACAATATTGAATCGCGAGCATCCAGGCGGTAAAGATAAACCATAAAAATGGGCCTACTGTTTGTCCAAGGGCAGGGATGAGCAATAACAGGAATAGGCCTATTGCTTTAGGTAAAATGTAAAGGAGCTTTCTCCACTCACGAGCTAAAACGCGAGGAACATCTTTCAGGACGGCAGTGAAACCATCATCATTTACTTTTTGTCCCGTTAAGTACTCTTCCACTTTTTCAGCTAAGAGGCCATTGAATGGCGCGGCGATAAAGTTCGCGAGCGTGCTGAAAAAATAGGAGAAGGTAGCGAGTATCGTTAGAGCGAGTAAAGGCCAAAGAATGTAAGTTAACCAGGATAAAAACTCAGGCAGCTGCCCAATCCAGTCTTCGATCCATATATTAAGGTTTGAAAATAGATAGAAGATGGCACCACCCACAAGCAAGATATTTGCAAGTAGAGGTAAGATGACAAAGCGTCTGATTTTAGGGGCAAGTGCCAATTGTATCCCGTATAGAAAATAACCGAATCCGGTTCTCTGCTGATTGTTTTGCTTCATGTCTATTTTGGCTTCGTGTAAATGAAAACTCATTGTACCTGTGAGGGCTTTTCTTTCAATGCCCTGACAAATGACGTCTTGTTAAGTGGAATCGTGGCAAGAATCACAACAAAAAACGGAACTTCTTGCATTAAGTTGTTCTAAATCTACATATAGTTTTGGTAAAGTAAACGTATCATTCAGATTTATTGCACTTGGGTTGCTGCTCAAGGAACTGCGAGTAGTAAAAACAAGTATATTGAGAGTAAATAATGCAGGAATTGCGATTCGTACTCATTGTTGTTGGCGCATTAGCCATCGCGGCATTGCTGTTTCATGGTTTGTGGAGCAGTAAAAAAGAAGGCAAAGCAAAGTTTGGTAACAAGCCGCTTGGTAAGCTGGATGTTGACCAAGGGGACAAAAATGATCTTGTCGAGAAAGAACGAGACTTCGCTCCCGCTCCTGAAGATGACTTTGAGATCATTCGTAAAGATCGCAAAGAACCAGATTTTGGGATGGCGAGTTCTTTCGACAACAAATTTGAATCTGACCCGCTATTCGGTGGCCCATCTGAAGTAACACAGACACAGCAGGAGCCAGATGACATCCCTTCATTTGTTGCAGAAAAAGATAAAGAAGAGGACGTTGAGCCTGTTGTTCAAGCACCAGTAGTTGAAGAGCCACTCCAGCCTGCTGTGGAAGAAGAAGCTATTCCCGCCGCGTTTGATATTGCTGAGAAAGAACAGCAAGTCGAATCGGTTAGTGAGCCTGTCGTTGCAGAGCCTAAGGAAGAGCCAAAGCCAGAACCTGAAATGCAAGTGATTGTATTGAATGTGCACTGCGCGGGTGAAGAGCCATTTGTTGGTACTGCTTTATTTGAAAGTATGCAACAAAACGGCTTAATTTACGGCGAGATGGATATTTTCCACCGTCATGTCGACTTGTCCGGTAACGGCAAAGTGCTGTTTAGCGTCGCTAATATGATGCACCCTGGTACGTTTGAGCATGCTGATCCTGCTGAGTTTACAACGAAGGGGATTTCATTCTTCATGACATTGCCTTGTTATGGCGAGGCTGAACAGAACTTCAACTTAATGCTCCGAACTGCGCAGCAAATTGCTGATGATTTAGGTGGCAACGTTCTTGATGACCAGCGTAACTTAATGACACCAGACCGTTTAGCGTCTTATCGACGTCAAATAGTTGAGTTTAATGCCGCTAACGCATAATCTTAACAGCAAATAATAATAGGGCTCCGGATGGAGCCCTTTTTCTTGGATTTCCCAACCTCACCGATTGAAAATACACGGGGCTTTACTATGTCTGAATCAGTACTTCAGCGATTAGAAGAACTAAAAGAGTCGTTGCATTACCACGCTGTGCGTTACTACGTGGAAGATAACCCAGAGATCCCTGATGCCGAGTACGACCGCTTAATGCGAGAGCTCCTGGATATTGAAGCTGAGAACCCTGATTTAATTACCGTAGATTCACCAAGTCAACGTGTCGGTGGACAACCTCTCTCTGCGTTTAGCCAAGTGACACATGAAGTACCGATGCTTTCGCTTGATAATGCGTTTGATGACAGCGAACTTGATAGTTTCCATAAGCGAGCACAAGAGCGGGTGGGCAGTCAGAGTGTGAAAGAATACTGTTGTGAGCCGAAACTGGATGGACTCGCAGTTAGTTTACTGTATGAGAACGGTGTGTTAGTTCAGGCGGCAACACGAGGCGATGGCACTACTGGCGAGAACATCACAGAAAATGTACGTACGATTAAAGCCATTCCTTTAAAACTCAGGGGTAATGACTGGCCAAATCGTCTTGAAGTTCGTGGTGAAGTCTTTATGCCGAAAGCTGGGTTTGAAAAGCTCAATGAATTAGCAAGGAAGAAAGGCGAGAAAATCTTTGTTAATCCACGTAATGCTGCGGCAGGTAGCTTACGACAATTGGATTCACGCATTACTGCTTCTCGTCCCCTTAGCTTCTATGCATACAGTGTAGGCGTGGTGCAAGGCGCGGAATTGGCGGCAAGTCACTACGAACGCTTCTTGCAAATTAAATCTTGGGGATTACCAATGTGCCCGGAGACCAAGCGAGTTGAAAGTTTGGCGGATGTAAAAGCTTACTACCAAGATATCTTGCAGCGTCGTGATGCCCTTCCTTATGAGATCGATGGTGTCGTCATTAAAATTGACGATATTGCCGTGCAAGAGCGTCTTGGATTTGTTGCTCGCGCTCCACGTTGGGCGATTGCCTACAAATTCCCGGCTCAGGAAGAAATGACGACGTTGAATGAGGTGGAATTCCAAGTCGGTCGTACTGGTGCGATTACACCTGTTGCTAAACTAGAGCCTGTATTTGTTGGCGGGGTAACGGTAAGTAATGCGACGCTTCATAACGCAGATGAGATAGAACGTCTGCAAGTTAAGATCGGTGATCACGTTGTGATTCGTCGAGCGGGTGACGTTATTCCTCAAGTTGTTTCTGTCATCAAAGAGCGTCGACCAGAAACAGCGCGAGATATTATTTTTCCAACTCAGTGTCCTGTTTGTGGTTCGCATGTTGAACGAATCGAAGGAGAGGCGGTAACACGTTGTACGGGTGGCTTAGTTTGCCAAGCTCAACGTAAACAAGCGCTAAAGCACTTTGTGTCTCGTAAAGCGTTAGACGTTGACGGTCTAGGCGATAAAGTGATCGAGCAACTTGTTGACCGTGAGATGGTGAAAACTCCTGCTGACTTATTTAAGTTATCTGCGGGGATTTTAACGGTATTAGATCGCATGGGGCCAAAGTCTGCGCAGAACATTGTGAATGCGTTAGAAAAATCCAAAGAAACAACGTTACCTCGCTTTTTGTATTCGCTGGGGATTCGTGAAGTTGGCGAGGCAACCGCCGCAAACCTAGCAATGCACTTTAAAACGTTGGAAGCCATCCAAAATGCTAATGAAGAGCAGTTAATTGAAGTGCAAGACATCGGTGCTGTGGTTGCTCAACATATTACGACTTTCTTCAGTGAAGAGCAGAACCAAGCGGTGGTTAAAGATTTGCTTGAACAAGGGATCCACTGGCCAGAGATTAATACTACTGAGCAGGTAGGAGAGCTACCGTTAGAAGGTAAAACAGTCGTATTGACAGGAACACTTTCTCAATTAGGTCGCACAGAGGCTAAAGAAGCCCTCCAATCCCTAGGTGCAAAAGTGACAGGTAGTGTTTCTAAGAAAACGGATATTTTGTTTGCTGGTGAAAATGCAGGTTCGAAGCTGGCAAAGGCACAAGAACTGGGTATCGAGATCAAAACAGAACAAGACTTACTCGAGTTGATGAATTAAGTCTCATCAAAAAAGCTAAAAAATAACTAAAAGCCCGACATGCTTACCATGTCGGGCTTTTTCTCGCCCATAATTAAGTGCTTTTTTATTGAGTTTTTATGCTTTTTATCTTTTCAGTGATCAAGATCTCCCATTGAATTATTAAGGTTTTTTACTTCTTTAGTCTGCGAGTGACTTCAAGTTGGAATTCTAGGGTGTGATTTAAGTTATTGATATTTAATGTTTAACTGTCTTTTCGTGTTAGTGTTGTTAAAAGTAAGATCTGGATCAACAACTTATATGGAACTTTGGACTGGCTCATATTTTTTTAGAAAAAAAATAAGTTCCGTTTGGATGTTTTTAGCTGCGAAGTTAGTCTTAATCACGTGGATACACGGTGTGTATGCAGGAACTAAAAAAAGCCAAATTAGAAATAATGAGGTTTGATCAGGAATTTACTTCTCTCCTTCGGCGGCCAACTAAAGGTGAGATAGAAAAATACAGCTATATCCATTTTTAGGAGTTTTTCCATGGACAAATTTTTTAAGGTTTCAGCGTTAACCGCAGCAATGTTTGGTGTTGTTGCTGTTGCTCCAGCTACAGCGTCTACTGAAAGTGCAGCAGGTGGCGAGTACGTAGAGAAAGTGAACGAATTTATGCAAGACTCTAGTCTTAATGCATTATTTCTAGTTGATACTCGTTCTCGTACTCGTACAACAGGTAAGCCTGGCGGTGAAAACGGTGACCGTTGGAGTCGTCTAAACTACTCTTCTTACAACGCAATTTTAGACTTTACTTCTGGCTACCACGATGGTTGGGTTGGTGCAGATGTTGCGGCTTACTATTCTGGCGACCTTTACAACGATAGCCTTTACAATTCAAACGAAGGCTACCTATGTAACGAAATTTCAACTTGTAACAACCTAGACTGGGGTGCAGGTGATGGTCAACAGCTTAAAGTTTACAAAGCAGCACTGAAGTTCAAAGCAAACGAAAGCTTCAACGCGCGCTTTGGTATGCTACAAGCGGGTGGTAACGGTACTATTGGTAACGTTTGGAGTTTCGTACCTGGTACTTACCGTGGTTTCGAACTGAACGCTAAACTAGGTGATTTCAACCTAAGCTACTTTGGTGCAGACCAATTTACAGCACCTTGGCTACTTCACGAAGATGACTACGCGCCAGCGCTTTGGTCTGACACGTCATGGAGCTACCTACACTCTCTAGGTCTAAACGGCAACCTAACTGACAGCTTGTTTATGCAACTTGGTTTGGGTCAAGCTACTGGCGTTCAATATGCAAATGGTATCGACTGGGGTGCAGGTCAAGTAACTAGCTACCATAACGAAACTGACAACACTTCTTACAAGGCTTACTTGAAGTACACTGTGAGTGACCGTACAACTCTAGCATTTGATTTCTACGGTGTTGACGATGATGTGAAATACGATGGTCTAGGTTTCCACACTGGTCTATCTTTGAATCAATCTTTCGGCAAGCTAGCTTGGATGTCTGAGCTACGCTACACAGACACAGACAACCGTGCTGACTTCGTTCCACGTACAATTCATACTTACGGTATGAACAACGGTACTTGGTCTCAGTGGTGGGATGCACTGTCTGACTGGAACAAAGCGGGTGAGCTAGCGTGGTACAACCGTCTATCTTACAACCAAGGTAACGGCTGGAACTACTACCTAGGCTTTGGTTACGGTACTGGAGCTGATTCTGCAGCAAGCGGTGCATCAGGTGACTGGGATTACGAAAGTGAATACGCAGTTAACGCGACAGTATCTTACTCTCTACAGAGTGGTGCACTGAAAGGTTCTACGATCCGTCTACACGGTACAATCCTAGAGCGTGATGAGTACGCTGGTGCTGGTGATGCGGATGAAACAGACCTACGTCTACAAGTTCTTATCCCTTACAGCTTCCACTAATACTTAGTGAGATGATAAAAAGGAGCCGCTAGGCTCCTTTTTTTATTTTACTTCTCGACCATCATATATTTTGCAATATAACGGCGGTAGCATATGCACGTTACCGTTTGGTAACTCACACTTTATCTCTGGGGCTAGCGTACGGCCACCTGAAGCACCATTAGCATGAGTAGTTAATGGAGCTAGGGCAAAACATGCTAACAATAGTCCAGCTAAAAATTTCATAATCATCACCTTAATGTAGACATTGAATATCTACTTGCTTGGATAAATAATGACTTTACTGAAAAGTAAGGTATCAATAGTTTCTTAATATTGAACTAACTACTGACTTCTATATTAGTTCCATTCCCCGCCTCTAAATCGACACATTTCACTTGGAATATTAGTGACATCACCACTGGGCAATTTACATTCGACTATCGGTCCTAAATTAGTTGTACCACCATTTCCGTTGGTGTAGGCAAAGGAAGAAAAAGAAAAGATACCGCATAACATTAAAAAGAGAAGTTTCTTCATAGTACATCCTCTTACTTACCAAATAAAAAGCATTCAACTTAAATGCTTATGCGTTAAGTATGTATGGGGGGGCAAAAAGATCAAAAAATAATTCAATAAAGTTTTATTTTTTAAAATAAATTTAGAAAGATAATTTATATCGATATATTTCTATCTTATTGATTATCGTATGATGAAGAATTAAATAATTGGAAGAAGAGGGTAGGATATTAATAATATTTCTGCTACTTATTTTTTGTTCGATTTTAATTAAATCAATGAAATGAAAGCGGTTGTTTAGATTAAAGTAATGGAGCATAGTTATGCCCCATTACTTTGGCATAAATTACTTAGAATCAGGCTCAATGATTAAAATAATACCATCGATATCTTTTATTTTAACGCGCGTTCCTGCTGGAAGTGCTTGATCCGACTGTGCCGACCACGTGGTATCGGCAACCTTGATACGATTGAGCCCAACAGAAAAGTCCTCTTCAATGGTAAGTGTGCGTCCGATTAACTGCTTATACTTTTGGTTCAGATCTCTTTCTTGGTCTTCTTTCTTGTCTTGAGACCATTGTCGTCGCCACCATAACCAAGTGGTGATTAAGCTGAAACTTGCAAAGCAAAGCCATTGTAATTGCCAGCTCATTGGCAAAACGGTCATTAGGGCCCCAACGATAAGTGCAGAAACTCCGAGCCAGAGAAAATATCCCGCCGTCCCAAGTAGCTCTACCGCTAGAAGTGCAAAACCGAAGGCTAGCCAATGCCAGAAAGAGATACCTTCCAGCAAACTGAAAAAGTCCATAAGTTATTCTTTATCTTGTTGTTTAAACATCTCTGCTATCCCTGCAACCGAGCCCATTAGTCCGGTCGCTTCTAATGGAAGCATAATGATTTTGCCGTTTTCGGCTTGACCAATGCTTTTGATCGCTTCGGTATAGCCCTGAGCAATGAAGTAATTGACGGCTTGCATATCGCCTTTGGCAATCGCTTCAGAAACCATATAAGTCGCTTTTGCTTCTGCTTGTGCGGCGCGTTCACGAGCTTCAGCATGGAGAATAGCAGACTGCTTTTCGCCCTCAGCTTTTAATATCTCCGATTGCTTATGACCTTCAGCCTTTAAAATTTCAGCTTGGCGTACCCCTTCTGCTTCGAGAATCTCCGCTCGTTTATTTCGCTCGGCTTTCATTTGAGCATTCATCGCTGCCGTTAGATCGGATGGTGGCTGGACATCTTTTATTTCAATTCGCGTGACTTTTACACCCCACGGGTTGGTGGCTTGGTCAACAATTGCCAGCAGCTTGGAGTTGATCATGTCACGCTGACTCAGCATTTCGTCCAACTCCATTGAGCCTAAAACGGTACGGATATTGGTGAGAGTTAAATTTCTAATGGCATGTTCCAAATCGTTGACTTCATAAGCCGCTTTGGCAGCATCGATGACTTGAACAAATCCGACCGCATCAATAACCACGTTGGCGTTGTCTTTTGAAATAACTTCTTGCGCTGGAATATCAAGAACGCGCTCCATCATGTTGACTTTTTGCCCTATCTTATCAACAAATGGGATGATCAAGTTTAAGCCGGGTTTTAGCGTATGGGTGTAGCGTCCGAAGCGTTCGACTGTCCAGTTATTTCCTTGTGGCACCGTCTTAATGGCTGAAGATAAGATAACTACAGCAAGAACGACGAAAATACCGATGGTAATCAGTGAATCAATTGGCATGAGTTATTCCCTTAAGTGCATAATGTCCGATTCATTTTTACCTATTTATAGACAATAGACAATTGAAGTTCTGAGAACCTTAAGAGGTTATTGGTTTTTTATATAACAAAGGCCGGAATATCCGGCCTTTAGTTGAAGTTTCGCTTTTCAGCGAGTTAGTACAGAATCGAATACAGCTGACGGCGATATTTGCTTGCTAATGCGTTGCCTTGACCTAGCGCGCTGAGAATATCCATAAAAGTCTTCTTCACTTCACCGTCTTGGGCGCCCAAGTCTTTTTTAAGAATATTCCACAGCAGTTCCAGCGCTTCTTCATCACGACCCACTTGGTTGTACTGTACCGCCAATTCACAAGCGAGTTCGAAGTTTGCCATGTCTGCTGCGTATGCTTGTTCTAGTCGTTGTAACTCAGGGCTATCTGCAGCCTGCAAATGCAGCTCGAGCTTGGCTATTAGACTCTTGTAGTAGTTATCTTGATACTCAAGAGGGATAGCATTCAATAGCTCTTGGGCGACATCAAATTGTTTGGTTTCTAATAAACAATCTGCCATCGCGAGTTTCACATCGCCACGCTCTTGCAGTTCTGGCGGCAAAGTGTGGATGATGCTTAAAGCCTGAGCATGCTCACCTTGCTGAAGAAGTTCACTGACTTGCTTTAATAGCTGTTCATCTGGGCTTGGCAAATGCTTTTGTAGCATGGTTGCAATGGCATCAATTGGCTGAGGGCCACCCAATCCATCGACGGCTTGACCATTTATAAACAGCGCGATAGTTGGCAATACTTGCACACCAAATTGAGACGCTAGAGCCGGCTGATCTTCACAATTTAATAAAGCAAGCGTAAATGCACCGTTGTACTGTTGAGCAAGAGATTGCAACTCAGGGAGTATCTGTGCGCTTTCTGGTTGAGCATTGGCCCAAAAGTGGATCAGAACGGGCGTGTTCATTGATCCTTCAAGAGTTTCGCGAAAGTTCTGTTCTGTTATCTCAACGATAAATGGGGATTGCATCAGAGTATCCTTGCTTTGTGTCTTGTCGTTGATAATAGATATGGAGTTGATTTAAGGGAAATTCAAGCGATGGTTGCTAATCGTCATCAATAATGAATCATTCTATTTTGTGAAAGGATGCGGTAAGAGAATGGTGTTACTGCTGAATAGGTGTAAGGCAAAAAGAAAACGCTGCCGAAGCAGCGCAGTTCTAATGCTATTTGTTAGTGCGGTATCAAAATAGGATGAACATGGTCAACACTACACCCACACTAAGCCAGTTAAGCTGATTTAATGTCATTGTTGCCTCGCAGTAGTAAAAACATTGCTACAAAACGTAATGGGTGGCGATACCAAATCTAAGCAACTCATTCACTTTAGGTTGAATAGTGCTCACTGAATTGCGTAGAAATTGATTCGTTTGCTTGAGGTTTTTTTAACCTACATGCTCATAATGACATCACATTGTTACGATGAAATTACATTGTGACAAAACTTTTTTATGCAGCTTGTCGCAAAATTTTATCAAGCACACGGGTTGGTAATAACCTTTTCAAGATTGCGAATAATTTAGTCGGCGTAGTAATTCGATAGCGAATTTTAGGTGAAGCGCTAGTTAATGCATGAAGAACAGGTGCGACGCAGGACTCTGCAGGTAAAACAAATCGATTATTAGATTTGTCTTTGTTGAGTCGCTCTCTTTGTCCTTCATAGGCGAGGCGGTGAGGGCTGGATTCAATATCAATCCACTTCTCGAAGGCTTTTAATGCATTGTTTCTAAATTGAGTTTCGATAGGCCCAGGTTCTATCAATGCCACTTTGATATTCGTATCCGCAAGCTCTAGCCGTAGTGTGTCAGTCCAGCCTTCTAGGGCAAACTTTGACGCATTGTAGGCGCCGCGGTATTTCATTGCAGCAAAGCCAAGAACAGAACTGTTTTGTATTATCCGTCCTTCGCCTTGTATGCGCATGTGAGGAAGCACTTCTCTGACTAACTGGTGCCAACCAAAAAAGTTGGTCTGAAATTGAGCTTGAAGAGCCTCGGTGGGCAAGTCTTCCAATGCACCGGGCTGGCCATAGGCACCATTATTGAACACGGCATAAAGCTTACCCTCTGCTAGCTCTAATGCTTGCTTCACGCCCGAAGAAATACTTTCAGGGCTGTTTAGGTCTAGCTTGATGCAGGTTAGCCCTTCATTAATTAGACGTTGGACATCTTGCTCTTTCCTACAAGATGCTATGACATGAAATCCCTCGTTTTGCAGGGCGTGAGCGCACACGTAACCGATACCGGTTGAGCAACCCGTAATAAGAATCGACTTTTTCATAAATTAAGCCTCAAGAAACATTGAATGAGGTCATCATTCATCAGCTCCGGTCATGAAGCAAGTGCTTGAGTGCTGGCTCTATTCTGGAGTAGCTAAATTTGAAGCCAAGTTCGGTGAGCTTTTTGGGTTTTGCTCTCATGCTATCGAACAATAAGCAGGAAGATTCACCCATTAGGAGTTCCATTGCCCATTTAGGCGTGAACAAGATATGTGGTCGTTTGAGCGTTTTTGCCAACGTGCCGCTAAAGATACGGTTAGTCACAGGGTGAGGTGCGCACATATTGAACGCACCGTGGGCATGTGGTGTTTCAAGCAAGTACATGATGGCGCGGACCATATCCAGAATGTGAATCCAAGGCATGTACTGGTTACCGTTCCCGAGCGGGCCGCCTACGCCAAGTTTGTAAGGTAAGAGCATTTTCGCCAACGCACCGCCATTAAGGCCGAGCACCACGCCAGTTCGCAATAGACAAACACGTGTTTGTTCAGACTCTGCGCGTTTGGCTATTTGCTCCCACTTTGCACAAACCTCGTGAGGAAAGTCTTCACTGTTAACATGCAGGCACTCATCAAACGGGTGGTCTTGTTGATCGCCATAGTAACCAACGGCCGAGCCACTAATAAAAACAGCGGGAGGTTCTGTGCTGGCGTGGATCAGCTCAACGATTTGTTCGGTAATTTTCCAGCGACTTTTGCAGATTTTTTCTTTCTGCTCACTGGTCCATCTTTTATCTGCGATAGGCTCACCCGCAAGATTAATTATGGCATCAATGTGATTGAGATCGGCGAATGACTCAAGCGAGTT
This sequence comes from Vibrio sp. JZG120, assembly GCF_053890955.1. Lineage (NCBI taxonomy): Bacteria > Pseudomonadati > Pseudomonadota > Gammaproteobacteria > Vibrionales > Vibrionaceae > Vibrio > Vibrio sp. JZG120. The sequence goes on from NZ_JBSRRK010000011.1 coordinate 16,908, forward strand.
AAGGTATTCGATATTACCCAAATCAGCGTGTTGGAGGCGTTGTTTTGCATGCTCTGGAGAGCGTGTAAGTAGCATAACTTGGTGAGTGGATAGCAGCTTGAGCAACTCCGAACCAATAAACCCAGTGCCACCTGTGAGTAATATCTTCATGTTATCTCTTTGAATGTACACGTATTAGAACATTATAGTCGTTTTGTGCTGAGCTTGATCATCTCACGACTATTATTTCTAGGATAGTGGCAAGCCTGTAGCGAGGCTACTGACTTCACATATTGAAAAAATGTAACTAAATGTTATGCATGGCGCTAATTCGTTCACGGTAGGAGAACTAAATCTATGCCAGACTAAAAACATCGCTAACGGAACAAGCGTAATCAGTTTGCACCATCAAGGAGGATAGGTATGGAAGCATTTGTTGCTCTTTTTCGAGCGCTCCTTAATAGTGCTCGCGATCTGCTACCCATCGTTGTTGTTATCACTTTTTTTCAATTAGTTGTTTTGCAAGAGCCACTTCCTAATCTCATCTCCATTCTTTTTGGCTTATTGCTTGTGGTTTTAGGGTTAACGTTTTTTATTTTTGGTCTAGAGCTTGGTCTTTTTCCTATCGGAGAGAGTATGGCTCAAGCCTTTGCAAAAAAAGGCAGCGTATTCTGGTTGTTAGTTTTTGCGTTTTGTCTAGGCTTTGGCACCACGATCGCCGAGCCTGCATTAACGGCCGTAGCAGAAGAAGCATCAGAAGTTGCGGCAGAAGGAGGGATGATCACAAACTCAGAGCAATCGATGCAGGATTATGGACAAGGGCTACGAGTAACGGTGGCACTTTCTGTGGGGATCGCCATCGTTATTGGCGTTCTGCGCATCTTAAAAGGGTGGCCAATTCATTACATGATCATCGGCGGCTACGTCGGCGTTGTAGTCCTGACGTGGTTTGCACCGGAAGCCATTATTGGCGTTGCTTATGATTCTGGAGGTGTGACGACGTCGACTATCACCGTGCCTTTGGTCACTGCACTAGGGGTTGGTTTAGCATCGGCGATTAAAGGGCGCAACCCCATGGTGGATGGTTTTGGTTTAATCGCTTTTGCCTCGCTACTACCGATGATGTTTGTGATGGTTTACGGAATGGTCGTAACATGATTTCAATTGAACATTTCCTAGACACTTTATTATCGACCGTTCGAGATGTCATTCCCATCGCCAGCATTATTTTTGGTTTTCAGTTAGCGGTGTTAAGGCGTCCAGTTAACAACCTTAAGAAGGTTTTGCTTGGGTTTGTTTATGTGATTCTTGGGCTCGCTCTTTTTTTGCTCGGATTAGAAATGGCTCTGTTTCCGCTCGGAGAGACCATGGCCGTGCAACTGACGGCGCCGGAATTTTTACAAGAGTTTAAAGTCTCTGTGGGAAAAGCCTTAGTGTGGGTCGACTACTATTGGGTGTATACCTTCGCCTTTTTTATCGGTTTTAGTACCACGATTGCTGAGCCTTCTCTAATCGCTGTAGCGATAAAAGCAAACCAAGTTTCTGGTGGCAGTATCAGTATTAATGGTTTACGCGTGGCCGTTGCATTTGGGGTGGCCATTGGCATCGCGCTAGGGAGCTATCGGATTGTTGTCGGTGACCCTATTCACTATTACATCATTGCGGGTTACATAGTGGTTGTGATTCAAACGTTTTATGCGCCAAAGCTTATTGTTCCGCTCGCCTACGATTCTGGAGGCGTCACGACTTCTACTGTCACTGTTCCGCTTGTAACCGCATTAGGGCTGGGGCTTGCTTCTACCGTCCCAGGAAGAAACCCAATGATTGATGGCTTTGGCTTGATCGCTTTTGCCAGTCTGTTTCCTATGATCTCTGTGATGGGCTATGCGCAAATAACCCAATGGCTGAATAAAGATGTCTCGGAGGACGAAGAAAATGCGCTTTAAATTGATACTTGCGTTTGTTGAAGACAGCAAAACAGACAAGGTACTGGACGCTGCTCGCGAAGCTGGCGCGACTGGTGCGACAGTGATTAATAACGCTCGTGGACAAGGCTTAAATCAAAAGCGAACGTTTTTTGGCTTAACGCTGGAAGTACAAAAAGATGTGCTGCTGTTTGTCGTTGAGGAGCACCTTTCTCGACACATATTAGAAACCATCAATGAAGTTGGTGAGTTCGACCGAGAGTCGGGGCAGGGCATTGCTATTCAGATCGATATTGAGGATGCAGTCGGTGTCGCGCATCAAGTAGAGACGTTGACCAAAGTGGTCGAGGATGAGTTATGAGCAGTCAAACGATAATTAGAGTTCGAGATGTAATGGCGGCTACTTATGTCATGGTTGATGGGCTAATGACAGTTTATGAAGGCATAACGTTGGCTAAAAAATACCAAGTCAAAGCGCTGGTGGTGAAAAAGCGAGATGACAACGATGAATATGGCATCGTCTTGATGAATGATATCGCCAAAAAGGTGCTGGCGAATAATCGCTCTCCACAGCGCACGAATATTTATGAAATCATGACCAAGCCCGCTTTGTGTGTCGACCCTGATATGAATGTGAAATATTGTGCGCGCCTATTTGAACGATTTGGCATTAGCCGAGCTCCGGTCATTGAAGATGGGGAGGTCATTGGCATGGTGAGTTATAACAATATTGTCATCAATGGCATGGTGCGAGAAGAAGTGTAATGGGTTGATATAAATGAAAAATCAACGCATTTTTTCTCAAGTCAGCGACTGTTACAAAGAACTAAAATATTTAATATATGTTAGGTTGCATATGTGTTAGTTCACCATTATTCTTTGCGCCCTAAGTCTATTGTCGAGGAATTTGTATCATGCCTTTAGTCTCTTGCCCTGTGTGTGAGAAACAAATCTCAAAGCGCGCTCACGCATGTCCAGGATGCGGAGAGCCAGACCCGCTGAACCACCTAGCTAAGTCAAAATTTATGTCGATGGTGTTTTGGATACTGGTGTTGGTTGGAACTGCGTATGCAGCATGGTTCTATATTTTGCCTATGGTCATTGAATCATTGCGCTATCAGTAGTCGTTGGTTGAGCTGTCATAAAAATGCCGTAGAATGACCTCGTACTTTGTGAGGAGACGATGTCGTGAAACTATTTTTTGCCTCAGATCTGCATGGCTCTTTGCCAGCAACTAAAGAAACTATTGAGCTATTTTTAGCCTCTGGTGCGGAGCACCTGATTTTGTTGGGGGATACGCTAAACCACGGGCCAAGAAACCCGATTCCAGAAGGTTACAACCCACCGCAGGTGGCGGAGCTACTGAACCAATACAGTGATCAAATTATTTCTGTGCGTGGTAACTGCGATAGTGAAGTGGACCAAATGCTATTGAAGTTTCCAATGATGATGGATTACTCGTGGGTGCTACTTGAATCTGGTAAGAGAATCTTTTTGACTCATGGTCACTTGTACAACTCTGAAAAACGGCCGCCACTGCGTGAAGGTGATATCATCGCCCACGGTCATACGCATGTTCCTGTCGCAGAGATGCAAGATGGGGTCATTATTTTTAACCCAGGCTCGATGACATTTCCACGTAATGGTTTACCAAGAAGCTTTGGTACTTTAGAAGACAATACGCTAACGGTAAAAACGCCAGAAGGCGAAGTATTAGCACAAACCATGATTTAACGGTTTTACTTAGTAAAAATATAGGGAGCGAATTGCTCCCTATTTTGTGTCTGAATGTCCTAAATCGCGTTCTGGGTCGATAATGTCTCTTACGCGCTGTTTTAGCACCTTTGCTTCAGGAAAGCCGCTGTCTTTTTTCCGTTCCCAAATTTGCTGGCCATTGCAGAAAATTTCGAAGCGACCACCCGTATCTGGGTGTAAGCTGATCGTTTCTATTTCTTCGCTAAAAGTATGCAGTAGTTCTTGCGATAGCCAAGTTGAACGCAACATCCAGTTGCATTGGCGGCAGTAATAAATATCAATGATCGCTTTATCCATGAAACTTTCCTTTTAATCGGTTTAAACTAGCAACTTGATGCCCACGGCAAACGTGAGAATTTCGAATGCAATTTTAATCACTCGGTTGCTGTATCGAGTCGCGGCCCATGCGCCTAAACTGCCGCCTAGAAATGAGCTTAACAATAAAATAGGCAACCAAGCCCAATGTATCGGAGCGCCAGCTTGGACGACGGCAATGCCTCCAATGCCATTCCAAAACAGGCCGACACAAATCATGGTGTAAGCAACGGCTTGTTTATAGTTATACCCAAACCAGCGAACTAAAAATAGTGTCACGAGTAAACCAGAACCTGCGGTCAGCGACCCGTTGATGATACCGATGAGCATTAGTCCGACACCGCCGATGACCCAACCGATTGGGTGACGGTTACGTATTATTTCTTCTTGGCCTAACGATTTCTTAAACCGTGAATAGATGCCGAGCGCGAGAATCATGCTCCCTAGCATTTTTTCCGCCATACCATCAGGTATTTGGACAATTAAATACGCCCCTAAGACTACGCCAATGCTGCCAGAGACTATAAGGTAGAGCGCGACCTTCCATTTAATTGTGCCTGCTTTTAAGTGTGTGCTTGCTGCCCCTAAGCCTAAAGCGACGGAAGCCACTTTATGTGTCCCCAGCGCAACCGAGAATGGCAAGCCGAGAAAGATGAGCAAAGGGAATTGAAGTAAGCCTGCACCGCCGCCAGAAAGCGAAGCCAGAGTATTGGCGATAAGTGAGCCGAAAAAGAGGGTGAGGGTATCTAGCCAATCCATAAGCAAAATAAAGGGGGCGTCTTGCCCCCTTATCATCAAATCAAAGTTAGTTTTTAAACAGCACCGAAGAACCGTGGTTCAAGCTAGTGAGCAATAGCGTTTTTTCGTTCACGACATCAATACGGCGACTTTGCTCAGCATCAAGCTTAAAGATTTGAGTGATCAAACGTAGCTGTGCTTCGGAGAAGTCTTTTGATTGAGAAGATGAAATATCTTTAAACTCAGAAGGCGAAACCAACAAATAGTTGTCACTTACTTCCCAGCGCCCTTTTTCCGAGATATTAATCGTGGATTCTGCCGTTGAACCTTGAGCGAATAGTTTGATATTCGCTACGCGAATATAGTCCCCATTAGGGAGATATTTCACATTTGATTCAACATTAACACGACGCAGTGGGCCGACAGGATCGTCAGGCAAGCTGTCTGTAATGACCGTCACCATGGTTGACTGCCACTCATTGGCAGTGAGGACCTGTTCCACTTTTAGGTCGCTACCCCAATATAACCAACCACTGAAAAGAACGGATACGGCCAAAACCGCAGATGCTAATTTTATCTTCATTCTGGCCTCCTTATTTACAGATATCGGTTGGGTCATTTTGACCAGCGAAAATACGCAATGTCACGTTCTCATATGAATGTTGACTGTCATGAATGTAGTTCAGAATCAGCTGATTGTTCTGGCCACCTGTAGCAATCACTTCTACCGGCATTGAATCTTCTGCATGGTATTTTACGTAGCGTTCAATGCACTGCTCAATGGACGGCAACCAACTATTGATTTGCGGGTGGTTCACTGGCGTCATCACAGGTACATTTTGATACTCACCAATCTGACGGAATTGGGATTCTGCAGGATTGGTGAATAGCAATACACAAATAGGAAGCAGTAGAGACAAAAGAACGATCATACGCGGCAGCCAGTTATTAGTGTTAGCTGCTGGTTTTGGCTGTGCCTTAGGTAGTTCTACTTGAGGCTCTACTTCAGTCGTGGTGTCTGCCGCCGCTTCTGTTGACGGCGCGTCACTTGTTTCTATTTCCGCAGCGTGCGCTTCATTTTCAGAAGTGGCTTCTTCAACGTCAGTATTAGAGTCAGCAGATAATGGGCTTAAGCGTTCCACTGAACAAATGAGTTGATAACCGCGTTTAGGAACCGTTTTAACAAACTCTGGAGATTTTGTTGAGTCCTTCAACATCTTACGCAGAGTAGAGATCGCTTGAGTCAGGCTTGAGTCATCCACCTCAAAACCTTGCTCACGCCAAACAAACTCGTGAAGCTCGTTACGGGTTAAAACTTCGTTTGGTCTCTCTGCCAACATCAGAAGTATACGGCTTTCGTTGCTTCCTAATCGTACAACGTCGTTGCCGTTTTGTTGGTCAGCGAGCGAATTACTATTTGGATCAAAGGTGAACCTTTGAGCAAGTAGAAATTTGGTGCCGATGTTAGTCATTTAGTTCTTCTTAGATGGATGATGTTGTAATTATAGTGATTTATGTCACAAAATTACCGAAGCGCATGGAGTGCGCACGACATTTTAGATGCTTTTAGGCTGGTAGGATAATTAAATTTTTCTAAAAAAACACCGTTTTTAGCAATATTGACCTTGAATTTACATTTGTCAGCCACATGTTAAATGACATCTCAGTAAGGTAATTTCAAGGGGAAAGTCACAAACTTATCTCCATGAAAAAGCCAATTAGTTTAGATGTTATGGAGCACACATGAGCGAAACCGTATCTCAAAACAAAGAAACTCGTGGTTTTCAATCAGAAGTAAAACAACTACTGCATTTAATGATCCATTCTCTTTATTCAAATAAAGAGATCTTTTTGCGCGAGCTGATTTCTAACGCATCAGATGCATCGGACAAGCTGCGCTTCCAAGCGCTATCTAACCCAGACTTATATGAAGGTAATGCAGATCTTTGCGTGAAACTGTCGTTTGATGAAAGCGCAAATACCTTAACCATTTCTGATAACGGTATCGGTATGAGCCGCGATGATGTGATCGAGCACCTAGGTACGATTGCAAAATCCGGGACCGCAGAGTTTTTCTCGAAACTGTCTGAAGAGCAGAGCAAAGACTCTCAGCTTATTGGTCAGTTTGGTGTTGGTTTCTACTCGGCGTTTATCGTTGCTGATGCCGTCACCGTACGTACTCGTGCTGCGGGCCTAGCCGCTGATGAAGCAGTACAATGGCACTCAGCCGGTGAAGGTGAGTACACCATCGAAAACATCACTAAAGAATCGCGTGGTACTGATATCATTCTTCATATGCGTGAAGAAGGTAAAGAGTTCCTAAATGAATGGCGTCTACGTGATGTGATCAGCAAGTACTCGGATCACATTGGCATCCCAGTTTCCATCCAAACTGTTGTTCGCGATGACGAAGGCAAAGAAACGGATGAGAAGAAGTGGGAGCAAATCAACAAAGCTCAAGCACTGTGGACGCGTAATAAATCGGATATCTCAGATGAAGAGTATCAAGAGTTCTACAAGCACGTATCACATGACTTTGCCGATCCATTGGTTTGGAGCCATAACCGTGTAGAAGGTAAAAACGATTACACGAGCTTGCTTTACATCCCATCTAAAGCGCCATGGGATATGATGAACCGCGACCACAAATCAGGCTTGAAACTGTACGTACAACGCGTGTTCATTATGGACGATGCAGAGCAGTTCATGCCGTCTTACCTACGTTTTGTACGTGGTTTAATAGACTCCAATGATCTGCCACTCAACGTATCGCGTGAGATCTTACAAGACAACAAAGTGACTCAGTCTCTACGTAATGCTTGTACTAAGCGTGTGCTAACGATGCTAGAGCGCATGGCTAAGAATGATGAAGAGAAATACCAATCATTCTGGAAAGAGTTTGGCCTTGTGATGAAAGAGGGTCCGGCAGAAGACTTCGCAAACAAAGAGAAAGTTGCAGGCCTATTGCGCTTTGCTTCAACTGAAGTGGATTCTGCGGAGCAAACCGTGGGTCTAGCTGCTTACGTTGAGCGCATGAAAGAAGGTCAAGATAAAATCTACTACTTGACGGCAGACAGCTATGCAGCTGCGAAAAACAGCCCTCACTTAGAGCAGTTCAAAGCGAAAGGCATTGAAGTTATCTTGATGTACGACCGCATTGATGAGTGGCTGATGAACTACTTAACGGAGTTTGACGGCAAGCAGTTCCAGTCAATCACAAAAGCTGGGCTCGATCTAAGTCAGTTTGAAGATGAAGCAGAAAAAGAGAAGCAGAAAGAAACTGAAGAAGAGTTTAAGTCGGTTGTAGAACGCACGAAGTCTTACCTAGGCGATCGTGTGAAAGAAGTTCGTACGACCTTTAAACTCGCGTCTACACCTGCTGTTGTGGTAACGGACGATTACGAAATGGGCACTCAAATGGCGAAGCTTCTTGCAGCGGCGGGTCAGGCAGTGCCAGAAGTGAAGTACATCTTTGAGCTAAACCCTGAGCACGAGCTGGTTAAGCGCATGGCTGACGAAGCGGATGAAGAGGCATTTGGTCGTTGGGTAGAAGTCCTGCTTGGTCAAGCAATGCTTGCAGAGCGAGGCTCAATTGAGGACCCAACGGAGTTCTTAGGTGCTGTTAATAAACTTTTGACTAAGGTGTAATAACCTCAGTACATCAAAAAGCTCGCATTTCGCGAGCTTTTTGTTTGTTGTCGCAAAATTTTGCATCTCAGGTGTTGAGTTAATAATCAATAGGGCGTGAAAGAGGGTATCGTTAACATTCTTTAGTCTTAATACACTCTTTGCGCGGCGAACCTGTGATAGAATCTGCGACTTGAATGTGAGTAATAAGGCGTGTATTTTTGCTCGCCTATATACGTTATACCGAAACTTATCGTTGCGAGTGCTTCTCGGGTTTGATGTCTAAGAAGCCCAGCTATTGTGAGCTTCGGTATAAATCTTAAATATTAAAGAGGATAAATCATGCGCATCATTCTTCTAGGTGCTCCAGGTGCAGGTAAAGGCACACAAGCAAACTTCATCATGGAAAAATACGGTATTCCACAAATCTCTACTGGTGATATGCTTCGTGCTGCTATCAAAGCAGGTACAGAGCTTGGTAAACAAGCTAAAGCTGTTATCGACGCTGGTCAGCTAGTTTCTGATGAAATCATCCTTGGTCTTATCAAAGAGCGCATCGCTCAAGAAGACTGTGCAAACGGTTTCCTACTAGATGGTTTCCCACGTACTATCCCTCAAGCTGACGGCCTAAAAGAAATGGGCGTAGACGTAGACTACGTTATCGAATTTGACGTTGCAGACGATGTGATTGTTGAGCGTATGGCTGGTCGTCGTGCTCACCTTCCTTCTGGTCGTACTTACCACGTTGTTTACAACCCACCTAAAGTGGAAGGTAAAGATGACGTAACTGGTGAAGATCTTGTTGTTCGTGATGACGACAAAGAAGAAACAGTACGTGCACGTCTAGGTGTTTACCACGAGCAAACTGCACCACTAATCAACTACTACGGTAAAGAAGCTGAAGCAGGCAACACTAAGTACCTTAAGTTTGATGGTACTAAGCAAGTAGCTGAAGTTAGTGCAGATATCGAGAAAGCACTCTCTTAATTTGCTGAAGTCAAAAATTTAATATTTTGATATATTGAAAGCGACCCAAGTGGTCGCTTTTTTTAGTTTACTCGTAAACATATATCTAAATAACTTCAAGCTGCAGCGATGCAGCGCTGTGAGGCTATTTAAGTATATGAACCAAGCCGTTTACCATGAATAGGATGTTATGAAAGAGAATAATAAACAGGGTGTACTCCTAGTGAACCTGGGTACTCCTGACGCACCAACCGCTCCTGCCGTAAAGCGCTTTTTAAGTCAGTTTCTTCATGATCACCGAGTGGTAGACATGACTCGATGGCTTTGGTGTCCGCTATTGCACGGCGTTATCCTTCCAATCCGAGCTCCCAAGGTTGCTAAACTCTACCAATCAGTTTGGATGGAAGAGGGCTCGCCACTGATGGTGTACTCTAAGCGTCAAACAGAAAAGTTGGCTCAAAAGCTTGATATGCCAGTCGAACTTGGCATGACTTATGGAAATCCAAGTTTGCAATCAGGTTTTGAAGCGCTGTTGGCTAAAGGGGTAGAGGAAGTCATCGTTTTACCTTTGTATCCGCAATACTCGGGCACAACAACGGCAGCGGTTTCTGACGGAATAACTAAAGCGTTTAAAAACCTGCCCGTGATGCCGGGCTTTAGCTTTATTCGGGATTACTACAATCACCCGAAATACATTGAAGCGTTAGCGCATTCAGTTCGTGAACATTGGCAAGAGTATGGTAAGGGAGACTACTTGCTATGTTCTTATCACGGTATTCCAAAACGTTACGCTGATAATGGAGATGTTTACCCTCAGCACTGTGAAGAGACGACTCGCTTACTCGCTGAAGCGTTAGGGTTAAACGAGCAACAGATAGGTATGACGTATCAGTCTCGATTTGGCCGAGAAGAGTGGTTACAGCCCTATACCGATAAAACCCTAGAGGCACTTCCTGCAAAAGGGGTAAAAAATATCAATGTAGTGACACCAGCATTCTCTTCGGATTGTTTAGAAACGTTGGAAGAGATCTCGGAAGAGTGTAAAGAGATTTTCCTTGAAGCAGGTGGTGAAAACTTTACCTACATTCCTTGTTTGAACGATAGTGAGCTTCATATAGAAATGATGGCTGAGTTAGTTCACTCTAAGCTTTAGGTACAAAAAGGGTCGCAAAAGCGACCCTTTCATTTTTTGTAGAGCGATTAAGCGACTTGTACTTGCTGCTCTTCTACTTGTTCTGCTGTGCTGTGAGTATTCTCTGCACCATGCATCCAGCGAACGAGCGTATTCGAGAACAGAAGTAGGATGACACCACTCACGGTAGCGCTGACTGCAATGCCACTAAAGATAGCCATTGCGCCCAATTCTCCTACGTGAGATCCCACATAGCCCGCAACGTAGTTTGCAATCGCATTGCAGCCAAACCATGCACCCATCATGAGTGAAGCTAAGCGAAGCGGTGCTAACTTGGTCACCAGTGAAAGACCAATTGGAGATAAGCACAGTTCGCCCAATGTATGGAAGAAGAAAGCACCCACCAGCCACAACATTGATGTTTTTACCGTTGTGTCTCCACCTTGTTCTAGCACAGCGCCAACCATACATAGGAAGCCAATTGCCAAGAAAAATAGTGCCATTGCAAATTTCACTGGCGACGTAGGTTCGCGTTTACCCAGTTTTACCCAAAGGACCGCTAGAACCGGTGCTAGGGTAATAATGAAAAATGGGTTTAGCGATTGGAACCACGCAGCAGGTACTTCAAAGCCACCAATCATACGATCAGTATATTGTTGAGTGTAGATGTTCATCAGGCCACCGGCCTGCTCAAAGCCAGCCCAGAAGACGATAGTGAATAAGCTCATGACCAAAATTACTTTTAGTCGGTTTACTTCTTCTTTCGTTAAGGGTTGCTTCGTGGTTGAGTTTTTGTTGCTTAGATCTCGTTTTGCTGCGGGCTCGCGACCGATGTCACCAAGCCAAGACTGAGCTAGCACCATTTGCATCACTAGGCTAATAATCATACCTACACCTGCGGCCACAAAACCAGCTTTCCAACCGTACGAGGTTGTCACAGAGCCAGAAACGACGCCTGCAAGTAATGCACCTAAGTTGATCCCCATGTAGAAGATGGTGAATGCACCGTCACGACGGTTGTCACCCTCTTTATATAAATCGCCAACCATGGTTGAGATATTCGGCTTAAAGAGGCCGTTACCAGTGATAAGCAGACCAAGGCCTAAATAGAAACTGTGTAGCGAACCAATACCCAGAGCGTCAGCAGGAAGTGCGAGTGTAAACTGGCCGATAGCCATTAACGCGCCACCAAGCAAAATTGAACGGCGTTGACCTAGATAGTTATCCGCTAAGTAACCACCGATAAGAGGAGTGATATACACAAGACCAGTATAAATACCGTATAGGTCTAGTGCGTCTTTGGTTGACCAGCCAAGGCCGCCATTCATCGTTGTATCTGTAAGGTAAAGTACTAGAATGGCGCGCATTGCGTAGTAAGAAAAGCGTTCCCACAGTTCAGTACCGAACAATAAGAACAAGCCACGAGGATGGCCGAAATATTGATGTTGGTTTGACATAAGCTCTTCTAATAATAGTTATTACATTTTTTAACGACTTCTACGTATACATTGCAATTTAATGAGTGACAAATAATAAAATTTTGCCTTACGACTAAAGTTGTTTGTTAAGTGACTGTTTTTGAGTGGATTTGCAGATGATATGATGGCGTGTTGGCTGTGCTACAAACTTAATTTCCATTTTTGTCTATGGACTTCTTCTCGTAAGTTCTTGAAAAGATACCGTTAATGCGAGCGATGTATAATCATACTTTTATAGATAAACTGAATGTCAATGACTCAACTTGGGCTTAATGCTAGGATAAAAACAAAATAGAATTGGCTAGTAAAAAAGATGAAACGTTGGTATCTACTTTATTGTAAACGTGGGGAGCAGGTTAGGGCGAAACAGCACCTTGAAAACCAAGGTGTAGAGTGCTTTTATCCAACTGTAGAAGTTGAGAAGATTTTGCGCGGGAAAAGACAAAAAGTCGAAGAGCCGCTGTTTCCTTGTTATGTGTTTGCTTACTTTGATTATGAACAGGGACCTAACTTCACCTCAGTCCGCTCCACTCGAGGGGTTGTTGATTTTGTGCGTTTTGGTGCTCAACCGAAAGAAGTCCAAGGTGACTTAGTCTTTGAATTGATGCAGCTAGAAAAATGCTGTAATGAAAATACCGCTTCTGAGTGTATGCCAAAACCAGGTGATCAAATCCGAGTTAAGAGCGGTCAGTTTGCTGGTATAGATGCTATCTTCCAAGAGCAAGATGGTGAGAAACGCTCAATCATGTTAGTGCAGATGATCACTAAACGAGTGCCTGTCAGTATTGATAACAGCGATTTAGACTTGAAATAGCTAATGTGTAAAAACAAAAAAAGAGGTGCTTTGGCACCTCTTTTTTAATCTTGCTGGTAATCACCAGCAGTGGGACGCTGTTTAGCGAGCTTAGCAAAACAACGATGGTTACCGATTAGGAGTAGGGCATGACACCCTACTTAGTCGCTTAGTAAGCGTCGTTATGGACGGTTTGCACCGCACGACCTGACGGGTCTACACAGTTTTGGAATGACTCATCCCATTCAATCGCTTTCGCTGATGAACAAGCTACTGAAGGACCACCTGGCACACACTCAGCCGCTGAAGGTAGTGGGAACAGCTCTTCAAAGATTTCTCGGTACACGTAACCTTCTTTTGTGGTTGGCGTGTTGTATGGGAAGCGGTATTGAGCCGTTTCCATCTGCTGATCCGTCACTTTTTGCTCTGCGACTTCTTTCAACGTATCAATCCAGCTGTAACCTACGCCATCAGAGAACTGCTCTTTTTGACGCCATGCGATCGACTCTGGCAAGTAATGCTCAAAACACTCGCGTAGAATGTGTTTTTCCATTTTGCCGTTGCCACACATCTTATCTGCTGGGTTTAGGCGCATTGCAACGTCGATAAACTCTTTATCAAGGAACGGTACTCGGCCTTCAACCCCCCATGCCGCTAGCGATTTGTTTGCGCGCGCGCAGTCAAACATGTTCAGAGCAAGCAGCTTACGTACCGTTTCTTCGTGGAACTCTTTCGCGTTTGGTGCTTTGTGGAAATATAGGTAACCACCAAAGATCTCATCTGCACCTTCACCAGAAAGTACCATCTTAATGCCCATCGCTTTGATCTTACGACCCATTAAGAACATAGGTGTGGATGCGCGGATGGTGGTCACATCGTACGTTTCGATGTGGTAAATCACGTCGCGAATCGCGTCGAGACCTTCTTGAATTGTATAAGTCATTTCATGGTGAACGGTACCGATTTGGTCGGCAACTTCGCGAGCGGCTTTCAGGTCAGGCGCGCCTTCTAGGCCAACAGCAAAAGAGTGCAGTTGTGGCCACCAAGCTTCAGACTTTTCATCGTCTTCAATTCGCATCGCTGCAAAGCGTTTTGCTACCGCAGATGTAATAGAAGAATCTAGACCACCTGAAAGAAGTACACCGTAAGGCACGTCAGTCATTAGTTGGCGTTTAACCGCTGCTTCTAGCGCTTCAGTCAGTTCTTCTTTGCTGGTGGTGTTACCTTGAACGGCAGCGTATTCGTTCCAGTCACGAACATAGTAACGCGTTGGCTCGGCATCTTTTGAGCTGTAGTAGCTACCAGGAGGGAACTCGCTCACTGTTTTACATACTGGAACAAGTGCCTTCATCTCTGATGCAACATAGTAGTTGCCATGCTCATCATGACCTTGATAAAGAGGGATAATGCCAATGTGGTCGCGACCGACTAAGTATTCGTCTTTTTCTTCATCGTACAGAACAAAAGCGAAAATACCGTTTAGTTCTTCAAGGAGATCTGCACCCATATCTTGGTACAGTGCAAGAATGACTTCACAGTCTGAATCGGTTTGAAACTCGTATTTTCCTTCGTAACGAGCACGAATTTCTTTATGGTTGTAGATTTCACCATTGACTGCAAGGATGAGCTTTTTATCAGGGCTGTATAGCGGTTGTGCACCACTATTTAGACCAACAATCGCCAAGCGCTCATGCGCTAAAATAGCGCGCTCTGAAGAGTAAATCCCAGACCAGTCAGGGCCACGATGACGAAGTTTTTTCGACATTTCTAATGCGATAGGGCGCAATGCGGCTGCATCGCTTTTAATGTCTAAAATGCCAAATACTGAACACATACTACATCCTTACTAAACTAAATAATTTCTAATCGGTATGGCTTCAATTTGCCATTACTAGTAAAAAAAGCAACGTTTTGTGATTATAAAAATGATAAAAAGCCTTGTTGTGTAAATATTATTTAATTTAATGGCTGGTTTGGTGAATGGAATCAAGGTTTGGTATAAAAACCATACAAAAAAGCCTTTCTATTGATAGAAAGGCTTTTAAAAAATATTAGTATGGTTGCTTATTTTATTGGTGTGAACTGAGGTTCAAGTTGTTTACACACATGTCGAGCAAAACCACTACCTGCTTCACTGTATATATTGAATGCGGCGTCAACTCCGCTTTCCAGCAAACCTTCCAACTGATCTGGGTACTCGGCGATAGCAGCTATTTGCCCTTTATATTTTCTGCGTTTAAGCTGCTCAAGTGCGGTTTGGTTACCTTGATGATGAGGCATGGCAAGCAGCACCAGTTTGACATGACCTGTATCTAAAATTCGTTCCCAAAAATCTGGGTCTGTGGCATCGCCAGCGATCACGTTTCTTCCCTCTGAACGGTGCTGATGTGCTGCATCTTCACGAATTTCTATGCCTAGTGAAATTTTGCCATAGCGCGCACGTAATTCATCATAGGCCCCTGTCCCGATGCGGCCCATGCCTAAGATCAATACCTGGGCATGCCCAGGGTTAATGAGTTGGTCACGCTGGTTAAGCTTTTCTGCGGCTGTTTCTTGCAGCCACTTGCCGGAGTGTTGATAAATTTTGTGGCTAAGGCGGTTAAGTGGCGCAGAAATAATAAAGGACACAGACACCGCAACCGCAATCGCAGCGAGCATATCGCTTGGCATCCAGCCCATTTTGTAAGCCAACCCTGCGACTATAAGGCCAAACTCACTGTAGTTGAACAGCGATAAAGAGGCGAGCAAAGAGGTACGTACTCGAAACTTAAAGTGATTAATCGTGACGAAGTACAAGAGCCCTTTTATTGGCAGCAGTAAGATAAATAGTAGGGCGAGTACGACGCCATTGACGCTCAATGAAGCGGACAAGCCAATGTTTAAAAAGAAGCAGACTAAGAACAGCTCCTTCATATTGAATAGCGATTTGGATAGCTCTGAAGCTTTAGGGTGGCCAGCGAGTAGCATGCCTAAAATCAGCGCGCCCAAGTCTGGTTTCATTCCGACCAGTTCGAATAGCCCTGCCCCAACAACAAGCGCGAAGAAAATACCGAACAGCACCAGCATTTCGCCGTGGCCAACTTTATCTAACAGTTTATAGAATAGTGGACGAAGGAAAGGCAATGCGAACAAACCAATGGCATACCATTCTGGGACTTTGCCGGTTGAAGCAGTCAGGAATACCACGGCAAAAATATCTTGCATAACCAAGATACCGATCGCGAGTGTGCCGTAGGTCGCGTTCATTTCCCCTTTTTCTTGCAATGCTTTTACGGCAAAAACGGTACTGGAGAACGATAGTGCAAAAGCTAAAAGTAGGATTTGACCGCTATCCATACTGGCGAGCGAAGTTAAGCCCAGTAGTTTTAAACCTGATAGCGCTAGTGCAAAAAAAGCGGTAGACAGTATGTTGTGGGCGGTCGCTCCTCCCCATATTTCTTTGGACAGTAGCGTTTTGACATCAAGCTTGAGTCCGATCGTGAATAGAAGAAGAGTGACACCAAGATCTGCAAGAGTGACGATAACGTCATTGCTTTGATAGCCAAATGCATGCAAACCAAATCCTGCCAGTAGAAAACCAACGAGGGGAGGGAGGCTACATTTAAGCGCAATAAAGCCAGCTAAAAAAGCTGTTGTAATTAGAATAATTTCCATACTGTTGAGCTGTATTCCTGATATACAAAAACGGGCTGTGAAAACACAGCCCGAGATTGTAACTCAATTAGTTGTATAAACTTAGTCTTCAAGTAACTTTTGTAACAAAACTCCGTTTAGCATTGCGCGTTTAATCATCGCAAATGCACCCATCGTTGGCTGCTTATCAATGTGTGAAGCCACGATAGGAAGGTCGTTATGGAAAGTTTTGAGAGATTGATTTTCGACATTACGTTGAATTGCAGGGAAGACAATGTCTTGTGCGGCAGTAATGTCGCCCGCAATGACAATTTTCTGAGGGTTAAACAAGTTAACGGTAATTGCAATCGCTTTACCTAACTGGTTACCCACTCGCACTAAACTTTGCTTTGCAAGTTCGTCACCATCCATTGCATGCTGACACACAGCTTCAATCGTGATGTTTTCAAGGTCAGTCAAGCTTGACTCATAGCCTTGAGCAATCAGTTGTTTTACTCGTTGGATAATGGCTGGGTTCGCTGCTACGGTTTCTAAGCAACCAAAGTTCCCACATTGGCACTGTTCACCAAGCGGATCGATTTGAATATGACCAATTTCACCGACGTTGCGGTTAAAGCCAAGAAAAACCTGGCCGTTAACGATAATACCTGCGCCAGTACCGCGGTGAACGCTAACTAAAATGGAGTCCTGACAGTCTTGGCTTGCCCCAAAGTAGTGCTCCGCTAACGCCATGCCACGTACGTCATTCCCAACAAAGCATGCGGTATTAAACTTCTCTCCAACAATTTCACCCAGCGCCAGATTATCGATATCGGTATTCGGCATGTACTCAACTACGCCTGTTGTTGGGTTTACAAGGCCCGGTAGCGTAATACCAATTGCGATGAGCTGATCAATTTTGTCTTCGCAACGGTTTACGAATTCTTTAAGTAAATCGATAAGCCCAGCGATCAAGTCAGCTTGGTTGGTGTAATGCAGTTCGTGTTGATCTTCCGCAAGTGCAGTGCCACCTAAATCGTACAAACAAAATTGTACGTAATCTCGACCTAAACGAACCGCAATAGAGTGGAAGGGTTTGACTTCGGTGGTCAGAGAGATTGCACGACGACCACCAGTTGAAGCTTGCTGGGCGACCTCTTTAATAAGGCCGCGCTCTAAAAGTTGGCGGGTTATTTTGGTAACACTAGCAGGTGCGAGCTGGCTCACATCTGCGACTTGAATACGGGAGATAGGACCTTGCTGATCAATCAGCCTATATACCGCAGCGCTGTTAAGCTGTTTTACTAAATCTACATTACCAATCTGTCCGCCATTCATGCTTAATTTTGCTCGTATTGTCCGTTAACAACCGTCGCTTTTACTTTGAAGTCACGATCGAAAATGGTCAGGTTTGCAACCATCCCTTTTCGAACTCGGCCAAGGCGATCCTCAACACCAATTGCAGTTGCTGGGTATAACGTGGCCATTCGTAGAGCTTCGTCTAAAGCGATCCCCGCGTGCTCAACTGAATTCTGAACTGCTTCTATCATTGTCAAAGCTGAGCCGCCTAGTGTGCCGTTTTCATCAACACACTTACCATCTCGGTAATATACTTTCTTACCGACAAAAATAAAGTGATCAATGTTAGCACCTGCTGGAGCTGTGGCATCCGTCACCAAAACAAGCTTTTCACCTTTGATTTTATGAGCAATTCGGATGTTTGCGTAGTCTACGTGGAAACCATCAGCAATAATGCCAGCATAAACGTCAGGAGTATCGTAAATTGCACCAACAACTCCAGGTTCACGACCAACCATTGGTGTCATCGCATTAAATAGGTGTGTGGCAAAAGTAATACCTGCTTCAAAGCCTTTACGCGCTTCGGCGTAGGTCGCATTTGTATGACCAATAGAAACTACGATGCCGGCTGCTTTTAATCGTGCAATATGCTCTGGATCGTTTTGCTCTGGTGCAAGCGTTACTTTAGCGATGATATCGGCGTTTGCGCAGATAAGATCAATCATGCTTTCATCTGACGGGCGAATAAAATCGACGTTGTGGATACCTTTTTTCGCGATGTTAAGATAAGGGCCTTCTAGGTGTAGGCCAAGTGATTGGTTTTGATATTGGTTATGATATTCACGAGCGGCAGAAATTGCAGTTCGCATATCTTCGTCTGATGAAGTAATGAGCGTTGGTAAGAAGCTAGTACAGCCGGACTTGAGGTTTGCTTCGTGCATGATTTGCATGGTTTCCGGTGTGATTGCATCGTTTAGCATTACACCGCCACAGCCATTCAGTTGCAGGTCGATAAAGCCCGGACTTAGGTTTGCGCCTGCGAGGTCTTTCACTTCGATGCCCTGAGGTAGCTCTGCAACCGGCACAATAGATTGAATAAGGTCGTTTTCGATGATGACCGCATGATCGGTAAGAACATCACTACCGGTATAAATTTTACAGTTACTTAGCGCGTACATAGTCAGCTAGTCCTTATAGATGAGAATTCAATTTCTATATCGTTACCTAAGTGGAGACTGCTTTAGTCATATGGGTACTTAGTTTGTATCACTGAATTAGATAACGAGTCACATACAGCAAGTCGCGTTTTATCGATGTTATTGTCATAGTAACTAACTGAAAAGTAATAATTGTATGGTTTTTTATGATTCTTTTTCAGAGCAAAGTTACAGTGATTTACCCGCCTAGATACCAAAATAACACTGATTCTGCCTTGCATAAAGTGCGAGAATATTATCTTTAAAACGCCATTTTTTCGTATAATAAAATAAGTTTTATGATCTCGCTAGCAAAAACCTTCCGAAAGGGCAAATTGTGGTGATTATGATCACAAACGGTGAGCTTTTAATTTGCGGGGCAAAATTAATGTCATAAACTGAGGATGACTAAATTGGACGACTGAAATAAGTCATTCAACATAACATCTAATCCTATAGGGGGAACTTAAGGTGAATATTCTCGGATACGCGCAGAAGTTAGGTAAAGCTCTTATGCTTCCTATTGCGACTTTGCCAATCGCAGGCTTGTTACTGCGCTTGGGCCAGCCGGATGTTTTTGACATCGCATTTATGGCACAAGCAGGTAACTCAATCTTTTCTAACCTTCCATTGTTATTTGGCCTTGGTATTGCGATCGGTCTATCTAAAGATGGTCAAGGTGCAGCTGGCCTTGCTGGTGCAGTTGCGTACTTTGTACTGACAGCGACAGCGTCAACAATTGATGCATCAGTAAACATGTCGTTCTTTGGTGGTATCATCGCAGGTATTATTGCTGGCCACTCTTACAACGCTTTCCATGCTACACGTCTTCCTGAGTGGCTTGCTTTCTTCTCTGGTAAACGTTTAGTGCCGATTATGGCAGGTCTATTCGCTTTAGTTGCTGGTGCAGTTGGTGGCATTGTATGGCCAACAATTCAAGGTGGTCTAGATGCGCTTGCTCATGGCATCTCAACTTCTGGCGCTATTGGTCAGTTTATCTACGGTACACTGAACCGAGCCCTTATTCCTGTAGGTCTACACCACGTACTTAACTCATTCTTCTGGTTTGGTATGGGGTCTTGTCAAGAAGTGCTAGTAACTGGTGCAAATGCTGCGGGTCAAGCGCTTCCTGCTCTACAACAACTGTGTGTTGATCCTGCGCTAGCGAAAACGCTTGTGGCTGGTCAAACTCATACATTTGAATTCGCTAACTCTGTCACTCCTGAAATCACTGCAACAGTGAAGGAAGTAACTGAAACAGTTAAATCTGGTGACCTACACCGTTTCTTCGGCGGCGATAAGAGCGCTGGTGTGTTCATGAACGGTTTCTTCCCAGTAATGATGTTCGGCCTACCTGGTGCGGCGCTTGCAATGTACCTAGCGGCTCCTGCTGAGAAACGTAGCCAAGTTGGTGGTGCATTGTTCTCTGTTGCATTCTGTTCATTCCTAACTGGTATCACAGAGCCTCTAGAGTTCATGTTCGTATTCCTAGCGCCTGCACTATACGCGATTCACGCAGTGTTCACTGGTCTGTCGCTAGTTGTTGCTAACATGCTTGGTACGCTACACGGCTTCACATTCTCAGCTGGTCTAATTGACTACTTGTTGAACTACGGTCTAGCAACTAAACCGCTACTACTTGGTGCAGTTGGTCTTGGCTTTGGTGCTCTATACTTCTTCACATTCAGCTTCGCAATCCGCGCATTCAACTTGAAATCGCCTGGTCGTGAAGATGACGACAGCGAAGCTGCAGCGCCTGCTGGTGAGAAGAAAAGTGGTGACCTAGCTCGCCAATACTTAAAAGCACTTGGCGGTCATGACAACCTAACTTCAATCGACGCATGTATCACTCGACTACGCTTAACGCTAAAAGATCGTTCAGTCGCTGATGAGGAAGTACTGAAGAAATTGGGTGCGAAAGGTGTGGTTAAACTTGGTGAAAACAACCTTCAAGTTATCCTTGGTCCTCTAGCTGAAATCGTTGCTGGCGAAATGAAAGCAATCGGTGCTAATGAAGACCTATCGAATGTAAAACTGCCTTAATTACATCGAACTGATATCTGACTAAGACCTCCCTCGGGAGGTCTTTTTTTGTTTTGGCACTTTGAATCTGCTGTGCTTTCGCACTAACTCGATAAATATTGTCGTTTTAGCGCGAGTTCTTGTTGTCTAATTGCTTAGAATTGTGGATCATTAGAAACAATGTACTCTGCAAAACCATACTTGGATGCAGAGTTCCGTTTTCTCTGACAATACTAATATTTTTGAGGTGCTATAGATGAGTGAAGCTGATGCTCGTCCATCAAACTTTATTCGCCAGATCATTGATAAAGATCTAGCGGATGGTAAACACACTAGCGTGCATACTCGATTCCCGCCGGAGCCAAATGGCTACCTGCATATCGGTCATGCTAAGTCTATCTGTTTGAACTTCGGTATTGCTCAGGACTACCAGGGTCAATGTAATCTACGTTTCGACGATACGAACCCTGAAAAAGAAGACATCGAATACGTTGAGTCTATCAAGAAAGATGTAAACTGGTTGGGCTTTGAGTGGAGTGGTGAAGTATGTTACTCATCAAACTACTTCGATAAGCTTTACGAATATGCAATTGAATTGATTAACAAAGGCTTAGCGTACGTAGATGAGCTAAGTCCAGAGCAGATTCGTGAATACCGTGGCACGCTAAAGGCGCCAGGTAAACCAAGCCCATACCGTGACCGTTCTGTTGAAGAGAACTTAGCGTTATTTGAAAAAATGCGCGCTGGTGAATTTGAAGAAGGTAAAGCGTGTCTTCGTGCCAAGATTGACATGGGTTCTTCATTCATGGTTATGCGCGATCCAGTTTTATACCGTGTGCGTTTTGCTACGCACCACCAAACTGGTGATAAGTGGTGCATTTACCCAATGTACGACTTCACGCACTGTATCTCTGATGCATTAGAAGGCATTACACACTCTATCTGTACGCTTGAGTTTATGGATAACCGTCGTCTGTACGACTGGGTTCTGGACAACATCACGATCGAAAGCCGTCCACATCAGTACGAGTTTAGTCGCTTAAACCTTGAATACACAGTGATGTCTAAGCGTAAGCTTAATCAACTCGTCACTGAAAAACTGGTTAACGGTTGGGATGACCCACGTATGCCAACAGTCTCAGGTCTGCGTCGTCGAGGCTTCACGCCAGCATCTATCCGTGAGTTCTGTAAGCGTATTGGTGTAACGAAGCAAGAAAATATGATCGAGTTTAGCTCACTAGAATCTTGTATTCGTGATGACCTAAACGAGAACGCTCCGCGTGCAATGGCTGTGTTGGATCCTGTTAAAGTTGTTATCGAAAACTTTGAAGAAGGTGCAGTAGAAAACTTGACGGTCGCTAATCACCCAAACAAACCAGAGATGGGTGTGCGTGAAGTACCATTCACTCGTGAGTTGTGGATTGAGCGTGAAGACTTCCGTGAAGAGGCGAACAAAAAGTACAAGCGTTTAGTGCTAGGTAAAGAAGTTCGCTTACGTGGTGCTTACGTGATCAAAGCAGAGCGCGTTGAAAAAGATGCCGAAGGCAACATCACGACTATCTTCTGTTCTTACGATGCAGACACACTAGGTAAGAACCCGGCTGATGGCCGTAAAGTAAAAGGTGTGATTCATTGGGTCTCAGCTGATAAAGCATTACCAGCGGAAATCCGTCTGTACGATCGTCTATTTACGGTTCCAAACCCGGGTGCAGCAGAAGACTTTGCTTCTACAATCAACCCTGAATCATTAGTTGTGATCAATGGTTTTGTAGAGCCTAGCTTAGCGTCAGCAGAAGCAGAAAAAGGCTACCAGTTTGAGCGTATGGGTTACTTCTGCGCAGACTCGAAAGATTCTTCAGCAGATAAACTAGTATTCAACCGCACGGTTGGCCTACGTGATACTTGGGCAAAAATTGAGAACCAATAATCTCGATTAATGCAAAAACCGATAAAAATGCCAGCAAATGCTGGCATTTTTTTATTCTCATTATCGTAATGCGGCGGTTATAGGTAATGTAGGGAGTTGCTTAAGAACGAGGGACGTTTGATAAATGTTCGGTTTGGAAGCAAAACAATGATGTTTATTAAGGTTTGAATTGGTAAGTCTAATCGACGCTTTACAAAAGTTGGTACGGCAATTCAGCTATTGAAAGATATCGCCCTCAGAAACAAAAAACGCCAGCATGAGCTGACGTTTATTTTAAATCAACAAACCGTTATTTTTTTGGTTTGTGTGCATCTGGATTGTCTTTACAACCACCATCACTGCACTTGCCGTACAAGTATAAGCTGTGGTTTGTTAGCGTGACATTGTACTTAGCTGCAATCTCTTTTTGACGTTCTTCAATAAGATCGTCAGAAAATTCAATTACCTCACCACAGTCTAGGCACACTAGATGGTCGTGGTGATGTTGAGTCGATAATTCGAAGACTGACTTACCACCTTCAAAGTGGTGACGAGTTACAATACCAGCATCATCGAATTGGTTTAGAACTCGGTAAACAGTTGCTAGGCCAATCTCTTCACCTAGATCAATCAACTTTTTGTACAAATCTTCAGCACTGATGTGCTGGCAGTCTGGCTGCTGAAGTACTTCTAGAATTTTTAGCCTTGGAAGGGTTACTTTTAAACCCGCATCCTTCAGCGCCTGATTATTATCTGACATATACTTTCCCGTTGGATCATCTGCAGCGATTTAACAGAATTCAATCTTCCTACCATTATAGGATAAGCGCTCAGAACATTAAACCACGAACTTCAAAGGGTTAATAGAATCTTTTTGTAAATTAGAAATAGGTCGATTATATTACAGATCTGACCAGTTACAATTATGTAACATTGAGCTTAGAGAGGGCACGGACTGCGATGAATAAGCGACTTGCGAAGATATACAAACCAGGAATTGTAAAATTCGCACTCAATATTTGGCCACCTTTTTGGGGCGCTGGTATTAAAATCTTACATATTTCTGAAGACTTTCGTACCGTCAAGGTGCGTTTGAAACTTCGCTGGTGGAATAAAAACGCCAATCGTACTCAGTATGGTGGCAGTATTTTCTCTTTAACTGATCCCATTTACTCGTTGATGCTGATGGGGATTCTACGCGAGGAGTATTACGTGTGGGATAAAGAGGCGAGTATTAACTTTATTAAGCCAGGGCAAAGTGATTTATTTGCAGAATTCAAGGTCACTGAAGGAATGCTAGAAAACATTTATCAAATGACACGGAATGGAGAAAAGTGTTTTCCTGAATTTATTACCCATGTAAAAGATAAGCAGGGGAATGTGGTTTCAGAGGTTCAACGCAAGCTTTATGTAAGAAAGAAACCTCAGTATCGCGAAGAGGAAGTGCTCACCGATGCTTTGTGAAATTATACAAAAAGACCT
The DNA here is from genome assembly GCF_053890955.1 of Vibrio sp. JZG120. Lineage (NCBI taxonomy): Bacteria > Pseudomonadati > Pseudomonadota > Gammaproteobacteria > Vibrionales > Vibrionaceae > Vibrio > Vibrio sp. JZG120. The sequence continues at coordinate 41,133 of NZ_JBSRRK010000011.1, forward strand.
CCAATCGGAGGTCTTTGTATAATTCGATTTATTTAGCCTTCAAGCTCAGCTAAACACATTTCTTCGTAAATCTGTTTAACCCAGTTCTCAACACGTTCGTCAGTCAGTTCCGGTTGACGGTCTTCATCGATACATAGACCTACGAATTGGCTGTCGTCACCTTCAACAAGTGCTTTAGACGCTTCAAATTCGTAGCCTTCTGTTGAAGTATGGCCAAGAATTGTGCCGCCTTTAGACTCAACGATATCACGCACTGTGCCCATCGCGTCACAGAAGTATTCTGCGTAGTCCTCTTGGTCGCCACAGCCAAAGATAGCCACTAGCTTAGTAGAGAAGTCGATTTGCTCAAGTTCAGGGAAGAAGTCATCCCAATCACATTGTGCTTCACCGTAGTACCAAGTTGGGATACCTAGAAGAAGAAGATCGAAGTTATCAATGTCTTCTTTGCTGCTTTTCGCGATGTCTTGAACGTGAACTAGATGCTTACCTAGTTGCTTTTGAATCATCTTTGCAACGGCTTCAGTATTACCTGTGTCGCTACCGAAGAAGATACCTACACTTGCCATAGAGTCTATACCTTTACATTGTTTGTTATTGGCGATGGTACTAAGGGTTTAACCTAACCCAGAGCCTTCCCAAGTTAGCTGAATTACACCTTTTGCAATAAAGCCAGCACAGCCTAGGAAAAGGACTAACCATACAATACGACGACCAAAAACAGGTACATTGCCTTGCTTTAGCACATCTTTTATCGCCATCCCGATGAAAAAGAAGATAGCAGCAAAAAGAAGATCGAGCCCAATAGACTCGAGCATATCCATATAGTCGTAAAGCATTTTAGCCCTTCATGCCGAAAAATCTTGGGCGCACTATACCACTGTTAAACGGTAAAGTTAATGCACTACAAGAAGGGTTATTTCAATAATCTATTGTTGCTTTTCGAATTTGTTAACTCGAAATGTATTTCCGAATGACTCTCATTACTTCAGCCGGTTTTTCGGCGTGAAGCCAGTGGCCAGTATTAGCGATAATATGTGCTTTTGCTTGTTTGAACTGTTTTTGCACCGCAGGTTGGTGCTCTGGCATTAAGTAATCGGAATCACCACCTTTAATAAACAGAGTGGGTATGTCTGTTGGGGCAATTTCCTGCCAGCCGATAATTTGTGCGTAATTCTCAAAAAGGCTCGGTACGTTAAACCGCCAGTCCATTTTATCGCCATTTTTGTATAGTGACTTAGAGAGAAATTGTCTTACACCGTCGATCTCAACATGTTGAGCTAGGATATCCATCGCTTGTTGACGGCTTGCTGGCTTTTCGTTAATTACGGCGTGTAAACCATTAAACACATTGTCGTGACGGTTCGCTGTGTAGGCGACAGGTGCCATGTCGAGCACAACCAACTGTTTGACGAGCTCTGGAGCAATGTCCACCAGTGTCATCGCGACCTTTCCACCCATTGAATGCCCAATAATAATAGATGGATCAACATTTAAGTGTTGTAGGAGTTGTGCCACATCTTTTGCCATGTCGGCGTAATTATGAATGTTTGAGTGAAAAGAGAGGCCGTGATTTCTCAGATCAATACTGATCACCGTGTGATCTTTAATAAGATCGCGGGCTAGTAGACCCAGATTACTTAAACTACCAAACAATCCGTGAATCAAAACAACTGTTTGGCCTTGGCCTTCCTGCTTATAGTTGAGTAATGCTGACATTTTATCTTATTCGTGATGGGTTTAACGTGGAGTATCCGAGAGGATCTCGTTATAATCCCCCAGAGTTTAAACATTGAGAATGTGAAAAGCGAATGAAAACAATTGAGGTTGATGAGGATCTATACCGTTACATTGCTAGCCAAACTAAGCATATCGGTGAAAGCGCCTCGGATATTTTGCGACGCCTTTTAAACCTTGATGGTCAGTTGCAGGAAGCTGAAGCCGCGCCTGTAGTAGAGAAGCCACAAGGGATTGTAGTAAGTAAAGATGCGGGTAAAACGGAATCTGTTGATGTAGTGAAAGAAATGCGTTCGCTGCTTATTTCTGATGAGTTTGCCGGTCTAAAAAAAGCGATTGATCGCTTTATGTTAGTACTATCGACCTTACATAAATTAAATCCAGAAGGTTTCGCGCAGGCTACGAATGTAAAGGGACGCAAACGCGTGTACTTTGCAGATAATGAAGAAACCTTGTTGGCAAATGGCAACACGACCAAGCCAAAAGCCATTCCTGGCACACCGTTTTGGGTTATCACGAACAACAATACCAGTCGTAAAAGACAGATGGTTGAACAAGTGATGACACACATGGGGTACCAACCTGACTTAATAGAAAAAGTAACAGGTTCAATCTAAGAAACCTGATAGAAGCCTCATAATGTGTCGCAGTTAGCGGATATTATGAGGCTTTTTTAATTTTATTTGTATTTAAAGAAAGGATGTCAAACATGGCTATGCACCCTCGTGCTGGGCAAAAAGCGCAGCAGGAAGATCTTCATAATATTCCGGCACTTGTTGCCAATTACTTCTTGCTTCAACCTGATGCTAAGAACCCCGATCACAAGGTTCAATTCGGCACATCAGGTCACCGTGGTACCGCTGATAAGCATACATTTAACGAAAACCACATTTTGGCTATTGCTCAAGCGGTTGCAGAAGTTCGTGCCCAGCAAGGGACCACAGGTCCTTTGTTTGTCGGTAAAGACACGCATGCTTTGTCTGAACCTGCATTTTCTAGCGTGATTGAAGTTTTGATTGCGAATGGCGTAAAAGTCATCGTACAGCAGGATAACGGCTACACGCCAACACCAGGTATCTCGCACGCAATTCTGACTTACAACATCAAGCACGATGAAAAAGCAGACGGTATTGTGATTACACCATCTCATAACCCACCACAAGACGGCGGTATCAAATACAATCCGACTCACGGTGGTCCAGCAGAAGCTGAGTTGACTCAAGCTATCGAAGATCGTGCGAACGCACTGATTGCCGAAGGTTTACAAGGTGTTAAACGCTTACCACTAGCAGAAGCAAAAGCATCGGATCTGTTTGTGGAGATGGACTTGGTTAAACCCTATATCGATGATCTGGTGAACGTTATCGATATGGAAGCAATCCAAAAAGCAAATCTGAAGATTGGTGTAGATCCATTGGGTGGCAGCGGCATCGATTACTGGCGTCAAATTGGTCAGGCATACAACCTAGACCTAACGCTAGTAAGTGAATCGATCGATCCTTCTTTCCAATTCATGTCTCTCGATAAAGACGGCGTTGTACGTATGGACTGTTCTTCTCCTTACGCAATGGCGGGTCTATTGGCATTGAAAGATGAGTACGATCTAGCATTTGGTAACGATCCTGACTACGACCGTCACGGTATCGTTACGCCAAAAGGTTTGATGAACCCGAATCACTTCTTAGCCGTTTGTATCGACTACCTATACCGCCATCGTGACGCATGGGGTAAAGATGTAGCTGTTGGTAAAACACTAGTATCAAGTGCACTGATTGACCGTGTTGTTGCGGATCTAGGTCGTGAGCTATGTGAAGTACCAGTAGGCTTTAAATGGTTTGTTGATGGTCTGTACACTGGTAAATTCGGTTTCGGTGGCGAAGAAAGTGCCGGGGCATCTTTTCTTCGTAAAGATGGTACGCCTTGGTCAACAGACAAAGACGGCATCTTGTTATGTCTTCTAGCGGCAGAGATCACTGCGGTAACGGGTAAGAACCCACAAGACTACTATGAAGAGCTAGCGGCGAAACACGGTGAGTCGAAATACAACCGTATTCAAGCTGTAGCGAATGGCCCTCAAAAAGACGTACTGAAGAAGTTGTCACCAGAAATGGTCGCGGCTGAAACACTAGCGGGTGATCCAATTACGGCTCGTCTCACGCATGCGCCTGGTAATGGTGCTGCAATCGGTGGTCTAAAAGTAACGACGGCAAACGGCTGGTTTGCTGCTCGTCCATCAGGCACAGAGGACATCTACAAGATTTACTGTGAAAGCTTCAAAGGTGAAGAGCACCTAAAACAAATCGAGGCAGAAGCACAAGAGATCGTTAATCAAGTGTTTGCAGCTGCCGGCCTGTAAACCATTCAATAGTCGATTTAGAAAACAAAGGGTTGATGTGCAAGCATCAACCCTTTTGCGTTTTAAGATTCCTGAACTGAGTCGTTTCCGGGCCAGGAATCCGGTACCACAAACCAGAATTGACCGTCATCCGTTTGTGCATGTACAAATCGGTCTGAAGGCTTTTCAATGGGTTGAGAGAAATCGTCCGTACCAATCGCCCAGCATGGTTTGTGTAAATGATAAAGTGGCTCACCGATTAACTCCCATTGGCTCTGGTAGCACCAGTAACCACTAATCTGACTCGGATTTAGTTCATAACCCAAGCACTCGCTAGGAGTTGGCTCTAGAGTAAACGGATTAATATAGAGTCGTCCTTGCATCAATAGACGTTCTTGTGGGGCGTCGTTTAACGGAATTATTTTTTGAAATTCCGGGCGATCGCTCATTTTCAACTGATGAGTAAGCATTCTATTCAGTTTTGTATGCAGCTGGTCGTGAGCATTCGGACCATACCAAACGCCGTTATAAAGAAGATAAAACTTAATCGCCACTTCCCAGTGTTCTATTTGATTTGATTCTGTATTCCGCAACACCAAGTCGATAGCACCAATGGTCTTACCTTCGATGTCGTTTAACTGAACCTCTTCCGCGATAACCTGATATCGTTCTGAACTAGAGAGAACTGCAGTGCATAAGTGCTGATATAAAAAGCCCAATCTTGGATTACCATTGTATTGCTCAGCGTTATTTAAAGGCGTTACCGAAAGATCCTCTAAGGTTGTAAACGGAGGGCGTAACTTGAAAAGAGGAGGTGAAGTGGCGATCCATTGGTAAAAGCGTTGCAGTTGGTTCATCCGTATTCCTATATGTATGGTGAGGCGACAAGCTTTGTTATTGTAACTAAATTTGCTTTTGAGGGTAGGGTGGCTAGCATCGATATTAGGGTTCGAGATACACTTTAAGTACCTAAATGATATCAAGGTGCCAGATGTCAAAACGTTGTTGTATCAACTAGGTTGCACACTCTCGGTCTGATTTCATCGAGAGGTTATTTAGGTTTACATGCGCTAGAAATTGGAAGTAATAATGAATAACTTAAAGCTAGAACAGATTCTTAATGACAAACTGTCACCGCAGTTAATTAAAGATTACGCACCAAACGGGTTACAGGTAGAAGGGACGCCAGCCGTAAAGCGTATTATCACTGGCGTAACTGCCTCTCAAGCCTTAATCGATAAAGCGATTGAGCTTAATGCAGACGCATTACTCGTTCATCACGGTTATTTTTGGAAAGGTGAACCTGAGCCAATTCGTGGTATGAAAGGTAAACGAATTCGTAGTCTGATCAAAAACGATATCAACTTATATGGTTATCACCTTCCTCTGGATATTCACCCAGAGCTAGGCAACAACGCCGAATTAGCTCGCTTACTTGAAATCGAAGTAGAAGGTGGACTTGAAGGACACCCTCAATCAGTAGCCATGTTTGGACGCTTGAAAAAACCGATGTCTGGTGCTGAGTTTGCGAGCAAGATCAATCAAGTTCTTGATAGAGAACCACTGCATATTGCTCCAGAGAATACCGATAAGATGATTGAGACAGTCGGTTGGTGCACTGGTGGAGGGCAAGATTTCATTGAACTTGCTGTACAACACGGGCTGGATGCATTTATCTCTGGAGAAATTTCAGAGCGTACCACTTATACCGCTCGTGAAATGGACATTCATTACTTTGCTGCAGGTCATCATGCTACTGAGCGTTATGGTGTTCAGGCTTTAGGAAAATGGCTAGCGGATGAATATGGCCTACATGTGGAGTTTATCGATATTGATAATCCGGTTTAGTGTTCGCTATTCATAGCGTGAAACGCTGAAAAGAAAAAAGGGTTGAGACAAAATCTCAACCCTTTTGTTTATCTTCTAACTAAAAAGATCATTCACGTTCGTGAAGTGGAGAAAACTCACGCTGTGTCTCACCAGTGTATAGCTGACGAGGACGACCGATGCGGTTCAGTGGATCGCTGTGCATTTCGTTCCAGTGAGCAATCCAGCCGATGGTACGAGAAATCGCGAAGATAACCGTAAACATAGAAACTGGAATACCAATTGCTTTAAGAATGATACCTGAGTAGAAGTCTACGTTCGGGTACAGCTTCTTAGAAACGAAGTACTCATCAGAAAGCGCAATGCGCTCGAGTTCCATTGCTACATCTAGTAGAGGGTCTTGAATGTTTAGCTCTTTGAGAACTTCATGACACGTTTCGCGCATTACTGTCGCACGTGGATCGTAGTTTTTATAAACGCGGTGACCAAAGCCCATTAAGCGGAATGGGTCATCTTTGTCTTTCGCGCGGTCTACATACTCAGGGATGTTATCGACGCTGCCAATCTCTTCTAGCATTCTCAAGCACGCTTCGTTTGCACCACCGTGAGCAGGTCCCCAAAGTGATGCAATACCAGCGGCAATACATGCAAATGGGTTAGCACCAGAAGAGCCAGCTAGACGTACAGTTGACGTCGACGCATTCTGTTCGTGATCCGCGTGTAGCGTGAAGATTTTATCCATTGCACGCGCAACGACAGGGTTTACTTCATACTCTTCGCAAGGGTTTGCGAACATCATGTGTAGGAAGTTTTCTGCGTAGCTCAAATCGTTGCGTGGGTAGATAAATGGCTGACCGATAGAGTATTTGTAACACATTGCAGCCAGTGTCGGCATCTTCGATAGCAGACGGTACGCCGCGATCTCACGGTGCTCGTCGTTGTTGATGTCAAGAGAGTCGTGGTAGAAGGCTGCAAGTGCACCGACTACACCACACATTACTGCCATCGGGTGAGCATCACGTCGGAAGCCATGGAAAAAGCTTGCGATTTGCTCGTGGACCATAGTATGACGCGTTACGGTCGTCTTGAATTGCTCGTATTGTTCTCGGGTAGGGGCTTCACCATAAAGAAGGATGTAACATACTTCTAAGTAATCTGCGTTATTGGCTAATTGATCAATCGGGAAACCGCGGTGCAAAAGAATACCTTTGCCGCCATCGATGTACGTGATTGATGATTCACAAGATGCAGTGGCAAGAAAACCTGGGTCAAAAGTAAAGTAACCATTGGCTCCCAGCTTACGAACGTCAATTACAGGTGTACCTAGCGTACCGTCCATAATTGGCAGTTCGATTGGCGCTTGACCTTCAACATGAAGGGTCGCTTTCTTATCCGCCATAACAATCTCCTTTGTTTATTATTTAATCCGTCCAGGATGTTTATGTGCCATTTTTGTACTGTTGTTAAAGCTTAAAGTCAATTTTTCTCCATCTTTGTGTGCACTTGTTATGATTTTTCTCATGAAAATCGTTAAAAATCTGTTCTATGTAGCATAATTTGTTACACCAATTGTATTAGAATGTTGCTCGCCGTATATTGGCTAAGAAAATTTTAGTTAAATCCTTATAAATTCGGGGCTAGAAACAAAGAGTGAGGTTTGTTGCTGGACTCCGGTTGTTAACAAGTTGTTTACAATTATCTGGGTGGTTACTCGCGATATTTGTTAAATAGATGTTAACTTTTGTACGTTTGGAAGCTGAAATTGGTTATAACAATAAATGCTCAATGGAGCTGAGTGAGCAAGCCCGTGAAAGAAAGAAAGTCAAGACCTGTTAATTTAGATTTACAGACCATCCACTTTCCTATCACAGCAATCGCATCCATCCTACACCGTGTGTCTGGGGTAATTACGTTTGTTGCGGTGGGTATACTACTGTGGTTACTGTCCATTTCTCTGTCATCCCCAATGGGTTTTATGGAAGCCGCTGACATCGTCGATAGCTTCTTCGTAAAATTCATCCTGTGGGGAATTCTTACTGCACTTGCCTACCACATTGCAGGTGGTATCCGTCACTTGTTGATGGATCTAGGTCACTTTGAAGAGCTAGATTCTGGCACGATGAGCGCTAAAGTCGCGTTTGGTGCAACAGCAGTATTATCATTATTGGCGGGGATCTTGGTATGGTAAAACACGTATCTTCATTTGGTCGTAATGGTGTATACGATTTCCTACTGATTCGTGCAACTGCAATCATTATGACGCTATACACGATTTATCTGATTAGCTTCTGTGCATTTTCAGATATCTCTTACGCATCTTGGACCCAATTCTTTGGTGGTACCTTCACTAAAGTATTCACCATGTTGGCACTTGTTTCGATCCTGATCCACGCATGGGTCGGTTTGTGGCAGGTATTAACGGATTACATTAAGTGCGCGAAACTGCGTGGCGCACTGCAACTTGGTGTTATTGCCGTGCTATTCGGCTATGTCTTCTCTGGTCTATTTATTCTGTGGGGTGCGTAAGTGTCTATTCCAGTTCGTGAGTTTGACGCCGTAGTAATCGGCGCTGGTGGTGCAGGTATGCGCGCTGCACTACAAATTTCAGAACAAGGCCTATCATGTGCTTTGTTGTCAAAAGTATTTCCAACACGTTCTCATACTGTGTCTGCACAGGGCGGTATTACCGTTGCTCTGGGTAACTCGCACAAAGACGATTGGCAATGGCACATGTACGATACCGTTAAAGGTTCCGATTACATCGGTGACCAAAATGCGATTGAATACATGTGTAAGAATGGCCCTGAGTCCGTTATCGAACTAGAAAAAATGGGCCTTCCATTCTCTCGTTTTGATAATGGTACTATCTACCAACGTCCATTCGGTGGTCAGTCAAAAGAATTTGGTGGTGAGCAAGCTGCACGTACAGCAGCAGCTGCGGACCGTACAGGTCACGCGCTTCTTCATACGCTTTACCAACAAAATGTGAAACACAAAACCACCATTTTCTCGGAATGGTATGCACTAGACTTGGTGAAAAACCAAGACGGCGCCGTAATGGGCTGTACTGCGATTTGTATGGAAACAGGCGAGATCTGTTACTTCAAATCAAAAGCAACGATTCTAGCAACAGGTGGTGCAGGTCGTATTTACGCGTCGACCACTAACGCACACATCAACACTGGTGACGGTGTAGGTATGGCATTGCGTGCGGGTGTACCTATGCAAGACATGGAAATGTGGCAGTTCCACCCAACGGGTATCGCTGGTGCAGGTGTTCTTGTAACAGAAGGTTGTCGTGGTGAAGGTGGTTACCTTCTAAATAAAGATGGCGAACGTTTCATGGAACGTTACGCTCCAAACGCGAAAGACCTTGCAGGTCGTGACGTAGTTGCACGTTCAATGATGATCGAAATCCGCGAAGGCCGCGGTTGTGATGGCCCATGGGGTCCACATATCAAGTTGAAACTTGATCACCTTGGTAAAGAAGTGCTTGAGTCACGTCTGCCTGGTATCTGTGAGCTGTCTCGTACTTTCGCGCACGTTGATCCAGTGAAAGAGCCAATTCCAGTAATTCCAACCTGTCACTACATGATGGGTGGTGTACCAACTCAAGTGTCTGGCCAAGCAATCAAGCAAAAGGCTGACGGCAGCGAGATGGAAGTACAAGGTCTATATGCATGTGGTGAGATTGCTTCTGTATCAGTACACGGAGCAAACCGTCTAGGCGGCAATTCATTACTAGACTTAGTCGTATTTGGTCGCGCGACTGGCTTGCATCTTGGCGAAACGCTCGCAGCGCAAGCTGAGGCACGCCCTGCAACTGAATCTGATATTGAAGCATCTCTAGCGCGTACCATGCGTTGGGAAAATAGTACTGGCGGTGAAGATCCAGTTCAAATCCGTAAAGACCTACAAGCTTGCATGCAAAACAGCTTCTCGGTATTCCGTGAAGGCGATGCAATGGCAACGGGTCTAGAAGAGTTGAAAGTAATTCGCGAACGTCTGAAAGATGCGCATCTAGCGGACAAGTCTTCTGAATTCAACACGCAACGTATTGAGTGTCTAGAGTTAGACAACTTGATGGAAACAGCATTCTCTACAGCCGTAGCGGCGAACTACCGTACTGAAAGCCGTGGCGCACATGCACGTTTCGATTTCCCTGAGCGTGATGATGAGAACTGGCTATGCCACTCTATCTACAACCCGGAAACAGAAGCGATGACTAAGCGTGATGTGAACATGACGCCAACGCATCGTGAAGCTTTCCCGCCGAAAGTACGTACATACTAAAGGGAGGATACGACTATGAAATTGAACTTCTCTTTATACCGTTACAATCCGGATGTAGATACCAAGCCTTACATGAAAGAGTATACCCTTGAGGTAGATGAAGGCTCAGACATGATGGTGCTTGATGCATTGATTCTGCTAAAAGAGCAAGATCCAAGCATCGCGTTCCGTCGCTCATGCCGTGAAGGGGTATGTGGTTCTGATGGTTTGAACATGAATGGTAAAAATGGTCTAGCGTGTATCACACCGTTATCTGCTCTACAAGGCGATAAGATAGTTATTCGTCCACTGCCAGGGTTACCTGTCGTGCGCGATCTTATCGTTGACATGACACAATTCTATGATAACTATGCGAAAGTTAAACCATTCTTGATTGATGATGGTGCATTACCACCATCACGCGAGAACCTACAATCACCTGATGATCGTGCTCATTTAGATGGATTGTACGAATGTATCATGTGTGCATGTTGTACAACGTCTTGCCCATCATTCTGGTGGAACCCTGACAAATTCATCGGTCCAGCAGGTCTTCTTGCGGCGTACCGCTGGCTAATTGATAGTCGTGATACGGCAACAGATGAACGTTTGTCTGATCTTGATGATGCATTTAGCGTTTTTCGTTGCCATGGCATCATGAATTGTGTAAGTGTTTGTCCTAAGGGATTAAATCCGACGAAAGCCATCGGCCATATTAAGTCGATGCTGGTTAATCGCTCGGTTTAATTTACTCGCTCTTAGGAATGTCGCAGTGTTGCGGATCACCCGATATGACCGCTTCACTGCTTCAAGAATATTTCGAGTAAAGAATACAAAAATTGCCGACTAGTTCTGGTCGGCTCTTATAGCTCGGCAAAGACCGAAGCAAACGTGAAAACTACTGGTTAAGGGAAAATATGCACAACGGCGTGATGAAGGCATGGCTCGAGTCTTCACACTTGGCTGGCGCCAATGCAACGTATGTAGAGGACCTCTACGAACTGTATCTAAGTGATCCCGATCTGGTAAGTGAGGAGTGGAAACGTGTTTTTGAAGGCTTACCTAAGCCGTCAGAAGAAGTGGCAGAACAACCACATTCACGTGTCCGTGACTACTTCCGTCGACTCGCTAGAGAAACAAAGCATTACAATGTCCAAGTTAGTGACCCAGATGTCGATGCAAAACAAGTAAAAGTTCTACAGCTAATCAACGCATACCGTTTCCGCGGACATGAAGCTGCAGAATTAGACCCACTAGGTCTATGGCAACGCCCAACCGTGGCGGAGTTAGACCCTGCTTTTCATAATCTTACCGAAGATGACTTCGAAGAAACTTTCAACGTAGGTTCTTTTGCTGTTGGGCAAGAAACCATGAAGTTGAAAGACATCTATGAAGCCCTCAACAAAACTTACTGCGGTTCCATCGGTGCTGAATACATGCACATGACTGACACAGAGCAAAAACGTTGGATCCAACAACGTCTTGAGTCTGTCGTAGGCCAGCCATCATTCAACAAAGATGAGAAGCGCACATTCCTAGAAGAGCTAACAGCCGCTGAAGGTTTGGAGCGTTACCTCGGGGCGAAATTCCCAGGTGCAAAACGTTTCTCTCTAGAAGGTGGTGACGCACTGATTCCGATGACGAAAGAGTTGATCCGTCACGCGGGAACAAGTGGGATGCGTGAAGTGGTTATCGGTATGGCTCACCGTGGTCGTTTGAACATGCTGGTGAACGTGCTTGGTAAGAAGCCTCAAGATCTGTTCGATGAGTTTGCCGGTAAACACGACGAAACTTGGGGTACGGGTGATGTGAAATATCACCAAGGCTTCTCTGCCGACTTTGCTACCCCAGGTGGTGATGTTCACTTAGCTCTTGCATTTAACCCATCGCATCTAGAAATCGTCAACCCAGTAGTCATGGGGTCGGTGCGAGCACGTCAAGATCGCTTGGGTGATAATCAAGGTAGCAAAGTGCTTCCTATCACTATCCACGGTGACTCTGCAATCGCTGGTCAGGGTGTGGTTGCCGAAACGTTCAACATGTCACTGGCTCGTGGTTTCCAAGTCGGTGGTACGGTGCGTATCGTTATTAACAACCAAGTTGGCTTTACGACGTCTAACCCTCGTGACACGCGTTCAACGATGTACTGTACAGATATCGCGAAGATGGTTCAGGCGCCAATTTTCCACGTGAATGCCGATGACCCAGAAGCGGTTGCTTTTGTTACTCGTATTGCTTTGGATTACCGCAACGAGTTCAAGCGCGATGTCGTGATTGATTTGGTGTGTTACCGTCGCCATGGTCACAACGAGGCCGATGAGCCAAACGCGACTCAGCCTTTGATGTACCAAAAAATCAAAAAACACCCTACACCACGCAAATTGTATGCGGATATTCTGATCGATAAAAACGAATCAGATATCGAGACAGCGACTCAGTTAGTCAATGAGTACCGCGACGCATTAGACCGCGGTGAAGTGGTGGTTAAAGAATGGCGTCCAATGGCGTTGCACTCTGTAGACTGGTCCCCTTACTTAGGGCATGAATGGGATATGGAGTGGGATTCAAAATATGACAAGACGCGTCTTATCGAGTTGGGTAATCGTCTTTGTCAGTATCCAGAAAGCCATAAACTGCAAAGCCGTGTTAATAAGCTTTACAACGATCGCCTAGCAATGATGACCGGTGAAAAAGCAATCGACTGGGGTATGGCCGAAACATTGGCGTATGCAACATTAGTTGATGATGGTAAGCGAATTCGCCTTTCTGGTCAGGATTCGGGTCGTGGTACTTTCTTCCACCGTCACTCGGTTCTTCATAACCAAACAGATGCAAGTACGTACATTCCATTAGCGAATATTCATGACAATCAGGGTCCATTCCAAGTGTTTGACTCAGTACTGTCAGAAGAAGCGGTATTGGCATTTGAATACGGTTACGCAACAGCAGAGCCAGGTGGTTTGACTATTTGGGAAGCGCAGTTTGGTGACTTTGCCAACGGCGCGCAGGTTGTGATTGACCAATTCATCTCGTCAGGTGAGCAGAAATGGGCACGCTTGTGTGGTCTCACAATGCTTCTACCTCACGGTTACGAAGGTCAAGGCCCTGAGCACTCCTCTGCACGTCTAGAGCGTTACCTTCAGTTGTGTGCTGAGCAAAATATGCAGGTTGTAGTTCCTTCAACACCGGCTCAAGTATACCACATGATTCGTCGTCAAGTTGTACGCCCAATGCGTCGACCTCTGATTGTTATGTCGCCAAAATCTTTGCTGCGCCATCCTCTATGTACTTCGACAATTGAAGACTTAGCGGACGGTACATTCCAATCTGCAATTCCAGAAGTAGATGATTTAGACCCAAGCAAAGTAAAACGCGTCGTGTTCTGTTCAGGTAAGGTTTATTTTGACCTACTGGAGCAGCGCCGTAACAACGAGCAAGACGATGTCGCTATCGTGCGTATCGAGCAGCTTTATCCATTCCCGATGGAAGAAGTACAAGCAGCGATTGCTCAATACACTAACGTTGAAGACTTCGTGTGGTGTCAGGAAGAGCCTCAGAACCAAGGTGCTTGGTACTGTAGCCAACACAACTTCCGTGCCGCTATTCCTGCAGGTGCAGATCTTAAATACGCAGGTCGCCCAGCTTCTGCTTCGCCAGCAGTTGGCTACATGTCGGTGCACTTGAAACAACAAAAAGCGTTGGTTGAAGACGCTCTGAACGTGAACTCAAAAACTTCGAATTAAGAACTAGAAGTTAAAGGAAGAAACAGATATGACAATTGAAATTCTGGTTCCAGATTTACCTGAATCAGTTGCTGATGCAACCGTAGCGACATGGCACAAACAACCAGGCGACGCAGTAGAGCGTGACGAGGTTTTGGTTGACATCGAGACAGACAAAGTCGTGCTAGAAGTGCCAGCTCCGGAAGCAGGCGTTTTGGAAGCTATCGTTGAAGAAGAAGGTGCGACAGTACTTTCTAAACAAATCATTGCTAAATTGAAGCCAGGTGCAGTTGCAGGTGAGCCTACCGCAGACAAAACAGAAGGTACGGAAGCATCTCCTGATAAACGTCATAAAGCTGCGCTTAGCGAAGAAAGCAATGATGCACTAAGCCCAGCAGTACGTCGTTTATTGGCTGAGCATGGCTTAGAAGCAAGCCAAGTGAAAGGCACTGGCGTTGGTGGTCGTATTACGCGCGAAGATATTGAAGCGCATCTTGCGAACGCTAAAACTGCGCCAAAAGAAGAAGCACCAGCAGTGGTTGACGTGCCGGCAGCGGCTCGTAGCCAAAAACGTGTTCCAATGACCCGCCTGCGTAAGACAGTCGCTAACCGTCTGCTAGAGGCGAAGAACAACACGGCAATGCTAACGACGTTTAACGAAGTGAACATGAAACCAATCATGGACCTTCGTAAGCAGTACAAAGATCAGTTCGAAGAGCGTCACGGTATTCGTTTAGGCTTCATGTCTTTCTACGTGAAAGCTGTAACAGAAGCGCTTAAGCGTTACCCAGAAGTAAATGCTTCGATTGATGGTGATGACATTGTTTACCACAACTACTTCGACATTAGCATGGCGGTATCAACGCCACGTGGTCTAGTTACACCTGTCCTAAAAGACTGTGACAAGCTTGGTTTCGCTGATGTTGAAAAAGGCATCAAAGAACTGGCTATCAAAGGTCGTGACGGCAAGCTAACGGTAGACGAGCTAATGGGCGGTAACTTCACTATCACAAACGGTGGTGTGTTCGGTTCACTAATGTCTACACCAATCATCAACCCACCTCAATCAGCGATTCTTGGTATGCATAAGATCCAAGAGCGTCCGATGGCAGTGGATGGCAAAGTTGAAATCTTGCCGATGATGTACCTAGCGCTGTCTTACGATCACCGCCTAATTGATGGTCGCGAGTCTGTTGGCTTCCTAGTGACGATTAAAGAGTTGCTAGAAGATCCAGCACGTCTCCTATTAGACGTTTAATATCGCTAAAACGTCTAGTTATCGTAGGTAGCTAGACGTTAAAAATTTCAATGGCTAGACTGGCTCAACGTCTGGCCTTCATTTGAATCCCACACCATGAGGACTCGTGATGAGGGATTGATTTGAGAAGACCCTACAGACGTACAAGCAGCCAAGACTGCAGCGTTATGGAAATAATAAATCCCTTAAGGGAAAAACAAACGGAATATCGAAATGAATTTGCATGAATACCAAGCCAAACAGCTGTTTGCAGAATTCGGTTTGCCTGTGCCAGAAGGCTACGCGTGTGATACACCACAAGAAGCTTTTGAAGCCGCAGGCCGTATCAGTACAGAAAAGAAAGTAGTTAAATGTCAGGTTCACGCTGGTGGCCGTGGTAAAGCGGGCGGTGTAGAGCTGCACGATACAAAAGAAGGCGTTAAAGAGTTTGCACAAAAGTGGTTAGGTAAAAACCTAGTGACTTACCAAACTGACGCTAACGGTCAGCCAGTTACAAAAATCCTTGTTGAAGAAGCTTCAAACATTGCAAACGAATTATACCTAGGTGCGGTTGTTGACCGTGCAAGCCGTAAGATCGTTTTCATGGCTTCAACAGAAGGTGGTGTTGAAATCGAAAAAGTTGCGGAAGAAACGCCGGAGCTTATCCACAAAGCTGCAATCGATCCACTAGTAGGCCCACAAGCTTACCAAGGTCGCGAGCTTGCGTTCAAACTTGGTCTTGAAGGCGACCAAATCAAACAATTCGTTAAGATCTTCATGGGTCTTGGCACGATGTTCGCCCAGTACGATCTTGCTCTACTTGAGATCAACCCGCTTGTGGTTACTGGTGAAGGCAACCTTCTATGTCTTGATGGTAAGATCAACATCGATTCAAACGCTCTTTACCGTCAGCCTAAGCTTCGTGAAATGCACGATCCATCACAAGAAGATGAGCGTGAAGCACACGCAGCTCAGTGGGAACTGAACTACGTAGCACTAGACGGTAACGTTGGCTGTATGGTTAACGGTGCAGGCCTAGCAATGGGTACGATGGATATCGTAAACCTACACGGCGGCAAACCAGCTAACTTCCTAGACGTAGGTGGCGGCGCGACGAAAGAGCGTGTTGCTGAAGCATTCAAGATCATCCTATCAGATGACAACGTGAAAGCGGTACTTGTTAACATCTTCGGTGGTATCGTACGTTGTGACATGATCGCAGAAGGTATTATCGGTGCGGTTAAAGAAGTAGGTGTAAGCGTACCTGTTGTTGTTCGTCTAGAAGGTACTAACGCTGACCTAGGTCGCGAAGTTCTTGCTAATTCTGATGTTGATATCATTGCTGCTGAGTCGCTAACGGATGCTGCTCAGAAAGTTGTTGCTGCTGCGGAGGCTAAATAATGTCTGTATTAATTAACAAAGACACTAAAGTAATCTGTCAGGGTTTCACTGGTGGTCAAGGTACTTTCCACTCAGAGCAAGCTATCGCATACGGCACTCAGATGGTTGGTGGTGTGTCTCCAGGTAAAGGTGGCCAAACTCACCTAGGTCTACCTGTATTCAACACAGTTCGCGAAGCAGTAGAAGCAACTGGCGCAACAGCGACAGTAATCTACGTTCCAGCACCTTTCTGTAAAGATGCAATTCTAGAAGCGATTGATGCGGGCATCGAGCTAATCGTAACAATCACGGAAGGCATCCCTACAACAGATATGATCGACGTGAAAGTGAAGCTAGAAGAAACTGGCGTTCGTATGATCGGTCCTAACTGTCCGGGTGTTATCACTCCTGATGAGTGTAAGATCGGTATCATGCCTGGTCACATCCACAAGAAAGGTAAAGTAGGTATCGTATCTCGCAGCGGTACTCTAACTTACGAAGCAGTTAAGCAAACAACTGACGAAGGTTTCGGCCAGTCTACTTGTGTTGGTATCGGTGGTGACCCAATCCCAGGTTCAAACTTCATTGATATTCTAAAACTGTTCCAAGAAGACCCTGAAACTGAAGCGATTGTTATGATCGGTGAAATCGGTGGTACAGCAGAAGAAGAAGCAGCAGCATACATTAAAGAAAACGTAACGAAGCCAGTGGTTTCCTACATTGCTGGTGTAACTGCTCCTCCTGGTAAACGTATGGGCCACGCTGGTGCGATTATCTCTGGCGGTAAAGGTACTGCTGAAGACAAATTTGCAGCACTAGAAGCGGCGGGCGTTAAGACTGTGAAATCTCTAGCAGAGATCGGCCAAGGTCTACGTGAAGTAACGGGCTGGTAATTTCCAACTCGAAGCTTAAAGCTAAAAAAGCCTAGCAATTATTGCTAGGCTTTTTTGTATCAAGGTACTTTTTACGATTTTTGGCGAATAAATTGGCTAAGCATAAACAGAGATGTTGCGCTGATTACTACTGATGGGCCAGCCGGCGTATCGAAGTGCCATGATAGGCTAAGCCCCATTAGTACTGCCACAGAACCGATAATGGATGCGAACAGTGCCATTTGCTCTGGTGATGAAGAAACCTTACGTGCTGTTGCTGCTGGGATAATTAGGAGCGAAGTCATGATCAACGCGCCAACGAACTTCATACCTACTGCGATTACTACACCCACCATTAGCATTAACACCAATCTAACTAAGTCTGTATTTACGCCCTCAACAGCGGCAAGTTCTTCACTAACAGTGCTAGAAAGCAGTGGGCGCCAGAAGACGTACAAACATGCACTTACCGCAACAACACCTGTGTAAATAAACATCAGATCTTGTGGAGAGACTGCAAGTAAGTCCCCAAATAGGTAGCTCATTAAATCGACGCGCACGTTTTCCAAAAAGCTAACCGATACTAAACCGATAGAGAGTGCACTGTGTGCCAAGATACCTAACAACGTGTCTGTAGCCACAAGTTGTTGCTTTTGCAGAGTGACAAGCAAAACGGCCAGAGCTAAACAGCAAACGAGTAGTGCAAGATAAAGGTTCACGTTGAGCAGAAAGCCTAATGCCAAACCCATCAATGAAGCATGTGCCAAGGTATCACCGAAGTAAGCCATTTTGCGCCAAACGACGAATGACCCAAGAGGACCTGCAATGATCGCGATGCCAATACCAGCAAGAACAGAAGGTAGAAGAAACTCAATCATGGTGATGATGTCCGTGTTTATGGTTGGAGCATGATGTCGCATCGCCAGTTACTGGCGTTCCGGATAAATCGTGATGATGATGCTCGTGGTCGTGATGATAAAACGCGAGCGATTCTCTCGCTGCATTGCCAAATAGCGCGATGTAAGAAGGGTGCTGAGTAATCGTGGCAGGTGAACCAGAGCAGCAAACATGGTGATGCAGACAAATGACATCATCTGTTTTGGCCATTACTAAATGTAAGTCGTGTGACACCATAAATACACCGCAATCGAATCGGTGACGAATGCTTTCAATTAGATCGTAGAGATCGATTTGACCTTGAATATCCACACCCTGCGCAGGTTCATCTAGCACTAACAGCTCTGGGCGTTGAAGCAAAGCACGCGCAAGTAATACGCGTTGGTTTTCACCACCTGACAAGCGATGCATGTTACTACTAATTAAATGCTCAGCGCCAACAAGCCTTAATGCATCAATACATTCTTGTTTACTGTATTTTCCTGCTAAATTTAGAAAACGGGTGACATTCAATGGAAGAGAGTCATTGAGTTTCAATTTTTGAGGAACATAACCAATTTTTAGTTTTCTTTGTCGGTTTAATTTGCCGCTAGTCGGTTTTTGAAGGCCTAAAATGACTTTGACTAACGTTGATTTTCCCGCTCCATTGGGACCAATTAGGGTTGTTATTTTGCCCTTTTGTAATTCCATACTAATGTTATCGAGAACTCTGCGGCCATCGAACTCGACGCATAAGTGCTCAAGATGGACTAAGGAAGACATGAATGAAACTCATTTGCAAATCAATAATGTTATAATGTAACATTATCACACTTTCTACACCATATCCCAAGTAAAACTATGAAAAGAGCATTAATTCTTGCTGCGTCAGCGATGCTAACGTTGCCAGCACACGCAGTAACGGTACTAACGAGTATCAAACCTATTCAGTTATTAGTGACAGAGCTTACTCAAGGGGTGACTTCGCCAGATGTATTACTGCAGTCTAACACTTCGCCCCATGATTACGCTTTACGCCCATCGGATGTTAAGAAAATCGCTTCTGCTGATTTAGTTATTTGGTACGGACATGATCTCGAACCGTTTCTGGAAAAAGTCGTGTCAGACAGATCGAATACTCTGACTATTAGTCAAATTCCAGATCTAGATTTGCGTGAGTTTGATAGTGAGCACAACCATGACCATGATGGCCACGATCATGGTTCACATGATCCGCACTTTTGGTTAGGTGTAAGTCAAGCACAACAAGTTGCCAAGGCTGTCGTGAATCAACTGGGATCACTTGATCCGGAAAATGCAGCACAGTACCAAGAAAACCTTAAAAAATTTGAAACTGAGCTCAGCCAGACGGACCTAGAGATCAAGAAGAAATTATCGCCAGTGAAAGACAAAGGTTACTTTGTGTTTCACGATGCTTATGGTTATTTCGAAGAGCGTTATGAGTTAAATCAAATGGGGCACTTCACCGTGAGCCCGGATCGTAAGCCGGGAGCAAAAACCTTAATCCAAATTCGTCAAAAGTTAAGTTCAGGAGATGTAGCTTGCGTGTTTTCTGAACCTCAGTTTACTCCAGCTGTCGTTCAGAGTGTGATGCGAGGTAGTAAAGTTGCCAAAGGAGAACTTGACCCATTAGGGAGCACAATTGAAGCAAAACCGGGCAGTTACTTTACTTTTCTCAACAATATGGCGAATAATTTTGAGCAGTGCTTGAGCCAAAAGACGGATTAAGTAGTGTTGTTGTGTAGGAATAGTCCTTTTAACGTGATCCAGTAGTAAGAATTACAACCTTTGGCAAGGCGAGCCTTTTCTCAAACAGTAATTGAGATATCATTATCAATAATTAGCAGCTCAAAATAACCGTATAAGTCCATGCTGTAGAAGATATGGACGGTGAGCGCCGAGCACAAGTTGATATAAAAGGTTTTCGTCTTGCTACGCCAATTAGCCCTTGTCTTGTTGGGCTTTTTCCTATCTTTCCAAGCATTTGCTCTTCATAATGCGAATGCCATCTTTTACCCTTTGCCGACTCAGGTTAAGGGTACTTTTATTGCGGCTAAAAAATTGTTCTTGGGTGAGCAAGGAGGCTTGTGGATTCACGACGTGCATGGGCGGGTGTTGTTTTATGATGGCCAAAATATCCTACCTAAATCAGGCAGTTTTTTACAAACGTCTGCCAAGCAACTGGCTTATCATGAAGGCTCGTTCTGGACCTTTGTTGAGAATGAGGTGTATCAAACTTATCCAAATCAAGAAAGACGTTTAGTCTTTAGCTTAAACCCCGGGTCGCAAATAAGAAAAATCGGTTCTTCTGAAGATTATATTTGGGTTAGTGATGGCGCACATTTCTATACTTACAACATCGATACTAGCGAGTTAAAGTCCTTTTCTTTGTTGCAGCTCTATCAACATAGCAACAATAGCTATGTTTATATTAACGATGCAGTTCTGCTCGAAGAGAAGTGGGCACTTGCTACAACTTCTGGCTTTTATCTTTCAGAAGGAGATAAGTTTGACCATGTAGTCGCTTCAGGTCAGAACTACATTGAAAAGATCTACTACTCACACACGCGCAGAGAAATTCTGGTAGGAACGTTGCGTGGGGCATTAATTTTCAATATTTATCAACCTGATAAAGAGGTGATTAAGATTGGCGGCTCTCATGTGTTGACTTTCGCTGAGACAAATCAAGAGTACTGGGTGGGGACTGAGCATGGTCTGTATTTATACTCATTCTTGTCAGGCGAAGTGACAGAAGTCGAGCCTGCAAGCTTTCTTGAACTGGAGCTGGATAATACAAAGATCTATTCGCTACTGAGTGACAACATGGGAGGGATGTGGATCGCGACTAACCAAGGCATTCGTTATTACTCCTTGTTTAGTAAAAAGTTTGAACGAGTAACCTTCAGTAGTTATGACTCGCAAACCTTATCAGGGCGAATTCGACAAACCTCCACAGGACCTGATGATGCGCTTTGGTTCGCGGATGACCGAAAGCTTTATCGGACAGGTGAGAGTGGCAACATCAAAGTCTTGGAGCTTGATTCGCAGATCAATGAATTTGCATTTCAAGGTGGGATGCTTTGGCTTGCGACCTCTAAAGGGCTCGAAATATTCGAGCTGAATGGTCTTAACAAAGTGACATTTCCTTATTTACAGGTTATGGCTGGACACGGAGTGGAGCATGTGACTGTAGATGGTAATGAGCGTCTCTGGGTATCAAGCGGATACCATCTTTACAATGTTGATATAACCAAGCAAAGCGTAAGAAATTTTGGAAGTGAGTGGCTAGTAAGTCAGTACTTACCAGCTAAGGTTACGCGTTTATACGACACTGAAGATTCTCTATTGATAGGGACCGATCATGGGATTTATCAATACAGCAATGAAAACATCCAGTTCATCCGCTATTCCGAAAAATTTGGTGAATCATTAGACATGGTCACGGCGGTTGATGGCAGTCAGTGGTTTGCGTCATCTTACGGCGTTTTTAAAACGATTAAAGGAAGTAACGAGAAACATGTTGTTGAAATGAGTGTGCCCAACGCGCGACCTGCTTGCTTGATCAGAGACAGGCAAGGTGTGTGGTTAGCCTCTTCTGTCGGATTAAGCTATTACCACCTTTCGGGTGAATTAGTGAAACATTATTCATCGGCGTCTGGCTTAATGAACAACGAGTTTCTACCAGGAATCTGCAGTGTTATACAGCAAAAAGAAGGTGGTGAGCGAGAGCTCGTCCTAGGGTCGAAATACGGGTTGGTAAAAGCTGAAGCATCCAAGCTGCTTGTGTCCAACCCTCCAGAGTCGAAGTTTATCGTGAGCCAAGTTGTGCTTGAAAACGAGATTCTACAAGTTGGTAGCGCCGATTTGAATGGCATAAAATTACCGTATGGCTCTTCTCTAAGTTTCTTATTTGGCGTGATGCCAAAACCAGACAGCCAAAATTTGTATTATCGATTGAATAGCGATGATCCTTGGCAAGCGCTAGAGGGAGGCCAACTGACTCTAGAGCATCTCAATTCCGGTGAATACCATCTACAGGTAAGTAATGAGTCTCAAGTCGCTGCTGGATTGGTTGGGCTCGAGTCATATTTTATTGTGCTTAATCCTTGGTATTTATCGCAACTCGCAATTTTAGGTTTTGTGGTCGCGAGTATTGCCATGGTTGCACTACTTATGTACTGGCGTTCTCGCTATGTTGTACAGGCTAACCGTGATTTAGCTGCGCAAGTGACACTCAAAACTAACCAGTTGAGGCATCAAAGCCGAGTGTTGTTGACGAGTAACCAACAGCTACGTAAACAGATTCAAGTCAGAAACCTGCTGGTTGATCACGTGGCGCAATCTATTAAGTCCAGTGTCGATTTTATAGCGGCAAAATTACCCATACCTTTGGATGCAGCTACGGAAGATCATCTGGCGAAAACGACATGGCAATTAAATGAGTTAAAAAGTGTTCCTGGTGAAGCTAGCGGCGGCAGTCACAATTACAATTTGAGTCAGATAACTCAATCGGTGGTTGATGTATGGCAAGATGATTTTGCGAAGGCTGGGATTATGGTGGAGCTTGAAGATGAGAGAAAAACAAGTCGAATTGCTCTGGAAAGCTTTAACCTTGATGTTATCTTCAACAGCATTTTTGCCAATATCATCAAGCGTTCTTTCCGAGGCCAAACGGTGAGAATCATGCTAGAAGAGGGCAATGATATTGTTTCATTGAGTTTTCTTGATTATGGGACGCAACTGCCTAATAAAGTGACGACCGGGCGTCCATCTAATATGAATCACTCTGAATTGAGTATTGATCATCTTGCCCAGTTAGTGACAACGAGTGGAGGATACTTGGCGGTGTTTACTTCCGACGCTCAAAATAAAATCGAAATTACATGGCCAACTGCGAAGGAGATGAGTTATGTGGATGAATCTCTGCAAGAATTTGAGTCTGAACCTATCGTCGAAGATAAAGTGACCCCAGAGAAAGAATGGTTGCAAAAAGTCTATCAGCTGGTGGCTGAGCATTACCATGACCCTGAGTTTGGTACTGCTTTAGCGGCTAAAATGCTGTTCATGTCAGAACGCTCTTTACAGAGGCGCTTTAAATCAGCCTCGTCAAGAACGTTAAAAGATTATGTAACCGAAGTTCGTTTAGAAACGGCGTGTGAGCAGTTATTAGCGGGCGAGAAAATCAGCGAAGTAGCGTTTAACTGCGGCTTTAATGATCCTTCTTACTTTAGCCAAAAGTTTAAATTGCATTTTGGTTTGCCTCCTTCCAAGTTTGCTTTGACTCAAGAAAGCCAAGAAACCAACTAAAAACCTCATAACACACTCCCTAGTGAATATTCAAAAGACTGGGGAGCTGCTTATAGTGCTCTACTATTCTAGAGCTACCAATGTAGTGATTCTCATTGCTTCTTCATCACATCTAGCCTACAAATCCATTCTCAATACGTAAGCACGGTCACGCTCTATCTGTTAGTAGCGCTGTTCTTAGCTATAACCATACATGGCTTAAGAGGACGGATTTACCTACGGCGACAAATATATGAATGGTTGTATTTTTGTATCTAGAGTGCGTTGGTTCATTTGAGTAGTGGGGGTATGCGAAATTCGTGAAAACAGAACTGTGCTGAAAAGGTGGATAAGATAAAGAGTTTAGAGAGAGATGAAAAAAAATATCGTGGTATAGCCGGGGGGACTATACCACGGGTGTCAATGACACCTTCGCTTGCTGCCGGAGTGACATGTTGCCATGCCACCTCTGGAATTCATTTGAGAGGTTGCCCTCTCGATGGAGTAACTATACGAGAGGTTACTTATTTTTCTTATAAAAATAACGCCATGTTGATATGAGAAAAACGACAAAGTTTTAAATGTCATCTAACCTGTTGTTTTGTTTGGGAATTTTTATCTTTACCATTTGTTTGTGACATTTTTATTTCATTGGTCGTGATTTTTAATTGTTAATTTTGACGTAAATAACGAGAGGAAATTTACGGAGTTGACGTTTGAAAGCATGAAAACATTTATGAAATCTTTGATTTCACACAAGGATTGAAGGGTTATAGAAGAGTAATATTGGCAGCCTAAACTTATTAAATAATAATATTTCTCATTAGCAATACTCTTAAGGGCCACTATGAAGTTATCAGAGATTAATCCTGGCGATACGGTGACGATTCGGTTGTTAGATGGTCTTTCATCAGATATCAGAAAGAAACTCATGGTAATGGGGCTGCTTCCCAATACAGAAGTCAAAGTGATTCGACGTGCTCCAATGGGCGATCCTTTACAAGTCGAAGTCCGTGGTGTGTCTGTCGCATTGCGAGAAACCATTGCTCAGAAAATTGAAGTGGAGCGAGTGTAATGCAATATCAAGTGCTTACCGTAGGTAATCCTAATAGTGGTAAAACGACGCTATTTAATGGTTTGACTGGTGCAAAACAGCAAGTTGGTAACTGGGCAGGCGTCACCGTTGAAAAGAAAACGGGACAATTCAAACATGCGGGTGACGAGTTTTTGCTCACTGACCTTCCTGGCATTTACTCGTTAGACAGTGGTAATGATAGCAATAGTATTGACGAATCCATTGCATCGCGTGCGGTTCTAACTCATCCTGCCGACCTCATTATCAACGTGGTTGATGCCACGAGTTTAGAGCGCAGCTTATATATGACGTTACAACTTCGCGAACTTGGCCGTCCTATGATTGTTGTTCTCAACAAAATGGATGCGCTAAAACGTGAACGTCAAATGATTAACGTTTCAGAGCTTGAGAAAACGTTAGGTTGTCCTGTAGTAAGTTTATCTGCAACCAATAAAACTCAAGTTGCAGAGTTTAAAGAAAAACTGCATAAGTCCATTGTTCAAGGAGTCGCGCTTAAAGAGTTATCTTTGCATTACGGTGAAAAGATGGAGTCGGCGATTCAAACTGTTTCCGCACTTTTTAACGATCAAACCGTCGCCCATCGTGCATTAGCGATTCGTGCGCTTGAAAAAGATACGATGGTTCTCAATAGCCTTTCTGATATTGATAGAAGCAAAGTATTGGAAGTCATTGCGACTTTAGATTTGGATATCGATTTGCATGTCGCGGATACCAAGTACACATACCTGCATGAACAGTGTAAAAAAGTTCGCCGAAGCGAAGGCAAATTGAGCCGTAGCGTGACTGAAAAACTCGACCAGTTTATTTTGAACAAGTGGATTGGGATCCCATTCTTCTTTGTGGTTATGTACTTGATGTTTATGTTCTCGATTAACATCGGTAGTGCATTTATCGACTTTTTTGACATTGGTGTAGGCGCATTGCTGGTTGATGGTGGACACCACTTATTAGATGGTCACCTCCCCGTATGGCTAGTTACGGTGATTGCTGATGGTTTAGGCGGCGGTATTCAAACAGTTGCGACCTTTATCCCGGTCATTGCGTGTTTGTACTTATTCCTTGCTGTGCTTGAGAGTTCGGGTTACATGGCACGCGCTGCGTTTGTGCTTGATAAAGTGATGCAGAAAATCGGCTTGCCGGGTAAAGCGTTTGTCCCTTTGGTTCTTGGTTTTGGCTGTAACGTTCCGTCAATCATGGCAACGCGCACGCTAGACCAAGAGCGTGAGCGCAAGTTGGCTGCGTCGATGGCACCGTTTATGTCATGTGGTGCTCGCTTACCTGTGTACGCTTTATTTGCTGCCGCTTTTTTCCCAGGCTCTGGTCAAAACATTGTGTTTGCACTTTACCTACTTGGTATTGTCGCCGCGGTGTTTACCGGTTTGTTCCTCAAGCATACGCTGTATCCTGGCAGCAGTGATAGTTTGGTGATGGAAATGCCTGACTATGAGCTTCCGACGTTGCAGAACGTCGTGATCAAAACTTGGCAAAAACTTAAGCGTTTCGTACTGGGTGCAGGTAAAACCATCGTTGTGGTTGTTGCTATCTTGAGCTTCCTCAACTCGCTAGGAACTGACGGTACATTCGGTAATGAAGACAGTGATAAATCGGTTCTATCAAAAGCCGCTCAGGTTGTGACGCCAGTGTTTGCACCAATTGGTATTCAAGAGGATAACTGGCCAGCAACGGTTGGTATTATTACTGGTATCTTCGCGAAAGAGGCAGTCGTGGGCACATTGAACAGCTTATACACTACGCCAACCGATGGAGAGGATGCAGAATTTGATCTTATGGGTAGCCTAGAAGAAGCGGTGATGAGCATTCCTGAAAACCTAGCAGGGCTGAGCTATTCTGATCCTCTGGGGATTGACGTTGGTGATTTAGCAGATTCTCATGCAGTCGCAGAGGAGCAAGAAATTGATGAATCGATCTTTGGTAACATAAAAGAGAAATTTGTTTCTGGTCATGCTGCTTTTGCGTACCTAATTTTTATCTTACTTTACACTCCTTGTGTGGCTGCGATGGGTGCCTATGTTCGAGAATTCGGCAATAACTTTGCGCGCTTTATAGCGGTATGGACAATGGGGCTCGCGTACTTGAGTGCGACTTTCTATCATCAGCTTATGCATTTCGCTGATAGCCCTATCACCAGCGGCGTTTGGATTGCCGCAAT
Source organism: Vibrio sp. JZG120 (assembly GCF_053890955.1). NCBI lineage: Bacteria > Pseudomonadati > Pseudomonadota > Gammaproteobacteria > Vibrionales > Vibrionaceae > Vibrio > Vibrio sp. JZG120. The sequence goes on from NZ_JBSRRK010000011.1 coordinate 67,961, forward strand.
TATTGCGATTTTCTTTGGCACGTACCGTGTTTTCAAGCGCGTAGGCAAGAAACATCAAGGCGAGTTTGAGGCGCAAGTCGTATGATTTTAAAAGAGCTTTATCAATATATTGCCGAAAAAGGAACGGTTTCCCAATCTGAGCTAGCAAAACAGTTCGGAATGAGTGAAGACGGTGCAGACGCCATGTTAAGTGTATGGATTAACAAAGGTCGCATTTCTCGCTTGGTAGATACAAATAAAGCTCATCATATAACGCGAATACGCTATGCAGTCACAAAGCACGATGGTTTGTCACTTACCGTGACCATGTAGTAGGAGCAATGAACCATCGCGCACAAACAACAAAGCCGCATCAGCAATGATGCGGCTTTTTACTTTCTACCTGAATTAAAAGTTATATAACGGTTACGCTTTACGGAAGATAGAGCTTAACGACAACACATTACGAATTCGGTTAAGAATCTCTTCTTGTTCTTCGTCAGTACGAAACTCTCCTTTTGTATTCCCCCAAACTGGTCCTGGCCATGCCATATCGTCTTTAAAGCGCGCAATATGGTGAATGTGCAGCTGTGGCACCATGTTACCTAGGGCTCCAAGGTTTAACTTGTCTGGGTGGAATGTCGCTTCGAGTGCTTGGCTTACCGCTTGAGATTCGAGCAAAAACTGTTGTTGCTCTTGCATTGGCAAGTGGTGTAGCTCTTTCAAATTTTCGCGTTTAGGCACCAAGATAATCCATGGCACAGCATTATCTTTATGAAGAAGCGCGACGCAAAGTGGGAAGTGACCAATCACCGAAGTGTCTTTTGTCAATTGAGGATGAAGTTCAAAACTCATTATTGCTGTCCGATTAATTTTTAGTTTGAATTAGTATACGACAGATAAAACAAAAGGTTGGCGCTTTCACGTCAACCTTTGTCATCATTTAGCTTGTGCTACTTAAGCTAACTACGTAAAAGCGGATTACATACGCTCTAGAGTATCGATACCCAGTAGAGACAGACCTTGCTTGATGGTCTTCGCTGTTAGCGCAGCTAGTTTCAGACGGCTTTGTTTCACTGCTTCGTCTTCAGCAACTAGGATAGGGCACGCTTCGTAGAAGCTAGAGAACTGACCTGCTAGTTCGAATAGGTAGCTACACATGATGTGTGGTTGGCCTTCGCGAGCAACAGATTGCACCGCTTCTTCGAACTGCATAAGTTTAGCAATAAGTGCTTTCTCTTTCTCATCAGTGATTTTGATGTCACCTTGGAGAGCATCCATAGCAACACCAGCTTTAGCGAAAATTGAAGCTACGCGAGTGTATGCATATTGCATGTATGGTGCTGTGTTACCTTCAAACGCTAACATGTTGTCCCAATCGAACACGTAGTCAGTCGTACGGTGTTTAGATAAGTCAGAGTATTTAACCGCTGCCATTGCAACTGTTTTAGAGATCTTCTCTTTTTCTTCCGCATCTAGTTCAGGGTTTTTAGATTCGATCAGCTGTGCTGCGCGAACTTCTGCTTCATCCAGAAGATCTGCCAAACGAACGGTACCACCCGCACGAGTCTTGAATGGCTTTCCGTCTTTACCCAGCATCATGCCGAACGCGTGGTGCTCAAGAGATACAGACTCAGGCACATAGCCCGCTTTACGAACAATCGTCCAAGCTTGCATTAGGTGCTGGTGTTGACGTGAGTCGATGAAGTAAAGCACACGGTCTGCGCTTAGCTCTTCATAACGATATTTTGCACATGCGATATCTGTTGTTGTGTATAGGAAACCGCCATCGCGTTTTTGAACGATAACGCCCATTGGTTCGCCATCTTTGTTCTTGTATTCATCTAGGAATACAACTTGCGCGCCATCATCTTCAACGGCAAGACCTTGTTCTTTTAGGTCTGCAACGATCTTAGGAAGCATGTCGTTGTACATGCTTTCGCCCATTACGTCGTCACGAGTCAGTGACACGTTTAGACGGTCGTAGTTGCGCTGGTTTTGGATCATGGTTACATCAACGAGTTTTTTCCACATTTCTGCACAGTACTCGTCACCGCTTTGCAGTCTTACCACGTAGTTTCGCGCCTTTACTGCGAACTCTTCATCTTCATCGTACAGCTTTTTCGATTCGCGGTAGAAGCCTTCAAGGTCCGCAAGTTCCATAGAAACTTCGCCAGACTCTTGTTGTACGCGCTCAAGGTTTGCGATAAGCATACCGAACTGAGTACCCCAGTCACCGATGTGGTTCGCGCGGATCACTTTGTGACCTAAGAACTCAAGCGTACGTACCACTGCATCACCGATGATGGTTGAACGCAGGTGACCTACGTGCATTTCTTTTGCTACGTTTGGTGCAGAGTAGTCGGCAACGATGGTTTGCGCTTCTTCTTTAGCTACGCCAAGACGTTCGTCTGCTAGCGCCGCGTCGGCTTGTTTCGCAAGGAACTCTTCGCTTAGGAAAATGTTGATGAAACCAGGGCCAGCGATTTCTGTTTTGCTCGCAATACCATCTAGGTCTAGAACATCCAGTACTTTCTGTGCAAATTCTCGTGGGTTAGTACCCAGTTTTTTAGCAACGCCCATTACGCCGTTTGCTTGGTAATCACCAAATTGTGGCTTTGCTGATTGGCGAACGGCTGCAGGACTACCTGCAGGTGCGCCAGCGGCTTCTAGAGCCTGAGATACTTTGTCATTAATAAGTGCTTGGATATTCACACGCGTTTCCTTCAATTCAAGGACAAAGAACTCGGCAGAATGTACGCCGAGCTCTGTTAGAGTTCACAAAAATGGGGCTAATCATAACAACTTTATTGCTTTTCATACAGAGATGAATAGGCGAAATTTTTACTTTTTCGATTGAATGGAAATGTGGCTTAGTTTGCGTTTACTATTGCGCTCAAAGTAATGAGATAAATCGCCCCATAAGAGAGCCACAATGACGACTCAACTAGTTGAAAAGCGCCTAACGCCTGAATTGATGATCCAAGATCTGGACGCATTTATGGCGAAGATTGAAGAGCTTGCAACCCTGTTAAAACTGGATCTGAGCTTTGCTCAAGCTGACCATATTGCGCTGCGTATTAATGATATTGAAACAGCGAAAGCCGCGCATGAAGCATGGAATCAATACGGTAAGGTGATTTCACAAGCGAAAATAAACGGTCGCCCAATCATCGTTATCGTATTCGACAAAGCGTTGGAAAGCCGTGGCTGGAAGATTGAGTGTCTGGAGCTGCCATATCCTGCGGAAGGCAAAATCTACCCAAATGAAAGCTGGGAACATGTGGAGTTTGTGATTCCGTCTCATGCCGAAACCGCAGATGAGTTTCTTGCTGATTTGAAACACACTTACCCAGCGTTTGGCGCGCGTTTTGATGAGTTAAAAGAGCTGGGTGTGAAGATCAAATTGTCGAGCCCGAAAGGGGAAGGCGAACGCTTGAACAACCCAACCGTGGCGTTTAAGTACCAAGGCATTTGTATCAAGCTGCACCCGCATTCACTTAAGCGTATTGTGGAGTCTGAGCAGGCTGAATAAGTGAGCTCTGAACAACTATTAAGAAGAAAGGGTTGCCAAATGAGCAACCCTTTCTTTTTTCAAATGCGATGAACTTAAAGGATAACCGTCTTATTGCCGTAAACAAATACGTGGTCATTGATCACTTTATTCAACGCTTTGCTCAACACATTCTTTTCTACATCGCGTCCCGCTTGTGCCATATCTTGGGCATTGAATGTATGGTCGACAGGAATGACGTCTTGCTTGATGATCGGCCCTTCATCTAAATCATTGGTCACGAAGTGTGCCGTTGCACCGATGATTTTCACACCGCGATCGTAAGCTTGTTGATATGGCTTAGCGCCAATAAAAGCAGGTAAGAAGCTGTGATGAATATTAATGATTTTGTGGTGGTATTTCTCAACAAACGTAGGCGTCAATACGCGCATGTATTTAGCTAACACCAAAAAGTCAGCATCGTATTGGTCGATCACCTCTAACATCTTCTGCTCGTGTTCTTCACGGCTAAGGTTTTCATGGGTCACGTGGTGGTAAGGAATGTCGAAGCGTTCAGTGAGAGTTTGCAGTTTGTCGTAATTCCCTACCACAGCGGCGATCTCAACATCTAGGCTTCCGTCGTAGGTTTTCATCAGAATATCGCCTAAACAATGCGCTTCTTTTGTGACGAGAATGACGATGCGCTTACGGCGAGAGCCAACCAATTTACGCTTAGCACCTTGCGGGAGTGCTTGGTCCAAATCGGCAAGAAACGTTTGATCGTTGAAGTATCCCTCCAACTCCGTTCTCATGAAAAAGTGGCCACTGGTATTATCAACAAATTCGTTATTGTGAACGATGTTGAGTTGGTGCTTGTAACAGATGTTAGTGATTTTTGAGATGAGACCCGGGGCGTCAGAACAGTGGGTCAACAGTGTTTTCTTTTCCATAAATCAGGTACTTCCATGCATTAATATTTTAGCGTACGAATTTGTTATTATTCCCAGGCGGGTGTAACTGTACTGCCATGTTTCACCATAAATAATCTATTCTTACGTTGGTTTCAACAAAATATCCGTGCATCGCCGCAAGCTGGCCAGATTGTGGGCTGATGTCACTCCTATTCCTCTGATATACTCTCGATAATTTTTCAAACTCAATACCAAGCATGATCGCAAAAACTTTTTCCTCTGATGGCGCGTTAGGTAATGCCATTCCTGGCTTTCAAGCTCGTCAGCCACAAATCGATATGGCGGAAGCCGTCAGTAGTGCGATCAAAGATCAAACCCAGTTGGTGGTGGAGGCAGGAACCGGAACCGGTAAGACCTTCGCATACCTAGTCCCTGCGCTGTTGAGTGGTAAAAAAGTGATCATCAGTACAGGCTCGAAAAACTTGCAAGAGCAGTTGTACCATCGGGACTTACCGCTCATGGTCAATGCGCTTGGTTTTTATGGTCAAGTGGCGTTATTAAAAGGGCGTTCTAATTATCTGTGTTTGGATCGCTTGAGCCGCCAAATGGTCGAAAGCCATACTAATGAATCTGACCCGACGCTATTAACTCAATTGGTTAAAGTGCGTGCTTGGTCATCAGAAACCAAAACAGGTGACCTTGGTGATTGTGATGATCTGCCAGAAGACAGCATGATCATTCCGACCATCACCTCCACCAATGATAACTGTTTAGGTAAAGAGTGTCCGAGCTACACCGATTGCTTTGTATTGAAAGCGCGTAAGCGAGCCATGGATTCCGACATTGTTGTGGTGAACCATCACTTATTTCTTGCTGACTTAGCGATCAAAGAAACAGGATTTGGCGAACTGATCCCAGAAGCCGATGTGTTTATTTTTGATGAAGCTCATCAGTTGCCAGATATTGCGAGCGAATATTTCGGCCAGTCAGTTTCAAGCCGTCAAATTCATGATCTTGCCAAAGACATTGAAATAGCCTACCGCACCGAAGCCAAAGATATGCGTCAATTGCAAAAAGTGGGCGACAAACTCATGCAAAGCGCAATGGACATGCGGATTGTACTGGGTGAGCCAGGCTTTCGTGGCAACTGGCGTGAGGCGTTGCAATCAGGCTCTATTAAGCGAGAATTATTGCGCTTAACTGATAGCCTCGAATTGGCGATTGATGTACTCAAAATAGCCTTAGGGCGCAGTCAATTACTGGATACCGCCTTTGAACGAGCCAATTTGATCAAAGGCCGCATCGACCGGGTATGTGATGTCGATATTACCGGTTACTCATACTGGTACGATACCTCGCCTCGTCATTTCGCTCTGCACATTACGCCCCTTTCTGTCGCGGACAAGTTCCATGAGCAAATAGAGATTAAACAAGGCGCGTGGATTTTCACGTCAGCAACCCTAGCCGTATCGGGCGACTTCAAGCACTTTACTGAGCGCCTTGGCCTCAAGCCTACAAAGCAATTTTCTCTGCCGTCCCCCTTTGATTATCAAAAACAAGCGCGCCTTTGTGTGCCAAGGTATCTGCCAGAGCCAAACAGTAGCGGCTTAGCGGATAAGTTAGTCCGAATGCTTGCCCCGGTGATTGAAGAAAACGATGGTCGCTGCTTCTTTTTATGTACCTCGCACAGCATGATGCGTGAACTAGGTGAGAAGTTCCGAGAAGTACTTGATCTGCCTGTGTTAATGCAAGGGGAGATGAGTAAGCAGAAAACCTTGGCGGAGTTTATGGAACTGGGTAACGCTTTACTCGTGGCGACAGGCGCTTTCTGGGAAGGGATTGATGTTAGAGGTGATGCGCTGAGCTGTGTTATTATCGACAAATTACCGTTTACCGCCCCTGACGATCCATTACTCAAAGCCCGTATCGAGGATTGTCGATTACGTGGTGGTGAACCATTTGCTGAAGTACAAATCCCGGATGCAGTGATTACGTTAAAGCAGGGTGTAGGGCGATTAATTCGAGATCAGAAGGATCACGGTGCGTTGATCATTTGTGATAATCGCCTTGTCACGCGAGACTACGGTGGTATTTTCCTCGGAAGCCTACCACCTATCCCAAGAACGCGAGACTTAGATGGAATCAAAGCATTCCTGAAAGCAGAACAATCTGTCACAGACGCAAGTGCTGAGGCATAACCCAATAAATGAGAGTTGTAGAGAGTTAAATGAGCGCAAAAATTCTTGCTATCGATACAGCGACTGAAAACTGTTCAGTTGCGTTGTTGGCTAATGATCAAGTGATTTCACGTAGCGCGGTTGCACCACGCGATCACACCAAAAAAGTACTGCCAATGGTTGATGAAGTACTAAAAGAAGCTGGCCTGACTCTACAAGAGCTAGATGCGTTAGCGTTTGGACGTGGTCCAGGTAGCTTTACTGGCGTTCGTATCGGTATTGGTATCGCACAAGGTTTGGCGTTCGGTGCTGACTTACCTATGATCGGCGTTTCAACGCTGGCTGCGATGGCTCAAGGTAGCCATCGTTTACATGGTGTGATCAATGTCGCTGTTGCCATTGATGCACGTATGAGTGAAGTTTATTGGGCGCGCTATTCTCGTCAAGACAATGGTGAATGGGTTGGTATTGATGCAGAGTGTGTTATTCCACCAGCACGTTTAACTGAAGAAGCACAAGCAGACGACAAAACGTGGACGACAGCAGGTACTGGTTGGGATGCCTACCAAGAAGTATTAGCAGACCTACCGTTTAATTTGACGCATGGCGAGGTTCTGTACCCTGATTCACAAGACATCGTGATTCTTGCTGAACAAGAATTTAAAAAGGGTAATACTGTGCCGGTAGAAGATTCTAGCCCAGTTTATCTACGCGATAATGTGACATGGAAAAAACTTCCGGGCCGCGAATAATCCGTTTTTCATTAACCTGACAAAAAGCAGGGCGTTTGCCCTGTATTTTTATGGAGCGTTATGGCGTCGATTAATGGCTTGCCTCCTTCTTTGATTCCCGGTGCAAATCGCACTAATAAAGTCAGCAAAAAGAAGCAGGTAGATAAATCACAAACAAAGCAGCCTGTAGGTCAGCCTTCAAAGGTTGCTAACGCTGTGGCGCACTCCATAAAACACGTGGATGAGTCGCTAATTCACCGAGCTCAAGTGCAATATGACCTTCCTGAAGGGAGCGCACGTAAAGCAATGGAGCAGTACATGGATGTCATGAATCGAGCTAAAAAAGAGGAACTGGCTCAATTACTTGGTGTCGATATTTACGTGTGAGATCTCCCCTGCTTGGGGTTACTAATATTGAAAGGTGGTTTATGAAGGTTTTTGGACGGTTTTTTCTCGCATTATTTGCTACGGTTGGTTTGTCTGCGTGTAGCTCGTTGCCAGAGGAGCTAAATGCAAGCACGGAATTGGTCGTTACAGACTATAAAGCTTTTGCTGAGTCTCAAGGGCAAGTGAGTGAAGATGTTCGCCTTGGTGGAATCATCGCTAAAGTGGATAACTTTAAAGATAAAACGCGTCTAGAGATTGTAAACCTTCCTATAAGTAAGTCTGGTAAACCTGATATTGATGAAGAGCCTACGGGACGTTTTGTCACCTATTTTGATGGCTATTTAGAGCCTGTCGCCTTTAGTGAAGGCCGTTTGGTGACGGTTGTAGGCAAAGGAGCAGGGGAAGAAGAAGGAAAGATCGGTGAGCACGGTTACATCTTCCCGATTATTAAGGGGGAAGGGTACCGTTTATGGAAAATTGAAGAACGTGTACGCATGTATGACTCGCCAACCTACTTTTACCCATGTTACTCGATTAACTGCCGTATGTGGCGTAATGATTTCCCACAAGACGGTAAAGTGATAAAACAGGTCAAATAATCTGCGATGCATGAGCGTCAATTCGAGCTTCCTGTCGGCAAAATGGCAGCCCTAGAGATAGGGAACGAAAAAACGGCTGACTTGTCAGTCGTTTTTCTTCATGGATGGTTAGATAATGCGGGCAGCTTTAAAGCGCTCATGGAGCAGTTGAACCAACTTAATCCTCACTTACACCTCCTTGCTATCGACCATTTTGGTCACGGTTTATCGAGTCATAAATCTCACGATAATTATTATCCCTTTCACGACTATATTGCCGATTTACATCAGCTGTTGGACGAATTATCACCAAACAGACTGATATTAGTAGGGCATTCACTTGGTGCTTTAATCGCAAGTTGCTATAGTGCTGCGTTTCCAGAGCAGGTCGAAGCTCTTGTGCAAATTGAGGGAGCAGGACCTCTTACTGAAGATCCTGCTAACAGTTTGCCTCGTCTTCGTGATGGCGTTTTAAGTCGAGTAAGACAGCACAACAAGCCAGAGCGAAGCATTACCTCCTTCGATCTGGCGTTAAAATTACGCATGCAAGCCAATCAATTAACCGCTGAGCAGCTTCTGCCGATAGTCGAGCGTGGAACAGAGCAGCGAGGAGATAAATGGTATTGGCGGCATGATGCCAAGTTAAAATGTGCGTCGCTTTACCGAATGGCGCAAGCGCATGCTAACTCGATTACCAGCCAAATACGTTGTCCTCATTTGATCGTATTAGGCGATCAAGGATTTCAGAATTTACCATCTAACCAAGCTGATTGGGGAGAGAACCCGCCGCAAGTGGTTTCTGTCAATGGTGGTCATCACTGTCATTTAGAGCAAATACTCGAGGTCGCAACGCGAATTCTTGGTGTAGTTAACAAAATTTAAACAAGTGTTTGAGAGTTGCGTGCTCAAGCACGTTCGCTGTGCTGTAATAGCTTTCAAAATAAAAAGGACGCTATTTTTTAGCCAGTTATAAACGAGGAGTAACATCGTGGATAAACCATGGCTTTCACGTTATCCAAGTGACGTACCTGAAACCATTAATCCAGAGCAATATGAGTCTTTGGTAGAAATGTTTGAGCAGTCTGTACAAAAATATGCAGACCAACCAGCATTCATGAACATGGGCTCGGTTATGACCTTCCGTAAATTGGAAGAGCGTAGTCGCGCATTCGCAGCGTATCTGCAAAACGAGTTAAAACTGCAAAAGGGTGACCGTGTTGCTCTGATGATGCCAAACCTACTGCAATACCCAGTGGCGTTGTTTGGTATTTTGCGTGCAGGTTGTATCGCCGTAAACGTTAACCCACTTTACACTCCTCGTGAACTTGAACACCAATTGAATGACTCAGGTGCGACGACGATTGTGATTGTGTCTAACTTTGCGAACACGCTAGAACAAATCGTCGATAAAACACCAGTTAAACACGTGGTGTTAACCAGCCTTGGTCAAATGCTGCCACGAGCGAAAGGTACGATTGTCGATTTTGTCGTGAAGTACGTTAAGGGCATGGTGCCTAAGTACGATTTACCTGGTGCAATCTCAATGCGTCAGGCTCTACGTAAAGGTCGTCGTCTACAATACGTTAAACCGTTTATGTCTGGGGATGATATCGCATTCCTGCAATACACGGGCGGTACGACAGGCGTCGCGAAAGGCGCGATTCTTACACACCGTAATATGATTGCGAACGTTTTACAGGCGAAAGGCGCGTACGGGCCGGTTTTATCTCCAGGCCGTGAATTGGTCGTGACAGCGCTACCGCTGTATCACGTATTTGCTCTTACCGTAAACTGTCTGCTGTTTGTCGAAATGGGTGGCCGTAACCTACTTATTACCAACCCTCGAGATATTCCAGGATTCGTAAAAGAGCTACAAAAGCATCCGTTTACTGCGATCACGGGCGTGAACACCTTATTTAATGCTTTGATCAACAACGAAGACTTCCACGAGTTGGATTTCAGTAACCTACGTTTAGCCGTTGGCGGCGGCATGGCAGTGCAGCGCTCAGTGGCAGAAAGATGGCAGAAGACCACGGGTTGTTACCTACTAGAAGGTTACGGCCTAACCGAGTGTTCTCCATTGGTTGCGGCATACCCGCATGACCTTGTTGAATACAATGGATCGATTGGCCTGCCTGTGCCATCAACGGAAGTTCGCATTGTGGACGAAGAAGGCAATGCGCTTCCGAACACTGAAACTGGTGAACTTCAAGTTCGTGGTCCTCAGGTTATGCAAGGCTACTGGCAACGACCTGAAGCGACGAAAGATACGATCAACGAAGACGGCTGGCTATCAACGGGCGACATTGTTAAGTTCGATAACGAAGGCTTCTTGCACATCGTTGACCGTAAGAAAGACATGATCTTAGTATCAGGCTTCAACGTTTACCCGAACGAAATCGAAGACGTTGTAGCGCTACACGGCAAAGTCCTTGAAGTGGCCGCTATTGGTCAACCGCACGAAGTCTCTGGTGAATTAGTGAAGATCTATGTCGTGAAACGCGATCCGAGCTTGACCAAAGACGAAGTGATCGCGCATTGTCGAGAACATTTAACTGGCTATAAAGTACCTAAGTTGGTTGAGTTCCGCGAAGACTTACCTAAAACCAATGTCGGTAAGATCTTGCGTCGTGTTTTACGCGAAGAGAATGACGCTGAACTCGCGAAGAAAAGCGCATAAGCCGATTTCGTCGAGTCGAGAGATTTAAAAAATGATAGAATGCCAGCGTTTTGCTGGCATTTTTTATAGCGAGAAGTATGTGAATTATCAAATTATTACCAAAAACAAAGACCTAGAAGAAGTTTGCATTCACGCCCGAGAGGCAGATGTAGTGATGCTGGATACCGAATTCGTCCGTATTCGCACTTTCTACCCGCAGTTAGGTCTGATTCAGCTTTTCGATGGTAATCGCCTCTCGCTGATTGATCCGACCGAATTAACGGATATGACGCCGTTCGTAGCGCTATTAAAAGATACTTCTGTGCTAAAAGTGCTGCACGCATGTGGTGAAGATTTAGAAGTTTTCCAAAACGCATTTGGTTGCACTCCATTCCCTATGGTAGATACACAGTTGATGGCGGCCTTTCTTGGTCACGGTCTATCAACAGGCTTCGCATCGCTGGTGGAAGAATATTTAGGCGTAGAGCTCGACAAAAGTGAATCACGTACTGACTGGATGGCTCGACCGTTGACGCAAAAGCAATTAGATTATGCTGCTGCAGACGTGCATTACTTATTACCGTTATACGAAAAGCTGTTCGATAAGGTGACGCAAGCAGGTTGGTGGGAAGCCGTACAACAAGAAAGTGATTTGTTGGTTTCAAAACGCATTCGCGTCACTAATGAGGAGAATGCCTACCTTGATATTAAAGGTGCTTGGCAGTTAAAACCTTCTGAACTGGCGATTTTAAAACCATTGGCGACGTGGCGTTATCGTGAAGCAATCAAACGAGATTTAGCGCTGAACTTTATCTTCAAAGAAGGTGACCTATTAACAGTCGCTCGTCTTGGCTTAACGAACTTTAAGAAGATGGAAGCGGAAGATATTGATATCCGAGCGATTAACCGCCATGGCGCGAAGATTGCCGCGATTGTTAAACAAGCGAAGCAAACACCTTCTGAAGAGTATCCAGCGAAAATTGAACGCTTAATGGATTATCCAGGTTACAAACAAGTCTTCAAAAATATGAAAGACATAGTGAAATCGGCGTCGCAGAAGTCTGGCTTAGCGACGGAGTTCCTTGCTTCTAAAAAACAGATTAATCAGCTGATCAGTTGGGTGTGGAAAAAAGATCGCGATCCAGAAGTGTTGCCTGACTTGATGCAGGGCTGGCGCTTGGACCTGCTCGGCGACAAGATGAACAAAGCATTAAAGTAATAAAAGATTAAAAGGTTGGCCTCGGTGCCAACCTTTTTCATTCTAATCTGAGCATTCAATCTCGTGAGGAAAAGTGGTTTACTTCTCGTCGTCTGGTAGCTTCACATTGAGCTCAAGAACTGAGATATCGTCGTCTTTGTGCTCAAATGTTAAGTCAACCATATTTGGATCAATTGCCACGTACTTACTGATCACCTTCAAGATGTCCTCTTTCAATTGAGGTAAGTAAGAAGGCGCTGGATCATTTTGGCTGCGGCGCTCAGCAACAATGATTTGCAAACGCTCTTTAGCTAGATTCGCAGAAGTTTTCTTCTGTGGACGGAAAAATTCTAATAATGACATGTCTAGCCTCCAAAGAGTCGTTTAAAGAGTCCTTTCTTCTCCTCAGTAAGGAAACGAAATTCAACCTGATTGCCTAATAAGCGATCAACGGTGTCAGAGTAAGCCATACCTGCATCGGTGTTATCGTCAAAAGTGACTGGCACACCTTTGTTTGACGCGTTAAGCACGGCTTGGCTTTCTGGAATCACGCCCAGTAGTGGAATATGTAAGATCTCCTCTACGTCTTCAACGCTTAGCATTTCGCCTTGAGTGACGCGAGATGGGTTGTAGCGAGTCAGTAGCAGGTGTTGTTTTACTGGCTCTAGCCCTTGTTCTGCACGCAGTGACTTAGAATCTAAAATACCGAGAATGCGGTCAGAGTCACGCACAGAAGAGACTTCTGGGTTCGTTGTGACAATGGCTTCATCTGCGTAATACAAGGCCATCAATGCGCCTTGTTCTATACCTGCTGGTGAATCACAAATAATGAAATCAAAGCCCATTTCATCAAGTTCGCCGAATACGCGCTGAACACCATCTTTTGTCAGTGCGTCTTTATCACGAGTTTGAGAAGCAGGAAGAATGAATAGGTTGTCCGTGCGCTTATCTTTGATCAGCGCTTGGTTTAATGTCGCTTCGCCGTTAATGACGTTCACAAAGTCATACACGACACGGCGCTCACAGCCCATGATTAGGTCGAGGTTACGCAAACCGATATCAAAATCGATCACCGCGGTCTTTTTTCCCTTCAGAGCTAGACCAGAGGCGATGGCTGCGCTTGAAGTGGTTTTACCAACGCCACCTTTACCAGACGTTACTACAATAATGCGTGCCATTTTTTTTCCTTTTTAGATTAAATCGCGAGAACTTCTAAATGCAATGATTCATCGGCTTTACTGATCATTACTTTCTTTTGCCAGTACTCGCTTTCAATTTGATCGCTTAACCAGTAGTCACCCGCAATGGATACCAGTTCTGCTTGTAAATCGTGGCAAATAATACGCGCTTCCTGCTGACCACTTGCGCCTGCAATCGCACGGCCTCGAAGTGTGCCATGGATATGAATAGAGCCGTCAGCGATGACTTCAGCACCAGCACTTACGTGCGCTAACACCACCAAATCACCATCTTTCGCGTAGATCTGTTGTCCTGATCGAACAGGCGTGCGAACTACTTTCGTTGGCGCCATTTTGGCAGGTGCTTGGCTTGGTGATTTGCTCGCCGACATAATGGCGAAGCCAGCTTCGGAAGCAAGATTTTGTACACGCTTGTCTTTACAGCCCGTTACACCGACCGGAATAAAACCAGCATCTGAGATGCCTTGTTTAAGCTTAGGGAAATCAATGTCGCCTTGTACTTTTGCTATATTGATTACCAAAGGCGCGGATGCAAAAAAAGAAGGTGCTTGAGAAACTTTTTCTTGCAAAAATTCGACAGTCTTTGCGATCTCATTGTCAGAAAGGTGTAAAACTGACAATGTAAAACTGCTACCTTTAAGGTCTGGTGAATGGGTCATCGTGGACTTCTTGCCTTTATTGAAAGAGCGTTGCCTTAAACTAGGTCTGTCATGTTATATTTCATCCTTTGACGCAGCAAGTTCTCTCGTGGGCAAATAGGTGAATTAATCTCAAATTTGCTATTAAGTTTGCGAGAATTTGACGTTTTCAACCTAATCCGCACTCAACGCGGCTAAATCAGCATAAAAGGCGTGTCATGCTTTGTTCTATTTATAAAAGCTCGAAAAAAGAAGGTACTTATCTCTATATTCCGAAAAAGGATGATTTTTCACAGGTTCCTGACACCTTAATGCAGATGTTCGGTAAGCCTATCGCTGTTATGACGATTAAACTTGATGGCCGTAAATTGGCACAAGTTGATATCGAAAAAGTGAAGGCTTCATTGCAAAATGATGGCTTCTTTTTGCAGGTTCCGCCTCCGCCGGAGAACCTACTAGAAAAGTACAAAGAACAAAAAGCCCAGCAGAAAGGCGAATAACGTCATCGTTTTTCATCTGGGATTTCTGCCTTGCTCAAGGAGGGCAATATGAAAAAAATACTGGCTACCATGCTTAGCGTTGGTGTGTGTACCTCGGCTTTTGCAAGTAGCGAGGGTTTCGATGAATACTTGAATAAGCTGCGTGCTGAAGCGCGTGATAAAGGTATCTCAGAGCAGGTCATTAGTGCTGCTTTTGCTAATGTTGAGTACAAGCCTCGAGCAGTAAAAGCGGACCGAAACCAGCCAGAGAAGAAACTGACGTTGGATGAATACATTCCTCGCGCGGTGCCTGAATGGAAGGTGAAGCAAGCAAGACAACTCTATAAAGAGCATTACACCGAGCTAAAGCGTATAGGCGATGAGTACGGTGTGCAGCCTCGCTTTATCGTGGCGCTGTGGGGTGTAGAAAGTAACTTTGGTAAATTTACGGGTAACTTCAAAGTGATTGACGCGTTGTCGACAATGGCATTTGAAGGTCGTCGTGAAGAGTTTTTCCGTAAAGAGACCATGTCGGCATTGCAGATCCTCGATCAAGGCCATATCGAGCTAGATAATTTTAAAGGTTCTTGGGCTGGTGCGATGGGACAGTGTCAATTTATGCCAAGCTCTTTCCTACGTTTTGCCGCTGACGGCAACGGGGATGGTAAAAAAGACATTTGGCAATCTGAAGTCGACGTATTTGCATCAACCGCTAACTATTTGAGCAAGTCCGGCTGGGATGACAAATATACTTGGGGTCGCCAAGTGAAAGTTCCTAAAGGCATTGATCGCAGCTTAGAAGGGCGCACAGCTGAAAAAGGTAAATACCTTCAGGAGTGGAGCAAACTTGGCATCACAAAATACGACGGTAGTCCGTTGCCAAAACTGGATGAAGACATCAAAGCATGGTTGATCATGCCGGACGACGAAAATGGTCGTACGTATCTGGTTTACAATAACTACAACGTACTGATGAAGTGGAACCGCTCTTACTACTTCGCACTCGCCGTGAGTCACTTGGCTGACCGAATCAAATACTGAGCTGTTATCAAATAATCACTTGGCATCCAGTATTCAATATGAGGGCTCTTCGGAGTCCTTTGTTTTTCCTATAATCAAATCGAGGTAAAGCGTGTTATCTGAACGTGCCGCACAAATGGTGATTTTCTCCGCTCTTCTTAAACATAAAAGCTTCACAGCGGCTGCAAAGAGCTTAGGCGTGTCGGTGTCTCATGTGAGTAAGCAGTTGAGTCAGCTAGAAGCGTCTCTTGGTATCAAGCTTGTTCAACGCACTACGCGAAGCTTTACGCCGACTGAGGCAGGGAAAACCTTTTTTCATCACTGTGAGCAAGTGGTACAAGCGGTGAGCAGCGCCACATTAGAGATGGAGACCCAGCGGGATGAAGTGGCAGGTTTGGTACGTCTTGGATTGTCGCAATCATTTGGTACCTTACACATTATCCCAGCGATTCAAGAGTTACGCGAACTTTATCCTCAACTTCAAGTGGAAGTACATCTGTTTGACTATAAGGTCGATATGTTAGCCGAAGGGCTCGATTTATGGGTAACCAACAACGAGCATTTACCTGAAGGCTACATTGCGCAGCGTTTGACGGATTGCCAGTTTGTTGTAGCGGCATCACCAGATTACTTATTGAAACATGATACGCCAACAGAGCCGGATGATTTGTCTTCTCATAACTGCCTTATATACAGAAGCTGGGAGCGCGACTATACGGGGTGGGCGTTTACCAAAGATCAGCAAGAATTGAACGTAAAAGTCTCGGGTAACTATTCAGTGGATCTGGCTGAAGCCGTTCGGGATGCAGCCATTGCAGGTTGGGGCATTGCCTACCTTGCCACTTACTTACTGGGTGATGAGTTTAGAACGGGTAAGTTAATACAGTTGTTACCGGACTGGAAAGCAAGCCAGTCGATGCCGTTTTATGCGGTGTATCCAAGCCGCCAACATATGCCCAAAAAAATATCCGCAGTGATTAACTTCATCAAACAGAAGATCGGTAACCCGTGTCATTGGGATCAACGTCTAGCGCCTTACATATCTATTCCTAAGTAACAGGATCAATGACGTTATTGAACGGCACATAAGGTGATTCACTTCACAAAAATTTTTCCAGAACTAGAAACATCTTTTCCATATAGAAATAATAAAAATAAGCAAACGTTTATATTTATATAATTCAATGCCTTATAATTAAGGTCAATTATTGGGCGCTTAAACTTTTCACACTGTTAACATCCTCAACTTGCAGCATTTTGAGTCCGCTATACAATCCGGTGCCTTCCATATCCCCCTTCTGTCGGATTCATTTTATGAACTCAATTATTGGTATCGTAGCCATACTATTCGTAGCATGGCTACTTTCTACAAATAGAAAAAATATAAAGCTGAGAACAGTGTCGTTTGCGTTTGCTTTGCAGGTACTGTTTGCGTTGTTGGTTTTATATGTACCAGCAGGACGAGATGCGCTGAATTCAGTGAGCAGCGTAGTGTCGAATTTGATCAACTATGGTCAAGAGGGCATTGCGTTTTTATTCGGTAATTTGGCGACAGGGGGCTTCACCTTTGCGATCAATGTTCTGGGTATCATCGTTTTCTTTTCCTCTCTTATCTCAGGTCTTTATCACATTGGTGTGATGCCAAAAATCATCAACTTTATCGGTGGCGGTATTCAAAAGCTGCTGGGTATCGGTCGTGCGGAGTCTTTGTCTGCAACGGCGAATATTTTTGTTGGCACCATTGAAGCGCCATTGATGGTAAAGCCATACCTAAAGCACATGACCGACTCGCAGTTCTTTGCGGTGATGACAGGTGGTTTGGCTTCTGTTGCTGGTGGAACGTTGGTCGGTTACGCGTCACTGGGCGTTGACCTTAACTACCTGATCGCTGCTGCATTTATGTCGGCACCTGCGGGCTTGCTGATGGCAAAAATTTTAATGCCAGAAGATACGGATAAAGCAGCAGATATCGACATTAGCCAAGTTGAAATTCCACGTGCAACCAACGTAGTAGAAGCATTAGCCGATGGTGCAATGGCGGGTGTACGCATTGCTGTATCGGTAGGTGGTACGCTATTGGCTTTCATCAGTGTCATTGCAATGTTAAACGGCATGCTAGGTTGGATTGGTGATCTTGTTGGGACGCCACTAAGCTTCGAGCTGATCCTAGGTTATGTATTCGCACCTGTCGCTTGGTTATTAGGTGTACCATGGCAAGAAGCAACCACAGCAGGCTCGCTGATTGGTAATAAGATTGTGGTGAATGAGTTCGTCGCTTTCATCCAGCTTGCAGAAGTGAAATCTCAACTTAGTGAACACTCACAAGCAATCGTGACGTTTGCTTTGTGTGGCTTTGCAAACATCTCAAGCATGGCGATGCTGATTGGTGGGTTGGGCTCATTGGTACCTGAAAAGCGTGCATTTGTTTCTAAACATGGTTTCCGTGCGATTATCGCTGGTGTCATGGCGAACTTAATGAGCGCTTCGATTGCGGGCGTGATTTTAAGCCTGTAATTGAAAGAGATACCTAAAATTAGCAAAAAGGCCCCTTGCGGAGCCTTTTTCGTATCTGAAGTTTACGTTATTTGTCTGTGTGGAACTGCTCGCAAGCGAGCATCGTGTTCTCAATTAAGCTTGCGACGGTCATTGGGCCAACACCACCAGGGACAGGAGTAATAAAGCTCGCACTTTCACGTGCTTTATCGTATTCCACGTCGCCAACTAGCTTGCCTGAATCAAGACGGTTAATGCCGACATCGATAACCACTGCACCTTTCTTAATCCACTCTCCAGGGATGAAGTTTGGCTTACCAACCGCAACTACGACAACGTCAGCTTGACGCACATGACTCTCTAGGTCTTTGGTAAAACGGTGACATGTTGTCGTTGTACAGCCCGCAAGCAGCAGCTCAAGTGTCATAGGACGGCCAACAATGTTTGATGCACCAACCACAACAGCATGTTTGCCACGAAGCTCTATGTTGTAACGGTCTAGTAGGGTAATGATGCCCTTTGGCGTGCAAGAGCGAAGCTTTGGAATACGTTGTGCAAGACGACCAACGTTGTAAGGGTGGAAGCCATCCACGTCTTTCTCTGGGTGAATGCGCTCTAAAACATGTGTTGTGTCGATGCCCGCAGGAAGGGGTAATTGCACTAGAATGCCGTCAATTTCATCATCGTTGTTTAATTCATCAATCAGCGCTAGTAACTCTTCTTCTGAGCTAGACGCAGGAAGGTCAAAAGACTTAGAAACAAACCCAACTTCTTCACATGCGCGGCGTTTGCTACCGACATAAACCTGAGAAGCAGGATCTTCACCAACTAGAACCACTGCTAAACCAGGAGCACGTAGCCCAGCTTCAACACGTGCTTTAACACGTGCAGCCACTTCGGAGCGAACAGTTTGGGAAATGAGAGTTCCGTCTATATTTTGAGCAGTCATGACTTTCCTTATAAATTAAGAAGGCAAATTATCTGCGGCGCATTGTCGCAGAATTTCTTATTAACATCCATACGCAAACGTTTGCTTTGTGGTGTTTTTGAACATTAAGCGTTTTGATGGACTTTTTTTAGGCATTCAGATCAGAATGTTATGAAAACCCGTTGATTTACCCGTTTGAACTCGTATAATCCTGTCCCTGTAGCGCGCCCTTAGCTCAGCTGGATAGAGCACGTCCCTTCTAAGGATGTGGTCATTGGTTCGAATCCAATAGGGCGTGCCATTTATTCAAAAGCCCCGATAACTCTTTGAGTTGTCGGGGCTTTGTCGATCTTGTCTCAAATGTATTAACTTAGCTCTGTTACATGAGCTTTATTTTGATGCTTAAACTCATGAAAAAAATAATTTTTACTGCATTGATTGTTACTCTTTTAAGTGGGTGTGTCACACGCAAAGTTCGTGTTTTACCCCAAGCTATAAATATTACCCCAATTACTGATATTGCAATTAAAAACCTTAATTGCAGAATGGTTGACTCTTACACGATCGAGGATGTTCATCCAAACAATGTAGATCGTATACTTAAGAATCAAACTTACGCATCTGGTGGAAACCGGTACCATATCGCAACTGTTCTAGATACTAGCCGTGGACGCCCATCTAGTGTTGTTGCGGAGCTTTATGACTGCCAGGTTGCCAAAATCAGTTTAGAAGCTGAGAAAGTTAAATTACTACCTGGTGCAAATGAAGTTCAACCCATCTCGTTTGCAGAAGTCGAAAACAATGAGTGCAAAGTGATTGGAAACAAAGTTGTATCAGAAAGCCAGAAAGGCTCTCTTTTTGATGAGTTGTCTAACCAAGTCTACATGGCGGGTGGTAATCGATATCATGTGACTAATATTATTGAGTCTGAAGGACAAACTCCAACATCTGTTTCTGCTGATATCTATCGTTGCAAGCACCGTTCAGTTGCCTTCAACTAACAAAAAAGCGCTGGTTAACCAGCGCTTTTGCATTTATTAAGGGCATTACATCTTTTTAAAGATGATGGAGGTGTTGATGCCGCCAAAGGCGAAGTTGTTACTCATCAAATATTTCACGTCCAGCTCTCGGCCTTGTCCGGCGATGTAGTCTAAATCACCACATTGCTCGTCGAGGTTTTTTAGGTTGAGCGTTGGGTTGAACCAGCCTGTGTGCATCATTTCTAAACCTAGCCACGCTTCAATCGCGCCACAGGCGCCTAGTGTGTGGCCAAAGTAGCTCTTGAGTGAACTTATTGGCACTTTGCCCAGAGCATTCGCTGTTGCGTTGCTTTCCGCAATATCGCCGCGGTCGGTGGCAGTGCCGTGAGCAGATACATAGTCGATCTTCTCAGCTGGAATGCCCGCGTTTTGCAAAGCCATTTCCATACAGATTTGCATGGTTTCCATCTGTGGTTGAGTGACGTGTGCGGCATCACAGTTGCTGGCAAAACCGATGATTTCTGCATAGATTTTCGCGCCACGAGCGACGGCGTGTTCGTACTCTTCCAGAACCAGCGTTCCCGCACCTTCACCAATCACCAAACCATCGCGATCGGAGTCATAAGGTCTTGGTGTGCTTTTCGGGTCTTCATTTTTCAGACTGGTGGCAAAAAGGGTATCGAAGACAGCGGATTCCGTTGGGCACAGTTCTTCAGCGCCACCAGCAACCATGACCGTTTGGTAGCCGTGTTTGATCGCTTCGTAGGCATAGCCGATTGCTTGGCTGCCAGAGGTACATGCACTGCTGGTTGGGATCACTCGGCCTTTCAAACCGAAAAATAGACCAACGTTCACTGCCGTAGTGTGCGGCATCATCTGCACGTAAGTCGTTGCGGTGATCGCTTTAGTGGTTTTCTCATTCAGCATGACACCAAATGCGCCGATTGCGTCGGTACTGCCTGTTGATGAGCCGTATGCGATACCCGTTTGACCGTTGGTTAGCACGTCGTTACCAATCAAGCCTGCTTGGCTTAGTGCGTTTTCTGTTGCGACGGTCGCTAATTTGGAAACTCGCCCCATGCCACGTACTTGTTTGCGCTTGTAGTGCTTTGGCAGATCAAAATCTAAAATGGGTGCCGCGAGCTTGGTGTTCAAGCCATCATACTGTTCGTAAGAAGGCATGTATTGCGTCGCGTTCTGGCAGTCACGCAGTTTTGGTTCGACAGATTGCCAATCGTTACCAAACGCAGTCACACCCGACATTCCGGTTACAACAACTCGACGGCTCATACTAGGCCTCCGTTTACCGAAATGACTTGGCGAGTTACATAGCCTGCGATGTCAGACATAAGGTAACTGACTAAACCAGCAACTTCTTCTGGCTCTCCCATGCGGCGCAAAGGAATTTGCGGCATCGCGTGTTCTTTTACGTGTTCGTCTACCATGCCTGTGTCGATAAGTCCCGGTGCAACGCAGTTAACGGTGATTTTGCGTTTTGCCAGTTCAAGTGCGAGTGATTTTGTCGCACCAATTACGCCCGCTTTTGCTGCGCTGTAGTTGGTTTGACCACGGTTACCCATCAGGCCAGATACTGATGCAAGGGTAACAATTCGACCGCCTTTGCGCTTTTGCACCATAGGCATAACACAAGGGTGAAGAACGTTGTAGAAGCTATCTAGGTTGGTATGGATCACGCCATCCCATTCTTCTTCGGTCATCGCAGGGAAAGCGGTATCTTTTGTGATGCCAGCGTTGTTCACGACGCCATAGTAAGCGCCGTGTGCGGCGATATCGGCCTCTAGTTTCTCTCGGCAATCTGCGCGGTCACTGATGTCGAATTGGATAAGACGACCGCTACCACCATGCTGTTCGATGGTGTTTAGGGTGTCTTGCGCGCCTTGTTGATCGCCCATGTAATGGACAATGACTTGGAAACCATCTTTGGCTAATTGAACGGCAATGGCTTTACCGATGCCTTTGCTGGCACCTGTAACGAGGACTTGTCGGGTCATTGTTGACTCCTGATTTTCATTTCTTGTAATTTTTCTTCTGATGGAACGTAAACGTTCAATTGGCAAGTCGCTACAACAGTTCCTTGTAGCTCAATACGGGCTGAAAAAACCGCCATACCGTTATCTTCCATAACTTTTTCAGCATACACATCGAGCACCTGTCCGCGAGAAAACGCATCGCATTCAGACGTGTATCGACGGCTACCAAGCAAAAAGCCAATCGGTGGCGCTTGTTCTTTCATTAATGCGTGGTAACCAGACCACGCCGCGACAGATTGCGCCATAAACTCAATGCCAACGTAAGCTGGCACAGTTTGAGAGGCTGAGTCGAAGAACGGGTTGTGTTCTACGATATCAACCTGGCAGTGAATCGTATCTCGTTGAACATCCAAAGCACGATCAACCAAGATCATTGGTTTGTCGTGTGGCAAAAGTTGTTCGATGGGAGGAAGTTTAGTCATGAGCGTAACCAAAAATAAGACTAATATTATTGCCACCAAAAGCAAAAGAGTTGCTGAGAATCGCTTTGTTACCCAGTTTGGTTGGCGTCTCAACTAACGATATATGGATATCGTCTGCCTTGGTTTCGCAGTGTTGTATTGGCAAATCAAGGTTGTACTTGAGAATATGCCAAGCGATCGCGGCTTCCGTTGCACTTGCTGCGCCTAATGTGTGTCCGGTGAGTGGCTTTGTCGAGCTTACGGGAACGGAGTCTCCAAAGCAGCGATGAATGGCTTTGCTTTCCATCGCATCGTTTAACGGCGTTGCTGTGCCATGCGCGTTGATGTAACCAATGTCTTGCGCTGTAAGTCCTGCATTGGCCAACGCTTTTTTCATCGCTTCTTCTGCGCCTAACCCTTCTGGGTGTGGTGCGGAAATGTGGTGCGCGTCTGAGCTATCGCCAGCTCCGAGAAGAGCAACGGGCGCAGGTGTTTTGCTTAGCAACATTAATGCTGCGGCTTCGCCGATATTGATGCCGTTGCGATGTTGGTCAAACGGCTTACAAAGGGTATCGGATAGAGCTTCTAAACCGTTAAAGCCGTTTAGCGTTAGGCGACAAATGGTATCCACACCACCTACAATGACCGCATCAACAATGCCAGAGCGAATCAGGCGTTGCGCGGTTAAAAAGACGCGACCACTAGAAGAGCAAGCGGTGGAAACTGAGTAATGTGGGCCGCTCAAATCAAAGTAGGCGGCAATAAAATCGCTGCAGTTGCCAAGTTCTTGTTTGGTGTAATGGTAGTCGGCGGGAAACTCACCATTTGCCAGCTTTTCGCCAAATGCGATTTCGCCATCTGAAATGCCAGACGTGCTGGTGCCGATCACGGCTGCGATACGGTCACGACCATATTTAGCCATGGCTTCACGCACGTCGCTTTCGATTTGCTGCAAAGCCGAAAGTGCGAGGCGGTTGTTTCTCGTATCAAACTGGCTGAGTGCGGTCGGTAATTGCGGTAACGTCTGTGCAATTCGACCGATTACGGTTTGGCGGCCTGAATTTAAAATATCTTGGTCAACCACCATGTTGCATGGTTTCGCTCCTGATAAACACTGGTGGATGATGGCGTCATCTTGTCCCATGGCAGAGTGAAAGCCACAGGCCTGAATATACAAAGGTTGAGAAGAGCGAATAGGCATATTGTTATTCTAAATTGTTCTTAATTAATCTGATGTTGCAGTGTTTGAATAGAAATTGAAAACTGATGTTTGAGGTGATGAAAATCAATCTTACCCTCTAACTTGTTAGAAGAGCCGTATTGAATCTCAATGATCTTTTCACCGTCGCTATCAAAGATGACGCGAGAATTATTTTTATCAATAATTCGCCACCTTACCTCATTTAACGATCCTTCCCAAGCGGAACTCGGCCAGAGCGTGATCATCAGGTTAAATAATACCTGTTCTGGCTGCGGTAGCGAACCTTGTAAACCGTTGAGCACTTCGGTTTGAATTTGTTCTCCATCGTAAGACAGTGAGAGTACTCTCGTCCCCCAGGATGAGAAGCCTGCCAGCACCACTTCGTTGTTGGTCACTTGCAGTTGTACCGGAAGTTGCTCAGATGTGGGTTTGCCATCTATTGCCCAAGAAGCCGTAATCAACTGACTGGCCGTCAACTGATAACCCAAGCTGGCGGGAGTGGGCAAGCTAACTTGGGTGTGCTCGGCAATATCGACCTGAGGCGTCGATTGGTGAGGTACCAAGCTACATGCACTTAAAAACAGACTCAGTGCGATTAACGTCGCGCAGCGAAAAGCATGGTTAAAAATCATGACGTCGTTTCCTCTGTTTTAATCGCAATCGGAGAGAGCAGCCAAGCGACAAAAATACCACTTAACACCGTAATGCCGAAACTGTGAATCGCGTGAGTTTGGCTTAGTGACAGCAACCCAAATGACAGCACAGTGGTTATTGCCGAAAGGGTGATCGCCAATAGTGTGCTCACGCTGCGGGCTTTCTCGGCAAAGAACAGAGTGTAATCGATTCCGATCCCAAGAATGAGCACCAAGCCAAGCAAGTTGAACAGGTTTAACGTTGTTCCCATCGCGACAGCAGTTGCCAGACCACACGCGCAAGCAATCAATGATGGCAGTAAAACTCGCCAACTGTGTTGCAGACCGTACCGCTTGATTAATACCAGAAAGATCACAGCACTGGCGGCTACCAATAGCTCCATGATTTTGATTCGGTATTCACCAAATAGGGCGGATATTTCTTCAGCTTTGTTTAGGTAAACAACATCAGACTGTGATTTGGCAAATGCCTTAACAACAGCGGAGTCTTGCAATTGGTTTAACACCACAACCGTTGCCGATTTTCCTTTAATTTTACCCAAATGAAGAAAACGTACAGGCGCTGATACCGGGTTTTGCAAGTACTGTTCAACCGTAACAGGGATAAAGTCGGCGTCCATTTTCGGCTTTTTATTTAAGCGCAGTCCGGATGCAAGTGGGCTGGATTGTGTTGCGTAAAGATCGCGAATCAATTGATAGTCTTGTTGCTGACGTTCCACTGAGCTCAAGTAGCGGCTCAGACTCTGGTAGCTTTCGATGGTGCTGTCCGCTTTCCACGCTTCTAATGTTGGCGTCAAAGACTCCAGTTTTTTCATTAGGTTTTCGTCATCGTCGGCGGTAACGACCAACATTTGCTGCGAAGATTGCATGCCACTGAGCGTCGTAATCAAGGTTTCTTGTTGCTTGAGATCCTTCGGCATCGTTTGCAGCAGACGAATGTCGTCATCGTAGTTCAATTGCAGCAAGAAAAAGCCACTCGCAACCACACATAACATCGGTAATCCGACTTTAATTCGAGGTTGATTCCAAAGCGTTAACCATTTCGCCAACAGTGATTGTCCCGGTAAATTCGAAATGGTGCGCGATGGGTTACGAGCCAGTATCGGATACCAAGCTACCACTGTGATGTAAGCGGCAATCAGACCAATGGATGAAAACAGCGCAAGCTGCTGCAAACCAGGAAACGGTGCCACTAACATGCCCAAATAGCCGATCAAACTGGTGATTAAGCCAAGTGTGATAGCTATGAAAATATGCTTTAACCCTTGCTCGCTATCCCATTCATTTCCCGCCGCAAGACGTTCGGTTAGGTAGTGGAATGCGTAGTCGATAGACACGCCGATTAAACTTGCGCCAAACACTAAGCTGAACAGATGGACTTTTCCAAAAATCCACGTCGTAACGGACAACGCAACGAGCAAACCAATGGTGATGGAAAGCAGTGCGAGAGACAGTGGCATCACACTACGAAAGACCAACACGAACAATGCAATGATACCGAGCAGAGAGAACACACCGATGGTACTGATCTCCGATTTGGCACTTTGCGTACCAAAGTCGGCGTAAAATAGAACGCCAGTATGTGAGACTTCAGCACCATATTTCTGCGCGACGCTTTGTTCTAGCGATTGAATATCAGGGACTGCAAGCTGCCCAGTTAGGCTATAAGGCGAGTCTTTTAGCTCAGCAGTAATAAGCAAGTATTGAGCACCGTCTTTTTCGACGGACAGATAGCCGTTATCCAATCGGAAAGAGGAAGATTGCTGGGTAACTTGGCTTAAATAATCACGAAATAGCAAGAAAGGGTCATTTTGTAACTCTTGCCCGGTCACCCCAGAAAACGGGTTATACAGAGACTGAATCACATGCTGCACTTGCTGTTCTGGATTTTGGCTTAAACGCTCTCGTTGTTCAGGTGTCAGCAATTGGAAGCGGTGCTTAAAGTAGTAACTTGCCCAAGCTTGCTGCTCTTGAGGTGAGATTTTTCCCACCACATCGCGAAAATGATTACTTTGGCGTAACCCCTTATCAAATTCAGCGGCCGCTGCAAAAAGGGCATTATTGTCCGGCGCTGTGATCACGAAAATGACTTTGTCGCTCATACTTGCCGAGACCGACTCAAAGGCTTGCTCAGCCACCGGGTTTTGTTGGTTCTTCGGCAGCAGTTTTAAAATGTTGGTCTCAATCGGAGATTCTGCACTCCAAACCCATTGTTTGAGTAGCAACGCGCCCGCTAAAACAACGAGATTGAGCCAAACAATAGCAAAGGTGTGAGTGCCGAGACTGAGTTTAGAAACGGAATTGAGCGTCTTCGGCATCCGTGAGTTCCTGAGGTAGAGAGGTTTGGTTCGTAAACGTGATTTCGGTCTTATCGCCACGCAGCTCTTGTAGGGTTAGGCGATCAATGTGCGTTTTACCGGAAAGAGTGATGGCTTCAAACACCGCATTTAATGGCGACTGTTTGGGCACTAAAACGAGCTGCCATTGATTGTTCTCAACTGAAAAATCGAGTGTGAATTGTTCTTGCAGTGCAGAAGTATCCCCGTGGAACACGGATAAAAACACGTGGCTAAAGTAGAACGCCATTGGGTTTTCTTGTGCAGAGATCGTTTTCGGAGCTTGGTCGGCAAAAGTCTGACGAAGTTTGTTTTCCGTCAATACCAAATTGACTGCGAAAGGTTCTGTTTGTTGCCACAACAAGCCATGTGTTTTGCTCAGTGTGAACTGACCTTTAGAGGTTAAAGGTTGACTAAACATTTCCAGATGACGCTGCTGCGTAAAATCTCCGCGTACGATTTCATGCTGAGACAACTGCTGTTGAAGCGATGCCAAATCCGTTACATTTACTGTCGGTGTGGCCAGTGCTGAAACAGAAAATATCAGCAAAAAAGAGAGTAACCACTTTTGCATTAGTTCAGGCTCCCATGGTTGTGCCATCGCTCTACTTTATCTAAAAAGACTGCTGGAGAAACAAAGCACATCTCTTGCTTTTCAATGGATACGGCGACTTGCGTTGTATGCGCTTTGCACATACGTTGATTCGTTTCGGCGTCGTAAATCACGTAATCCACACGTAAGCGGTTTTCCCACTCCGTGAGTTGCGCGGTAATACGAATGATGTGATTAAACGGAATCGCCTTCACGTATTTAACGCGCGTGTCGATGATCGGCCACATGTACCCAGAGTCTTGCATATCGCGATAGCTGTATTGGATCTTCTCCATCAGCACACGACGCGCTTCTTCAAAATATCGAAAGAAGTTGCCGTGATAAATCACGCCCATCGGGTCAGCATCTTGGAATGAGGTGACCATAGTCACCTCCGCTTCTAATGGGTAGAGAACCTGCTCTTGCATTATACCTCCGCGTAGAGTGGCCAATGACGTTGCTGAATGCGTTCAATGAAATGACGCAAATCTTGTTCTAACGGGCGATCTTCAATCACAAATTCAAACTCGCTCAGTACGGCGTCACGAATTACTCGCAAACTCTGACTCATGTGGTGTTCGTCCAATTCGTTATGACGGCGACGAATCTCAACCGCTTGAACGCTTGCTAGGAGAGAAGCCGCAGCAACTTGCTCTGTTAACTCAAGTACGCGTAGGCAATCACGAGCCGCGATGGTACCCATGCTCACTTTGTCTTGGTTGTGACATTCGGTTGAGCGTGAAAAAACGCTCGCTGGCATGGTGTTTTTCAACGCTTCTGCCGTCCAAGCTGAGATACCAATCTGAACCGCTTTAAAGCCGTGGTTGATCGGTTTACGCTCGCCTTCTGCACCGGTTAAGTTAAACGGCAGGCCGTTATTGAACTTGTAATCCATCAGTTGCGCCATCTGACGGTCCAGCAAATCAGCTAAGTTGGCAATGTTCACTTTCAATGTGTCCATCGCCATTGCGATATGACCACCGTAGAAGTGACCGCCGTGCAGAACGCGCTCGTTGTCGCCATCGATAATTGGATTGTCATTGGCACTATTTAGTTCATTCTCAATCAATTGACGTAGCCAAGGCAGTGAGTCTTGAACCATGCCAATCACGTGTGGCGCACAACGCAGCGAGTAACGATCTTGCAGTCGGTCGCTATTGCGTGGCGGACGTTCAGCATTGAGATCATCACGCAGCCAAGCCGCAACTTGCTGTTGACCAGGGTGAGGTTTTACCGCAAACAACGCTTCATCAAAGTGGAAGTCATTACCTTGCATACCCACAGAAACCATCGCGGTAATCTTGGTGCAAAGCTGCGCTAGGTATTCTGCGCGTTTGTAGGCAAGACAGGCGAGGGCAGTCATCACGGATGTACCGTTCATTAACGCCAAACCTTCTTTTGGTTTTAGGCGAATTGGCTCAATGCCCAGCTCTGCAAACACTTCTTGTGTTGGTCGCACATCGCCTTTGTAAAGCACTTCACGCTCGCCAATTAAGGTCGCCGCTAGGTAAGACAGAGGCGTTAAATCGCCGCTTGCGCCCACCGAGCCTTCTTGTGGAATACGCGGCGCAATGTCGTGATTGATAAGCGTAACGATTTGGTTCAACAGATCGTGAGACACGCCAGATACGCCTTGCGACAATGAACATAAACGTGTCGCCAACACCGCGCGAGCTTGCTCATGAGAAAGGATTTGACCTAAGCCACAGCCATGGAAGCGCGTAAGGTGCAACGGAAGTTCATCCACAAGAGCGGGTGGAATCGCCACAGTACATGAATCTCCGTAACCCGTAGTCACGCCGTAAATAACGCCTTCTTCTTTCAGTAATCGTTCCAGAAACGCCACGCCACGATCAATTTTCGCGGTAAATTCTGGCGAGGTGTTCATGTTTGCCTTTGCACCTTGAGCAATGGCAACGACATCTTCGATGGTTAAAGATTGGGCACCAAAAATGATGTTGTGATTATTGTTGTTTGTCATGTGGCTGATTACTTAAAGTCCAGAAGTTAAAAAAGTTGTACCACTGTAACGGCGCTTGCAGTGTGTGGTGTTCTAATCTTTGTGCGTACTGTTGAACAACGTGTTCTAGTGCCTGCTGACGCTCCTTGCGCGGTAGCGTGATTTGGTCACTAAAGTGTTCAAAGTACACATTAAAATGCGGAGTGTTCGCTTCATCGTCGCGTAGGCCGAAGAGTAGGTAAACCGGCGCTTTTAATACCGAGGCCAGCATGAATGGGCCTTGCGGGAATGGTGCAGGTTTACCAAGAAAATCTGCCCAAACGACACGATTTTCTTTGCTGGTAGAAGTACGATCGCCAACGATCACCACCCATTCGCCTTGCTCGATTTTTTGTTGAAGCAGAATCGCGGTGTCTGGTCCCATTGAGCTGACTTGAATCAAATTCAGTTCCGAGTTTGGGTTTACCGCCTTCATTACCGCATTAAATTGTTCAGCGTGTTGGGTAAATACCAAGGCATTGATTTTGACATGAGAGTGTCGACGACCAAGCGCGCGGCAGAGTTCGATATTGCCAAGGTGCGAGCCTAAAATGAGCACGCCTTGTTTTTTCTGCGCCATCTCTTCGAAATGATGCTGGCCGTGAATAGTTAGGTTGTCGACGTTAAAGTCACCTTGCCATGCCGCTAATTTGTCGAGCATGGTTCGCCCAAAAGAAAGCAGATGATGATAGCTGTCCAACTGTTTTGGCAGTGCGATGTTCTGCTGCGCTGCGTAGCGCCGCAAGTTTTGCAGGTAAATCTCAGACGCTTCGCGGGCAGATTTACCCGTGAAGTGGTAGTAGCGCATGACTAACTTTAAAATCAGGTCGAACGCTTTTCTGCCGAACAAGCGGTAAACCGCGAGCAAGGTTTTGATGCCTAAAATCGTGCCTTGTTCTTTTCGTTTCGACCAGTGGGCATTGCTGTCGTCTGTATGACGGCGCTTTCGGGCGAGTAGCGAAGGAATGCGCGGCAACATGCCAAAAAATAGGCGAGTGTGCATCCAGCTTATCTTGACGTTATCCCACAATGCGTCGAAGTGGGAAATGCCACCTTCAGGGTAGATCACGCGCGTTGGAACAAAATCAATATCGACGCCTTCCCAGTACATTCGCACCAGAATCTCGATATCAAAATCCATGCGTTTGCCGATGTTGTACTTGTTCAACACGGCGACCGTTTTCGCCACTGGGTAGGCGCGGAAACCGCACATGCTGTCTTTGATAGACAGTGACAAGGTTTCTATCCACACCCAAACGTGTGTAGCGTAGCGACCATACAAACGGGATTTAGGTACGCTCTCGTCGTATATCGGTTGGCCCGAAATCAGGTTATCTGGTTTTGTTTCGCTGGCGCTGAGCAATTTCGGCAATGCTTCTAGGTCGTGTTGACCGTCTGCGTCGATTTGAATGGTGTGCGTAAAACCAAGCTGGTGAGCTTGATGTAGGCCAGCCATTACCGCGCCACCTTTACCTTGGTTTTCGCTCAAACTAATCAGTTTTATCAGTCCTTGCTCACTCAAAGCTGAAAGCGCTTGTTTGGTGTCTTCATTGCTGCCGTCGTCCACGACCAGCACTGGCAAAGCGAAAGAGGATAACGACGCAACCACGTCTGCAATTGTGCTGCCGTGGTTGTAGCAAGGAATTAAAAAGCAGGGACGGTAATCACTCACGTGACTCACCCAGTTTCATTTTGCCTGAAGAGTGAGTCACCAAGGTTTCACCGTTTTTCGATGTGTACTTAAAGGTCAATTTCTCGCGCTCATTGTCCCAAGAGAGTGAGAGACAAACGACGGCGTTTGGCAGAATCGGCTCTTGAAATTTGATGACTTCCATTCCTTTAAATACCTTGGGAGTATTCAAATATTGAACGGCGTAGAACAACGCCCAGTCAATTTGAGTGACGCCGGGTAAAAGAGGGAAGTGACTGAAATGACCTTGGAAATCTAAGATGTCAGCATCCACACGCAGCGACAGCTCCGCGGTGTGGTCACTCACTTCAATATTCTGAATAGTTGGTTTTCTTTTTTCCATGTTACTAGCTTTATTGGAATAATTTTTCAATTTCAGCAACTTGGCGTTTGCCTTGGCTGTTCAATGGAATTTCGTCGACCACTCGAAATTTTCTCGGGATAGCGATCGGTTCTAACCAATTGCGCAGTGCCTTGCGAAGTTCAAGCCAAAACTTGCCTTTACCAAGTTCATCAAGCACATCGCTGCCTTGATCGTTAAGTACGATGATCGAGACTAACGTGAGGCGACCTGATTCTTCCATTGGGATCACCACGCTTTCTTGAACCCACGGCAGTTGCTCTAAACGTTTTTCCACTTCGACAAGGGAAATACGCTTTTCTTCGACTTTGACGATTCGGTCAGTGCGTCCACGCAATTCAAAAGAAATACTATCATGGAAATAGCATTCATCCGCTGTTTGGTACCAAGTGTTTTCATCAATGTGTGGCGAGCGGAGCTTTAAACAATTTTCATGGTTAAGCTTTGCTTCAACACCTGGGAATAACGTCCAAGGAGTGCTGGCTAAGTGCTGCTGACGGTAAGCGATGCCGCCGGTTTCTGTGCTGCCAAAAACTTCAATAGGAAGTGACCCAAACAACAGCTGGCTGTGTTGCGCGGCTTGGTTTGGCAAGGGGCCTCCAGAAGAGAATACGCACCGAATTGCAACCGGATTATGCTCCTCACTGAGTCGTTTAAGTAACGCAGGGCTACTTACTAGCGCGGTGTCAGCATCGGCGTGATGGACAATTTGCTCTGGGAACTCAAGGTTGTGTGCTGAAAATGGACGTGCAGAGCACAAAGGCCACAATACGCGGAACAGCAAGCCGTAAATGTGTTGATGAGAGACGGTGCTTTCAACGCGTGTGTTGGCAACCGTGTCGCCCCATAGGTTGTCTAGAATAGACACTTCGATATCGAGCTGTTTCAGCGTTTTTGCAATGGCTTTTGGTTTGCCGCTTGAACCAGAAGTGAATAGCGTCACTGGTATTTGTGCCAGATTCAATTCACGCCAAACATAAGGTTGTTTGGCTTTTGGCTCGTTAATCACAGTGATTTCTAGCAATGATTGAGCTTCGATCAAAAGCGAGCTCACCAGTTCTGGAACCGAGACATCGGCATCATGCAGCAACAAATCGTAGTGATCACTGAGCTCTTTGAGTGCTTCTGGTTGGTAATTACCAGGTAATACAATGGATTTTCCTGCATAACAACAAGCGAAAAAGCCAACGGCAAACAGGTAGCTGTTGCCAAAACACAACGCAATGTTTTGCGTTGGTTGGGTTTCTAACTGCTGAGCAAGCGTTGCGACGTGCTGCTGGAAATCACCCCAAGTGATAACTGTGTCGCGATCGTAAGAGACAGGGGATTGCTCAGGCCTCTCTGCGACGAACAAGGTCGCTAGGGAGGTAAAGCTCGAATACGTTGTATTCATACGATTAGTGTTCCTTTCGAACAAATTGACGCACGATCCATTCTCCAGCGAACAAGCCACCAGCAAGTAAGTAGCTGATGAGGCCGTTATAAAGCGTCCATATTTTTACTGGTAGGAAACAGGTATAGAGCGCAACGGCAGCATTGAGCGTAAAAAAAACGCACCAAACGATCGTCACTTTGCGTGTGTAAGCCACGCCACTAGCCGGAAGGTCAGGCTCTTGCAAGCGAGCAAGCCTTTCAATGATTGATTGCGGCTGTTTTAAGCTCAGTCCAAAGACACACAGCATACATACATTGACAACCACAGGGTAAAAGTGAAGCCACCCGTGTTGTTTAAACACCATGCCAAGTGTAATTAGAACAATGCCAACAGCGCCCGTAGCGAGCGCCAAGAATTTAAACTCTTTTAGTGGGGTCTTATTTGCGACGAAAACACGCAAAAGTAACGCAGCAATTAACAAGCCCCCGACTAAGTTCAAGCCAAATTTATCTATACCGAAATAGACAGCGAAGGGGTAGGCAAACAGTACAATTGCAGACAGACCAGTCAGCAATTGGCGCATTAACTTTCCTTCAATAACTCAGTGACGGCGTTAACCACATCGTCAACGGTTCTTACAGCACTAAACTCTGCTGGCTTGATTTTTTTGCCAGTGACATTCTGTAGGTGTACGACCAAATCAACGGCGTCAATACTATCAAGGTCGAGATCTTGGTATAAGTGCGCATCTGACTGAATGTCGGCTGCGTCAATTTCGAACAGCTCAACAAGCGCATCTTTAACTTGTTCAAATACTTGATCTTTATTTACATCAGTCATGAATATACCTACAACTTATTCATTAGTTTGAGAAGAAACGTATTTCGCTAGGTTTGCTACAGAAGCAAAGTGTTCGCGCGTGTTAGAGTCGTCGGCATCAATAACGATGTTGTATTGTTTTTTAATTGCGAGTCCAAGCTCAAGTGCATCGATAGAATCTAAGCCAAGTCCATCACCAAAAAGTGGTGCATCCGTTTCAATATCATCTACGGTTAAATCTTCAAGGTTTAAAGCATCAATAATAAGTTGCTTAATGTCGTTGTGTAACTGTTCCACTGGGACCTGCTTATTAATAAAAGTTTTCTGGAAAAATGTTTTCAGCTAGGTGCTGTTGTAAGCGTCGCGCCGCTATTGTCGGCGACGTAGTTTGCTTTATAAAAGGGTCAATCTCAACTTTATCCTTAACTTCAACCCTGAAAAAAGGCTTTGTTGCCGGTACTTGATACCATTTTTTCTCTTTTGTGAGGAAACTTGGCGTTACCGTAATATGGACAACCCTTAAATCTCGTTCTGTTCTTACCGCAATTTGTGCTGCGCCGCGTTGTAATTTTGGTTCTACACCTGGTGTTGTTCTTGTCCCTTCAGGAAATATAAGCAACACGTTGCCTTTGTTAAATCGTTCATCACAAAGTGCTAATAAATCATCCGGCGCTTCATTGGGAATATATCCGGCTGCTTTTACGATGTGCTTCATAAAAGGATTCGACCATATTGCCGATTTTACTAAACAGTCGCAGCGATTTAATTGTGAAGCAATGAGAACGTAATCGATTAAACTAGGATGGTTGGCAACAATTAAACAATTACGATCTTGTTGAAGAATATCGGCACCAATAATTTCGTAATCGATTGCCCCACTTAACTTCATCAATTTACAAAAGGTGTTGAATGAATATCGAATCACACCTTGAACTTTATATTCACGTTCCGTTTGGTCTGAAACGAAAATACGAATGGTCGGAATAACAATGAAGCTTAGTGCTAAACCACCTAACCCAAATACTGAAAAACAAAAGCCGGTTGCTAGCACACGCCAATACTGATTTAAGCGACTCATTGCTTGTGCCATTCCCAAATTTGTTGCGGAGCGTGAATAGTCCACTGATTTTCATCTAACAAGTAGTGTTGCAAAAACGCTAGGCCTTGTGGCAACGGATGGTCTGAGCATTTTGCACTGATGCCGCTTTGTACCGTGAAGCTATCTCCATGAGAAAGTATCAAGCCAAGTCCAAACCCTTGGTATTGTTGGTTTTCATATTCTAAATAAGAGTCAGGCATAGGCTCATCAAAATCAACAAGCAGGACTTTTTTGTCAGGATTGTCGGACAAAAACAGCCATGCTTCTAATATTGCACTTTGGAATGTGTTTTCTGCCGCAGCGATCGAAGTTAGGGGGATGGGCTGTTTGGTTGCAATGGTGGCAAGCCCTGCGGCGGTATTATGCACTGACTGAGAAAAAGCCATCGGAGACGCTTCTTCTCCGTTAATAATATCTTTAACTAACGCAACACTGCGATGCAATTCGCCATGACGACTCGAAAATACGAGGTAATCAACCTGATGTTGATTAAGCAATTCGATTGCCGTTTGCACTGCCAGTTTGCTAAGTGGACTCATTCTTCTGCGCATCATCGCAGGAATATCTGCAACATTGATTTTGCCATTTTCTGGCCATGTTATCTCTGTTGCCCATTGTTTCCACTCATTGGATTCGGATAAACCGAATGAATTCGCTGTCCACGCATCAATATTGAACGAAATGTTGATCTTCGAGTTTGGCATATTGGG
This sequence comes from Vibrio sp. JZG120, assembly GCF_053890955.1. Taxonomy (NCBI): domain Bacteria; kingdom Pseudomonadati; phylum Pseudomonadota; class Gammaproteobacteria; order Vibrionales; family Vibrionaceae; genus Vibrio; species Vibrio sp. JZG120. The sequence goes on from NZ_JBSRRK010000011.1 coordinate 103,098, forward strand.
TTAAATTGTTTATTTTACAGCTCGATACAAATTGGGTTTTACCCAAAGTCATAATAAAAAAGGAAATTATCATGTCGCGTTTTAAGCTGTATGTCTCGTTATTATTAACTTTGCTTCTTGTCGGTTGTGGACGAGTACAACCTGTAATGAATGTGGAGGATACTCCAGTTGCTTATGATCTTCAAAATAAACAAGTAAAAATGGCCATTGTGCAATCGGCAACCAACCGAGGTTGGACGATTGAAGAAGTAAGCCCAGGCGTTCTTATTGCAAAAATTCACGTTCGTAAACACTTTGCAGAAGTAAAAATTCCATATAACAACAAATATTACTCAATTATTTATCTCAACTCAGTAAATCTAAAAGCCAGTGATGGCAAAATCCATCGCAATTACAATCGTTGGATAAACAACTTGAATGTTGATATTCAACGAGCTATTGCATTGTTAGGCTCTCAGTCTAAACAATAAAAATATTAATTGCAGTTAGGTTTTTCCGTGTTAAATCAAAATAATGACCCTTTTAATGCTTTTGAAGCAAAAACAGAAGCTCAGAAGTTATCTTTTGCACCAATCGTGTTCCAGACCGCCAGAACGCTCCGAGATTTAGGTATTTTAGCCGCGCTAGACAGCGCCGGTTCACAAGGCATGAGTGCCACGGACATTGCCGAGAAAACGGGCGTGTCAGAATATGGTGTCAAAGTATTGTTGGATATGGCGATTAGCGCACATATTGTTTTATGGGAAAGACCTAACTATTCGCTTGCGAACCTTGGTTTTTACCTTCTTCACGATGGTATGACGAACGCAAACATGGATTTTACGGCTGATGTCTGTTACGCCGCGATGATGCATCTGACGGAAGCGATTCAAGAAGGTAAGCCTTCAGGTTTGAAAGAGTTGGGCAATTGGGAGACGATTTATCAAGGTCTGTCGACGCTGCCAGACCAAGCCAAACAGAGTTGGTTTAAGTTCGATCACTTCTATTCGGATCGCTCGTTTCCATTACTGCTTAAAGAAGTGTTTGCAAGCAAGCCAAAGCACCTAGTGGATATTGGCGGAAATACCGGGAAATGGGCTATTCAGTGTTGTAAGCATGATCCTGATGTTGAAGTTACTATTGTCGATTTGCCGCAGCAATTAGAAGTGGCGATGTCAAATGTCTCAGAAAACCAGTTCGCCGAGCGTGTACGTCCATACCCTGCTAACATGCTTGATAAAGCACAAACATTGCCTGAGCATGCTGACGTATGGTGGATGAGCCAGTTCTTGGATTGCTTTTCACCAATTGAGATCCTAAATATCCTTAAAAAAGTCAAAGCCCAGTTAACGAAGGGAGATACTATTTACGTATTGGAGCTATTTTGGGATGCCCAAAAATACGCGGGTGCTTCTTATAGCCTTAATGCAACCTCTCTCTACTTTACCTGTTTAGCCAACGGCAATAGTCGTTTTTATCGCAGTGATGATTTCTTAGAAATTGTCGAAGCGGCAGGTTTATCTGTCGTCGAAAGAACCGACAACATTGGCCTTGGTCACACCTTATTAAAACTACAAGCAAACTAAATTCAGAATGAAAACAGAGCTCAAGCAAGTTGTCGTCGTAGGAGCGGGCCCATCTGGCTCCACCGTTTCTGCGTTATTAAAATCGCGTGGCATAGATGTCGTTGTCATAGAAAAAGCCACCTTTCCACGTTTCTCTATCGGAGAAAGCCTGCTTCCTGCATGTATGGAAGTTGTCGAGCAAGCAGGAATGACCAATGCGGTAAAGCAGTTTGGCTTCCAATATAAAGATGGCGCTGCATTTCGTCGCAATGGTGTTTACACCCAGTTCGATTTTACGGACAAATATACCCCAGGGCCGGGTACGACGTTTCAGGTGCAACGTGCCAGTTTTGATAAAGTGCTCGCCGACAGTGCCGCAGAGCAGGGCGTCGATATTCGTTATCAACATGAGCTAGTTAGCTTGGCGTTTGAAGGCAAAAAATCGCGCTTAGAAGTTGTTGGGCCGAATAAACAGACCTATCAAATCGAAGCTGATTTTGTTTTGGATGCGAGTGGTTTTGGCCGTGTTTTGCCACGCTTGTTGGATCTTGAAGAGCCTTCTTGTCTTCCTCCAAGAAAAGCGATATTTACTCACATTGAAGATCGTATCTCTCCACAAGAGCCAGAGTACGATCGTAATAAAATTCTGATTTCCGTGCATCCTGAAAATCACGATGTGTGGTACTGGCTAATTCCATTCTCGAATGGTACGTGTTCGTTTGGTGTGGTGGGTGAGCCTGAGTTTTTTGAGCGATACCCAGAAGATAAGCTTGCAGCTTTGCAGCAGTTAGCGAATGAAGAGCCGGGGTTGGCTTCTTTGTTGCGAAACGCGAAGTACCCAAATCCAACAGGAGAGTTGGGTGGCTATTCAGCGAACGTCAAACGCTTAGCGACTGAAAACTACGCATTGCTTGGTAATGCCGGCGAGTTTCTTGATCCTGTGTTTTCATCTGGTGTCACCATTGCCATGAAGTCGGCGGAATTTGCGGCCGATTGCGTGGTTCGTCAATTAAATGGTGAAGTGGTTGATTGGCAAGAAGAGTATTCGGAACGCTTGATGGTGGGGGTGAACACATTCCGCACTTATGTGGAGGGGTGGTACAGCGGCACATTGCAAGATGTGATCTTCTATCAAAACCCGAATCCACGTATTAAGCAGATGATTAGCGCGATTTTGGCTGGATACGCTTGGGATACAAACAACCCTTACGTAAAACAAAGCGAACAACGTTTGTCGACGCTCGCTGAGCTGGTTCGAGAAGCGGAACTGTAAGAGTATAAACTCTCTTAGCTGAGGATGCGTAAACCTAGGTCTTACCGAGAAATTGGTAAGACCTTTTTTATTCTCGACAATACCTTTTTATTTGTACTTCGAGCTTACTGGAGACATCTTGACCACTTGTTTCGAGGTGTATCGAATTTGAGAAAATTTATAGTGATTATGATCACATACATACTCATTGTTGCTGATATTTATATTAAACGTGTAGGAAATGGATTACATTTTGGGAGTGTTCCCTAAATCCGGCTTCGTTGTGAAAACGGTTTATAAGCAACTGTATAAATTAGTAAAGTTCCAAAAACTGCACCAAAAAAAAGATAAGTTTCTTGCCAAATCAATTCGCTTGGTGAGTTCGAACCATCGACTGCGCCAAACACTTCCTTTACTTTCTCGAATTGTCAAAGAACACGACGCGTCAACGGTCTCTTCGGTTGTTGATCCCGAGAACGCGGTGGCGTGGGGAGGCAAAGTTTCTCCAGAGTTCAAATGCAAAGTCATCCGTATTAGTGAAGAGCTGGAGATCAACCCTAATCATCTGATGGCCTGCATGGCATTTGAAACCGCTGAAACCTTCAGTCCAAGCATCAAAAATGGTTCAGGAAGTGGGGCGACAGGGTTAATTCAATTTATGCCCTCTACCGCTGAGTCATTAGGAGTGAGTACGAAAACTCTTGCGAGGATGAGCGCGGTTGAGCAACTTGACTATGTAAAAGCCTATTACTGGCCATATCGCCATAAAATCAATAGCTTGGAAGATGCGTATATGGCAATTCTCTATCCTGCTGCGATTGGCAAACCGTCTTCTTTCGTTTTGTTCAAGCAAGGCTCGATTGCATACCGACAAAATGCGGGTATCGATCGTCACAATACAGGAAAAATCACGCTTAATGATGTTTCCTATAAAGTACGGAAAAAACTAGAGAAAGGTTTACAGCCCAATTTGATGGGATAGGGCCGCGCTTTATTCCACTTCGCTATTGTTAGTTGGTGTATCGATGTCTTTGGTGACTCTGACTTGCATAATGCGATGTTTTTTAACGAGGAGTATGTCAAATCGCCAACCTTGGTAGTGAATGTGCTCCCCAACATTTGGGACTCGACCATAAAGCCATGTCAAAAGCCCATTTAATGTTTGAAAGCCTTCTCGCTCTTCGCCTTCTATGCTGCTCAGTTCGAGTTTGTTCTTGAGCTCATTGAGCGGGATCAACGCGTCCATCAACCAGCTGCCATCTTTTTGTTGCTTGGCCCACACTTGCTGTGGTGCCATGCCCAGTTCTCCAGCAATCGACTTTAACAAGTCGTATAGGGTTACTAGGCCTTGTACATCACCATACTCATCGACAATAAAGACCATTTCCGCACTGGTTTGTTGCATGTAGTTAAGGAGAGGTAACCCTTTCATGGACTCGGGTACAAAACGCGGACGCTTGAGCTGTTTAGCCAGTTTACTGATAGACAATTCGTCATATTCATCGAGCAGGACTTTGGATGAAATGGTGCCAATAATATTGTCCAAACTACCCTTACAGACTGGCCATACGGAGTGTTGGGTTTGGCGAAGGTCAGTAAGGATGACATCAATAGGCTGGTTGGCATCCAGGTAATGGATATCGCACCGTGGTGTCATTAGCGATAATGCTAAACGATCGTTAAGGTGGAGTAAGTTGCGAATCATCAATTGCTCTTGTGGCTCAATCGCACCGGACTCAGAGCCTTCGCTAACAATAGCAAAAATATCCTCCTCGGTAACAATCTCACCGTTGCTGTCGTTTTGGCGCAATAATCGGAGAAAAGTATCGGTTGAAAACGTCAATAAGAAGACAAAAGGAGTGGTGAGCTTGGCGAGCCAGTGGATCGGATAAGCTACGATAATAGCGATGGTTTCTGCGTTGTTTTGCGCAAAGCGCTTGGGAACGAGTTCTCCCACCACAATCGCGAAGTAGGTGATCATGAGCACGACGCTCGTCGTTGAAAGTACCGTTGCTATCTCTCTTTCTAGCCCTTGGGTTACTAACCAATTTTCGAATGGTACTGAAAGCGTTGCTTCACCAAAAATACCACTTAATAGCCCGATGACTGTAATGCCTATTTGGATCGTGGAAAGAAACTGAGTCGGATTGTTTTTAAGTTCGAGCGCTAAAGCGGCAGAGGCGTTGTGTTCTGCAATTAATTTTAGCCTTCCGCTTTTGGCTGCGACTAGAGCGATCTCTGACATAGCAAACGCGCCATTGAGTGCGATTAATCCAACCAGCAGTAATACGTCCATAACGTTTCCCAGTAATGTACACGTTAGCAGCATAACTAGATTCACGCGCAAGAAATGTGATGTTGCGAGTAAATCATGCAGCGCTCTATTATCGGGCTCTACGCGCATGAATCCTTCTGTTACTTCACTGGGATTCTGATACACTACGCGCCCATTTCCTCTGTTGAGACGTTTCTATGCCATTTTCTAAGCTTGGTTTAAGCGCATCGATTACTGATGCAGTAAAAGCGCTAGGTTATGAAAAACCGACCTCTATCCAACAAAAAGCCATTCCAATCGTACTGCGTGGTAGCAACTTAATTGCTGCAGCACAAACGGGGACAGGTAAAACGGCCAGTTTTGTTTTACCAATCTTAGAAAAGCTTAGTCAAGGCGAAACGCAACGTAAAAAACGCGCTCGCGCTATTATTCTTACGCCCACACGCGAACTTGCGCTTCAGGTTCATCAAAGCATTGAAGCTTATGGTAAAAACTTACCGCTGCGCTCAATGGCGATGTTTGGTGGTGTGGATTATGCGCCACAAAAACAAGCCTTGATCGAGGGTGTCGATATTGTGGTAAGTACGCCGGGACGTTTGATTGACCTGTACGGTCAACGCGCTATTCACTTTGATGAAGTGGAAATGCTAGTGCTTGATGAAGCGGACAAGATGTTGGACATGGGATTCATCGATGCGATCGATAAGATCGTTGATTGCATGCCAGAACATGTTCAAAGTCTGCTGTTCTCGGCAACGCTATCTAACCCTGTTCGTGATTTGGCGAAAAACGCGATTATTGATCCTGAAGAGATCACGATTGCAAAACACAGTGCATCTAAGTCGAACATCAAACAGTGGATCACCACCGTCGATAAGGACATGAAGTCGTCGCTGTTAAGTCACATGCTCAAAGAAAACGACTGGTCACAAGTACTGGTATTTATTGAAACCAAACACGGTGCTGCCAAGCTTGTTAGCCAACTTGAAAAGCGCGGCATTGTGGCTGAAGCGTTTCACAGTGGCCGTAATCAGCGTGTTCGCCAAGAATTAATAGAAAAGTTCAAAGCCGGTGAAATCCAGTACCTAGTCGCAACTGGTGTTGCAGCGCGCGGTATTGATATCGATAACTTGCCCGTTGTTATTAACTACGACTTACCGTATCCAGCAGATGAATATGTACACCGTATTGGTCGTACTGGTCGTGCTGGTGCACAAGGTGAAGCGATCTCATTAGTCTCAAAAGATGACTTTAAAAACCTTTGTATGATCGAGAGCCGTTTAGGGCACTTGCTAGAGCGAGTGGAAATTGACGGCTTTGCACCAAGAAAGCCAGTGCCGATTTCTATTTTAAATTACGTACCTAAGAACAAGCGTAAACCGCACGATAAGCGCGAATCAAAATAGCCTGTTTTATCTCTACGATCCAAAAGCCGCATTGTTGCGGCTTTTTGCGTTTTAGGGAGATTCACTCATGGGTTGACAGTGTTGGCTTTTATGCCGTAATGAGGAAAAAAGTTAATTTATGTCATACGCTTAACACTCAAAGTGAGTCAGCTTTCGTAAAGCTTTTGTCAATTCTCTGTCCTCAGGTTTGCACAAGGTTAGGAATGGGCGCAGACTTTTTTGCTTGCTAGTGAATGCATAAGATGAGGCATAAATGAAAACAGGTGATAAGCAATTCGCCGTTATTGGTCTTGGCCGATTTGGTTTGGCAGTGTGTAAAGAGCTACAAGATTCAGGAGCTCAAGTTTTAGCGGTTGATATCAACGAAGACAGAGTTAAAGAAGCTGCCAGTTTTGTTAGTCAGGCAATTGTGGCTAATTGTACTCACGAAGAGACGGTTGCTGAGCTTAAGCTTGATGATTACGACATGGTGATGATTGCTATCGGAGCGGACGTTAACGCCAGTATTCTCGCCACACTGATCGCCAAAGAAGCGGGAGTGAAGTCAGTATGGGTTAAAGCCAACGATCGATTTCAAGCGCGTGTCCTGCAAAAGATTGGTGCGGACCACATTATCATGCCTGAACGTGACATGGGGATACGTGTCGCGCGTAAAATGCTCGATAAACGGGTTCTTGAGTTCCACCCTTTAGGTAGTGGCTTAGCCATGACGGAGTTTGTGATTGGATCTCGTTGGATGGGTAAGACATTAAGTGACCTAGCACTGTGCAAAGTCGACGGTGTGCAAGTACTCGGGTTTAAACGGGGGCCAGAGATTACCAAGGCGCCAGACCTTAATACCAAGCTGGAAATTGGCGATCTCATTATTGTGGTTGGCCCGCAAGATGCGCTAGCAAATAAATTAAAATCACTATGACGCAGTTTCATCAAAAAGGCGTTTTTTACGCGCCAGATGGTAAACGAGAAAAAGCAAAGGGTAACGAGCCGCGGATTATATTGCTGAGTTTTCTCGGTGTATTGCTGCCTTCTGCCGTGCTGTTAACTTTGCCGGTTTTTTCTGTTACGGGCCTTTCGATAACGGACGCTTTGTTTACCGCAACATCCGCCATAAGTGTGACAGGGCTTGGTGTTGTCGATACCGGGCAGCACTTTACGTTAGCCGGAAAAATCTTGCTGATGTTTTTAATGCAAATCGGTGGGTTGGGACAGATGACGTTGTCGGCGGTTTTACTCTATATGTTTGGTGTGCGTTTAAGCTTACGCCAGCAAGCGTTAGCGAAAGAAGCGCTAGGGCAAGATCGACAGGTCAACTTAAACCGACTGGTGAAGCGGATTGTGATTTTTGCGCTTGTCGCAGAATCTATTGGGTTTATTTTCCTTTCCATTCGTTGGGTTCCTGAAATGGGCTGGCAAACCGGCATGTTTTACGCGTTATTTCATGCAATTTCTGCGTTTAACAACGCAGGGTTTGCTCTGTTTTCGGACAGCATGATGAGCTTTGTGAATGACCCGCTGGTTATCTTTACCCTGGCCGGGTTATTCATTTTTGGTGGGCTTGGTTTTACTGTTGTCGGAGATATCTGGCTGAACTGGCGTAAAGGTTTCCACTTTTTGCATCTTCATACCAAAATCATGCTTATCGCGACACCGATATTGCTCCTCGTTGGGACGGTGATGTTTTGGTTACTCGAGCGGAGTAATCCAAATACAATGGAATCGTTACCTGTGGCGGGTCAATGGTTGGCGGCATTCTTCCAATCCGCTAGTGCTCGGACGGCCGGGTTCAACAGTGTCGACTTGGCGCAGTTTACCCAGCCAGCTTTATTGATCATGATTGTTCTGATGTTAATTGGAGCGGGTTCCACCTCAACGGGGGGCGGTATTAAGGTTTCCACATTCGCCGTTGCGTTCATGGCTACGTGGACCTTTTTGCGCCAAAAGAAACACGTGGTTATGTTTAAACGAACCGTAAACTGGCAAACCGTGACTAAGTCACTCGCCATTATCGTTGTGAGCGGCGCCATTCTGACAAGCGCGATGTTTTTATTGATGCTCACAGAGAAGGCAAGCTTTGATAAGGTCATGTTTGAAACCATTTCCGCATTTGCGACGGTAGGGCTTACCGCTGGTTTGACGGCAGAGCTTTCTGAACCTGGCAAGTACATTATGATCGTGGTAATGATCATTGGTCGTATCGGGCCACTCACGCTTGCCTACATGTTAGCCCGCCCTGAACCTACCTTAATCAAGTACCCAGAAGACGCCGTTCTTACAGGTTAAAGTAGCGTTTATCTGCACCCCACCGACCATAACGAGCACTGATTAATAGCAGTGCTCGTACATTTATAAAATATGTGGGACGTTGCCCAATTTTATCTACAAAGTCGCAGAAGTTTATTTCTTCTTCCTTTTGTTTCGATACTATTCATTCACTCAATTTATACCCTCGGAAGCCACACTTACAAAAGTATTTGGGCATCCGACGCTTTTGTAACGTGATGCTAAATAATATTGTGTTATCTGAGCGAATTGATACCAGCCTTAGTCGTTAGCCACTCAATGTCATTCTATGTTTATGGGTTACTGTGTACTGGCTGTGCTTGGTATTAAACGAATCGAAAAGATGGAGCCGTACTTTGAAATTCAACACACTCGCCTTGACTATGCTAACTGCGCTTCTTGCAGGTAAGAGCATGGCAACTACTCCGCCATCACCAGTTTGGCATACTATTGCGCTGAGCGATGGTACCTCTAGTGAGGCAATTTTACGCGGCACTGCCGATTTCCACTGGTTTGAAGATAAACAAGGTAATGCCTTGGTTCATGAAGATGGTATTTGGTTTTTTGCACAGATTCAGCGCGAGTCAGACATCCCAACGTTGCGCTCGACGGGTGTTGCTAAAACTCAATCGAGTAATGCGCCTGAATCGGCGAAGTTTCGCCCGGATCTACAAGTTAAGCCGCAGTTATCTTCTCTAAAAACCATTGAACCGATGGCGCGCCAAAATCTATTGCGTTCGGCGCAAGGTTATCAGGCGATGAGTAGCTCATCGGTGAAGCAACAACCACTGTTGGTTGTGCAAGTCTCCTTTGATGACCAAGCAATGGTGCATGACTTCGAACAACGTGTGTTTAATACCGATGGCCAAAGCGTTGTCGATTATTTTGATAAAAACTCTCAAGGGAAATTCAAAGTTGTCCCTGCGATTGAGAGTTATGGTACCGCGAATGATGGTGTAATCAATGTGACCGTGGCGCAAAGCCACCCAAATTGCCACTCTAGCTCAACTGACAAGACTTGTACTGCCAAGTTGAATGCGGTCTTCACCGAAGCGTATCAAAAACTGGATCCGTACTTTAATCTTTCGGCTTACGACAGCAATCAAAATGGTACCGTAGAACCGTCAGAGTTGTCAGTGATGTTTATTTTTGCTGGTGGCGACCGTTCAACCGGATTCCTTGATCGTCCTTCTATTTGGCCGCATAAATTCTCTCACGATGATGTGGCCCTAGATGGCAAAAAAATTGCCGATTATTGTGTGTTTGCTGACTACCAAGTTGATCATCAAGCGACGTTAGGCGTGATCGTACATGAGCTTGGCCACTTAATGCTTGGCTTGCCGGATTTGTACGCAAGGAACAGTGATGCCTCGATTGGTTCTTGGGGCGTGATGGGTGGTGGTTCATGGGCACAGAAACCGGGAGACTCATACGCAGGAGACACGCCAGTGAACATGAGTGCGTGGAGCAAACACGCTGCTGGTTTCGTTGTACCAACGGTCACTCATGGAAGCCCGATGCCTATTTCCGTGAACAACGACGATGTCAAACTGGTGTATCTCGACCCATACTTGAAAGAGTTTGGCCCACGCGTTTATTTGGAAAACCGTACCTTTAGCGGTTACGACCGAGCATTGGCGGCAGAAGGCATACTAGCGACGTCGGTTAATGTCCAAAATCGCTTTAACGATGTTGGCGCGATGCAGGTTCAAATCATGCAGGCCGATGGTCTGAGTGAGTTAGAACATGATGGAAGCAGTGATGCTGGCGATTTGTATCCTAATGGTGGCAATGTCATTTCAGATACATCGACCCCAGGTCTGAGAGCGATCGCCGGGTTTGATACTGGGGTTCGTATTTCCAACATTGCCAGCAATACCAACGGCGGCAGTTTTTCTCTTGAGCATATAAACGAGCCAAATAAATCGGCATGGTTAAACTCTCTTCACCAAGGTTATGTGTACGCAAGTGGCAGTAACACTCTGGCGGTATCATTGGATTTGAATGCTGAGACAAAGCTCGATGGTCTTCAACTTTACGCGCAAAGCGATAGCGCTCAAAGTGACATGACTTATCGAGTATGGCGATTCCCATTCTCAGGTAACGTGGGCTACCGATTAATATTGGATCAGAACAATGCTGAACTTTTACAGCAAGGTAGCTTCCAAAAGCCATCCCGAATTTTATTCCCTCAACCGAGCCAATTAAGTGTGGGTCAGCACCTGCTAGTAGTGGAATTAGAAGGCGGTGAATTTGAATCGAACTTTGACTTTGGCCGCTTACTAAAAACTGAAAAATCATCCCTGCCTGTAATGTGGACTGGTAATTACAACGAGATAGGTACGTTTGGTTTAGAGCAAGCCGGGTTCTCTTATGTTCCGTTTGCAGCACTCTTGAATGTGGAGGCGAACAACATTGTTGAAGCGAAAGCTGATTCACTGCAAACCGATAAGAATACGCCAATCGATCTGAACCTGATGGACAATGATTTCATGGCCATAGGGTATCAGTTCAATGTGGACATTGTGCAGAAGCCTGAGCACGGCACCATTTCTGGCAACCAATACCAACCTGAAGCTAACTTTGTTGGTTTGGACAGCTTCCAATATCGTTTGCTGTCTACGGATGGCGTATATTCGTCTTCGGTTGTGAGCGTGCAGGTCGAAGTACTTGGTAGTAATGAAGCACCAAAAGCGCTCATCGATGTGGATAGCCAAAAGATTGCTGCTGGACAGAAAGTAACATTGTCGGCGGCAAACAGCACAGATGCGGATGGCGATGTGTTGAACTACCGATGGGAGCAATTGGCTGGTACTTCAGTTTCTCTTGGCAATGCAACCAGTGTTAGCGCAAGCTTTACAGTGCCTCAAGGTATAAAAGCGGGTGAGGTTCTGACATTCCGTCTAACTGTTACTGATCCAAGTAATGAAACCTCCAGTGCGACCATCAATTTAACCATGCAAAACGCAGCGCCAGTCACGCTAGCAGATACGGCGACCGTTGCCGTTGGTGAAAGCATTGTGATTGATGCTGCTGGCAATGATTCGGATGTGAATGGCGATAAACTGGTTGTAGAAAGCGTACAGAACCTAACGGGCGTGGGAAGTGCGAGTGTAGAAAATGGCAAAATTCGTTTTCAAGCTCCGGATAGTGCGGTTGATAACATCAAGCTGCAATATACGGTTTCAGATGGCAACGGTGCTACCGCAATAGGTGAAGTGACCGTGACGGTTGTCGCTTCTTTGAAAACAACGACATTCAAGAACTCTGAAGGTAGTGGCAGTGTTTCTTATTGGGCTCTGATGTTACTTGTTGCATTGGGCTGGCGACGCCGCGTCTAAAACGATATCGAATTACGGTATAAGCCACTCACATTGAGTGGCTTATTTTTTGTGCCTGTTTTACTTCCTAATACTTCTCATTATCTTATGAGATGTGTTTCTCATTATTTTTAAAGCGATTTTTCTATTCAGCGGTTACCCTATGGGCAGATTTTTATAAATTAAGGATGTTGTATGTCAACCGAGGACTTTTCTGTTTCGGCAATATGCCGAGAAGCAGCAGTGATGGTCAGAAGGAACCTACTCGCAATTGTCATTGCTTGTATTCCATTGATCATCGTGCACTCAATTTTTGTGTTTATGTATCCTGAAATGACGGGGCAAGATCAAGCGAACGCTCAAGAAGGAAACATCGCGGGATTTTATTTCGTCACAATCATTTTATACCCACTTGTTGCCGCGATGGCGGCTGTGCGTGTACACCGAATTTATTTGATTGGCGATTACATGCACTCAGCGTTGGATGTATTTCGCTTGTCAGCCAGAGAATTCCGTTTCATTGGCTGGTGGATATTATTTGGACTGATGATGATGCTCGTCATTGGTATCCCGATCTTTGTGTTGTCGTTTCTCTATATTGCAGAAAGTGGTGAACCCGATTTTGTCGCCATGGCGTTTATCACAACGGTTGCAAGCATTCCGGGCTATTGGGTGATGGCGCGCTGGTCGTTCGTGTTGCCAGCGACCGCAATGGATCATCAGCCGCGCAGCTTGCGTCGTTCGTGGAACCAAAGCAGACCATACAACAAACAAGTATTCATTTTGATGGGCTTAATTCCATTGGGCGCGGGATTGCTCAGTCAGCTTATCTTTAGTCACTTTACTAACCTTTTCATGCTGAGTCTTGTGGGTGTTGCCTATGGTATTTTCGGTGCGTACCAGTTGGCTTTGTTATCGTTGAGCTATAAAACGGTCGTGGACATTGAACGCGCTCGTTTTGATACACTATCAGAGCCACCAAAAACGGGTGAAGAGTTTTCCGCTTAATCATTTGATCGCTTTTACATACCACTTCCGTTTGTGAGGTGGTATGCAGCGGGTTAATACTTTCCTACCGCCTTCGCGTTATTCACGCAAAATACCCATGCCCATTTCATGGCTGAATGACAGTGACGTTCACACGTATACTGACAGCAGTACGTCTTTTTATTAAGGAACCCCACATGTCCATTTGGCAACGGGTCAGTTTCACCCATCGCTTTAGTCAATTACCGTCAGCTTTCTATACTTTGGTCGAGCCGCAACCCTTGGAGAACACTCGTTGGGTAGCTTGGAATGGTGAGTTTGCGCAGCAGTTTGGTTTACCAGCAGAGCAAAGCGATGAGCTATTGGCGGTTTTTTCTGGGCAAAGCGAATTCGAACCGTTTCGTCCTTTGGCGATGAAATACGCAGGACATCAGTTTGGCGTTTACAACCCAGACTTGGGCGATGGACGTGGATTGCTGTTGGCGGAAATTGAGCATCAAGATGGCACTTGGTTTGATCTTCACCTTAAAGGCGCGGGGCTAACCCCCTACTCGCGAATGGGGGACGGCAGGGCGGTGTTGCGCTCAACCATTCGTGAGTATCTATGTAGTGAAGCCATGGCAGGGCTTGGGATCCCGACGACCCGTGCTCTTGGCATGATGGTCAGTGACACGCCGGTTTATCGCGAGAAAACAGAATTCGGCGCAATGTTGATTCGTATGGCGGAGACCCACGTGCGTTTTGGCCATTTCGAGCATTTTTTCTATACCAATCAATTGGCAGAGCAGAAGTTGCTGGCGGACAAAGTGATCGAGTGGCACTTTGCTGATTGTGCATCGGCAGAGAAGCCATACGCTGCAATGTTTGGTGAAATTGTTCAGAAAACAGCGGACATGATTGCTTATTGGCAAGCGTATGGGTTTGCTCATGGGGTAATGAACACCGACAACATGTCGATCCTTGGTCAAACGTTTGATTACGGCCCGTTTGGTTTTCTTGATGATTATGAGCCGGGATATATTTGTAATCATTCCGACTACCAAGGCCGTTATGCATTTGACCAACAGCCAAGAATTGCGCTTTGGAACCTATCAGCACTCGCGCATGCGCTATCGCCACTCGTTGAGCGAGAAGATTTAGAAGCGTCGTTGAGTCAATTTGAAGTCCGGTTGAGTCAGCAGTTCAGCCGCCTAATGCGTGAGAAGTTGGGTTTAAAAAACAAGATCGCGGAAGATGGACGTTTATTTGAAGCAATGTTTGAGCTCCTTCACCAAAATAAAACGGATTACACTCGCTTCTTTAGAACGCTTTCAAATCTTGATACTGATTCTTCTCAAGCCGTAATCGACTTGTTTCTAGACCGAGAAGCTGCGCGAGCTTGGCTTGATCTGTACTTAGCTCGATGTGAGCTAGAGGTTGATGAACTAGGGGATCTGATTTCAGCCGAACAACGTTGCGAACAGATGCGTCAAGCCAATCCCAAATACATCTTGCGTAACTACTTGGCTCAGTTGGCGATTGATAAAGCGGAAGAAGGGGACTTTAGCGAATTACACCGATTGGCCGAACTGTTAAAGCGCCCATTTGATGAGCAGCCCGAGTTTGATGATTACGCGAAATTGCCACCAGAATGGGGGAAGAAAATGGAGATAAGCTGTTCTTCATAAATGGGTCATTTCCCACCCATTTGAATCTTTTTCTTGGGTGGAATTCACTCGTTATACTCTGTATTCATGTTAATGGGCTTTGTTAATTTATTGAAATACATATGAATTTTAACATGGTCCATTAATTGCTCTTTGTTGAACATCCGTACCCATCGCCTAACACTTAGTTACTCATGGACGGGATGGGATGTGATTCAACAAGGAGAATAATAATGTTTAAGCCTCTAACTCTACTATCTGTCTCTGCGCTTGCTGTAACGAGCTTTAACGCTGCCGCGAATTGTGACCAAGGTGAAACGGTCATCAAGTTCAGCCATGTAACGAACGCGGACAAACACCCAAAAGGTATTGCGGCTTCGTTACTTGAAAAACGCGTTAACGAAGAGATGAACGGTAAAGTCTGTATGCAGGTGTTTCCGAACTCAACGCTTTACGATGATGATAAGGTGTTGGAAGCACTACTAAATGGTGATGTTCAACTCGCTGCACCTTCTCTTTCTAAGTTTGAGAAATTCACCAAAAAGTACCGCCTTTTCGATCTGCCTTTCTTATTCGACGATGTCGACGCTGTTGACCGCTTCCAAAACTCTGAAGCCGGTGAAAAGCTGAAAAACTCAATGAAACGACGTGGTCTACAAGGTATTGCGTTTTGGCATAATGGCATGAAGCAAATGTCAGCCAACAAGCCGCTCATTTCTCCAGCCGATGCTGAAGGGCTTAAGTTCCGTGTTCAAGCTTCGGACGTTCTCGTTGCTCAGTTTGAACAGCTAGGCGCAAACCCGCAAAAAATGTCATTCAAAGAAGTGTACGGTGGCCTGCAAACTAAGGTTATTGATGGTCAAGAAAATACTTGGTCAAACATCTACGGCAAAAAGTTCTTCGAAGTTCAAGATGGCATTACGGAAACGAACCACGGGATTCTGGATTACCTAGTGGTGACGTCAAACGACTTCTGGAAAAACTTACCAGACGATCAGCGCGAGCAGCTAAACACAATCATCCAAGAGGTGACAGCGCAGCGTAATGCTGAGTCGACCAAAGTGAATCTGGCGAACAAAAACAACATCATCGAAGCTGGTGGTGTGGTTCGCACGTTAACGCCAGAGCAGCGCCAAGAATGGGTCACTGCACTTCAGCCAGTATGGAAGAAGTTTGAAAAAGACATTGGTTCTGACCTAATTGAAGCCGCTTTGGCTTCTAACCAAAAATAATAACGCCTAGCACGCTTAGCCCTCTCGATTAGAGGGGGCTCTTTTCCCCTACAGACGACGTGATGTAATTATGGAACAGACTTTTTTTGCCAAGGCTGGACGAATCACCGATGCCATTGAAGAGACTTTGATTGCTTTCTTCTTAGGTGCCATGACCTTGTTAACCTTTGCCAATGTCATCTTTCGTTATGTCTTTAACGACAATATTCTTTGGGCGCTTGAGCTCACCGTCTTTATGTTCGCATGGATGGTGTTGGTCGGCGCTTCTTACGGTGTGAAAAAACACTTTCATATTGGTGTTGATGTGATCATCAATATAGTGCCAGAGGGCAAACGAAAAGCCTTGGCGTTATTTGCTGCAATATGCTGTTTAGCCTTCTCTATTTTGCTTTTAATTGGCTCTTGGAACTACTGGTATCCGTTCGCCACAGACCGAGCGTGGTATGAAACGGATGATATTCCAATGCCGGAAATGCTTCAGTTTATGGCGGATTGGTTAAACGAGGGAGAGCGTTACGAAAAGCTGCCACGTTTTATTCCTTATTTCGCTTTGCCGCTTGGTATGGCGTTGCTAACGCTGAGATTTGCTCAGGCAACATGGCAAATTGCTACCGGAAAGCTCGACCGACTGATTGCAGGGCATGAAGCGGAAGAAGAGCTAGAGGCGCTTCAAGAAGAGATGGGTGATGCCGGTGATCTTATGGCTCCAAAGGCCTCAGACAATTCTAAGAGCAAGGAGCAATAAGCTATGGATATCTTGTTTCTATTTTTGATGGTGATTGGTTTCATGCTCGTCGGCGTGCCAATCGCAGTTTCTCTGGGTCTTTCCAGTATTCTTTTCCTTTTGATTCATTCGGATGCGTCTTTGGCGTCTGTTGCTCAAACGTTGTTTAATGCATTTGCTGGACACTACACTCTATTAGCAATTCCATTCTTCATTTTAGCTTCAAGCTTTATGTCGACAGGTGGTGTAGCAAAACGGATCATTCGTTTCGCGATTGCGATTGTAGGCTGGTTCCGTGGTGGTTTAGCGATGGCTTCGGTTGTCGCGTGTATGATGTTTGCCGCGCTATCAGGTTCATCTCCAGCAACGGTTGTTGCCATAGGTAGCATCGTTATCGCAGGTATGATCAAAAACGGTTACTCAAAAGAGTTTGCGGCCGGCGTAATTTGTAACGCAGGTACGCTAGGGATTTTGATTCCGCCGTCTATCGTTATGGTAGTTTACGCTGCCGCGACCGATGTGTCAGTTGGACGCATGTTTCTCGGTGGTGTGATTCCCGGTTTGCTAGC
The DNA here is from genome assembly GCF_053890955.1 of Vibrio sp. JZG120. Lineage (NCBI taxonomy): Bacteria > Pseudomonadati > Pseudomonadota > Gammaproteobacteria > Vibrionales > Vibrionaceae > Vibrio > Vibrio sp. JZG120. The sequence goes on from NZ_JBSRRK010000011.1 coordinate 120,333, forward strand.
GGGCGTCATGCTGATGATAGCGATCTATATTGCTGCCCGTATTAAGAACCTGCCAAAACAACCATTTGTCGGTTGGAAAGAGACGTTTGATGCAGCTAAGGATGCAAGCTGGGGCTTGTTGCTGGTGGTGATTATTCTCGGTGGTATTTATGGCGGTATTTTCACCCCAACAGAAGCCGCTGCGGTTGCTGCTGTGTACTCGTTCTTTATTGCCAACTTTGTATACAAAGACATGGGGCCATTTGCTGATAAGCAAAATACTAAGCCTGCGTTAGTCAAAATTTTTCACACCTTCGTTCATAAAGACACCAAACACACGCTTTATGAAGCGGGTAAACTCACCATCATGCTGCTTTTCATTATTGCCAATGCGTTAATTTTGAAGCACGTTCTCACGGAAGAACGCATCCCGCAAATGATCACAGAGTCAATGATGTCAGCTGGTTTAGGACCAATCACCTTCTTGATTGTGGTGAACGTATTGCTGTTGATTGGTGGTCAATTTATGGAGCCATCAGGCTTATTGATCATTGTTGCACCACTGGTGTTCCCAATTGCGATAGCACTGGGGATCGATCCAATTCACTTAGGTATTATGATGGTGGTAAATATGGAGATAGGTATGATAACACCACCTGTTGGGCTTAACTTGTTTGTTACTGCAGGTGTCGCCAAAATGTCGATGATGAATGTAGTAAAAGCCGCACTGCCATGGGTGGCGGTGATGTTCCTATTCCTTATTATTGTAACGTACGTGCCATGGGTGTCGACTTGGTTACCAACCACCTTGATGGGGCCAGAAATCATCACTAAATAATGGCACCAGATATTTGAAGAAAAACAAAAGAGGTGTGATGATTCACACCTCTTCGTCTATGGGTTTGTAGCTAGGCCTACGAGGGTCTGGTTGGACTCGCCGCTCGTAGCTTCGCCACTTCTTTTTATTCTTGCGCCGCTCCTCGCCTGAACGTCTCTCTTCTTGATATTGCCCGTCTACCATCACGGTATCTGTAATGATCGGTATTCTCACTTTCTCGTTCATATCCGTAACAACCATGATGAATCAGTTATTAAAAATTATGATTCAAGTTGGATATAATACCAATCCTTGGGAATCGTTTTATTTATAGAGCTCTTTATCTATTTGATAGCGTTGCATTTTGTCATACAGAGTTTTTCGAGGCACATTCAATTGCGCCATTGTCTGTTTAATGCTGCCGTTATTTTCTAGTAATGCACCTTCAATGGCTGCTCTCTCGAACTCTGCAACTTGTTCTGCAAGACTTGAAGAAGGCTTGGCAACCGGAGTCGATTCTCCTAACTGAATTAATTTACCCAATAGCACGAAACGCTCTGCTGCATTTCTTAGCTCGCGAACATTGCCTGGCCAGTCATGGTTCATCAGTTGGGCGAGGTCGTGGGATGACAAGCTAGGAGAGCTTTTACCGTAACGTGAAGCCGCTACCAATAGGAAATGATGGAAGAGGGCAGGGATGTCTTCTTTCCGTTCACGCAGTGGCGGGAGATCTAAGGTAACCACATTCAGTCGATAGTAAAGATCTTGGCGAAAGGTTCCCTCTTCAGCAGCGCGTTTCAAATCGACTTTGGTTGCGGCAATTACTCGAATATCTAAGGGCAAGAGTTCATTCGAGCCGACACGCTCAATCACACGCTCTTGCAGTACTCTCAGTAAGCGGATTTGGGCTTGGATAGGCATTGACTCGATTTCATCCAAGAAAAGTGTACCACCTTGAGCAAATTCAAACTTACCGATACGGCGGCTTTCTGCGCCAGTAAATGCGCCTTTTTCATGCCCGTAGAGTTCGCTCTCAATCAAATTCTCTGGTACTGCACCACAATTTACTGCGACAAAGTTTTGGTTCCGTCGAGAGCTTTGTTCATGCAAAGAGCGGGCGATTAACTCTTTACCTGTACCAGTCTCGCCAAACAATAAGATATCTGCATCAGTATCGGCGATGTGAGCAATGGTTTCGCGTAACATTTGAATGCTAGACGTTTCTCCGATAACACGAGGTCCGAGCGTTTTACTTGCCTTGAGAGACAGGCGTAACTTCTCGTTTTCAACCGTTAATTGGCGCTTCTCAATGGCGCGCTTGACGGTTTCAACTAGGTGCTCAGGTGGGAATGGCTTTTCGATAAAATCATACGCTCCTTGGTGTAACGCATTAACTGCCATTGAGATATCGCCATGACCAGTAATCATAATCACGGGAAGATGGGTGTCTTTTCGTACAAGGGTATTCAGTAAATCCATCCCTGAAATACCGGGTAAGCAAATATCGGTAATCACCACACCTGGCTCGGCTCCCTGCTTAATGGCGAGTAAGGCAGATTCAGCGTCTGGAAAGAATGTGGCATCGATATCTGCCAATTCAAACGTTTGTTCTATTGCCAGTCTAAGATCGGCTTCATCATCAATAAAAAACACCTGACACATGATCTCATCCTTTTGATTGTTCTGTGTTGTTAGGAGCGATAGGTAAACACAATGAAAATCGAGCTCCGCCTTGTTCTCGATTTTGGGCACATAATCTTCCGTTCATACTGGCTAAGATTTGTTGCGAGATAGAGAGCCCTAAACCTAACCCATTTTGTTTGGTAGTTAGGAAAGGCTCACATAAGTCCGAAAGTGAGAAATCTCCAAGCCCTGGACCATTGTCATCTACATGAATCCAAACCAAACCGGCATGTTCGTCTTGCTCTATGGATAACTGTACTTGTTTGTCTTGTTGTTCTTTGAGAGCCTCTATCGCATTGGTCAGTAAATTAACCAACACTTGTTCAAGTTGAATGATATTGATCTGAACTTCAACATCGTGCTCTGGTACCTGCGTTTCTAGCGTGACACGTGCAGATTTAAGTGCGGGTTTCATCAGCTCTTTGACTGAGGCAATTACTGGAAACAAACGAGATTGAGCCAGCTCGTTTCCACTGGTTTTTTTAGCGAAAGAACGAAGCTGCTGACTGATGTTTGCCATACGATCAGTGAGGGCTGAGATGCGAGTTAGATTATCTTCCACTCGCTCATATTTTTCTTTTTGGAGGAACAGCTTGCCGTTTTCAGCAAAGCTACGAATGGCCGCAAGTGGATTATTCAGTTCATGACTGATACTGGCTGACATTTGCCCCAATACTGCTAGTTTCGCAGCTTGAACGAGTTCGTCTTGCGTTAGGCGAAGTGTTTGTTCGGTTTCAATTCTCTGGGCGATTTCTGCTTGCAATTCTGCGGTGCGAGCCATGACTTGATATTCAAGTTTTTGATTGGCCTCTTGCTGAATTCTCTCAAGTTGTAAGTGGCGTTGTTGACGGTGATAGATGAGCTGGCCAATTAAAAACAACACGGTGAATGCAAGAGTAAGTACAAAAATGTAACCCATTGTGAGCCAGACGATAGACTGCTTAGGAGATAGTACACGGATGGTCAGCTTGAGCTCTGGTAGGGGCAACGAAGAGACCACCAAGGTCCCTTTGTTATATGGGTAACCTTGTTTTAGCTCAGAATGCGTTTCCTCCACATTGCCCACCAATCCTAGAGTTTCAATTGGCTCATCAAGGTATTGTCGGCTTGCCCAAACTTGTTTTCTTTCATTCTCAGTCAGTGGTTGTAAGCTTTTGAGTAGCCAATCACTTCGGCTGCTCATGAAAACAATCCCGTGCGGATCGCTCGCGACGAACACACTATTTGGCTGCTGCCAGTTGTCTTCTATCTCACTCAAGTCCATCTTAACCACGACCACACCAAGGACGCCGCCCGCATATATGATCGGATAAGAATAGTAGTAGCCACGCTTACCCGAAGTCGAACCCAGCGCGTAGTATTGGCTTCGTTCCCCAACGATTGCTTGTTTGAAATAAGGGCGGAACGCAAAATTTCGTCCAATAAAAGATCGCTCTTTACGCCAGTTGCTGGCCGCGACCGTCGTACCCCATTGATCGATTAAATAGGTATCTGCCGCTTCAATCACGTCATTAACGGATTCTAAATACCGATTGGTGAGTTCCAGTTGGGCACTGTTATTTGGATGCAGTAACGCTTGATGGAGAGGGTCATCTTTAGCCAGAAGGTTAGGGATATGGGCGTATTTATCGAGTTTGTTTTTAATATGACTAGAAAATTGCTCAAGTTGTGACTGGTGTTTATCAAGCAATGATTGATAACTAGTCTGCCAAACCCAATGACCACCTATGATTGCGCAAAGGAAATAGAAGGCAAAAAAAGTCAGCAGAATCCGGTTTTTTTGCGACATCCTTACACTCCCTAAACCTTTCCTTTGGTCACGTAAGAAAATGTTAATAGTTTGTAGGGAGGATTAGGGATTTAGTTTTCAACTCTGTGGAGTAAAACAAGAGCAAGATCTCTTTTTAGGCTTTTCGATAAAAAAACCGGTCGATTCTCTTGAAAAAGTCGCTATTGTCCCCATTCTAGATATGCTGACGATACTTAGACGGTGTTTGAATCGCATTTTTGAAGAAAAAATGGGTCAGCATTCGAGAATTTAGCGCAGACAATGTCCACATAGTGGCTATTGGCTCGACAGGGTTGCGACAGATCGCTAGAATGTCGCGTCTAAAAATTCTGTCCTGAGGCTAATAGGAGATACCTTTGGTAATTTTATCGAAGATATCACTGATTAGTCCGGTACTGACAAACAGTATCGATACTCGATTTAAATTAGGTGTTCGGACAGAACACTACACAAGGATGAAGCGTAAGCTCCGCTGAGTTTCGCTCATACGCTCGGAAAACCGAGCCACTTTAGAGGTTTATATATAATGCAAGTTACTGTTGAAACGCTAGAGGGCCTAGAGCGCCGTCTAAACATTACTGTTCCAGCTGCAAACATCGAAGACGCTGTAACAGCTGAACTACGCAACATCGCTAAAAACCGTCGTTTCGATGGTTTCCGTAAGGGTAAAGTGCCTCTAAAAATGGTTGCTAAGATGTACGGCAAAGCAGTACGTCAAGACGTTCTTGGTGAAGTTATGCAACGCCACTTCATCGAAGCTATCGTTAAAGAGAAAATCAACCCAGCTGGCGCTCCAACTTTCGCTCCTGTAGAAAACAAAGAAGGTTCAGACCTAGTTTTCACTGCAACTTTTGAAGTTTACCCAGAAGTTGAGCTTAAAGGCCTAGAAAACATCACTGTTGAAAAACCGCTAACTGAAGTTAAAGACGCAGACGTAGAAGAGATGATCGATACTCTACGTAAGCAACAAGCTACTTGGGTTGAAGTTGAAGAAGCAGCAGAAGATGGCAAACGCGTAAGCATTGACTTCGTTGGTTCTATCGACGGTGAAGAATTCGAAGGCGGTAAAGCTGAGAACTTCCCACTAGAAATGGGCGCTGGTCGCATGATTCCTGGTTTCGAAGACGGTATCGCAGGTAAAACTGCAGGTATGGAATTCGACATCGACGTGACTTTCCCAGAAGATTACCACGCTGAAAACCTAAAAGGTAAAGCAGCTAAGTTCGCAATCAAAGTGAACAAAGTTGAAGCTCGTGAACTACCAGAACTAAACGACGAGTTCGTTGCTAAGTTCGGTGTTGTTGAAGGCGGTGTTGAAGCACTTAAAGCTGAAGTTCGTAAAAACATGGAACGCGAGCTTAAGCAAGCTGTTAAGAACCGCATCAAAGAGCAAGCGATTGACGGTCTAGTTGAGCAAAACGACATCAACGTACCATCAGCGCTTATCGAGCAAGAAATCCAAGTTCTACGTCAACAAGCTGCACAACGCTTCGGTGGTAACCCAGAAGCTGCTGCTCAGCTTCCACGTGAGTTGTTCGAAGAGCAAGCTAAACGTCGCGTAGTAGTTGGTCTTCTACTAGGTGAAGTAATCAAGTCTGAAGAGCTAAAAGCGGACGACGAGAAAGTTAAAGCTCTAATTGAAGAAATGGCTACTGCATACGAAGATCCATCAGAAGTTATTGCTTACTACGAGCAAAACGAAGAAATGATGAACAACATGCGCAATGTAGCTCTAGAAGAGCAAGCAATCGACGCGATCATCGCTAAAGCACAGGTTTCTGAGAAAGAAGTAGGCTTCAACGAGCTACTTAACCAACAACAACCTGCTGCTTAATAAGCAATATCTTGCGTAGAAGGTTGACTTAACGTTAACTATTCTGCTAACAATGGTCCGTATGATAGTCATCATCCGGGCCATTTATTTTAGGGACATAAGAATATGAGCTACCAAGAAAAAAATGCAATGTCGCCAATTATGGACGCGCTAGTACCAATGGTGGTTGAACAAACTTCCCGCGGCGAACGCTCTTACGACATCTACTCACGTCTGCTGAAAGAGCGCGTGATTTTTTTAACGGGTCAAGTGGAAGACCACATGGCAAACCTTGTCGTGGCTCAGCTACTTTTCCTAGAATCTGAAAATCCAGATAAAGATATTTTCCTATACATCAACTCGCCAGGTGGCAGCGTAACAGCTGGTATGTCTATCTACGATACCATGCAGTTTATTAAGCCAAATGTCAGCACTGTATGTATGGGTCAAGCATGTTCAATGGGTGCCTTCCTGCTTGCAGGTGGTGCGCCAGGTAAGCGTTACGTACTGCCTAACTCTCGTGTAATGATCCACCAACCATTGGGTGGTTTCCAGGGTCAAGCTTCTGACATCCAAATCCATGCTCAGGAAATCCTGACCATTAAGCAGAAGCTAAACAAGTTGTTAGCAGAACATACTGGGCAACCTCTTGAAGTCATTGAGCGCGATACTGATCGTGATAACTTCATGTCATCAGAGCAGGCTGTGGAATACGGTATCGTGGATGCAGTGTTAAGCCACCGCGGCGAGTAATTAGCCAGCGCATTTTGGCAAAAATTGATATACACTCATTCATGAAGAGTAAAGGCTAAGAGGTTAGCGAATGACAGATAAAAGCAAAGAAAGTGGCAGCGGTAAATTGCTGTACTGTTCTTTCTGCGGCAAAAGTCAGCACGAAGTTCGCAAGCTAATCGCAGGTCCGTCAGTGTACATTTGCGACGAGTGTGTCGACTTATGTAACGATATTATTCGCGAAGAAATCAAGGATGTTCTCCCTAAGAAAGAATCTGAAGCGTTACCAACGCCAAAACAGATCCGTGAACACCTTGATGACTATGTGATCGGGCAAGATTACGCGAAAAAAGTGCTCGCAGTTGCGGTATATAACCACTACAAGCGTTTACGCAATGGTGATACAACGAGTGAAGGTGTGGAGCTTGGTAAAAGTAACATCCTTCTAATTGGTCCAACAGGTAGCGGTAAAACACTACTTGCTGAGACATTAGCTCGATTCTTGGATGTGCCATTTACAATGGCAGACGCAACCACACTAACCGAGGCTGGTTATGTGGGTGAAGACGTTGAAAACATCATCCAAAAGCTTCTGCAAAAATGTGATTACGATGTAGCTAAAGCTGAACGCGGCATCGTTTACATTGATGAAATTGATAAAATTTCACGCAAAGCTGAAAACCCATCTATTACGCGTGACGTATCTGGTGAAGGTGTTCAGCAGGCTCTACTAAAACTTATCGAAGGTACGGTTGCATCGGTTCCACCTCAAGGTGGTCGTAAGCACCCTCAGCAAGAATTCCTACAAGTGGACACGTCGAAGATCCTGTTCATCTGTGGTGGTGCATTTGCTGGCCTAGATAAGGTGATTGAGCAGCGTGTTGCAACAGGTACAGGTATTGGCTTCGGTGCTGAAGTTCGTTCTAAAAACGAATCGAAGACCGTGGGTGAGCTATTTACTCAGGTTGAGCCTGAGGATTTAGTGAAGTACGGACTCATTCCAGAATTCATTGGTCGTCTTCCTGTGACAACAACACTGACTGAGCTTGATGAAGAAGCGTTGATTCAGATCCTATGTGAACCGAAGAACGCATTAACCAAGCAATACGCAGCATTGTTTGAGCTTGAAAACGCCGAACTTGAGTTCCGAGAAGATGCGCTGCGCGCTATCGCTAAGAAAGCAATGGAGCGTAAGACAGGTGCTCGTGGTTTACGCTCGATCCTTGAAGGCGTATTACTGGAAACCATGTACGAACTGCCATCTGCGACAGACGTAAGTAAGGTCGTGATTGATGAGTCCGTCATCAATGGTGAATCAGAGCCATTGCTTATTTATAGCAACTCAGACAATCAGGCCGCTGGAGCAGAATAAATTCAGCCGTAATGAAAAAGGAGGTAAGTAATTACCTCCTTTTTTTATTTCTCTTATTGAATCCAAACAATTAGCCCCCATATAAATCGATAAGTAATACGTAAACGTGAAAGCGGAAGAGAGAATTATATGAACTTGGAACGTTCCGAGCGTATCGAGATCCCGGTACTACCTCTACGTGACGTAGTGGTCTACCCGCACATGGTTATTCCATTGTTTGTTGGTCGTGAGAAATCGATTAGCTGTTTAGAAACGGCGATGGAAACCAACAAACAAGTTCTTCTTGTGGCACAAAAGCAAGCTGATACTGACGAGCCTACGGTTGACGACCTATTTGAAGTAGGTACGGTAGCCACCATTCTCCAGCTACTGAAGCTTCCGGATGGCACAGTAAAAGTACTGGTTGAAGGCCAGCAACGTGCGAAAATCAATCACTTTAAAGAGAGTGATTTCTTCCTAGCGGAAGCGGAATTTGTGGTTACGCCAGAATTGGATGAGCGTGAGCAAGAAGTGATTGTTCGCAGTGCGATTAATCAGTTTGAAGGCTTCATTAAGCTAAACAAGAAGATTCCACCAGAAGTTCTAACCTCACTCAACGGTATCGACGAAGCGGCTCGCTTAGCGGATACTATTGCAGCTCATATGCCGTTGAAGCTGGTGGATAAGCAGCAAGTACTTGAAATAGTTGATGTCACTGAGCGTCTGGAATTCCTAATGGGCCAGATGGAATCAGAGATCGATTTGCTGCAAGTTGAAAAACGCATTCGTGGTCGCGTTAAAAAGCAAATGGAAAAATCTCAGCGTGAGTACTATCTGAATGAGCAAATGAAAGCGATTCAGAAAGAACTTGGTGAGATGGAAGACGCACCAGACGAGTTCGAAACGCTGCAGAAGAAGATTGACGAATCAAAAATGCCTCAAGAGGCACGTGAAAAGACTGAGCAAGAGCTGCAAAAGCTTAAGATGATGTCTCCAATGTCTGCCGAAGCAACAGTGGTTCGTAGCTACATCGATTGGATGGTCAGCGTGCCTTGGGCTAAACGCTCAAAAGTTAAGAAAAATTTAGCGAAAGCAGAAGAGATTCTTAATGAAGACCACTACGGTCTAGAGCGCGTAAAAGAGCGTATTCTTGAATACTTGGCGGTTCAAAACCGAATCAATAAGTTAAAAGGTCCAATCCTTTGTCTTGTTGGTCCTCCTGGTGTGGGTAAAACGTCTCTTGGTCGTTCAATTGCTTCTGCTACAGGTCGTAAGTACGTTCGTATGGCGCTGGGTGGTGTACGTGATGAAGCAGAAATCCGCGGTCACCGTCGTACTTACATTGGCTCATTGCCAGGTAAATTAATCCAGAAGATGTCGAAAGTTGGCGTGAAGAACCCATTGTTCTTATTGGACGAAATCGACAAAATGTCTTCAGATATGCGCGGCGATCCGGCATCAGCGCTATTAGAAGTACTTGATCCTGAACAGAATAACTCGTTCAACGATCACTACTTAGAAGTGGATTACGACCTTTCTGACGTTATGTTCGTTGCAACCTCGAACTCAATGAACATTCCAGGTCCATTGTTAGACCGTATGGAAGTTATTCGTTTATCTGGTTACACCGAAGACGAGAAGCTGAACATTGCAAAACGTCACCTTGTTGATAAGCAAGTTAAGCGCAATGGTCTAAAACCGGATGAGATCATCATTGAAGACTCTGCAATTATTGGCATCATCCGTTATTACACTCGTGAAGCGGGTGTACGTAACTTAGAACGTGAGATCTCTAAGATCTGCCGTAAAGCCGTGAAGAACATCTTGCTGGATAAAGACATCAAGTCAGTAACGGTAACGATGGACAACCTAAAAGAGTACTTGGGTGTTCAACGTTTCGATTACGGTAAAGCGGATGAAAGTAACCGAATTGGTCAAGTGACAGGTCTAGCTTGGACAGAAGTGGGTGGCGACCTGCTAACGATTGAAACTCAATCTATGCCAGGTAAAGGAAAGCTGACGCAAACGGGCTCTCTTGGTGACGTGATGCAAGAGTCTATCCAAGCCGCAATGACAGTAGTTCGCTCTCGTGCAGAAAAACTGGGTATCAATACTGACTTCTACGAGAAGAAAGATATTCACGTGCACGTACCGGAAGGCGCGACGCCAAAAGATGGCCCAAGTGCGGGTACTGCAATGTGTACTGCCTTGGTTTCTGCTCTGACAGGTAACCCTGTGAAAGCAGAGGTAGCGATGACGGGTGAAATCACACTGCGTGGTGAAGTCCTACCTATCGGTGGCCTAAAAGAGAAGTTACTTGCGGCACACCGTGGTGGCATTAAGACTGTGCTAATTCCAAAAGACAACGAGCGTGATTTGGAAGAAATTCCTGATAATGTTATCGCTGATCTGGAAGTCATCCCTGTACAGTGGATTGATGAAGTACTGAAAGTCGCACTAGAGCGAGACCCGACGGGCGTTGAGTTTGAGTCTCAAAAATAGTGATGTGCAGCAAAAATAAGTAAAAGTTTACGCTGATAAGTCTAAAAAGGCTTGTCAGCGTTTTTTTTGGGCGCTAAGTTAGTTTCGATAGCTGCCAGCCCTTGACGAATAAGGGATGGAGCATATTTTCTTAACAATGGAACGAAAGTCATCACAAAAATAATCACAGATGACACAAAGGGGAAATTACAGTGAATAAAACTCAGTTAGTAGAACAAATCGCAGAAAATGCAGACATTTCTAAAGCGTCAGCGGGTCGTGCTCTAGATGCATTCATCGAAGCAGTAAGCGGCACTCTTCAGTCTGGTGATCAAGTTGCTCTAGTTGGCTTTGGTACATTCAGCGTTCGTACTCGTGCTGCACGTACTGGTCGTAACCCAAAAACTGGTGAAGAAATCCAAATCGCAGAAGCAAAAGTACCAGCTTTTAAAGCTGGTAAAGCACTGAAAGACGCTTGTAACTAATCACAGCGTTAATTCTGTAACCGGCCATTTGCTTAACTTTTGCTCAAACAATAAGTTTCGAACAAAAATTTACAAACTTCGAGCCGAACTTTCTTAAATTATGCGCATCATACTGATGCGCATTTCTTTTTCTGATATTATTGCGCCATTATTTCTATTAGATAGAAGCAGTAGGCTTCAATTGTGGAGAGCAGTTAAATTATGATGGATCGACTACGCGAAGGCGTGAATAGCATCGCGGTCAAAATTATCCTTGGGCTTATCATCCTGTCTTTCGTTTTTGCAGGTGTGGGTAGCTACATCGTTAGTGGTAACAACAACTCTGCAGCGAAAGTCGGTAACACTGAGATTCCTCGTGGTGAGTTCGAGATGGCATACCAAAATGAGCGTAACCGTATGCAAGCTCAGTTGGGTGACTACTTCTCTCAAATGCTGGCTGACCCTGCATATGTTGAATCTTTCCGCAAATCCGTTTTAGATCGAATGATCAATGACGTGTTGCTTGACCAACAAGCAGAAGCTTTAGGTCTGCGAATCAGCGACACTCAAGTTCGCAGCATGATTCTAGACATGCCTCAATTCCAATCTAATGGTCAGTTCGATCAAGAGATCTATCAAGCTTCTCTGCGTCGTGCAGGCTTTTCGCCAGACTCTTTTGCTGAGTACATGCGTCGTGAATTGGTTCGTGAACAACTGCTGAATGCACTACAAAACAGTGAATTTATTCTGCCAGGTGAAGTACAGGCAGAAGGTAAGCTGTTCACTCAAACTCGTGATATTCGGACGATTAAAATCGACTTAGCAGAGTTTGCGAAAAACATTGAATTGACTGACGAAGAAATTCAACAGTACTACAAAGCAAACCCTGACAACTTTACTCGCCCAGAGCAGGTTAAAGTCGCTTATATCGAACTGTCTGCTGAAGCGCTAAAGGAACAAGTTAATGTTTCTGATGCTGAGGTGAAAAAGTACTACGATGAGCACTTAAACAAATATTCTTCAGAAGAGCAGCGTCGTGTCGCTCATATTCTTGTAGAAGGGGACGATGAAGCAAAAGCGCAGGCTATCCTAGATGAGCTAAATGCGGGTGCAGATTTTGCGACGCTTGCTCAAGAGAAATCTGACGATTTTGGCAGCGCTGAAAACGGTGGTGACTTAGGTTGGATAGAGCGTGATGTAATGGACCCTGCTTTTGAAGAAGCGGCATTCGCGTTGAAGAATCCAGGCGATACGTCGGGTCTAGTAAAGTCGGACTTTGGTTACCATATTATCAAGCTTGAAGAGCTAAAAGACTCTGTGGCGAAGCCATTTGAAGAAGTAGCCGCTGAAATCAAACAAGAAATGGTTGACCAACAAGCAGTTGATCAATTCTATGAGCTACAAAGCGAGCTTGAGCGCGTAGCGTTTGAATACCCAGACTCATTGTATGACGCTTCTCAAGCGGTTAACCAAGAAGTGAAGACAACGGACTTTATTTCTCAAGTTGACGCACCTGAAGTGCTTCGTAACCCTGCGGTAATGCAAGCTATCCTTAGCCCAGAAGTAAAAGAAGATGGCTTAAACTCTGAAGCTATCGAAGTTGCACCTGAACATATTATTGTTGTTCGTGTTGAAGACGCACGTGATGAGACGGTTCTTCCACTAGAAGAAGTGAAAGATCAGGTTATTGCAGAGTTATCTCGCGTTAAGGGGGAGCAAGATGCGATGGAACTTGGTACACAGGTTGTTGCTGCATTGAAAGAAGGTAAGACAGATGTGCTTACTGAAAACAACCTTGCATTTGGTGAACAAGAGACAGTAGATCGTCGTTCTCCGTTGGCAACAACGGTATTCGCGATGGCAAAACCAGTCGATGGTAAGCCAGTATATGGTCAGTCTAAAGATCTTGAAGGTAACATTGTTATCATCGAGCTTGATGCTGTAAATGCTGAGCTAGATAGTGAGTTAGAAGAGCAAGTTGCGATGCAAATGCAGCGTGCATCTTCTCAGCAAGACCTATCATCTGTGCTAGCAGTACTGCGCGCAAACACTGACATTGAGTACTTTATTGTGAGCAACTAAGCACAATTAGTGTAATTTGCATGTTAACTAAAACGGACCGCATAAGCGGTCCGTTTTATTTTTGTCTTTATTAACTTCAATCATCAATAAGCATTACTTAAATTAGTGCGCGTTTAAGTGATACCAGTCATTGCGAATATCGGGTCATCTAGGTTTGTTAACTGATAGTGACTTGCTCCCGATGACTAGTTTTAGCCTACTATTTTGGAGATTGTATGTTCAATATGAAATGGATTTTGACATTGTGCTTATTTGTTTTTGCGCCTTTTAGCATGGCTGCGGATTCAGCCACTGACAAATATGAAGGAATTGAAATTACCGTAAATATCAACACGGCCTCTGCTGAAGAAATAGCGACCATGTTGAAAGGTATTGGTGAGAAGAAAGCGCAGAGTATCGTGGACTACCGCGAGGAGCATGGCCCTTTTAAAACGGCAGCAGATTTGAAGAGCGTAAAAGGCATTGGTGAAGCGACAGTTAAGAAAAACGAAGACCGCATTTTACTGTAGCTTGATGTATTTCAGATATTGAGTCTGAATTCAGAACAATATCTGTTTCCCTATTACTGCTTTCCCGAACCAACCCCTCTTTCGTGGTTCGGGATTTTTTAACCGAATAAACGACGGCGAAAGCCTTTTTCCATTAGAGCCATTGTTAACCCACCGAGTGCGCCAAATAAATGAGCATCAATAGCAACGTTTGCGCCGATAAGCGCAGCAGTGCTGCTTGATGGACCATAGATCTGCTCCCATGCTACTTTGGCAATAAGCCCGCCGACCAACAACAAGCTGCTTCTTCTGCTTTCAAAGACTTCTCTGAGTGCCCAGAATCCAAATAGTCCGTGTAGTACGCCAGATAATCCCACGTACACCGACATGTTGGTAAACAAATTCATTGCGCCAACAAATGCGCACAAGAGTGAGAAAACGATAAGGAAGTTGCGAGTGCTTGGACGAAAAATAAAAGTAATGATCCACAATCCTGCCAGGTTCATCCCTAAGTGCGCAAAGTTGGTATGTGTGAGATTTCCTGTTACGATTCGCCACCATTCGCCATGGCGTATATTGTAGCTGTGCCACTCGGTTAGGCTTGCCATTGGTTCGAATTGAAGTATCAAACAGATCACGCTGATAATACTCAGCAAGGTATAAAGGTTCACTCTATGTCTCGTTATTGTTCTCGTTGTGGAAAATCGCAAAAAGCGTGTATTTGCCAATGGATTGTACCGTTGGCAAGCGAGGTAGAACTTATCATTCTTCAGCACACGAGTGAAGAACATCGTCCGCTTGGTACGGCACGGATTCTCAATTTGAGTTTAGATAACTGTATTTGTCTGATAGGAGAGGACTTTTCTGGTGATAATGTCTTAAATCACTTGTTGGCGGATGAATCATATCAACATTTTGTTCTTTACCCATCGGAACAGTCACGATGCATCTCTGAAATCAATCAAGCGAGTCGTAGTGTATCTAAGAAAATACGTTTGATTTTGCTCGATGGGACGTGGAAAAAAGCGTACAAAATGTGGCAGCTTTCTAGCAATTTACATCCACTCCCAACCGTGCAATTACCGAAGCAATTGCAAGGGCATTACACCATTCGTAAAGCGCCCTCTGAGAATAGCTTATCGACAGTCGAGGCAGGTTATCATTCGCTTCGTTTGCTTGAACCCGAGAGAGACTTTACACCGCTTATGCATGCCTTTGAAAAGATGATCGAATTCCAAATCGCCCAGATGCCGCCGGGCGTATTTGAAAAGAATTACTTGAAAGGTTGAGTGTTACTAAAGAACGATGGAAGAGAAAAGTTGACGGTGCAGCTTTTGCGCGTGACCATCGGTCATAGCAGAAATGTAATCGGCGATGACTCTCATCTTATTGCTTTCGCTTTTCGCTTGGCACCACAGTTCTCTTGTATGAACAGGCAGCAAGCGCTCTGGGTCCGCTGTTAAGGCTTCAAAAATGTCCATAATAATTTGCTGACCCTTATACTCAACGATCTGGACCTGAGGGACTTGGATAACGAAGGTGCTGACAAAGTGCTTGAGCACGTCAAGTGCTCGTGCCATTTGTGGCTCTAAACACGCATTCCAAGACAGTAATGGATTATTGAAAGGCTCATCCATCGCCTTGATTGAAATGCTGGTCAGGAGGGCGTTAACCATACCACCGATGGCATCTTTCCGTTCATGATGCTTACCACTAAATAGCATCTGTCCGATGGAATCGATATGTGCTTCAAACCACGGGTCGCCACAGTCCGCTAATTGACTTGCTGCGCCTTCTTGCCATTGCTGACGTGTCACCATACCAAGTACGATTGCATCTTCTAAATCATGAACGCCGTAGGCGATATCGTCCGCTAGCTCCATGATTGAGCAATCGAGTGATTTAAAGCGCGTTTTACTGTGCTCAAACTCCGATTCTGGTTTTGAGCGCATTAGGCTAAGCAATGCCTTGTCGTTGTCAGAAAGCGGTGCAATTACCCAATCAAATAAGTCTTTGTCACAATCATAAATGCCTTTAGCTGGGCTCCAATCTTTGGCTTTTAGTTTACGTTGATGCTCAGCTGGTTGAGGCAACTTGACGGAGCGTGTTTGACTAATGAGGGCAGGGTACTTAATCAAACCAAGCAGTGTGCGGCGTGATAAATTCATTCCGAAATGCTCGGTATAAGGCTCTAACTTAGTGACGATACGAAAGGTTTGGGCGTTCCCCTCGAAGCCGCCATGTTCGCGCATTACGTAGTTTAGAGCGACTTCTCCCCCATGACCGTATGGAGGATGCCCGATATCGTGCGCCAAACATAATGAATCAATTAAGCTGTCTGATGGTAATAGATCACGGAACTCTGGTTGTTTTTTCTTTAACTGGGCGACGATACCGGTCCCGAGTTGCGACGCTTCTAAGGAGTGTGTTAACCGGCTGCGGTGAAAGTCTTCCAAGCTATTGCCGTGTACTTGGGTTTTTGCTTGTAAGCGTCGAAATGCAGCCGAGTGAAGAATGCGCGCTCGGTCTCGTTGGTACGGGCTCCGATGGTCGTCACGACGTATTTTATGCTCATCATCATGGCGCTCTTGCCATTGCGGGTGTAATTCAAACGACACGATTATCTCCGTAAGCTAACTGATTTCATCTAACGATAATTCGAAACTTGGGGCAAAGGTATTGAGAAAGTAATCCATTTCAGGCGTTCTGCGTTCTTGCAAAGTGACGTCTAAGCGTTTTTTTGCCAGAGCGAACTCATGGTTACCGGCGCTTAGTTCTTCGAGACATTTTAAATAGGCACAGATGGAATCGGCTTGCTTAACGATTTTTGCGTCCTCTTCGTGAGCAGAGTGAGAAAGAAGATAGGGGGCAAAATCATCTTGGAACTCTTCCGGTAACATTGATAGTAATTTTTGTTCCGCTGCCGATTCTATCTTCTTATATTCTTTGGCAATTTCAGGATTGTAATACTTCACTGGGGTTGGAAGGTCACCCGTTAATACTTCGCTGGAGTCATGGTACATGGCAAGAATCGCGATGCGTTCTGGGTTAAGGTTGCCGCCGAACTTTTTGTTTTTAATGAGGGCAAGGGCATGAGCGACAAAAGCAACTTGTAAGCTATGCTCTGAAACGTTTTCTGGTGAGACGGACCGCATTAAAGGCCAGCGTTGGATCAGCTTCATTCGAGCCAGGTGGGCGAAAAAATGGCTTTCTTTCATGGCTTTCTCCGTTTCTGGTGTAAAAAAGGAACTCACTAGGAGTTCCTCTAAGCATATGAGAGATCAGCACTAATTACTACCAGTGATTCATTACTGGCTGTAGGTTGATAGGAATCGCTCAAAACGTCCAATGGCGATTTCTAGATCTTCAACGTGCGGCAGTGTCACGATGCGGAAGTGGTCTGGTTTTGGCCAGTTAAAACCGGAACCTTGCACCAGTAAGACCTTCTCTTGTTTTAAGAAATCTAAAACCATCTGCTGATCGTTCTTGATGTTGTACATTTTCGTGTCGATTTTCGGGAAGAGGTACATCGCTCCCTTGGGTTTGACACAAGAAACACCAGGAATCTGATTGATCAGTTCATACGCTCTATTGCGCTGCTCTAATAAGCGTCCGCCAGGTAAAATCAGTTCATTGATACTCTGGTATCCACCTAGTGCAGTTTGAATCGCATGTTGCATTGGTACGTTTGCACATAAACGCATCGATGAAAGCAACTCCAATCCATTCACGTACCCTTGAGCTAGATGTTTAGGCCCCGTTAGGAACATCCAGCCACCACGGAAACCGCAAACACGGTAGGCTTTTGAAAGGCCATTGAATGTCATGACTAGCACGTCTTCAGTGAGTGTTGCGACTGAGGTATGTGTTGCACCGTCGTACAACACTTTGTCGTAGATCTCATCTGCGAAAATGATCAGTTTGTGCTGGCGCGCGATTTCAATCACTTCAAGTAGGAAGTCACGGCTGTATACCGCACCTGTCGGGTTGTTCGGGTTGATCAGAACAATGCCACGTGTCTTCGGTGTGATTTTCTTTTTGATGTCTTCAAGGTCAGGGTACCAGTCTGCACCTTCATCACATAGGTAATGAACCGGCTTACCGCCTGATAGTGCAACTGAAGCTGTCCACAACGGGTAATCAGGTGCTGGGATCAGCATTTCGTCGCCATTGTTTAATAGCGCTTGCATGGCCATCACGATCAGCTCAGACACGCCGTTACCCACATACACATCTTCGACATCTAGAGAGCGGATACCTTTACGTTGATAGTGTTGGACCACGGCTTTACGAGCAGAGTAAATGCCTTTGGAATCACAATAGCCTTGAGAAGTCGGCAGATTACGAATCACGTCGACTAAAATCTCATCAGGGGCGTCAAAACCAAATGGGGCAGGGTTACCAATGTTTAGCTTTAGGATTTTATGCCCTTCTTCCTCCATGCGCTTAGCATGTTTGAGTACAGGACCCCTAATGTCGTAGCAGACATTATCGAGTTTTGACGACATCCCGATATTTTGCATTGTATAATTCCTAAAAATTCGTTAATTTCTTTATTAAAATACAATAATTTGTTTTTTATTAGAATATATATCTGTAAATTATCTGTTTGCTGGTTAAGTTTTGCTCGTTTGCTATCACAGGATTTTGCAAAAGATCGCATACGACCTTGATTTGCTTTGGGTCTAAACTTAGAGTAGCCGTCAGTTACCATTTATCCTCACATACTACGAGGTTGATTTGTCACAGTTCCATCAAGCCGTAAAGAGAATTATCGAGCGAGTTCAGCAAGCGGAAGGCAATCAAACACGTCTGGTCGAGCCCCTGAGCGAGAAACCTAATTTCTCATTTATTGATTGGCTTGATGCACAACCACTTTTCCCTAAATTCTACTGGCAGTCCCGCGATACTCGTGAAGAGGTCGTTGCACTAGGGCAATTACACGCTTTTGTTGAGCCAGGCCCTGCTTATACCATTCTAGGTGAAGGGCAACGAGTTTGGGGCGGACGCTCTTTTGACGGCCAGCATGAGAAGAATCGTCGCTGTATGCCTTCTTTCTTCTTTTTGCCTCAAATTGAGTTAATTCGTTTTGACCAACAATGGTCTCTCGCAGTTAATATTTCAGAAGACAAAGCGCGAACCCTAGCAGGACTGCATAAACTGGTTTGTGAGGTCGCGACCTTAGCTCCGATTTCTTCTCACATCCGCTCTATTGTTCATACGCCAAGTCAGCCTCAATGGAATGAGTTAGTTCATAAAGTTCTGACTGGTATAAAGAATGATGATTTTAAGAAAGTGGTATTGGCGCGTCGCTCTACCGTGCAGCTTGATAACACATTAAGTGCTGCACAATTGCTGAAAGCGAGTTACTTAAATAACCATCATAGTTTCCATTTCATGCTGAGCTTAGACAGCAAACACAGCTTTATGGGCTCTACGCCAGAACGTTTGTATTCTCGCGTAGGGCACGAACTTCATACCGAAGCGTTAGCAGGCACGATTGGTCGAGGGGACAACGCCACTCACGATATGGAGTTGGCGAATTGGTTATCCCAAGATGAAAAGAACCTCAATGAAAACCAATATGTAGTTGATGATATTATTGATCGCCTATCACCACATTCCGAAGTGGTTGAAGTAGAGGCCGAGGCAAGTTTGGTTAGGCTACGAAAAGTGCAACACCTCAAGCGAAATATTCACGCGAGCCTAAAGACGGGCATAAACGGTGTTCAGTTGTTATCGGCGCTTCAGCCGACGGCGGCGGTTGCTGGCTTACCTCGACAAGAATCCATGCAGTTTATTCTTGATAATGAGCCCTTTGCACGCGGCTGGTACGCGGGGTCAATGGGTTACATAAGCCATGAACGAGCAGAGTTTTGTGTCGCGATCAGAAGCGCGCTTGTGCTCGGTGACCAAGTACAATTGTTTGCGGGCGCAGGTATTGTGCCAGGCTCTGTGGCAGAGCATGAGTGGGCGGAACTTGATAAGAAAATGTCGACGTTACTTACGCTGATTTCTGATCACCCTCCGTTGGGAGTTGCATCATGAATCATGACCAAGCGGTGCTCAATCGAATTTGGTCAGAAACCATATTGATTGAGCTTCAGCGATTTGGCGTTAAGCATGTTTGCATCGCTCCTGGCTCTCGTTCTACTCCTTTAACTTTAGAGGCGGCAGAACAGTCCAATTTTTCTATTCATACTCACTTTGATGAGCGTGGTCTCGGCTTTATGGCTCTTGGCTTAGCGAAAGCTACTCAAGAGCCAGTGGCAATCATCGTTACCTCTGGTACGGCAGTGGCGAATTTATTACCAGCCGTTGCGGAGGCTAGGCTTACTGGTGAAAAGCTGGTGCTGCTCACTGCAGATCGTCCGATGGAGCTCGTTGGCTGTGGCGCAAACCAAGCGATTAACCAGTTGGGTATTTTTTCACATCATGTCTCGGCCAGCTTGAATTTACCAAGCCCAACTTTAACAACATCGCTTAATTGGTTGCTGACGTCTGTTGACGAAGTGATGTTTACTCAGCAACTGCAAGGCAGTGCTGTTCATATTAACTGTGCATTTCCAGAGCCTTTGTATTCCAATGGTGCAAAAGCGGATTATCAAACCTACTTAGACTCGGTAGCCGGATGGCGAAAAGGAAGTGGTAGTTATACACAGCGTTTTAGCCACTTATCACAGGCGCAAATCCCGTCTTGTGCGGATAAAAAAGGCTTGGTTGTGATTGGCAGCTTACCGCTTGAACAAGCGAAGTCGGCGCAGGCATTTGCACAAAAGATGGGATGGCCGGTACTTGCAGACCCGCAAAGTGGTCTCAGTTCGGATTGGGCGCATTATGATGTATGGCTTCAACTTCCCGAGTTCGTAAACGAGCTTGAGTCTTGTGAACTTATTATCCAATTTGGTAGCCGAATCATCTCCAAACGTTTGAACCAGTGGATTGATAAACAAGTTTCGCAAAATCAACAAAATAAAGACGTTCAATACTGGTATATCTCGCCGCGTATGGACCGTAATAACCAAAATCATCTGGCGCAAATGCACTGGGTTGAGCTTCCTCAAACTTGGGTTTCTCGCATTAGCTTTGAGAAGCCAATATTTGCTGGGTGGGCTGATAGGTTAGCGAATGGAGTTAAGCGAGTTCATCAACGTATCGAAGAAGCTTTCCTATCTGGTTCAGCGTCTGCCATTGACGAAATTGCGTTGGCAGCAGACATCAACGAGCGCACTAAAAACGCTGATGTCTTTTTGGGTAACAGTTTGTTTGTTCGACTTGTCGATATGTACGGCAAACTTGATGATGTAGAAGTGTTCACTAACCGAGGCGCGTCAGGAATTGACGGTTTGTTTGCTACCGCATCAGGTGTGCAGCGAGCAAGAGGTAATCCGTTACTGATGTATATTGGTGACACATCAGCACTGTATGATCTCAATTCACTAGCGCTGTTTTCTCACAATAAATTGCCGACGGTACTTGTGGTCACAAACAATGATGGTGGCGCAATTTTCGATATGTTACCGGTGCCTCAGGAGCATCGCACTGCGTACTACCAAATGCCCCACGGTTATCAGTTTGAACATGCAGCCAAACAGTTTGGTTTAAAGTATGAGAAGCCAACTACGTTAGAAATGTATCAAGCAATGGTTGCCGAGCACCTGTCGAGTGGCCAAGGCACACTGCTGGTGGAAGTTCAAACCCCACCAAGCCAAGCCGCAGAGTTGATAAAGGCATTTAATAAGAGCCTGCATGCTTCACTCTGAGCGTCTCTCTTCAACTGAAAAACACCAAAGTGGTGATCTTCCCACTCTGGTGTTTTTGCATGGCTTTTTAGGAAGTGGTGCTGATTGGCAAGCTTGTTTGGATGAGCTGACTCAGTTTGAACGAATTGTTATAGACCTTCCTGGTCATGGTCGTAGCCAGTTTACAAAGTGCAACGATCTCGATGATTGCTGCAAACTGCTTAATTCCACACTATCTTTATTATTTCCTCCGCAACAACCACTTATTTTGATTGGTTACTCGATGGGCGGCCGTATTGCGATGCATGGTATTGCCAATCAATGCTTCTCAGATCTCAATATTGTGGGCGCAATTGTTGAAGGGGGAAACTTCGGGCTTCAAACTGAGTCAGAGAAACAGGTGAGATTGGAGAATGATGCTCGCTGGGCAAAGCGTTTCAAAACTGAACCACTTGAACGTGTTTTGAACGATTGGTATCAGCAAGCGGTGTTTTCTTCACTAAACCATGAGCAAAGACAAACATTAATTGCGAAGCGAAGTGATAATCTTGGCTCGGCGGTCGCGAGCATGCTGATGGCAACATCGTTAGCCAAGCAGGCGTATTTGTTGCCCACACTGAAAAAGCAGAATATACCGATGTATTACTTGTGTGGCGCGAAAGACCAAAAATTTAGCCAACTGGCACAACGTAGCGGGTTGGCGTATCGACAAGTTGAAGGCGCAGGACATAACGTTCATCAAGAGCAGCCCCAACAATTTGCGATGCATATTAAGCACATAATTCAATCTCACTTTGGTGAGAGTAACGAGAACAATGGGAATCACCATGGCTAAAACAGTAGGCATTTCTGAAGAAGAACTTTACGCTCCGGTTCAATGGAAAGATTGCAGCGAGAAATACGAGGATATTCACTACCATAAATCTGAAGATGGTATCGCGAAAATTACCATTGCACGCCCACAAGTGCGTAATGCATTCCGCCCTCAAACAGTAAAAGAGATGATTGATGCGTTAGCAGATGCGCGTTACGACTCTGGTGTTGGCGTGATCATTCTGACAGGTCTAGGTGAAGACGCATTCTGTTCTGGCGGCGACCAGAAGATCCGTGGCGACTACGGCGGCTATAAAGACGAGCAAGGTACACACCACCTAAACGTATTGGACTTCCAACGCGATATTCGAACTTGTCCAAAACCTGTGATCGCATCAGTTGCCGGCTGGGCTGTTGGCGGCGGTCATGTACTGCACATGATGTGTGACCTAACAATTGCAGCGGACAACGCGCAGTTTGGTCAAACGGGCCCTAAAGTGGGTTCATTTGATGGTGGTTGGGGCGCGTCTTACATGGCTCGTATCGTAGGCCAGAAGAAAGCACGCGAAATCTGGTTCCTATGTCGTTTCTATAACGCGCAAGAAGCGTTAGACATGGGCTTGGTCAACACGGTTGTGCCGCTAGAAGAGCTAGAGAAAGAAACCGTGCGTTGGTGTCGTGAAGTTCTTCAGCATAGTCCAATGGCGCTACGCTGCCTGAAAGCTGCCTTGAATGCGGACTGTGATGGTCAAGCAGGCCTTCAAGAGCTTGCGGGTA
Organism: Vibrio sp. JZG120; assembly: GCF_053890955.1. Lineage (NCBI taxonomy): Bacteria > Pseudomonadati > Pseudomonadota > Gammaproteobacteria > Vibrionales > Vibrionaceae > Vibrio > Vibrio sp. JZG120. Next base: position 143,344 of record NZ_JBSRRK010000011.1, read on the forward strand.
ACGCAACGATGATGTTCTACATGACCGATGAAGGCCAAGAAGGTCGTAACGCATTCAACGAGAAACGTCGCCCAGACTTCGACAAATTCCCTCGTAACCCATAATCCGTATAAAAAGAGGAGTGTTTTAGCTCCTCTGTTCCATTTTTCCTGAGCGCCTCGCCCTCTGGGAGGCTGGTGAGATTGCTCGCCAGAACGCTCAAATATACGGCATTACATAGGACTCGAATTATGCGTGAAGCGAAAATTTATCGTTATATCTTGCCCATGGATAGTGGTGTCATCCTGCGAGACAATAAGCTAACTGAACGTGTTGGTTATGTTGTTGTGCTTTCTGAAGGTGACCAAATAGGGCTTGGAGAAGTCGCTCCTCTTCCTGGTTTTAGTTTAGAGAGCACCGAAGATGCTGGTATTCAGCTACAGGAACAAGCGGAGCGTTGGGTCGCAGGATTGGATGTGGATTACGCCAACATGTATCCATCGGTCGCGTTTGGTTTATCGATGGCACAGTTAGAGTTAGCTGGTGGCTTACCCCAACAAGGTAAGTATCAAACAGCGCCGCTGTGTACTGGTGACCCAGACGAGCTCATTCCAAAGCTGAACGAAATGGAAGGCGAGAAAGTCGCGAAAGTAAAAGTCGGGCTTTATGAGCCAATTCGCGATGGCATGCTTGTGAACCTTTTCCTTGAATCTATCCCTCAATTAACGCTTCGACTTGATGCAAACCGCGCTTGGACACCAGAAAAAGCGCAACAGTTTGCTAAATACATTACTCCGTCTCTGCGTCAGCGCATTACCTTTTTGGAAGAGCCGTGCCGCTCTCCTGGCGATAGTCTCTCTTTTGCTATCAATACTGGTATTGCGATTGCTTGGGATGAAACGTTGCAAGATGCGGTTCGTCGAGAGGATTTCCGTCTTGAAGATCTAACTGGTGTGAAAACGATCATCATCAAACCCACACTCATTGGTTCGGTGGATTTTTGTATTACACTGATAGAGAAGGCGAAGTCACTGGGAATGAAAGCGGTTATTAGCTCGAGTATTGAATCCAGTCTCGGTTTAACTCAATTAGCGCGTTTTGCCCAATGGCAGCTGCCTGATGAAGTTCCAGGTTTGGATACGATTGGCTTATTTAAAGCTCAGTTAGAGCAAGGCTGGCCTAAGTGTGAACTTCCCGTTCTTCCTCTGAAAGATCAGGAGATTGTGTGGCATTCTGCATAGACAATGTTGCGAAGGCACCGTGGAAATATTGGGCTCAAACGAGCCCTTTTTCTATTGCGCTCAAGACACCAACAGAAACATTAAACTGGCAACAACTCTCAGTACGTATTGACCAATATGCTTACTATTTGAATGACTTGGGCGTAACGCGGGGAGATGTGCTGACCTTGGTAGGTAAAAACCAAGTAGAAACACTGCTGTTTTATCTTGCTTCCAAGCAGTTAGGCGCACTTGCCGCGCTGACCATGGTACAACCACTCGATACGCTACAGAGTAAACTTGCGACCCTTTATAAACCTGAACAAACTCGGTTTATCTGGTTTGCTCAGGAGTGCGCTTCGACCTTTTCTGAACATGATATACAAAAACTCAAGGCAACATTGCTTTCACTGCCTGTAGTATCACAGCAAGAGAGTGACTCGTTGACTGAAGATAGCTATCATCATGACCGGCTCGCTTCAGTAGTATTTACTTCTGGCTCTACAGGGGAGCCTAAAGCTGTGGTTCATACACATCGACAACACCTTGCATCCGCAGAAGGCTTGTTGCAAGAGTTCATTTTCACTCAGCAAGATTCTTGGCTATTGTCGCTTCCGCTTTATCACGTCTCTGGATTGGCGATTGTATATCGTTGGCTATATGTCGGAGCGACATTGAAAATCGGTACAGGAAAACTTGTCGAAGATATTCAGGGCGTGTCACACGCATCTTTGGTTGCCACGCAGCTCAAACGGCTATTGGATGATGATGCTCACTTGTCATTGACGCATGTGCTATTGGGCGGCAGCCACGTTGCTCACGAGTTGGCGTTGCGAGCAACAGGACGAGGGATTGAGGCGTGGTTAGGTTATGGGATGACGGAAGCAGCCTCTACCGTTACCGCAAAGAGAATTGACAGTATCAGTAATGCTGGACACGTATTGAATCATCGTAAGATAAAGTTGGTTGACCAACGCATTTTTGTCGGTGGTAAAACATTAGCGGCAGGGTATTTTCATCAAGGTCATGTTACTCCGTTTCTGGATGAGAAAGGCTGGTTCGACAGCAAGGATCTCGGTGAGTGGCAAGGTGACGAGTTAAAGATCATCGGCCGTGCCGACAATCAATTTATCTCTGGTGGTGAGAACATTCATTGTGAAGAGATTGAGGCAGCATTGAACCAAATTGATGGCGTGTTGCAGAGCATAGTGGTTCCAGTCGAAGATGCGGAATTTGGTCATCGCCCTGTTGCTGTGATTCAGACCAATGATTTGCGCAGCAAAGCGGAATATGACCTGCATTTGCAACCCAGATTAGAGAAGTTTAAATGGCCAGTGGAATACCATTTAATGCCACAAGTGCTACTAGAAAGTGGGATCAAAGTTTCTCGGAAGGCAGTGAAGGAGTGGCTATTGCCATCAATTAATCATTAGTCAATTTTGCTATGTATTAGTCAGAAAGGGAATTTCGTATCCTTATAACTCTGAATCATAATTATGCTTCTTCGAGGAGAGAAAAGGCATAAGGTTCAGGATGGTAAAGCTAGTATTAATTGCGGCGGTAGCACTACAAATTGGTATTGCAATAAGCAGTGAAGGGCTCGCCCGCTCTCTTGCAGAGCTGACGGCTTTTTTGATCGCTATCGCATTGGTTGTTACATACAAAAACAGCAAACTTGAGCCGTCGTCATCTCAACACGATGAGAAGACCACTAATATCTAAACAATAACCAACTTAGAGAAGTGGTTGAAATTAACACCCACAGAGTTATACCAAATAACAGTGGCTTAGCTCCAGCAGACCTCAGCTTCGAAATTGAAATGCTGCAACCAATCAGGAACAGGCACACCACCAAAGCTTGTTTCGCTCCAACGAAAATACCGTGATAGACCATTTCAAATTGAGGGAAGAAGTCGCTAAACGCGATGGCTGCGCAGTACCAAAAAATGAAATAAGGAATAACTAACTTTTTCGTTCCATTCTCTTTCTGGTCTCTCGAAAAGATCACGGCACTGATCAGTGCGACAGGGATGATCCACAAAGCTCGTGCGAGTTTTAACGTTGTTGCTGTAGTTAGCGCTTCTTCACCGTAGGCTGAGGCAGCCCCAACAACAGAAGACGTGTCATGAATAGCAATCGCGGCCCATGTACCAAATGTGTGTTGATCTAGCCCTAAAGCATGCCCAACCACAGGAAACACGAATAGTGCGATGGAGTTTAGGACAAATACCGTTGCCAGTGCTAATCCAATCTGTTCGTCTTTTGCTTTAATCGCTGGTGCTACAGCGGCAATTGCACTACCACCACAAATTGCTGTACCTGACGAGATTAAGTATGCGGTTACTCGCTCCAACTTAATTATTCTGGCAATGATAGTGCCTATGATCAGTGTGCCCGCAATCGTGGCGATAATCAGACCGATACCATCCGACGTGACAGAGAGTGCTTGCTCAAAGTTGATGCCAAAGCCTAAACCAATAATCGAGTAGGACAGCAGCTTTTTAGTAAAAGAAGCAATGGGCAGTTCTGAAGGCACAAAACCAAAACTTGCGAGTAGAAAACCAATAACTAGGGCAATAGGAGAGGAGACAAAAGGGGTTAAGCAAACGAGTAACGCCAATCCAAACAAGAGGTAGTTTCTATTCAAGGTTTTTATTCGCTGTTGTGAATGAAAGCGCGAGTATATCGCACTGAGTGTGGTCAGTTTGTCTTAATGATTTGAACACATGTTCAGTTATTCTAAACATGTGTTCAAATGTATTTTTATCGCCAGTCGCCTCTAAGTTGATGCACTCTATCGAACATCGTTTTTGCCGTTGCTTCATTTGGTGGAACCGGCTGTCCGGCTTCAATTTCTAGCTTTGACCAAAATCGAGTCGGTAAGCCACAACATGCGCGGCCTTTCGCGCGGCTGAAATAGCTTCCCCATAAGCCTTTGAGTGCCACGGGTATGACAGGTACTGGGCTGCGACGCAGAATAATATCAATGCCACGCATGAATTCATTCATTTCACCGTCTGAGGTTAATTTCCCCTCTGGGAAAATACAGACAATATGTCCTTCGCTTAATGCGGTTTCTACATCATTAAATGCACGCCTGATGGAGTTTCTGTTACTCGCTGAAATTGGAATTACCCCAGTTCTGCGTAAAAAGCGTCTTAGTGGAGGTAGGTTGGCGTAATCTTCCTCCATCACAAAACGAATCAACCTTGGGCATACTGCGCTAAGTAGCAAGGCGTCCATATAGCTCACGTGATTACATACGATTAATGCACCGCCTTGTTCTGGCAAGTTATGTAGGTTTTTATGTTTCACTCGATAAATAGTGTGAGTTAGCATCCAAACCACAAAACGGACAACGAATATCGGTATTTGCAAAAAAATGTAAGCAGCGACCAAGAAATTCAAAATGGCTAACAATGCAAACAACTGAGGAATTGTCATCTTGATGACACTCAGGCACACAATACCTAAGACAGCACTGCCGACCATAAACAGAGAGTTAAAGATGTTGAGCCCTGCGATGACTTGTGCGCGCTCGGTTTCCTTTGCTCTATGTTGCATTAATGCGTAAAGCGGTACGATAAACAGCCCGCCAGAGGCGCCAATCATCAATAGATAGAAAAATAATGGCCAAAAAGGCTCATATCTAAAGAAGTCTACAAAGTTCTGGAAGATAGGTAGGTCACTTGGAATGGAGGTTGCCATCAAGTACCCAAATACCGTAATGCCAAGTGCGCCAATAGGCACAATACCGACTTCGATACGATGATTTGAGATCCAATTGCAAAGTAGCGACCCCAGCGCGATACCAATGGAAAACAGAGCTAGCAAGAAAGACACCGCACTCTCGGTGCCATTTAAGTAAATCTTGGTGAAATTCGGGAACTGGGTTAGATAGGCGGCGCCTAAAAACCAGAACCAGCTTATCGCCATAATACATTGAAAAACAACACGATCTGATTTTGCGATGGATAGCGTGTGTTTAGTTTGTTTGTACGGTTGCCAACGAAAAGAAAGATTAGGTGCGCTGGCGGCTGCAAAGGGTATTGATCGGCTCGACAAATATCCCAACAATGCAAAGAGTACGACACAAAATGCGGCAAGGTATTTTGCGTTGTCTGCTGAGGCGATAATTCCAGCACCTAGGGTACCAATAAGGATGGCGATAAAGGTACCAGCTTCAACAAGGGCGTTGCCTGGCACTAACTCTTTCGCGTTTAATTTTTGGGGCAAAAGGGCATATTTAACCGGTCCAAAGAATGCTGACTGTGTGCCCATTAAGAACAGTAGCAGCAAAAGCACACCATAACTTTCGGTTATAAAACCAATGGCGCCCAAAAGCATGATGGCGATTTCAAACAGCTTTACCTTGCGAATAAACCATGATTTTTCATATTTATCGGCTAATACGCCAGCTGAAGCGGAGAATAGAAAGAACGGTAGAATGAACAAGCCAGCCGCTAAATTGATGAACAAGTTGCTCGAAATAGGTAGTGCGCTGGATCCCGCGAAGGCGACAAACAGCAGCAAAACGTTTTTAAAAATATTGTCGTTGAAAGCGCCAAAAAACTGAGTGATGAAATAGGGTAGGAACTTTCTTTGCGTAAGTAAGGACGGCTGTCTGTCGGACGACATGGATAATCCTTTGTTACCAGTTTGTGAGGTAGTTAGAAAGCAGGTTACTGATTAATTCTTTACCATCAATGGGTTCACTAGAGAAAAATTTATCATCAACACTGAGTAAAGTAATGCCGTGTACGCCAGACCAAAGCACTCGACTCGCTTGAATCACTTCGGACTCGGTACGATGTGGTGCGATTTGAGCCAATAGTGACTCCAGCATTCCTGTCATCCCGTCGATACGTTTGGCATGCCATTCTGGAAGCTCTGCACCATTCATGTTGTGCTCGAAGACTAACTGCCAACGGTAAGGGTGCTTTTGAGCGAAATCGTGGTAGCAATAAGCCAGTTCAAATAGAGCTTGATGAGCGTCTTTACTACTATTGGTCGCCTTCAATGCTTCTTGGGAGAGTTCGTCTAAAGTTTGCGCGACTACGTGTAAAAGTAACAGGTTATAGTTGCCAAAAATGTTGACTAATGTGCTTGGCACGTAACCAATCATGTTAGCTATTTTACGAAGACTGAGTTCGTGGTAAGAATTCTCATCTAAAAAGTTTTTGACTGTTGTTAAAGTCAAATTCACTAACTCTTCTCTGGTGTGATCGTTTCTGCGCGCCATACTCTCAAACTGCTTTATTGAACATCGTTCAATATGATAGTCAGCTACCTATTAACCGTCAACAAGGCAATATACTCAAGTGACGTCAAGGTCCAGGATTCTGAGCTGTGTCACTGATTCTAATTCAAGTAAAACATCCCCGAGTAGTAGCGAGTTCATTCCCAGCATTTCTAAACGAACCAAGTATCTCGAAGTTAACCGAGAGCGGTCTGTATCGTTGGCAATATTCTGATACATGTCAGCTTCTGTAAGCTGTTTTCATCAACAGGCATACAGAGTATGATGACGCAACAATCATCTTTGGCGTGCTACTGTTTGAAACAATCGTTGTTTCGTCTGATAGAGCACAATCTTAGATAGCTAACTTTAAGGATAACGATGAAACGTTTATTTTCTATTGTTGCTCTGTTGATGTTTACCGTTGCTGTAACGCCTATCGCGGAAGCGAAGAAGTTTGGTGGCAGTAAGTCTTTCGGTAAGAGCTACAAAACAGCGCCAGCACCAAAACAACAGCAACAAAACACCAATACGGTAGGCAAAGATCAGACGGCGAAGTCTTCAAGTAAAAAAGGCTTAATGGGCGGTCTGCTAGGCGGACTTCTTGCTGGTGGTCTACTTGCTGCATTCTTTGGCGGTGCTTTTGAAGGTATCCAATTTATGGATATCCTAATTATTGGTTTGATTGCCTTTGTCATCTTTAAATTAATGCGCGGTATGCTAGGTGCGAAGCAGGGCAGTATGAACCAGCATCGTCAGCAACCTGCATTTGGTGGTAACGCATCTAAGTTTGAGCAACCAAACATGCAAAACTTTGAGCAACAGCCAAACACAAATAATGGTGGCTTTGGTGGTTTCGGCGCTCAAACGGACGTACCACATAACTACCCACCGGGCTTTGACCAAGCAGCGTTTATTAACGGCTCTCGTGAACACTACCGAATCCTGCAAGGTGCGTGGAATCACAATCAACTGGAAACCATTGAAGAATATGTTTCTCCAAGCTTGTTTGAAGATCTGAAAGCAGAGCGCGCGAAGCTCGACGGTGAGCAGCATACTGATGTAATGTACGTTGATGCAGAGATCGTCCGTGCCGATTACGATGCAAATAAAGCACAGCTTAGCCTGCAGTTTAGCGGTCGTTACCGTGACACAGTAGAAGGTGTTGAAGAAGAAATCGAAGATATCTGGCACCTAGAGCGTGACCTGACTGTGCCTAATGCACCATGGTTAATCGTTGGTATTCAAGGCTAGTCACCTTTAAACCAATTTAGTCACTAATAAAAATCCCGCGCCCCCTGCGGGATTTTTTGTATCTGTCGTTTGTATTTACGAAAGGTGTTTTTATAAAACCTGCCAGATGGAGACTTCATCATGGCTCGCGCTTAACTCTGCCGAATATCTTTTTGCTAGTCAGTCCTCAAGTGTTTTACTGAATGTTTTTAGCATTCACATTATGGTCATTGCGATAAAACAAGGACAAAGTGCTAGTTCATTGTTTGTATTACAACGACCAGATCCGAACTTTGGCCATCGGAGATTCGCTTCGGCCCAGTTGTTAAAGTAGGATCCAAACAGAGGTAGAATAGCGAAGAAGTTGGGTTAAATAAGGAGGGGCTTGTTACTTTACTTTATCAAGAGTCCGAAACGAAAAAAGCCAGCTCAATGAGCTGGCTTTTTCAATATGGTGGAGGGGGACGGATTCGAACCATCGAAGGCAGTGCCGGCAGATTTACAGTCTGCTCCCTTTGGCCACTC
>NZ_JBSRRK010000012.1:0-99709 GCF_053890955.1 Vibrio sp. JZG120
GGTAGTTCAGTTGGTTAGAATACCGGCCTGTCACGCCGGGGGTCGCGGGTTCGAGTCCCGTCCACTCCGCCACTTATATTAAGCCTCAGTCGAAAGACTGGGGCTTTTTTCGTTTTGGTTACCCGACTTACCTTAACCTCATTTCCATATTGAAACCTTGCATCGAGAGGCAGGCTTCCCTCTTCGCTATGCTTTCTAAGCCCTGTCATGAACTAGTTGATGACAGTCTCGAGCTCTCGTTTTGAGTACCAGCACGTGCTTACCAAAGATTCCTCTATAACATATTAGAAATATCTAGCTATGTGACAGAACTTAGTCGTTCGAGGTGTCGCTTTGTTTCTATCTCGAAAACAGAACAACTTTGAATATAAGTTCAGTGTCGCTGAGATCAAGTATGAGGACTCTAAACTTCTGCTAAGGGCTTGAACAACCTGAGTGCTAGCTCGGACCTTAGTTTGGTGGGATTTCAAGCCCGTTTGGGGGAGTGATTTCGCAATCATCCTCAATGCTTCTTTCTCTATAAAAATACAAACTCGCTCATTGCTAAGTATTGTGGAAGTTTAGCTTTGATGTTTGCGAGGAGCCTATATTGCCAAGGGAAGAGAAGTGATACAGATGAAAATGGGTAAATTAAAAGACTCGTATATGAATACTATCTATCGGCAATAGTTAGTATCTATGAAAATGTAGCGTAGCGATTATTCGAATATTTAACTGTATATCAAAGAGTAACAAGCGTTCTATTCTTGAAGGGGAGTCCGAAGACTAGATATGAAAAAAGCAGCTAGATAGCTGCTTTTTTATCTATTAAGTTACGTGTCTTTAAGAGTCCACTGGCTCCGTATGTTCTGGAGTGGTTATTGCCAGGTTGTTCTCTTCCATTTTCTTCTCTTCAGCTTTTGCTTTTTCAATCATTGGGGTGATCGTTGAGCCTTGAATGAGGATAGAGAAAACAACGACGGAGTAGGTCATTACAAGAATAATCTCTTTTACATCGATTAACTTATCTTGAATCACCCAAATACCAGATGGAATGGAAAGTGCCATTGCCAATGCAAGGCCCCCGCGTAAGCCGCCCCATGTCAAAATACGTACTGACCACGGGTTATATTTTCTGTAACGCTTAAAGCCAATGTACGAGAGAAATACGCTTAAATAGCGCGCTGCCAGCACAAGAGGGACTGAGATAGCCATCATGATCCAGTCTTCTTTGTGAAATTCAAATAGCAGCATCGACATACCGATCAGTAGGAATAACACGCCATTCAAGAACTCATCGACGAGCTCCCAAAAGTGGTCAAGGTGATCTTCACTCTCTTTCGAAAAGCCAATAAAACGTGTCCAGTTGCCAATCATAATACCAGATACAACCATCGCTAATGGGCCTGACACATGGATGTATTCAGCAAATGCGTAACCTGCCGTTGGGACACCAATGGTAAGTAATAACTCCATTGAGTGATCATCGGTGGCACTGATCAAGTAGTGGAATAGCAAACCGAGTACGAAACCATAAGTGATACCACCGATAGCTTCTTGGATGAAGAGTAAGGTGACACTACCTACAGTTGGTGCCTCAGTACCAAATGCAATCGTAAATAGAGTGACAAAGATAACCAAACCGAAGCCGTCATTGAAGAGCGACTCTCCTTCAATCTGGGTGGAGATACGTTTGGGAGCATCGAGCTTTTTAACTATAGCCAATACAGCGATTGGGTCAGTTGGCGATATTAGAGCACCAAATAGTAAGCAGTAGACCAAATCAAATTGGATGCCAATTAACTGACAGAATCCGTAGAGCGCAAACCCGATAAAGAAAGTGGAAAATAGGGTGGCTCCGAGAGCCAAAACGGTAATTTCCCATTTTTGATCTTTAAGGTTCGGGAGTTTGATGCCTAATCCACCCGCAAATAGTAAGAAGCCAAGAATGCCCTTGAGCAAGAAATCTTCAAAGTTGATCCTTGTGACCGTTTCTGTCGCAATTTCGGTGAGGTGGAACCAGTTGTTTTGGCCCGCAATTAAGATTAGAAGTGAAAGCACCATTGAACCTGCGGTAATCGCAATGGTGGTTTGCATCTTTCCTATCTTGCTGTTTACAAAAGCAATTAGCATCGCAGCTGCGGATAGAAAACATAAAGTATGATAGACCGACATAGAGCTCTCTATTTGTAACATTTTATGAATGGGATTCTCGACTGATGCTGCTTAAATAGCAAACATTTTTTCGCGATTATTTTGTAAGTTAAGAAGGAGATAAAATAATCATTAATTCCACGTTTAGACGTCTAGACTCCTGAAGTTTGTGTGATAGGATGGAAAGATAACTAAAGGAATGAGGCTGTACTGTGGGAAGTAACGTAAGACAACAGATTGAAGCTCAATTGAAGCAACGTATTCTTTTGATTGATGGTGGTATGGGAACCATGATTCAGGGATACAAACTTGAAGAGCAAGACTATCGAGGAACGCGCTTTGCGGATTGGCATTGTGATCTAAAGGGTAACAACGACCTGTTGGTTCTAAGTCAGCCTCAACTTATCAAGGAAATTCACGCTGCATATTTAGAAGCGGGTGCAGATATTCTCGAAACCAACACGTTTAACGCAACAACCATTGCGATGGCTGACTACGAGATGGAAAGCCTAAGTGAAGAAATTAACTTTGCAGCTGCCAAGCTTGCACGTGAAGTTGCAGACGAATGGACCGCAAAAACACCCGATAAACCGCGTTATGTCGCAGGGGTTTTAGGGCCGACGAACCGAACTTGTTCTATTTCTCCTGATGTAAATGACCCCGGATATCGAAATGTTTCTTTCGACGAGTTAGTTGAGGCTTACTCTGAATCGACTCGAGCGCTGATTAAAGGTGGTTCTGACCTTATTCTTATCGAGACAATCTTCGATACTCTTAACGCTAAGGCTTGTTCATTTGCTGTTGAAAGTGTGTTTGAAGAGATGGGTATTGAGTTACCTGTGATGATCTCGGGGACTATTACTGATGCTTCCGGTAGAACATTATCAGGTCAAACCACAGAAGCGTTTTACAACTCATTACGTCATGTTAAACCGATTTCGTTTGGTTTGAACTGTGCGCTGGGCCCAGATGAGCTGCGTCCTTATGTTGAAGAGCTTTCGCGTATATCAGAATCTTTTGTTTCCGCTCACCCAAATGCCGGGCTTCCGAATGCATTCGGCGAATACGATTTATCGCCAGAAGATATGGCTAAGCATGTTCAAGAGTGGGCTCAAAGTGGCTTTTTAAACTTGATTGGTGGGTGTTGTGGCACAACTCCAGAGCACATTCGCCAAATGGCACTCGCGGTTGAAAATGTCGCCCCTCGTCAATTGCCTGACCTTCCCGTTGCTTGTCGCTTGTCTGGCTTAGAGCCGCTCGCCATTGATAAAGACTCTTTATTCATCAATGTCGGTGAGCGTACGAATGTAACTGGCTCTGCGCGTTTTAAGCGCTTGATTAAAGAAGAACTGTACGATGAAGCGCTCGATGTGGCTCGTCAACAAGTTGAAAATGGCGCTCAAATTATCGATATCAACATGGATGAAGGCATGTTGGATGCACAAGCTTGTATGGTTCGATTTTTAAACCTTTGTGCGTCAGAACCTGAAATCTCAAAAGTACCAATCATGGTCGACTCTTCCAAGTGGGAGGTTATTGAAGCCGGTCTTAAGTGCATCCAAGGCAAAGGCATTGTTAACTCGATCTCTCTCAAAGAAGGCAAAGAGAAATTCGTTGAACAAGCTAAGTTGATTCGCCGTTATGGTGCGGCTGTGATTGTGATGGCGTTTGATGAGATAGGGCAAGCAGATACACGTGAGCGCAAAGTGGAAATTTGTACCAACGCTTACCGAATTCTCGTTGATGAAGTGGGCTTTCCACCAGAAGACATCATCTTTGACCCGAACATTTTTGCCATTGCTACGGGTATCGAGGAGCATAATAACTACGCGGTGGATTTCATTGAAGCCGTTGGCGATATCAAACGTGATTTACCACACGCGATGATCTCGGGTGGTGTTTCTAACGTTTCCTTCTCATTCCGCGGTAATAACTATGTGCGTGAAGCGATTCACGCGGTGTTCCTCTACCACTGCTTTAAGAATGGCATGGATATGGGGATTGTGAATGCAGGTCAGTTAGAAATCTACGATAACGTGCCTGAAAAACTGCGTGAGGCTGTGGAAGATGTCGTTCTTAACCGTCGTGATGATGCCACTGAGAGGTTGTTAGATATCGCGGCGGAATATGCAGGCAAAGGGGTAGGTAAAGAGGAGGATGCCTCTGCACTTGAGTGGAGAACTTGGCCTGTTGAAAAGCGTTTAGAACACGCGTTAGTGAAAGGAATAACCGAGTTTATCGTTGATGATACCGAAGAGGCTCGTGTAAATGCTTCAAAGCCATTAGAGGTGATTGAAGGCCCACTCATGGATGGGATGAACGTCGTCGGGGACTTGTTTGGTGAAGGTAAAATGTTCCTTCCTCAGGTCGTAAAATCTGCACGAGTGATGAAGCAAGCAGTCGCGCATCTCGAGCCCTACATCAATGCAGAAAAGCAGGTGGGACAAACAAACGGTAAGATCTTGCTAGCGACGGTCAAAGGTGATGTACACGATATCGGGAAAAATATCGTTGGTGTTGTATTGCAGTGCAATAACTACGAAATTATCGATCTTGGTGTCATGGTTCCTTGCGAAAAGATCTTAAAAGTAGCGCAAGAAGAGAACGTTGATATTATTGGTTTGTCAGGGTTGATCACGCCTTCATTAGACGAAATGGTGCATGTTGCAAAAGAGATGGAGCGTCTCGATTTTAACTTACCTCTTCTCATCGGTGGAGCAACAACGTCAAAAGCTCATACAGCAGTTAAGATTGAGCAAAATTACAAGCATCCAGTTGTTTACGTGAACAACGCCTCACGTGCAGTGGGCGTATGTACTTCTCTATTGTCAGATGAACGTCGCCCTGAATTTGTTGAAAAACTTGAAGCTGATTACGAACGAGTACGTGATCAACATAATCGAAAGAAACCGAGAACCAAACCAGTGACATTAGAAGCTGCTCGAGCGAATAAAGTTGCGATCGATTGGGAAGCTTACACCCCTCCAGTGCCTGTTAAGCCTGGTATTCATATCTTCGATGATTTTGATGTTGCCACGTTACGTCAATACATTGATTGGACACCATTCTTTATGACTTGGTCACTTGTGGGTAAGTATCCAACAATTTTCCAACATGAAGAAGTCGGTGAAGAAGCAAAACGTTTATTCGAAGATGCCAACGAGTTACTTGACCGAGTTGAGCGAGAAGGCCTGTTAAAAGCGCGTGGAATGTGTGGCTTATTCCCTGCTGCGAGCGTGGGGGACGACATTGAAGTTTATTCTGATGAAACTCGTACCGACGTTGTGAAAGTACTGCGTAACTTGCGTCAACAGACCGAGAAACCAAAAGGGTTCAACTATTGTTTGTCTGACTACATCGCACCTAAAGAGTCAGGTAAACATGATTGGATAGGGGCATTTGCTGTCACTGGTGGTATTGGTGAACGAGAGCTTGCGGATGAATACAAAGCGCAGGGAGATGATTACAACGCAATTATGATTCAAGCGGTGGCGGATCGCCTAGCCGAAGCGTTTGCTGAGTATTTGCATGAGCGTGTCCGTAAAGAAATTTGGGGTTATGCTGAGGATGAAGATTTATCTAACGATGAGCTCATTCGTGAAAAATACCAAGGTATTCGCCCTGCGCCGGGTTATCCAGCATGTCCTGAGCATACTGAAAAAGGACCGCTTTGGGAGCTACTTAATGTGGAAGAGAATATTGGCATGACTCTAACCTCCAGCTATGCAATGTATCCGGGCGCGTCAGTCTCTGGTTGGTATTTCTCTCATCCTGACTCACGTTACTTTGCGATCGCACAGATCCAAGAAGATCAGCTAGAGAGCTACGCCGATCGCAAAGGGTGGGATAGGATCGAGGCTGAAAAATGGTTAGGGCCAAACATTAACGGTTAAATTGATGTTTACCTCGTTCAAATGTAACAACTATTGAAACAACAAAGGGCAGCAGATACGCAGCCCTTTGTTTTATTGAGTTGAACTTACTTCTCAAACAACTCGGTGTGGAGTTTTTGTATGGCTTGTTTCGATACCGATTCATGGAGCAAGAAGCATAAGTTGTGAGGGCTAGCGCCATAACAAATCATGCGTAGGTTAAAGTCTTCTAGCGTGCCAAAAACCTGTTTCGCGTAGCCTTTACTCTCACTCATGTTGTTACCAATGAGAGCAACGAGGCATAGGTCATGTTCAACTTCTACCTTACATAACTCTTCTAACTCTTCTCGTACAGCTTGCGGCAGCTGTGGTGCTCCGCCAGAGGTATCAGTTTGATCAAGTGTTAACGATACACTGATTTCAGATGTCGTGATCAAATCGACAGAGATCTTATGCTTTGCAAGGATCTCAAAAACCTTTGCTAAGAAGCCGTATGCGTGGAACATGTTGGCGCTGCGTAGCGTTACCATGGTTTGGTTACAACGCAAAGCTAGCGCACGGAACAACGGTGAGCTTTCGACTTGGTGACGAATCCAAGTTCCCCCTTTTTCTGGCTCTTTCGATGACCCTACAAATACCGGAATGTCGTGGCGCAATGCGGGTACTAGCGTAGAAGGGTGAAGGATTTTAGCGCCAAAGTTCGCCATTTCTGAAGCTTCACTAAAGCTGATCTCGGGAATTGGTGAGGCTTTTGGCGCAATTCGCGGGTCTGTTGTGTAGATGCCCGGAACATCAGTCCAGATTTCTAACCCTGCCGCTTTGACGCTCTCAGCAATTAAGGCGGCGCTATAATCGCTGCCTCCTCGACCTAGTGTTGTTGTATTACCGGCTTCGTCAGATCCTATGAAGCCTTGAGTAACAACAACGGATTGTTGGCAAAGTGGTATGAGTTTATCTTGCGCAAGCGTCGAAATTGCTTCAATGTTTGGCTCCGCGCGACCAAAGTTGTCATCAGTACGCAGCACATCGCGGATATCAAAGCGCACAGCTTGAATGCCTCGCTCACACATTAACTGAGTTAGAATATGCGTCGACATGAGTTCGCCACATGCGACCAAATGATCGGTTAACTTCGCACTAGCTTGGATAGATGCAGCCTCGGCCAGGCTGGTTACGGTATCTAATATGCCATACACCTCGGCAGCAGTTTTCGTGCTGTCTTCGAGCTGAGTTAAAATGGCGTCATGAATGTTGGCCAGATTTTGCAGCAGCTCAGTACGGTGCGTTTGATCCTGAACACCGTTGGCGAGTTCTACCAACAGGTTGGTGACGCCAGAGCAAGCGCTGCTCACGACCAGGCGAGTATTTGGATTGTTTTCGATAATGGTGGCACAACGACTCATTGCCTCAAAGTTGGCAACACTGGTCCCACCGAATTTAGCTACGTTAAATGCGCTCACTGCGTTCTCCCACGACTTCCTAAAAAATTGTACATCCAATGTTTAGTGAGAAAAGGAACAGAGCAAAAAGAGAGGTATTTAGAATGCTATTTGAAAAATTTACCCTCAGAAGCCCTTCATCAGACTGCGCTGATGACAGTTGATGGGATTCAGCCCAATTCAACCGACAAGTCAAACCCTGCAACTTTGACTTACCTCGGCACTACTCCCCCTCAATGATTGGTGTTGGAATTGCGGTTCCACAAATCATCTACCTGGGTAGCGCTCCTCTTCTACATAAAGCTCAAACATTGAACGGTTTTGAGGCCTTAATGTCAATCAATATTTCAACCTTTATGGTGTTTTTTATTAACGATTTTGTGACACTGGTTTGACCTCCATACTTACGGCTAATTGCTGATAGAGGAAAAATCTATTAGGGTGAAGAACCCTACACCTGAGCCATGTTATTGAATAGAACTTTTAGAATGCTCAGGATAAAAGATAATCAAGGAGCTGACATGTCGATCCAAAGCTTTATTCCGCCTCACCGTATTTTAATGGGACCTGGTCCTTCTGATATTTATCCTCAAGTGTTACAAGCGCTAAGCCGTCCTACCGTAGGTCACCTTGATCCTCTGTTTATCGGTATGATGGATGAGCTCAAGCAGCTATTGAAGTATGCCTTTCAAACTGACAATGAGTTCACTATTGCGGTTTCAGCGCCAGGTAGTGCAGGGATGGAAACCTGCTTTGTAAACTTGATCGAGAAAGGCGATAAAGTGATCGTCTGCCGTAACGGTGTATTTGGTGAACGCATGCGCGAAAATGTCGTCCGTGCTGGTGGTGAAGTTGTTATCGTCGATGATGAATGGGGGACGCCTGTTTCCATTAATAAAGTCGAGCAAGCACTCGAACAGCACCCAGATACAAAAATTCTTGCTTTTGTGCATGCGGAAACTTCAACTGGTGCAGTCAGTGATGCTCAAGCATTGGGTAAGCTGGCGAAACAGCATAATGCATTATCTATTGTTGATGCGGTGACGTCACTTGGTGGTGTGCCGTTAAAAGTGGATGAATGGCAACTGGATGCGGTTTACTCTGGCAGTCAAAAATGTTTGTCATGTGTACCAGGGCTCTCACCCGTGACGTTTTCTCCTGCCGCAATTGAAAAGATTCAAGCAAGAACAACACCAGTACAGAGTTGGTTCCTCGATCAGAGTTTAGTGTTGGGGTATTGGAGTGGAGAAGGCAAGCGTAGTTACCATCATACGGCGCCAGTTAATAGCTTGTATGCGCTTCATGAAGCTTTATTGATACTGAAAAATGAAGGCTTAGAAAACGCTTGGGCTCGTCACCAACTGATGCATGAAAAACTCAAAAATGGCTTACAAAAGTTAGGCTTTGAATTTGTTGTGGACGAAGCCCATCGGTTGCCACAATTAAATGCGATTTACGTGCCTGAAGGAATTGATGAAGCAAAAGTTCGTGCTCACTTGCTAGAAACCTATAACCTAGAAATTGGTGCTGGCCTTGGGGCATTAGCTGGTAAAGCGTGGCGTATTGGCTTAATGGGTTACGGCGCTCGATCTGAAAACGTTGCGCTGTGCTTAAAAGCGTTGGAAGAGTCACTCACTGAATAAAATCATACAGCAATGAGATAAAGAAAAGCGAAGGTCATCCCTTCGCTTTTTTGTACTTATTACTCTTCACCTGAAGTGGGTGCTGGTGAGGCAGAGATTGCTTGAGAAGGTGGTCGGTAATTGACGTCACTGAAATCAATCTTCGGGAACAAAAACTGCGCTTCAGCTCTAATTTGCTCCGCTTTACTTGAGTCATCTAAGCCTTGGTAGGCCAAAATCAAATTATTATAAAATGCAGGGCGAGGCTTATCTTTGATGATTTTTAGCGACCAATCGATATAAGGCTGAATCAAGGTTGCGTCTTGTTGGTACAGCCCAATGTTTAAAAACGTGCTATAGACATCCCAATCAAACCTGTCTTTCCAAACTACAGGGTTACTGACTTGATTCAGAATATCAGGGTTAGTTGGCCTAGTGGTCTCAAACTTCGTCAGTACATAGTTCGTATGCAATGCGCTTACCATGTAAAACGTAAACGTAACGGGAAGTACCAAACTAAAGACTCGCAGCAAGCTTTTGGTCACATTACTAAAGCCGACTTGTCGATAACGAGAGACGCGCTGATCTACCCAGTACAGCAGGATAACGAAGATCAACCAATGCACGAGAGAGTGGTAGAAAGGGTATTCCAGTTGCGAGTGCAATACGATAGGTATAAACAAGGCCAGCAACGCAAGACGAGTTCCGCGTTTGGCTTGATAGATTCGATACAGTACCAGTGCCATCGCTAAGAAGATGCCGAGTATTGGCAGCAAGCCACCTTCTACTCCCCAGTAAAGTAGCTCATTATGCGGATGATCCATGGCTGGCAAACCAGCTGGGTAATTCTCATTTAGTGCATGTTGACGAGCCGTATACAGCATGTACTCAGATTCAAACTTGCCATATCCATAGCCAGTAAAAGGCTTTTCAATCACCATGTCTAATGTTTGCGGAAAAGTATACGCTCGAGGAGACTCCATGTTTACTTTTTCTGCGGCCAACCCACCTCCATCAGGAAAGGCAAGATGCATGACAACCACTGAGAGTAAGAGCCCAGTGACAAGCGACGTAACCCAGCGGATAAAGCGCCCTTTGGTCGCAAAGCGATACATGTATGGGATGACCAACAAAACGGCGATGATCGATGCTAACCAACCAGTGCGTGAAGCCAACGCCACAATTAGTGGTAAGGTTAAAACTGGCACGGCATAGAGAAGATAAACATCGCTTAACTTACGGTCGTATTTGTAGGGCTGACGTGCAAGTAAATAGCTGGCAATCACCAATCCTGTCGCAAGAAAGCTGGCCATTACATTGGGCTGTTGGAAAATACCATAAGGACGATTGGCCATCGTGTCGTAACCAAACGGATTGCCTGGTTTGAGATACAGATATTGTGTCAGACCCAAAATGGCTTCGATAACAACCGCAAGGACAATGAACCATAACAGGCGTTGGCGATGTTTATTACTGAAATGAAATTGTTGTAAGACAATAAAAAACAGGACGCCACACCACAGACCAATGAGCTTGTTGGCTGCCAAACTGCTATTCGCATTTGGGTACAGAATGGGCACCGTCATGATAAGAGCACTAATGAACAAGCCGATGGTTAATTTTGAGTAAC
The DNA here is from genome assembly GCF_053890955.1 of Vibrio sp. JZG120. Classification (NCBI taxonomy): domain Bacteria; kingdom Pseudomonadati; phylum Pseudomonadota; class Gammaproteobacteria; order Vibrionales; family Vibrionaceae; genus Vibrio; species Vibrio sp. JZG120. Next base: position 10,697 of record NZ_JBSRRK010000012.1, read on the forward strand.
GTAGCGCTCGATTATTCGCGAGTTGGTAGCACCCAATGCCTAATGCAAAGCTAAAAGCAATCCAAGTTGTCGCATTGAAGGAAAGTGAAAGCCCTGAACCGCCGGGGTTGGGCATGAAAAAGTGCATTGCCAACACAAATAGTGTTGCCAAGGCAATGAGAAACTTGCGATTGAGGGGAACCTGTACTTTTTCGGGAGAAAGCTTTGTTCCACTTACATGTATAGTAGCCATAGTTATTGCGTTGTTTTGAATGAAAAAAGACCAGCACTTGCTGGTCTCGGTACTTTACCTGTTTTTTCTACTTCAACATAGGCTTAAGGAAGTGAGCTGTGTGCGAACCCTCGATTTGCGACACATCTTCCGGTGTGCCTTGAGCGATTATCTCGCCTCCACCCTGTCCCCCTTCAGGTCCTAGATCGATAATCCAGTCCGCAGTCTTAATGACATCTAGGTTATGCTCGATCACCACGACAGTATTTCCGTGGTCGCGAAGTCTGTGCAATACAGTGAGCAACTGCTGGATATCATGGAAGTGCAAGCCGGTTGTTGGTTCATCCAAAATGTACAAGGTTTTTCCTGTATCACGTTTGGATAGCTCTCGCGCCAGTTTCACACGCTGTGCTTCACCACCGGAGAGTGTTGTTGCCGCTTGACCCAATCGTATGTACGACAAACCCACATCCATCAGTGTTTGTAGTTTGCGAGCGATGGCAGGAACTGGATCGAAGAAGGTGCGTGCATCTTCGACCGTCATTTCTAGCACTTCATCAATGGTTTTGCCTTTGTAACGTACTTCAAGTGTTTCACGGTTGTAGCGCTTACCTTTACATACATCACATGGCACATAAACGTCTGGTAGGAAATGCATTTCAACTTTAATGACACCATCACCTTGACAGGCCTCACAACGACCACCGCGTACGTTAAAACTAAAACGGCCCGGCTTGTAACCGCGAGAACGCGACTCTTGTGTGCCTGCAAACAGTTCACGGATTGGGGTAAAGATTCCCGTATAGGTCGCTGGGTTAGAGCGAGGTGTACGACCAATTGGGCTTTGATCGATATCGATAACTTTATCGAAGTGCTCTAAACCTTTAATCGACTTATAAGGTGAAGGCTGAGCCGTTGTCGCCCCGTTAAGTTGGGTATGAGCAATTTTAAAGAAAGTATCATTAATCAGCGTTGATTTACCTGAACCAGATACCCCTGTAATACAGCTGAATAACCCAACAGGAATTGAAAGATTAACGTTCTTAAGGTTATTACCTGTTGCGCCTAAGAGCTCAACCGTTTTTTTCGGATCACGCGGCGTGCGATCTTTCGGCACTGCGATTTCTTTAGCGCCACTTAAGTACTGACCTGTCAGAGAATTCGGATTTGCGATTATCTCTTCCATGGTGCCTTCCGCGACAACATGACCACCGTGTACGCCAGCGCCAGGACCGATATCTATGACATGATCCGCACAGCGAATAGCATCTTCATCGTGTTCTACCACGAGCACGGTATTCCCCAAATCGCGCAAATGAGTGAGCGTTTTTAATAAGCGTTCATTATCACGCTGGTGGAGACCAATCGACGGTTCGTCCAGAACATACATCACACCAACAAGACCCGCCCCAATTTGGCTTGCTAAACGAATACGTTGTGCTTCACCACCAGAGAGCGTTTCGGCGCTGCGAGACAAGTTTAGATAGTTCAAACCAACGTTAACCAAGAACTGCAGGCGGTCGTTGATTTCCTTCATCACTTTTTCAGCGATTTGGGCTCGTTGACCTTCAAGTTTCAAGGAATGGAAGAATTCCAATGCATCAGCAATGCTAAGTTCAACAATCTCAGGCAGTGTCGTATCAGCAATAAACACGTTACGTGCTTCAAGGCGAAGACGAGTACCACCACAGCTTGAACAAGATTTAGTGGAGATGTATTTCGCAAGCTCTTCACGGACAGAGTTGGATTCTGTATCACGATAGCGACGTTCTAGGGTATTCAGGATACCTTCGAATGGATGGCGCTTAACGCGAATATCGCCACGATCGTTGATGTATTTAAACTCAATCTCAGTACGACCAGAGCCCTTTAGAATGACATCTTGCGTTTTCTTTGGCAGAGAATTAAAAGGTGCATGGAGATCAAAACCATAATGATCAGCCAATGAGGTGAGCATTTGGAAGTAGTAATAGTTCTTTTGATCCCAACCGCGAATCGCACCTTGTGCCAAGCTTAATGAATCATCTTGAATTACTCGGCTTGGATCGAAGTATTGCTGCACACCCAAACCATCACAAGTCCCACACGCACCAGCAGGGTTGTTGAATGAGAAAAGTCGCGGCTCTAGCTCTTGCATGCTGTAACCACATTGTGGACAAGCGAAGTTGGCGGAGAAAATAATCTCTTCACCGTCGCCATCCATTGACGCGACAACCGCAATACCGCCTGATAATTCGAGTGTTGTCTCGAAAGATTCGGCCAAGCGCTGTTGCAAGTCTGGACGAACTTTAAAGCGGTCGACCACGACTTCAATGGTGTGCTTTTTATGTAGCTCTAGCGTTGGAGGATCAGATAGATCGCATGTCTCTCCATCAATACGCGCACGAATAAAGCCCTGAGCTGCCAGGTTCTCAAGCGTTTTAACATGCTCACCTTTACGCTCTTTGACAATAGGGGCCAACAGCATCATTTTGCTGCCTTCTGGCATCTCCAGAACTTTGTCCACCATTTGACTGATGGTTTGTGCGGCAAGAGGGGCATGGTGCGTTGGACAGCGGGGTTCACCCACACGAGCATACAACAGACGTAAGTAGTCGTACACTTCGGTAATTGTACCGACGGTTGAACGCGGATTATGAGAAGTAGACTTCTGTTCAATAGAAATCGCGGGTGATAACCCTTCAATATGGTCGACATCGGGTTTTTCCATCAGAGACAAAAACTGACGAGCGTAGGCAGAGAGAGACTCTACGTAGCGTCGTTGGCCTTCTGCATACAATGTATCGAAAGCGAGAGAGGATTTACCGGAGCCACTTAGTCCAGTAATGACAATCAGTTTATCGCGAGGGATTGTAAGATTAATGTCTTTGAGGTTATGGGTTCGGGCACCGCGAACTTCTATTTTATCCATCGTTTTTGCTCTATGTATAACCAAGTGGGGCAAGTATTACATAGTGTGAGAAATGTGCAAAGAAAATTACTGGATAAAAAAACAGTAAAAATAAAAACCCAACATAATGCTGGGCTTTAGAAACAATAATTTCGTACTACGACGATGCTTTATACCGCTTTTTGTGTTGCGTGTTTACCTAACTCTGAAGCTTTTTCATCTTTTAGATAAAGGTTTTCAAAACAGTAGTTGGTTGCTTCGATGTAACCTTCAACACTACCACAGTCAAAGCGTTTGCCTTTGAATTTGTAAGCCAAGACACAGCCCGCTTTTGCTTGTTTAAGTAGCGCGTCAGTGATTTGAATTTCACCACCTTTACCTGGCTCTGTATTTTCAATCAGTTCGAAAATATCAGGGGTCAGAATGTAGCGACCAATGATCGCAAGGTTGCTTGGTGCCGTACCTTTCTCAGGTTTTTCTACCATGTCGTCTACGCGGTAGATGTCATCTTTGATCATTTCACCAGAGATAACGCCGTATTTGTGAGTCTCATCTTCTGGGACTTCTTGTACGGCAACGATAGAACAACGGAACTGTTTAAATAGCGCCACCATTTGAGCTAGCACGCCTTCTTCTTCGTTGACACAAAGGTCATCAGCAAGAACGACGGCAAATGGTTCGTCACCCACCAGTTCACGCCCGGTCAGAATCGCGTGGCCTAAGCCTTTCATCTCGCGTTGACGGATGTAAGTGAAGTTTGCAGATTCAATGATTTCACGGATATCTACCAATAGCTCTTCTTTATTGGTACCGCTAATCTGGTGTTCCAGTTCGTAGTTCTTATCGAAGTGGTCCATGATAGAGTGTTTGCCACGACCCGTCACAATACACATGCCGTTCATACCAGCTTGAATTGCTTCTTCAACGCCGTATTCAATAAGCGGTTTATTCACGACTGGCATCATCTCTTTTGGCATAGATTTCGTTGCCGGTAAGAAGCGAGTGCCATAGCCTGCAGCAGGGAACAGACATTTTTTAATCATTGGGGGAATATCCTATCTCGTTATTATCAAGAATCTGCGCATAACTTTAACACGAGAGTCGTCAATGAATCATGAATAAAGTAGGAAAAAGTGTGAGACTCAGTGCGGAAAAAAGATGAGCGACTCGTCATTTTAGTCATAAGAGTCGCGGCATCGCATCATGATATTAAGTTTTGATCTGCCCACGCGATTGCTTGAACGCGATTCTTCACTGATAGCTTTTTGAATATCTGATACAAGTGCGATTTGATGGTGAATTCACTGACAAATAATTCCTCGGCCATTTGGCTGTTTGAGGCGCCAGCTTGCAAGCAACGCAGTACTTGCAGCTCGCGAATGGTTAGGTCTACCGTGGCTGGGGCAGTATGAGTATTAATGACGTTACGGTAATAGTGTAAAAGTTGACTGGTTACATTACGCGGCAGCCAGTTTTGACCGTTAACAATGCCTTTTAATCCTTCTCCAATTTGCTCTAGCGTATCTTCGGAATAGAACAGCCCCTTTAATTGACCAAATGAAAGCAGCTCATCCGTGGTCAGCCTTTTAGGGACATTGAACACAACGGTTTCAAAGTTCTTCCATACCAGCGGTAAGTTTTTGATCGATTGAACGAGTGATTTATGTTCACTGAAGTCGATCAGTAGGATTTTATTACGATGCTGTGGCTTAGCTTCCATGAGTGCTTCGGTTGAAATCACCGGGATGCTCATATCAATGTACTTTTCGAGTGCTGCCACCTTTTTTTGCGCATTATCTTCCATACTGATCAGAAATAGCTTTCTTGCGTAAGCCGACTTTCTCACGTGTTCAAATCTCCCAGTGTTCAATAAAGGCCATAAGTTGGCATTAAAGAGAGGTTATAACCATAGCTTTACTGAATAAATGCGTTCGAATTCAAAGCTTCACGAAACGATGTCTGCAACGCGAATCAAAAGTGCTACATGCGTAAGTTGAAATGCGATTTGGGTTCTAGTAGGTGACTCATTAGATCACAATGGTATTAGACTTTAATCAAAACATTAAAGCGTGCTATTCTAATGCGCTAAAATTTTATATATCCAGAGTGAAACGGAGCACATCATGGCCAGCCGTGGAATTAACAAAGTTATTTTGGTGGGGAATCTAGGTAACGACCCTGAAATTCGTTACATGCCGAACGGCGGTGCAGTAGCAAACATTACTATTGCGACTTCTGATTCATGGCGTGATAAAGCGACTGGCGAACAGCGCGAAAAAACGGAATGGCACCGTGTTGTGTTGTTCGGCAAACTTGCGGAAGTAGCAGGTGAGTACTTGCGCAAAGGTTCTCAAGTATACATTGAAGGCCAACTGCAAACTCGTAAATGGCAAGACCAAAGCGGTCAAGATCGCTACTCAACTGAAGTCGTTGTTCAAGGCTTCAACGGCGTGATGCAAATGCTTGGCGGTCGTGGTCAAGGTGGCGGCGCACCAATGGGTGGTCAACAGCAGCAAGGTGGATGGGGTCAACCTCAACAACCAGCTCAGCAGCAGTACAATGCGCCTCAGCAACAGCAACAGCAACAACAGCAGGCTCCGCAGCAACCACAGCAGCAGTACAATGAGCCACCAATGGATTTTGACGACGATATCCCGTTCTAAATTCTGCTTATGCTTGAATCGAAAAGGCCGCGAATATCGCGGTCTTTTTTATTGTCGCTATCTAATGATCTCAAAGGCTTATCTATGCAAGGTTAGGCGTAACAATAAAACTTATCAATGAGTGTGATGTTCTTTATGCTCCAGCCTCTCACTATCAGACGAATCCGATTGTTTGATGAACTCTTATCAAGTATAAATATTTCAATAAGGTATATGATGAATAAAAAAGGAATTTGGTATTCATGAGGTATACCCCAACTCTTAAGTTAAGCACACGGCTGGTGGCTTTTGTCACCATGATCGTCATCTGCGCCATGTTTATCTTGTTTGTCGGTGGCACCCTCTCTTTTAAACGTCTTGGGCAGGAATATCTCACCCATTATTTAGAAGGGATCGTAGAGGTGGTCGACAAGGAGATGGAAGATCCTGACGCTGCTTATTCTATGCAGCGCTGGATGCCGAAAATGCTGCAGGCTTCCAATATTGTCGAAATGACATTGTCGACCAACAATGCGGTTGTTTATCGCTTCAAAGATACTTCTCATCAAATGGAAGCGTCAGTCTTGTTTGAGACAGAATACCAACTGACTCACAATCAAGATTACACGATTCATTTTAAAGCGATCCCGCCTTACTTAGGTTACAGCTACTCAATGCAGGCGCTTTGGTCGATCACGCTTGCCGTTATCTTGATCATCTTCTGTTTAATGCGCGGCGTTGCGTGGCTTAAGGAGCAATTAGAAGGCTCTGAAATGCTCGAAGAGCGAGGCAGGATGATCCTTGCTGGTCGGGTAGAGCAGTATGCAAAAGGCGACAAAAAAGAATGGCCTTATACTGCCAGTGAAGCGCTCGATGTATTAATTGAAGAGTTACAAGATGCGCGTCAAGAGCGAAGCCGATTTGATACCTTTATTCGAACTCAAACCTTCCTTGATAAGTTAACAGGTACCGCCAATCGAGTGCTGTTTGATAGTAAACTGGAATCGGCGTTACTAGAAAGTGGGGCTCGCGGCGCCGTGTTGCTAGTACGCATTCAAGACTGGAAACTGGTTGAAGAAGAGCAAGATAAGCAAATTACGGATGAGTTTATTGTTGAAGTTGGGAGTTTATTATCCAACTTAGTTCAGCGATACCCTGATGTTGTATTTTCTCGTTATTACGATGCTGATTTTGCGTTATTTCTGCCGCATCAAAGTGCTAAAGATGTGGCTAATTTGGCATCACAATGCATTCGCCAGTTAGAAAAATTAATTCCGCCAGAGCCACTCGACCCAGACAACTGGTGCCATATAGGCATCACTACTTATAAAGAGGGTGAGCGACACAGCCAAATCATCGATGAGGCAGAGACAGCTTTGCGTAGTGCGCAACTACAAAATAACAATAATTGGAGTCGCTTCAAAAAATGGAACCACGATGAAGAAGCTCGCGGAAGTGTGAGGTGGAGAACGTTATTTGACACAGCACTTACACCAGAAAATGTGATACTCTACGCACAATCTGTGCACCCAATAAGTGACGCGACGCATAAAAAATCATTATATGAAGAGTTAACATGCCGGATTCGCGATCCTGAGAATGGTATTGTTAAAGCGTCTCGGTTTATTTCTGCGATCAGACAGGTTGGTTATGAAGCGCAAATGGATAAGTCAGTTATTAATAAATTCTTAAGAGAATTTAAGGATAATTTTGATAACTCAAGATCGTATGCGCTCAATTTGAATGTAACGCCTTTTTCTAACCGAGAGTACTTTAAATGGTTTCGTGATGAACTCTTACAGTTGTCACGTGAACAGAGAAAGTGTCTCAGTTTTGAGTTTGTTGAAGCACAATTTGTAAGACACTTAGACTTTATGCGACCAGTCGCTAAAATGCTGGCCGGTTTAGGGTGCCACTTAATGGTTGGGCAGGCTGGACGAACCATCGTCAGCACTCACTATTTAAAAGAAGTGGATATTCGTTACCTTAAACTTCATCGCAGTTTAGTAGCAAAAATCGACCAGCGACATGAGAACCAGCTATTTGTCCGCAGCATGCTAGGTGCCGCGGCAAACAGTAAAACTAAAATCATAGCAGTGGGAATTGAGAATCAAAACGAGCTCAACACGTTAATTGAGCTCGGGGTTTATGGTGGGCAAGGGCGCTACTTCTCTGCAGAGCAGCAGTTTCTTCCTCGTCCACAAGCATTGCCAAGTTCTCAATCAGAATCCCAAGTGAAATTGGGAAGACGAAATCGCTGGCGTAAAAAATAAAGATAATAATCATGGATTTCAAAGCACTACTCGACAAGCTCAAACGATCATCTGGTGGTGGTCGTTCCTGCTTTTTGGTTATTCAGCCAGACGCCGTTTATTTATCATCTTCAATAAAAAGTGGCCGCCCATACCAATTTGATATTTCTGAATCCAATTGGGAGAAAGCCGTAGAGCAAGCATTGAGCGTTGCTGCGAGTGCGTATGATTCTCTAACGGTTGTCCTTTCTCATAACTATTATCAGATGTATCAAATCGACAAACCTGTCATGCCGCGCCAAGAATGGCCTGCAGCATTACCGTTTTTGTTGAAAGAACTGATCTCTGAGCGTGCCGTCGACATCATTGCCGATGCGGTAGAGCTACCCAATTCAACCAAAGTGCAAGCTTACGTCTTATCACGAAAAATGTTGGATAAGCTCGTGTTACTGGCCAGTCGCGCCCAGTTGCCATTAGAAGCTATTCTTCCTGAAGACGACATTTGGGGAGAGACCGCAGGTGAACTAGGTAACTTCCTATTATTACAACGCAGTGTGCGTGGTCACTTCCGTATTAGCGCTTTTGTCGAACATACTATCGCGTTCCATCGTTCGATTCGCAGTGTGACGCCACCGTTAACGGGGGTTCCGTCTAGCGAGTTACAGATGGATAGCCTCTCGTTAGAACTGCAACGTTCGATTGATTATCTTTCTTCTCAGTTGCGCCATGTGCAGCTGCATCAATTGAAAGTGTGTTGTGATGAGGAGGATGAGAGTGAGCTTGTTCAGTCTCTGAACTATCGTTTAAGCACTAAAGTTTCTCCGTTATTACCACCAGAACATGAGTTATCAGGACACGTTTTAGCAGATGCTGCTGCGGCTTCTAATACTCGACGCGTTAACTTATACCCTGATTACTTAAAGCCGAAAAAAGAGCTCCTGACACTAAAAAATATCGCGTTATCTTGGGGTGTCGCGGCTGCGGCCATTCTACTCTCTTACGGCTATGTGACTTGGCAGAGCAGCGGTTTAGAAGATGAAATTGCTATTGTAAAAAGCAAAGGCGATATCATGAAGTCAGAGCTTGAACGCTATCAAGTCAAGCTACGTAAGCATCAACCCGACAATAATAAGCTGGCAGCTAAAGCCCGCCTAGAGCGTGAAGTCAAGGCGAAGCGAGACTCTCTTAAAGCCGTCGGGAAATACGATGACTCGCAGCGCACGGGTTACTCTGGCGTTATGCAATCATTAGCTAAGCTAGGAAACCAAGAAATTTCTTTGTCCGAAATTCGAATCAATAACCATACCTTAGATCTGAAGGGACTGGCGAAAAAGCCGAGCTCAGTACCAAGTTGGGTTAACCAATTTAAAACTGAGATTAGCTTGGTTGGCCGGACATTTGACGACGTCAAAATTGGCCGAAATGATAAGGATATTGTGACGTTTGAACTAAAAACGCGCGAGGATAAAGAGAAATGAACGAATTCTGGCTCTCATTAGAAGAGCGCTTTGGCGAAATGAGCGCGCGTGAAAAAGTGCTTATCGCGCTGTGTGGTTTAGTTGTCGTGATCATGTTGCTTTTTACGCTGGTACTGGAACCAAAGCTTAACGAGATCATCAGTAATGAGAGGCAACTAAGCAATTTAAAGCAAGCCAATCAAAAGATTGAAATCGACACGCTACGTATTCAAGCGCAGCTGAAGAAAGATCCAAACGCTGAGATTGATCGCGCGATATCTAACCTGCTAACAGAAAGTCAGCACCTTTCGATGCAGCTAGCGGAGATCATCGAACACCTTATTACACCTTCGCAAATGGCTGAGCTGCTGGAAAATGTATTAGAGCAGCAAAGTGGCATTCACCTTTTGTCTTTGCAAACTTTGCCATCTGAGCCAATTACGGAAGATAAAGAAGCATCGCAATACTCTGGTTACTACGTACACCCTGTACGTATGGAGCTGACTGGCGACTACTTTTCTATTGCCAATTACCTAAATAAATTGGAGAGCCTTCCTGCCAGTTATTATTGGCGCAGCTTTAGTTACAAAGTCGAAGAGTACCCGAAAGCGAAGCTTGTGTTGGAAGTCTACACACTAGGATCTCGAGAGGAGTTTATTGGTGGTTAAAAAACTCATCATCTCATTGCTTGTCATGGCTGCGGCAGGAACCGCTTGGGCGAACCAAGATCCAACGGCACCACTTGGCTGGGAAAAGCCTGCGGTTGAAACGTCAGCGAAACCAAAAGCAAAACAGTACCGACTGCCTATGCTCAACAGTATTGTGTGTAAGCCAAGTACTGATTGTGTCGCGATTATGGATAACAAGCTTGTTGAAAAAGGCGAGCTATTTAAGGGTTATCGCGTCGCGAGCATTAATAGTGAATTTGTAACTTTAAAGCGTGGTAACCGTCAGTGGGACCTAGAGCTTTTTGGTTTAAACGTAAAAAAATAATAACCAGAGCCTGATCAGATATGCGCAAATTAGTTGTAGGAATAACGATTGCTTCTTTAATGGGATGTTCAATGGGTCATCGTGACCCAGTGGAAGTCAAAGAAGCGCTCAATGAATCTATCAATCAAGCGAACAGCCGCACGTTAGAAGAAATTCCTTCTTCTGTCGAAGCGGACCTGATGCCTAACTTAGACTCGAATGTTGCTTCAGAGCAAGGCACCTCGAAGCGTTTCCGTATTCAAGCGAATGCGGTCGATGCACGAAGCTTTTTTGCCTCGCTAGTCAAAGGCACTGAGTACAGTGTGGCGATTCATCCAGCGGTACAAGGTAATATCACCGTCAACTTGTCAGATGTTACGTTGGATGAAGTCCTGAGCGTTGTACAGAACATGTATGGCTATGATGTGGTGAAGTCTGGCAAAGTTATTCAAATCTACCCTGCTGGTATGCGTACGGTAACCATTCCTGTTGATTACCTCCAGTTCAAACGCTCTGGTCGATCATTGACGAGCATTGTCACGGGCTCAGTGACCTCGGCTGGTACGTCTAATTCTGGCGGTAGCTCAGACAGTTCTGACTCATCAGACTCTGACAATGGAAGTAACAGCGGCGATAGCTCGACGACTTCTACGGGCGGTACGCGCATCGAAACCATCACTGAAAGTGACTTCTGGCCGATGCTGCAGCAAGCCGTTGCGAATCTAATTGGTTCAGGCAAAGGACAAAGTGTTGTCGTAACACCACAAGCAGGAGTGATTACGGTTCGAGCGTTTCCAGATGATATTCGAGAAGTCCGTGAGTTCTTAGGTGTATCGCAGGAGCGCATGCAGCGTCAGGTCATTCTTGAAGCTAAAATTCTAGAAGTGACGTTGAATGATGGCTACCAACAAGGCATCAACTGGTCGAACTTATCGGCGTCAATTGGTAACTCGGGTAGTGTCGTAGTGAACCGTCCAGCGTCGGCATTACCACCGTTGGATGCGATTGGCACGCTATTGGGCGGCCAAACCAACGTGACTATCTCTGATGGCAACTTCAATGCTGTGTTGAGTTTTATGTCTACGCAAGGTGACTTGAACGTTCTTTCGAGCCCTCGTATTACCGCAGCCAACAACCAAAAGTCGGTCATCAAAGTGGGTACCGATGAGTATTTTGTTACCGAGTTATCGAGCAATGCAGGCAACGGTGAAAACTCAAATGCCGTTCCAGAAGTGGAATTGACACCATTCTTCTCAGGTATCTCTCTCGATGTGACTCCGCAAATTGATAACAAAGGCAATGTGTTCCTGCATGTTCATCCTGCGGTTATTGAAGTCTCGGAAGAAGTGAAGAAATTGAACTTGGGCGGTGAGTTCCAAAACATCCAATTGCCATTGGCAAAAAGCTCTATTCGTGAATCTGACTCGGTTATTCGTGCTAAAGATGGCGATGTTGTGGTTATCGGCGGTTTGATGAAACAGCAAAATCGTGAGCTTGTTTCTAAAGTCCCATTCTTAGGCGATGTGCCCGCATTGGGGCATTTGTTCCGCAACGTAAATAACGTGACTGAGAAAACAGAATTGGTCATCTTGCTAAAACCGACCGTAGTTGGTGTGAACTCTTGGCAGAAAGAGCTAGAGCGCTCTCGTGATCTGCTGCAAGAGTGGTTCCCAGATGCGCAATAAGCGCGGGGAAAGGTTCCGTTTTTCAATGAGTTTGTGATTCGAGTATGTACTTGTCACATTTTGGATTTCGAGTTCAGCCTTTTTCGTTAACCCCAAACACAGAAATGTTCTTGGGGTTAGTCCCTCACTATGAGGCGATCCAAACCATTTTAGCCGCTGTGCAAATGGGAGAAGGGGTGATTAAGGTGACGGGAGAAGTCGGCACCGGAAAAACCATGGTGTGTCGTAAGTTAATTGAGCAGATTGAATCTGAAGTCGAGCTGATTTACTTACCTAATCCAGTTTTGAATGGAGAGCAGTTGCAGTTTGCTGTCGCCAGAGAGTTAGGCATCGAGAACGATGACCCGCTACGTATTGTTTCTCTCATTCAAGAACACCTGATTCAAGTGCATTCTGCGGGAAAGAAAACCGTCTTGATCGTCGATGAAGCGCAAGCTCTTTCTCCACAAGCTTTAGAAACATTGCGTCTGTTCGGTAACCTAGAAACGGAACAAGATAAACTCATTCAACTGGTGTTATTCGGACAACCTGAGTTGGATGAGCGGTTAGCCAGCCACGAGCTAAGGCAGTTTCGTCAACGTATTACGTTTAGTTGTCAGCTGCGTCCTCTTTCTATCGATGAAGGCGTGGCTTACATCAATAATCGTTTAGACAAGGCAGGCAATGGAGCGCACATTTTTTCTATTGAGCAGAAAAAAGCGATTTGGCGTTCATCCATGGGGATTCCACGTTTGATCAACCAAATTAGCCACAAGTCGTTGCTTGCGGCATTTAATGATCGTTGCACACTATTAAAAAATCATCACGTTTACGCAGCTATGCACGATACGTTTGATGCCCGTAAACCTAAGTTTAAAACACCCGTATTTTGGGGATGGAGTCAACCTTGAGTGCCATCAATAAAGCATTATCAGAACTCGCTGAAAAAACATCACCGTCAGAGCTTACTCGTGCGGACATTCCCAACGTTTCACGCAGTAAACCTTGGCTTTGGCTCGTTGCTGGTTTCTCGTTAAGCCTTGCGGTGGGCGGCTGGGCGGTCTCTCGCGGTCCTATCCCTTCAGGCGAGCTTTCATCTGCTCAAACAGAAACCATGCCATTGTCGTCAGTGAATGCTTCGTCAATCACATCATCAGAGAGTACTCATTCGCCAACGAGTAAAATGACGCCCGAGACAGCCCATGTGGTTTACACGAAGCCAGTGACACAACCGGCTGCGCAACAGCTTCATATGCCTGAGACTGATAGGTTCACGCCAAGAGCGGAGGTAAATGCGGTCTCTGAAGATGCAGTGCTACTCGCGCAAGTGGCAACGATGCCAAGCGATGAGCAATCTAATCACGTAACCCGCACGACAGCAGAAAACAGTTCAATGCGTATTGAGCAGGTTGAGCTGACGCACCGCCAGTTATCTCTTAAAGCGGTTAGCCGAGCGGAAAAAGCACTGGATGCTAACGATATGCAAACGGCGTTGTCGGCTTATGCTGAGGCGTTACGTTATGAGCCAATGAATGCAGACACGCGTCAAAAATTATCGGCGTTGTACTTTGGCAAAGGCGACACGCGTAAAGCGTATGAGATTATCCAAGAAGGGATCAACCTTGACACGAACAACCAAGTACTTCGTTTGGCCTTGTCTAAGTTGTTAGTGAAAGCTAATCAACCTGAAGCGGCGCTGAGTCCGCTTGTGCATTTGCCTCCAAGACCAAGTCGAGATTACTTGGCGATGCGTGCGGCATTGGCACAAAAACACAAGCAGAATGATATTGCGCTTGAGAGTTATCAACTCCTTACTCAACGTGAGCCGGAAAATGCGCGCTGGTGGCTAGGTTTAGCGATTCAACAAGAGCGCGCGCTGACGTTTACCGCCGCGATCAACTCTTACAACCAAGCTCTGGGTAAAGTTGGCATTTCGAATCAATCGCAAGCGTTTATTCGTGACCGTTTGAGCATCTTGAAACAGCTGGAGAATGCACAATGAAAATTCAGTTGAGAAAACGCTTAGGCGATCTTCTGGTTGAAGAAGGCATCGTCTCTGAAGAACAAATCCAGCAAGCACTAAACGCACAACGTAGTACCGGGCAGAAGCTAGGCGATGCGTTAATTGATCTCGGCTTTATTACTGAGAAGCAAATGTTGGACTTCTTGTCCCAACAACTTGGTTTGCCATTGATCGATCTTGGTCGTGCCCCTGTGGATGCGGAAGCGGTACAGATTCTACCTGAGGTACACGCACGTCGCTTACGTGCGATGGTCGTTGCTCGAAATGGGGACACGTTGCGCGTTGCTATGAGTGACCCTGCAGATTTGTTCATCCAAGAGTCACTGATGAATTTGCTAGGTGAATACAACCTTGAGTTCATTGTGGCTTCAGAGCGCCAACTCATTTCAAGCTTTGACCGCTATTATCGCCGCACTAAAGAGATCGCTTCTTTCGCGGAACAGTTGCATGAAGAGCATAAAGACGAGCAAAGCTTCGATTACGGTATTGATGGAACCGACAGTGAGGAAGTTACCGTTGTAAAGCTGGTTAATTCCATGTTTGAAGATGCGGTACAAGTCGGGGCATCGGATATTCATATTGAGCCAGACGATCAGATATTGCGCTTACGTCAGCGTATTGATGGTGTACTGCATGAAACCATCCTGAATGAAGTGAATATCGCATCGGCTTTGGTTCTTCGATTGAAGTTGATGGCGCACCTAGACATCTCTGAGAAGCGCTTGCCACAAGATGGCCGATTCAATATCAAAGTGCGTGGTCAATCAATCGATATTCGTATGTCGACGCTACCAACGCAATACGGGGAGTCCGTGGTAATGCGTCTGCTTAACCAGTCTGCTGGTTTGCGTCCATTAGAAGAGTCAGGTTTGCCGCCAGATTTGCTTGCTCGTTTACGTCGACAGTTGGCTCGTCCGCACGGCATGATCTTGGTGACGGGGCCGACAGGTTCAGGTAAAACCACCACGCTTTACGGCGCATTAAGTGAGCTCAACGAACCTGGGAAAAAGATCATTACAGCAGAGGACCCGGTTGAATATCGCCTGCCTCGCATCACTCAGGTACAGGTAAACAGTAAGATCGATCTGACTTTCTCGCGTGTGCTTCGAACCTTCTTGCGTCAAGACCCAGACATCATTCTTGTTGGTGAGATGCGTGACCAAGAGACGGTAGAAATTGGTCTACGAGCTGCACTAACGGGTCACTTAGTATTGAGCACTCTTCACACCAATGATGCTGTCGACAGTGCGTTACGCATGATCGATATGGGCGCACCGGGTTACTTGGTTGCTAGTGCGGTCAGAGCCGTGGTGGCGCAGCGTCTTGTTCGCCGTGTTTGTCCAGATTGCAAAACAGAAGACCATCTAGACGAGTCACGCCAACAGTGGTTAGCTGGGCGTTTTCCAAACCAAGTGGGCACCACTTTTTATAAAGGTGCAGGCTGTCAAAACTGTAACTTGACTGGCTATCGAGGCCGAATCGGTGTGTTTGAAATGCTCGAACTGGAGCAAGAAATGATGGATAAACTGCGCGCCAATGATGCGGTTGGCTTTGCCCAAGCCGCGCGTCGCTCAGAAAACTATAAGCCGCTGCTTGCCTCGGCGATGGAACTGGCGCTGCAAGGCACCGTCAGCTTGGATGAAGTGATGACCCTAGGTGAAGGTGACGCTTCTGGTAAGACTGATCCCATTTTCATATAGGTAAGTGAATGCCAACTTTTCGTTATCAAGGTCGTACTCTAGACGGCTCATCCACTAACGGCAAAATCGAGGCAGTGAACTCAGAAGCTGCAGCGGAAGCGTTGATGAACAAAGGGATCATCCCGCTCAATGTGCGGTTAGAGAAAGAGTCGGCAAAAAGCCAAATGAGCTTGTCTAAGCTATTTGTGCCAGCCATTCCATTGGAAGTGATCATTCTTTTCTCTCGCCAGTTGTTTAGCTTAACTAAAGCGGGCGTACCGTTGCTGCGTTCTATGCGTGGCCTGCTGCAAAATTGTGAAAACAAACAGCTCAAAGAGGCACTGGAAGATGTCGTTTCTGAACTGAGTAATGGTCGCGGTCTGTCTTCTGCAATGCAGCAACACAGCAAAGTATTCAGTCCGCTTTTCGTTTCTATGATCAATGTAGGTGAGAATACGGGTCGACTCGATCAAGCGCTATTGCAACTGGCGAATTACTACGAGCAGGAACTCGAGACTCGTAAACGCATCAAAGCGGCGATGCGTTATCCGACGTTTGTCATTATCTTTATCACCATCGCCATGTTTATATTGAATATCTTGGTGATCCCTGAGTTTGCATCGATGTTCACGCGCTTTGGGGTTGAGCTACCGTTGCCGACGCGTATTTTGATCGCTACTTCTAATTTCTTTGTTAATTATTGGGTGTTGTTGATTGTGGCAATGATTGGCGCGTTTGCGGTTTTCAGAGCCTGGGTGGCGACGGCTGATGGTAGGGAAAAGTTCGATAAGTTTCGGCTTCGGCTTCCAATTGTGGGCGATATCGTTAATCGCGCGCAGCTTTCCCGTTTTGCCAGAACCTTCTCGTTGATGCTTAAGTCAGGCGTTCCACTTAACCAGTCTTTAGCTTTAGCCGGGGAAGCTCTGGGGAACCGCTTTTTAGAAAATCGAATTCTTGAGATGAAATCCGCGATTGAAGCGGGTAGCACCATCTCAGTGACTGCCATCAACAGTAAAATCTTTACCCCTTTGGTGATTCAGATGATTGCAGTAGGGGAAGAAACCGGTCGTATTGATGAGCTGCTGCTAGAAGTGTCGGATTTTTACGATAGAGAAGTTGATTACGATCTAAAAACACTAACCGCAAGAATAGAACCGCTACTTTTGGTGATTGTCGCCGGCATGGTCATGGTGCTAGCACTGGGTATCTTCCTGCCAATGTGGGGAATGCTAGACATCATCAAAGGCGGCTAATAGGTGGTTGAAAATCAAAGTCGAGCGACGCTAATCGTTTTTGGGGTAATTGCTACCATCATTGCTGTTGGCTTGGCGGTCAAATTACGTCCTGTTACCGAGCAGGCGCAAGTGACCGGAGCGAAGTTGGCGAGAGTTTGGATGCAAGATAGTGTTCAGCGTTATCGTCAAGCTTGGCTCGTAAAAGGCGAGCCAGAACATATGCTGATGGATGGTTTTAATCTCACCATGACTGAGGGCGGGCTAGTATCTCCCTTTACTCAGCAAGGTGTTTTAGATTGTGGTTATTGGTTAGCAGTGCATTATCCACAACGTAAAATAATGACCAATAAGTTAATAGATATCAGTGGAGCCATCAAAACTGATCGTTATGTCTGTCAATATACTTATGAAAATGGTCAGTCGATTGTAGTTATTTCAACAGCTAATCAACTGAAAATAGACGTCGAAATGTCGGCGGAGTGAATTTTTTGACACCTAATCACTATAATTGGTAATGAAAGTCGGTATAATGCAATCATTACCATAAGTAAGACGCTGTAATAGAGGGTAAACAATAATGTGTTTTTCTCATTGCAGCATGAACTGAATAATGGCGAATCGTCATTCTGCTCAAGCGGTAGATACAGTATCCACTTCACGGTCAGTTTTAGTGAACGTTGCTGCCCCAAACCGTTTTGACAATATCCAAAATGGTCGCGTGACCTAAACGAAACTTTGCAGTTGTACTGCATGCTTACATAGAGAGAGTAAACAATGAAAAGACAAGGTGGTTTCACCCTTATCGAATTGGTAGTGGTAATTGTAATCCTAGGTATTCTAGCGGTAACTGCAGCGCCACGTTTCCTTAACCTGCAAGATGATGCTCGTAAATCTTCGCTTCAAGGCCTAAAAGGCGCTATTGATGGTGCGGCAGGCATTGTTTATGGTAAGGCTGCAATTGATGGTATTGAAGCTAAAGCAGCAGGTGATGATGTTAAAGTTGATGATATTACGGTTGCGTATGGTTTTCCTACGGCAGATGAGACAGGTATTATGAAAGCGGTTAATGGTCTAGATGCAACCACTGGTGACTGGAAAAAGGTGTCAAGCGTGACAGATGAGGGTAGTGAGAGTATTACATTTAGTTTCAAAGGAGCAGCTGATAATACAGCGACATGTGTGGTGAAATATAATCAAGCACAAAGTTCTGCTGCTGCTTCAACTGAGCTTGTGTTAGGCTCTGGCTGTGGCGCTTAATCTAATTGAAAAGGCCAGCTAGTCTGGCCTTTTTCTCTTTATTTTGATTAATCTCGGAATAGTTCATATGCGTAAAACATCGGGTCTTAGTGCGATAGAGTTTGTCGTTGTGCTGATTATCTTAGGTGTGATCGGTTATGTGGTATTACCAAGATTTATCAGCTTCGAGCCAGAAACTTACGAAGCAAAGTGGGAGCAAACTAAGCAAACCGCCGAGCACGTTTCTGAAACGCTGAGCAATAAAGAAACTTACGATCGGATTGAAGAAGAAATCGATAGATCGAAAAACTAACCTAGAGCAATCTTGTTTGCTACGTAAAAGAAGTGTGATTTTAGTCCAAAATCACCATGCTTTTTTGCTTATAATTTAATCGCTTGTTGTAAGCCGAAGGTTCCTCAGTATGAAGTCGCGCTCAACGATATCAGGTTTTACTCTCATTGAGCTGATCATGGTAATCGTCATCCTCTCTATATTATCGCTTTATGCATCCAGTCGATTTATACGCACTGGTATTTCTGCCGTCGCAATTCAAGATCAAGTCATTTCTGTTGTTCGCCAAGTCCAGGTGAATCGCATGCAATCAAATGTCAGTAGTGCGGTAGGAAATAACGATTTTATTCTATCCATAGCAACCAATTGTATTGGTTCAAAAGCCTCTTGCTCATCTCAGTCCAGTAGTCGTAGTGATTGGGTCGAAGACAGCAGTGTTACTTTTTCTCCTGTTCAAGAGGTTAAATTTGATCTTCTAGGAAATCCGACCCCTTCTTCGGTCACTATCTCTATTAGCGAAAACAATAGCTCTCAAACCTGTACGGTCACAATTAATGAGCAAGGCTACGTAAGTAAAGGTGGCTGTTCATGACGATGAAATGCAAAAAAACGCTTCGAGGAATGACGCTTATTGAGATGATTATTGCGATCGTCTTGATGGGAATCGCAATGGTGATGTTTTCGACAGCATTGATACCACAAATTAAAGATGCTTCCACCTCCCATTATCAAAGTCGAGCCATTGCTTTAGGGCATAGTATGATGTCGCAAATTTTGGCCCGCAATTTTGACCATTATTATGATGACAATGGTGGCATGCTCCGCTGCGGCGAAAGCGGGGCAGACGCTTGCTCACCTCTTGGAAGAGATGGAGAGACTTCGCCCTCTGCTTTTAATGACGTTGATGACTATATTGGTTGTTGGTACACCGAAAATACTCAGAATAGTTGTCCGTCAGGGATCGAAAAATACCAACTCTCAGATGTTGTCGGTAATAGTGCAGACAGTAGTTATGTCAATTTTCGTGTAGAGGTTGCGGTAGAAACGACAGAGCTCGAAGGAAGTGTTCCTAAAATGAAGCAAGTGAAGCTGGATATATTTGCTGGTTCCTCGTTAGCGATTTCATTGGTTGGTTACAGAGGTAATTATTAATGAGTCAAAGAGGTTTCACTCTCATAGAACTCGTGCTGACCATTGTTATTGGTAGCATCATCATGCTGGGGATTGCGGGTTATGTTCAAGTTGGGATGAAAGGGTATGTTGATGCGAGTTCAAGACAAAGAATTCAGACCCAAGCTCAATTTGTGCTAGAAAAAATGGCGCGTGAAATTAGACACGCCGTTCCCAATAGTTTTGCAATGACAAACACGGCGAACGAATCCTGCCTGTCGTTTGTTCCAACTTTAAATTCCGGTTATTACTTTCAAGAACCAACCAGCAACGATCTGCTTTTTATCACTGGGGAAAACGTTCTAGGAGATACATTAAAAGCCTCCGAGGAGATACGCTTTGTCATAAATCCTACACGCTATGACGATTTGATATCAGGCGCTGTGAGTAATCACTTAATTAATAGTGACCTTCCTTTAAATGGTGATGATAGCAATGGTAATGCCAATTTTTATCGCTTTAGCTTAACGGGATCTTTACCTAGTGACTCGATCGCTCATCGTATTTATCTATATCAGTTAGCAACCAAAGTTGAATACTGCATTGTCAAAGCCGGGGCTCATACTAATCGCTTAACTCGCAATGGCACTGTTGTTGAAAATATTGTGGCAGGTGACAGTCAATTTGATTACACGAATGTGAGTTTACAGACTGGTGGGATTGTCTATCTCAAATTTGCTTTTGAACAAAATGGTGAAGTTAGTACCTACCAACAAGATGTGCAGGTGTTAAATGTCCCATAAACAGAAAAACAGTGGAAATGTACTCATTGTATGCTTGTTCGTGATTGTTGTTATGGGATATCTAGGAGCGACGCTCACAAAGACCAATTGGTCTAATCAAAACTCAATGACTCGTGAGTTTTTAGGGACACAAGCATGGTTTTACGCTCAATCTTCAATAGAGTGGGCACTCACTGAAATATACCCACTTAACGATGAAAAACCAGATGTGGGAAGCAATTGCAGTAATAAAGTCAATGGTAAAGCGCCAAGCTCAGAGAGCATTGATTACGGAAGCTGCCGATTAGTTTCGCTTGTGTGTGACGGGGGCGATAAAAAGTTAGATAGCCAAACATTTTATCGTATCGAAGCCGCAGTCCAGTGTGGTTCTGGATTGAGCTTGGTTGAACGCAGACAAGAGGTTTGGATTAAGGATTAGAATAATGAAAAGAAAAATAATTGCTGCTTTATTTTTTGGTTTGTTTTCTCTTAAGAGCTTTTCTGCTGAAACTTTTGATATGACACCATATTGGTCAATTAGTAAGGGAACGATGAAATCGAGAGGGAACCTGTGTGATGGTTATTATAGTTACAATGATTATGTTTGCCCGAACGGGTTATACCTACATAAATGGCAGTCAATTTCTTCCGACTGGCCAATGAATATTCTAGTTTATGGTGATGTCGAATTTAAAGGAAAAAATGTAATTGGCAGCTCTATTCGCCCTATTAATATTCTTGCTAAAACCAGTAATGTGAAAGGCCGAAATCAAGTTCGACTCTTCGGCAATATTGAAGCCCATGGAAGTGTTGAACTAAAAAATAATATCGACATAAATGGTTTCATCTATTCGTCTCACGGTTACGTGTATCTTGAAAGTGCAGAAGTGGCAGGAAATGTTACAAGTCTTACGGATGGCATAGAGATTAAAGGTACAGGGAATGTTATTGAAGGTAACATTTGGGGAGCGAAGGATATTGTTCTCTCAAAAGTTACTGTAAAAGGTGGAGTTACCAGTATCGCTGGGCAGATAAAGACAGAGGTAAACAGTAATAATATCGAAGGCGATGTAGTTGCTCATGGGGACATTGTATTGAAGCAGACTGTAGTTCGTGGTGATGTAACAAGTAAAGGCGGGGCTGTAAAAACAGAAAATTTGAATAATCAAGTTTACGGTGACATTGAAGCATTGCACGAAGTGGTTTTAAAGGGCACTAAGGTTGTTGGAGACATCCAAAGCCTCGGCGAAGAAATAAAGCTTGAAGAGGCGGGAGGCGGTAACTCCGTTTACGGAAATTTGATAGCTTTACACGAAGTTGAAATTAAAAAGTCCCTAGTATGTGGTCAAGTTACCTCCAGAGGTTCAGAAGTTAAACTCGACAATTCCAAAGAAAATAAAAATAGGGGCATTTACGCTTACACAAATGCTATACATGCAAGTCATAACGCAACTGTAAAGAACTCAAGTGTGTGTGGTTCTGTTGTTGGTCATTCATATGATTTTCATAATGCAAAAATCTATTGTGGTGCAGATGAACCTAACTGTGATAACTCGCAAGCCATAGGTAATTGCCCGCTAGACTTCCTAGAAAATGTGTGTCCTGATATGGTTCCAGAAATTATTATTCCAGAACCAGTCGAGTGTTTGGTTGAGAACTTCGATGCTGAAAAACCACTGAGCAATTGGACTGTTATGGGGCGGGGAAAGAGCACGGTTCCCTATGTCGATTCTGGTCGATTTATCGTATCCACAAACCAAAACGATCAATCTACGGCTTCAGCATTCAAAGTAACTATCCCATCTGAGGATAATGTTGTTCAAGTAACATTCGACCACTATGCACGACATAGCAGCACGCGAACTGGTGGTGATGGTATTGCTATTGTTCTTTCTGATGCAAATGTTCCCCCATCTCCAGGTGCTTTAGGTGGGCCTCTGGGCTACGGTGTCAAACCAGGAATGGAGGGCTTTGCTGGTGGGTGGGTTGCGTTTGGTATTGATGAGTACGGTAATTTTTCTAACGAAGGTAGTTTTGATGACTCAGCAACGCGTCCAGGCAGAAAGCCGCATTCTGTCACCATTCGTGGGGCTGGTTATCAAAAAATAATGAACGGATCAGATACCAAAGAGTGGTTTGGTGGCTATAAGTTCATTAATAATAATACAGACGTCGGTCCGCTGGATGAAAGAGGCGGAAGATCTCCGTATGATAAGCATAAATTTAGAGTCACTGTAGATACTCGGAACGGTATTGTGGGGAGAAACAGTGGAGTGTGGGTTTCCATCGAGCGCAGTATTAATGGTTCTGCTTGGGAAAGCTTGATAGAGCCATTTAATATAGCGGATGGGTTTGGTCAGCCACAATTACCGAAAGACTTCTTGGTTTCAATTACTTCGGGGACTGGGGCTAGCACCAACATTCATGAAGTTGACAATGTTAATATATGTGCAGATCGATTCAATAAAGAGCCTCAGATCGATCATTTTCGCTTCACTTACGATGGAAGCGGAAATGTTTGCGATGCTCAAAGTGTAACTCTTACAGCTTGCATGACCCCTGAATGTGATGAGACGTATCCTCCGAAGGGGATGACGAATCCTAAGGAGTTAGAGGTTACCTTATCTGATATGCATGACGCTCAGTGGTTAAACTCGCAAGGTGAGCCACTTGTAGATAATACGTTGATATTTACACATAGTGCTAATTTACAAGTGCGCTCAGAGGGAGCGGAACAAGCCAAGCTTGGCATTGCTCGTACATCAATTATCTCCCCTAATATAGAACCAGTTAAATGTAAATTATTTGGTGAAGACGACTTTGATCCTAGCTGTTTGATCAGTTTTGCAAGCTCAATCACGTTGTCGATCCCAGATAAAATATCTGGACTACCTTTCTTTAATAACTCTGGCGATTTGCAAACTCAGTACAAATTAAAGAGTCCAAGTGCAAATTATCATCCAAATTTAATGCTTTGTGAGTCAAGTTCATCGCAGGTTCCATCCCAAGGTTTATTTAGAAATATTCAAATGAAGTTCGATTATGATGAGCCAAGTAAACCGAGTTACACACCAGCTCTTAAGGTGAGCTTTAAAGGGAAAAATAGTCAGTTTGAACAGGCTATCTCTATGACTAAACCTAATGACTGGGTAACAATTCCTAACGTGTTTTTTAGCACAAATGGCAAAGCTGTATTTAATGTTGAATACCCTGAAGTAGGACGGCTAAAAGTTTCTGCTCGAGTCCTAGCTGAAACCAACAAAAAGCAAGCTGAGAGTTATCGAACATTTGTTAGTTTTCCTGCGAAGTTGGGCTTGAGTGTCAGTGGTCGAGGTGATTGCTCTTCTGGTTGTGATGGTTATATCCCCGCAGGGGAAGAGTTCACCATGTTCGTTAAGGCTTATCAGGATGGCGGTGCTGAGGCTAAGAATTATCGAGAACCTGACATCAAAATTACCAATACGCTAGTTTATCCAAAGCCAGATAAACTAGATGAAGGAAGTGTCGTTGATGCAACTCTACTAGTTGATATGTTGCCTGATGATGCCGAATGGAGCGAAGGGAGTGTGTCATTCAAGCAATCAGTGAGTGATGTTGGAGTGTTTAAGTTTGTCGTATCTGCTCCTTCTGCGGGTAATGGTGATTCGTATTCGTCGTATCTAGGCAGTGCTGCATTCAAAATTACAGATGCAACGCTAAATGTTGGGCGTTTCTACCCTGGTAAATTCAATGTTTACAGTAGCGATCAAACAACTTCGTACAACAATATATGGGATTATCCAAATAGCCAAACATTTACGTATATGGGGCAGCCTTTTGGGTTAAAACAGTTTTACGTAGAAGCATTGTCGAAAGGAGGCGGTGCATTGCGTAACTATGCGTATTTTGATGAAGTTCACCACGCGAAATTCAACTTGTACGAGAATAACTCTGCCAATGTTAGTAGGTTTAGTGCGTTGTCCACATACACTGGTAACTGGTTGAACGAAAGTAAAGGGCCTTATGTTTCAGGGCAAAGCGTAGGGAAATATAGCGCTAGTGGACTGGTGTGGAATAAAGTAGTAACTAAACCTGACGGCCCCTTAAACTACTTAGAGAATTCATCAGATACATCTATTTCTATTGAGCTATCTTCATCATCATTAGACAAAGCTGGTGTGAGTATTGGTGTGAAGCAGCTACGGAAACAACCAGACATTCGTTTCGGTCGTGTTGACCTAGACGATGTTGGGGGGAACCAAGGCAAAGAATTGCGCGTACCACTCCGAGTGGAGTACTGGAATGGTAGCCGCTTTATCGCCAACCCTGATGACAATCAAACCGATGTGAAAGGTGTCACTGCCGCTGAAACGCATATCTGGCCAACAGGTACTGATGCTGATCCTAAAGCGGTTACACTAGGAGCTGGTGGTACCGTTTCCTCAGGTTCTTCTCGTTCTGTTACTGCAACTCAAGCTGAACCATACCGTCAGCAAACGCGCGTTTGGTTAGATCTTGATGATTCAAAAAATGGCTTACCTTGGCTCAAATACGACTGGGATAAAGATGGCTCCGAAGAAAACCCATCATCCGTAGTAACCTTTGGTATTCATCGTGGTAACGATCGCGTGATTTACCGTGGTGAGCCAGGGTTAACCGGACAGTAACAACTTAGGTTTTTGGCCTTAAGTTAGGAAACTGCAAGAAATTGAGGCTTTCTGCTCATGTTTGTGTACCAATACCTTGCTGTGACAGCGAGGCATTGGTACATTTAGAGCAATTTTTGTCTTCTATATTTTTGCAGGATGAGCGAAGAGTATGTTTAAGAAACTTCGTGGCATGTTTTCTAACGATCTATCTATCGATTTAGGTACAGCCAACACTCTAATTTACGTAAAAGGGCAAGGAATTGTCCTTGATGAACCTTCTGTAGTTGCTATTCGTCAAGATCGTGTAGGTTCTGCAAAAAGCGTTGCTGCAGTCGGTCACGCAGCAAAACAGATGCTTGGTCGTACACCTGGCAACATTTCCGCTATCCGCCCAATGAAAGACGGCGTAATTGCTGATTTCTATGTAACCGAAAAAATGCTTCAGCACTTTATCAAGCAAGTGCACGATAACAGCATCCTAAAGCCAAGCCCACGTGTTCTTGTTTGTGTTCCTTGTGGTTCTACCCAAGTTGAGCGTCGCGCAATTCGTGAATCAGCCCTCGGTGCTGGTGCGCGTGAAGTTTACCTAATCGACGAGCCAATGGCAGCAGCAATTGGTGCTGGTCTGCGCGTGTCTGAGCCGACAGGCTCAATGGTGGTCGATATCGGTGGTGGTACAACTGAAGTTGCCGTTATCTCTCTAAACGGTGTGGTTTACTCATCATCTGTACGTATCGGTGGTGACCGCTTTGATGAAGCCGTGATCAACTACGTACGTCGTAACTACGGCAGCTTGATTGGTGAAGCAACGGCTGAAAAGATCAAACACGAAATCGGTTCTGCTTACCCTGGCGATGAAGTTCAAGAGATTGAAGTTCGCGGTCGCAACCTTGCAGAGGGTGTGCCACGCAGCTTTAGCCTGAACTCAAACGAGATCCTAGAAGCGCTTCAAGAGCCGCTATCTGGCATCGTCTCAGCAGTCATGGTTGCACTAGAGCAGTGTCCACCAGAGCTTGCTTCAGACATTTCTGAAAACGGCATGGTTCTGACAGGTGGTGGCGCGCTACTGAAAGATCTCGATCGTCTATTAATGGAAGAAACCGGTATCCCTGTGGTTATCGCGGAAGACCCACTAACGTGTGTTGCGCGTGGTGGCGGTAAAGCACTAGAAATGATCGACATGCACGGTGGCGATCTGTTCTCTGAAGAATAAAGGTTTAGGTGAAGCTCATGTCGGGCTTCACCTTCATTTCTGCTCTCTCTGTAATTCAAACATGCTCCATACCTAAAAGTATTTATTTAAGTATTTTTAGGTTGCCAAGTAAGGCTCAATAATCATGGAAGCAATCAGGTCAAAAACAAGATGAAACCGATTTTTGGCAGAGGTCCGTCTCTGCAATTACGTCTGTTTTTTGCTGTCATCGTGTCGGCGAGCTTAATGCTGGCTGATAGTCGTCTAGATACGTTTTCCAACGTCCGATACTTATTGAACAGTATGGTTGCGCCCATTCAATACGCAGCCAATTTGCCTCGCAGCATGTTCGATGGCGTATTTGAACGTTTTAATACTCGTCAGGCATTAGTTGAAGGCAATCGCAACTTAAAGCGAGAAGTGCTACGCCTGAAAAGCGAGCTGATCTTGCTCGATCAATATAAAGAAGAAAACCAACGTCTACGCAAATTGTTAGGCTCTTCATTTGTCCGGGATGAAAAGAAAGTCGTAACTGAAGTGATGGCGGTTGATACCTCACCTTATCGTCATCAAGTGGTGATTGATAAAGGACAAATAGACGGTGTATACGTCGGACAGCCAGTGATCAACGAAAAAGGCATTGTTGGTCAGGTCACGTTTGTCGCAGCGCACAACGCACGTGTTCTGTTGCTAACGGATGCGAAAAATGCGATTCCTGTCCAGGTGATCCGTAACGATATTCGAGTTATCGCGTCGGGCAATGGTGAAATGGATGAAATCCAACTGGAGCACATTCCAACCAGTACTGATATTCAGGTTGGCGATCTATTGGTGACATCCGGCCTAGGTGGGATTTACCCAGAAGGGTACCCAGTCGCGACGGTTACCAATGTGGATCACGATACGCGCCAAGAGTTTGCGTCAATCAAGGCTGAGCCAGTTGTAGAGTTTGATCGTTTACGTTACCTACTGCTGATTTGGCCGAATGAAGATCGTCAACACAAAGTGCTGCGATCCAATGTGGATGAAGGGCTAGAGCAAGAAGAACAAGAGGTAACTGATGGCCAATAATGTAGTGAGCAGCCGAATGGTGATTGGTGTCAGTTTCTTCGTTGCGCTGGTATTGCAAACCATTCCGTGGCCAGGTGTGTTGGATGTTTTACGTCCATCATGGTTGTTTCTTGTCACTTGTTATTGGGTGTTGGCACTGCCGCACCGAGTGAACGTTGGAACCGCGCTAGTGCTGGGCTTATTATGGGATATCTTGATCGGCTCAACGCTTGGAATTCGCGGCATGATGATGTCGATTGTCATCTATCTGGTGGCGTTGAATTTCCTGTTGATTCGTAACATGGCATTGTGGCAACAGTCGATTTTAATTGCCTTTTTTACTGCGTTATTGGAAGTTTTGATATTCTGTGGGGAATATTTGAACCAGGACGTAGTATTTAATCCATTATCTCTGTGGACGGCGGCAATAAACTGTATACTTTGGCCATGGATGTTTTTATTAATGCGACGAGTTCGTCGTGCATGGCACGTAAGGTAAAGCGGTGAAGAAAAGCTTATCTCTCGTTCTCGCATCGGGTTCTCCGAGAAGAAAAGAGCTGCTTGCTCAACTGGGTTATGATTTTGAGATCGTATTGCCTGATATTGAGGAAGCCAAACAGGCTCATGAGCAAGCACGAGATTACGTGTTGCGTCTTTCTTTGGAAAAAGCTCAGGCAGGCTTAGCGTTGGCTAAGCCTGATTCCGTTGTATTGGGCTCTGATACGGTCGTAGTATGCGATGACCGTGTGTTAGAAAAACCAAAAAGTTTTGAAGATTCAAAGCGTATGCTTACTGACTTATCGGGTCGTCGTCATCAAGTGATGACTGCGGTGAGCGTTGTATCATCGGAACAACAACATTCAGTGGTCGTTACCACTGACGTGTGGTTCAAACAACTGACTCACGAAGAAATCGAACAATATTGGCAGTCAGGAGAGCCATGCGATAAAGCTGGAAGTTATGGTATTCAGGGACTCGGAGGGCGATTTGTCACCCGAATCGAAGGCAGTTATCACGCTGTAGTAGGCTTACCTTTGTTCGAAACCGATCAGCTAATTCAAGAATTTTTATAATTGTTTTGAGGTGTGCACATGAGTGCAGAATTGCTGCTTAACGTGACCCCGAGTGAAACTCGTGTGGCCATGATTGAAGGTGGAGTACTACAAGAAATACATATCGAGCGCGAATCGCGTCGCGGCATTGTGGGCAATATATACAAAGGCAAAGTCAGCCGAGTACTGCCAGGTATGCAAGCGGCTTTCGTCGATATCGGTTTAGATAAAGCGGCGTTTTTACATGCGTCAGATATTGTCCCGCATACCGAATGTGTGGCAGAGAACGAAAAACAGCAGTTTCAAGTCCGTGATATCTCTGAGCTGGTACGTCAGGGGCAAGACATTGTTGTACAAGTGGTCAAAGATCCGCTCGGTACGAAAGGCGCGCGTTTAACGACGGATATCACCTTACCTTCGCGTTATCTTGTTTTTATGCCGGGGGCCAGTCATGTCGGTGTTTCGCAGCGTATTGAGAGTGAGAAAGAGCGCGAGCGTCTGAAAAAAGTGGTGAATCATTACTGTGATGAGCACGGTGGTTTTATCATTCGTACCGCAGCGGAAGGCGCAGATGAAAAAGAGCTTTCTCAAGACGCGGCATTTCTTAAGCGCTTGTGGCTAAAAGTCATGGAGCGTCGTTCAAAATACAAAACGCGTTCAACGCTTTACGGTGAACTTGGTTTAGCCCAGCGCATTCTGCGTGATTTTGTCGGCACAGAGCTCGATAAAATCATGGTCGACTCCCGCCTCGAATATGAAAACCTGAAAGAATTCACTTCTGAGTATGTACCTGAGTTAACAGACAAGCTTGAGCTTTACGAAGGTGACAAGCCAATCTTTGACATGTACGACACCGAGAATGAAATTCAGCGTTCTTTAGAGCGCAAGGTTGAACTAAAGTCGGGTGGCTACTTGATCATCGATCAAACTGAAGCCATGACAACTATCGATATCAACACTGGTGCATTTGTTGGTCGTCGTAATCTTGAAGAGACCATCTTTAATACCAACATTGAGGCAACGCAAGCTATTGCTCGTCAGCTGCGTTTACGTAACCTCGGCGGTATTATCATCATTGACTTTATCGATATGGCGTCTGAAGAGCACCGTCAGCGAGTGCTTACCTCATTGGAAACCGCACTGGCTAAAGATCGAGTAAAAACCAACATCAACGGCTTTACTCAGCTCGGCTTAGTCGAGATGACGCGTAAGCGCACACGAGAAAGTATTGAACATATCTTGTGTTCTGGCTGTCCTACTTGTGAGGGCCGTGGTAGCGTGAAAACGGTTGAAACTGTGTGCTTTGAGATATTACGCGAGATTACTCGTGTAAACCGTGCTTACGACGCCGATAATTTTGTTGTGTACGCATCGCCGTTTGTTGCTGAAGCGCTGTTGGGTGATGAGTCTCATGCATTGGCTGAGCTCGAAGTATTTATTGGCAAGCAAGTGCGAGTTCAGGCTGAGCCCCTGTACATTCAGGAACAGTTTGACGTCGTAATGATGTAATTTGGAACATTTGTGAATTCTGGTGTTAACCGTTTTGGGCGTTTTTGTGCGTGGAGTTTAGTTACTGTACTGGTGTTATTGGCCATATTAGTAACCACACTGCGCGTCACATTGCCACAACTTAACCACTTCCAAGATGAGATCAAAACCTGGGTCAAGCAGGACACAGGTTTTGACTTTTCTATCGCCAACGTCGCAGGGACGTGGCGCAATAATCACCCCTCGATCGCGCTACTCGGTTTAGAAGCGAACCTGCCGAATATTCAGGATGCACGCTTTGCCGTTGAAGAAATCCAAATTGAATTCGATCTCATTCAATCTCTTTTGCAACTCAAACCGGTGGTCGCAGACCTCACCATCCATAACCTCGCTCTGGATATTCACACCGTAGACATTCTGCCGACCTCTAGTCGTCAAGAGCAGGAGTCGAGTGTGGATAAGAGCGAAGTGAAGCTCATCGACCAACTCGACTCACTTCTTTTACGTCAGTTTGAAGACTTCACCATTACCGACTCACGGATTTGGTATAAATCGGTATCTGGTGAGACTCGCCGTTTGGATATCGAGCAGCTCCGTTGGAGCAACCAAGGCAAGCACCACTTAGCCGAAGGCACCGTGAACATTGCCGATGTTCGTCTGAATTCATTGTTAGTGAGCGCTAACTTTAAAGATCATGGTTCGCTACGTGATGTGTCTGGTGAGTTTTACGTAAGTGCCCAAGATGTCTCGGTGACGCCTTGGTTAACCACTTACATGCAAGAAGAATCGGGTGCTGAGTCGGGTAAGGTCAGCTTAAACACTTGGCTGACGCTGAAACACAGCCAACCGAATGATGCGTATGTTGAACTGTTGCCTTCTGAGCTCGTGTGGAATGAAAACGGTCGTCATGAGCTGTTTATCGAGTCAGGTATTTTCAATCTTCGACCAGATAAACAAGGTTGGAAAGTAAATGGTCACTCACTTCGGATCCGAACCGACAACACCCCTTGGCCGGAATTAGACGCAGCGTTTGATTGGCAACCGAATGGTTGGACGCTCAACCTTTCTCAACTCGATATCGAAGCACTTATTCCGCTCATCAAATTGGCTCCAGAGTCAGAATCGACCAGTGACCTTATCAACAAATTGGCACCGAAAGGCCGAGTTGAAGATGTTCGCTTGTCCATGAACGGTGGTTTAGACACGTTACGCTACTCCGCGGAACTGGATGAACTTGCGATGACGCAATGGGAACTGCTACCAGGATTCCATCATGTACAGGGCAGTGTATCTGGTGATTTAGATCAAGCCAAAGCGAAAGTAACCGTCATTGATGATGTATTTCCGTACGGTGATGTATTTCAAGCTCCGCTGAATATCAAACAAGGTGAAGTCGATATTATCTGGCAACAAGATGAGAGTGGCTGGCGCTTGTGGTCTGATAAAGTGACGGCAGCGACACCGGATCTTCAAGTACTAGGAGCATTCCGTCTTGATTTTCCAAAAGAACAAAGCCCATTTTTATCGTTTTATGCTGAAGCAGATCTCTATAACGCAGGTGAAACATGGCGTTACCTGCCGACTCTGGCACTTGGACAAGACTTAACGGATTACCTATCGACTGCGATTCAAGGCGGTAAAGTGAATACGGCTAAGCTGCTGTGGTATGGCGAGTTAGGGGATTTTCCTTACAAAGATCATAATGGCATGTTTCAGGCGTGGGTCGGTTTAAAAGACGCGAAATTTAGCTTTGATACGGCGTGGCCAACCATCACTGATCTGCAGCTGGACTTGCTGTTTGAAAATGATGCCATGTATTTGGATTCAAAGTCCGCCACGCTAAATGGTGTTCATGCCAAGCGTATTACTGGGCGAATCCCTGAGTTGGCGGAGGGTGGACACATTGAGATTGAAGCCAAAGCGAGCGCGCCGGGTAATGAAGTTCGTGACTACATGATGGCGACGCCATTGGTGGACTCGGTCGGGGCAGCGTTGACGGCGCTGCAAGTGAGTGGTCCGGTTTACTCTGAGTTCCAGCTCAACATTCCGTTTGATTTTGAAAAAGAGTCCCGTGCTTGGGGTTATGCCGATTTAACAGAAAACCGTGTCGATATTGAAGCGCCGCCAATGACGCTGGAGAAAGCCACAGGGCGTATCCACTTCGATAATGATGTGGTCACCACATCGGGTTTGTCTGCAGAGTTGCTTACCCAGCCTATCTCCCTCGATTTTCGTGGTGAGAGTGCGGAACAGGGCTACAATGTGACGATTAATACATTAGGGGATTGGGACGTTGAGCCTCTCAAACCTTATGTTGGTGAGCGTTGGTTAAAGCTTGTTTCTGGGCATGCGCCGTGGCAAATGGACATTGACTTACAACTTAATGATGTAGGCTTCACCTATCAACTTGATGTGTTGGCGCAGCTAAATCGTTTAGCGAGTCAATATCCCTATCCGCTAGCGAAACAAGTTGGCGAGTCCGGGCAAGCAAAACTACAGGCATCCGGCAACCAAGAAAGTATTTCAGCAAGACTACAGATACCAAATGCTAAGTATCAAACCGAGATAGATATAACTGGCGAGGTACCTGTTCTGACGGCGACTCATTTAATGGTCGGCAAAGGTGGTTTCAGGATCAGCCCTATTGTCGGACACGATGCATCAGTGCGTGTCGCTGAGCTTAATTTAGACCAGTGGGCAGAGCTGCTTCAGGGCTCGGAAGGTAAGCAATCCTCATCTGTTCTGGCAAGCATGAAGACGCCGAGTATTCCATTGCCTACACGGATTGATGTTGAAACGCCAAACTTGCAGCTTGGTGGGATTGAGTTTCATGATGTGGACTTCTCCGCAAGCAAAAAGAATTTGAGCTGGCAACTCGATGTGGACAGTCAAGAGGTTAAAGGTAAGGCTAACTATCTGAAGCCGTATGACTTATCGGTCTCTTTGGAGCACTTGCACCTGTATATTCCAGGGTTTGAAGAGATGACCAAAGAGCGCAGTTCGCTCTTTGCCAGTGAGGATCAAAACGCGCCTTTGATTACCAATTTTGACCGCCAGTTTCACGCTGAGATGCCAAACTTAACTTTGAACATCGATGATTTTTGGTTGCAAGGTTACAAAGTGGGGAAGGTGAATGTTGATTTGCAGCGTCGCGAGAACCGTTTGGAGTGGAAAAATATCACCTTTAGCAGCGGCAAAAACCGCATTGATATGAGCGGTTGGTGGGATCTGACAAAAGAGAGTAGCCATTCCAACTTAACCATGAAAATGAAAGGTGATAACAACACTGATCTTATGGAGCGCTTTGGTATCACATCGGGTATTCAGCAGGCACCATTTGAGATCAATGCCAATATGGAGTGGGACGGCGCGCCTTGGTCGATGAAGACACAAACCTTGCAAGGGAATGTCTCAACGGAATTTGGTAAAGGCGTGATCAGTGAAGTCAGTGGTGCGGCACGCTTGTTAGGTTTGTTCAGCTTGGATTCTATCATCCGTAAGATGCAGCTCGATTTTACCGACGTATTCGATAAAGGCATGGCGTTTAACTCGATCACGGGCACGGGCAAAATCCAAGATGGCGTGTTTATCACCAACGATATCGTGATGGATGCCTTAGCAGGAGAAATGCAGATCCGCGGCATCGCCAATATGAACAGCAGAATGGTCGATGCGGAAGTGAAGTTCACCCCAGACATCACATCAGGCCTACCAATGCTGACCGCGTTTGCAGTAGCGCCACAAACCGCGTTGTATGTTTTAGCCATCTCAACAGTGATTTCTCCGGTGGTTGAGGTCTTCACTCAAGTCAATTATGAAGTGAAAGGCCCACTAGACTCACCAACGGTAAAAGAAATTTCTCGAAGTAAAGGTGAATACAAACTGCCAGAAAAGCTGCGTGAACAGGCCAAATAACTCACCGACTAAAATGGAATAGGGAGGAAACACATGGAACGTGTTGGCATTATTCAAATGACATCGGGTCCAGATATCACTGCGAATCTGGACTTTATTGAAAAACAGTGTGCTTTGGCGAGTAAGCAAGGTGCCAAGCTTGTCCTTACCCCTGAAAATACGGTGCTGTTTGCCAACCGCGAAGCGTACCATCAACATGCAGAGCCACTTGGGAGTGGCGTGATTCAACAGCGGCTCTCTGAAATCGCAAGAAAGAACCAGTTAACACTGATTGCCGGAAGCATGCCCATTCAAACCGCAAAAGGTGTCACGACCACAACGCTTGTATTGCCGCCGCACGGTAAATGCATTGCTCACTATGACAAACTGCATATGTTTGATGTCGACGTAGCCGATGGTTATGGTAGTTATCGTGAGTCGGACACGTTTATGGCGGGTAATCAAATAGTCGTGGCGGAAACCGATATCGGCAGCGTTGGATTGAGCATCTGTTACGATCTTCGTTTCCCTGAGCTTTATAAAGTATTACGCCAAGAAGGCGCGGATATCATTGTGGTGCCTGCTGCGTTTACCGCTGTGACGGGGCAAGCTCACTGGGAAGTATTATTGCGAGCTAGAGCGATTGAGACACAATGTTGGATTTTGGCAAGCGGACAAACTGGAACGCATCCATGTGGACGAAAAACATGGGGACACTCAATGGTCGTTGACCCTTGGGGACGTATTCATAAACAGCTTCAGGATGAAGTAGGCTTATTGGTGACAGAGATAGATTTGTCACAAAGCCAACAAGTAAGGCAGAATATGCCGCTGACTCAACACAGTCGCTTTCAAAATGAATTGAGACGGAAATAAAAGAGCTAACTATGAGCACAAACCAAATAGAACAGGCACTCCTTGCCCCAAATGGTCTGACAGAACAAGACATTGCTGATACGCTTGCCAGCATTGCGACACGCCAGATCGATTATGCGGACATTTACTTTCAGTCCAGCTGGCATGAGTCTCTGGTTCTAGAAGACAGCATCATCAAAGATGGCTCTTTTAACATTGATTGTGGTGTTGGTGTCCGCGCCGTAACTGGCGAAAAAACAGGCTTTGCCTACTCTGATCAAATCCAGCCTGAAGGCCTGAAGCAGAGTGCAATGGCGGCGCGCGGTATTGCTCAGCAAGGGCAAAATGGCAAAGTTCATGCGTTTAAACGTACGGAGAACCAAGCGTACTACGCGGCTGTGAATCCACTAGCTGAATGGGAAAAGCAGCAAAAAACAGAATTACTTAAGTCTCTAGATGCTTACATCCGCACTAAAGAACCATTGATTAAAGAAGTCTCGATCAGCATCAGCGGTGTGCATGAGCAGATGCTTGTTGCGGCAACAGACGGTACTTATGCAGGCGATATTCGTCCTTTGGTACGTTTGTCTATTAGCGTGCTCGCTCAAAAAGGTGAACGACGTGAACGAGGTAGCGCTGGTGGCGGTGGCCGTTTTGGTTACGATTTCTTTTTAACGGAAAGCAATGGTGTGAAACAAGCTTTCCATTATGCAGACGAAGCGATTCGCATGGCGTTGGTTAACCTTGAAGCAGAAGCCGCACCAGCAGGCATGATGCCAGTGGTATTGGGCTCAGGTTGGCCAGGCGTATTGCTACATGAGGCGGTAGGTCATGGCCTAGAAGGTGACTTTAACCGTAAGGAATCTTCGGTTTTCTCTGGCAAAATGGGTCAACAAGTGACGTCTTCACTGTGTACCATTGTTGATGACGGTACATTAAAAGACCTTCGTGGTTCACTCAATGTGGATGATGAAGGGGTGAATGGCCAGTACAACACGCTCATCGAAAATGGCGTGCTGAAAGGTTACATGCAAGACAAGCTAAACGCGCGGTTAATGGGTGTGAACCCAACAGGTAACGGTCGTCGTGAGTCTTATGCACATTTGCCGATGCCGCGTATGACCAACACCTACATGCTTCCAGGTGAACATACGCCAGAAGAAATCATCTCGACGGTAGAGAAAGGGTTGTATGCGCCAAACTTTGGTGGCGGTCAGGTGGACATTACTTCGGGTAAGTTTGTGTTCTCCGCATCGGAAGCGTACTTGATTGAAAATGGCAAAATTACGCGCCCTGTTAAAGGTGCGACGTTGATTGGCTCTGGTATTGAAGCCATGCAACAAGTGTCGATGGTTGGTAACGACCTAAGTATCGACAAGGGCGTTGGCGTATGTGGTAAAGCAGGTCAAAGTGTGCCAGTTGGTGTTGGTCAGCCGACCTTGAAATTAGACTCACTGACGGTGGGTGGCACTGAGTAACTCATTCGAATCGTTATAACAAGAGCGCTCATTAGAGCGCTCTGTTGTTTTTGTGAGTCGATGTCGACTACAGGTTCTCTTCGGCAAACTCTGCCAAGCGGCTACGAACCACGCCGTTAAGGTGAATATTCGCGCTGCCTTCAAAGTTCTTGAAGCGTTCAACCATGTAGGTCAAACCAGAGGTCACAGGGGTGAGGTAATGGGAGTCAATCTGCGCCAAGTTACCGGAGCAGACGATTTTGGTTCCTTCGCCGCAGCGGGTGATGATGGTTTTGATTTGTGAAGCGGTGAGGTTTTGACACTCATCAAGCAGCACAAACGCATTTTGAATAGAACGGCCACGCATAAAGTTGATCGATTTAAACTGAATATTGGCTTTATCGCAGATGTACTTCAATGAGCCTTCAGTGCAGTGATCGTGTTTATGTAGCGCTTCCAAGGTATCGGTCACCGCCGCTAACCACGGCATCATTTTCTCCTCTTCTGAGCCGGGTAGGAAGCCGATGGATTCTCCGATGTCTGGCGTGTTACGCGTCACGATAATTTTATCGAACATGCCTTTTTCAATGGTTTGCTCCAGTGCTGCTGCCATGGCTAATAGCGTTTTACCACTACCTGCTGCACCAGTTAAAATCACCAGGTCAATATCCGGGTCAAGTAAGGCATCCAACGCCATTCCTTGGTAGATGTTTTTTGGTGTGATGTCCCAAGCCTTACGGTGCATCATGCGTTCTCGGCTCAGGTCGAGTAGCGTTAATTTGTCTTCATTGATGGTTTCCACGCGGCCAGCAAAGTCGCTGTCTTCATCAATCACATATTGGTTAATAAAGGTTGGTTCAAAAGGTTCACGACTGAGCTTGTGATAGGTTTTTCCGCCCAGCGCATAACTTTCTACTTCCTCAATATCACTCCAGAAGTCCCCCTCACGCAGTTGAAAGCCTTTGGTGAGGTATTGAATGTCGTCAATCAGTTGATCGGTTCGGTAGTCTTCAACAAAACGTACGCCAGCGCCTTTGGCGCGCAGACGCATGTTAATGTCTTTCGTGATCAGTACCACTTCACGTGGTGCTCGTTTGTTTTGCAGATAAAGCACCGCATTGAGTATACGGTTGTCACCGGCTTTGTCGGCGAAGGCTTTGACGGTTTCCTGCAGTTCAAAATCCGCCAAAATGGAAATGGTGCCTTGGTCGGGGCTGTCTTTCGAAACAGGAATACCTTCAGAAATTTCATCGGGCGTTGCTTCTTTAAACAAATCTTCCAAAGCGCGAATAGCCACGCGAGCATCTCTTGCGACATCGCGTTTGCTGTCTTTGATTCGGTCGAGTTCTTCCAACACGGTCATGGGGATAACGACATCGTGTTCTTGGAAAGAGAAGATGGCAAAGGGTTCATGAAGAAGAATGTTGGTATCAAGTACAAACAGTTTCCGATCGGTATCGCCCATAGCGTCTCCTTGCCGTAATACGGCTCTGCATGCGAGTGGTTAGGTCGTTCTCAAATAGGTGTGAAGCGGCCTAACTCTGATTGCTTGCAATAGAGGTTGTCGGGCTGATGTCGGTTAGTGTGCAACCGAGTAGCAAGACAACTTACTGCAAACCCGTGTTGATCCTAATCGTGTACTAACGCGCTTAAATCATATGCAATGGTTTTAAACGCCCCTCACTAGAAGTATACGTAATATTTACGTTCTACAACTTAATAATTGGCATGAGTATTTTACAATTTGATTGCATTTATAGTTTGGGAAAAAAAGTTTCCGCTTGATGCGGTTTCGGCGTGACCTAAATCACAGCTTCAAGTAAGATTAGCGACCTTTTTCTGCTTATAGGCTACGTCCGATTTATCATGTTGAACTGGCTTAAAAATACTCAGTTCATACTGGAATGACGAATGCTATCGGCATAGCAGAAGCCAGAATCAGATCTAAACTATTATCCATGCCTACGGGCATGAGTAGACCAACAAGAAACACGAATCAAGAACTAATAACGAGGTAGTCAATTCATGACATTTGCTTTGGGGCAGCGCTGGATTAGCGATACGGAAAGCGATTTAGGTTTAGGTACCGTTGTAGCAATGGATGCTCGTACTGTGACATTGATGTTTGCAGCGTCAGAGGAAAACCGAGTTTACGCACGTAACGATGCACCTGTTACCCGAGTCACCTTTAATGTTGGTGATGTCATCGACTGCCAAGAAGGTTGGTCTCTAAAAGTTGAAGAAGTACTGGAAGACGAAGGTCTATACACCTATTTCGGTACTCGTGAAGACACGCAAGAAACCGCCGTTGTTCTGCGTGAGATTTTTCTGAGCAACCAAATTCGTTTTAATAAACCTCAAGATAAGTTGTACGCCGGTCAAATCGACCGAATGGACAACTTTGTTCTGCGTTACCGTGCGCTAACCAACCAGTTTGAGCAGCATAAGAGCCCAATGCGTGGCTTGTGTGGTATGCGTGCTGGTTTGATCCCTCATCAGCTTTACATCGCGCACGAAGTTGGCCGTCGCCACGCGCCACGCGTATTACTGGCGGATGAAGTTGGTTTGGGTAAAACCATCGAAGCGGGCATGATCATTCACCAGCAAGTGCTGTCTGGCCGTGCAGAACGTATTTTGATTGTGGTGCCTGAAACACTGCAGCATCAATGGCTGGTTGAGATGATGCGTCGTTTCAATCTGCATTTCTCTATCTTTGACGAAGAGCGCTGTATCGAAGCTTTTGCGGATGCAGAAAACCCATTTGATACCCAGCAATACGTGCTGTGTTCTTTAGACTTCCTACGCAAGAGCCGCAAGCGTTTTGAACAAGCACTGGAAGGCGAATGGGACCTATTAGTTGTCGATGAAGCGCATCACCTTGAGTGGAGCCAAGATAAACCGAGCCGTGAATACCAAGTGGTAGAAGGTTTAGCTGAACGTACTCCGGGCGTACTGCTACTGACGGCAACGCCAGAACAGCTTGGTCGTGAGAGCCACTTTGCTCGTCTGCGTTTGCTGGATCCTGACCGTTTCTACGATTATGAAGCGTTTGTCGAGGAAGAAGAGCAATACGCACCTGTAGCGGATGCGATTACTTCACTTTTCTCTGGTGAAAAACTGCCTGATGAAGCGAAAAACCAGATTACTGAGTTGTTGTCTGAACAAGACGTAGAACCACTTTTCCGCATTATCGAAAGTGAAGCGGACGAAGAAGCGAAAGCGTCAGCGCGCCAAGAGTTGATCGACAACTTGATGGATCGTCACGGTACGGGACGAGTTCTGTTCCGTAACACACGTGCGGCTATCAAAGGCTTCCCTGCGCGTAACGTGCACCTGATGCCAATGGATATTCCACCGCAATACACCACGTCAATGCGTGTTGCTGGGATGATCGGCGGTAAGATGAGTTCTGAAGCACGTGCGATGAAGAACCTTTACCCGGAAGAAATTTTCCAAGAATTTGAAGGCGATGATGCAAGCTGGTGGCAGTTTGACTCGCGCGTGAATTGGTTACTTGAAAAGGTAAAGGAGAAGCGCAGCGAGAAAATTCTGGTGATTGCCTCTCGTGCAAGTACGGCTCTGCAACTGGAGCAAGCGCTGCGTGAGCGTGAAGGCATTCGTGCGACCGTCTTCCATGAAGGTATGTCGATCCTTGAGCGTGACAAAGCAGCCGCTTACTTTGCGCAAGAAGAAGGTGGTGCACAGGTTCTGATCTGTAGTGAAATCGGCTCTGAAGGCCGTAACTTCCAGTTTGCCAACCAATTAGTCATGTTTGACTTGCCGTTCAACCCTGACTTGCTTGAGCAACGTATCGGTCGTTTGGACCGTATCGGCCAGAACCGCGACATCGACATTCATATTCCTTACCTGAAAGGTACCTCGCAAGCCATTCTTGCTCGCTGGTTTGATGAAGGTTTAAACGCTTTTGCAGAAACTTGCCCAACAGGCCGTGCCGTTTACGATAAGTACTCTGATGATCTGATTGAAATCCTTGCTTCTGGTGACACCAGCACGCTAGATGAGATCATTGAAGCGTCAGCAAAAATGAATAAAGAGCTGAAATCCCAATTGGAGCAAGGCCGTGATCGCCTGTTAGAAATGCATTCAAATGGCGGAGAAAAAGCACAACAAATCGTTGAGAAAATTGAATCAACCGACGGTGATACCAATTTGGTCACCTTCGCACTTTCTCTTTTTGATACGATTGGCTTGAACCAAGACGACAAAGGTGAAAACGCACTGATTGTGACCCCATCTGAGCACATGATGGTACCAAGCTACCCAGGCCTGCCATACGAAGGGGCGACGATCACGTTTGATCGTGATACGGCTTTATCTCGTGAAGATATGCACTTTATCAGTTGGGAGCACCCAATGATCCAGGGTGGTATCGATCTTCTGATGAGTGAAGGAGTGGGTACGTCTGCGGTATCTCTTTTGAAAAACAAAGCGCTACCAGTAGGTACCATTCTTCTTGAGTTGATTTATGCGGTAGATGCGCAAGCACCAAAACGTAGTGGCATCG
This sequence comes from Vibrio sp. JZG120, assembly GCF_053890955.1. NCBI lineage: Bacteria > Pseudomonadati > Pseudomonadota > Gammaproteobacteria > Vibrionales > Vibrionaceae > Vibrio > Vibrio sp. JZG120. The sequence continues at coordinate 51,283 of NZ_JBSRRK010000012.1, forward strand.
CGCGCTTCTTACCGAAAACGCCAATCCGTTTGATGATGGACTCGCGTGGTAATGATTTGTCTGCTCAAGTGGAATTTGAAAGCTTTAACCGCCAGCTCAGCCCTGTAAACCGTCACTTAGGCAGCAAGTTGGTCACGTCGGTACAGAAAGACGTACACCGCTTGATCGAAGCGGGGGACAATCTTATCGAAGCGAAGGTTGAGGAAGTACGCAAGCAAGCTCATCAAGATATGCAGCATAGCTTGAATGCAGAACTTGAGCGTTTGCAAGCACTGAAAGCGGTAAACCCAAATATTCGTGACGAAGAAATTGAAGCCATTGATGCACAAATTAAGGAGCTCACTGGTTACATCAACCAAGCTCAAGTGCAGCTCGACTCGCTACGTTTGATTGTGGTGAGCCACAACTAAGTAAGCATTTATTGTTCATTAAAAAAGGTCTTCAGTTGAAGACCTTTTTCTTTATTTGCGGTTTAGTTTCTTTATGCGGAATGCATTAATCACTGATAGCTACCTCATTTACATCAACCACTTCCACCAGATAAACACAGCCAAGAAGCCAAACAAGTAAATCAGGCCTGCAATCGACAACCACTTCAGTTTAGGTCCAACAGCCAAAGGCTCAGGTAACTCGGTTTTGCTCACTAATGTGTAATTTAGCAGAGCAAAGAATGGCGTGGTCATAAAGGCGAGGATCATCGCAAAGTTCAGCATAGGCAATAACGCAGAAGCCCAGAAAACCACAATACCTAATGCAAGTAAGGCGACCACCAGCATGATCGCTGATGTGGTTTTAGGGTTAGTGTCTGGTTGTGAGCGCAGTAGACGTTGAGAGTCAGAAATAACGCGTGAGTAGCCATCAATAACGGTAATCGTGCTGCCAAAGATACAGAAAAACGCAATTACCGCGATCAAATAACGAGACCATTCGCCAATTGTTGCCGCATATAAGCCAACCAATTGGTGGGAGAAGCCAACGCCTGAGCTTTCAAGTGCAACGCCAGAGCCATAGAGCATCAAAGAACCTAACGATACAAAGATAATGGCAAGAAAAGCCGTGCCAATGTAACCGACATTAAAGTCAAATAGAGCAGAGCGATACGTTACTTCTTGCTGGCTTGATTGGCGTTTTAACCACGCAGAGGTTAAACAGGAGATCTCTATCGGTGCAGGCATCCACCCCATTGTTACGACGATAAAGCCAATTGCCGCAATAGACCAAGGTGACGGTGGCTCGAAGTTGGCCACTTGCTCAACAGGGTTACCAAAGGCGATAGAAACGGCAAGTAAAGTCGCGATGGTTAACACCGACATGATCACCTTAGATAACGTATCGAGCGCTTTGTAATGTCCAGCAAATAATATGATCAGGCAGGTGACAATCACAATGATACTGAGTGATGCCATTGATAGTGAAAACGGAATGAAGTAGCCCAGCAAGCTAGCACTAAACATCAACAAAGCGGCGGTATTGATTACGGCTGAGACCACGCTCAGAAATAGAAATAGCCATAGATAAGGCCGACCTAATTTCGCGTAGCCCTCAACCAAGGTGAGCCCTGTCCCCATGGTGTACTGTACGCCCGCTCGGAAAAAAGGGTATTTAAACAGGTTTACGAGCAGAATCAGCGCCGCCAGTTGCCAGCCATAAATCGCCCCCGCTTTGGTTGATGCGACGAGGTGAGAGCCACCCACCGCAGCAGATGCCATTAATATGCCGGGGCCTAGCGAACGAAAAAATAAGGAAAGTTTGGATTGGGGTTTATCTATAACGGCGGAGTCCATTGCTTATTGTCCTTTTTATCTTATGTACCTTTCTAAAGAGATACATACCGCAGTACATGACAAGCTGAGCGCTCGCCCTATACTGCGCAACGGTAATGTCTTTTAAATGCTGTGTTTTGATGTATTTATTTTAAGTATTCTTTGCGAATATCATGCTGTGTGCATCTAGCACTCTATTCAGTTACGCGTCTTGTTGTCAAACTAAATTTACAACGTGCTATTTTTAGTTTTTATGCTAAAGGATTGACTTTGTTTTATTGGTTTGAACTTTTCGTCATAACCCTGCATTTGGGTGCTATTTGGTTATATAATCGCGGCGTTTTTATTTTGTAGAGATCTCCCATGGCAATGCTTGAATATACCCCTCCCACCGACCCTTGGGTCGATATCGTTTTTGAGGATGACGACATTCTGGCAGTGAATAAGCCATCTGGGTTACTGTCTGTCCCTGGTCGCCTTGAAGAGCATTACGACAGCATGTGGAGCCGCCTCAAGGAGGAGCATCCAGAAATCCAAGTTGTGCACCGCTTGGATATGTCGACATCAGGGTTGATGCTACTGGCGAAAAACAAACCTGCGGAGCGAGCATTAAAAAAGCAGTTCCAATATCGTCTCACCCACAAGGTGTATTACGCACGTGTCTGGGGACATGTCGAGCCGCAAGAAGGGAATATTGACCATCCATTAATTTGTGATTGGCCAAATCGTCCGCGACAAAAAGTATGCTTCGACGACGGCAAACCATCTCAAACTTTATTCCAAGTGGTGAAGCGTGAAGTGCACCCTGATGGCACCCATACGACCGTTGTGCGACTACTGCCCATTACTGGTCGATCGCATCAGTTACGCGTGCATTTGATGGCGATTGGTCATGCGATTGTGGGTGATGAGTTTTATGCAAGCGAAGAGGCGTATCAGTTTTCAGAACGTTTAGAGTTGCACGCTGCGGAGCTAAGTTTTTATCATCCAGCTACGGATCAGCTGAGCAGTATTTTTGTACCCTGTGACTTTTATCCTGAAGCCGAGGCGGCGATCTTTAACTATTTTTCGCCAGAACGTACATTGCCTGATTATAAAACGTTGCCACACCCTTAATGCCAACCGCAGTCAACAACGGTTCTTTCTAGTTCGCTATTTCGTTACTGTGGTTGATGTATCCTGTCTTTCAGCCGTGAACAAGGAGTTGTTATGTCTTTGCCGACCATCGTATTTTTGGACCGTGCGACCATCCCAGAACATATTGAGATCCCACGACCTAGCTTTCAGCACTACTGGTGTGAGTACGACTTAACCGCGCCAGAGCAGGTAATAGAAAGGTTAGCAGGTGCAGATATCGTGATTAGCAATAAAGTCCTGCTTGACCAAAATATATTAGAGCAACTACCACAATTGCGGATGATCGCGGTTGCCGCGACTGGTTTTAACAACGTCGATGTGGACTACTGTGCTAAGCATGATATTGCGGCTGCCAATGTACGTGGTTACGCGACGCGTTCGGTACCTGAGCACGTGATTGCGATGCTGTTTGCTTTACGCCGAAATTTATTTGGTTACCATCAAGATATTGCCGCTGGCGAATGGCAGCGTAATAAGCAGTTTTGCTTTTTTACGCACCCAATCGGGGATATAGGTGGTAGCACGCTAGGTGTTATTGGCAGCGGCGCTTTAGGGCAAGCGACAGCACAGTTAGCTGATGCGCTAGGCATGCAGGTGATCTTTGCTGAGCGTAAAGGTGCATCAGAATGCCGACCTGGTTATGTGCCGTTTGAGGAAGTATTGAAACGCTCTGATGCGTTAACTTTGCATTGTCCGCTCAACAAGCATACTCAGAATTTGATTGGCAAAGCAGAATTGCAGCAAATGAAGCCCAACGCCATTCTAATTAATACGGGGCGTGGAGGCTTGGTGGATGAGGAAGCGTTGGTGGATGCCCTAAAACAGGGAGAAATCGCTGCGGCTGGTTTTGATGTTTTTACACAAGAACCAGCTGATGAAAGCAATCCGCTGATTGCCAATATGAATTTACCCAATTTGCTACTTACACCGCATGTTGCATGGGGCAGCGACTCATCGATTCAACGTTTAGTGGAAATCTTGATTGAGAACATTAACGCTTTCGAGCGCGGAGAGCGTATTAATCGCTTGGTGTAACGCTGACATTTAAGTAAAAGATAAAAAAGCAGACATCATGTCTGCTTTTTTCGTTAATTGAATGCTCGTTGGCATCGAACCGTCTAATTAAAACTCTTCTTCGTTCAGACCTTTTAGGATCTGGAAGATTTCGCGGTACGCTTTTGCTGGTTTCCCAGCCTTTTTCTCTTTCGCTGCTTGGCGAGCCAATTGGCGTAGACGCTGACGATCCGCTTCTGGATACATTTCCATTACGTCATCAATGGCTTTGTCGCCTTCTTCCACTACGCGATCACGCAGAGCTTCAAGCTTGTGGAATACCGCCGTTAATTGAGAGTGCTTGTTACGAATCTTATCCAACGCCGCTTGGATTGGCTCTGGATCTTCATAACGCATCAACTTACCAATACGTTGTAATTGGCGACGACGCGCTTCGTTTTTAAAGCGTTGTGCGTCTGCAATTGCTTCTCGCAGGTCTTCGCTCAATGGAAACTTTTCGAGAACTGCAGGTTTGAGGCCGACAAGCTCCTCACCTAGCTTTTGCAGTTCTTCCATGTCTCGCTTCATCTCGGATTTGCTTACCCAGATGATCTCTTCTTCTGGTTCCCATGGCGCTTTTTGATTCTTACGTGCCATTTCAGTTGCCTGTGTTTTGATTAATATTATGACTATTTTAACAAGAATCGTGGGGAGAAAGCGAAATTCTTGTTATCCTATTGTTCATCAAAGACAAGATGTGAAAGACAATGGATATTAAACAGCAGGTTGCTGAGCAACGTACCGAGCTAGAGCAAGCCGTCGCAAGAGCCTTAAAGCTTGCATCGGCAAAATCTGACGCCGCCGAAGTCGCAATTACCAAAAGCACTGGTTTAAGTGTATCTACTCGCATGGGCGAGGTAGAAAATGTCGAGTTCAACAGCGATGGTGCGCTGGGCATTACCGTTTACCGAGGTCAACGTAAAGGCAGTGCTTCCACGTCTGATTTAAGTGAAGCTGCTATCGAGCAAACCGTTATTGCGGCGCTGGATATTGCGCATTACACATCTGAAGATCCATTTGCAGGGCCCGCAGCCAAAGAATACATGGTGCAAGAGATCCCTGAGCTTGATCTTTTCCATCCAGACGCCCCTGATCCCGATTATGCTGCCGATGTGGCGATCGCCGCTGAGAAAGAAGCGTTAAGTTATGACAGTGCAATCAAGCAAAGTGATGGCGCGAGTTATGATAGTCACTACGGTGTAAAAGTGTATGGTAACAGCCATGGCTTATTAGCAAGCTATGCGTCTAGCCGCCACAGTACCAGCTGTTGTGTGATTGGCGTTGGTCAAAATGGCGAAATGGAGCGTGATTACAGCTACACAGTGGCACGTCATCGCGATGACTTATGGACACCAGAAACAGTGGGTCGTAAGGCGGCAGAGAATACGATTAACCGCTTAGATGCGCAGCGCTTAAAGACAGGTAAATACCCAATCATGTTTGCCGCTGATGTTGCAACTGGCTTGATTGGTCACCTTGTTATGGCGATCAGCGGTGGTAACCTGTACCGTAAATCTTCTTTTCTACTTGATCACCTTGGTAAGCAAGTGCTTCCTGAGTGGTTCAATATCTCGGAACGTCCACATGTATTACGTGGTTTGGCGTCAAGCCCATTCGATAGCGAAGGCGTATATACTCAAGACCGTGAGATCATTACTGACGGTGTGCTAGCAACTTATCTGTTAACCAGTTATGCCGCACGTAAAATGAAGATGGCGCCGACAGGTCACGCTGGTGGGATTCATAACTGGTACGTGAAGTCGACAGGCCAAAACTTCGAACAAATGCTTAAAGAGCTCGGTACTGGTCTTCTAGTGACAGAAGTGATGGGACAAGGCGTGAACGTGGTAACAGGTGATTACTCTCGCGGTGCTGCAGGCTTCTGGGTTGAGAACGGTGAAATCCAATACCCAGTATCGGAAATTACCATCGCTGGTAATCTGAAGGACATGTTCAATAAGATTGTTGCCGTAGGTAGCGACGTTGAAACGCGCTCGCAAATTCAAACGGGTTCAATCTTACTGGATGCGATGAAAGTGGCGGGTGAGTAAGTTCTCCCAATTCAGAATTAAAAAAAGCCTGATGTGTTCATCAGGCTTTTTTGTTTTTGCAGTTAGGTAATCAGTATTGTGGCAAGCCCTAAGAATACTGATAAACCAATTACATCCGTTACGGTCGTTAACGCCATACCACCAGCTAAAGCTGGGTCGATGTTCATTTTCTTTAAGAGGATTGGAATCGTTACTCCGGCAACCCCAGCGACCAATAAGTTGGTCAGCATCGCTGCGGAAATGATTCCCCCTAGCATCCAGTTACCTTTCCAAGCGACAACAATGCCGCCAATAATCAGCGCCCACATGATGCCGTTGAGTAAACCGATCGAGGCTTCTTTCATCAACAGTTCTCGTTTGTTCGAGTCACCGATATGACCAAGAGCAAGACCACGAATCACTAGTGCGACGGTTTGGTTACCAGCGACACCACCCATGGAAGGAACAATCGTCATCAATACGGCAATGGCAGCCATCTGGTCTAGCGTGGCTTCAAACATGTTAGAAACAGAAGCGGCAGCGAGTGCGGCCAACACGTTAGCCCCAAGCCAGATACTACGTTTGCGAGCTGATTTTACAACGGGTGCGAAGGTATCTTCGTCATCGTCCATACCTGCCATACTCATCATCGAGTGCTCGGCATCTTCACGGATAACGTCAACTACGTCATCGATAGTGATACGGCCAACGAGATGCTGATTCTCGTCTACGACAGGAGCAGAGACCCAGTTACGACGTTCGAACAGACTAGCAACATCTGAATCACTGGTATCGACAGTAATCGCTTCGTCAGCATCTTCCATGATGTCGACAATTTTGACATCAGGCTGGGTCGTGATCAGCAGAGTAATGGGTAGTTCACCAATCAGTTTGCTTTCTTCATCAATGACATAAAGTGCATCCGTTGCTTCTGGTAGTTCACCTTTCATACGCAGATAACGTAAAACCACGTCCACATCTACGTCACCACGAATCGTGATAACGTCGGTGTTCATCAGTCCACCTGCAGTGTCTTCTGGGTAGGACAGGGCGGTTTCGACACGCAGACGGTCAGAGGAGTCCATTTGCGACAGGACTTCACGTGACAGGTTGTCTGGCAAGCTACGCAGTACATAAGCCACGTCATCGGTATCCATGCCTTCTGTCGCTTCTGCAAGCGCTTCTGGTGCCATTTTGGATACGAGACTATCTTTGACGTCTTCGTTCAGTTCGTCGAGGATTTCACCGTAGTCTTCAGGGTCGGTGAGTTGCCAGAGAACTTCACGGCTTTTTCGTGGAGAGGCTTCTAAAAGGTGAGCGATATCCTCAGGTTCCATGTCCTGTAACTGACGACGAACATGGACGAAGCGGCCATTTTCTAGCGCTTCTGTGACTTCTTGGAGGGCTTGGTGAGCTTGGTCGAATTCAATTTGCTCTGCCATTCATTCCTCCCAATTCCTGATATTTACAATGCGTTGAATAATAACTTAATTCTAGGCGCCTTTTAATAACAACTTATGATACTAAGCAAATTTATTTATTGGCGCAGTCAGGGGAAGGGGAGTGAGAGGTAATAAAAAAGCGAGTAAATTACTCGCCTTCATCAAATTTATCTTCGATTAAGTGGCAAACGGCATCCAGTGCTTCTTCTGCTTGCTCACCCGCAGCGTGGATTGTGACGTACTGTCCTTGAGCAGACTCAAGCATTAATAAACCCATTACGCTGTCTGCTGTGGCGGTTTTGTCTTCTTCATTGTCGATAGTGATGACCGCTTCAAAGCTCTGGGCCAGTTCGACCAGTTTGACGGCTGCGCGAGCATGTAAGCCAAGGCGATTTTGAATCAATACTTTACGACTTAACTCCACAGCTACTCCTTAGTGTTTTTCTCTAGTGAGGTATGGCGAATTTGCACTTGGTGTCCTTTATTGGCGAAGTACTCTCCGATTTGCTGAGTTAAGTACACCGAACGGTGTTTACCACCGGTACAACCTATTGCAACGGTCAAATAGCTGCGGTTGTTTTTCTCGAGAAGAGGTAACCAATTCTCTATAAAGTTTTCAATTTGGTATTTCAAACTTAACACCGATTGGTGCTGCTCCAAAAATGCGGCGATAGGAGCATCCAAACCCGTAAGTGGGCGCAACGCTGGTTCCCAATGTGGGTTGGGCAAGAAGCGAACGTCGAATACGTAATCGGCATCGGAAGGCAGGCCATATTTGAAGCCAAAAGACTCAAATACCATAACAAGCCCTTTGCGATCTCTGCCTTCAACACGCATACGCACGGTTTCACTCAACTCATGCAAAGATTGTCCGCTGCTGTTCAGTACAAGATCGGCATGCGCTTTAAGTGGTGTTAAAATTTCTTTCTCACGCTCGATGGCTTGGTCAAGGGAGAGAGAGGTGCCACCTAAAGATAAAGGGTGGATTCGGCGTGTTTCGCTGTAGCGTTTGAGTAGCGTTTCCTTATTGGCGTCCAAGAAAAGCACGGTCACATCAAGCTCTGTTTTCAACTGCTCCAGTGTACCAGTCAGTTCTTTTAGCTTTTTAGGGATATTGCGAATATCAATGCTTACCGCAACATTCTGCTTGCTGTCAGCAACAGAGTGAACAAATGCGTCCAGCAAATTCACTGGGAGGTTATCAACACAGTAATAACCTAAGTCTTCCAGTACGCGCAGCGCAATACTCTTACCGGCACCTGAGTGCCCGCTAACCACGATTAGTCGCATGATGTCCGTCCTGCTTATTGGTGAATCATGATGTCGTAAAGTTCTTCATCACTCTGAGCATTGCGCAGTAGTTTCAATACTTGCTTATCGCTCAGACGTTCTGCCATAGAGGATAGAGTCTTGAGGTGTTCTTTGCACTGTTCTTCTGGTACAAGGAGCGCAAAAAGAAGGTCGACAGGTCGATTATCAATCGCATCGAATTCAATTGCTTCATCACATTGCAGCAAGACAGCAATAGCCTTGTCGCTCGATTGCATTCTAGCGTGTGGGATCGCAATACCGTTTCCGATACCAGTACTGCCCATTTTCTCTCTGTTGAGCATGCACTCGAACAGTTCGGTAGAATCTTGGCCCGTTTGATCAGCCACGATGCGGCTGATCATTTCAAGGGCGCGTTTTTTACTCGTGCAGTGGACCGCACTCTTGGTGCAGTCCAATGACAGTATTTCGCTCAGTTGCATGATTAATGACTGTTTAGTTTTTCTTTGTGCTTATTGAGTTGGCGAACCAATTTATCTACCAGCGAATCGATCGCGGCATACATATTTTCGTCATCAGCTGATGCGTGGATTTCGCCTTGATTTATATGAAGCGTAGCTTCCGCGATTTGAGTGATTTTTTCAACTTTTAGTACAACATGTACTTGATTGATATGGTCGAAGAACCTTTCGAGCTTCTGAAACTTAGAATTTACATAGTCTTGCATTGAATCGGTAAGATCAACGTGATGGCCTTGAATATTGATTTGCATAGACTTTCCTTTTCAGTTAGTGCCTTATAATAGGCGTTTACGCTGACTTGAAGGGGCAATTCCCAAGGATTCTCGATATTTGGCTATCGTACGTCTCGCGACCTGAATCCCTTGGTCAGCCAGAAGAGCAGCAATCTTGCTATCACTCAATGGCTTAGCAGTATTCTCTGCTGCGACCAGTTTTTTAATGAGTGCGCGAATTGCTGTTGACGAACATTCTCCGCCGTTGTCAGTACTAACATGGCTAGAGAAGAAGTACTTCAATTCAAAAATGCCACGTGGTGTATGCATAAATTTTTGTGTTGTTACACGAGAAATCGTGGATTCATGCATGTCCACTGCCAAGGCTACATCATTTAGTACCATTGGCTTCATGGCTTCCTCACCATACTCGAAGAAATCTTGTTGATGTTCAACAATACATCTTGCAACTTTGAGTAGCGTCTCGTTTCTACTCTCTAAGCTCTTAATTAACCATTTTGCCTCTTGCAAATTGCTGCGGATGTACTGGCTATCCGCGCTATTGCCTTTGCCTAATTGAGCATATTGTTGATTTACTTTTAATTTTGGAACGCTATCTGGGTTGATAGAAACGGTCCATTTGCCGTTGTCTTTAAAAACGGACACATCTGGAATTACGTACTCGGTATCATCCGGTGTGATACGGCTACCGGGACGAGGATCTAACTGCTGGATAAGTTTGAGGACTTCACGGAGATCGGCTTCTTTCAGCTTAGTCTCTTTGATGACGAGCTTGTAATCACGGTTCCCCAGGTGATCAATATGATCCGCAAGAATCATTTTGGCTTCAGCAAGCCACGGTGTGTCTTCTGGGAAAGTCGCTAGCTGTAGCAGTAGGCACTCTTGTAAGTTGCGTGATGCCACACCGAGCGGATCGAACTGCTGAATACGTTTACGAACGGCTTCTACTTCGTCTAACTCAATCTCTTCGTTATCGAAGCTCTCATGAATTTCTTCAGGAGATAGGGTTAGGTAACCGTAGTCGTCAACAGCGTCAATAATCGCTAATGCAATCGTACGATCGGTTTCACTGAATGGTGTCAGGTCAAGCTGCCACATTAGGTAGTCATGCAATGATTCCGTGGTTTCGCCTTGGTAGACGGGCATATCATCGTCAAGAGCTAAGCCAGTGCTACCGGTATTCGCGCTGTAGACGTCATCCCAAGTGGTATCGATTTCAAGTTCAGAGCTGATCTCTGACTTCTCAATTACGTCTGAACTGTCTGGAACGTCAATGTCTGCTGGTTCGTTAGCACTGTTGCTATCAGCAGCCTCGACCGCTGATTTATCTTCACCGTTTGCTAGAGGCTCATCTTGGCCTTCTTCAACTTCCAATAATGGGTTTGAATCCAAGGCTTCTTGGATTTCCTGTTGAAGATCGAGTGTCGACAGTTGCAGTAAGCGAATCGCTTGTTGCAACTGTGGCGTCATGGCTAACTGTTGACCTAGCTTGAGTTGTAATGAAGGTTTCATTCAGTGTTACTTACCTTGTAATGCTCAGAATCTTACCGTTCCTAATATAATCATAGACGGAATTGTTCGCCGAGATAAACTTGTTTCACCTGTTCATTATTGAGAACTTCTGCCGGAGTTCCCGATGCAATTAGGTGCCCTTGGCTTACGATATAGGCTTTTTCGCATACGTCCAGTGTTTCACGCACGTTATGGTCAGTGATTAACACTCCGAGGCCGCGATCGCGTAGATGCTCGATGATTTTCTTGATGTCATTAACCGAGATTGGGTCAACACCAGCGAAAGGTTCATCCAACAAAATGAATTGAGGGTTGGCTGCTAAAGCGCGAGCGATTTCCACTCTGCGTCGCTCACCCCCCGATAGTGCCATACCCGCACTGGTTCTGATGTGCTGAATGTGGAATTCTTCCAACAAATCTTCCAGCTTATCTTGGCGCTCTTCACGTGTCATTTCTTGACGAGTTTCGAGTACAGCCATGATGTTATCTTCTACCGACAGCTTACGGAAAATCGACGCTTCTTGCGGAAGGTAGCCAATCCCGAGACGCGAACGACTGTGCATCGGCAGAATACTGATATCTTTATCATCAATGGTGATGGTGCCTTCATCTCGTGGCACCAAGCCGACAATCATATAAAACGAGGTGGTTTTACCTGCGCCGTTTGGGCCTAGCAGCCCAACAATCTGACCAGATTCAACTTCCAAGCTAACATCGGTTACGACTTTGCGCTTTTTGTAGCTTTTCGCCAAGTTTTTCGCACTCAGTACTGCCATATTAGTTCTCTATCTGATTGGGTTGCAAAATGGTCGTAACGCGCTCTTCCTTAGAGCTATCAGCGACTAGCTTTTGTTTACCAATTTGGTAACGAATCGAAGAACCTTTGATGGTGTTGTTGTCTTGTGCCAGTTGCGCTTGACCTTTCATGGTCAATTCGTCTGTAGAAATACGGTAATCCAGCTCCACAGCTTGACCACTCAGTGTTTTACCATCGTCCATCAGCTGAGAAAACTTGGCAGGTTTACCAAATGCTTGAATCTGTTTGATGGCTTCGGTTTTAGGATCGCGCGTTACCACGATTCTATCAGCATCGATATTGATGCTACCTTGCTTAAGAGATACATCGCCTTTAAAGATAACCTGGTTACTCTTCATATCCACCTGTTGGGTGTCAGAGTTAATGTAAACCGGTTGTTGAGTATCCGACTTAAGTGCCAGCGCTTGAGGCGCCGCCAATACCAGTGCCAGTAGGCTAAGGTGTAACGGTTTCATATCGACCTTGAACTTCGTCTGTCAGAGTTGCGGTATGCAGCTTTAAGTTGCCTTGCATTGCGCCTCCAGTAGTTTCAAATTGTGGCCCAACCAACATGACCTGTTGATCAGCTTTAAAATCACGATTGGTTAGATTAATGACTAACTTGTCTGTTGCCATGGTATCAAAACTCGCACCAGGCAGAAGATTTTGCATTAAGACCTTGTCATATAACGTTAAGACTTGGTCTTCATCTAACACGGCTCTTGTGGCCGTCACCTTCCATTCAATGACGCTACCTTCACGGTAAACCATCAAAGTCGGGTTATTAAAAATGGTATCTCCACTCTTAGCATAATGGTCTAAGTTCGTGGAGCGGATGATGTAACTGCGGACACCATCTTCACCATAGGTGATGTTTTCCAGTCCAGTACCACTGAACATGGGCAGTTCAGAATCTGGTGCTACTTGAATTGCGTCGTTGCCTTTTGGGGTCAGTAGGTAATAACCGCACCATGCGACAACGAAGATCAAGAGCAAATAAATAAGGCGAGTAAAACTCATATAATGAAGGCCTATCGTTTAGCTCAGTACTTCCCTGACCATTGCCTTTATTTGTGTAATAAATGATTTAAATGTTTGTGCTGATATTACATCACGCCAGCTTTTAGTAAATCGTGCATGTTCAGTGCACCCACAATTTTTTCGTCTTTACATAAAATCAGAGCGTTAATATTTTTATTCTGCATCAAGTTCAAACCTTCAACCGCTAGCATATCAGGGTGCGCTGTGGTTGGATTTGTCGTCATGACTTCGCCAATCGCGGTCGTATGAATATCAATGCGTTTGTCTAAGGTGCGACGTAAATCACCATCGGTGAATATACCAAGCATAGCATCGTGTTCATCGACGATAGCGGTCATGCCTAGCCCTTTTTCTGAAATTTCAAGCAGGGCATCGCGAATCAATGCGTTTGGAGAAACTTTAGGTAACGCTTCTCCAAAATGCATAATATCAGACAACTTAAGCAGCAGTTTTCTCCCTAACGCGCCACCTGGATGAGATAGGGCAAAATCTTCGGCAGAAAAACCACGCGCTTGAAGTAGGGCTACGGCTAATGCGTCTCCCATTACTAATGTGGCCGTGGTACTGCTGGTCGGTGCCAACCCTAGTGGGCAAGCTTCTTGAGGTACCGTGATTTGCAGGTGCAAGTCAGACAGTTTTGCCATATTGGATTCTGGCTTGCCTGTCATGCTAATTATCTTGATATTCAGGCGTTTTAATACCGGAAATAGAGACAGAATTTCGTTTGACTCACCAGAGTTAGAAATTGCGAGCACAATATCTCCAGGGCTGATCATGCCCAAGTCGCCATGTGCTGCTTCGCCAGGGTGAACGAAAAACGCAGAAGTCCCCGTGCTTGCCAGAGTCGCAGCAATCTTGTTACCAATGTGGCCTGACTTGCCAATACCCATAACGACTACTTTGCCGCTGTTGGAAAGGATCAGTTCGCACGCTTTCTCAAATTGATCATCAAAGTAGGTATCCAGCTCTTGCAGAGCAGCAACTTCGATATCAAGAACTTGTTTAGCAGCAGCGCGAAAATCAAATTGATTGGACATATCAGTTCTCTACTTATTTATCGTGGTAATTAAGCGGCCATGTTTGCGAATAAGTACACTTGATAACCTAGGAAGCATGCAAACAAGATTGCACCTTCAATACGGTTAATACTGCGTGATTTACCCAAACACATCGCGACAAGTAACAGTGAAACGCCTAACATGACCCAGAAGTCACGTCCCATCGCGTACTCACTCAGTACCGATGGATTAATGATGCCGGGAATGCCCATTACGGCCAGAATATTAAACACATTCGAGCCAATAATGTTACCGACGGCCATGTCGTCTTCACCTTTTAAAACACCAGCAAGCGATGCTGCGAGCTCAGGTAGACTAGTACCGATGGCAATGATAGTCAGACCGATGACAAGATCGCTCATGCCAAAATACTTTGCAATAATCACCGCGTTATCCACTAGCATGCTTGCTGCCAAAGGAAGCAGTATCAGGCCAATAACCACCCACATGATCGCTTTAGGGTTGCTGACGCCTTCTGGGATTTCTGACTCTTGGTCATCAAGAAAAACATCACCTGCTTTTTGTTCTTTGCGGCTGATCTGCAACATAGCAAATAAAAATGCCCCAAAGAGTACAAACAATAAGACACCTTCATAAAAACCGAGATGACTATTCCAAAGCAGAATACCGGCGAGTACTGTTACTGCAATCATTAATGGCAGTTCCCGGCGGATGACCGCGGAGCTAATCGACAGAGGCTTGATGAGTGCTGTAATACCTAGGATTAACGCGATGTTCGCGATGTTTGAGCCTAAAACGTTACCCACGGCAGTATCGGTTTTTCCGTCCCAGGCTGCGGTTGCAGAAACCATCATCTCTGGCGCAGAAGAGCCCATCGCAAGGATTGTCATGCCGATGACAAGAGGTGAAATACCGACGTTGCGGGCTATCGCTGCAGAACCAAAAACAAGTTTATCTGCACTCCATACGAGCAAAACAAGACCGACTATAAGCAACGCTACGGCTTCGAGCATGAGAATTCCTAAGTATTAAATAAGTAAAATGAATAACCGCTAATTTTGACCTTTTGCGGCCTAAAATGGAAGATAAACGACGAATAAATTAAAGGTTAGTAACGAAAATGTATGCAAATGTCGTTCATTTAAATCAGCAATTCTTGTCTAGGATTTAAACACTTTGCGCTGATTTGATCGTAATCCACAAAAAATTGCAGGTATATACTCGACTTTATTTAATTGAACAGTGCTTTAAATTCAAAGCCAATGTGCTTATGATTGCAGCCTAATAAATGTACCGACGTTACTTTATTAAACGTGAAATTCAACTCCGTTGTGTGTCTGGTTGATGATGCCGTGAGTTGCAACGCTCCGACAGTAGAAGAGATGATATGTCGAACAACGATTTAGTCACCGTGAACAACCTCACTTTTTCACGGGGAGAGCGCAAGATCTTTGATGGTATTGATCTGCATGTTCCTGAGGGCAAAGTGACGGCCATTATGGGACCATCGGGAATTGGTAAAACAACACTGCTGCGTTTAATTGGTGGTCAGTTGTATCCCGAGCAAGGAGAGATCTGGTTTGATGGCGACAATATTCCCTCTCTCTCGCGTAAAAAACTCTACCATGCTCGAAAGAAAATGAGCATGTTGTTTCAATCAGGAGCTTTATTCACTGATTTGAATGTCTTTGATAACGTTGCCTTCCCATTGCGAGAGCATACGAATTTATCTGAAGAGCTGATTCGTACCATGGTATTGCTTAAGCTTGAAGCCGTCGGTTTACGCGGCGCGGCACAATTGATGCCAAGCGAGCTATCGGGTGGCATGGCTAGACGCGCTGCGTTGGCGCGTGCGATCGCCCTAGACCCAGATTTAATCATGTACGATGAACCATTTGTCGGACAAGACCCAATCACCATGGGTGTCTTGGTTGAGCTTATTAGTAATCTAAATCAAGCGTTAGGTTTAACTTCTATAGTCGTTTCTCACGACGTGCCTGAAGTGATGAGTATTGCCGATTGGGTTTATCTGATGGCCGATGGCAAAATTATCGCTTTTGGCACACCAGAAGAGCTTAATCAGAATCCTGACCCTCGCGTTCAGCAGTTCTTACAAGGTGATGCAGATGGTCCTGTACCGTTTCGCTTCCCTTCTCAAAGTATCGAAAAGGACTTATTTGATGGTCGATAACTTTATGCATTTTGTCGCCTCACTAGGTAGACGAACGCTCTCCATCTGCGGAGCATTTGGTCGTGCGACTTTCATGCTGATCGGGGCACTGTTTACTAAGCCACAACCGCTCAAAAGCTTTCCTCTGCTCGTTAAACAACTTTATTCCGTAGGCGTCCAGTCTCTGGCGATTATCGTCGTATCTGGGTTGTTCATTGGTATGGTCTTGAGCCTACAAGGCTATGTTGTGCTGGTGGATTACGGCGCAGAGGGCAGTTTGGGTCAAATGGTGGCGCTCTCATTGCTACGTGAATTAGGGCCCGTTGTCACTGCACTTCTGTTTGCTGGTCGTGCAGGCTCTGCGTTAACTGCAGAAATAGGCTTGATGAAAGCGACGGAGCAACTTTCTAGCCTTGAAATGATGGCGGTAGATCCTTTGAAAAGAGTGATCGCGCCACGTTTTTGGGCTGGTGCTATTTCAATGCCATTACTGGCTATGATTTTCATGGCGGTGGGTATTTGGGGCGCCCAGCTTGTTGGTGTTGACTGGAAAGGTGTTGACCATGGCAGTTTTTGGTCAGCGATGCAGTCCTCAGTTGAACTAGGACAGGATATTGGTAACAGTATGATCAAGTGCTTTGCGTTTGCAATTACGGTTACTTGGGTCGCTCTATTTAATGGTTATGATGCTATTCCAACTTCGGAAGGGATCAGCCGAGCAACTACGCGCACTGTTGTGCATTCTTCTTTAGCAGTACTAGGACTAGACTTTGTACTGACCGCATTGATGTTTGGGAATTAATCATGCAACAAACACGTAAAACTGAATTATGGGTTGGCAGCTTTGTATTAGCGGGAATTTGCGCGATTCTTGTGATGATTTTTCAAGTTGCTGACGTAAAAAGCATTGGCTCTGGTGATACTTACACCCTCAAAGCTGAGTTCGATAATATTGGTAGTTTAAAAGTTCGCTCGCCAGTAAAAGTGGGTGGGGTTGTAATTGGCCGGGTAAGCAATATTTCGCTTAACCCAGATAACTTATTACCTGTTGTGAGTCTATCGATCAATAGCAAATACAATCAATTCCCAGAAACGTCAAGCGTACAAATTTTGACGTCTGGCTTGATTGGTGAGCAATACATTGGTTTAGTACCAGGCTTTGTTTTTGACGATGAAGTCATGCTGGTCGATGGCGATACCATCGAAGACACCAAATCAGCGCTCGTGCTTGAAGACTTAATTGGTCAAGTGCTTTACAGCGTAGGTGGTTCAGACGATTCAAGTAAGGAATAACTATGTTAGCGAGATTATTACTTTCAGTTTGTGCTGTGTTTAGCGCGTTTGGTACAAGTGCAGCAGAAGTGGATAAAACTGAACCTTATAAGATGATGAAGCAAGTGGCTGAAGTCACTTTCGAAAGATTAAAAGCCGAGCAGCCGAAAATCAAACAAGACCCAGATTTACTCAAGGTGATTGTCGAAGAAGAGCTAATGCCTTACGTCAACTACCGCTATGCTGGGTTAAAGCTCCTAGGTCCAAACCTAAAAGGAGCGAAACGTGAGGATGTACTTGAGTTTATCGATGCATTTCGCGCGTATTTAATTGCTTCATATGCCCAAGTGCTAACGCAATACAGTGATCAACAAATTGAATTTGGTCCTGAGCCTAGCATTGATGACTCTAAGCGTATCACCAGCATTAAAGTTGATATCATCGATACGCCGCGTCCAAACATCAAGTTAGAGTTCAAATTGCGTAAAGACAACAAATCTGGTGAGTGGGAAGCGTTCGATATGATTGCGGAAGGCATTAGTTTACTCTCTAGCAAACAGTCAGAATGGAATAGCAAAATTCGTCAAGAAGGCATTCTATCTGTCGCGAAAGATCTAGAGAAATTAGCTGCGGAACCGATTCGCTTTGAGGCGAAGAAATAATGGCCCAGACTCCCGCTCAGTGGCAATTAGATCAAAACATTCTTAAGCTAACAGGGGCACTTGATAGAGATACAGTACCCTCATTGTGGGCGTATGCTCAGCAATGGCAACCAGCTCAAGCTGAGCTGGAATGCTCGTTAAAAGAGATAGAGCGCGTCGACTCTGCAGGAATGGTGATGTTAATCCACTTATTAGAGCATGCAAAAAAGCAAAACTGTCATATAATGCTCAGTTTCGTGCCGGCGCAACTGCGCACTTTGTTTCAACTTAGCAATGTTGAATCTTTAGTGGCCAAACACATACAGAATTATCAGGGGTAAATTGTGGATAGCGCAAAAGTACAACAGTTATTAGAAGAAGCACTAAACCTTCAAGAAGTGCATGTAAAAGGTGAAGGTAGCCACTATGAGGTGGTTGCTGTTGATGCTTGTTTCGATGGAATGAGCCGCGTTAAGAAGCAGCAGTTAATTTATGGTCCTCTGATGGAATACATCCAGCGTAACGACATTCACGCATTATCAATTAAAGCGTTCACACCAGAAGAGTGGGCTCGTGATAAGAAACTGATGTCGCTTTAAGGTTTATTGATGGAAAAGTTTCGAGTTATTGGGTCAGATAAACCACTCGTTGGTGAAGTGACCATTTCCGGTGCAAAAAACGCAGCACTGCCGATTTTATTTGCGTCTATCTTGGCGGAAGAGCCTGTAGAAGTGGCAAACGTGCCACACCTTCGTGATATCGATACAACCATGGAACTGCTTAAGCGTTTAGGCGCGAAAGTAAGCCGTAATGGTTCTGTTCACGTCGATCCTAGTAGCATTACTGAATACTGCGCACCGTATGATTTGGTGAAAACCATGCGTGCTTCTATTTGGGCTTTGGGTCCGCTCGTAGCGCGATTTGGTCAAGGTCAGGTTTCTCTACCTGGCGGTTGTGCTATCGGTGCTCGTCCTGTTGATCTGCATATTTCTGGCCTAGAGCAGCTTGGCGCAACGATTACGCTTGAAGATGGTTACGTTAAAGCTGAGGTTGATGGTCGTCTAAAAGGTGCGCACATCGTGATGGATAAAGTCAGCGTAGGCGCGACGATCACCATCATGTGTGCTGCAGCACTTGCTGAAGGCACTACAACGCTAGACAACGCGGCGCGTGAACCTGAAATTGTAGACACCGCGGATTTCCTAAATAAGCTTGGTGCAAAAATTTCTGGTGCAGGCACAGATACGATCACGATTGAGGGTGTTGAGCGCCTAGGTGGTTGTAAACACAACGTGGTTGCCGACCGTATTGAGACGGGAACATTCCTTGTCGCTGCCGCGGTATCTGGCGGTAAAGTAGTATGTCGTAACACTAACGCTCATTTGCTTGAAGCGGTTTTAGCCAAGCTAGAAGAAGCTGGCGCGCTTGTCGAAACGGGTGAAGATTGGATTTCAGTTGATATGACTGATCGCGAGCTGAAAGCAGTGAGTGTACGTACAGCGCCGCATCCAGGCTTCCCGACCGATATGCAAGCGCAATTTACGCTACTAAACATGATGGCTAAAGGCGGCGGCGTGATCACTGAGACTATCTTTGAAAACCGCTTTATGCACGTACCAGAATTGATGCGTATGGGCGCGAAAGCCGAGATTGAAGGCAACACCGTTATCTGTGGTGATGTTGAGTCATTAAGTGGTGCGCAAGTGATGGCAACCGACCTACGAGCTTCGGCTAGTTTGGTAATTGCGGGCTGTATTGCTAAAGGCGAAACCATCGTTGATCGTATTTACCATATCGACCGCGGTTACGACAAAATCGAAAATAAACTGGCTGCACTTGGCGCAAATATTGAGCGAGTGAGCGAGGCAAGTTAAACTGCACCGCAGGTAACTTGGATATCAAGAGAGCCGAAACCTGAGTTTCGGCTTTTTTATATCACTCTCATGACCATAGTTATCCTTTATGGAAAGAGAGAAATTAATAGCTGTATCTGGCAAAAGCCGGTTCCTGGAGAACAAGAATGATTGCACTGTTACGTGTATTTGCTGTCGCTATCTTTGCGATTGTTATGTTTATTGGTGGTTGTGGTTACTGCCTGTTAAGCCCCCGAAACCCTAAGCACGTTTTCACTTTTGGCCGCTTGTTTGCCAAGATGTCTCGTGTATTTGGGATTAAGTTAGAGCTGCGTATCCCTGAAGATGCGTATTCACGCGGACAACATGTTTACATTGCTAACCACCAGAACAACTGGGACATGTTTACTGTTTCTGCTGCTGTGACCCCGAAAGTTGTGACAGTAGGTAAAAAGAGCTTGGCTTGGATGCCACTGTTTGGTCAGCTTTACTGGCTTACGGGTAACATCCTGATTGACCGAGCGAATCGCTCTAAAGCAAAAGGTACTATCGATCAGGTCGTGAGCAGCATGAAAGAAAGTGATGTTTCGGTGTGGATGTTCCCAGAAGGCACGCGTTCTCGTGGGCGTGGTTTGCTGCCATTCAAAACAGGTGCTTTTCATGCGGCAATTGGTGCAGGTGTGCCAATCATTCCTATCGTATGTAGCTCGACGAATAAAATTAAGCTGAACCGTTGGAACAATGGTCATGTGATTGTTGAAATGCTACCTCCAATCAGCACTGAAGGCTATGGTAAAGAGAGCATTCGCGAGTTAGCGAATATCTGTCGTGAACAGATGAAAGAGAAGCTTGAATCGTTAGATGAAGAAGTCAAACAGCGCAACGCTGCTTAAGTTTTACTGCGATATCATCACGAAAAGACAATAAAAAACGGGTAGCCTGAGCTACCCGTTTTTTTATGTTTGTCAGCAAGTGCAATTATTTGCGAACAGCGATTGCTTCAATCTCGATGCCAACATCTTTTGGTAGGCGAGCCACTTCTACACAAGAGCGTGCAGGGTAGTTTGCTACGCCGTGCTCATCAAAGAACTTGCCGTAAACTTCGTTCACTGTGCCAAAGTCATTTAGGTCTTTAACAAAAACCGTTAGCTTTACAATATCAGATACTTTAAGACCTGAAGATTCAACTACAGCCTTTACGTTTTCTAGAGACTGACGAGCTTGTTCTGCGATATCAGCAGACACTTCACCTGTCGCTGGGTTTACTGGGATTTGGCCTGAAGTAAGAACCATGTTACCTAGATCTACGCCTTGAACGTAAGGACCGATTGCTGCTGGTGCAGATTCAGTGTGAAGTACTTTCGTCATTTGATTTTTCCATCAGTTGTAGGGAATAAAGATTCTCAGTTTGCCTCTAAACCCGTGGTAGGTAAAGAGTAAAATACCCCGGCATTGCGGGGTATTTTAAACTAGTCGTACGGTGTGTTTATCGTTCGGTTACGATCTCACGTGAGAACACTTTCTCGCAGTACTTACACTTTAGGCGGATTTCTTGTTTCTTTTCGAATACGCTAAAGCTGCTTTCTACTGGTTCATTGTGAGAAATACAGTTTGAATTTGGGCATTCGAAGACATCGTTAATGCGCTCTGGAAGCTCTAATGCGAGCTTTTTCACCACTTCATAATTTTCGATTTGGTTCACGGTCGCGTGAGGAGCATACAGCGCCAACTTGCTCGCTTGCTCTTCATTAATAAACACATTTTCGATTTTGAGTAGATCTTTATGACCGAGTGCTGATGATGGCAAGTTCAGACCAATCGTAACGCGCTGTGATGAATTGTGCATATCGAACAGTCTTAGTACTTTGATGCCGATTTGCGCAGGGATGTGGTCGATGACCGTGCCATTTTTGATTGCTTCTACCTGCAATTGAGTTTCTTTAGCCATGGGTTTTCTCCTCGATTACAGTGTTTCGTTTAGAACAAGCGCCAACAGTGCTTGGCGAGCGTATACGCCATTTTGAGCTTGCTGGAAGAAGTAAGCATGAGGCGTTTTATCAACATCGGTTGTGATTTCATCCACACGTGGTAGTGGGTGGAGTACTTTTAGATTCTCGCGCGCCCCTTCGAGTAAGGCAGCTGTCAAAATATACGCCGATTTAATGTGCGCGTACTCCGATTCGTCAAAACGTTCTTTCTGTACTCGTGTCATGTACAGAATATCTAGTTCAGGAATCACGCTCTCCATGTCCGTGTGCAGACTATATTGAATGCCAGCTTCATCTAGCTCTTCGCAGATGTAATCTGGCATTGCCAATGCTTCTGGTGCAACAAAGAAGAAGCGGATGTTATTAAACTTCGCTAAGGCTTGAGTCAGAGAGTGCACCGTGCGGCCATATTTTAGGTCACCGACGAACGCGACGTTCAAGTTGTCTAGACGACCTTGTGTTTCCGCGATGGTGTATAGGTCGAGTAGCGTTTGAGTTGGGTGTTGGTTTGCACCGTCACCAGCGTTGATCACTGGCACGCCATTTGAGAATTCAGAGGCCAAGCGAGCGGCGCCTTCTTGTGGATGGCGCATCACAAAGGCATCGACGTAAGAAGAGATGACCTGTACTGAATCTGCGAGTGTTTCGCCTTTTTTCGCCAGAGAGGTATTACCATCATTATCAAAGCCAATCACGTCACCACCAATGCGTTGAATCGCTGTTTCAAACGATAAACGTGTACGTGTTGATGGTTCAAAGAAACAACTGGCAACGACTTTGTTTTTAATCAGTTCTGGTCGAGGTGCTTTTTTAAGGCTGCCTGCTGTTTCTACGATAAGTTCCAGTTCTTCACGTGAAAGCTCTGGAATAGAGATGATGTGCTTCTGGTAAAGCGAGTTCGCCATGATCTTCTTCCCTATAACATTGATGACTACATCCAAATTGCCGAAAGGAATTTTGGACATAAAAAAACCTCCCCAAATGGGGAGGTTTTAAAATTCAATAGAATTAACGAAAATAACACCACGTAAGCGTAGTCGCTTAGCTAGAGCAAATCGCGTTTTCATGTCGGCAATTAGCTTGGTCATTTCTTAATCCTCAGACAAATTGCCGAGCATTATACGCTTAACTTTCGTGAGCGCAAGCGATTACATCATGGTTTTTAGCGGCTGTTTTGGCTTGCTAGTTTAGCTTCCTAATGTTGCTACCATCACGGCTTTGATAGTGTGCATACGGTTTTCAGCTTCGTCGAATACGATGGAGTATTCTGACTCAAATACCTCTTCTGTTACTTCAAGGCCTTTCATGCCGTATTTTTCAGCGACTTCTTTGCCGACGGTGGTCTCATCATTGTGGAAAGCCGGAAGACAGTGCATGAACTTCACATGTGGATTACCCGTTTGTTTAATCACGTCCATATTGATTTGATATGGTGTCATTAAAGCCACACGTTCATCCCATGCCTCAGCGGATTCACCCATAGATACCCAAACATCGGTGTAAAGGAAGTCACAACCCTTCACGCCTTCCTCCACGCTTTCAGTTAATGTGATTTTTGCACCAGTTTGCTGCGCGATAGTTTGGCAAGTTGCCACCAAATCTTCTTCAGGCCAGAACGCTTTTGGCGCGACAAGGCGAATATCCATGCCCATTTTAGCGGCACCCACCATGAGCGAGTTGCCCATATTGTTGCGTGCATCGCCTAGGTAAGCGAAGGTCATTTCATGCAGCTGCTTACCGCGTCCGTGCTCTTGCATGGTAAGGAAATCGGCAAGGATTTGGGTTGGGTGGAACTCATCAGTCAAACCATTCCACACTGGAACACCAGCATAAGTGCCAAGCTCTTCAACAATGGATTGGCCAAAGCCGCGATATTCGATGCCGTCATACATGCGACCTAAGACGCGTGCGGTGTCTTTCATTGATTCTTTATGGCCAATCTGAGAACCAGAAGGGCCGATGTAAGAGACTTGAGCGCCTTGATCAAAAGCTGCGACTTCAAACGCACATCGGGTACGAGTCGAAGATTTCTCAAAGATGAGTGCAATGTTTTTACCTTGAAGTGTCTTCTGCTCTGTTCCTGCATATTTTGCTTTTTTTAGCTCTGCAGACAGTTCGAGCAAGAACAGGATTTCTTTGGTTGAGAAATCCAATAGCTTCAAAAAGTTGCGGTTACGTAAATTGAAAGCCATAGCTCGTCCCTTAGTACGTGTGATTGAATTAATAGAATGCATTAAAACATATAAATGCTTTATTTGTGAATAATTATTTTTGCGTGAAACTAAAAAAGGTTGATGCACTCACATCAACCTTAGTTTTTATTCATTTAATGTAAAAGGACGAATTGGTTATATATCGTCTCGCTCTATCGGACAGCTCATGCAGCGGGCGCCACCACGGCCACGGCCAAGCTCGTTACCTGGGACTGTCAGTACTTTGATACCAGCTTTGTCGTATTTTTCGTTGGTGTATACATTGCGTTCGTAACCAATCACAACGCCCGGTTTTACGGTAAGAACGTTATTGGCGTCATTCCATTGTTCGCGCTCAGCTTCATAACTGTCACCACCAGTGGTGATGATTTTCAGCTGATCTAAGCCAAGAGCAGATTCAATCGCATGCAGGTAGTTATGAGATGCTTCAACATGCATTTCACCATTGCCTTTTGGTGTTAAGCGCCATGTGTCGAGATCTTTGCGCATGATCTCTGGGTAAACAGAGAACGTGTCCACATCCATATGGGTCATAACGGTGTCTAAATGCATGCATGAACGGTGTTTAGGCAGATCAATCGCAATCACTTCGGTTGCTTGTCCTGCCTTAAACAGGCTCGCTGCAAGGTTTTCTACACCTTGCGCGGTCGTGCGCTCAGACATACCGATCAGAACTGCACCTTTACCAATAACCAACACATCACCGCCTTCGACATTCGCATTATCATAATGCAGATCATCATCACCGAAGTATTTGATAAAGTCTTGGCCAGCAAAAATTGGGTGCCAACGATAAATCGCACGTAAGTGGTTTGTCTCACGTTGGCGTGCAGGCATCATCATTGGGTTGAGCGATACACCACCATAAACCCAGCATGAGGTATCACGCGTAAATAGGTGGTTAGGTAGTGGCTCAATAACAAAATCCAGCGGACGCTTCATTTTTGGCAGCATAGAAGATGAGGTGATCGGCAGCTCTGAGTAAGCTAAGCCACCTAAAAATATGCTGGCAAGGTGTTCATCATCCATTTCTGAAAAATATTGGCGTAGGTCTCGCGCAAAGGTTGGCCCGTAACGAAAGTCAGAAATCTGAGTATCTAGCAGCCACTGTTTTGCTTCTGGAACGGCGAGGGTTTCGACCAGTAAATCGTGGAGGAGAAGCACTTCTACATCTTGATCGCGTAGCGTGCGTGCGAACGCATCGTGCTCTTCACCTGCCGCTTCTACAGCAAGAACATCATCAAACAGTAATTCATGACAGTTTGATGGAGTTAAGTGGGTTAGGGCGCGCTCTGGGCGATTTAATAGAACTCGTCGAAGTTGACCAACTTCTGATCCAACGTACAGCTTGCTCATTTTGTATCCTTACAAATTTTCCAGCCGTTAGTTATGACAAGCTTCCTAGAAAGATGCAAATTACTACGCTTTGCCTATATTCTGATTTTTTATTGTTTTTTAGATTTTAGTTTTGTTTGTTTTGCTAATGAAGTTTTGGTTTGGGTTTAAATTCTATTTTGTGAAATGTGGAGAGCGTGCGTTTTTATTCTAATTTTCCCATTGAGAAAGAATACATGCATAGTGCATAAAACGTGCATTTTTATTCTCAATTATGCATTATTGAAGTAAATTTATTCGTTATGCTTCTTCGTTTTACACGTGAGTGTATTCAAGAAAGCGCCATAAACACGCACAGAAAGAGAAAATAACCGCATTAAGTGTCAGTTAGGATGTTCTGAATATTAAAAAATGCCATTTTTTGTTAATTTTTTGTTTCTTTGCATGGTCGGTTTAATATTTATATTCAAATAACCGATAAGAATCGCGGTAGTATGATGTTTGTTTGTGGCTTTTCATCGCAATCCATGCCATATTTCACCGGATCAGCATACTCAGTATCGGGTATAGTGTTTCTATCAAGTAACTAATCTGGAGCCAAAACATGTCTCACGAAGATGAATATCTATCAGTAGAAGAATTAATTGAGATTCAAAAGGAAGAGACTCGCGATATCATTGCAGCATTGCTAGAAGATGGCAGCGATCCAGATTCGCTATACGAAATCGAGCACCACCTGTTTGCAGAAGATTTTGACACGCTAGAAAAAGCGGTAGTTGAAGCATTCAAGATGGGCTTTGAAGTGCTTGAAGCGGAAGAAACTGAAGATGAAGATGGCAACAAGTTGCTTTGCTGTGACGCAACCATGGAATCAGCATTAGACGCAGAAGCCATTGATGCGCAAGTTGAAAAACTGATTCACTTGGCAGAAAAATACGACATCATCTATGACGGTTGGGGTACGTACTACGAAGGGGAAGATGCGCTTTACCCTGAAGAAGATGAAGACGACGAGTAATCAAAGCTCACCTCTTTTAGAAAAACCAGCGTTTAACGCTGGTTTTTTATACCTTGAAAATGGCATCCAACAACAGATGTATGTGGAGGTGATAAATAATTCACATTGAGTTTATAGGGGATTTCTCCCTATAATGCGTGAAAATTGATCTAGCGCAAGGTGTATATGCAACTCTCACTCGCCGGTTTATGGCAAGTCTCTCCACTGACGGACCTCTCGATTCCACAGGATGACATCACTTTTCCCGCCCCTTTAAGTCTGGTCCTGCCTGATGAATTGACGGAAGAAGCAATTCGTCAGCAAGAGTGGCACCTGATGCATGACATTGAAGTGGATGAGGCGATGATGGCATTTCCTGCAGTGGAAATGGTAATGGGTGGTGTTGATTACCATGCGGAGGTACGTTTGAACGGCGTGGCTGTGTTTGATTGTGATGGCTCGCAAAGTGTGTATAAGAAAGACATTCGCCCATACATGCAAATGGGGCGTAATCGTTTTGAGATATTGTTCCTAGAGGAAGAAGAAGATCTTTTATTCGATGAGGATAAGCCAGAGCTGTGCCCGCTTTCTGAACATCAATATAAGAAAAGTGATGAGCGACTGGGCGTGTGGCAAGAACCGTACTTGCAGTTTATTCGCAACGTGCGTTTAGATCGCGTGGCAACCGAGCAGATTTGGCACCATGGTGGCGGGTGTGAATTTAAGGTCGATTTGTATTACCAGACATTTGCGCCAGGACTAGTGTCAGCAGCGGTAAAGTTTAATGGCATGACTTACCATATTCCTATTGATGTCCGAGCGGAGCATGCGAGCGCTTTATTCCAGATTGAAGCGCCAAAGTATGCTGATCTTAATGACCCTGATCCAAATGATCTCTATCAGTTGTCTGTTGAATTGGATGGGCAACGCCAAAACTTCACTGTTGCATTGAGCCAGGAGCTTTGCGTTACCCACGTTGTGCTTTAACGTCTGATAATATTTTTTATTACAGTACCTTAAGCATTACGACTTCACATGCATCATGCCCTGTTTGTCCAAGCGGGGCATTGAGGTGCTCAAAGCCTAGCTTTTCATACAAGCCTACCGCCTCTCTTAGACATTCGGTTGTTTCTAAATAGCACTGCTGATACCCAAACTGTTTCGCCAGTTGTAAGCTCAATGCGACGATGCGTTTGGCTAAACCGTGTCCTCGTGTTTGAGGTAAGAAGTACATCTTTTGCAGCTCACACACATTTGGCTCACCAGCTAAAGGGGCAAAGCCACCGCCACCAACGATCTCTCCGCGATGTTCAATGACCCAATAGGCGGCGCCGCATTGATTGTAAACCGAATACATATCATCAAGCGTTGGATCGGCCACACCATAACCTTTGTCTGCGGTTAAGCCGTATTCAGCAGAGACTTTACGAATCACATCTGCGACTTGCGGGTTGTCTGCTTTTGTAAGAGGTCGAAGAACGTATTCCTCTGCCTGACATACTTTTATCAGCCCTTTTAGGTAAGTCTCTAGACCAAGTTTGAGTTGTTCTTGCTCACAGTCATCAAGTTGTGTAAGCAACTGCTCAAAAAAGCTGTTTTGCTGTTGGTCTAGTTGCGATAACGCCTGCTGTCCTTGAATTGTGAGCACTACGAGTTGGCTTCGTTTATCTTTCGGGTTTTCGATGCTCTCAACCAAACCTAATTTAATCAAACCAGTAATGGTGCGGCTTGCATTGGACTTGTCGACACTAAGCTGCTGCGCCAGTTGGTTGATGGTCAATGGCTGCAATTGGATTTCACCTAATGCGTGCGCTTGTACCGGGGTAAGAGCGACATCGCCGCATTGTTTATCGAGCATACCAAGCAATCGGACGGCTTGACGGGAGTAGTGTCGGAGTTGACGAGCGTTCATTATCACTTACCTCTAAAAATAAAGTTGCGCACCGCAATTAAATTAATTGCGGTGCGCAACTTTGTCAATGATAAATGTCATTTGGCTCGTTAGGAGACGTAGTGAGCCTCCATGTTTAAGCGTGGTGATGTAAACAAAACTGCGGTGCTGGAGTTTTTGCTGATGATTTACGCATCCATACTTTCTCGTGGAAGTAGTAAGCCACCGTATTCAAACTCGGCTCTAGCATCGCCATTACGCCGCCGACAAATGCATCACCTGTTAGTAAGTAAACCACGGTAAAAGCGACGCTGAAGTGCACGGTCGCAAAGCTTGCGGTTTTTAATTTGGTCATCCACTGACGAGCTTTAAGTGCTGGGACTTTTGCCCATGCCTTTTCATGAAAGTAGAAGGCTACGGTGTTCACTGAAGGCTCAATCATGGCAATTAAACTACCAATTAAAATGTCGCCTGTGAGTACGTAAGCGACACTAAATGCGATAGTAAAATGCAGTGCTGCGAAAGTTAGTGTCTTTTTCATGATAATTACTCAATCGTGTTTGTTTCGATGAGTTCATTATCGATAATAATTCTCATTAATGCTAATGGATGATGAGTATTGTTGCGATAGGGGAAAGCTATTGATGATAGTTTTTGGTGAAAGATATACAAAAAAGGTTGACCATGATGGCCAACCTTTGGATTCAAAGTGAGAAGTGTTAGTTCTTCTCTTTCACTGAGGCTTAAAGTGCAGCGATCGTTGTCTTCTGCTCTTCTAGCTTAGCTAGTGTCTCTTTGTAGCCTTCAAGCTTCTCACGCTCTTTAGCAACAACAGCTTCAGGTGCTTTCGCTACAAAGCCTTCGTTGCCCAGTTTGCCTTCGATACGCTTGATTTCGCCGTGCGTCTTCTTGATTTCGCCATCTAGACGAGCAAGCTCTGCATCTTTGTCGATCAAACCCGCCATTGGGATCATCAGCTCAGACTTGCCAACCAGTGCCGTTGCACACGCTGGGGTTTCTTCGCCAGCTTCAAGCACGCGTACTGCTTCTAGCTTCGCTAGAGACATCAATACTTGTTTGCTTGCTTCTAGACGAGAGGCGTCTTTCTCATTCGCTGCTTTCAGCATAACGTCTAGAGGCTTGCCAGGGTTGATGTCGTACTCAGCACGTAGGTTGCGGATGCTAGTGATGAACGCTTTCACCCATTCGATGTCGTCTAGCGCTTCTTGGTGGAAGTTCGCTTCGTCAAACTGAGGCAGAGTTTGTAGCATGATTGTCTCGCCCTCAACACCGTCAACTAGTGGCTTGATGCTTTGCCAGATAGTTTCTGTGATGTAAGGAATCACAGGGTGAGCTAGACGTAGCGTTTTCTCAAGTACCGTGATTAGTGTACGGCGAGTACCACGCTGTTGCGCTTCAGTACCTTTCCATAGAACGGGTTTAGTTAGCTCTAGGTACCAGTCACAGAATTGGTTCCAGATGAATTCGTATAGCGTGTTCGCAGCCATATCTAGACGGAAGTTGTCGATATGGTTGTTGAACGCTTTCGCTGCGAGCTCAAACTGAGACTCGATCCACTTGTCTGCTAATGAGTACTCGATCTCACCTTCACCAAAACCACAATCTTGCTCTTCTGTGTTCATCATTACGTAACGGCTTGCGTTCCATAGTTTGTTACAGAAGTTACGGTAACCCTCAAGACGCTTCATATCCCAGTTGATATCGCGACCTGTTG
Source organism: Vibrio sp. JZG120 (assembly GCF_053890955.1). Taxonomy (NCBI): domain Bacteria; kingdom Pseudomonadati; phylum Pseudomonadota; class Gammaproteobacteria; order Vibrionales; family Vibrionaceae; genus Vibrio; species Vibrio sp. JZG120. Next base: position 81,194 of record NZ_JBSRRK010000012.1, read on the forward strand.
ATGCCATTGCTGCAAGAGTGAAACGCAGTGCGTCTGTACCGTATGCTTCGATACCGTTTTCAAACGTCTTACGAGTGTTCTTCTCGATCTTCTTCGCTAGCTGAGGCTGCATCATGTTGCCACAACGCTTCTCTACTAGAGACTCTAGGTCGATACCATCGATCATGTCGATTGGGTCAAGTACGTTACCTTTCGACTTCGACATCTTGTCGCCGTTTTCGTCACGGATTAGGCCGGTAACGTAAACTGTCTTAAATGGTACTTGTGGTTTGCCATTTTCGTCTTTCACGAAGTGCATGGTCATCATGATCATGCGCGCAACCCAGAAGAAGATGATGTCGAAACCAGTTACTAGAACGTCTGAAGGGTGGAATACTTTCAGATCGTCAGTTTGCTCTGGCCAACCTTGAGTACCGAACGTCCATAGCGCAGAAGAGAACCATGTATCCAGTACGTCTTCGTCTTGATGCAGCTCAATTACTGACTCTAGGTTGTTGTTCTTGCGAACTTCTTCTTCAGTGCGACCTACGTAAACATTACCTTGGTTGTCGTACCAAGCTGGGATGCGGTGACCCCACCATAGCTGACGAGAGATACACCAGTCTTGAACGTCACGCATCCAAGAGAAGTACATGTTTTCGTATTGCTTAGGAACGAATTGGATGTCGCCGTTTTCTACTGCTTCAACTGCTGTTTTCGCTAGAGGCGCAGTACGTACGTACCATTGGTCAGTTAGCATTGGTTCGATAACCACGCCACCACGGTCGCCGTAAGGAACTTGTAGATCGTGATCTTTCACTTCTTCAAGTAGGCCTAGCTCGTCGAATTCAGCAACGATAGCTTTACGAGCGGCAAAACGCTCCATACCGTGATATTTAGCTGGTAGCTCAGTGCTGTAAGCGTCGCTTGCTTCGCCGTTAGTGTTGAATACTTCTGCTGCGTCGCGGATGTTCGCGTCGAAAGTCAGAATGTTGATCATTGGTAGCTGGTGGCGCTTACCAACTTCGTAGTCGTTGAAGTCGTGCGCAGGTGTGATTTTCACACAGCCAGTACCTTTTTCCATATCTGCGTGCTCATCGCCCACGATTGGGATGCGACGATCAACGATAGGAAGGATGATTTCTTTACCGATAAGATCTTTGTAACGTGGATCTTCTGGGTTAACTGCAACACCCGTATCGCCTAGCATGGTCTCTGGACGAGTCGTTGCAACAACGATGTAGTCTTTGCCATCCGCTGTTTTAGCACCATCTGCTAGTGGGTAGCGGAAGTGCCACATGTGACCTTTAGTGTCTTTGTTCTCTACTTCTAGATCTGAAATCGCTGTGTGTAGCTTTGGATCCCAGTTAACTAGACGCTTACCGCGGTAGATTAGATCGTCTTCGTATAGACGTACGAACACTTCTTGAACGGCGTTAGATAGACCATCGTCCATCGTAAAGCGCTCACGGTCCCAGTCTACTGATGCGCCAAGACGACGAAGCTGTTTAGTGATAGTGCCACCAGATTCGCCTTTCCATTCCCAGATTTTGTCGATGAAAGCTTCACGACCGTAATCGTGTTTTGTTTTGCCTTCTTCTGCAGCGATCTTACGCTCAACAACCATCTGAGTTGCGATACCAGCGTGGTCAGTACCTACTTGCCAAAGGGTGTTTTTACCCTTCATACGTTCACAACGGATAAGCGTATCCATGATCGTATCTTGGAACGCGTGGCCCATGTGTAGGCTACCAGTGACGTTCGGTGGCGGGATCATGATGCTGTATGATTCTTTAGTAGTGTCACCGTGTGGCTTAAAGTAGCCTTTCTCTTCCCAAGTCTGATACAGAGCTTGTTCGATTGAAGTTGGGTTGTATGTCTTTTCCATAGCGCTCTTTTAATGGATACGTTGATGGTTGAATCTTAGTCAATCTTTATAAGTGAGGGATCTTAACAAGATCGCCTTAACTATAAGGATTGACCGTTAAGGATATTGAATTTCGATCGTTTGCAGCTGGTAACCTGCTTGACGGTAAATTTTATATCTTTCTCTTGCGAGTTGTTTAGCTTTTTCTTCGCAGGGCACGAAGTCTACCACTTGAGCAAACTTGTTCGCAAAGGTTGTCTCATTTTCCGCCAAATTAATTACCAATTGACGATTCCAAGACGGCTTTACACCGTTATGGCCGATCTCAATATTGGTGGCGTATTTCGGTCCCTCGCCTACTAGGTTATGTGCCATGAACTTGTCTACATCAACTTGCCAAAAGGCTTCAGCGAGCTGCTCGGCGTGTGGTTTGTCTTGGCAGTTTAAATACACTTTAGCGCCTTGGCGGGCAAAGTGCTGCGCCAAAAACACAATGTACTCTTCAAAGCCAGCCACCGTTGCTTGCGGGCTCTCTTCGTTAATGATGTAGAAGGTTGCAGTTTGCGTCATTCTCTCACTTGCCTTGGGTCTCTTCCTAAGACCATCTTAAATCCCATTTTCATTTTAGAAAATTAGGATAATAAAAAAGGGCCTTGCGGCCCTTTTAGATTTTGTTCAGAAATTACTCTTCTGTCTCTTGGCCGCTGCGGTTCAAAAGGAATTGGACAAGCATTGAGACAGGACGGCCCGTTGAGCCTTTCGCTGCGCCTGATTTCCACGCAGTACCTGCGATATCGACGTGAGCCCAGTTGTACTTCTTCGCGAACTTAGATAAGAAGCAACCCGCAGTGATAGTACCAGCAGGGCGGCCACCAATGTTTGCCATATCCGCAAACGGGCTCTTCAGCTGCTCGTGGTACTCATCTGCCATTGGTAGACGCCATGCACGGTCACTCGCTTGCTCTGAAGCGTTAACTAGCTCATGAGAAAGAGGGTTGTGGTTAGAGATAACGCCACTGATGTGGTGACCTAGTGCGATAACACAAGCACCAGTTAGGGTTGCAACGTCAACCACGCAGTCTGGTTCGAAACGCTCTACGTAAGTCAGTGCGTCACAAAGAACAAGACGACCTTCTGCATCCGTGTTCAGAACTTCTACAGTTTGACCAGACATTGTCGTTAGGATATCACCTGGACGGTAAGCATTGCTGCCAGGCATGTTTTCACAGCCTGCTAGAACACCAATAACGTTAATTGGTAGGTTTAGCTTCGCTAGCGCTTTCATTGTACCGAATACCGATGCCGCACCACACATGTCGTACTTCATCTCATCCATACCTTCACCCGGCTTTAGAGAGATACCGCCTGAATCGAAGGTTAGACCTTTACCTACAAGCACGATAGGTTTTGCATCTGAGTCAGGGTTACCTTTGTACTCGATGATAGACATCATAGATTCGTTTTTAGAACCACGGCCTACTGCTAGGTAAGAGGTCATACCCAGTTTTTCCATCTCTTGCTCACCAATGATTTTGGTGGTTACGGTTTCGTAATCGTCCGCTAGACGACGAGCTTGAGAAGCAAGGTAAGCTGGATTAGCTACGTTTGGCGGCATGTTGCCAAGGTCTTTTGAAGCTTTGACACCTGATGCGATAGCGAGACCATGAGTGATTGCTTTTTCACCCAAGTTTAATTCACGACGCGTTGGTACATTGAAAACAAGCTTGCGCAGTGGGCGGCGAGTCTCAGGTTTAACGCTCTTGAATTGATTAAATGTGTATAGACCATCTTTAGTCGCTTCTACAGCCTGGCGCACTTTCCAGTATGTATCACGACCCTTAACATGCAGTTCAGTTAGGAAACATACCGCTTCCATTGAGCCTGTCTCGTTAAGTGTGCTGATCGTCTTTTGAATGATTTCCTTGTACTGGCGCTCGCCAAGTTCACGCTCTTTGCCGCAACCGACAAGTAAAACGCGCTCTGACAAAACACCTGGTACTTGATGCAGTAGCAGCATCTGACCAGGTTTACCCTCTAGATCACCACGGCGAAGTAGTGAACTGATGTAACCGTCACTGATTTTATCAAGTTGTTCGGCTACTGGAGAAAGGCGACGTGGTTCAAACACACCAACAACGATACATGCGCTACGTTGTTTCTCTGGACTGCCACTTTTTACACTGAACTCCATGCGTACTCCTACATCCTGAAGACAAATTGCTCTAAATGTTAGATAATGATCGCTTACTTGTTGAATTTTAGCTCCAGGCTTACATGCAGAGCTGATTAAGCGACTAACATCTAGTTTATAATTTTTAAAAAAATAAATGGTTCAACGGGAAACTATAGTGATTCGACCAAAAAAACAAGTTTTGTATAGGTAATTTCAGCGTGATTATTGTTAGATATTTGATCCGCGAAACACTCAAGAGCCAATTTGCGATTTTTTTCGTACTTTTTTTGGTGTTTGTAAGCCAGAAATTCATAAGTGTTCTTGCTGATGCTTCTGATGGGGATATTCCTGCTGGATTGATTTTCTCGATTGTTGGTTTGAATATGCCAGCAATGGGTCTATTAATGCTGCCTTTAAGTCTGTATATCGGCATATTGATCACATTTGGTCGTCTGTATGCAGAGAGCGAAATTGTCGTGATGAACGCGACAGGTATTGGTAACAAATTCTTGGTACAAGCGGCCTTGTACTTAGCGCTGATTACTTCTGCTGTGGCGGCTTTTAATGCATTGTGGTTATCGCCGTGGTCTCAAGACCGTGTAGAGCAACTTTATGAACAAGTGGCGGCAGAAAACAGCGTTGACTTGCTAAAGAAAGGGCAATTCCAAGGCACGCCAGATGGTTCATCGGTTGTGTTCATTGATGACATTAAAGACAATACATTGAGCAACGTTTTTGTCGCGCAGATGCGCCCGAGAGATTCAGTATTGCCGAGTGTGATGTTCTCGTCCTCTGGTGAAGTAAAAGAACTGTCGGACGGCCGTCAGGTCATCACCATGAAAGAAGGCACGCGTTATGAAGGTGTGCCGACTCGCGTTGAATATATGATCACAAAATTCGATGAATACGAAGGCGTTATCGGCCAGCGTGAGGTCAAAAAGAAAGGGCGAGATTGGGAAGCGTACCCAACGGTTGATTTGATTGGACACCCAGACCCAGAAGCACAAGCAGAGCTGCAATGGCGAATTTCGTTATTTGTGTGTATTCCACTCTTAACGATGCTGGTTATTCCTTTGTCGGCGGTGAATCCGCGTCAGGGACGATTTGCCAAAATGGGGCCCGCGATTCTTATTTATCTAGCGTATTTCCTGGCGATTAGTGCAACAAAATCTGCATTAGAAGATGGTGACATTCCGGCGGCAATCGGCATGTGGCCAATTAATGCGATGTTACTGATTGTCGCAATCATGGCCAATATGATGGACAGCGTTGCTGCTCGACGAATAAAAGACAAATTCCGTAAGAAGAGGCTCGCGTAAGCTGTGTTCAAAATCTTAGACCTTTACATCGGTAGAACCATCATCTCTACCACTGCCTTGGTTTTAGCGACGTTTGTTGGCTTATCGGGCATCATCAAATACGTAGAACAGTTACGTAAAGTAGGGCGAGGCGTGTATGACCTCACTCATGCGTTGTACTTTGTGTTGCTGAGTGTGCCGCGTGATATCGAAATGTTCTTCCCAATGGCGGCATTACTCGGTGCCCTTATTGGTTTGGGTATGTTGGCGTCAAGCTCTGAGCTGGTGGTGATGCAAGCTGCTGGTTTCTCAAAGTTGGATATCGGGTTATCCGTGCTCAAAACGGCGGTGCCACTTATGCTTATCGTTATGACGTTAGGGCAATGGGGCGCTCCAGAAGCACAAAAGATGGCGCGTGACTTACGTGCGTTTGCGATATCGGGAGGTAGTATTGTCTCAGTTCGTTCTGGAGTTTGGGCTCGTGACGCAAACGACTTTATCTTTATAGGTAAAGTCGAAGACGACAAGCTTTATGCTTTAAATATGTGGCGTTTTGATGATGATAAGAATCTACAAAAGGTTATCTTTGCTGAAGAGGTCGACTATCAACAAGATAACAATTGGTTGATGCGAGACGTACAAATCACGGATATGAAAAATGAAAACGTGATTTCGAAGCAAGACATTGAACATATGGAATGGCATACGTCATTGGCTCCAGATAAGCTAGCTGTGGTGACGGTAAAGCCTGAAGAGTTATCACTGAGCGGTTTGTATGATTACGTGACCTATCTGAAAGCATCAGAGCAAGATGCGTCTCGCTATGAATTGGCGTTTTGGCGTAAGTTGACACAGCCGCTTTCAATTGCCGTGATGATGTTGATGGCGCTATCGTTTGTTTTCGGTCCACTCAGAAGTGTGACCATGGGGGCAAGGGTATTGTCGGGCGTGGTTGCCGGGTTTACTTTTTATATATCCAGTGAGTTCTTTGGCCCATTAAGCTTGGTGTATGGCATATCCCCTGTGTTTGGTGCATTGGCCCCGAGCCTAGTGTTCTTAGCCATTGCGATTGCGCTGCTGAGAAGAAAGCTGTAGCTGAAGTATCACCGAATAAACCATGTTTCATCGGACTAAATGTAAAAGGAAGGCATTATGCCTTCCTTTTTTGTATTCCCGGATAAGTTAGTTTGCCTTAGGCAACACAACAACCTCTGTTTTTGCCCAAATGTCGTGGAACCCACGTTTCTTGGGATCAATCGGTACAGTCAGGTTTGCCAAACCAAAGCCAGATGTTGCAATGCGAATCAGGGCTTGAGTGACTGTAATCGGCGCGCCGTCTTTGGCATTGCGAACTCGAAGTTTCCAAGCGCGCATCCCAAGTGTTTGTCCTGCTCGCGTCCAGAAGAAGACAAAGAAGTATATCCACACAACCGCAAGATACAGTGTAAACAGAGGGCTTAATACAGGGTGCTTCCCGAGCATATCAGCGGCATCTGCGTACTCGCCATAGCTCAACAGCCCTGCAGCATTTAGTGCAAACACAATGGCCATAACAATACCTGCGGCCATCATTTCAATTGCGATAATAATCAATGTGTCGTAAATCAACGCTGCAAGTCGACGAAAGAGACCAGCAGGTGGAAGAGTTGTAGACGTTGTCATTATTCCATCACTTACCTTAAAAATTGTGCGTCAGAATATAGATTCCCTCACCAAGAGAAAAGAGACCTAACGCACAGAGTCTTTAATTATGCATAAACGAAGTGACTTTTCTGCTGTGTGTTATGAACACATATCATGATGTACAAGGCCTTTCGGTAACCTATTTCAACTGAATTTTACTTGCCTAACCATTAGCTTTTTGGTCTGTAACTAGATTAGACAGATGAGAGAGTTGGTGTTTCTCATCTTCGGTATAATGCTGGCTCAAGGCGAGCTCTAAAGCTTTTTCTGATAGCTTGGTTGCAGGTGATAAAAACAACTTGGGGTGCATACTAGAAAGAGCCAGCAAGGCTTTTTGTAGGCGAATCTGTATTTGGAGTTGCGCTGCACCATCGTGCGCGATTGGCAAAAAGACATCATCAAATAAATCTTGGCAGCTTAATGCGGGCACAAATAACCTAGGGTATCGAGTCTTGGTAGGCGGCTCGCTGAGTAACTCTCCCCATAATGAAAGCGCTCGTACAGAACGCCCAAGAACATCAATCGCGGTACCGTTATCATTCACGGCGGGGGAGAGAGCTCGTGAGGCGATCTCCGCCATTACGACTAATCCAAAACGAGGATCTTGATCATAGGAACGCTCCGTTCGAATCGTGAAGGCCGCAGTTATTTCGTTTTCGTCTGGCAACGCTCCACAAACCCAAGCCAATGGTTGACTCACATACACAAAACTTCCTGGTTGTCGTTCAAGATAGATGGTGCATTGGTTTGCTTCAGCAATACTATCGAGATGATGCATATCAACATGCTGTAAGTAGCCAATTTCTTGGCTGAAAATAGGCTTGCTTCCTCTGGGTTTATGTTCTGGATGGCTCCATGGGTGAGCGCCTAACCAGCGTTCCCGACCACGTTTTCTTATCGCATCTAACAAAGCTTGTTCCACGTAGGAGGTAGTTTCACTGACTCTCCCTAGTACAGAAAGGTGCTGAATCCAACGTAGCAAGGTGAGTATGATCATCACGATCACGGCGATGGTAACGATGAATAGGTAAATTTGTGCTTGTTGATGATAGGCGCCAATGCCTAGCGCGATAATGCCTACCAAACTAAATAGAAAAGAGCCAAGAAAGGTCGCCAAAGCATTTTGTGTTGTGCTGTCTTCCATCAACAGTTTTGTCGCTCGCGGCGTTACCCCTGCACTAGCGGCACTGTACGCTGAGACCATTATATTGAGCGAGAATGTGGTCACCGCAAGCATGGAAGTCGCGAGGATATTTAATATGTTGTTAAGCAAATCCTTACTGACGTTGATTGCAGGAGGCAGAGTAATGAACTGGTTTAAAACAATGGATATTAGGGCGGTGGCGACAGCAAGTAAGGCATAAAGTGATGTGCGAACCCACAATTTGCGCGTCATTTGCTTCAGTAACCATTGCCATTTTGACCCAGTCATTCGCATGCTCCTATTCAGTTCTTACTCGAAAGTCGATAGAAAATTCAGAAAGTTATTCTTGCTTAAGCATAGGTTAAATCTTCCTCGTTCTACTTGGAATTTCATGCATCATGAGAGTAAGAAAGCCGCTTGCTTCAAAGAACGGTGTTCTTGAGGTGTGAATTACCAAGATTCTGTTACCTTAATTGATAGATACATTAAAAGTATGTAATAGAAAAGAGGTAGCCATGATTGTAATTACAGGTGCAAGTAGCGGTTTAGGGGCAGAGCTGGCAAAGCGTTATGATGCGGAAGACAAAGAGACGTATATCATAGGAAGAAACACAGAAAAACTATCCGCATTAGCTAAACAACTCTCTCATAACGTCGGATATCAAGCTTGCAACCTCTCACTGCATCAAGATGTGAAACACCTATTTGATGGGATGAAACAGCCGCCTGAAATGGTCATTCATAGTGCAGGAAGTGGTTATTTTGGCGAACTGGAAGAGCAGGAGCCGGAAGAGATTCAAAAACTGATTGATAATAACCTGAATTCTGCGATTCATGTGTTAAGAGAGTTAGTAAAGCGTTACAAAGATCAACCGATAAAAGTGGTCATGATCATGTCCACAGCCGCTCAACAACCAAAAGCGCAAGAGTCTACGTATTGTGCTGTGAAGTGGGCTGTCAAAGGATTAATCGAGTCGGTTCGTTTGGAGTTAAAAGGAAAGCCGATGAAAATTATCGCGGTTTATCCTGGTGGTATGGATACGGAATTCTGGAAGACAAGCGGCAACACGATGGACACGAGTCACTTCATGCAAGCGGAAGATGCTGCCGAGATGGTCCATACGGCTTTGTCGAGCATTGGGAATGGTTATGTTTCTGATATTACAGTGAATAGAGTTTAAAAAGAGTTACGTATACTCATTTTCACCTGGATCAGTAGTAGCAAATGGAGTGTACGTTTCTTATCAGTACAGCTTTGTCACACTTTGTGGCGAAATTATCAGCAAACGATAGTTATTTAAGGTATTTCTGCTTGCGCAGGTCAAAAGCTTCCGTATAATGCCAACCATCAAAGGGCAATAGCCCAAAGATGCCGGTGTGGTGAAATTGGTATACACGACGGATTCAAAATCCGTTGCCTTCGGGCGTGGCGGTTCAAGTCCGCCCACCGGTACCATAATTCATATGATAAAGCCTCGACGTAAGTCGGGGCTTTGTTGTATCTAGGGTTTGTGAATTCAAATCCAGCGTGGCGTCAGGAATGCCAGGCCCAGTCAGTCCACTCTTTACTGCTTTTTTATTTTTACTTTTCTAAAAATAAAAAAGCGCGAGGGATTACCTCGCGCAAGCTACTACATGATAATAGTAGGGAACAGCTTATAGAGCTGTGAACAAGGTGTTCTGTGAGTCAGGTGTCCAATCGGCTTGAGATACGTGTGGGACGTTGACGAGATAACGTTTGCCAGAGTACGTCACAACATCTCCCTCTTTATATGAAACATTCACTTCCCAATTTGTTGCCGGATCAGCATTGGTCCAAAGGCTAGAGGTTGGGGAAGGTGCCCAGTCCTGCTGTGCGTTATGGCTGGTCACTGCTTGGTAAACGGTGCCTAAATGTAGGACGTAGTCGCCAGCGTTGTAGCTATGACCAACTTGCCAGTTTGGTGTGTAGTTATCCATCGTATCGAATACATAGCCAGCTTGTTTTGCTAGTCGGATAAATTCCGCTAATTTAGGTAAATTCTTGGTTGCGCCCATTCCTCGCTTACCGTCTTCAAACAAAAACTCATGCGTTAGAATAATGACCTTGTCTGCGTGGAGAGGTGTACCACATGGAAACTCTTGTGCTTTTGAATTGATAGGGTTGATGGTGGTAGGAGCACAGTTGTTCAATGCTGCATCTACGTAACCTAGGAAAGGTTCTGCCTCTGTTAGACTGTTGGCTGGCATTGCTATCCCCCAGTTTTCAGGTGCCCAATCCACATCCCAACCATGTGTTTGATAGCCTTTATTAGCCAGAATGTTTTGTACCGCAATTGAGGCTTTCACACTGTTTGATGGGGCGTTGATATTACAAACGTAGCCTGGTTCCCAAGGTTTAAAGTCATCAGACGTTGCGCATAATCCATCTGCTTTGAAGTCTTTAGTCACGCGCCAGCCGTTGGTGTAGGGCAGTCTAGCAAACTCTGTTGCCTTATAATTCGGGTAGCTTGTAATGTTAGGCAAATACTTCTCTAACACAGATAAGTTTTCCGTAAACATTGAGGCATCGTAAACAGGATCTTGGTACGAGTTAAGCTGGTGGTCGCCGGTAGCATTACATTCTGCTGCGCTATTAGGTCCAAACTCATCAACGCAGTTATGAACCATATGATCGTAACTATGGTTCGCGACAATATGACCAGTGTCTAATGCGAGCTTTAAGGCTTCTAGCGAACGGTCTTCATTCTCATCACCAATTCCGTCTAAGTGCCAAGCATTAAAGTAAAACGTCGCTTTGATATCTTCTTGGTTAAGTACTTGAATAACGTCAATAGAAGCATTGATTGGTCCATCATCAAACGTTAGATAAATGGTGCCTTTAGAGTCGGTTTGAGCAAATGAGTATTGTGATAGTGCGGCACTTACAAGCGTTGCAATAGCCAATTTATTAAATTTCATTCTCTATTCCTTTTTAGAAATTAATAACGACGTTGTCAGTAGTAATATATTGATAATTTGAAACCTAATGTGGTGTCTTAATTTATTTCCTGACTTTTATCCTAGACCTAAATAATTACTAAAAAACAGGTCGTATTTTCTAAATTGGGATTGTGTTCACGAATAATGCAACCGGTTGCGCTTTTTTGTCTTGGTTATTTTTGCTACAGTTTTTGCAGGTTGAAATTTACACAACGGGAGTAAGGCTATGAAAAAGATCCTTTTATGCTGTAGCGCAGGGATGTCAACCAGTATGCTTGTTAAAAAAATGGAGCAAGCAGCTGAAAATAAAGGAATTGAGTGCAAAATTGACGCGATGTCAGTGAATGCATTTGAAGATGCAATTAAAGAGTACGATGTTTGTCTTCTCGGGCCTCAAGTACGTTTTCAGCTAGAAGAGCTAAGAAAAACGGCGCAAGAGCATGGTAAAAACATTGATGCGATTTCTCCTCAGCATTATGGAATGATGAAGGGAGAAGAAGTACTAGAGCAAGCATTAGAATTAATTAACTAAACCATAGTTTTAAATTAAAAAAGATAACTGTACATCAAATATAAATATTTGATGCGGGATTCTTTTGCCTAAAATAAGGATGGATTCTATGAAGCTTTATGACGCAATTATAGGCGCAGTCGAAAAGCATATAGCCCCTATAGCAGCAAAAGTGGGGAATCAGCCCCATGTTCGAGCAATGAGAGACGGTTTTATAGTTGCAATGCCGTTTATTATTGTCGGTAGTTTCATTTTGATTTTTGCATTCCCACCATTTGCCGAAGACACGACCTTTACTTTTGGTCGAATTTGGCTCGATTTCGCCACCACACATTTTGATACCATAATGATGCCCTACAACATGTCGATGGGGATCATGACCATTTTTGTTTCGCTCGGCGTTGCTTATAGCTTAGCTAAGGCTTACAAGATGGATGGGATCACGAGTGCTGTATTGTCGCTGATGTCTTTTTTACTCATCGCGGCCCCTGCTAAAGATGGCGCGTTGTCTATGTCACACATGGGAGGAACCGGGATCTTCACCGCAGTGATGTGTGCATTCTTCTCGGTAGAGCTCTACCGTTTTATGAAAAAGCACAATATTACGATTCGTATGCCAGAGCAGGTGCCACCGGCGATTGCACGATCATTTGAAGTACTGTTACCAGTCTTAGCGATATTTATTACCTTATATCCACTTAGCCTTTTCGTGCAAACCCAGTACGACATGCTGATTCCAGATGCGGTCATGGCAGTCTTTAAGCCTTTAATTAGTGCGTCTAACTCATTGCCTGCCATTATTGGCGCTCTATTGCTTTGCCAATTACTTTGGTTTGCGGGTATCCATGGTGCTGCAATTGTTGTGGGGCTGCTTTCTCCAATTTTCTTGACCAACATTGGTGCCAACATCGAAGCCTTTGTTGCAGGTGAACCGATTCCAAACGTATTTACTCAGCCTTTCTGGGATTTTTACATCTTTATCGGTGGCTCTGGTGCAACACTTGCTCTTGTTATGCTGATGTCATTTAGCCGTTCTGTTCACCTTAAGAGTATTGGTCGAATGAGTGCGGTGCCTGGCTTCTTCCAAATCAATGAGCCTGTGATCTTCGGTAGCCCAGTTGTAATGAACCCGACCTTGTTTATTCCGTTTGTCTTCGCTCCAGTCATCAACGCTACGATTGCGTACTTTGCTGTGCATGTCGGCTTTGTGGGCATGGGTGTCGCTACAACGCCTTGGACAACACCAGCACTGATAGGTGCTTCGTGGGGTAGCGGTTGGACCTTTGCTCCAGTATTGCTCGTCATTGGTTTATTGATTCTTGATCTAATTATCTACTTCCCATTCTTCAAAATGTTTGAGAAGCAAATGTTGGAGCAAGAACTACCGACGACGAAAGAAACTAAAGATGAGGCGCAACCTTCAGGCGAAGGTGTTACTGCTTAACGGTGCTTAATGGGCCGTAATTGCCGCGGCCCGATTTTCGGAGAGAAAATGATGGAACAAGAATTAGTTGTGATGGAGATCATCTGTAATGCTGGCGAAGCCAGAAGTTTGAGCTACGAGGCGTTGCGTTTATCTAGAGAACAAGATTTTGATGCGGCTGAGGAGAAGCTCTCTCAAGCAAGAGAGTGCATTAACAAAGCCCACTTAATTCAGACTCAGTTGATTGAGGAAGATCAGGGGGAAGGGAAAGTCCCGATGACGTTAGTGATGGTACATGCTCAAGATCACTTAATGACCACGATTTTGGCTCAAGAAATGGCTGTAGAAATCGTTGCACTGAACAAAAAAATCTCGAACAAATAAGGGGAGAAAAATGTCTAGAGAGGCGATCAAACTTGCCATTATTGGCGGTGGTAGTAGCTATACCCCTGAACTGGTTGAAGGGGTTATTAAGCGCTTAGAATATTTACCCGTTAAGAAGATTCATTTTGTGGACATTGAGTCAGGAGCTGAGAAGCTTGAGATTATCAAAGGTCTAGCGCAGCGAATGGTTGATAAAGCAGGTGCAAAGATTGAGATAAAAGCAGACTTTGATCGTCGTGCTGCGATAAAAGATGCGGACTTTGTGATGACGCAGTTCCGTGTGGGTGGCCTTGCTGCTCGTGCTAATGACGAGCGAATTCCAATTAAATACGACGTCATCGGTCAAGAAACAACAGGCCCAGGTGGGTTTGCTAAAGCACTGCGAACCATCCCGGTTATTCTTGATATATGTAAAGATATTGAAGAGTTGGCACCCAATGCATGGATGCTCAACTTCACCAACCCTGCGGGTTTGGTCTCTGAAGCCGTCAGTAAGTACACCAAAGTAAAGAGTATTGGTTTATGTAATGTGCCGGTTTCGATGGAAATGATGATCGCAGAAATGATGGAGTGCGAGCCAAAAGAGCTACAACTGGAGTTTGCCGGATTAAACCATCTCGTTTGGGTGCACAAAGCATGGCTCAATGGAGAAGATATTACTCAAACAGTATTAGAGAAAGTCGGTGATGGTGCTAACTTCAGCATGAAGAACATCTGGGAAGAACCGTGGGATCCCGCATTTCTAAAAGCGCTGGGGGCGATACCATGTCCTTACCATCGTTATTTCTATCAAACCGATGCTATGCTCGCTGAAGAGAAACAAAGCGCGGGTGAAAAGGGCACTCGTGCTGAGCAGGTAATGGAAACAGAAAATGCGCTATTCAAGCTCTATCAAGATCCTAATCTCGATCATAAGCCGAAAGAGTTAGAAGAGCGGGGTGGGGCTTATTATTCAGATGCATCACTAAACTTGGTTGATTCAATTTATAACAATCGTAATAGTATTCATGTTGTTAACGTCTTAAATAACGGAGCGATTAACGGCCTCCCCGACGATGCTGTGATTGAGTGTAGCGCGGTGATTGGTAGTTGGGGCGCGAAACCTCTTGCGGTTGGTGAGCTGTCAAACAATATCAAAGGATTACTCTATCAAGTCAAAGCATATGAACAGTTGACAATAGACGCTGCTGTTGAAGGTAATTATGACAAAGCGCTCATGGCATTAACCAACAACCCATTGGTGCCAGACATTGGTCGTGCCAAGTCAATTCTGGATGATATCCTAGCGGTGAACGCTCCGTATTTACCTCAATTTAAACTAACGACGTTGTAGTACTAAGGAAGGGCGCCAATGAAAGTCATTTTTAATGCTGATGATTTTGGTTTAACGAGAGGTGTAAATAACGGCATCGTAAAAGCTCATCAGCAAGGTGTTGTTCATTCAACCACCATGATGGTCGGTATGGATGCTGAGAAACATGCTTTAGAGTTGGCTCGCCATAATCCAGACTTGAGAATTGGCGTTCATCTTAGGTTTACAGCGGGAGTGCCTCTAACTGGGCACCCTAATTTGACCAACGGCCGAGCGCATTTTATCAAATACGACGAACTGTGGGGTAAGCAGGACTTCGAAACTCAGGTCATTTATGACGAAGCAAAAGCTCAGGTGGAACATTTTTTATCGCTTGGGTTAGAGCTAAGCCACTTAGATAGCCATCATCACGCGCATACTCACCCTCAAATTTTGCCCGTTATTAAAGAGGTAGCGAGTGAATACCGAGTGCCACTGCGGGGCACTGGCTTGTGTCAAGAATCGATGACAACAAGGTATGTCTTTACTGATGAGTTTTACGATCAAAAAGTAAGTTTAGATGGTTTGATGGCGCATTTATTGAGTCTAAAGACAAACTATGATTTGGTTGAGGTGATGTGCCACCCGGCAGAGGCCGATCAAGCGCTGATTTTAAAGAGTGGTTATGCGCTTCAGCGAGAGCTAGAGTTACAAGTTCTAACCTCTCCCATTTTAAAAGAACAGTTAGCTCAACATGGTATAGCTGTCACGGATTACTCTGAGCTCGTTTCTACCAATCAAATGGTCGGTGTATGATTAAAGGCTGCCAGCTTCGCCCCCTATAAGCACCTTACGAATTGCTGGCAGCCGTTCTACACAAACGGATATTTAATAACAATTGCAGTTGGACCCAATAGCATTATGGCAAGGATTAAAGATGTCGCCGAACTCGCCGGTGTAAATCGCTCTACCGTTTCTCGAATCATTAATGGGGAGGGGAAGTTTCGCGAAGAAACTCGAAAAAAAGTAGAGCAAGCTATGGCGCAACTGAATTATCGCCCGAGTGCGATTGCTCGTTCACTCGCAACCTCATCCAGTAATATGGTTGGCTTATTGGTGACTTACTATACGGGGGGCTTCTTTGGCGAGATGATGGAGCAGGTTCAGACTGAGCTGGATATTCATAAAAAGTTTCTGATTACCGCTCAAGGACATCATTCTGCAGAAGGTGAAAAGGAAGCCATTCAGCGTTTTAATGATCTGCGTTGTGATGGCTATGTCCTCCATAGTCGTTATTTGTCAGATGATGATTTACGTGAATTAGCAAAACAGCCTACGCCTTTCGTTCTTCTGGATCGCTATGTTGAAGGAATAGAAGAGCGTTGCGTTACTTTTAATCATCATCATGCAAGCCGTATTGCCGTCGAGCATCTTTTAGCTGGTGGTCATAGAAAAATCGCTTGTATTACCGGTCCATCCCAACGTCATAATAGTTTATTAAGAAAGCTTGGGTACGTTGATGCGATGAAGGACGCAGGTATCGATATTGACGAAAGCTGGTGTGAAGAAGGGAATTATGGTCGGCAAAGTGGTTATGATGCAATGGCTGCAATTTTACAACGACACCCTGAAGTTACTGCAGTCTTTTCTTGCAGTGAGGAAATGACGGTCGGTGCAATGCAGTACTTACACGAGCACAATATTTCAGTACCGGAGCAAATCTCTTTAACTAGCTTTGACAGTGTCGACCTTTGTGAAAGCCTTTATCCTACAGTGTCGGCAGTGCACTTTCCTATCAGTGATATGGCCCGTGTAGCGGTACAAACATTAATGGGATTAGTCAAAGTTCAAGAAATAATAGATAAGCCAACGTTCGAGGCTCAGCTTAAAATACGCAAAGCAGATCGCACCTTAAAGTAGCTTGCTTTTGCTCATTAAATGAGTCATTAGAAATGACCATCTGATGTTTTGATACTTACTGATGAATTTATTCACAAAATTTACTAGTATTCTAACTCTCTTAGGCAACGTAAATCAGTAGTGAATAAGTGGCAGCCATTAAACTTACGGTCGATCGTATTCAACCCGGATTACATATCCGTCTTCCGCTAAAGTGGAACGATCACCCTTTTCTACTCAATAGCTTTAAGATTAAAGACCAAGAGCAAGTCGAGATGATCCGTCACCTCGGTGTAAAGTTCGTTTACTTTAATCCAGAGCAAAGTGATGCCGCACCACTTCCAGTCGACCAGATACAAGCTGATAGAGTAACGAATGAAGCGTCGCTAGATCATGAAGCTCAAAAACTTTGGCAAGAAAAACAAAACCGCATAGAAAAGTTAAGTGCGTATCGTCGACGCGTTATTCAGTGCGAAAAAGAGTTTGAGCGCTCTCTTGCGCGTATGCGCTCAGTCATGACGAAAATTCGCAATCGTCCAACAGCTGCCGTTGATGAAGCAAAGCTTCTTATTGAAGATATCGTCGAGAAGTTAATGTGTGATGATAATGTCACTCTACATCTGATGAACGGTAAAAATGAGTTTGAAGATATTTATTTCCATTCGTTGAACGTTGCTGTTATCGCCATGATGATTGGCCGTGCTAACGGGTACTCAGCTGCGCAGTTGAAAGAGCTTTCATTTTCAGCGCTATTCCACGATATCGGTAAAATAAAAATTCCTACCGCAATATTAAGAAAGCAAGCACCGCTGACGGAACCAGAAATTAACTACTTAAAGTTGCACACCAAATATGGAGTAGACCTTGCGAGTCAAATAGAAGGTTTTCCCGAGGTTGCGAGAGTTGTGATTGCACAGCACCATGAACTAAGAGATGGGTCTGGCTATCCCAAAGGTCTGAAAGGAGATGAGATCAACGAGTTTGCTCAAATTATTGCTGTAGCTAACGCATTTGATAACTTGTGTCATACACCTATAGTCTCAGAGCAAAAAATTCCTTATACCGCACTCTCTCATTTATATAAGAACTGTAAACACCTATATAAAGAAGAAAACCTGAATATCCTGATTAAGTTTATGGGCGTGTTTCCTCCAGGCACTGTGGTTCAGCTTTCCAATAATATGGTGGGCTTGGTTATCTCAGTGAATGCATCGCATCTATTATTCCCAAATGTATTGGTTTACGACCCATCAGTGCCAAGGACGCAGGCGCCAATCATTGATCTTGCATCAAAGGATATAAAGATAGTTAACGCGGTTCATCCGTCTAAATTGCCGGAGAAAATCAAAGAGTATCTTAATCCGCGTTCACGCATTTCTTACTTCTTCGATAGTGATGAGTAGTTATCCACATATTTTTGTGGGTAAGCTGTAGAAATCTTGAGTGTTATTTCGGGGTAATTTTGAGGTTGGATGGAAAGTATCCACTTGGCATGTTTTTTTAGAAAAAATGTATTTTTAGTATTGCCAAAGAAAATCTTCTCCCTATAATGCGCATCCATCGACACGGCAGACGCCACAAGGCTTCAGCAGGGTCGAAGAGGTAAAAAGGTTCTACGAAAAATTAGTTGAAAAAAGTGTTTGACACTAACAACCAAATCGCTAGAATGCACCTCCGCTTTGAGAGAAAAAGTTCTCGCAAAGCAAGCTCTTTAACAATATAGACCTATCAATCTGTGTGGGCACTCGTTGATGATAATCCAATTAGATACCTCGGTATCAAATTAGGTTTCAATGATACGAAGTGACCATTGAATCTTCGGATTCAGCACAGTCAATTCAAACATTACTTATGTAATGTTCAGTATTCATTGAGCCGAACAAAATCTTAAATTGAAGAGTTT
>NZ_JBSRRK010000013.1:0-91085 GCF_053890955.1 Vibrio sp. JZG120
ACATTTTTTTTGATTTTTTTATCGTTTGGGTGTTTTTTATTCTAAAAGGCGAGTTTTCACTACTATTCTACCTCCATATCCCCAGTAATCGCCCCTAATAAGGAGAAAAGATGAGCTCAATTAGAAGCTACAAAGGTATAAAGCCCCAACTTGGTGAGCGTGTTTACGTTGACTCAACCTCAGTGTTAGTCGGAGATATCCGTATTGGGGACGATTCTAGCATTTGGCCATTAGTAGCGGCACGAGGCGATGTGAACCACATTCACATTGGTGATCGAACTAATATTCAAGATGGCAGTGTTTTGCATGTCACCCATAAGAACTCTGAAAACCCAAACGGCTATCCACTTATTATTGGCAATGACGTTACGATTGGCCACAAAGTGATGCTGCACGGTTGTGAGATACACGATCGTGTATTGGTTGGTATGGGGGCGATTGTTTTAGATGCTGTCGTTATTGAATCAGAGGTGATGATTGGAGCGGGCAGTTTAGTACCGCCAGGAAAGAGATTAGAAAGCGGTTATCTTTATGTCGGTAGTCCAGTAAAACAAGCTCGCCCTCTATCAGAGACAGAACGAGCTTTTTTGCAAAAGTCTGCCAATAACTATGTTCAAAACAAAAACGACTACTTACATGAAGTAGAAGACTTGAACTAAAGGTCTGTTAGCCGATGATAATATGGCCTTCTTCGTTGAAGGCTTCATCTTCTATTAACTCTTCTGCTATTTCTTCCAGATCAAATCGGTAGTCAATAAAAGCAGAGAGCACGGCCTGCTCCGTATCTAACTCTGAGCCAGATAACTTTTCTAACTTTTGTTTCGTCACAAAGCATTCTATTAGTGCGCCTGATTGTTGCGCCGCAAAGTTTACTGATTGTGATACTTCATCCCATGATTGCATGTCTGGGAATAAAATGGATTGATTCATCGCTTATTGACCTTCAAGGTTCTTTCTTAATTCACGCAAAATCTGTTTGGCGCCTGGACGAAGACCGCGCCATAACATAAAACTCTCAGCAGCTTGGCCAACTAACATACCTAAACCATCATAAGCATGTGCCGCACCGTGTTGCTTAGCCCATTGGTTAAATGTGGTATCACCTTTGCCATACATCATGTCGTAGCTTGTACTATTGGCGGCGAACACCGAGGAAGAGATCGCAGGTAACTCACCACTCAATGATGCAGACGTGGAGTTGATTACGACATCGAACTCTTCAGCAATGGTATTCATCTCGTTTGCTGTAACAGGGCCATATGCAGAAAACAATTCTGCCAATTCTTCGGCTTTGGAAAATGTACGATTAGTTATCGTTAGAGATGTTGGTTTTTGATCGAGCAATGGTTTAATCACACCTCGAGCGGCACCACCAGCTCCTATGATCAAGATACGTGCACCTTCTAACACGACTTGATGTTGCAACAAGTCCTGCACTAAGCCTGCACCATCAGTGTTATCACCAATGATTTCACCATCATCAAGCTTCTTAAGTGTATTCACAGCTCCAGCAAGCTGAGCACGCTCGGTCAAACGGCTGGCAAATTGATAGGCGTCTTCTTTAAAAGGCAAGGTCACGTTACAACCTTTGCCGCCGTCCGAAAAAAATGCTTTCGCCGCCTCGATAAATCCACCCACAGGCGCACATTCTGCGGTGTATGTTAGGGACTGATTCGTTTGACGAGCAAAGAGTGTATGGATAAATGGCGACTTGCTGTGCCCGATAGGGTTACCAAACACGGCGTAACGATCGATTTGCAGGGTCATTTCCTTACCTTTATTCCTTACTTAGATATAGAGAAAACAGGGCCATCTGATTACGGATGACCCTATCACTATCTATCTATATAGAAAAGGAGATTCCGTGCTTACCATTCGCGTGGTTTCAGGTATCGATCGTAAAGTTCGGCTTCAGGCGTTCCTGCTTCTGGTTCGTAGCGGTACTCCCATCGCGCTAACGGCGGCATCGACATCAGAATCGACTCGGTACGCCCACCACTTTGTAAACCGAATAAAGTGCCACGGTCGTACACTAAGTTGAACTCAACATAACGACCACGACGGTAAAGTTGGAATTCACGTTCGCGCTCGCCATATTCGATGTCTTTACGACGAGACACGATCGGCAAATAAGCTTGGCAATAGCCTTCACCCACCGCTTTGATGTAATCAAAACACTTATCAAACTCCCAGTGATTCAAATCATCAAAGAACAAACCACCAACACCACGAGTTTCATTTCGGTGTGGCAAGAAGAAGTACTTATCACACCACGCTTTGTGTTCAGCATATACTTCTTCACCAAATGGGGCACAGATTGCCTTAGCTGTATCGTGCCATGACTGACAATCTTCTTCGAAAGGATAGAAAGGAGTCAGGTCGAAACCACCACCAAACCACCAAATTGGTTCTTCGCCCTCTTTCTCGGCGATAAAGAAACGCACATTCGCATGAGAAGTTGGGACGTAAGGGTTTTTGGGATGGATAACCAAAGAGACCCCCATCGCTTCAAAACGGCGACCCGCTAGCTCCGGACGATGTGCCGTCGCAGATGCTGGCATTTCTTTCCCTTCTACATGCGAGAAGTTCACCCCACCTTGCTCGAAAACAAGGCCATCACGCATAACACGTGAGCGCCCACCGCCACCAAGACGTTCGCCCGGTTCACGATGCCATGCATCCTCGACAAAGACGGCCTCTCCATCTTCTTGTTCTAACTGCTGACAAATGGAGTCCTGAAGTGACATCAGGAACTGCTTTACGGCGTGCTTATCGATTGCTGACATACGTTATTACCTATTACGTGATACCGGTTGATGACTGGCAAGCAGGGTTAGCCCTGTCTTAATATTTGTGAAGTCTTGGCGTCACGAATCTCGCTGGGTTTATCACGACCGCTGGTTTCACCACGAAGAATGGCCACCAGCTTGTCACCCAATTGCTCTTCGACTTCTTCCGTGGTCATACACGGTGGCAAGCCGGAAAGATTCGCGCTGGTAGAGGTTAACGGCTTTCCGAATGCATTACACATCTTTTGAACCAAAGGATGATCAGTCACACGAACTGCAATTGAATCAAACTGCCCTGAAACCCAGTTGGAGACTTTATCGCTCGCAGGCATGATCCAAGTGTATGGACCTGGCCAAGTTGCATGAACGGTCGCTAATTGTTCTCGAGTCAGTTGAGATTCATCAATATACGGCAAGAGCTGCTCATAACTTGCAGCGATCAGAATCAGCCCTTTTTCCACCGGGCGCTGCTTGAGCTCCAGCAGTTTTTGAATTGCTTCTGGGTTATCTGGATCGCATCCGACACCAAAAACCCCTTCTGTTGGGTAGGCAATCACTTCGCCTTGTTGTAGTGCGTTGAGCACTTGTTCAAAGTTATCCACCGATTACTTCCTGATTGTCTGACTGTATTATTTTCACTAAGTGTACAAATATTCATTCTCAGACACTAAAGCAATTTTTTTATAAAATGTATCAATAGCGTCAACAACAAGACGCAAACGTTTGCTTGAGATAAAAATCCCCGTATAATGCGCACAAATTTATCAGCTCACCTAATTTTGCAGCTTGAAGGAGTTTGAGATGAAAGTCGGTATCATCATGGGTTCTAAATCCGATTGGCCAACCATGAAACTAGCAGCGGACATGCTAGACCAATTTGGCGTACCTTACGAAACAAAAGTCGTGTCAGCACACCGAACTCCTCAATTACTGGCGGACTACGCCAGTGGCGCAAAAGAACGCGGCATCAAAGTTATCATCGCAGGCGCAGGTGGTGCAGCCCACCTACCAGGTATGGCTGCTGCGTTTACTAGTTTGCCAGTGCTTGGTGTTCCCGTTCAGTCTCGTGCACTGAAAGGTATGGATTCACTGCTCTCTATTGTACAGATGCCAAAGGGAATTGCGGTTGGTACATTAGCGATTGGCGAAGCGGGCGCAGCAAACGCCGGTATCCTAGCAGCGCAAATCCTAGGCACTCATGATGAAAACATCATGGCGAAGGTAGAAGCGTTCCGCAATGAACAGACGGAAACCGTACTGGCTAACCCAAATCCAGCTGAGGATTAATCAGATGCATGTACTGATTCTCGGATCAGGTCAGTTGGCTCGCATGATGTCTCTGGCTGGTGCACCACTGAACATCCAAATCTCGGCTTACGATGTCGGCAGCGGTAACGTTGTCCATCCTCTTACCCAACAGGTACTTGGCCATGGTTTGGAAAATGCGATTACGCAAGTTGATGTGATTACTGCCGAGTTCGAGCATATTCCACATGACGTGCTCAAGGTTTGCGAAGCGAGCGGCAAGTTCCTACCAAGTACGCAAGCCATCAAAGCAGGTGGTGATCGCCGTATTGAAAAAGCACTGCTTGATGATGCTGGCGTGCGCAACGCGAAATACTACGTGATTGAAACTCGTGAAGACTTTGAGCGCGCAATTGAACACGTTGGTATGCCAATGGTTCTGAAAAGTGCATTGGGAGGTTACGATGGTAAAGGTCAATGGCGCTTAAAAGAAGCTTCTCAAGTCGACGACATTTGGACTGAGATGGCAGAGTGCATCGCGGCAACACCAACTCAAGCGATTGTTGCTGAAGAGTTTGTTCCTTTTAACCGCGAAGTATCACTAGTTGGTGCTCGAAGCAAAGATGGCTGCGTTGAAGTTTACCCTCTAGCAGAAAACGTTCACATCAATGGCGTACTGAGCTTATCCACCGCAATTGATGCGCCAGAACTGCAAGCCCAAGCCAAGCAGATGCTCACGGCCGTCGCAGATAGCCTAGATTACGTTGGTGTATTGGCGCTCGAATTCTTTGATGTCGATGGCACGCTGCTAGTGAATGAGATTGCCCCACGAGTGCACAACTCTGGTCACTGGACACAGCAAGGTGCAGAAACCTGTCAGTTCGAGAACCACCTGCGCGCCGTATGCGGCTTGCCGTTAGGCAGCACCAAACTGATTCGCGAAACCTCGATGGTGAATATTCTTGGTGAAGATACGTTGCCAGAAGCGCTTCTCGCCATGGATGGTTGTCACATCCATTGGTACGGCAAAGAGAAGCGTGAAGGGCGAAAAATGGGTCACATCAACGTATGTGGTGACTACCCAGGAGAATTGCACCGTAGGTTGTGCGCTCTCTCGGATGCCTTAGATCCAATGGCATTCCCAGCCGTGCACGAGTTTGCGAAACAAGCGTAACGCTAAAATCTAGCCCCAAAAACCACAAAGGGTCGCACGATGCGACCCTTTTTAATTCCTTTGATGTATTTACCCTTGCTGAGTGTGCTGGCACTTACGGTTGGCACATTGCAATTTCACACCACTGGCGAGTTTCTTCTCCACCAACAGAGTAAAACCACATTCTTCGCACCTCCCCTTTACCGGAGGGAGATTCACGGCAAATTTGCATTTAGGGTAGTTATCACATGCGTAGAAAGTTTTACCAAAACGCGTCTTACGTTCAACTAAATGACCTTTACCACATTCAGGACACGCGTGTTGTTCTTGCGGCTGCTTTTCTGGCTCAGGTTGATTAATTGACTCAATATGATGACAAGCCGGATAGTTACTGCAACCAACAAACATGCCATAACGCCCTTGGCGTAATACCAACTCGTTACCACAATCTGGACAAGGAACGCCAAGCTCTTTGACGATGTGGCCATCATTATTGTGCAGAGCTTTGATGTAATCACAGCTTGGGTAGTGGCCACAGCCAAGAAATGGACCGTGTTTGCCATGTTTGAGGATCAACTCACTGCCACATTTAGGACATGGCTCGTGTTCCAATGCGTGTTCATGGGCAGAGAAAAGGGTGTTGTCGATTTTACTACTCATACTTACCGTTTCGTGAAAAACACACCAAAAGACAAGCTCGCGTTCTTGCTAGCTAAACTCGAACTTGCCTAGATTGGGTTAGTGAAGAATCCCTTGTTCCTTGGTGTACAACAGCTCTTCCATTAGCGTATAAGCGTTTTCATTGCCAGGCACATTAAACAGCACCATCAAAATGATCCATTTGAGGTCTTCAAGCTCAAACTCACTCGTTTCTAGACCCATCACTCGGTCAATCACCATTTCGCGAGTTTCTGTGGTTAACACATTGATTTGCTCGAGAAACAATAAAAACCCTCGGCATTCCAAATCTAAACGCTGCATCTCTTTCGCTGTGTAGATACGAGTTGATGACGAAGCCATGCAAGTCGAGATTGCAGAAGAGGTGTCACTTTGCTGCAATGCGGCAAGCTCTTCTAACCAGACAAGGGCTTTGTAGATATCTTTTTGTTGGAAGCCTGCACGGAGCAGCTCTTCTTCCAACTCGTCTTGTTCGACCTGTAACTCTGCATCGCTATGGATGTAGGTTTCGAATAGATACATCAGTATATCCATCATCATAGCTAGCCCCTCCCCTTTCGAATATAGCCACCTGAAACCGCAACGACATGCCCAGAGAGTTCTAACTCTAAGAGCTGCATCATGACTTCCTGGACAGGTATATTGGTCCTGTTTGCAAGAATATCAACCGGTGTAGCTTCACTTCCTACGTTAGCTAACAGCTGAGGAAATGGCAATTCTTCTTCATCATTTAACGTAGAAAATAAATCGGTACTCTGATTAATAGACCAACCAAGCAAAGACTGTATTTCATCTAAGACATCTTTCGTCTTTTCTACGAGGCAAGCACCATGACGTATCAACTGGTTGCCACCGCTGGCATTAGGGGCATTTATCGAAGCTGGCAGCGCAAACACTTCTCGACCTTGCTCAAGCGCGTAACGAGCAGTAATTAACGAGCCACTCCTTTCCGCCGCTTCCACAACTAACACACCTAGCGATAATCCGCTAATAATGCGGTTTCGACGCGGGAAGTTTTCCGGGCGCGGCTTGGCGTTGGGACGAAACTCAGACACCAAAGCCCCATGTTCAATAACACGTTGCGCTAAACCACGATGACGTGCCGGATAAATATTTTCTAAGCCAGATCCCAGCACCGCAATCGTCTTACCTTTTGCTTGCAACGCACCATCATGCGCATGGCCATCAATGCCTAAAGCGAGACCACTGGTGACAATAAAATCGTGCTGAACAAATTCGGCGGCAAAGTGGCGTGCATGCTGTAAGCCATCAATACTCGCATTTCGGCTGCCAACCATCGCGATTTGTGGCTGCGAAAGACAAGTAGAACTTCCTTGCACAAAAAGCAGAGGTGGCGGCGCAACGATTTGTTTGAGTTGAGGTGGATAAAGCGGGTCAGTCAGTGTCAGGATATGATGATTTGTAGAAGCCTCAAGCCAACTTAAACAGGCTTCAACTTCTTTATCTGTTGAAGCCCAAGCTTGAATTTGCTTAGTTGTTAACCCAAGTTGTTGTAGCTGTTCGGGAGAGAAGTTTACGATGTTACGCGGCGTGTCTCTTGCCAGTAGCTTATTCATTTTGACCCCGCCAATGCCTGGTAAACAACTCAGTTTTAACCAGGCAGCGAGATCATCGTTATTTCTTCGATTCATCGATGGTTAATTCGTTCGCCAACGGTGACACCACCGAAACATCTTGGTTAATGGGTTTCGTACTGTTAGTGATAAGTGCCAAGCTAAAGTACTGATACGGACGAATCACAAGCAATTCGCCAACTTTACTCTGTGGCAGAGTGATTTTCTTATCAAGCACGCCAAACTCTTTCTTGAACTCATCGCCGTCTTTGTAAACTGGGTGCGCGTCTTCTTTTAAATCAAACACACTGCCTTGCTTCAGATTGTCTGACGTGCCTTTATCAATCACCACGACTTGGTTAGTTGAACTAAAGCGAATACCTTCGATATTACCTAGCAACTTTGCCGAACTGCCTTGTGGCGACGGCAGCGGGTAGAACGTAGTCGTGAAGTCAGTATTCTCAACCGATTGATTTGGCAACGCGATATCGTTACGTAGAATTTCTTGCATCTGCGATGTAAGCTTCAAACCTGAATAATCACTCGAAGCTTCAACGAGCTCGCCTTTGGCAATCAAACGCAGCGCGGTAATCTCTTCGGACACATCGTCACGCGAAAAGGTAGCTACTGGTCGGTAAATAGCCCAACCTGTCGCGGTCTGATTACCATTGATATACAGCACATCTTCTGCAGTCAGATACTTACTGCCTTTGCTGCTACCCATCACTTTTGCTGCACTGTTCAACGCATCTTGATCCAGCAACCGATCCGATTTGAGGTAAGGCATCACCAAACCTTCCGCGACCGTTGGTACCGCTTTCTTTTCCGTGATACGTGCTTTCGGGCTCAGCTTCTTAACCGGTTTTAGGCTCAATACGGGCTGACCGTTAATCCACACCAAAGACAGCTTGTCACCGGGATAAATTAAATGAGGGTTGTCGATTTCCGGGTTTACTTGCCATAAACGAGGCCACAACCACGGGCTATCCAAGTACATGGCCGAAATATCCCATAGCGTATCGCCCTTCACGACTACATATGTTTGTGGCGCATCATCTTTAACAGTCAGTGGGTTTGCATCCACATTTGCTACAGCGTTGAAAGAGAAAAGTAACGGCAACGTAACACTGGCAACGTTGCGGAAAATTCGATTCATGACCCTCGTCCTTGGTCTATTAAGCAGGAACCAGAATGGAAATTGGTGCAAGGATGCTGTCATTTAGGCTATAAAATGTCTAGAATTGAGCCAACAAGGTTTGTGCTGTTTCGGCACAGTTCAATATTTCGAGTGAATATGTCTGTATTACAAGTATTAACATTCCCGGATGATCGCCTGCGCACAGTCGCAAAGCCTGTTGAAGCGGTGACGCCTGAGATTCAAAAAATCGTCGATGACATGATTGAAACCATGTACGACGAAGAAGGTATTGGCCTTGCTGCAACGCAGGTTGATATCCACAAACGTATCGTAGTGATTGATATTTCAGAAACTCGCGATGAGCCGATGGTGCTAATCAACCCTGAGATTCTGGAAAAGCGTGGCGAAGATGGCATCGAAGAAGGCTGTCTGTCGGTACCAGGTGCACGCGCACTTGTGCCTCGCGCTGCAGAAGTTACCGTTAAAGCACTGGATCGTGATGGCAAAGAGTTCACCTTTGAAGCCGACGACCTGCTAGCGATTTGTGTTCAACACGAGCTTGATCACCTACAAGGTAAGCTATTCGTGGATTACCTATCGCCACTGAAACGCAAACGCATTCAGGACAAGCTAGCAAAAATCAAACGCTTTAACGAGAAGCAGCAAAACGCTTAATCTCGAACCATACCAATTAGAAGGAAGCCTACCTTGAGTCAGTCTTTACGTATTGTCTTTGCAGGTACTCCGGATTTCGCCGCCCGTCACTTGGCGGCGTTGTTGTCTTCGGAGCATGAAGTCATCGCGGTTTACACAAACCCAGATCGTCCAGCGGGTCGTGGCAAGAAATTGGCTGCGCCACCGGTAAAACAACTGGCGCTGGAACACAACATCCCGGTTTACCAACCTGAAAGCTTTAAGTCCGACGAAGCGAAACAAGAACTTGCCGATCTGAACGCCGATCTCATGGTTGTCGTGGCGTACGGTATGCTACTGCCACAAGCGGTTCTTGATACCCCTAAACTGGGTTGTATCAACGTACATGGTTCTATCCTACCTCGTTGGCGTGGTGCGGCTCCAATCCAACGCTCTATTTGGGCGGGCGATGCAGAAACGGGCGTGACCATCATGCAGATGGACATCGGTCTCGACACTGGTGATATGCTGAAGATTGCAACTCTGCCAATCGAAGCGACAGATACCAGCGCTTCAATGTACGAAAAATTGGCTGAGCTTGGCCCAGAAGCCCTGATTGACTGCTTAGCCGACATTGCTGCGGGTAAAGCAGTGCCAGTGAAGCAAGACGATGAGCTAGCGAACTACGCGAAAAAACTCAGCAAAGAAGAAGCACGCATCAATTGGAACGACGATGCAGCGCACATTGAGCGCTGCGTTCGTGCATTTAACCCATGGCCAATGAGCCACTTTGAGGCGGCAGAAAACAGCATCAAAGTATGGCAAAGCCGTGTCGCAGAGCAAACCAGTGACAAGCCAGCCGGCACCATCGTGCAAGCAGATAAAACCGGTATTTATGTTGCGACAGGCAACGGCGTACTGGTGCTAGAGCAACTGCAAGTTCCTGGCAAAAAAGCCATGTCAGTTCAGGATATTCTGAATTCGCGTGCGGCTTGGTTTGAAGTTGGCACTCTGCTGGTTTAAGCCATACTAGGGGTTATTATCCCCAATAATACGAACTTTTAGAGGGCAGAGATGCCCTCCTTTACTTTAAGGTACTCATCATGAATGTTCGCGCTGCGGCTGCTAACGTCCTGTATCTTGTCGTCGACAAGGGCCACTCACTTTCAAGCGCTCTTCCAGCGGCTCAACAAACGGTACGACCTCGTGACCACGCTCTGCTACAAGAGATCTGTTACGGTGCGCTACGTTACCTACCTCGCCTAGAAATGATCGCAAACCAGTTGATGGATAAGCCACTAAAAGGCAAACAACGTGTATTCCATCACCTAATTCTGGTTGGTATTTACCAACTGAGCTTCATGCGTATTCCTGCGCACGCAGCAGTCGGTGAAACGGTTGAAGGCACTAAAGAGCTGAAAGGTCCTCGTCTGCGTGGTTTGATTAACGCTGTATTGCGTAACTACCAACGCAACCAAGAAGAACTCGACCAAATGGCCGTCAGCAACAACGCTGGCAAGTACGGTCACCCAAGCTGGTTACTAAAACTGCTGCAAGAGGCCTACCCACAGCAATGGGAAAGCATTGTTGAAGCGAACAACCAAAAAGCACCAATGTGGCTGCGTGTGAACCATCAACACCACACTCGTGATGAATACCTTGCGCTACTCAAAAATGAAAACATTGATAGCACGCCACACACAGAAGCAATGGACGCCATAAAATTGGCCGCACCATGTGACGTGATGAAGCTACCTGGTTTTGATAAAGGTTGGGTTTCGGTCCAAGATGCGGCAGCGCAGCTTTCGATCAACTACCTAAAACCACAAGACGGCGAACTGATTTTAGATTGCTGTGCTGCGCCAGGTGGCAAAACGGCGCACATTCTAGAGCGCACGTCAGGTAGTGAAGTGGTCGCGATTGACTGCGACGACACACGCTTGAAACGTGTGCATGAAAACCTGAAGCGTCTCAACCTTCAGGCAAAAGTGGTTTGCGGTGATGCGCGTAATCCACAAGAATGGTGGCAAGGCGAGCAATTTGATCGCATTTTGCTGGATGCCCCATGTTCTGCGACTGGCGTGATTCGTCGTCACCCAGACATCAAATGGCTACGTCGTGCAGACGACATCGCCGCATTAGCAGAGCTACAAAGTGAAATTTTTGATGCCATGTGGACGCAGCTGAAACCCGGCGGCACAATGGTTTACGCGACTTGTTCAATCACACCGCAAGAAAACGTGGAGCAAGTAAAAGCGTTTTTAGCACGTACCGCGGATGCGCAACTGCTGGATTCTGATCCCGACCAGCCTGGTCGTCAAATTCTACCAGGCGAAGAAGACATGGATGGTTTCTACTACGCAGTGCTAACCAAAACACACGCGTAACAGCATGCTAAATAGGGCGATTGGAGTGATTTCAATCGCCTTTTTCAGATAACGAGAAAAGAGTATGAAGATAATTATTCTTGGTGCAGGTCAGGTTGGCGGCACACTGGCAGAAAACCTAGTGGGTGAAAACAACGACATCACCATCGTCGACAACAATGCCGACCGACTGCGTGAATTGCAGGACAAATACGACCTGCGTGTGGTCAATGGCCATGCGAGCCACCCAGACGTGCTGCACGAAGCTGGTGCGCAAGACGCCGATATGCTCGTCGCGGTGACCAACACTGATGAAACCAACATGGCCGCCTGTCAGGTCGCGTTCACTCTATTCAACACCCCAAACCGCGTTGCGCGTATTCGCTCTCCAGAATATCTGGCCGAAAAAGAAGCCCTGTTTAAATCTGGCGCTATTCCTGTTGATCACCTTATCGCACCAGAAGAACTCGTTACGAGCTACATCGAACGTCTGATCCAATACCCAGGCGCACTGCAAGTGGTGAGCTTTGCTGAACAGAAAGTCAGCCTAGTGGCGGTGAAAGCCTACTATGGTGGCCCGCTGGTGGGTAATGCGCTGTCTGCTTTGCGTGAGCACATGCCGCACATCGATACCCGTGTGGCGGCTATTTTCCGCCAGGGTCGCCCGATTCGCCCACAAGGCACCACAATTATTGAAGCCGACGATGAAGTGTTCTTCGTTGCAGCAAGTAATCATATTCGCTCAGTGATGAGTGAGCTTCAGCGTCTAGAAAAACCGTACCGCCGCATCATGATTGTTGGCGGGGGTAACATCGGCGCGAGCTTAGCAAAACGCCTAGAGCAAACTTACAGCGTGAAGCTGATTGAGCGTAACTACCAGCGTGCAGAAAAGCTCTCTGAGCAACTCGAAAACACCATCGTGTTCTGCGGTGATGCGGCAGACCAAGAGCTTCTCTCGGAAGAGAACATCGACCAAGTCGACGTCTTCATCGCGCTGACCAACGAAGATGAAACCAACATCATGTCTGCGATGTTGGCAAAACGCATGGGCGCGAAAAAAGTAATGGTGCTGATCCAACGTGGCGCTTATGTAGATCTGGTACAAGGCGGCGTAATTGATGTGGCGATCTCACCACAACAAGCGACCATTTCCGCCTTGCTGACGCACGTTC
Organism: Vibrio sp. JZG120; assembly: GCF_053890955.1. NCBI lineage: Bacteria > Pseudomonadati > Pseudomonadota > Gammaproteobacteria > Vibrionales > Vibrionaceae > Vibrio > Vibrio sp. JZG120. The sequence goes on from NZ_JBSRRK010000013.1 coordinate 12,749, forward strand.
GTCGCGCTGATATCGTGAACGTATCCTCACTTCGCCGCGGCGCTGCGGAAGCCATTGAAGCCGTCGCTCACGGTGATGAAAGTACATCCAAAGTGGTTGGACGTGCGATTGGAGATATTAAGCTCCCACCTGGGACCACCATTGGTGCTATCGTTCGTGGCGAAGAAGTCCTTATTGCCCACGACCGTACGGTCATCGAGCAGGATGACCATGTGGTGATGTTCCTGGTCAACAAAAAATACGTATCAGACGTCGAAGCGCTATTCCAGCCGAGTCCATTCTTCCTCTAGGATTTTCCTATGGTCAACTTACGTCCCGTACTGTTTGTTATCGGGCTGGTTTTATCCAAACTGGCCCTGTTTATGTACGTGCCGACTTTGGTCGCTTTCTTTACCGGTACGGGGGGATTCCTCGATTTCGCCCAAGCCGTTGTGATCACGCACCTTGCCGCCTTCATTTGCCTAACGATCGGTCGAACCGCCAAGTTCAAACTCAGCGTACGCGATATGTTCCTCATCACCAGTCTGGTTTGGACCATCGCGAGTGCGTTTGCCGCCTTGCCATTTGTGTTTATCAACCACATCAGCTTCACCGACGCCTACTTCGAAACGATGTCGGGTATCACCACGACGGGCTCAACGGTGCTCAGTGGCCTAGACAACATGGCGCCGAGCATCTTGCTGTGGCGCTCTATTTTGCAGTGGCTTGGGGGGATTGGTTTTATCGTAATGGCGGTGGCGGTGCTACCTATGCTCAATGTCGGTGGTATGAAGCTATTCCAAACCGAATCATCAGATTGGTCGGATAAAAGTAGCCCGAGAGCGAAAACGGTCGCCAAAAACATCGTAGCGGTTTATTTGATGCTTACTGGCTTATGCATTGTGGGCTACTTGGTCACCGGCATGAACCTGTTTGAAGCGATCAATCACGCCTTTACCACGCTATCAACGGGCGGATACTCTACATCCGACGGGTCGATGAACCACTTCTCTAATGGCGCACACTGGGTGGCCACTACCTTTATGTTCTTAGGTGGCTTGCCATTTTTGCTCTTCATCGCCGCGTTACGTAAACGCCGTATTGATGTGTTAGTTAACGACGCTCAAGTTCGAGGATTCGCGTACCTGTTCGTGTTCTCAAGCTTAGTGATTTCAGCCTGGTTAGTGATTCGAGACGGATACACCATTTTGGATGCGCTACGAGTGTCGATGTTTAATATCGTCTCTGTCGTCACCACAACCGGCTTTGGCTTAGAGGACTTCACCGCGTGGGGCGCATTACCCACAACTCTTTTTGCCTTCTTAATGATGGCGGGGGCATGCTCAGGATCAACGTCTGGCGGGATAAAAATCTTCCGTTTCCAAATCGCAATGACACTGCTGAACAAACAGATGATGAAATTGATTCACCCTTCAGGTGTATTTGTACAGCGCTACAACCAACGCCCAGTGAATGATGACATTGTTCGCTCGGTGGTCGCGTTTGGCTTGATGTTCTTTATCACCATCATCTTTATCGCGGGTTGCTTGAGTGCACTGGGTTTAGACCCCATCACTAGCATCTCTGGTGCCATCACTGCGGTAGCCAACGTCGGCCCAGGTATGGGAAGCGTGATTGGACCGACGGGTAACTTCGCGCCTCTGCCAGATACCGCCAAGTGGCTCCTGAGCTTTGGCATGTTAATGGGCCGCTTGGAAATTCTGACTATTCTTGTACTGTTCTTCCCTGCGTTTTGGCGCCGTTAAGCAGACACAAATAAAAGGTATAACAATGAAAACATGGATCACTCTGGCGACCCTACTTGCCGCCTCATCCACATACGCCGCTGAAGTCATCACTTTAGCCGATGGTCGAGAAGTGAAGTTAAACGATGACTTTACTTGGGAATACGTCATGAAAAAACCTGCGCAGCAAGCAACAGAGACGCAAGCGACAACAGGTGCGGTTGAAACGATCGCAGCTCCCGCAATTGCGACAATTCCAGTAGTGACGAAAACTGTTGGCACTACCGTGGTAGTAAACGCCAAAAAGCCAACCATGCAGCTGTCTGACTCTGGTGTCGACGTACTGATTGGCTCCGCGAGCTATCAAGATGGTGAGCTCGTACTGCCAACGTCCATTACCAATCAAAGCTCACAATCGGTGATTCAAGTTGAAGTGGAAGTTCAGGTATTTGATATGTCTGGCCAGCAACTGGCGAAAGAAAAAGTCACAGTTTGGCAATCCATCAAGCGAATGGCGGATACTTACCTGCGACCAAAACAAGCAGAACAGGGTAAAAGCATCAAACTGGCAGTGCCGCAGTCTCAGCAATACCAGTTTTCAGCCAAAGTGTTAGAAGTGAAAACTCGTTAATGTGATAACACATGTTTTGTCGAGTTCATATCTATCCGTTAGATAGGCTCGACAAAATAATAAATTGCGAAGAAGTGACACACACAACCCGCTAAAACGAAGCCGTGCCAAATCGCATGATTGAATGGAATACGCTTCGCAACGTAGAAAATCACCCCCAGTGAATACACAATCCCACCAGCTGCGAGTAATGTCAGTCCGCCAATATCCAAGTTGATCGCCAACTGATAAATCACAATCAACGACAGCCAGCCCATGACCAAATACGTCATCAAGGAAAGCTTTTTAAATCGGTAAACAAACGCGACTTTCATGATGATGCCGAGTAGAGCAATGGTCCAGATAACAATCATCAAACCAAACGCGAGCGGCGTACGTAAACTCACCAACAAAAAAGGCGTGTAACTGCCAGCAATGAGCAGATAAATGGCGCAGTGATCGAAAGTTTTTAGCCAGCGTTTGGCGTTGGGGTGCGGAATTGCATGATACAGCGTCGAAGCCAAAAATAGCACGATAATACTCGCGCCGTAGACAGCCATACTGGCCAGCGTCAGCGTATCAGCTTGCTGGTCTATGGCTTTGATTAGCAGCAGTATCAAGCCAACAATACCAAAAATCATCCCAATGCCATGAGTGATGGTATTGGCCAGTTCTTCGCGTTGACTGTATTGAGGTTTCTGCAGTTCAGACATCAATGCGCCTATACTAGAGTTTGAAATTTTCTCTAGTATGGCACATTAGGCTTACACGTGTAAGCTTAAATTAAGACTCATGAACGGCCGTGGTTTGATCGAGATAATTAAGTACAAGTTCGCCCACTTGATCAAGCTTAGTTGTGGCTGGAATGGTCAACTCTCGTTTGAGTTTTCCGCTACCCAGTAAGCTTGCGAGCATGCCACCCTCGCCCTTGCGTGTGCGGTCAACTTCAAACCATAATTTGAGTTCTTGCTCGCTACGATGAGCGACAAATTCTAACTCACGCCACACGCCATGGTATGGCCCGTCAGTCGGCACCATCTCAAATTCTTGCACAAATGGCAGGTCGAACCCTTTTACTTCCTCACACTCCACTTGGCGAATACGCAAACCTTGCGCTTCAAATGCGGATAACACCGCATCCATTAGTGGATCAGGTCGAACGGTGAGGATGTCTTTATCGGTCGGGTCTAAAGCAGCAGCAACGTCCAAGCCGGTTTCGAGCCACACTTTGGCGTCACCAATGGTGACAGGCGTATTCCAAGGCACATCGAGCTGAACATCGAAGGTACGCTCTTCGCCGGAATGGATGGTAAACGCATAAGGGAGGCTCCACTTAGCAAGCACATGAGTCTGAGGTACTCGGCGCATGCTGTGTCCTTCTCGCGCACCACGGTCATCAGGAGCTTCCGCGATATAGCGACAACACAGTTTTAAATCGATGTTGTCGATCGCTTGTTCAGTGGCACCACCATAAACATGGATAGACACATCCACACTTTGACCAGGATATAGCACGTCTTGATTTAGGATTGAGTCGACCTTAGCGCTCCCAATCCCAAAACTGGCAAGTGTCTTCTTCAAAAATGACATAGGCACCTCCTTCGTCGAGATCTCATACTACTACTGCTGATCGAGGGATCAAACAAAAATTGCCTCGATCATCGCGACAAAATGACAAAATCTAAACAATTCAATTGCTCAACTATCGATCAATTATTACAAGGATGCTAATCTTATACGTGATATGCATGCATATCGGTATTCCTGATTCATTAACTGGATTGGCGAGAGCCAGAAGAGTGATTCTTCAATCTTGTTGGAGCCTAGCTCATAATGATTCAGGCCATTACATCGGCAATGGATATGCCTGACAGTTAGGTAAATTAATGCGCCCAACAACAGTCAGGTTCGCACACACTAATACTAGTGCAATGCGCCGCCGCAGTGGCTTTACTACTGCACCAAAGGCAAAGCAAGTTGCGCCAGCAATGACATTGGTTGAGAAGACAGCAATGATGTCGAGTGTTCCGGCCAAAGTTATCAAAGCAGCTTAATCAAAAGCGCGGCGCCAGCTGCGCTTTTTTCTTTGCACGCAACTCAAACCACCTCAACGACTTAGAACAAAACACAGTGAAATAGATAGTTTTTCCTATTTGGTCTTCGCAAAGCAATTTGGTACCTTTACAGCTAATTACACCTATAAATTCTGTGGAGAAAGAAATGAAGTGTCATCGCATTGAAGAGCTGCTTGAGCTACTAGAGCCTGAATGGCATAAAGACCAAGAAATGAACCTACTGCAGTTCATCGTGAAGCTAGCGAAAGAAGCAGGCTACGAAGGCAAGCTAGAAGATCTGACCGACGACGTGCTGATCTACCACCTTAAAATGCGTAACAGCAGCAAAGACGAAATGATCCCAGGTCTTAAGAAAGACCAAGAAGATGATTTTAAAACTGCGATTCTGCGCGCTCGTGGCGTCATCAAATAACCGGCTCAACAACCCAGTATTCTTTAAGCGACTCCCTCAAATGAGTCGCTTTTTTATAACTAAAATTTTTAGTCCCACAGTTGGTTATAACTGTTCAGCCAATTATCAGGTTAACTGTACTGACTTTTGTTGTTAAACGTTGACTGCGTTAAAGAAAAGGAATTGTTATTGATTGTATAATCGCCGTTCATCAGTATTTACTAAAATAATTATGTCCGGTCATGATTTATGATAAGGACGAAGTAGCAATGTCATCGAGCGACATCAATAGAAATGACGCCGTACATTATAAAAGCCTAAGAAGGATGAGTGCATGAGTCAGGATAAGATCGATATCAAAGATGTGACTCCTAAAACCTACAACCCCAAGACTCATAAAGGGAATGGGGATCGATTCAACCCAAGTAATCGCATCTATGTACGCGAAAGCAAAGGGACTTACCAGAAACTGCGTCGTTACGGTGGTTGGTTCTTACTGCTTCTCTTCGCTTTGATACCGTGGATCCCTTACGGTGAACGTCAAGCGATCTTGCTCGATATTGGCAACCAGCAGTTCAACTTTTTCGGTACCACGTTGTATCCGCAAGATCTTACCCTACTCGCCTTGCTATTTGTGATCGCGGCGTTTGGGTTGTTCTTTATTACCACCTTCTTAGGTCGAGTTTGGTGTGGCTATCTCTGCCCACAAACCGTCTGGACCTTCATGTATATCTGGTTTGAAGAGAAGCTAGAGGGCAGCGCCAATAAGCGTCGTAAGCAGGACTCCAATAAGCTGACGGCAAATTTAGCGATGCGCAAAACCGTCAAACATATCGCTTGGTTTGCCATTGCGCTCGCCACTGGTTTTACTTTTGTTGGCTACTTCGTACCAATGAAGCAATTGGTTATCGACTTTTTCACCTTTAACGCCACCTTCTGGCCCGTCTTTTGGATCATGTTCTTTGCCATTTGTACTTATGGTAATGCTGGTTGGATGCGTTCCATCATGTGTATCCACATGTGTCCTTATGCGCGCTTCCAGTCTGCCATGTTTGATAAAGACACCTTCATCGTTGGCTATGATGCCAAACGTGGTGAAAAACGTGGTCCACGTCCGCGCAAAGCCGATCCAAAGCAACTTGGTTTGGGTGATTGTATTGATTGTGATTTGTGTGTACAGGTGTGCCCAACAGGTATCGATATTCGTGACGGCTTACAATATGAATGTATTAACTGTGGTGCCTGTATTGATGCGTGTGACAACACCATGGATCGCATGGGTTACGAAAAAGGCCTAATCAGCTACACCACCGAGCATCGCTTATCGGGTAAGAGTACCAAAGTCATGCGTCCGAAGCTGCTGGGCTATGGAGCTGTGCTACTGGTCATGATTGGTCTGTTCTTTGCCCAAATCGCAGCGGTAGACCCAGCAGGCATGAGTGTTATTCGCGACCGTAACCAACTGTTCCGAGTAAATAGCTCAGGCGAAGTAGAAAACACCTACACCCTCAAGGTGATCAACAAAACCCAGCAAGTGCAAGAGTACTCGTTGGATGTTGAAGGGCTATCCGATGTAAGCTGGTACGGTAAGCAGACAATTCAGGTACAGCCAGGTGAAGTATTGAACTTACCAATGAGCCTTGGCGCCGATCCTGACAAGCTAAACTCTGCGATTACGACAATTCAGTTTATACTCACCGATAAGAGCAACGAATTCACCATTGAAGTGGAAAGCCGCTTTATAAAAAAACTATAGCGTCTACTTCAGTGACTAATGGAAAAAGGCTCAGCAATGAGCCTTTTTGTTTATATGTCCCAAAGTATGTTTAACTTTGACGCCCTTACCCCAGATTTTATGTGGTACGCGTTAGAAAGCATCGGCGTTCGCGCAGAATCAGGCTTTCTTCCCCTCAATAGCTACGAAAACCGTGTTTATCAATTCACTGACGAAGAGCGTCGTCGTTATGTCGTCAAGTTCTACCGCCCTGAACGTTGGAGCAACGAACAGATCCAAGAGGAGCACGACTTCACTTTAGAACTGATTGGCAACGAAATCCCCATCGCACCACCTGTGCGCATCAACGGTGAAACCCTTCATCACTATCAAGGCTATGCATTTGCGCTGTTTGAGAGCGTAGGTGGTCGCCAGTACGAGGTTGACAACTTAGATCAGCTCGAAGGTGTAGGGCGTTTCCTTGGCCGAATCCATAAAGTCGGCAGCCGCCAAGCCTTCCAACATCGCCCAACGATTGGATTGCAAGAATACCTGTATCAACCAAGAGAGATTCTGCAAAACGCCAACATGATTCCAATGCACTTGGAGAACAGCTTCTTCAATGACTTGGATATGCTGATCAAATCGATTGAAAGCCACTGGCAAGAAAGCTTCAATATCATTCGTTTGCATGGCGATTGCCACCCAGGCAATATTTTGTGGCGAGATGGCCCTATGTTTGTTGATTTGGATGACGCTCGTAACGGCCCTGCAGTACAAGACTTATGGATGCTACTGAACGGTGAACGCCAAGACAAACTGATGCAGCTGGATATTGTTTTAGAAGCTTATCAAGAGTTTTGCGACTTTAACCCCGCAGAATTGAAACTAATTGAGCCACTTCGCGGTCTACGAATGGTGCACTATATGGCATGGCTAGCAAAACGTTGGCATGACCCTGCGTTTCCTCTCGCTTTTCCATGGTTTAATGAGCCAAAATACTGGGAAGGTCAGGTCCTTGCATTTAAAGAGCAGATCGCCGCTTTAGAAGAAGCACCGCTGTCTTTAATGCCTCAATGGTAAGTCAGGCCACAAATTCAAAAATGGAGATATTTCGATGAAAAAACTGTTCGCACTGTTTTCTATGCTGATGCTAAGCCTGTCGGCACATGCAGCGCAATTCAAAGAAGGTGAACATTACAAAGTATTGGATCTTGAGGCATCAAAAAAACCTCTTGTGACGGAGTTTTTCTCTTTCTACTGCCCGCACTGTAATAGCTTTGAACCTGTTATCCAGCAACTGAAAAAGCAGTTGCCAGAAGGCACTAAACTACTAAAAAACCACGTTTCTTTCATGGGTGGCAACATGGGCCCATCAATGAGCAAAGCCTACGCGACCATGGTTGCACTAAAAGTGGAAGACAAAATGGTGCCAGTGATGTTTAACCGCATCCACAATCTAAAGAAGGCGCCACGTAACGATGAAGAGCTTCGCCAAATCTTCCTTGATGAAGGTGTAGACGCGAAGAAATTCGACTCTGCATTCAAAGGCTTTGCGGTTGATTCCATGGTTCGCCGTATGGACAAGCAATTTGAAAACAGCGGTCTAACCGGCGTTCCTGCGGTTATCGTTAACAACAAATACCTAGTTCAAGCACAAAGCATCAAGACGATGGATGAGTACTTCTCTCTGGTGAACTACTTGCTGACACTAAAATAAGCGCATCGATATCAATCAAAAGGGGAGCTCATCGCTCCCCTTTGTTTATTTGTAAATCTCTTGTAGCAACCGATCTTTTTCTTGCCACACATCACCCAACCATTGCTGAAATTGTCGCTTATAGGGCTTATCGTTAAAGTAATCACCAAGCACTCGTTCATCGACGGGCAACACATTCACACGCACAACAACCTTGCCCATTCGGCCCATTAATAAATCCTTGAATGGCTTATTTGTATTTTCTGGGTACGCCAGCGTCACATCGATAATGTTCTCGAACTGCTCCCCCATTGCCGCTAACGTGTATGCGATCCCGCCCGATTTTGGTTGCAGCAAATATTGGTAGCTCGTCTTGCTCTTACGCTGTTTTTCTTCGGTAAATCGAGTGCCTTCGACATAATTAACCACTGTGGTTGGTGCATGTTTGAACTTGGCGCACGAGCGACGTGTCGTCTCTAAATCTTGACCTCGTTTGTGCGGGTTGCGGATCAGATACTCTCGCGAATAACGACGCATAAATGGCATGTCGAGCGCCCAACACGCCATCCCAATGAAAGGCACATACAACAGTTGTTGTTTGAGGAAAAACTTCGGCATAGGTATGCGGTCTTTAAACACGCAGCAAAGCACCACAATATCGGTCCAACTGAGATGATTACTGATCAACAGATACCACCCGTCTTTTTTCAGCGCCTCACCGCCCTGAACATCCCAGTCAACACGGTTAGAAACCGCCAGAATGCCCGCATTAACGGTAGCCCATAACCACATCACCTTGTTGGCACAAGCGGTCGCTTTCGCTTTTAGCTCCACGCTTGGAAGCAATACTTTAAACACAGCGATAATACAAATTGCGATTGAACACAGCGCAGAATTGAGAATCACAAAAGAAGCGTTAAAAAAAAATAACAAATATGCCAACATGATAGTCAAACAACAGTGATAATGTGTGAAGAATAAAACAGCGTGTAATTATACTGCGCCTTTGCCACATTGGAATATGCGTGGGAATGGTCAGATTTGTTACCTCAACCAATATTTGCACCACTCATTCGACAATAAGGAGATAACGAATGAAACCAAGGCTAATTCTCTTGCCTTTGGCCTTTGTCGTCAGTTCTGCTCAGGCTCAACTCGCTGAAACCACAGGTTTTGGCGGTGAAATTTCGCTGAATGCCGGATTTGTATCATCAGAGTCCAACTTCAATACGGAAAATAGTAACACCATCGATTCTCTCGATAAGCGCGCCGATAGTGACAGTTCCGTTATCGCTGCGCCGCTAGGAAGCATTACTTACACTTTTGGTAACCGACTCAATCACCAAGTGTACGCGGGTACCACACGTTCCGATGTCGCGGTTGGTACCCTCGCTTTTCAGCTGGGCTATCAACACGAGTTGCCATCCGGCACCGTGCTCGATATTTCCTATCTACCGACCGTGCTCAAAAGCGAAACTTGGCGTAACCCATATCAAGTCGGAATCGCCCGTCAAGAAACGGATGTGGACGGCAATGCCTATCGCTTTCAAATCAAGGGATTGATTGATAAAAACTTCAACCTTGATCTCGCTTATGCTGATAAAGACATTGAGCAAGAAGAAGTAACGGACCGTTCACTCGCTCGCGATGCGAGCCTTTACTACGTTAAAGGTGACTATCGGATTTCACTTAATCAAACATCCATGTTGCAACCGGCGTTTACCTACATTAATCAAGATGCCGACGGTAAGGCGGAATCATTTGATTCGTACGGGTTTGACATCAGTTGGTTTAAATTTATCAACCGCCATCGGTTGGCCCTCACCGCAGGTTATGCATGGAAAGACTATCAAGCCGCTAGCCAAACTTTTGCTAAAACACGAAATGACGACACCGTCAGCCTATTTGCAGCCTATGAATATCAAAACGTATTTGACTGGCAAAACTGGTCGTTCATCTCTTTAGCTGGCTACAGCCAAACGGAATCCAATATCACGTTCTATGATGAGAAAGAGTACCTGTTGTCTCTTGGTCTCAACTACACCTTCTAACGTCCTTCATCGCAACAAGGCACTTACAACACTTGTTGCGGTGATATTTGCACGTCTCTATACCGCTTGCGCCGTGAGTTGTTTCAGTAAGCGATCCATCGCTCGATACCCAAGCGCCTCGGCTAAGTGCGCTCGTTCAATCTGCTCCGCCCCATCAAGATCTGCTATCGTTCGTGCTACTTTGATAATGCGATGATACGCGCGAATCGAAAGCCCCAAACGATGTAAAGCGGTTTCAAGAAACTCCGCATCACTTTTGTGTAAGGGGCAAAACGCCTCGATTTCTCGACTGCCTAACAGTGCATTTACCTTACCGCTGCGGTTCAACATATTGGTACGCGCATGATTCACACGTTCTTTAACGATAGCGGTCGGCTCACCGCGATCACCACCTTCTGCTAATGTCCCTTTGGGCAAAGCTGGGATTTCTAAAGACATATCAAAGCGATCTAACAGTGGTCCGGATAATCGACCAAGGTAACGCAAAATGGCTTGTGGATTGGTGCGGGCTTGATTGCCTTCGTAATATCCTGTCGGACTTGGGTTCAGTGCACCAACTAATTGGAAGCGAGCCGGAAAACGTGTTTTACCTTGCGCCCGAGAGATAATGATCTCACCAGATTCGAGCGGTTCGCGTAACGAGTCCAGCACCTTTCGGTCAAATTCGGGCATTTCGTCGAGAAACAACAAGCCGTTGTGGGCTAAAGAGATCTCCCCGGGTCTGGGTACCGAGCCACCGCCAACTAATGCAGCCATTGAACTTGAATGATGCGGAGAGCGAAACGGACGCGACTTCCAATTGTGCTCATTAATTTCACTCTGCGTCAGCGACGCCACCGAAGCGGTTTCCATTGCTTCTTCGTCACTCATCTCCGGTAATAAGTCACACAAACGCGAAGCCAACATGGTTTTCCCGGTACCTGGCGGGCCAAGGAAAAGTAAGTTGTGGTTTCCAGCGGCAGCAATCTCCAGTGCACGCTTACCTTGTTGTTGGCCAATAATATCTTGTAAGTCTCGACCATGTTTTTCGACTATTTTGCGCTTAGGCGTTTGAAAAAGATTCAGCCGATGTTGGCCACAAAGCTCGGCACATACTTCCAGTAGAGATTGAGCCGATTTATGTTGTTCTTTCCCCACTAGCGCCGCCTGATCGCCATTTACATGTGGGACCACTAAATGACGTTGAATCTTACTGGCTTCCAGCGCAGCAGGCAGCACACCTTTTACAGGTCTTAGACCACCAGATAGCGCTAACTCGCCAACAAATTCGTAGTTTTTAAGCTTATCTGTCGCGATTTGCTCCGAAGCGGCCAAAATCCCCAATGCGATAGGAAGATCAAAACGCCCTCCCTCTTTGGGCAAATCTGCTGGAGCTAAATTAACGGTAATGTAATTCGTATGTGATATAACTCAAAGAGACAAAACATGGGAATTTCAGCGGAACTACAGGCACTATACAATAGCACTTTCGGTCAGGGTGAGACAGGTACAGTGACGGCAAAGGCGACAGTTCATTCTTACATTCGATTCAGTAGCTCGATTCAAGAACAAGGCGACAGTATCACTCGACAGGTAGCAGCTACTAAACAGTGGGCAGCGTCAAAGGGGCTAAATGTATCTGAGCAATCATTCAGTGACTTGGGTATCAGTGGCTATAAACAGAATGCAAAGCGTGACGGGTTAGATCAACTACTTGAGGCAATCGAAACTGACGCTATCAAACGTGGTGATTGGGTATCAATTGAGAAGTTCGACAGACTGAGCAGACAGGGTATTGATCATACACAAGAGCTAATTAGACGAATTCTGCGTGCTGGCGTTAACATAGTGGCAGTTCACGACAATCTGGAGCTGACGCTAGATAGCTTAAATGATGTTAGCAAGGTCATTCAAATAGCAGTGTACGCTAGTGCAGCTCATCAGCAATCAGCAGAGAAGAGTTATCGGGTAGGAGCAGCTAAGGCGTCACAACGCAAAGCGGCGCTATCTGGTGAGGTCACTAAGCGTAGATTATGCTGGTGGATATCACGAGATAACGACAAGTACGTTCTGAATGAAAACGCTGAGCACGTTAAGGCAATGATTGAGATGAGGCTAGCTGGAAATGGTTGGCGCTCTATCGCTAAGCACTTCAATGAACAAAACATTCTCAGTAGAACGGGTAAAAAGTGGTCTGACAATGCAATCAAGTGCATGATCACGAATCGAGCAGTCTATGGCTCGTATGAAATGACTGACGGTAATATTGTAGACAATTATTACGACGCGATATGCAGCTACAGCGACTGGAAAACTCTCAATAGTAAGTCTCAAAACTATGCTGGTGGCAAGAGCAAAACGAATGCTATATCTGGGCTGGTACGCTGTTCATGCGGCTCTGCTATGAGTTTGAAAATGCAATCACGCACGACTAAGACGACGACACATCACTATAGAACTTGGATATGCAGAGCTTCGACGACTGGGGCTTGTGATAATACGGGGTCGGTTCGTGATCTAGACGTAATAATCAAGGGTGCTTGCAGTAAGCTGAAGTATAAGAAGCTAGGAAAGGCAGCAAAAAACAACAGCGTCGAGATTGAAAAGACGAGAGACAGATTAGATGAAATCAAAGCACTTATGACGGACGTCAATAGCGCAATTTCTGTGTCTGATTTGGCAGTTATGGCTGGCTCTCTTCAAAGCGATCTAACTAAGCTACTAGCTCAAGAGTTAGAAGAGACAACACGCGATGAACTCAAGCAGTTGAAGACGATCACGGATGACACGCTGTGGAATATCAAAGCTAAACAGCTTATTAGATCATGTACTGTGACACGTAAAAGTAAAAATGTTTGGCATATCAGCATCATTCAGAAAAACAGCTATGTGGTGAATGCAACGATCATGCGTGAGTCACAACGAAAAGAGGTCAAAGTCTTCTATGGCAACAAAGAGGCTCAAGTTGATTTCAGAGATAAAGTTACAGAGAAGCTCTTTGATGGAGAAGAAGTCGGCGATTACGATAGCTATGAAGTTGATTAGCAAATAAACATGTATTATTACTAATTTCATCAAAATCATATGGTTGAACTGAAACTATGTGATCATAAACAAGTTTTTTAATCAATAAGATTGATAGAGTTTTATTTTTAAGGTGAATATATGGACATACTAAAAAATAGGTCGCTATCTCTTATATTATTATCTTTATCACTTGTTGGCTGTAACGCAGATATGATAATCGATGTTCCCTATAGCTATTTATCTGATGAGGAATCAAATGGAAAAATAATTGATAGCTATATGGTAGTTAAGTTCTTTGGTTCGTGCTTTGACGGTAAAACTGGTGCAGAGAGTGACTCATTGTCTGAATCTGACGGAATGGTTTATAATTTATTCAAACAAAATCAAGAAAGGGTGAGTTGTAAAACTGACGACTGGGGAATTAATAGTGAAGTCATATATAAATTTAAAATTGGCATCGATACTATTAAAGATGGTAAAAATCCTACTGACTTATCAATTCATATAGCATCAAATTCAGAAAGTGGACACAATATTGTTATAGATAAAGTTCTATCTGGTCGAATTAAGTCTCGATTGAGCAAAGCAGATGGTCTTGATTATTCACTTATCGTAAGAATTAATAATGACACTGAAAAATCTTTTAGGTTATGTTCAAACTCTACATATTATTATAATGAGTCAACAAAATCATATGAACCATGGCAATATCTAGATGTAACAAATAATAATGGTCAGCTTGCTTTAAAGCAGAGTGATGTAGCTATTGATGCTCTATTGAATCATGGTGCAATGAACTTTGGTTGGAATTGTGGTTAATAATTAAATTTAAAACAATTGGAGTATTAATAATGGCTAAATCTGTAACTCTAATTGAGTGTAGTGTGTGTAATAAAGAAGTAGCATCAAACACTCATAAGTGTACTCATTGCGGAGCAGTTGTTAACAAGCTAAAGAGAAGTTTTTTTGGAAAAATAATAAAATATAGCTTTATTATTTTTAATATATTCATGGCTTGGTGGCTTATTGCTGGTTTTAATAGCGCAACTGAATCTAGTCAAGGCTTACAAGGAGCTGAAGCTGCGGGAGCAGCAATAGGTACAGGGCTGGGTATAACAGTGATTGTTGGAATATGGTTGGTAGTAGATATTATCTTAGGATTATTTGTTTTATTTACAAGACCAAAAGCATAAAGTAAGCACATCAATCAAAGCGCACTTCGATGCGCTTTTTTTATGATTGTTATTATGAAGCTAATAGCGTTCACAGAAGTAAATTTAAAGAATGAGGGATATATTAACTAAGCACGCACTGGCGTGCTTTTTTAGGCTAAAAAAACGTGTGAAAACGCGGTTTATTGGTTTTTCTATTAATAAAAGAAAAAGTGGAAAACAGCGTTTTCACACGCTTTTACTCTATATGGTTTAAGTTCACTCTATGAAATAGACTTAATAAGTTAAATTCATTTAAAAAACAACGACTTAACAAAAAATAGCATCAAAAATCTTAATCTCAACTCTCTCTTATATAAATACATATACGAATCAATAAAAAGAGATATAAATCATGGGATTAGGTAACAGAAGAAAAAGAAAATCATACACTGACGAGACACGACTGAGCGCAGCAAAGCAGTATCTAGAGGGTGTAAAAGTGGCAAAGATTGCAGAAGCGCATGGTTGTAGTCAAATGGCAATCTACTACTGGGTGCAGCAGTTTCAGGACGGCAAATTAAATTATTTGGGTGAGCAATGAGTCATACACTTTTCAATAATAACTACGCGGTGACGGGTAAAGACGTATCTATCAAACAGATTGCTGGTTTGCTCAAATCAGAGTATATGCGTGAGCGAATTGCGGCACTGAGGAACACGACATGCAAGTACGAACGGAAACGTCTCAAGGAACAGTTACTGTGTGTGACTTTCGCGGCTTCATTCGACACTCGATGCAAAGCTGGAATTCAGAGAGCTTCAGGGGTGATGCTTTTTGATTATGACGATATTAAAGATGAGCAGCATGCTAATCAGCTAATAGAAAACATCAGGCGTGAGCTTGGGGATAGTTTATTGATCGCTTTTCAGTCACCGAATCATGGCGTCAAATTTGCGGTTAAAACAGACTTGGTAACAACTGATAACGCGGTCTTCAGGCACGTCTACAAATGTTTGTTGGCTGAGTTTGAGAAGCGTCTGGGTATAGTGCTTGATAGAAGCACTTGTGATATCACACGTCTTTGCAATCTCTCATACGATGAAGGGACGTACTTCAACGAGCACGCTGAAGTAATTGAGATAGGCAAGCAAATAATATCGGATTTCGACGCACGGCAGGCAAAATTAAGACGAATTGCAGAGCTTAAACATGAGCGGCATATGCAGCGTCATGAGCACGTGTGCAGTGAGAGGCAGCGTATTCTCGCAGAGAAAGCGCTAGCTCAATTCAAGGACAGAGATACAGCGGGACATCGGCACAATGCATTGTTTATCTATGCTATGCGATTGTTTGAAGCGGCATATTCAGTGCAGCAGGTGACAATAGCTTTCAGAGCACTTGGTGGCTCTTACACTGAGAGTCAATCGATTGAGAAATACGTACAAAGCGTGTTTGATACTTTCGGGAAAACGTCTGGGGTAAATGCTTGGGTATACAGGGTAGAAGAGATTTAGATTTGAAAATTGAGTTAAACGAAAACGAATATCTAAGTGACTTGGATTGCATTTCAAAAGACGTTGGGGTTCATCTAATCAAAGCAGGGACTGGTGTTGGCAAAACAACGTACATGATGAGCGAAGCAAGCAAAAGCACTGATATTGTCGTCTTCAGTATGAAATCGATCAAGGCTCAACAGATTGCGTCAGCTTGGCGAAAAAAACAGCGATGTAATGTTATTCAACTTGAGCATCTGGTTGATATGTCAGCGGATGACATCGTAGAAACTGTAGGTGAAGGCGGAGCATTACACTTAGACGAAATTCAGAATATTTACGAAGCGGATTATAGGAGCGATACGTTCAGCAAGCTGGTGGATTTGCTGAACGTACTACGGGCAAGAGTACGGATCTACTGCTATAGCGGCACTTTCATTGATGAGCTATCGGCAATCAAATTCAACTCAGTATTACAGGTTAATAAGCAAGCTGCGAATAGACAAATCACGGCATACGTAACGACGACGAAAAGCGGTAGTGACTCATACTATGGTATTAGCAATAAGACTATTGTGGAGTTCATTAGGCGAGATTTAAACAAAACGGTCTTATTTTTTAACAACAATCATAAGATGAATTCTCAGCTTGCACAGTTATTTAGACAGCAAGGCATCTCGGCTGTAACGGTCAATCGGGATTCTATTGAGGATGAGAATCACGCGATACACAGGTTAATCGACACAGAGCTTATTAGCTCAATGGACACACAGGTGGTCTTGACTACTTGCTCACTGGAAGAAGGCATCAACATCAAAGACGAAGTGAGAATTTGCGCTGTGGCTAATGCAGCAGAGCGCGTGGTTCAACAGTTCGGCCGATGTCGAAATGCAGAGCTAGGTTCATTCGATCTACTCATCGGGGGCGGTGACAAACTGGTTCAGATAGAGCATGTGAAAGAAAATGCTAATGCTTTATCTGAACGAGTCGGCGACGCTAGTCTGAGCAAAAGTAACAGCTATGACATTATCAGACGACTTGATCGTCACGGAATAAGTCACAACGTGCTATCGGTAAATCATGATTTCAGGTGCAAGGTTATTGCTCGGGCAATGCAGGCACAAAAATACTGTAGCTCATCTTATGGGCTTGGGATTTTGCTGGAACTGAAGAAATACGGCTATGAAGTAACAGGCGTTTATGACGTTACACCGGAGGATGGTTCTCTGCTACTAGGCACGGTGACGAAAGGCGAGATAATTGATGTTCTGCGCAAGCTTAAAACAGTGGCTGAAGTGGCGAAGCAGCGTGGTCTACATGAAGCAATTGTAAGGTCTTGTGTAGATAAAGCTCTTAGGTTCAAGGGTAGGTTTCAGCAATTAGAAATCAAATACGGGTGTTCTGACTGGCTGCATGCTTTTGAGAAACTTACTCTAAATGAGCTGGGTTTCTTGATTGGAATCACTGACGCTCAAGCTCTATTTCTAGGTGAACAGATAGCAGCTAACTCTATCAAGTCGCGAATTGAGCGAATCAACAAACAACAGTATGTGAATCTGGTTCATGACTTCTGGCATAAGAAGCACTTTAAAGGGGCTACTGAGTGGTATTCACTTGATGACACTGGTGAGTATGTGGTTACAGCAGCGCAGAAGCGACTGTTTAATTATCTAACTGGATGGGAATCTGTTCGTGGCGGCGAATATGTCAGGAGCAGCGATATAGTTTTTGACTGGCAGGATGCTCTGAATAACGCGCAGCGTAATAGGCTTAACGCTCGTAAGAAGCACATCGAAAGAGTCACTGATATATCTACTTTTTGCACTCAGCTTGAACTCAAGCGAAGTGAAGTAGCTGACATGAGTACTAAGGACGTGAAAATCAAACTAGCTGAAGTCAATTGGTAAACTCAAAAACGTGTGAAATCGCGGTTTCTTGGCTTTTCTATTAATAAAAGAAAAAGTGGAAAACTGCGTTTTCACACGGTTTTTCTAATCTGAGTCTGATCTATGGCTCATCACACTCTCTCTGCTCAAATACTCGCTTAAAAACTCTTCTAAATAGTAGTGAATGATTCAATCACTCAGCACATTCAATTCCTTATTCAAGCGTGGCTCACTTGGTGCTAAACGGGCTAATTTGGGAGAGCACATGAGAAGCAAGTTATTCAACACGGAAGAATCGCTGAAGCTAGCGATTCTGGTCATATGTGGGGTCAGCATCAGTCAGCTATCAAGTGAGCTGGGCTGCACTCGCAATACTATTTCAACAACGACTAAATCACACAGAAAGCGACTACGGGAGCTTGGTTATGCTTAATCTCAATTTGCGGCACTGCATGCAAGACTGCTCTGGGCGGCTGCTACTAGATGACGTATTGGACGCGATTCAAGCACAAGCTGATTTTGCATATCACAGAACGGTCGTTGTGGCTGGCAACTACGACAAATGGCTCGATGAAGCTGCATTAAAATCATTACTCAGCGAGCACTCTAGATATGTGGCTGAGCAAAAAGCGGCTCAGGAATCACAGCAACGAAAACGAAAGGCAAAGCAACTGGATAGGTTGTACGCATGCGCTGGTGACAAGAGATGTCTGATTGGCGAACTTGATCACAGTGAGACATACGAAATCACAGTATCAGAGCAAGACTTTATGGAATACGTGTCTGAGCAGTTACTTAGGTCTGACATCTCTGTAACGTACCGCGAGAACTTACAATACGCTCGGTATCATCTCAACGGCTCTGAGCTAATAACAATCAAAAACAACGAGGCACAGCATGTACTTTGAAGAATTACTGGGCGCGGTTCGCTCTATCAATACAGAGGCTAACTTTTTATACAGTGTCGTATATAAAATTTCAGCAATGGAAAAAGCAGGAGAAGATGTGACTGACTTTCAGCACTCTTTCAATAAGGCACTGAAAAATAGTGACTTACTAACACTATCAACAGTTGAAGCGCCGATTGGGGAGCACTCGCTAGAATCACAGGTGAAGTATCTACTTAGGGGAAAATTCTTCGAGCATCTGGTAGCTGAAATCGACGCAACTCAAGACTCAGCGATCAAATCTGGCTCATCTAACAATCGAGCTTTTCGAGAGTGGCTGAAGACATACAAAAACGGGGGACTACTACATGATTAAGACATTCAAACAGCACTATCGAGAGCTGGAAGAAGCTATCGGAAAAAGCACATATCTAACGACTACTCGACATGATGCAATGGCAGAGCTGAGATATTTGGTTATTCACTGCTCTAATGATTCTCTGGTAATAGACTACGAACGGTCACTACTACGCTCGAAAGCAGTGAATAACAGTGGCAGCAAATACGGCATCATGGCATCAGAAATTGCGGCTAAGAGCGTCTTATCTAGAGACATCACTCGACAGATAGCGACGGTTAATGCGTTGCTAGAACTCGATAAAATATCGGTGTCGGGTGAATTCGATATGTCAGATTTCGAGGACATCAAACTGAGTGCAGAATTCAGACAAGATATAGGTATGGCTGAAGTGATTAATCTACGCAAGGCACGAGCAAACGGTGACATCGATCAAATCGCTTCAGCGATTCAAAACACGCTGTATGCAGAAGAGTATTACACAGAGGCTACGGCACTTCGATTTCTAGACATACGTAAGGCTGTTCATAAGGTCAAGAATATCAAACTGGTTCAGGTAATCGCTAACACAGTCAAGATGCTAATCGGCTCGACTGAGTTTGGGAAATTCAAACAGCGAATTCAGGCATTTAGTACATCGTTAGCAGCTCACGTTGAATATATGCAGGGTATCGACATTAACGACATCGACAGTAAGAAATTGAAAGTGGCGACTACTGAAGCGCGGCAAATGGCAAATGAACTTTCTGAAACTCTGTACGACTACAAGCGCAAAGGCTTTTCAGTTGATGATCGGCTATTCAATAAGGCCACTAAGCTTTTGAAAAATATCACGGCTATTACCGATAACACGAGCAAGGCAGCGGCATTTGGTCTTACTGGTAACACAGAAGCAGCAGAGAAGCAGATGGAGCGAGCGCGCTCTATTAAGTTGGTGTAAATGCTTGATACTTCATTACTAATGACGAAGCACGAACAAGCTCTGGATGAACAACTAGAGCTATTCGATAGACAAAAAGTGTTTGAACTGGTTTGGGATGGGGCTATTCGGCTCGATGCACAACGCAAGCACGGTATCACAGAAAGGGACATACGTTATTTTACTAACGTACTCGCGGCAATCGAGGTTCTATCGGATGAAGAACTACTTGATTTGTGTAGCGATGGCAAACACTTCAGACAGGTCATGAAAAATAACGTGGAATAACGTGGAATAACGTATGGGATTTACATCAGAACAGGCTAGAGAAGCTGGGAAAAAAAGCAAGCGCAAATCAGCACGGGTGGTGCTTCAGACTCATGATAATTTAGACGACTTATTGGATGACGTACTCAGTGGCAAGTACTCTGAAAAGCTGCGTGACGAGGTCATTAGGCTACTGGTAAGTGATGCGATATCTGAACGAGCGGAGAAACGTAAGTTATCGGCAGCAGAGCAATTAGTAGTAGCGCGTGCTTATTGTGCGACATTAAATCGGGATGAGCTGGAGGGACTACTTGATGAAGAGAGCGACGAAGAAAAAAGAGATTAAAAAGCCATTCACACATCGTGATCTGCTTCGGAGCGTTGGTTCGTTAGATGAGCATCGATTTAAACTAGCGACAGACAGCAAATATGCGGCGGGACATCAGGCGTGGCTGGAACATCATAATAGAGAGCAACATCGAATACGTGAAGAACTGCAAAACAAACTCATCGAGCGAGTTGTGGCAAATCACAAAGCACTGGTTCTGGCTGGTGAGCGATTCGCGGACGTCGATGATCTGAAGTGGTTACGTACACTGAATATTGGCGAGAGTAGCAAAGTTTATATGAGTCATGCGGAGATTGAGTTCGACGACGACGTGGACAAGCTGCTTGATAAGCTCAGTGAAGTCGATTGCAGCGAACTCGCGCATATTACAACGTCATTCAGAAAGGCGATATACGATGCTATTGGAAGAGATCAGGTCAATATCAAATGATAAAAGGCACTCAATCGAGTGCTTTTTTTTCGGCTTTAGTTTGAACTAAATCGAAGTACATAGTGATCCGCTTAGCTGGAAACTGAAAATTAGAATTAATGATCGCGCTACGAACGCGATCTTTGGACTCTTTTACCGTCGTCTCTGGCAGCCCTACCAAGGTAAACCCGGGCATACCATTGCTAATATGAACTTCTACACTAACCGATGGCGCTTGCACCCCGACGCTTGCTCGACTATGAATGATTGCCAGCCCCATACGTTCCTCAATTTATTGAACACTCTGTAAACAAATGTTTTATCTAGTTGGTTATGTTATATACCGCGTCCCAATTGAGAGTTAATGTGAAAAAAGAATGACTTTTTGCTTGTCATGCAGCGGAATTGTGTGATACCACTAATGACGCAAACAATTTCGTAGAACATTACACAACATTTTTTAACGAAAAAAGAACGACAGACAGATGAACCTTTTCGCTCATATCAACGCACTGCTAGCCCTGATTATCGTGGTCATTATTGGCACCGCGCGGGGTATTGTGGGCGAAAGGTAACCACAAATTACAAAAAACCCCCGCACTGAAAAGTCCGGGGGTTTTTTTACAACTACAAGTTGTCATCTGTCTAACCCTCGGACAGTTTAACGGGAAGAATGGGAGTGCACATGAAGTGCAATAAATATGGCAATAGCTACGAGCCACAACGTAGCAAAGGAGGTTTACGATGACTGGTGCACAACTTGTCGTAGCCGCTTTAAGACAGCAAGGCATCGAAACCGTTTTTGGCTACCCTGGCGGGGCCATCATGCCAATCTACGATGCTTTGTATGACGGAGGGGTGGAGCACATCCTATGCCGTCATGAGCAAGGGGCTGCCATGGCCGCCATCGGTATGGCTCGTTCCACTCAAGACGTTGCCGTGTGCATGGCAACTTCCGGCCCAGGGGCCACTAACCTTGTTACCGGCCTTGCCGACGCTTTCCTTGACTCCGTACCTCTAGTTGCCATCACAGGCCAGGTTGCTAGCTCTCATATCGGTACCGATGCATTCCAAGAAATGGATGTGATCGGAATGTCCCTAGCCTGTACTAAGCACAGCTATCTCGTGACCGAAATTGAAGACCTAGCGCCAACGCTAGCCGAAGCGTTTGAAGTGGCCAAAACGGGTCGTCCGGGTCCAGTCATTGTCGATATCGCCAAAGACGTTCAACTGGCTCAAACCCCAACAGATCTACTGCCTCCATACGTAGCGCCTGCAATCGAAGATGTCAGCGCTGAAGACATTAAGCGCGCACAAGATGTACTGGCAGCCTCAACTCGCCCAGTGTTGTATGTTGGTGGTGGCGTGCAACTCGCGAAAGCAACCGATGCAGTACGCGAATTCCTTCGCTTAAACCCAATGCCAGCAGTTAGCACACTAAAAGGCCTCGGTACCATTGAACGCCATGACCCTCACTATCTTGGTATGTTGGGCATGCACGGCACCAAAGCCGCTAACCTAGTGGTTCAAGAAGCCGATCTATTGATCGTGGTTGGCGCGCGCTTTGATGACCGTGTGACGGGTAAGCTCGACACGTTTGCACCAAATGCGAAAGTGATTCACATCGACATTGATGCTGCGGAGATTCATAAACTGCGCCACGCCAACGCACCATTGCGTGGCGACATCAACACCATTCTTCCTCAGCTAGAGCTGACTCAAGATATCTCACCGTGGGTACATCACAGTGAAAGTCTGCGCAGCGGCTTTAAGTGGCATTACGACCACCCGGGCGAGTTAATCTACGCACCGCTATTGCTTAAACAACTGTCAGACATGATGCCAGACAGCTCAATTGTCTCGACTGATGTAGGTCAGCACCAGATGTGGGCAGCGCAACATATCCAGCCACGCGAACCACAAAATTTCATCACTTCTGCTGGCCTTGGCACCATGGGCTTTGGCTTGCCAGCAGCGATGGGTGCAGCAGTCGCACGTCCTGATGATCAGTCTATCCTTATTACAGGTGACGGTTCATTTATGATGAACGTGCAGGAATTGGGCACGCTGAAGCGTCGTCAGATTCCAGTGAAGATTGTCCTTCTTAATAACCAACGTCTTGGCATGGTTCGCCAATGGCAGTCGCTGTTTTTCGACGGTCGCCACAGTGAAACCATTCTTGATGACAACCCAGACTTCGTGATGCTTGCCAAAGCGTTCGATATCCCGGGCAAAACCATCACCAAGAAAGAAGAAGTCGAACCTGCTCTCAAAGAGATGCTAGCGAGTGAAACTTCTTACATGCTTCACGTTTTGATTGATGAAGAAGAAAACGTGTGGCCATTGGTGCCACCTGGCGCATCAAACAGTGATATGTTGGAAAATACATAGGAGACAATCGCATGGACAGATATTTACTCGACATCAAAGCCGATGACAAACCGGTACTGTTGGAGCGCGTTCTACGTGTGATTCGTCACCGAGGCTTCGTGATCAAACAAGTCGCTGCTACGCAAAACCATGAAAGTAAAGTAGCCAGCGTCGAGATCATTGTCGACAGCGATCGACCAATCTCGTTTTTGATCAATCAAATAGAGAAGTTGTGGGACGTTCGTAAGGTTGAGGTGCTAAAAATCCGCAACGATGAACTGCCAAATCACAACTTACAACAACACGTAAGTGCATAAGGAAGGCAACAAATGGCAACGAAAACTGCAGATTTCATTTGGTTTAATGGTGAGATGGTTCCATGGGCAGAGGCGAACGTGCACGTTCTAACTCACGCAATGCATTATGGTACATCCGTGTTTGAAGGCGTGCGCTGTTATAACACACCAAAAGGCCCAATTGTCTTCCGTCACCGTGAGCATGCACAACGTTTAAAAGATTCCGCCAAGATTTACCGTTTCCCGATCCCTTTTTCTGTAGAAGAAATCATGGAAGCTACCCGCGAAACACTGCGCCAAAACAAACTCGATAGCGCTTACATTCGTCCATTAGGTTTTGTCGGTAATGTTGGTTTGGGCGTGTGCCCACCAGTTGGCACTGAAATGGATCTAATCATTGCGGCATTCCCTTGGGGCTCTTACTTAGGCGAAGAAGCGCTAGAGAAAGGCGTGGATGCAATGATTTCAAGCTGGAACCGCGCGGCACCAAACACCATCCCGACAGCAGCTAAGGCCGGCGGTAACTACCTATCTTCACTACTGGTTGGTGGTGAAGCCCGTCGTCACGGATACGACGAAGGTATCGCACTGAGCGTTGATGGTTACCTATCTGAAGGGGCTGGCGAAAACATCTTCGTTATCAAAGATGGCGTGATCACCACACCACCAGCAACCAGCGCGATTCTTCCGGGCATCACGCGTGATTCGATAATGACGATTGCACGCGATAAAGGCTACGAAGTACGTGAAGCCAACATTGCACGTGAAGCGCTTTACCTTGCCGATGAAGTCTTCATGACAGGTACTGCAGCTGAAATTGTGCCAGTGGCAACCATCGACAAAATTGAAGTGGGCACAGGTAAACGCGGCCCAATCACTAAAGAACTACAAGCAGCCTACTTTGGCCTATTTGACGGCACCACGGAAGATAAGTGGGGCTGGTTAGACTATGTGTACCCAGAACAGAAGTAAGAAGGATTTAAGAAATGCCAAAATATAGATCAGCTACCACCACACATGGTCGTAACATGGCGGGTGCACGCGCGCTGTGGCGTGCAACGGGTGTGAAAGAAGAAGACTTCGGTAAACCAATCATCGCCGTGGTGAACTCGTTTACTCAATTTGTTCCGGGTCACGTACATCTTAAAGACATGGGCCAGCTTGTCGCACGTGAAATTGAAAAATCGGGCGGCATCGCGAAAGAATTCAACACCATCGCGGTTGATGATGGTATCGCAATGGGTCACGGCGGCATGCTGTACTCACTGCCTTCACGCGAACTGATCGCAGACTCAGTAGAATACATGGTGAATGCGCATTGTGCTGATGCCATGGTATGTATCTCTAACTGTGACAAAATCACTCCGGGAATGTTGATGGCATCGATGCGTCTTAACATCCCTGTTATCTTTGTTTCTGGTGGTCCGATGGAAGCGGGTAAAACCAAGCTTTCTGATCAGATCATCAAACTAGACCTTGTTGATGCAATGATCCAAGGCGCAGATCCAAAAGTATCTGATGAGCAAAGCGAGCAGAT
This sequence comes from Vibrio sp. JZG120, assembly GCF_053890955.1. Classification (NCBI taxonomy): domain Bacteria; kingdom Pseudomonadati; phylum Pseudomonadota; class Gammaproteobacteria; order Vibrionales; family Vibrionaceae; genus Vibrio; species Vibrio sp. JZG120. Next base: position 37,945 of record NZ_JBSRRK010000013.1, read on the forward strand.
CGAACGCAGCGCGTGTCCAACCTGTGGATCGTGTTCAGGCATGTTCACGGCAAACTCGATGAACTGTCTAACGGAAGCGCTGGGTCTTTCTCAGCCGGGCAACGGTTCTATGCTGGCGACTCACGCTGATCGTGAACAACTATTCCTTAACGCGGGCAGACGCATTGTTGAACTGACTCGCCGTTACTACGAGCAAGATGACGAATCCGCGTTGCCACGCAACATTGCAACTTATGATGCCTTCGAAAATGCAATGGCACTGGATATCGCCATGGGTGGCTCAACCAACACCATTCTGCACCTACTGGCCGCGGCGCAAGAAGGTGAAGTGGATTTCGATATGGAAGATATCGATCGCCTATCACGTCAAGTACCACACCTATGTAAAGTGGCACCATCTACTCAGAAATATCACATGGAAGACGTACACCGTGCAGGTGGCGTAATGGCGATTCTTGGTGAATTGGATCGTGCTGGTCTACTGCACAATGATGCTCGCACCGTACTGGGTCTTTCAATGAAAGAGCAGTTGGCAAAATACGACATCATCCAAACGGAAGACCAAGAAGTACTTAAGTTCTACCGTGCCGGTCCGGCTGGTATTCGTACCACCCAAGCGTTCTCGCAAGATTGTCGTTGGGATCGCCTTGATGACGACCGTGCAGAAGGTTGTATTCGCGCGAAAGACAACGCCTTCAGCCAAGAAGGTGGCCTAGCCGTTCTATCAGGCAACATCGCATTGGATGGCTGTATCGTTAAGACAGCCGGTGTTGATGAGAGCATTCTTAAGTTCACTGGTCCGGCTGTGGTATTTGAGAGCCAAGAAGATGCGGTGGAAGGCATCTTGGGTGGCAAAGTCAAAGCAGGTGACGTGGTTGTTATCCGTTACGAGGGCCCTAAAGGTGGTCCGGGCATGCAAGAAATGCTTTACCCAACCACTTACCTAAAATCGATGGGCCTTGGTAAAGAATGTGCACTGCTGACTGACGGTCGTTTCTCTGGTGGTACATCAGGACTCTCTATCGGCCATGCTTCTCCTGAAGCCGCTAACGGCGGTGCTATTGGACTGGTGAAACCGGGCGATATGATCGCGATTGATATTCCGAACCGTTCAATTTCACTCGAAGTGTCTGAACAGGAACTTGCAGAGCGCCGTGCAAAACAAGACGAACTTGGCTGGAAACCTGTTGATCGCCAAAGAGAAGTTTCCTTTGCACTTAAAGCGTACGCGAGCATGGCCACCAGTGCTGACAAGGGTGCAGTACGAGACAAGTCGAAGCTAGAGGGCTAGCAATGATGGAATCTCAACCCGAAAAGAAAGTAAATCAAACTGGCGCAGACTATCTGCGCCAAATCCTCCGCGCTCCGGTGTATGAAGTCGCAACAGTAACACCACTGCAAGAAATGCCACGATTGTCTGCACGTATTGGTAACAATGTGCAAATCAAGCGCGAAGATCGCCAACCCGTGCACTCATTTAAATTACGCGGTGCGTACAACATGGTGGCAAGCCTAACTGAAGCACAAAAAGCCGCTGGTGTCATCGCAGCATCGGCAGGTAATCACGCTCAAGGCATGGCGCTGTCTGGCACTAAGCTGGGCATCAAAACCACCATCGTGATGCCAAAGACCACTCCGGATATCAAAGTCGACGCCGTACGCAGCTTTGGTGGCAATGTGGTACTACACGGCAGCAACTTTGATGAAGCAAAAGCAGAAGCCGAACGTTTGTCAGAGCAATATGGCTATACTTTTGTGCCCCCCTTTGATCACCCACTGGTGATCGCAGGTCAAGGCACCATTGGTATGGAAATGCTGCAGCAAAATGGTCACCTTGATTACATCTTCGTTCCTGTCGGTGGCGGCGGTTTGGCCGCTGGTGTTGCGGTACTCGTGAAGCAGTTAATGCCAGAAATCAAAGTCATTGCCGTAGAGCCGGAAGACTCATCTTGTCTGAAAGCCGCGCTAGATGCAGGTGAACCTGTCGTACTAGACCAGGTCAGCATGTTTGCCGATGGCGTTGCAGTAAAGCGCATTGGTGAAGAGACTTTCCGTCTGTGCCAGAAGTACATTGATGGCCATATTGCAGTGTCCAGTGATGAAATCTGCGCAGCAGTAAAAGACATCTTTGAAGATACCCGTGCGATTGCTGAACCTTCGGGTGCGCTTGCTCTGGCGGGTTTGAAGAAATTTGCTGAGCAAAACAAATTGCAAGGTAAGAATCTAGGTACAGTATTGTCTGGCGCAAACACCAACTTCCACGGTCTACGTTATGTTTCTGAACGCTGCGAGCTTGGTGAAAAACGTGAAGGTCTGCTTGCCGTCACCATCCCTGAGCGTCAAGGTGCTTTCTTTGAGTTCTGTAACCTCATTGGCGGCCGTGCAGTTACGGAGTTTAACTATCGTTATAACGATGACGAACTCGCTAATATCTTTGTCGGTGTTCGTCTGCAAGGTGGTCAAGAAGAGTTGGAAAACATTATTCACGATCTACGTGAGGGTGGCTATCCGGTGGTTGACCTTTCTGACGATGAAATGGCGAAGCTACACGTTCGCTACATGATCGGCGGGAAGCCATCGAAGCAACTCAAAGAGCGACTCTACAGCTTTGAATTTCCAGAGTACCCAGGTGCCTTGCTGAAATTCTTAAGCACTCTTGGTACCCATTGGAATATTAGCTTGTTCAACTACCGTAACCACGGCGCAGACTACGGACGCGTTTTATGTGGTTTCGAGTTAGATGAAGGAGATTTAGCTCAGTTTTCTGCGCATTTACGCGAACTTGGCTATCAATGCAAAGACGAAACAGACAACCCGTCTTACAAGTTCTTCCTGTCATAAAACGCCACATTCCAAACATATCAAATAAAACACCTCGCTATTGCGAGGTGTTTTTTTATGACTGTAACCAATCTTGATGCAGCTGATTAGGCGATCCTAGGTAATCCACCATCCATTGGATCAATTTATGATTATCATCTTTGCGCCAGACCAAGCAACAATGACTGAGCGGCTTATCATCTGGCATCACCTTCTCCACCAGCACACCATCATTGATCAGTGGCGTTGCAATATGACGTGGCATGTAACCCACGCCAACTCCATTTTTCAAACATTCAATTGCACTGTACCAGTTGGGTAGTAACAATCGGCGTTGTTGCGGGTAATGGCCAGTATGGCGCTTTGGCAGCACGTTTGAAGTGTCATCAAGGCAGATCGCCGGAAATTGACTCACAAACTCTTCAGTAAGCACTTGTTGGCGAACACAGGGATGAGCGGGAGACATCACAAATGCCCAATCTAATACGCCCATATCTTTGACTTCAAAATCTCCCCCAACGGGAACCGCAGATGTCGCGCCAACGACAATGTCGGCTCGACCTTGTGCTATGGCTTCCCAAGAACCATTGAAGACTTCCATATTGATCTGCAATTCAGCAAATTCAAACTCGCGATAAAAATCTTCCACCAAAGGTTTGAGCTTCTCTAACTTCACCACGTTATCTAAGGTCAGCTTTAACGTGCTCTTCCATCCCTGAGCCGCTCGCCGCGTTTGTGCTTTCACCTCTTCCATTTGACGCAGCAAAGAGCGAGCCTCAGCCATAAAAAGTTCACCTGCTGGAGTTAACTCCACTTTCCTCGGTAAGCGTCGAAACAGCACCACATCTAAATCTTGCTCGACCTGCCTTACTCCATAACTGATGGCTGAAGGGACTTTATGCAGCACCTCAGCCGCCGCGGTGAAACTGCCTAAACGGGCAACCGTATCCAGCATTTCCAGAGACGCTTTAGAGAACATGATTTAACCTTTCAAAAAATTTGATTGATAACCAACAATTTTAGCGTTTTATTTTATCAAAATCGAAAAATAGAATAATAAGGTAAATAAATCAGGGTTGGCGCCAACTGATGTTGATTAAAAAATGATTAAATAATTTGACTGGTTGAATCATGAAAATATCAAAACTACAGCTCATTTATCTGGCAGCATTATCGATGCTTGGCTTCGTTGCTACCGATATGTATCTGCCAGCATTCAAAGCGATGGAAATCGACTTTGCAACAGGCCCTGAGCAAATAGCGCTCTCTTTAACGGTATTCCTAGTTGGTATGGCGGTTGGCCAGCTAATGTGGGGATTGGCATCCGATAAATTTGGCCACCGCAATACACTCGCGGCCGGGTTAGTGCTGTTTACTATCGCGTCATTCGGTTTGGCTTTCTGTGACCAAGTATGGCAACTACTGACACTGCGCTTTATCCAAGCTATCGGTGTATGTGCACCAGCAGTGATCTGGCAAGCTATGGTCATTAAACGCTACTCAAGCAGCAGTCAGCAAATTTTCGCAACGATCATGCCGTTAGTCGCGCTATCACCAGCGCTAGCACCTCAATTAGGGGTAGTGTTGGCAGATAACTTCGGCTGGCACAGTATCTTTATTACGCTAACACTAGTTGGTGTCTTCTTGGTCTTTGCGACAATGGCCCAAAAAGACGAGAAAGCAGAAATCAAACAAACCAGTATGTCTGCCGACATCAAAGCACTGCTGAGTTCTAAAAAGTACCTTGGCAACGTGTTTATGTTTGCGACGGCTTCGGCTGCATTCTTTGCTTACCTAACTGGTATGCCAGAAATCATGGCGCAACTAGGCTATGAAGCAAAAGATATTGGTTTGAGCTTTATCCCACAAACTATCGCGTTTATGGCTGGTGGTTACTTGGGTAAAGTCGGCGTTCATAAATTTGGTGATGAAAAAGTTCTACGTCAATTGATTGGACTATTTAGTGTCGCGGCAATAATGATATTCATTGCCTCACAATGGGAACTATCTTCTATCTGGCCAATTCTAGCGCCTTTCTGTTTAATTGCGGTAGCCAATGGTGCGCTATACCCAATCGTAGTAAACCGCGCGTTGGCAAGTGCTAAGCAAAGCCCTGCAACAGCTGCAGGCCTGCAAAACAGCTTACAAATTACTGTGAGCAGTCTATCAAGCGCATTAGTTGCTGCAATGGCAAGCCAAGCTCAAATGGTAACGGGCGTTGCAATCATCATCTGTATGGGTGGTCTTTGGATGGGTTACATCTTATCTAACCGTGAATTGTCTCAGCACTTCACGACTCCAGACAATGCTCGTGTAGTGAGTGAAGACGAACTTTAATTGTTCAGATAATAAAAAAGAGCCGCATAATGCGGCTCTTTTTGTTTATAAGCTTTTCAACCCCCACTTCTTGGCAGTCAGCTTGAAAAAGCCTTGGGTCTTTTTCAGCTCAACCCAATGGTTGATGTAATTAATCCATACTTGATCGTTTTGCGGCAACAGCATCGCAATTGGTGTCGGTTTACGCGGAGCGGTCACTGGTACTATCGCCAGTTGTTTAAACTTGTCCACCAACGTCGCTGCTTCCACATTGGACGTCACCGATACATCGGCCCTGCGAGCTAGTAATTCTTGGAAGTCGCGCGCTGGCGCTTCAATCACAATGTGTTGAGCCAGCGGGAAAAACTCTTTAACCATTTTTTCTTGCACCGTTCCTAGTGTCGCCGCGACTTTCACATCAGGCGTATTAAAATCTGCCCAATCAGAGAATTTGGCGAGATCTTTCTTTTGCACAACAGGTACAAAGGCAAGGTAGAAATACGGTTGGCTGTATCCAGCGACTTTCGCGCGCGACATATTCAGGGACGCGCTGCCAGTAATATCGTATTTGTTGGCGGTAATGCCATTGACTAGCGTCTTCCAATCCGTGGCTACATACTCTACTTTGACACCGAGATCTTTAGCAAGCTCTGTCGTTACGTCGATATCAAAGCCACGATAACTGTTGGTTGCAGGGTCTTTCATCGTCATCGGATTCCAATCTCCCGTCGTTCCAACACGGAGTACACCACTGTCTAAAATGGATTGAAGACGGCTTTCAGCATGAGCAATTTGAGTTGCAGCAAGTAAACACATTCCTAGCGCTAGTAAAATCTTTTTCATTTTTATTCCCTTAAAAATAATGACCTTATGCGGTTTAATGATTAACCTTTATTAAAGCTCTATTGATAACATAGCAGCAACAATGGAAGTTTTTTAGTTAATTCAGGGAGTAAATGTGACCTTTCGAACTCTATGGCTGATTTCGCTGCTGTTGCTCACAGGTTGCTCAGATTATCAATGGGGCTGGTATGTGCTCGATCCCTCCACGGAGCAAGGACTCACCAATCTGAAGTTTTTAATCGCCGGATTTAGTGACACCATCCAAGTATCACTCCTCAGTATGTTATTTGCCATGACCTTAGGTTTAATCATCGCCCTACCGGCTCTGTCGAACTCTCCCTACTTGAAGTGGATCAACCGAATTTATGTCGAGGTAGTCCGCTCAGTGCCTGTTTTAGTCTTACTACTTTGGGTGTATTACGGCATGCCAACGCTATTGGATGTCTCACTCAATCACTTTTGGGCGGGTGTTATTGCACTAACCATTGCTGAGAGTGCGTTTATGGCGGAGGTGTTTCGCGGCGGAATCCAAGCCATCAGTCGTGGCCAGCATGAAGCGGCTGAATCTTTGGGCTTAAGCTATTGGCAAAAGATGCGCTTGGTAATTCTTCCTCAAGCGTTTCGGCAAATTCTCCCACCATTGGGCAATCAATTTGTCTACATCCTCAAGATGAGCTCTTTAGTCAGTGTGATTGGTTTAAGCGATCTCACTCGCCGTGCTAATGAGCTAGTGGTGAATGAGTACTTACCCCTAGAGATTTATACCTTCCTCGTTTTGGAGTACTTGTTGCTCATTCTATTCGTATCCCAAGCCGTTCGTTGGCTCGAAAAACGCATCGCCATTCCCAGTTACTAACGATGAAGCCTTTAGCTAGAAACAACAAAGCCGCTCTTGTTGAGCGGCTTTGACAATATAGCGACAGAGTGCAGGTACTGCTTATTTCTGTTTTACAGGGCGTTGCCAGCCATTAATTTTGCGCTCTTTGACGCGAGTAATCACTAACTCGCCTTCTTCAACATCTTTTGTCAGCGTCGTGCCTGCACCGATGGTTGCGCCATCAGCGATAGTGACAGGAGCCACCAGCTGACTATCAGAACCAACAAATACATCATTACCGATGATGGTTTTAAACTTGTTCGCACCATCGTAGTTACAAGTAATCGTACCGGCACCGATGTTCGTACGTTGACCGATTTCAGCATCACCAAGGTAAGTTAGGTGGTTCGCTTTTGACCCTTCTCCGATACGCGCATTTTTAACTTCTACGAAGTTACCCACATGGGAATCGTTACGCATCTCAGCACCAGGACGAAGGCGAGTAAATGGACCAACGGTACATTCTTCACCAACCGTTGCACCTTCAATCACACTGTAAGGGCGAACGATGGTGTTGTCGTCGATTTCGCAATCTTTCAGTACACAGCCAGCACCGATAACCACGTTATCACCGAGTGATACTTTACCTTCAATGATAACATTCACGTCAATTTCACAGTCCATACCGCACTGCAACTCACCACGCAAATCAAAGCGTGCTGGATCGCGTAGCATCACACCTTGCTCTAGTAGCTTCTGAGCTTGCATTGATTGGAAGGCACGCTCTAGACGAGCCAGTTGAGCACGGTCGTTGACCCCTTCCACTTCAATCGCGTTTACTGGGTGTACTGCCTCGACGGCGCGACCTTCATCGTGTGCGGCTGCAATAACGTCAGTTAGGTAGTACTCGCCTTGCGCGTTGTTATTGTTTAAACCAGACAACCAACGCTTAAGATCCCCACCAGTCGCAACCATCACGCCAGTGTTGATCTCTTTAATTTGCTTTTGTTCTTCCGTTGCGTCTTTTTGCTCAACAATCGCAACAACAGGACCATTTTTACGAATAATACGACCATAACCTGTTGGGTTATCAAGCATCACTGTAAGCAGTGCAATACCACCAGTTGGTTGAGCATCCAACAAGTTCTCGATGGTTTCGGCTGAGATTAATGGCACATCACCATAAAGCACGAGGATTTTCTCATCATCTTCAAAGCGAGGAGATGCTTGGTCAACCGCATGGCCAGTTCCCAACTGATCCGCTTGCAGCACCCAGTTTACTGGCTCTTCAGCAAGAGTGGTTTGCATTTGATCACCACCGTGACCAAATACTAAGTGAATATTTTGTGCACCAAGACCAGTACATGTATCAATCACATGTTTTGCCATTGGCTTCCCTGCCAAAGTGTGTAGCACTTTAGGCATGTTCGAATGCATACGGGTGCCTTTACCCGCAGCAAGAATCACAGCACTGAATTTCATTGATAACCTATTGACGTTTTATGTTAATTGGCCGTTATTTTAAACAGCTCTTTTAAAATAGTTAATGGAGTAAGGTAAATTTCCAACTAAAATTAATCAAAAAGGCGACCATTTGGCCGCCTTTTGTCATGCAACGTTGCTAATTGAGCTTAGCGACGCTTTTTTGTCAGCTCGATAACTCGTAGCTGAGCAATGGCTTTAGCCAGTTCACTGGCCGCTTGTGCGAAGTCCATGTCACCATGCTGATTCTGGATTTGCTCCTCAGCGCGGCGCTTGGCTTCTTCTGCCTTCGCTGCGTCTAGCTCTTCACCACGGATAGCGGTATCAGCCAGTACAGTCGCTGTACCAGGCTGAATCTCTACCATACCACCAGAAACATAAATGATTTCTTCGTGGCCGTGCTGTTTCACAATACGCACCATACCAGGCTTGATAGCGGTCAGCAGCGGTGTGTGACCATGGAAAATACCAAGTTCACCTTCGCTACCGGTCACCTGAAACGTTTCAACACGACCAGAGAAGATTTTCTTCTCAGCGCTTACTACGTCTAGGTGAAAGGTTATTGCTGCCATATCGCCTCCTAGTTAGCCTTATAGCTTCTTCGCATTCTCAATAGCATCGTCGATGCTACCGCAGTACATGAATGCCTGCTCAGGAATGTCGTCGTATTCACCAGCTAGTAGACCTTTAAAGCCACGTAGAGTCTCTTTTAGAGGTACGTAAATACCAGGGTCACCTGTAAATACTTCTGCTACGTGGTAAGGCTGAGTTAGGAAACGCTCAATCTTACGTGCACGAGATACAACTTGCTTATCTTCTTCAGATAGCTCGTCCATACCTAGGATAGCAATGATGTCTTTCAGCTCTTTGTAGCGCTGAAGTGTCTGCTGAACGCCACGAGCAACTTCGTAGTGATCTTGACCAACTACTAGTGGATCAAGCATACGAGATGTTGAATCTAGTGGGTCGATCGCAGGGTATAGACCCATTGCCGCGATGTTACGGTTAAGTACAACCGTTGCATCCAAGTGCGCGAACGTGGTTGCTGGAGACGGGTCAGTCAAGTCATCCGCAGGTACGTATACCGCCTGTACAGACGTGATAGAACCTGATTTCGTTGACGTGATACGCTCCTGAAGTACACCCATCTCTTCTGCAAGAGTTGGCTGGTAACCTACCGCAGAAGGCATACGACCTAGCAGTGCCGATACCTCTGTACCTGCCAGTGTGTAACGGTAGATGTTATCAATGAACAGTAGTACGTCACGACCTTCGTCACGGAAACGTTCTGCCATTGTTAGACCAGTCAGTGCAACACGTAGACGGTTACCTGGTGGCTCGTTCATCTGACCGTAAACCATCGCTACTTTCGATTCTTCAGGCTTCTCAACGTTTACAACGCCCGCTTCCTGCATCTCGTAGTAGAAATCGTTACCTTCACGAGTACGCTCACCAACACCCGCAAATACGGATAGACCTGAGTGCTGTAGTGCGATGTTGTTGATAAGTTCCATCATGTTAACGGTCTTACCTACACCTGCACCACCGAATAGACCGATTTTACCACCCTTAGCGAATGGACAAATTAGGTCGATTACTTTAACGCCCGTTTCTAGAAGTGCGATCTCGTTTGATTGTTCTTCGTAGCTTGGTGCGCTGCGGTGGATAGAGTAAACCTCTTCCGCGCCCACTTCACCACGCTCATCAATCGCGTCACCTAGGACGTTCATGATACGACCTAGAGTTTTAGTACCGACTGGTACTGAAATTGGAGCGCCAGTGTTAACCACTTCAACTCCACGACGTAAACCATCAGAGCTACCCATTACGATACAACGAACTACGCCACCGCCTAGCTGTTGTTGAACTTCAAGAACTAGACGCTCTTTTGAGTCCGTTACGTTTAGAGCGTCATATACACTAGGTACATTGCTCTGTGGGAACTCTACGTCGACTACCGCACCGATGATCTGTACGATCTTACCTGTAGCCATCGTTAATCCTCTAAACTATTTCGTTTTACCTAAGCTTAAACCGCAGCTGCACCACCAACGATTTCCGATAGTTCTTGTGTGATCGCAGCCTGACGGGCTTTGTTGTACACAAGTTCCAAATCGTCAATCAAGTTGGTTGCGTTATCCGTTGCAGCCTTCATCGCAATCATTCGAGCCGCTTGTTCACAAGCAAGGTTCTCAACCACACCTTGGTATACCTGAGACTCTACGTAACGCACTAGTAGCGTATCCAGTAGAGGTTTTGGCTCAGGCTCATAGATGTAGTCCCATGAGTGCTCACGCTGCATCTCTTCGCTGTCCGATTTAGGCAAAGGTAGCAATTGATCGATCGTTGGTTGCTGAACCATAGTATTCACAAACTTGTTGAATACTACGTATAGACGGTCCAGTTCACCTTCATCGTATTTCTTCAGCATTACGCCAACAGAACCGATTAGGTCTTCTAAGCTTGGGTTATCACCCAGGCCAGAAACCTGTGCCGCAACTTTTGCGCCACCATGTTTAAAGAAAGCTGTTGCTTTTGAGCCAACAACGGCAAGCTCAATCTCAGCACCTTTCTCTCTCCATGCTTGCATGTCTGTAACGGCTTTTTTGAACACGTTAATGTTCAAACCACCACACAGACCACGGTCTGTCGAAACGATGATGTAACCAACACGTTTAGCTTCACGCTCTTCTAGGTACGGATGACGGTACTCTAGGTTTGCGTTAGCCACATGACCGATCACTTTACGCATTGTTTCAGCGTATGGACGAGAAGCTTCCATTGCATCTTGAGAACGACGCATTTTTGAAGCTGCTACCATTTCCATCGCTTTCGTAATTTTCTGCGTGCTTTTAACACTACCGATTTTATTACGTATCTCTTTTGCGCCGGCCATCGTTACTCTCCGTTAGTTGGTGGCAGAAACTGCCACCGACCTAATTACCAAGTTTGGGTTGCTTTGAAGTCGTCAGTCAGTTTCTTCAACTGAGCTTCGATTTCATCGTTGTAAGCGCCAGACTTGTCGATCTCAGCTGCTAGTTCAGCGTATTGACCGCGAGCGTACGATAGTAGAGCCGCCTCGAAATCTAGAACTTTGTTAAGTTCTACATCATCAAGGTAACCGCGCTCTGCCGCGAAGATAGTTAGAGCTTGGTCAAATACAGACATTGGAGCGTACTGCTTCTGCTTCATTAGTTCTGTTACTTTTTGACCATGGTCTAGCTGTTTCTTCGTTGCTTCATCAAGGTCAGAAGAGAACTGAGCAAATGCAGCTAGTTCGCGGTACGCAGCTAGTGCTGTACGGATACCACCTGATAGTTTCTTGATGATTTTCGTCTGAGCTGAACCACCTACACGAGATACTGAGATACCTGGGTCAACAGCTGGACGAACACCGGCGTTGAATAGCTCAGTTTGTAGGAAGATCTGACCATCGGTAATCGAGATTACGTTAGTCGGTACGAATGCTGAAACGTCACCTGCTTGAGTTTCGATGATAGGAAGAGCAGTCAATGAACCAGTCTTACCTTTCACTTCACCGTTAGTGAAACGCTCTACGTACTCTTCGTTTACACGAGCTGCACGCTCTAGTAGACGCGAGTGTAAGTAGAATACGTCACCTGGGAATGCCTCACGGCCTGGTGGACGTTTAAGTAGTAGAGAGATCTGACGGTAAGCTACCGCTTGCTTAGATAGGTCATCGTAAACAATCAGTGCGTCTTCACCGCGATCGCGGAAGTATTCACCCATCGCACAACCTGCGTATGGCGCTAGGTATTGCAGCGCTGCAGATTCAGAAGCTGATGCAACTACAACGATAGTGTTTTGTAGTGCGCCGTGCTCTTCTAGTTTGCGAACTACGTTAGCGATAGTCGATGCTTTCTGACCAATTGCTACGTAGATAGAGAAAATACCAGAGTCTTTCTGGTTGATGATCGCATCGATCGCCAGTGCTGTTTTACCAATCTGACGGTCACCGATAATAAGCTCACGCTGACCACGACCGATTGGGATCATTGAGTCAACTGACTTATAACCAGTTTGCACAGGTTGGTCTACCGATTTACGGTCGATTACACCTGGTGCGATCACTTCTACAGGCGAAGTCATTTTCGCTTCGATTGGACCTTTACCATCGATAGGCTCACCCAGCGTGTTTACTACGCGGCCTAGTAGTTCTGGACCAACTGGCACTTCAAGAATGCGGCCAGTACCTGTAACTTTCATGCCTTCCTTAAGGTCAGCATATGGGCCCATTACAACCGCACCAACCGAGTCACGCTCAAGGTTAAGTGCCAGTGCATAACGGCCACCCGGTAATTCAATCATTTCACCTTGCATCACGTCCGCTAGGCCGTGGATGCGGATGATACCATCGCTTACCGATACGATAGTACCCTCGTTGCGAGCTTCACTAACAACTTCGAAAGATTCGATACGTTGTTTGATTAGATCGCTAATTTCCGTGGAATTAAGTTGCATGCTCCAATCCCCATTAAGACTGCAATGCATCGCTCAGGCGGTTCAAACGACCACGCGCTGAGTCATCGATGACTAGGTCTCCGGCTCGAATAATAACCCCACCAAGTAGGGTCTCATCTACACTGCAATTCAGCTTCACTTTGCGTTCAAGACGCTTTTCAAGTTTGCTGCCAATGTTTGCAAGTTGCTCATCAGAAAGTTCTGTTGCTGAAATGACTTCAACATCGATTTCTTTCTCATGCTCTTTCTTCAGAGTGTAAAACTCTGTGCAAACATCAGGAAGGGCCGCTAAACGACCATTCTCAGCCATCACCTTCAAAAGGTTTTGACCGTGCGTATCAACTTGTTCGCCGCAAACTGCAACAAAAATCTCTGCCATTTTATCAGCAGAAACCGAACCGGTTAGAAGTTCGTTCATTTGTTCGTTTTTGGCCACTTCAGCAGCAAAAGATAACATTTGGCCCCATTGGTCCAACTGGTCTTTCTCTAAAGCAAAGTCGAAGGCTGCTTTAGCATAGGGGCGTGCGATAGTAGTCAAATCAGACATATGCGCCCCCAGACTTAAAGTTTTGCAGTAATGTTGTCGAGAATATCTTTTTGCGCATCTTTATCGATAGAACGCTCAAGGATTTTCTCAGCACCAGCTACAGCCAGAGTAGCAACTTGTTTGCGCAGGTCATCGCGCGCACGATTGCGTTCAGCTTCAAGTTCTGCTTCTGCTTGCGCTAGGATTTTCTGGCGTTCTGCCTGAGCTTCCTCGCGAGCTTCATCAAGAATTTGAGACTTGCGCTTGTTCGCTTGTTCGATGATCTCAGTTGCTGTGCGCTTCGCTTCTTTCAATTGATCAGAAGCGTTGGCTTGTGCTAGATCCAAGTCTTTCGCAGCACGTTCTGCTGCTTGAAGGCCATCAGCAATTTTCTTCTGACGCTCTTCGATCGCTTTCATCAATGGTGGCCATACATACTTCATGCAGAACCACACAAATAGTGCAAACGAGATTGCTTGACCTAGCAGAGTTGCGTTTATGTTCACAACAGCTACCCCTCTATTTGGACTTAGTGTTAATCAGTGACAAGCGCTAATCGCTCGTCCCGAGTTAAAGGTGATTAACCTAGTTGACCAACGAATGGGTTTGCGAAAGTGAATAGTAGCGCGATTACGATACCGATCATTGGAACCGCATCAAGTAGACCCGCGATGATGAACATCTTAACTTGTAGCATAGGAGCCATTTCTGGTTGACGTGCAGCACCTTCTAGGAATTTACCACCTAGCAGTGCGAAACCAATCGCTGTACCAAGAGAAGCAAGACCGACGATAATACCTACGGCGATTGCAGAAAAGCTCAGTAAAGTTTCCATTACTATCTCCAATTTATAGTTGTTGGCTTAGTGCCCAAATAAAAAGCTTTAAAAAAATTAATGATCAGGATCTTCGTGTGCCATTGACAGGTAAACAATTGTCAACATCATGAATACGAAGGCTTGAATCGTAATAACCAAGATATGGAAGATTGCCCACGGTAGTGAACCCATCCATTGTAAGTACCATGGTAGCATTGCCGCACAAAGAATGAATACAACCTCACCCGCGAACATGTTACCGAATAGACGCATACCAAGTGATAGAGGTTTCGCCAGTAGCGATACCACTTCAATCAGTAGGTTAAACGGAATCATAAGTGGGTGATTGAATGGATGTAGTGCAAGTTCTTTTGCGAATCCACCTAGACCTTTCACTTTGATGCTGTAGTAAATCATCAATGCAAAAACGCCTAGAGCCATAGCCATGGTGATATTCACATCAGCAGACGGTACAACCTTAAGGTAAGGGATACCTAGCCAATGTTCTGCTGGGTACGGTAAGAAGTCGATAGGAACTAAGTCCATCACGTTCATCAAAAATACCCAACAAAAGATAGTCAGTGCTAAAGGCGCGATCAGTGGGTTGCGTCCATGGAACGTGTCTTTGACGTTATCGGCGACAAATTCAACGATCATTTCTACAGCACACTGAAGCTTACCCGGTACACCCGCTGTTGTTCTCTTCGCTACTTTGTAAAAAATTCCGAGGAAGATTAAACCAGTAAACCAAGAAAAAAACAGGCTATCGATATGTACGTTCCAGAAACTTGTCTCCGACCCTACTAAACCCAACTTATACAGCGATAGGTTAGAAAGGTGGTGGGCAATGTAACCGGACGATGTTAGCGCTTCACCTGGCGCAGCCATAACTCATCCTATTTTTTGTTGTTAATGAATAGCACTGGTGCACAGATATTAATACCTAGTACCAGCAAATAGGTTAGTTTGAGGGGAACAAGTTCCACCTGCATATACATGTAGGCAACATAGAACAGTGCAACCGTGATGAGAATTTTCAGTACTTCACCCGTATAGAAGGAAGCCGCGATGCGCTTGGCAGCGCGAGCCCCACTAAACATGAAAGCACACAGCGCGAATACTGCATTGGCAACAACAAAAATGCCTCCGCCAATCAGCGCTGAAAATCCCCAGTCAGGATTTATGGCTACCGCCATTCCTGCTGCCACAAAAATAACCGCGCCAGACTGGATCATTAACAATTGCCTTGCGAGCTCTCGTCCTGGTCTAGCTAACGCAGCTACCATGTATTCGTACCTCTAGTAATATCCACTTCGCACTAAACTCTCTGTGCTGGGAAATTGGCGAAAATTATACGTTCAGTTCAACGTAAAGCAATTCGATTGCATCAAAAACTTACAGTTTTGTTTACAAAACGACAACTTTCGCACAAAATTCGATTAATTAGATTAATTGACCTAAATCAATTATCTCATCTAGGCCTCAAGCTTGGCAATTAGTTGGTCCAATTTGTGAGGCTCATCAATACTTATCGTCAATTTCGCTTTTCCGTTTGCAGAACGGGTCAGAGAAACTTTTGCATCAAGCAGCTGACTCAATTTATGCGACATTTGCTCAGCTTCGGTATCTTCTTGTTGCCCTTTTTGCTCATTTTGTGGGGCTAAGCACTTTTTTACTAACTGTTCGGTTTGACGAACAGTCATTTGCTTTTTCGCGACTTGTTGAGCAACCTCAACCTGCTGTTCACCCTGCAAGGCCAATAGCGCTCGCGCATGACCCATTTCTAGCAATTTATCCGCAACCAAGCTTTTCACATCGGACTCAAGCTGGTTTAAACGTAACAAGTTACTGACCGTCGTTCTCGACTTACCAATCACTTCTGCGACTTGTTGATGCGTAAGCGTAAATTCGTCTTGTAAGCGCTCAAGCGCTTGTGCTTCTTCAATCACATTCAAGTCTTCACGTTGAATGTTCTCAATCAACGCCATGGCAATCGCCGCGCGATCTTCGACTTTCTTCACCAAACACGGCACGCGTTTTAAACCAGCCTGCCTTGCCGCACGCCAGCGGCGCTCACCTGCGATGATCTCAAACTGGCCGTTTTCAACCTGGCGAACCACAATTGGCTGAATAATGCCTTGTGACTGAATCGAAGCCGCTAATTCTTCTAGCGCTTCAGGCGCCATATCTTTACGCGGTTGGTATACGCCCGGTTGCAATTGACCAATCGCTAAGTCGGTTAACTCACCGTCTGCCGATAATTCTTGGCTATGCGATGCAATATGCTGTTTTTCACGAGCAAACGAACTGGTCGACAATAACGCATCCAGTCCTTTTCCGAGACCACGCTTAGACATGGGATTGAATTCCTTAGGTTAGAGTTAAACTGGGATTTCTTCGCGGCGGAGCATTTCGCCCGCTAGAGCAAGATACGCTTTGGCCCCTGCAGAGTACTTATCGTAGTACATCGCTGGTTTACCGTGACTTGGCGCTTCAGCCAAACGCACATTACGCGGAATGACGGTACGGTAAACTTTATTGCCAAAGTGTTTTTTAAGTTGATCGGACACTTCATTCGATAGGCGGTTGCGCGGGTCGTACATAGTACGCAGTAAACCTTCGATTTTGAGGTTTTCATTAACCACAGCCGCTAACTTGCTGATTGTGTCCATAAGAGCAGTTAAACCTTCTAACGCAAAGTATTCACATTGCATCGGCACCAGCACAGAATCAGCTGCCGCCATCGCATTGATTGTAAGAAGGTTTAGAGAAGGAGGACAATCAATAAAGATGAAATCATAGTTATCGCGAACTGACGACAATGCATTTTTTAAACGCACTTCGCGAGCGAACACTTCCATCAATTTGATCTCTGCCGCGGTTACGTCACCGTTCGCCGCGATCAAATCATACTTCCCTGTGGTTTGGGTACATACGACTTGATCGAACGGTGTATCTTCGACCAAAAGATCGTATGCGGTGGCATCGACCATATACTTATCCACGCCACTGGCCATCGTAGCATTGCCTTGCGGGTCGAGATCGATCACCAAAACCTTGCGCTTTGTTGCCGCCATCGAAGCCGCTAAGTTAATGCACGTTGTTGTTTTGCCGACCCCACCTTTCTGGTTGGCGATTGCTACAATTTTACCCACGATTACCTCGCTAATTTTCCTTGCGCGATAAGATTACTAGATGACGATCACCTTCCAACTCAGGAACAGCTAAAGATATGATCTCTGTCACACTGCACCATTCAGGAAGCTGATCCATTTCATCTTTAGGGTGCTGTCCTTTCAGCGCTAGAAACACCCCATGCTCTTGTTTCGGCAAATGGTGGCACCATTCCACCATGTCTGTCATTGAAGCAAAAGCTCGACTCAAAACGCCATCAAATTTTTCTTCAGGTTGGAATTCTTCGACGCGACTTTGAATTGGTGTCACGTTTTTAAGCCCTAATGTGTGCACGACCTGCTTGATAAAACGGATGCGTTTGCCAAGACTGTCGAGCAAGAAGAAGGTCTTCTCAGGGTTCATGATTGCCAAAGGTATGCCCGGTAAGCCCGGACCAGTACCAACATCAATAAAGCGCTCACCGGGCAGGTGTGTGCTCACCACGATGCTATCAAGAATATGTTTCACTAACATATCAAGCGGATCGCGCACCGACGTTAAGTTGTACGCTTTGTTCCACTTGTCGAGCAGTTCGACGTAACCGACCAATTGCTCTCTTTGTTGCTCTGACACTTCTAAATCGGTTTTCGCGATCAGTGAATCCAGTTTTGTTCGCAATGCGCTCATTTTATTCTTCCTCACCTTTCTTCAGCAAACCATGCTTTTTCAAGTGAACAAGAAGAATAGAGATTGCTGCAGGCGTAATACCAGAAATGCGCGATGCAATACCGATGCTCTCTGGTTTGGCCTCACTCAATTTAGCAACGACTTCGTTTGATAAACCTTTTACATCGCGGTAATCCAAATCAGCAGGTAACTTGGTATTTTCGTGACGCAATGATTTTTCGATCTCTTCCTGCTGACGCTTGATGTAACCATCGTATTTTACTTGAATTTCAACTTGCTCCGCCGCTTGCTGATCTTCAAGTGCAGGAGCAAACGCTTCAAGTTGCGTCAGTTGCGAATAAGTGATCTCTGGACGACGCAGAAGATCCTCACCACTCGCTTCACGTGCCATTGGGGTTTTCAGTAGCTTGTTCAGCTCATCAACGCCTTCTGATTTCGGATTCATCCACGTTGATTTCAAACGCTGACGTTCCGTTTCCATGTTATTGATTTTCTCGTTAAAGCGAGCCCAACGAACATCGTCAATCAAGCCTAACTCGCGTGCTTTTTCCGTTAAACGTAAATCGGCGTTATCTTCACGTAGCAACAAGCGGTATTCCGCACGAGAAGTGAACATGCGGTACGGTTCTTTCGTACCCATGGTCGATAAATCATCAATCAATACGCCCATATAAGCTTGGTCACGACGTGGGCTCCAGCCTTCTTTGTCTTGGCTGTACAAGCTTGCGTTTAGACCGGCCATCAAGCCTTGCGCTGCGGCTTCTTCGTAGCCAGTCGTACCATTAATCTGACCAGCAAAGAACAGACCATGAATAAACTTGGTTTCGTACGTTTGCTTCAAATCACGTGGATCGAAGAAATCGTATTCAATCGCATAACCAGGACGAACGATATGCGAATTTTCAAAGCCTTTCATTGAGCGAACGATTTGTACTTGCACATCAAATGGCAAGCTAGTCGAGATACCGTTAGGGTATAGCTCGTGCGTCGTTAAACCTTCTGGCTCAATGAAGATTTGGTGGCTATTTTTATCCGCAAAACGCATCACTTTGTCTTCAATCGACGGGCAGTAACGCGGACCAATGCCTTCAATCACACCCGCGTACATCGGACTGCGATCCAAGTTGCTACGGATCACATCGTGCGTTTGCTCATTGGTGTGCGTAATAAAACATGGGATCTGACGCGGGTGTTGTTCGCGTTTACCCATGAATGAAAATACAGGGGTAGGGTTATCACCGTGCTGAGCTTCAAGCACTGAAAAATCAACAGTGCGAGCATCAATGCGCGGTGGGGTACCCGTTTTTAAACGATCCACACGGAATGGCAGTTCACGTAATCGATCCGCTAATGCGATCGACGGTGGATCTCCTGCACGTCCGCCTGAAGAGCTCTCCATGCCAATGTGGATCTTACCACCAAGGAACGTACCTACCGTTAGTACGACGGCTTTCGCATGGAAGCGAAGTCCCATTTGAGTCACCACGCCAACCGCGCGGTCTTGCTCAACAATCAGATCATCCACTGACTGCTGGAACAGTGTTAAGTTAGGTGCATTTTCTAATGCGTTACGGACGTACGCTTTGTACAGAGCACGATCCGCTTGAGCTCGAGTCGCTCGAACTGCAGGACCTTTGGAGGCATTTAGTGTACGGAATTGAATACCTGCATGGTCGATGGCTTCAGCCATCAAACCGCCCATAGCATCCACTTCTTTTACTAAGTGACCTTTACCAATACCACCAATCGCCGGGTTACAAGACATCTGGCCTAATGTATCGATGTTATGGGTAAGGAGAAGCGTTTTTTGTCCTGTGCGTGCAGATGCGAGCGCGGCTTCCGTTCCTGCGTGTCCGCCACCGACAACAATGACGTCAAAGTTTTCGTGATAAAGCATGAACTGACCTCAGGTATTCAAAGGGATTTAATGGACAGATAAAGGAGCAGTATTTTACCTGCTTTATGCCACAGAGAAAAACGTTTTCTCGTTTTATCCGTTTTAAGCTTCAAGATAAATATATATAAGATCTATATATATGATCTTTTATTAGATCTACTATTAGGATCGACCGTTTCTGTGGATAACCTAAAAATGATCAACAAGATCATGGATCTTCTTTGGATCATATCTTGTGATCATGATTGGATCAGATCGAGGATTACCTGGGATCAAAAGTGGTAGTTATACACAGAGGGTAAAATTGATCAAAGTTGTTATTGGGATAACTAAAGGAAAATCACTGGATCTTATCGTAGTTATCCACAGCTCGTTTGATTGGTTTTTGAGCAGTTAAACAAAATAATTTGACGGGAGTTATTCACATTGGGGAAAACAGAGCCGAATTTCGACTCTGTTGAAGGGAAAGCGGGGAGCTTAAAAGCGTTCGATATTCTCTTTTAACCATGCCTCAGCGGCGTCTTCGGGTACTGCATGGCTCAGTACATCAATCTTAAGACAATCAGCGAGCGGTGTGGCACCAATGTCCTCTAGTAAATCATAAGCGTGTTGACCAGCGGCGCAGAACGTATCATAGCTTGAATCACCAATCGCAATCACTGCGAACTTTACGTCGGTCATTTTCGGCGGGGTATTTTGTAATGCCGCGATAAAAGGTTGAATATTATCAGGGTACTCACCAGCCCCATGGGTTGAGGTGATCACCAACCACGTTCCTTGATTTTCGATCTCATCGAGGGACGGCTGGTTGTGGATCGTTGTTTCAAATCCATTCTCGTTGAGTAGATCACTCAGGTGATCCCCTACGTATTCTGCGCCACCTAGCGTGCTGCCTGTAATAATGTGGATCATACTTCTTCCTTATTGAATGCGACGGCTAAAGCTCATGGATGGCTTGCCGTACAAAAAGAAACGCGGTGTGAGTTAAGCTCAGCACCGCGCGTTCGATTATTTACTTACCGATACAGAATGAAGAGAAGATTCGGCCCAGTAAGTCGTCAGAACTGAACTCGCCGGTAATCTCGTTGAGATGCTGTTGGGTGATGCGCAGCTCTTCTGCCAGTATCTCACCAGCCATATAGCCTTCAAGCTGTTCTTGGCCTATTTGAAGGTGCTGTGCGGCGCGTTCCAACGCATCGAGGTGACGGCGACGAGCCATAAAGCCACCTTCACTGTTGCCTGAGAAGCCCATGCATTCTTTTAGGTGTTCACGCAGAGCTTCAACCCCTGCACCTGTTTTCGCTGACAAGCGGATGAGGGTAGGGTTATTGACGTGGCAGATCCCCATTTCTTCACCCGTTTGATCCGCTTTGTTTCGGATCACGGTTATGCCGATATTGTCGGGTAGGCGATCCACAAAATCTGGCCAGATATCTTTCGGATCGGTGGCATCGGTTGTCGTGCCATCCACCATGAACAACACGCGGTCTGCTTGGGCTATTTCATCCCACGCGCGTTCGATACCGATTTTCTCTACTTCATCGGAAGCATCACGCAAACCTGCTGTATCAATGATGTGTAGTGGCATGCCATCAATATGGATATGCTCACGCAGTACATCACGCGTGGTTCCTGCGATGTCGGTTACGATTGCAGACTCTTTACCCGATAGCGCGTTCAGTAGGCTTGATTTGCCCGCGTTTGGACGACCCGCAATCACGACTTTCATCCCTTCACGCATAATAGCGCCTTGGTTAGCTTCTTTGCGCACCGCATCTAGGTTGTCGATGATGGCTTGTAGGTCACCAGCCACTTTACCGTCGGCCAAAAAGTCGATCTCTTCTTCAGGGAAGTCGATGGCTGCTTCAACATAGATACGCAAATGAATCAGCGACTCAACTAAGGTATTAATGCGGCCTGAAAATGCGCCCTGTAAGGATTGCAGCGCTGATTTTGCGGCTTCTTCAGAACTGGCATCAATGAGGTCTGCAATCGCTTCGGCTTGAGCGAGGTCGAGTTTATCGTTCAGAAACGCGCGCTCAGAGAACTCACCAGGGCGAGCAGCTCGAATACCATCTATACCTAGAATGCGTTTTATCAGCATATCCATCACGACAGGGCCGCCATGGCCTTGCAGCTCAAGTACGTCTTCACCTGTAAATGAGTGTGGGTTAGGGAAGTACAGTGCGATGCCCTGATCAAGCACAGTGCCATCTTCTGACTTAAACGGCAAGTACTCTGCGTAGCGGGGCTTTAGTGTTTTGCCAGTGACTTCTAACGCCACTTGGTTGGCTTTAGGGCCAGAAACTCGAATAATACCGACACCGCCACGACCAGGCGCGGTCGCTTGAGCGACAATCGTATCTGTAGTCATAATTTTGCCTTTTGAGCTGGGCTCAAATTGAGCCATAACTTTAGTTAGCTGAATTGTAATCAGCCAAAAACAAAAAGGCGACCTTTTGGCCGCCTTTCTCAATCATTTCCTAAAAGGTTACTTGCTGTGTAAGCCTTTTTTCTCTAACCCTTTGTAGATCAGAGTTTGCTGGATAAGCGTTACGATGTTCGACACCAACCAGTACAGAACGAGACCTGATGGGAAGAACAAGAAGAAGAAGGTAAACATAACCGGCATAAAGGTCATGATCTTCTGCTGCATTGGATCCGTTACCGTTGTCGGGCTCATCTTCTGGATTAGGAACATAGACGCACCCATCAATAGCGGCAGGATGTAGTAAGGGTCCTGCGCTGACAAGTCGTGAATCCAACCAAAGAATGGTGAGTGACGAAGCTCTACCGATTCCATTAGCGCCCAGTATAGTGCGATGAAGATAGGCATCTGTAGGATAAGAGGTAAACAGCCACCTAGTGGGTTCACTTTCTCTTTCTTGTACAGTTCCATCATTTCTTGGCTCATGCGCTGACGGTCATCACCGATGCGCTCACGCATAGCTTGCAGCTTAGGCTGAAGCATACGCATTTTCGCCATAGACGTGTATTGCGCTTTTGTTAATGGGTACATTGCACCACGAACGATGAAGGTCAGACAGATGATTGCCACACCCCAGTTACCAACAAAGCTCTGGATGAATGAAAGCAACATATGAAGAGGCTTCGCAATGAACCATAACCAGCCGTAGTCCACTACTAGGTCTAGGTTAGGTGCCACTTCTGCCATTTCATCTTGCAGTTTTGGACCAACCCAAAGTGTTGCTTCAAACTTAGCCTGATCGCCTGTTGCGATAGTTTTGTTCGGCATACGAACGCCGATGTCGCCTAGGTTGCCAATTACACGAGTGTATAGGTTAGTACCTGGTTCGTTACGTGGGATCCAAGCTGCGGCAAAGTAGTGCTGAATCATTGCTGCCCAACCTTGGCCATCGGCTAGGTTAAGAGACAGGTTGCGATCCTGCATATCATCAAAGCTGTACTTCTTGTAGCGCGTATCTTCTGTTGAGTATGCGCCACCACGGTAAGTAGGCATTGTGATGCTACCACCATCGTCCATTAGGTTTTGACGTAGGTGAGCGTACATACCAAATGTTGCGTTGTTGCCTGAGTTGTTCACTACATCGTATTCAACATTAAGCGCGTAGCTGCCGCGTTTAAAGATGTAAGTTTTGGTGTATTCGATGCCGTTTGCAGTGAATGTCATCGGAACGCGAAGTTCATCTTGACCGTCAGCCATTGTGAAGCTGTCTGCACTTACGTTGTAGTGAGGGCGATTTGTGCTGCTCAAGTCGATACCTTGAGGACCCACTAGACCGCTTTGAGCGATAAATTGGTGACCTTGAGCGTCTTTAAGCAGAACAAAGGAATCTGATGAATCTAACTCAGCAGAGTATTCGTTAAGGTTGGCATGTACCACATCGCCACCAACGGTGTCGATCGACAGAGTTAAAACATCAGTCGTTACTGTGATAGTTTTTGCAGAAGCTTGCTGTTGACCAGGAACTGGGTCAAGTTCATCAGCAAAAGATGGTGCAGGTAGAGTGCTGCTTGATTGAGCCTGTTCAACTGCTTGAGGTTCTGGATTCTTTGCAACTTGCCATTGTTGAAACAGCAAAAAAGAAACCAGGGCCAAACCGATGAGCAGGATATTACGTTGAGAATCCATCGTTAGTTATCTCTGTCTTGTTTTTGGACTGGTGGAACGGGGTCATACCCCCCTTCATTCAAAGGGTGGCATTTTAATAGACGTTTGCCTGATAACCAACATCCTTTTACAAAACCGTGAGCTCTCAAAGCTTCTAGCGCGTAAGTGGAACAGGTTGGTGTGAACCGGCAACGAGGACCAATCAAAGGGCTGATAAACCAGCGATACAGATAAACGAGCCCAATGGCTATCCACGTGAAGGGCGAGACAGGCGTTGCCATAGCTTATCAAACAACTTAAAAATTTCCTCATTGCTTAAATCTTGCGCGCTTTTCTTTGCAATCACAACAAAATCTTTGTTTGGAAGCTGATGTTGATTGTTACGAAAGCTTTCACGAGCCAAACGCTTAAATCGGTTACGACCGACAGCCGTTTTGATTTGCTTTTTGGGAACCGCTAAACCTAATCGTGGGTGAGAAAGTTTGTTATTGCGAGCAATGATGGTGAAATGAGGCGAGCCAGCTCGATGAGCTTGCTGGAAGACGTTTTGATAATGCTCGGGAGTTAACAAACGTAACTCCCGATTAAACGCGTACGTGTTCAAAATAAACTAGCGATTATTTTGATAGGCGCGCACGGCCTTTTGCACGACGTGCGTTGATAACTTTACGACCGTTCTTAGTTGCCATGCGAGCACGGAAGCCGTGAGTACGCTTGCGCTTTAGAACTGTAGGTTGAAAAGTGCGTTTCATGATAATTACCTTTACTGATCAGTAGTTTTAGGTTCTTGTTAAACCCGGCGTGGGTATTTGCTTTCTTATATAAAGAAGCTCTTTATATAGAGAAGGACAACCGACGCCTCTCAACAAAGAGGCGGAATTGTAATCACACTCACATAATGTGTCAATGACTCAATGAGTACGAAATTCCGGCCGGGCGATTATACGTAGTGTGAGTAAAATCTCAAGGATCAATCGATCCTGATGCTTGATCGTTACTCTATTCCTACTTGGTTAAGGAATTTTTTCAAACGAGGATCTTGTGGATTATCGAAGATATCCTGTGGAGAACCTTGCTCAACGATATTGCCTTCCGCCATGAAGATCACTCTATCAGCGACTTCTTTCGCGAATTGCATCTCGTGCGTCACCACCAGCATGGTTTGATGCTGATTAGCTAACTTCTTCATTAATGAGAGAACTTCACCGACCCATTCAGGATCCAGCGCAGAAGTTGGTTCGTCAAATAACAGCAGTTCTGGTTGCAGCGCCATCGCTCGGCCGATACCCACACGTTGTTGTTGGCCGCCAGACAATGCCGCTGGATAACTATCGCCTTTATCCCCAAGGCCGATGTCATCCAGAATTTGTTGCGCTCGTTTGAGAGCATCGGCTTTTTTCCAGCCTCGAACGGTCACTAGACCTTCGGCAATGTTCTGGCGCGCATTCATGTGGGCAAACAGGGCATAGTTTTGGAACACAAAGCCAGTTCGACGACGCAGCGCTAATACTTCGGCTTTAGTGTGTTTTTGAGTATCAACGGAGATGTCATCTATCGTGATACGACCTTCATCTGCTTGTTCTAGAAAGTTCACCGTACGCAGCAAGGTTGATTTACCCGTGCCACTTGAGCCGATAATCACAATGATCTCGCCTTGCTTAATATCGAGGTCGATGCCTTTCAGCACTTCAGTCTCACCAAAACGTTTGTGAATATTTTCTAATTTGATCATCGTACGTACGCCTTATTCAGTTTTGCTTCTGCCCAGATTTGTACGCGAGTCAGAATCACCACCACGCCCCAGTAAATAAGAGCAACCGCAAGGAAAGCTTCAAAGAAACGGAAACTTGATGAGGCTTCCATCTGTGCTTTCGCCATGATTTCGGCCACACCAAGCGTGAAAGCGAGAGACGTTGACTTGATCATATCGATGAAATAGTTCATCAATGAAGGCAGTGCGACACGCGTTGCTTGAGGTAAAATCACTCGGCGCATTGCTTGGGATGTCGTCATACCGACCGATAAGCTCGCTTCCATTTGGCTGCGATCAATACCAATAATGGCGGCACGAATACTTTCCGCCATATAAGCGGCAAAGTGCAGCGTTAAACCGATCACCGCTGCTGAGAAGGCATCAATACCCACCATCAATGGGAAGATTTGTGGTAAGCCATAATAAAGCAGGAAAAGCTGAACTAAGAGTGGGGTGCCACGGAAGAAGCTGATGTACAGTTGGCTTAATTGATCCAGAACTGGCAGTTTAAATACGCGAATATTGGCTAAAATGACGGATAAAATCAGTGAAAACACCAATCCCCACGTCGCCATTTCCATGGTAGTGCCAAGATATTTCAGCAATATCGGCAGCAGTTCCAACATGTAATTAAAGTCAAATCCCATACGGCTTACCTAAAGGCTAGAGAAAAGAAAAGGTGGAAAACAAGTTCCACCTTTACGTAAGTTTATTTTAGTCCGAGAGTGATACCACTTTGCGGCCTAAAGTACAAAGAGTTCTTATTTCGTGATGTCAGCGCCAAACCACTTCACGGAAATTTTCTCTACTGTACCATCTGCGCGCATCTCAGCCAGTGCTTTGTTTACTTCTTCTTGCAGCTTACGACCTTTCTCGTTGTCCACGAAAGGCCATGCGTTTTGAATGGTCTCAAACGGTTCGCCCGCCAATTCCAGAGGAAGACCGGTTTTCTTAATCAGCTCTAATGCAGAAAGACGATCCATTACAAATGCATCTGCACGACCGAGTGCCACATCATGTTCGATACCAGTGTCGTACGTTTTGATGTTGATCTTGCCATCTTTGTCGTACTGACGAAGCAGTTGCTCGAAGTTGGATCCTAGATTCACAGCAACGGTTTTGCCCGCAAGATCGTCAACACCTTTGATGCTGTCGTTGCCTTTACGCACGGTAATTTGTGCGCCATCTACAACGTAAGGGTCAGCAAATAGGTATTTGGCTTTACGCTCATCAGTCATGGTGATTTGGTTGGAGATCGTATCGATGCGACCGGTTTCTAGCAGACCAAATAAACCAGAGAAGTTAGCGGTTACGTATTCGATTTTGTAATCGTTGCGTTTGCCGATTTCATCCCACATGTCGACTTCAAAGCCTTGTAGCTTATCTTGCTTTACAAAAGTAAACGGGAAGTAGCGACCTGACATACCAACTTTGACTTCAGTAGCGGCTTGTACGGTTGCTGCCGACAGTGCAATGGCTGCAACGGCAACCTTAATCCAGTTTTTCATAATACATCTCCATAATTTTATGGTTGGAAATACTACTGTTAGTTAGCTCAATTAAATAAATAACCAAGAGCAATAACCTAGACCTGTGAGTTATTAGATAATAGAAGAAGAATGTTAAATGTGACGAAAATGCGAACTGAACCTAGCGAAATGATCGACAAAATCATCATTGGGAATAAAATAATACACAGACTTATCACCAATCGCTCGATCTTGTGAATTTTGCCCAATTGTGGATCGTTGTGTGGGCAAATTTGGGGCAAGGTGTGTTGATCTCATCAAGTTTGCAGAAATAATTGTGAATAACTTGGATCTTATTCACTGGATCATCGATCAATCGCTGGCGATCTTGGTTATCAACAGGTAAAATTGCCAGTCTTTTCCGATAATTCAATTACTCAGTGGGGGCACCGTGTCATCTTCGCTTTGGCTGCAATGTTTGCAGCAGCTTCAAGAAGAGCTACCAGCTACAGAATTCAGCATGTGGGTTCGTCCGCTACAAGCGGAGCTCAATGACAATACTCTCACTCTATTCGCGCCAAACCGCTTTGTGTTGGACTGGGTGCGTGATAAGTATCTGAACAATATTACTCGCTTACTGCAGGAATACTGCGGTGGCGATATTCCTAACTTACGCTTTGAAGTGGGGAGCCGACCTGTCTCTGCTCCAAAACCAGCGCCGACACGTACGCCTGCAGATGTGGCTGCCGAGTCATCTGCACCTGCACAATTACAAGCGCGTAAGCCAGTACACAAAACCTGGGATGACGACGCTCAAGCGATTGCGGCTATCAATCACCGCTCAAACATGAACCCAAAACACAAGTTCGACAACTTTGTTGAAGGTAAGTCGAACCAACTGGGTTTGGCTGCGGCGCGTCAGGTATCGGATAATCCTGGTGCAGCATACAACCCGCTGTTCCTATACGGCGGCACGGGCTTGGGTAAAACGCACTTGTTGCATGCGGTGGGCAACGCGATTGTGGATAACAACCCGAACGCAAAAGTGGTCTACATGCACTCAGAACGTTTTGTGCAAGACATGGTAAAAGCGTTGCAAAACAATGCGATTGAAGAATTCAAACGCTACTACCGCAGCGTGGATGCGCTCCTTATCGATGACATCCAATTCTTTGCTAATAAAGAACGTTCACAAGAAGAATTCTTCCATACCTTCAACGCACTATTGGAAGGTAATCAGCAGATCATTCTAACGTCTGACCGTTATCCTAAAGAAATTAATGGCGTTGAAGATCGTCTTAAATCTCGCTTTGGTTGGGGTCTTACTGTTGCGATCGAGCCGCCTGAGCTTGAAACGCGTGTGGCGATCTTGATGAAAAAAGCCGAAGATCACCAAATCCACCTTGCTGATGAAGTGGCGTTCTTTATTGCCAAGCGTCTGCGTTCGAACGTTCGTGAGCTAGAAGGTGCACTGAACCGTGTTATCGCTAATGCGAATTTCACTGGTCGTCCAATCACGATTGATTTTGTGCGTGAAGCGCTGCGCGATCTGCTTGCTCTACAAGAGAAGCTGGTGACGATCGACAACATTCAAAAGACGGTTGCTGAATACTACAAGATAAAAGTGGCGGACTTGCTGTCCAAACGTCGCTCTCGTTCCGTAGCGCGTCCTCGTCAGCTGGCCATGGCGTTAGCAAAAGAACTAACCAACCACAGCTTGCCAGAAATCGGTGATGCGTTTGGGGGCCGTGACCATACGACCGTACTTCATGCGTGTCGCAAGATTGAGCAGCTGCGTGAAGAGAGCCACGATATTAAAGAAGATTACTCTAACTTGATTCGCACCCTGTCCTCGTAATCGGTTAGAATAACGGTATTCTAAGCAAATCATTTATTGAGCTGACAGCGTAAAGAGCCAAGCATGAAATTTACCATTGAACGTAGTCATTTAATCAAACCGCTACAGCAGGTTTCGGGCGCTTTAGGTGGCCGACCAACTCTGCCAATCCTGGGTAACCTACTTCTTA
Source organism: Vibrio sp. JZG120 (assembly GCF_053890955.1). Classification (NCBI taxonomy): domain Bacteria; kingdom Pseudomonadati; phylum Pseudomonadota; class Gammaproteobacteria; order Vibrionales; family Vibrionaceae; genus Vibrio; species Vibrio sp. JZG120. The sequence continues at coordinate 67,088 of NZ_JBSRRK010000013.1, forward strand.
AAGTAGAAGAGAACGTATTGTCGATGACGGCAACCGATCTTGAAGTAGAGTTAGTAAGCAAAGTGACGCTAGAAGGTGATTTTGAAGCGGGCAGCATTACCGTTCCTTCGCGTAAGTTTCTCGATATCTGCCGTGGTTTACCGGACGATGCGATCATCACATTTGTTTTAGAAGGTGATCGCGTACAAGTTCGCTCTGGTCGCAGCCGTTTCTCATTGGCAACGCTTCCTGCGAACGATTTCCCCAATATTGAAGACTGGCAAAGTGAAGTGGAAGTATCACTGAGCCAAGCCGATCTACGTACGCTGATCGACAAAACTCAGTTCTCGATGGCGAATCAAGACGTTCGTTACTACCTCAACGGTATGTTGTTTGAAATTGACGGTACCACGCTACGCAGCGTGGCGACGGACGGCCACCGTATGGCGGTATCGCAAACTCAGCTAGGTGCGGATTTTGCGCAGAAGCAAATCATCGTGCCACGCAAAGGTGTGCAAGAATTAGTGAAGTTGATGGATGCACCAGAGCAGCCCGTAGTACTTCAGATCGGTAGCTCCAATGTTCGTGCTGAGGTGAATAACTTTACTTTTACCTCTAAGTTGGTTGATGGTCGTTTCCCTGACTACCGCCGCGTATTGCCTCAGAGCACCAATAAGACCCTAATAGCAAGTTGTGACGAGTTGCGCCAAGCCTTTTCTCGTGCTGCGATTCTTTCCAACGAAAAATTCCGTGGCGTGCGTGTGAATCTGGCTGATACTGAAATGCGCATAACCGCGAATAACCCAGAACAAGAAGAAGCGGAAGAGATGCTTGATGTGACCTTTGAAGGTGACGCCATCGAAATCGGCTTTAACGTAAGCTATGTGCTTGATGTTCTGAACACGTTGCGTTGTGAAAATGTACGTGTGTCGATGTCGGATGCTAACGCTAGCGCATTGATTGAAAATGCCGACGATGACAGTGCCATGTACGTGGTGATGCCAATTCGTCTATAAGCCAACTGAATGCCTCTTTCTCGTCTCATCATTCAGCAGTTTCGAAACATTAAAGCCTGTGATATTGAGTTATCAGCAGGCTTTAACTTTCTTATCGGGCCGAACGGCAGCGGTAAAACCAGTGTCTTAGAAGCGGTTTACCTGCTCGGGCATGGCCGCTCATTCAAGAGCTCTCTCACCGGACGAGTGATACAAAATGAGTGTGACGAACTGTTTGTTCATGGTCGTTTTTTGAACTCGGATCAATTTGAGCTACCTATCGGCATTAATAAGCAGCGTGATGGCTCAACAGAGGTTAAAATAGGCGGTCAATCTGGACAAAAATTAGCGCAGTTGGCACAAGTTCTGCCTCTGCAGTTGATACACCCTGAAGGGTTTGATTTACTGACAGATGGCCCTAAACATCGTCGTGCGTTTATTGACTGGGGCGTGTTTCATACCGAGCCCGCTTTTTATCAAGCATGGGGAAGGTTCAAGCGCCTGAACAAGCAGCGCAACGCGCTGTTGAAAACCGCCAATAGGTATCGTGAGCTCAGTTATTGGGATCAGGAAATGGCAGGGTTGGCTGAAAACATCAGCCAATGGCGAGCAAGTTACATCGAGCAGATGAAAACCGTCGCAGAAACTATCTGTCAGACATTTTTGCCAGAATTTGAGATCCAATTGAAGTATTATCGTGGCTGGGATAAAGACACCCCATACCACGAGATACTAGAAAAGAATTTTGAGCGTGATCAGGTATTGGGATACACCTTTAGTGGCCCAAACAAAGCTGATTTGCGCATTAAAGTGAACGGAACGCCCGTTGAAGATGTTCTGTCACGCGGTCAATTAAAACTCATGGTGTGTGCATTGCGTGTCGCGCAAGGGCAACACCTGACAGAGATGACCGGTAAACAATGCATTTACCTAATTGATGACTTCGCGTCGGAATTAGATAGCCAACGTCGCAAGCGTCTTGCTGACTGCTTAAAAGAGACGGGCGCACAAGTATTTGTAAGCTCTATCACTGAAAGCCAAATCGCCGATATGTTGGACGATAACGGTAAATTGTTTCATGTGGAACATGGCAGGATAGAGTCAAACTAGAAGAGAGAAACTCATGTCTGAAAATTACGATTCATCGAGTATTAAGGTACTGAAGGGTCTGGATGCGGTACGTAAGCGTCCAGGAATGTACATCGGCGATACGGACGACGGCACCGGCCTTCACCACATGGTTTTCGAGGTGGTGGATAACTCAATTGATGAAGCGTTGGCAGGTCACTGTAAAGACATCGTTGTGACAATTCATGAGGATAACTCGGTTTCCGTTAGCGATGATGGTCGTGGCATTCCAACAGAAATCCACTCAGAGGAAAATGTCTCTGCAGCAGAAGTAATCATGACGGTACTTCACGCGGGTGGTAAGTTCGACGATAACTCATACAAAGTATCGGGTGGTCTTCACGGGGTAGGTGTTTCAGTGGTAAACGCGCTATCTGAGAAAGTTGAGCTGACGATTCATCGTGGTGGCCATATCCATACGCAAACCTACCGCCATGGTGAGCCTCAAGCGCCACTAGCCGTTGTGGGTGATACGGATAAAACCGGTACGCAAATTCGTTTCTGGCCAAGTGCCGAGACGTTCTCTAACACTGAGTTCCACTATGACATTCTGGCGAAACGCCTGCGTGAACTGTCATTCCTGAACTCTGGTGTGTCGATCAAATTGGTTGATGAACGTGAAGCGGACAAACATGATCACTTCATGTATGAAGGTGGTATTCAAGCGTTCGTTGATCACCTAAACACCAACAAAACGCCAATCATCGAAAAAATCTTCCACTTTAACTCTGAGCGTGAAGACGGCATTTCAGTTGAAGTGGCGATGCAATGGAACGATGGTTTCCAAGAGAACATCTTCTGCTTTACCAACAATATCCCACAGCGTGATGGTGGTACTCACCTTGCTGGTTTCCGTGCTGCGCTAACACGTACATTGAACAGCTTTATGGATAAAGAAGGTTTCTCGAAGAAAGCGAAAACAGCGACTTCAGGCGACGATGCGCGTGAAGGTCTAACTGCGGTTGTTTCGGTGAAAGTGCCTGATCCTAAGTTCTCAAGCCAAACTAAAGACAAACTGGTTTCTTCTGAAGTGAAATCAGCTGTTGAGTCTGCAATGGGTGAAAAACTGTCTGAGTTCCTGATTGAGAACCCGACAGAAGCGAAGATGGTTTGTTCGAAAATCATCGATGCAGCACGTGCACGTGAAGCAGCGCGTAAAGCTCGTGAAATGACGCGCCGTAAAGGTGCACTAGACCTGGCTGGCCTTCCAGGTAAACTTGCAGACTGTCAGGAAAAAGATCCGGCACTCTCTGAACTATACATAGTGGAGGGTGATTCGGCAGGCGGCTCCGCAAAACAAGGCCGTAATCGTAAGAACCAAGCAATCCTACCGCTAAAAGGTAAGATTCTTAACGTAGAAAAAGCACGTTTCGACAAGATGCTATCTTCCCAAGAAGTAGCAACACTGATCACCGCACTAGGTTGTGGTATCGGTCGTGACGAGTACAACCCGGACAAGCTTCGTTACCACAACATCATCATCATGACCGATGCCGATGTCGATGGTTCGCACATCCGTACGCTACTATTGACCTTCTTCTACCGTCAAATGCCAGAGCTTATCGAGCGTGGTTACGTGTACATCGCTCAGCCACCACTTTACAAAGTGAAAAAAGGCAAACAAGAGCAGTACATCAAAGACGAAGAAGCGATGAACCAATACCAAGTATCATTGGCTCTGGATAATGCATCGCTACACGTAAACGCAGAAGCACCAGCATTGGCAGGTGAAGCACTAGAGAAGCTTGTTCAACAGTACAATGCGGGTATTAAACTGGCGGAACGTATGAGCCGTCGTTACCCAAGTGCTTTGGTAAACGAGCTGATTTACACTCCTCGTCTAACGCCTGAGCAATGCCATGACGCATCAGTTGTTGAAGCGTGGACGAAGCAGCTTATTGAGCAGCTGAATGCGAAAGAAGTGGGCGCTAGCCAATACAGCTACGAAGTTGAACAGCACGAAGAACTAGGCTTAAACTTGCCTAAGATCGTGGTTCGTACTCACGGTGTGACGCACGAACATGCAATTAGCATCGATTTCCTAAACTCGAAAGAGTACGGCAAATTGGCTGATCTATCAGAAGCACTGGATGGGCTTCTGGAAGAAGGCGCGTACATCAAACGTGGTGAGCGTACGATGCCAGTAGCAAGCTTTGCAGAAGCGCTTGATTGGTTGGTTAAAGAGTCAATGCGTGGTCTGAGTCGTCAGCGTTACAAAGGTCTAGGTGAGATGAACCCAGATCAGCTGTGGGAAACGACTATGGACCCAGAAACGCGTCGCATGATGCAAGTAACGATTGAGGATGCGGTAGGCGCAGACCAATTGTTCACAACACTGATGGGTGACCAAGTAGAACCTCGTCGTAACTTCATCGAAGAAAACGCGCTGAAAGTAGCGAACTTAGACGTGTAACGACAACTTGTCTTAATAGGAAAAGCAGCGAGAAATCGCTGCTTTTTTTGTTTTAACCACCAATGAAAATCGCCACTTTCTGCCAAGACTTTGGTTTTTCTGGTGCTAACTGCCAATAACCTGATCAAGCTTGCCATTTTATTTCTGTTTTCTTTTTTTCTCGCCATTTTGTTCGCTTGGGCGCTTTTGCTTTCTTTTTTCTGCTCGCTATAGTGCTGAAGAGCTGATGAATAAGGAGGTTGAGAAAATGGTGATGACTTTCCTGAACTAAGCCGGAGGTGATGCACTTCCGGTTCAATGCACTGAATTTATTTGTAAGACAAGGCATTAAGAAGGAAATAATCATGTTTGAACGCTGGTTCTCGGCGTACTGTTTGGCGCTGCGAACTTGGTGGTTAACCAGTCGCTTTTTAACCTATCAATCACCACTAAGGTTGTTATCGCTATTTGAAACCTGCGAGCAACAGGCCCATTGCCGTAACCGAGCTCGTATTGCGGTTGGGGACACTGTTCGCTTAGTGGATGTTGAACGCGCCTATCAATATCGCATGACGTTAGTCAGCTCGCGCAAGGGGCAACCGATGACAGGTATGCTCGCGGTCGATTCTTATTTGGGGTCTAGATTGTTAGGTCGAGCTAAAAATGATGCGCTCGAAGTGGAAATTTTTAATCAGCGACGCTGCTTTGTGATTACTGAAATTGTTCATCAATCGCAGCCACCAGCGCAGAAAATGCTGTGTGGTTGTCTGTTGTGCCAATAAATAGAGGTGAAGTCATGAGTAAGAAAGACAAAAAACAACCACAGTTGAGTCTGAAAGAAAAGCGTAAGTTAAAACAGGAAAAAGCGGCAGAAAAGAGCGTTGTAAAAGCGCGTAAATCCTCCCGCAAGTAGAGTGCAGATTGAGCCCACCAGAAAGGTGGGCTTTTTAATACCGATTGCAAAGCGAGGGTAAACTGACCTTTCTGGGGAGATAGCGAGCGCACTTAAAATTTTTTATTTTTTCCCTTGAAAGTCATTTTTGACGACCTTATATCTAGTTGTGAAGAGGATGACTGGCTTGCTAGAGACTAGAAGACAGCCCTCTGGAATCGCTAAAACGAGATCGCTCAAAAGAGGATATGGCGTTTTAGCACACAACTTAAACCTTTAGATTTCCTATCATGTCTCCGAGCCAAATGATGGCCTGCGGAATGATAAGAATCTCTTAGCTCGGCGTTGGTTTTTGCATAAACACGCCTGTGAGATGAAGGTCATCTGAGCTAAGACTATTGCTTAATTAAGAGGATAGATTTATGCGTAACGTAGATTTCTCACCACTATACCGTAATGCAATTGGCTTTGATCGTCTGCTAAACCTGATGGAAGCGAATACAGCGAAAAATACTTCTGGCGGTTACCCTCCGTACAACATTGAGCAAAAAGACGAGCATAACTACCGTATTACTATGGCAGTTGCTGGCTTCTCTGAAGACCAACTCGATCTGACTCAAAACGAAAACATGTTAATTGTGAAGGGCGAACGCAAAGCAGAAGAAGGCAAAAACTACGTGTACCAAGGCATTGCTGAGCGCGATTTTGAACGTAAGTTCCAACTCGCGGACTATGTAAAAGTGACTGGCGCTTCAATGGAAAACGGCCTACTACACATTGACTTGGTTCGTGAAATTCCAGAAGCAATGCAACCACGTAAAATTGCTATCGGTGGCAACAACCTGCTAGAAAGCAACTAATCAGCAAGTTATTTACCCTATAGAGTGAGAAAGAGCGCCAGTTGGCGCTCTTTTTAATTTGTGTCTTTGATGCGGGAGTTTGCTTTACTGACCTTGTTGGTAAGCCTTTTCAACTTCTTCCGCGATAATCGCAATGCCTTTTTGCATCATCTCATCGTCTTGAACGTAGTTCATACGCAGGCATTGGTGCGCGTGATCCCACTCGTCTTGCTGACCAATAAAGAAATATTCACCAGGGACAATCAATACGCCACGCGCTTTCAAGCGTTGGTACAGTTCCATTGTTGTTATTGGCAGTTCATCAAACCATAACCACAAGAAGATAGCGCCTTCCGGTTTGTGAATACGGAAGCGCTCATCGGTAATCGCTTCTTGCAGCAGTTCAACCGCACGTTGCGACTTCTGCTTGTAAAACGGCTTAATCACCTCTGAACTCAGTTTAAGCAGGTCGCCTTTAGCGATGATGTGGTTTGCCAGCGCTGGACCCACACTGCCTGGTGCTAGGCTGATGATGCCGTTCATATTGGTTAACGCTTGAGTGATTTCTTCACTCGCAATCACAATCCCGCAACGCACGCCAGGCAAGCCAAGTTTGGATAGGCTCATGCACAAGATGGTGTTTTCATTCCAGAACGGTTCGACATCTTCAAAGATGATGTTCGGGAACGGCAAGCCGTAGGCGTTATCGATGATCAGTGGGATGTTGTTTTCACGTGCGAGTTTGTCCAGTTTACGCACTTCTTCGTCTGTCAGTACGTTACCCGTTGGGTTGGTTGGGCGAGATGCGCAGATTGCCGCAACAGAATCGTCGACGGTTAGCTGTTCAAAATCGACGTGGTATTTAAACAATCCATTATCTAACAGCTCGATTTCTGGGTGGTAAGAGACAAAGATATCTTCATCAATGCCAGCATCACCATAGCCGATGTACTCAGGCGCGATAGGCAGTAGCACCTTCTTATGCGAACCGTCAGGCTGTTTACCTGCGAGTAAGTTGAACAAGTAGAAGAAGCCACTTTGGCTGCCGTTAGTTAGGCTGATGTTCTTCTCTGAAATGTCCCAACCGTAAGTTTCACGGAATAACTGAGCTAGCGCTTTCACGAACGCATCTTTACCCTGTGGGCCATCGTAGTTGGCTAGGGCGGCGACGAGCTCTCCACTGGCGAGCATTTCCTCACTGGCTTGGTGAAAATAATCGAGCATGGCAGGAATGGCGGCTGGGTTGCCTCCACCGAGCATGATGGCACCTGGTGTGCGTAGACCATCATTCAAATCGTCCATTAACTGCGTGATACCTGAATACTGATTAAATTTTTCACCAAACTTTGAGAACTGCATGCTGACTGATACCTAATTCATTGTGATTGCTTATGTGTATTGAATGCTGATGAAACATCAGCTTATAGAGTAATACTTGACCTTACCCTAATGTTATTACGACGCAAAGTGTGAATTTACTCGAAGAAGAAAAAAGTTTGTCATCAGACCAGATGATGGGGATATGAGCAGTGAATAAAAAAGGGAAGCGAAATGCTTCCCTTGCTGGTGGAGTGAATCGGCTATTCGCCAGTGTAGACGATCAGCACTTTGTCGTCGTGGTGTTGGCGCTCGAACGCGTAATACCCTTCTTGATTGCGAGTGATGTGTTTGCCTTGCGCAACCGCTGGGTGGCGTTGACGGAACTCGCCGAGTTTTTGCCAATGTTGCAGCAAGTCTTCACGTTCGCCATGAATCTTATCCCATGGCATATCAGAGCGAGTACCTTGAGTAGGATCGGAGCCAGTCACGCCAAAGTCACGAGCAATCTCATCGCCGTAGTAGATTTGGACTGCACCCGGAGCCAGCATTAGTGCATTTGCAGCGCGTGCTTGGTCATCGAAGCTGCGGCTGCGTGCCGACCAAAACAGTTGAGTATCGTGCGAAGACAGGTAACTCAACACGTTGAACTCAGGATCGGAGTTAATACGTTCCGCGTAGCGGCGATAATCGCTATCGAGTTGAGCAAAGCATTTCAGCGCTTTTGGTGCTACATCAGATTGGAACTCGAAGTTGATGATCGAATCGAAGCCGTTATCGAAATACGGGCTCTTCACCACGCTGTGTGCCCATACTTCACCCGTCATCCAGAAAGGTAGATCATCCAAGGCTTTGTCTGGGTTATTTTGCTTCCATTCGGCGAGGGCTTGAGTGGTGCTGGCTTTCAGATCTGCCCACGCTTCCATTTCAACGTGCTTGGCAGTGTCGACGCGGAAACCATCAATGCCGTAGTCGCGTACCCAGCCGGATAACCAGGTAATCAGGTGTTCACGTGGGGTTTGCAGTTCATCTTGTGCATTGGTGTTTTTATTGCGAAAGAAGTTCGGTAAGCCAGTTTTCTGGGTCGATTCGGTTTTGAGATCCGGTAGGTAGTTCAAAGACATGGTGATGTCGTTGTATCCAGGTGCATCGTAGTCGCCGATGTCGGTACGAATCCAATCTTTACCCCACCATTTATCCCACGCTTCGCTATCAGCGTATTTGATGTAATCGTTGAAGCTGTGCCAGCTTTGTCCAGATTTTGGCTGCCAGTCGGTCCATTTTTCACCAAGGACTTCTTTGGCTTCTTGGTCATCAAGGTAAAGTTGACCAAAGCCGAATTCCTGCATGTCGGCTAATGTTGCGTAGCCAGTGTGGTTCATGACCACATCCCAAATCACGCGGATGCCTTTCTTGTGGGCGGTATCGATGAAGGTTCTCAGCTCCTCTTCGGTACCCATGTTGGCATCAAGCTTGGTCCAATCTTGGTGGTAGTAGCCGTGGTAGCCGTAGTGCTTGAAGTCGCCTTTATCGCCGCCGCCAACCCAGCCGTGGATTTGTTCCAGTGGTGAGGTTATCCAGATGGCATTCACACCAAGTGATTCGATGTAATCGAGTTTTTTCGTCAGACCCGCTAAGTCGCCACCGTGGAAGGTACCAATCTCGTATTTTCCGTCTTTGTTGCGACCGTAGCTGTTGTCGTTGTCCGGGTTGCCGTTATAGAAGCGGTCGGTCATGACAAAATACACCGTCGCGTTGTCCCAACTGAACGGTTTTTCGGCTTGCTGATCAACCTCTTCTAACAGTAATAGACCTTGGCTCATCGGGCCTGGTTGCATGGTTACGCTGCCATTGGCGACGGTGGCTTCTTGCCCGGTTAAGGCGTCACGAACAACAGTGCCATCAGTAAAGGTTTGGGCTACGTTGATGGTTTTAGCTGTGTCGGTTGCAACAGGGCAAGAATAGGTGATGTCCTGACTCTGTTTTGGTTTGATTTTAACGGTTAGCTCATTGGTGTCTGGATTGAGCGTGAAGAGGTAGGTGTTGGCTTTGAAGATGCGCAGCGGCATTTGGGCATCTGTGGCGCAATTATCCATTTTTAATGGACGATTGAATTTGATGCGGCTTTCTTCTGCCAAAGCAAAACTACTTCCACAGCTTTGATTACTATCGGCAATGGTAAAGGTGTAGCTGCCTTTTTCGAGTTTTTGCTCGGCGACAAGTAAGCCTTGTGAGTTTTCCTCAAAAACAGCGGTGTCATCACCAACGCTTAATACGATGGCGTTTTCTGGAATCTGGCTGCAGGCGCTCAGTAGACCGATAGAGAGTGCGAGAATTGTTTTTTTCATTGTGTCCTTCCCCCGAATAAACAGTCCAGTTATAGCAAAACTGAGCCTCTACAATCCGAGCTCTGCACCAACAAGTTAAACGTGTCTCACCCTACAAATTTTTGCCTTGTTCACAAAATGAATAATAAGAACCGACGATCTCCGTTTAAAGACAACAAAAAAGGGAAGCCGACGCTTCCCTTTACTTATATCTTAATCACTTCTGAATCAGTAATGAATTACTTTTGAAGGACAGAGATATCTGCGACCTGTAAGAACAGGTTACGCAGGTTGTTCAGCAATGTCAGACGGTTCTTCTTAAGTGCTTCGTCGTTTGCCATTACCATTACGTTATCAAAGAACGCATCAACTGGTTCACGTAGGTCAGCTAGCTTGCTTAGGGCTTCTTGGTAGCTACCTGTAGCAAATGCTGGCTCTAGCGCTTCTGTCATTATTTCAACGCTTTCTGCTAGTGCTTTTTCTGCGTCTTCTTGTAGCAATGCTAGGTCAATTTCTTCTGCAAGTTCGCCGTCGAATTTCGCTAGGATGTTACCAACACGTTTGTTCGCTGCTGCTAGAGACTCTGCCGCTTCCAGTTCACGGAAGTGAGAAACCGCTTTAACACGTTGGTCAAAGTCTGCTGGTTTCGTCGGGCGACGAGCCAGTACCGCTTGAATGATGTCTACGCTGAAGCCTTCGTCTTGGTACCAAGCACGGAAACGACCAAGCATGAACTCGATAACGTCTTGTTCAACGTTGTCGTTGGTTAGGCGGTCGCCAAACAGTGACTTCGCTTTCGCTACTAGGTCAACAAGATCTAGGTTGTAGCCATATTCAACGATGATACGTAGTACACCCAGAGATGCGCGGCGTAATGCGAACGGATCGCTGCCTTTAGGTGCTTGACCAATACCGAAGATACCTACGATAGTGTCTAGCTTGTCTGCCATTGCAACTGCTGTTGAAACGCCGTTTGATGGCAGTTCATCACCTGCGAAACGAGGCATGTATTGCTCGTTCAGTGCGACTGCAACTTCTTCTGCTTCACCGTCGTGGCGCGCGTAGTGCATACCCATCACACCTTGAGTATCCGTAAATTCGAATACCATTGAGGTCATTAGGTCACATTTTGCTAGTAGACCAGCACGCTTTGATTTCTCAACGTCAGCACCGATTTGCTCTGCAATGTAGCCAGCAAGTTCTGTGATGCGGTCTGTTTTGTCTTTGATCGTACCCAGTTGCTTTTGGAAGATCGCTTGCTCTAGTTCAGGCAGACGGTCGATAAGCGGACGCTTACGGTCTGTGTTGAAGAAGAACTCTGCGTCAGCAAGACGAGGACGAACCACTTTCTCGTTACCTTCGATTACGTATCGAGGCTCTTTTGATTCGATGTTCGATACGAAGATGAAGTTAGGTAGTAGCTTCTTGTTTTCGTCGTAAACAGGGAAGTATTTTTGGTCACCTTTCATGGTGTAAACCAACGCTTCAGAAGGCACTTTTAGGAACTCTTCTTCGAACTTCGCTGTAAGTACTACGGGCCATTCAACCAGAGACGTAACTTCTTCTACTAGGTCATCTTCTAGATCAGCGATACCGCCAACTTCTGCTGCCGCTTTTTGTGCGTCAGCTAGGATGATGGCTTTACGTGCTTCGTAATCTGCCATAACTTTACCGCGCTCTTCTAGGATTGCAGGGTATTGCTCAGCAGAATCGATAGTGAACTCTTGTTCACCCATGAAGCGGTGACCACGGATAGTGCGGTCAGAAGCGACACCAAGGATCTCGCCTTCGATTAGGTCGCTGCCCATCAGCATGGTTAGCGTTTTCACTGGGCGGATAAATTGAGTCGTTTTGTTACCCCAGCGCATTGGTTTTGCGATAGGTAGGTTTGCTAGTGCTTTCGCTGCAAGTTCAACGACGATCTCAGACGTTGGCTTACCTTTCACTTCTTGTTTGAACAGTAGCCATTCGCCTTTATTTGTAACCATGCGCTCTGCTTGGTCAACAGAAATACCACAACCGCGTGCCCAGCCTTGAGCCGCTTTGGTTGGGTTGCCTTCCGCGTCAAATGCTGCAGAAACCGCAGGGCCACGTTTTTCAACGATTTTGTCTGATTGGCTTTCTGCTAGTGCCGCGACTTTAAGTGCAAGACGACGAGGAGCCGCAAACCATTTCACGCCTTCGTGAGCAAGCTCAGCGCTTTTTAGTTCTGCTTCGAAGTTTGCTGCGAATGCTTCAGCTAGCGTACGAAGTTGCGTTGGTGGTAGCTCTTCTGTACCTAGCTCGATTAGAAATTCTTTTGCCATGTTCTCTACCCCTTACGCTTGTTCTTTCTTACACATTGGGAAGCCAAGAGCTTCACGCGATGCGTAGTATGCTTCTGCTACTGACTTAGTCAGATCGCGAATGCGCAGGATGTAACGCTGACGCTCAGTTACTGAGATCGCTTTACGCGCGTCTAGTAGGTTGAATGCGTGACCTGCTTTTAGGATGCGCTCGTAAGCAGGTAATGGCAGTGGCTTTTCAAGCTCAAGCAACTCTTTACACTCTTTCTCACACTGCTCGAAGAAACCAAATAGGAATTCAACGTCTGCGTGCTCGAAGTTGTAAGTCGATTGCTCTACTTCGTTTTGGTGGAAGATATCACCGTAAGTCACTTTGCTGCCGTCTGGCGCGATGTTCCAAGTTAGGTCGTAAACCGAGTCTACTTCTTGGATGTACATTGCTAGACGCTCGATACCGTAAGTGATTTCGCCAGTGACTGGTTTACACTCAAGGCCGCCAACTTGTTGGAAGTAAGTAAACTGAGTCACTTCCATACCGTTTAGCCAAACTTCCCAGCCTAGACCCCATGCGCCTAGTGTTGGGTTTTCCCAGTTGTCTTCTACGAAACGGATGTCGTGTACAAGAGGGTCAATACCAAGAACTTCAAGGGAGCCAAGGTACAACTCTTGAATATTGTCAGGCGATGGTTTTAGCGCTACTTGGAATTGGTAGTAGTGCTGAAGACGGTTAGGGTTTTCACCGTAACGGCCATCAGTAGGACGACGTGAAGGTTGTACGTAAGCTGTCGACATTGGCTCTGGGCCAAGCGCTCGTAGACAGGTCATTGGGTGAGAGGTACCCGCACCCACTTCCATATCTAGCGGTTGAACAATGGTACAACCATTTTGAGCCCAATAATCCTGCAGCGCGAGGATCATTCCCTGGAAGGTTTTGATATCGTATTTTTGCATAAGTCAGGTTCGCGCGATTCTCTTGTTACTCGTTAATTCGTCATCTATGCCGAGTTTTTCAACTCTAACAACGGCGATAAAGAGTAATTACGGTTGAATAAATTAACAATCTAGTATAACCAGATATTGAGCATGGGAGTAGAGCTAATCTTGATTAATTCGTGGGCGATTTTCTCCTTTAATGAATTTTTACCGCGTTATCTGCTGTATTTTTCTTAAAAGGGAGTTTTTGCCTGCTTTGGCTCTTGAGAAGCGCAACAAAGGTGGCTAGAATTGCGCCTGTCTTTGGGGAGTAGCTTACCTGATGAAGTTTCTGTTTCATCTGGTTCGTCCGTCAACATAATTGGTGCAAAATCACCATGGCGTTCGAGACTTGAAGCCTTTCAAGTTTAGCAAGACCTTAGACAAATCATCACGAACCGGGGTAGGGGCGTGAGGTTTGTCTTCGGTTAAAAATAATAATCCCTGCCCCAATGAGCATGTCGTGAGCGTTTTAGCTATTTCAATTACTACTGTAGCGTTAGCAGAAATTGGCGATAAGACCCAATTGCTATCTCTATTACTCGCAAGTCGTTACCGCAAACCAATACCAATTATTGCAGCAATCTTTTTGGCAACCATTGCCAACCACGCTTTAGCTGCATGGTTAGGTGTGGTTGTCGCTGACTATTTATCACCTGATATTTTAAAGTGGGTGCTGGTGGTCAGTTTTGTCGCGATGGCGGCTTGGGTGTTGATTCCTGATAAGTTGGATGATGACGAACAGATTTCAAACCGAGGTCCTTTCATTGCCAGCTTTATTGCTTTCTTTGTGGCTGAGATTGGTGATAAAACTCAGATCGCCACTTCTATCCTAGGCGCGCAATACGCGGATGCGCTGAGTTGGGTCATACTTGGCACGACCATTGGTATGTTGTTGGCTAATGTGCCTGTGGTGTTAATTGGTAAGCTTTCAGCAGACAAGATGCCCCTGGGGTTGATTCGTAAAGTCACCGCTATTTTGTTCGTGTTGTTGGCGATTGGTGCGGCCTTCTTTTAATGTTTTTAGGCGGATAACGCAGCCTGAAAATGGAAAATGTTATCCGCGAACAATCGTTAAATGATGCAAATAATCAATAACTAGCGAATTAGTGGCGTAGCTCAAACTCTGACTTAAAATCGCTCCGTAGCGTGACGGATGACATATTAGTGTCATACTTGTCATGGTAGTTTAATGGTGTGAATGATAGCGAGAGGGCAAGTTTATGCTTACACGTTACATGGGGATGACCCCAAAGAGTCAGAGTTATTTATTCACCTTTGGTTTGGCGCTGTGCTTGTTAGCGATGGTACTGACTGATATGTGGTTGCCGATTGTGGCAGGATCGTTCGTTCTTACTGGATTAACAGTAGAGGCGTGGATTCGCGTAGCCCACATCATTCCTATGCATGAAGAGATGCGGGCAATGAAAAAACAACTCAACAAGCTCCAATCAGAAGTTCGCACACTCGAATACGATGAATAAACAAACGGCAGCCAATCGGCTGCCGTTTTTAATTCGACCAGATTACTCCAATCCTTTCTTGATCAGGTACTGATACGGAACTTGCTCCGTTTGTGCTGCAATTAATTGGTGATCCATAAAACGGCAGAAACTCGGAATGTCTCGAGTCGTGGATGGGTCATCTGCTTTGACCAGCAAAATCTCACCATCTTGCATGTTGCGAATTGTCTTCCTGACCATCATCACTGGCTCTGGGCAGCGCAGTCCTTCCGCCTCTAATGTCTTTGTTGCCAGTTCAGGATTAAAGCTCATAGTGTGATTCTCGTAACTAACTTAGCGGTGAATTCTACGTTCGTTGAAAAAATATTCAATAACCACTTGGCAAACGGAATTTTTTGTTTTACCTTAAATTAACAATTTGGTAACAACTAGCAAGGGAGAGGCAATGTTAACAGCGTTAGACAGACTTACGATTTACTCCGTACTTTGTTTTATCTCGTTTTGTGCTTTGGTACTCAGAACGCCAGCTGACACCTCTTTGATGCCTCTTATAGGCATAGTTGCCACTATTATTGGGATTTGGATCGAGATGCGCAAATGGTCAGGTGCATCTGAGCAAGAAAATTAGCGCTTTTTGCTTTGATCAGAATACTTTAATAACGCTCACCTATTTTTACCGACACTTCATTCCGACACTATCCCCATTTTTCTTGGGCTTCCCCGCTGAAAGGCGGGATTTTTTTTGCCTGAAGAGTACAATTTACCCAAACACATACAAAATAAGTGGCTAATTCGTGGAACTGGAAGACATCTATCGCCGAGATTTAAATTTACTGGTTGCGTTGCGAGTACTGATAGAAGAAAACAGTGTCAGTAAGGCGGCAACACGTCTAAATTTGAGTCAATCGGCAATGAGTCGTGTGCTTGGTCGTCTGCGCGACTTATTGGGAGACCCGCTGTTTACTCGTCAGGGGCAGCATTTGATCCCAACTCAGAAAGCGTTAGAGATCGATCGCTCATTAGGCGAGCCCTTAGAGTCTTTACGTCAGTTGTTATCTCCGGTTGAGTTTGACCCATTGCAATGCGTACAGACTTTCAACATCGTGACCACCGACTATGCCATGCAAACGATCTTACCGTTCGCTTTGCCGAGAATTTACCAAGAAGCGCCAAACGTGTCTTTTAACTTCTTACCACTGCAACACGACCGTTTATCAGATCAGCTCACTTATGAAGGTGCAGACTTAGCGATTTGTCGCCCGACAGGTCCGGTGGAGCCGCTACGCAGTGAAGTGTTGGGGCGAGTGGGGGTGCTGTGTATGCTTTCAAAACAGCATCCATTAGCGGATAAAGAAATGAGCTTGGATGATTATCTGAGTCATCCACATGCCATGATCGCCATCAGTGATGGTGTTAAGGCACTGATCGAACAAGCTTTGATGGAGAAACCTAAGCGTAAAATGGTTCTGCGGGCTTATCATTTAGAAGCCGCATTGGCGATCATGGATACCTTGCCAATTATCATCACAGTGCCAGCGGACTTGGCGTATCTGGTTGCCGAGCGTTATGACTTGGTGGTGAAACCATTACCATTCCAATTTACTCCATTTGAATACTCGATGATTTGGCATGCGCGTTGCGAGCATTCCCCTGCTCAAGAATGGTTAAGAACGATTGTGCGTGAAGAATGTAGCCGTCTAATAGCTAAGCGTATCGAAGATATGGGACTAAACTGCTAACAAAAAGAGCCAGCAATGCCGGCTCTTCGTCTGTTTACGCTGAGTCAGTGTTTATAGCTTGATAACCACACGACCTGTTACTTGACCGTTGGTGATGTCTTCTGCGTATTTTGGTGCTTCTGCTAGTTCTACTTCAGTACATGCTTGCTCGAAATAGCTGTCTGGTAGTAGTTCAACCAGTTTTTCCCATGCTGCGATGCGTTTCTCTGTTGGACACATTACTGAGTCCACACCTTGTAGACGAACGTTACGTAGGATGAACGGCATCACTGTAGTTGGTAGATCAAAACCACCTGCAAGACCACAAGCGGCGACTGCACTGTTGTAATCCATTTGCGCCAGTACTTTTGCTAGTACTTTGCTGCCGACGGTATCTACCGCACCTGCCCATACTTGCTTTTCAAGTGGACGTGCTGGTTCCTCAAATTCAGTACGGTCGATGATGCGGCTAGCACCTAGTTTTTCAAGTAGCGGACCGTTTTTCTCTACACGTCCTGTCACTGCTGCAACTTTGTAGCCAAGCTGTGCTAGGAGCGTTACTGCTACCGAGCCTACACCGCCACTTGCGCCCGTTACTAGGATTTCGCCATCTTCAGGTTTGATGCCTGCGTCAAGCAGTGCTTGAACACACAGCATACCAGTGAAGCCAGCAGTACCAACCATCATTGCTTTCTTGCTGTCTAGACCTTTTGGTAGTGGCACGAGCCAATCCGCTTTTAGACGAGCACGTTGAGCCATGCCACCCCAATGGTTTTCACCCACGCCCCAGCCAGTTAAGACCACTTTGTCACCAGCTTGGTAACGCGAATCTTCAGAACTTACAACCGTACCCGCTAGATCAATGCCAGGTACCATCGGGAAGTTACGGATGATTTTACCTTTACCTGTGATCGCCAAACCATCTTTGTAATTCAACGATGAGTAATCGACTTCAACCAGAACGTCACCTTCCGGCAGTTGTGTTTCATCGATTTGCTCGATACTAGCGATAGTGCGTTTGTCTTCTTGGTTTAGAACTAGAGCATTAAACATAAGGTTCTCCGAAATTGCGTTAGCGTGACTCAGTTTCCACATACAGCAAGATATTAACTGTCTATAAGTCTATGTCTTCTCTATCTATGAATAAAATGAAAGTTACTCATTTTATGTATGCTTTGTATGCATATTTACTGTGTTTGGCGTAAAACAAAGGGCGACATCTGATGTCGCCCTTAAGTGTAATACTAAATTATTTTAGTATTTATTCATTTCATGCTGGTTGTTGAGTAGATCACTACGACCATCGTCGTTTTGAGCCTACTTCACTCAAAGCGTTAAGGCCTCTCAAATACGGTCGCTATACCCTGACCCAAACCGATACACATGGTGGCTAGACCGTATTTCGCGTCTTTCGCTTCCATTAGGTTGATCAACGTTGTTGAGATGCGTGAACCAGAACAGCCTAATGGATGACCCAATGCAATCGCACCGCCGTTAAGGTTGACCTTCTCATCCATCACATCAAGCAGACCTAAGTCTTTAGCACACGGCAGAGACTGCGCTGCAAATGCTTCGTTTAGCTCAACCACATCCATGTCTTCAATTGAAAGACCAGCACGCTTGAGCGCTTTCTTTGTTGCAGGTACAGGGCCGTAACCCATGATGGATGGATCGCAACCTGCGATCGCCATGCCCTTAATACGTGCGCGAATTTTCAAGCCAAGCTCATTGGCTTTCTCTTCGCTCATGATCAGCATCGCTGATGCGCCATCAGACAGCGCTGATGATGTACCGGCTGTTACTGTGCCGTTTGCAGGGTCGAACACAGGACGAAGCTGAGACAGACCTTCAACGGATGTTTCAGGGCGAATCACTTCATCATAGTCGAGAGTAAACAGTGTACCGTCAGCCGCATGGCCTTCAATTGGTAGAATTTCGTTTTTAAAACGACCCTCTACGGTTGCTGCGTGCGCACGAGCGTGAGAGCGCGCGGCAAACTCGTCTTGTTGCTCACGGCTAATGCCATGTAATTTACCAAGCATTTCAGCCGTTAAGCCCATCATGCCCGCAGCTTTTGCTACGTTCTTTGACATACCAGGGTGAAAGTCTACCCCGTGGTTCATCGGCACATGCCCCATGTGCTCAACGCCACCAATTAGGCAGATTTCAGCATCGCCAGTCATGATCGCACGTGTACCGTCATGCAGCGCTTGCATGGATGAGCCACACAAACGGTTAACCGTCACAGCGCCAATTTCAATCGGCAGGCCCGCGAGTAGCGCGGCATTACGTGCAACGTTAAAGCCTTGCTCTAGTGTTTGCTGTACACAACCCCAGTAGATGTCTTCAATCTCGCTTGGGTTCACTTGTGGGTTACGTGCAAGAATGCCTTTCATTAGACGCGCAGATAGATCTTCTGCTCGTGTATGACGGAAAGCACCACCTTTAGAGCGACCCATTGGAGTACGTAGACAATCGACTACGACAACATTTCTTGTTTGATTAGTCATTTTAGAATCCCTCCTTAGATAGAACCTTGCTGTTGTGCACCGTAAAAGCTTTCACCTTTCGCCGCCATATCAATCAGCATTTGCGGTAATTGGTACATCGCACCTAGCTCGGCGTGTTGTTTTGCCATTTCAACGTATTCAGCAATACCCACGCTGTCTAGATAGCGGAATACGCCACCGCGGAATGGAGGGAAACCAAGACCATAAACCAATGCCATGTCTGCTTCCTGCGGAGTAGCGATGATACCTTCTTGAAGGCACAGTACCACTTCGTTGATCATTGGAATCATCATACGTTGAATGATGGTCTCATCGTCAAAGTCCTGCTTATCGGCACAAACGTCAGCGAGCACCGGCAAGATCTCTTCAGAGAAGGTTTTCTTCGGCTTACCTTTTTTATCTATGGTGTAGCTGTAGAAGCCATTACCATTCTTCTGACCATATTTGTCTGCTTCGAATAGTGCATCAATCGCATCACGACCTTGTTTACCCATACGCTCAGGGAAACCCTCTGCCATCACAGCTTGTGCGTGGTGCGCGGTATCAATGCCGACTACGTCAAGCAAGTACGCCGGTCCCATCGGCCAGCCAAACTTACGCTCCATGACTTTGTCGATTTTCGTAAAGTCAGCACCATCACGAAGTAGCATGCTGAAGCCGCCAAAGTATGGGAACAATACGCGGTTAACGAAGAACCCTGGGCAGTCATTAACGACAATTGGTGATTTGCCCATTTTCGCAGCATACGCCACAACACGATTGATGGTTTCATCAGAGGTGTGCTCACCACGGATGATCTCAACAAGAGGCATACGATGCACTGGGTTGAAGAAGTGCATACCACAGAAGTTTTCTGGGCGTTTTAGTGATTTTGCCAATAGGTTGATAGGAATAGTCGAGGTGTTTGAGGTGATAACGGTGTCGTCACCGACATGGGATTCGACTTCACTCAAAACCGCCGCTTTTACTTTCGGATTTTCAACGACAGCTTCAACAATCACATCAGAGTTTTCAATACCTGCGTAATGTAGACTCGGTGTGATTGACGCTAAAATACCCGCCATCTTAAAGCCATCAATGCGACCGCGAGATAAGCGTTTATTCAGCAGCTTAGATGCTTCAGTCATGCCTAGGTCGAGCGACGCTTGCGCGATGTCTTTCATTAAGACAGGCACACCTTTTAGCGCTGATTGGTAAGCAATGCCGCCACCCATGATACCTGCACCTAATACGGCTGCACGTTGCGTGTCTTTACTTGCTGACTTCGCCGCTTTTTTCGCAATGCCTTTAATGTATTGATCGTTAAGGAATAGGCCAACCAGTGATTTTGCTTCTTCCGATTTAGCCAATTTCACGAAGTGCTTACGTTCAATGTCTAACGCTTTATTACGTGCAAAGCGAGCACCTTCTTCAATCGTGATAACGGCTGTCATTGGGGCAGGGTAGTGAGGACCTGCTTTTTGTGCCACCAGACCCTTCGCCATGGTGAAGCTCATCATTGATTCAAGCTTACTCAGCGTTAGCGGAGATGTTTTCTGTGCTCGGCGTGCTTGCCAGTCAAGTTTCTCGTTAATTGCAGAGTTAAGAGTTTGTAGTGCTGATTCGTATAAAGCATCAGTCTCTACAACAGCATCGAGTAAGCCAATTTTCAATGCTTCATCAGCTCGGCATGCTTTGCCTTGGGTGATGATTTCCATTGCGCTGTCTGCGCCAATAACGCGAGGTAAGCGTACACAACCACCAAAGCCCGGCATGATTCCCAGTTTCGTTTCTGGTAGGCCGATGCTGGTGGTTTTGTCACCAATACGCATGTCTGTTGCTAGCACACATTCACAACCGCCACCAAGAGCGTGGCCTTTGATCACTGAGATGGTCGGAACGGGTAAGTCTTCTAGTTTGTTAAAGATGCTGTTAGCAAATTGCAGCCATTGGTCGAGCTCGGCATCCGTTTTAGCAAACAAACCTAAAAACTCGGTAATGTCTGCGCCTACAATGAATGCGTCTTTATCTGAAGTGAGCAACAACCCCTTGAGGCCTTGATGGGCAATGAGCGCATCAAGAGCTTTATCTAGCGATTCTAATGTCGCTAGGTCGAGTTTGTTGACGGATTTTGGAGAGCAGAAGCTTAGCTCTGCAATACCATCTTGTATTTCCTTTACCTGTAGGGTTTCGGCTTGGTAAATCATTGTCTATCTCCATGACATACAATCGTGGATTGTCTGTATACCTATTTCAACGACGCCGTGTACCTCGGCAAATAGGTATCGAGGAAGTCGTTTTATTTTTGTTCTGGTTTGACCAGTAAAGTTAGTTTGGATCGTGGATTGTTTAATTTCAATACATTTTTTAAACAAGTGTTTAACATTGTGCGCTGTGGCAGATCTTATGCGACGGGTAAATCACACTCGTGATAGACTTCAGGCAAATAGACCTGAATCCATAATCCTATGAATGACAAGCCTTATCTGATTCCAGCAGAGCCCGCTCAATTTGAAGAAGAAATTAAAAAGAGCGTCTTCATTACTTATTTGGCACACACGCCAAGTATCGAAGCTGCAAAAGCATTTGTTGATCAAATCAAAGCTAAACACGCTGATGCCAGACATAACTGTTGGGGCTTTGTTGCAGGTCGCCCGGAAGATTCAATGAAATGGGGCTTTAGTGATGATGGGGAGCCGTCCGGAACTGCAGGCAAACCGATCCTGGCGCAGCTGTCTGGCTCTGGGGTGGGGGAGATCACGGCAGTGGTCACGCGATACTCTGGTGGAATCAAGTTAGGTACAGGCGGCTTGGTTAAAGCGTATGGTGGTGGGGTACAACAAGCACTCAAGCTGCTTCAAACTATTGAGAAAAAAATAACCACAAAGCTCAGACTAACGTTAGACTATGGGTTTATGCCGATCGCACAGTCAATCATGCCGCAATTTGGTGCGATAGAAGTCGAGGCTGAATACAGCGATCAGGTGGTATTAGTGGTGGAAATTGAGCTTCGAGAAGTGAGCGCGTTTACCCAAGCAATCATCAATAAAAGCGGGGCAAAGGCAATTGTCACTCCGCTAGACGGACAATAATGAAAAACAGGAAGCAACAGGGACAGCTTCGCTAGTCAATTTATCCATGCAATTTCGTTCAATTATTCGAATCGTCGGGCTACTGCTCGCACTCTTTAGTGTCACTATGCTTGCGCCAGCACTCGTTGCGCTGATCTATCGAGATGGTGCAGGTGTGCCTTTTGTCACGACATTTTTTGTTCTGCTGTTTTGTGGGGCCGTTTGTTGGTACCCAAACCGCAGGTATAAGCACGAGCTTAAAGCTCGAGATGGCTTTCTTATTGTCGTTCTGTTCTGGACAGTACTTGGCAGCGCAGGCTCGATCCCCTTTCTAATAGCTGACAACCCGAACGTCTCGGTCACAGATGCGTTTTTTGAATCGTTTTCTGCTCTCACTACGACCGGGGCGACCGTTATTGTTGGTTTGGATGAGTTACCTAAAGCGATTCTATTCTATCGACAGTTACTGCAGTGGTTCGGAGGTATGGGAATCATCGTATTAGCTGTGGCGATTTTGCCAGTACTTGGCATTGGTGGTATGCAGCTTTACCGCGCCGAGATCCCTGGTCCAGTCAAGGACACTAAAGTGACGCCGCGCATAGCAGAAACTGCTAAGGCGCTTTGGTACATCTATTTGAGCCTGACTATCGCCTGTGCATCGGCTTTTTGGTTAGCTGGTATGACGCCATTTGACGCCATCAGTCACAGCTTTTCAACCATTGCCATTGGTGGCTTCTCTACCCACGATGCCAGCATCGGATACTTTGATAGTTACGCGATTAACCTGATTACGGTGGTTTTTCTGCTTATATCTGCATGTAACTACACGCTGCACTTTGCTGCATTTGCATCAGGTGGTGTGCATCCCAAGTATTACTGGAAAGATCCTGAGTTTCGCGCTTTCTTGTTTATTCAAGTGCTGCTATTTGTCGTTTGTTTCCTATTATTACTGAAACACCACTCTTACACATCGACATACGATGCTTTCGATCAGGCTCTGTTCCAAACCGTGTCAATTTCGACAACTGCGGGCTTTACGACGACAGGTTTTGCGGATTGGCCGCTCTTCTTACCTGTACTGCTATTGTTCTCCTCTTTTATCGGTGGTTGTGCTGGTTCAACAGGCGGCGGCATGAAAGTGATCCGTATCCTGCTTCTTACCTTACAAGGTGCGCGTGAACTAAAACGTTTAGTCCATCCACGCGCGGTTTACACCATCAAAGTAGGTGGCAGTGCCCTACCGCAACGTGTTGTCGATGCGGTTTGGGGTTTCTTCTCCGCGTACGCTTTGGTATTTGTGGTTTGTATGTTGGGCTTGATTGCTACAGGGATGGACGAGCTCAGTGCGTTCTCGGCGGTGGCTGCGACTCTGAACAACCTCGGTCCTGGCTTGGGAGAAGTGGCGCTTCACTTTGGTGATGTTAACGACAAAGCAAAATGGGTATTAATAGTTTCTATGCTGTTTGGTCGTTTGGAAATCTTTACCTTACTTATTCTACTTACGCCGACGTTTTGGCGTAGCTAAGGGGAAATCGTGGCAAAAGCATTATTTCTATACTCTTCCCGCGAAGGGCAGACTAAAAAAATTCTCCACTATATAGATGAACAACTTCCAGACTTCGATTGTGAGCTGGTGGATTTACATAATGTCGAGACGATTGACTTCAGTCAATACGACAGAGTGTTGATAGGCGCCTCTATTCGTTATGGTCATCTTAATAAAAAGCTATACCAGTTTATTGAGCGAAACCTCAATCAATTGGAGCAAAATAAAGTGGCATTTTTCTGCGTAAACCTAACCGCTCGTAAAGAGGACCAAGGAAAGGATACACCTGAAGGTAGTGCCTACATTCGCAAGTTCCTAATTAAGTCGCCTTGGAAACCAACGCTAATCGGTGTTTTTGCTGGTGCACTTTATTACCCACGTTACGGCTGGTTCGACAGAACTATGATTAGGTTCATTATGTCGATGACAGGTGGCGAAACCGATACGACCAAAGAAGTGGAATACACCAATTGGGAAAAAGTGGCTCTTTTCGCAGATAAATTCAGAGAACTGTAGAAATAACGTGCTCTTTTGACCGCTTTTGATGCAAATTTATCCGAACGATAAAAAAATCAAAAAAAACGA
>NZ_JBSRRK010000014.1:0-73639 GCF_053890955.1 Vibrio sp. JZG120
GCGACTCCAGAGCAACCAGTTAGCCACGCTACGTGACACTTTGCTTCCTAAATTGCTTTCCGGCGAAATCGAGTTAGGAGAAACCAAAGCAATGGCCGAGGTAAACTGATGACAACCCGAGTAGAAATGATTATCGAAACGCTCAAAGCGAATCCCGAGAAAAAGTTTACTGCTCGGGATTTAGCAAAAGAGTTTGTGCTTCGATATCCAGAAGAAATCGCTGAGAAGCAAGCAAACCCTCGATACAACACCGAAGACAAGCTTATCGCCCAGCTCGCGGCAGAAATTGGTGGGGAACGTACTGAAAGAGCGAAAATCGTTTGTCCTAATATCGCCACTCGTGACAAACCAAGACCTCGGGTTTATTACTGGGAGCAGAAGCCTACACCTGCTCATCAGGAAGATGATCTTAGCGATGCAGATGAATCAGACATCGATACGCCTCTCGTGCCGCAAAGCTTAAGCGAACACGATCTCTACCCAATGTTGATTGAGTACCTTAGCAAGGATCTGGGCCTTTACTGTCAGCGTATTGACGAGCGTAAATCTAAAAACTCTCATGGCAGCGGTGGCAATCACTGGTTACATCCGGATGTGGTGGCGCTAGAGCCGCTCGACCAAGGTTGGGATGAAATTGTGAGAAGCTGTGTGCGCAGTGGGAATCATAGCTCGGTTCGACTTTGGTCTTTTGAAGTGAAGAAACATCTTACTAAAGGCAACGTACGAAAATACTTTTTCCAAGCAGTATCGAATTCGAGTTGGGCCAATTTCGGCTACCTTGTTGCCACAGGCTTAAATAGCGACGTTGAAGGTGAGCTGCAAATGTTGTCGAGCTTGCACGGGATTGGCGTGCTGATTCTGGATACTGATTCTTTGTTTGATAGCCAAATACTCATTCCAGCTCAAGAGAGAGTCAACGTGGATTGGCAATCTGCAAACCGAATCGTCTCTGAAAATAGGGATTTCCACCATTACATTGAGCAGGTTGGCATTTATAACCAAACCGGACGGTTGATTAAGAGCGCATGGAATAAATAATAAGGATAAAGGCTTAATGATTACTGAAGACCAACTAGAACAACAATGCCTCGATTGGTTTAAAGAGCTAGGTTACCAATACCAAAATGGCTATGACATCGCACCAGATGGTGATATGCCTGAACGTGAAAACTATCAGCAAGTCACGCTACAGGCGCGTTTAGTCTCTGCCTTGGAAACCTTAAACCCAAATGTGCCCAGTGACACCTTAATCGAAGTAGCGAAAATCGTTGCCACACCGCAAACGCCTGTACTGATTAAAAACAACAAACTCTTTCACCAATATTTAATCGAAGGTGTGCCTGTTGAATACTCGGTAATGGAGCAAGAACAATGGGTGACCAAGCATACTCATGTTCGATTAATTGATTTTGAGAACCGCGAGAATAACGAGTTCTTAGTGGTCAATCAGTTCACCATCACGGGAACCAAAGTCAATCGTAGACCCGATGTGATTGTCTTCATTAATGGCTTGCCGATGGCGGTCATCGAACTGAAAAACCCCGCCTCTAATAACGCCGATATTTGGAGTGCGTATAATCAAATTCAGACGTACAAAGATGAAATATCCGACTTGTTCGTATTTAATGAAGCATTGGTCATCAGTGATGGTATTTACGCTAGAGTAGGCTCATTGACCGCGAACAAAGAGCGCTTCTTGCCATGGAAGACGATAGAGAGTGAAAACGACAAACCACTACTCGAATTCCAATTAGAGACCATGGTGCGTGGCTTCTTTAAGCCTGAACTGTTGCTCGATTATATTCGTTACTTTGTGTTGTTCGAAAATGATGGCGACAAGATCATCAAAAAAATCGCAGGTTATCACCAATTCCATGCCGTGCGTGCTGCGGTTAAAGCGACTGTCATCGCGGCCACAACCTCTGACCAAGTCACCGAACCACGAGCCAACAATGCCAATACTGTGGTGCCCGGAAGCAAAAAAGCAGGCGTGGTTTGGCATACTCAGGGCAGTGGAAAAAGCATTTCGATGGTCTGCTACGCAAGTAAATTGCTGCAACAACCAGAAATGAATAACCCAACTTTAGTGGTGGTGACTGACCGTAATGATCTAGACGGTCAGCTATTTAACACCTTTACGATGGCGCAAGAAACGCTAAAACAGATCCCTCAGCAGGCAAAAGACCGTGACTCATTACGTGATTTACTGCTCAATCGTCAATCCGGTGGCATCATCTTCACAACCGTACAAAAATTTGCTCTGCTCGATGAAGAAATGGCGCATCCTACTCTTTCTGAACGTTCAAATATCGTGGTGGTGTCAGATGAGGCTCACCGCAGTCAGTATGGCAACAAAGCTCGTCTTGTTGATGTCAAAGACGAGGATGGCAATGTGATTGATCAGCGTTATGTTTATGGTTACTCCAAATATATGCGTGACGCGCTGCCAAATGCCGCTTTTATTGGTTTTACAGGTACACCGATATCAATGGATGATAAAGACACTCGTGGTGTCTTTGGTGACTATGTCTCTATTTACGATATTCAAGATGCGGTGGATGATGGTGCCACCGTGCCGATTTACTACGAATCTCGCCTCGCTAAGCTCGATATTAATCAAGATGAAATTGAAGCGCTTAACGATCAGGTCGAAGAGGAAATTGGCGAAGACGAAGAGACGGAAAGTCGTGAGAAAATAAAATCACAATGGTCAGCGCTCGAAAAACTCGTGGGTGCGGAGCCACGAATAAAACAGGTTGCCCAAGATCTAGTTGAGCACTTTACCACTCGCTGTGAAACTTTTCCTGGCAAGGCAATGATCGTTGCCATGAGTCGCGAGATTTGTGTGGACTTATACGATGCCATTGTGGCTATCAAATCCGAATGGCATAGCGAAGATCCAAACAAAGGCGCGATCAAAATCGTCATGACTGGCAGCGCCGCTGATAAAGCAAAAATGCAGCCTCATATCCATGATAAGAAGACCAAGAAGCTTTTCGAGAAACGCTATAAAGACACCAGAGATGAACTGCAATTAGTCATTGTCCGTGATATGTGGCTAACAGGTTTTGATGCACCTTGCTGCCATACCATGTATATCGACAAGCCAATGAAAGGTCATAACCTGATGCAGGCGATAGCGCGTGTGAACCGCGTGTTTAAGGATAAGCCCGGAGGTTTAGTTGTTGACTATATTGGTATTGCCAATGAACTTAAAAACGCACTGAAGACCTATACCAATAGCCAAGGTAAGGGAAAGCCAACCGTTGATACTGCTGAAGCTTTCGCAGTCTTTATGGAAAAAATCGACGTAATTCGCGGTATGTTTGCCACGCCTGTTGATGGTGACATCTTCAACTATCGTCCGGACTTTGAAACCAAACCGCTGCAACTGCTTCCGGGAGCCGTGAACCATATCTCAGGTCTCTCACACCGCAACAGCAAAGGCGAAGAAGTTCGTGATGGCAAACGCCGTTTCCTTGATGTCATGGCTGCGTTGATGAAAGCCTTCTCATTGTGTAATACCTTGGATGAGGTTGATGGTTATAAGAGTGAAATCGCCTTTTACGGAGCGATCAAGACCGCCTTCTTAAAACACTCAACAGTTGATAAAAAGCGCAGTGATGAATTGCGTAATTCTGCTTTGCGCCAGATCTTGAATAACGCGGTGGTTGCCGATGGAGTGGATGATATCTTTAAAACGGTTGGTTTAGATAAACCGAATATTGGCTTGCTCTCTCCTGAGTTTTTGGAAGATGTCGCCAATATGAAAGAGAAGAATTTAGCCGTAGAACTGCTAGAAAAGCTGTTGCGCGACGAAGTGAAAGCAAGAATGAAAAACGATGTTGTGCAGGAAAAGAAATATTCCGACCGTATTATGTCGACTTTGCAGAAATATCATAATCGCAACATTGAAACCGCACAGGTAATTGAAGAGCTGATCCAGTGGGCCAAAGAGATGCAAGCTGACGCTGAGATGATGGAAAAGCTGGGGCTTTCCACTGATGAAATTGCGTTTTACCGTGCATTGGTCACCAACGAGGCTTCCGTGCGAACGTTAGGCGATGACAACCTTCGTCAACTCGCCATTGAACTCACTCACCAACTGCGTAAATCCGCTACGGTAGACTGGCAAAAACGTGAGAGTGTCCGTGCTCGTATGCGCAACCTTGTACGTCGTTTACTGCGTCGCTGGAAATACCCACCTGATGCGGCAGATGAGGCGATTAAGCTAGTTCTCGATCAAGCTGAAGTGCTGGCTGATGGATGGTATGCAGCATAATTTTAATATAGGCAAGAGGTGAAACCTCGTCTTTTGCATATTTATTTATCATTGACTTCCACTTTAGTGGGAGTATCGGTTCGGTCAGAATATATTAAGTAATGAATAGAGAGTTTTTAGGGTATCGACTCTAACTGATCTTTGTCCAAAGGTGTGCTGACGGGATGTGTAACACAGAAATGCCCCTTTCCGTGTTTAAGTCGATTAGGTGATCCTTATCAACGCAAGAGGCCATCGCTACTTTTTCTCATGATTCTGACCATAAACTGTATAATGGTTCGCTTCAATAGTCGTTTATCAATAGTTAAAAATGAGAATCTATAAATCACTTTTACTCGCGTTCATCCTCGCACTCACAGGATGTGCTTCAGGGTCTTCAATTTTAGTTGGAGAAGCGAGAGAACCCATCGCCCCAGAAAACGTACGCCTCTATATCGAACCGCCAGAGTCATATGACACAATTGCTTTAGTTAATGCTTCAAGTGATGCAGGTTTAACAAATCAAGGGTCAATTGACTATGCAATTGAGGAGTTGAAAAAACAGGCCGCAAAACTTGGAGCAAATGGGGTTTTACTAGGAGCAACAGGTAGCAATAACTATGTAATGTTAGGTGGACAAGGTACCGACTATCAGTACTTGATCCCAATATCTGAACAAACTGTTAGTGGTCAAGCGATTTACGTTGAAAAGCAATAAATCAACCTACTCAGAACTCCATAGCCAGCGCATTTAACGCTGGCTTATTTTTGCCCCAAAACGTATCAGAAGGCATGGCAATAGAATTAGCTAATGTGCAAAACATACACATTGATCATCAAGTATAGAAAACTCAACTTTACGCTAAGTTGATTCATACCATGAGATTGTAATGACATTACAGGCTGAACCTCTGTTTGGTTCTCTGTGAGAATAGTCTTATACATTTCATTGAAAAAGAGCTAGTTTAAGATCCGATTTATAATGTATAAGATCATTCAGAAAGCTTATGATTGATAACGTAAACATAAAGCTAGATCCAGGCAATGAAATCTGGTTTCAATTAATAAAACAATGGAAGGAAAGTGGAAGAGGTAAATATGGGCTTACTTTTCCATTTTTAGTGGGTGCATTGGCAAAGTTAAAAGTTGAAGACCCTACGAAAGAATTTATAACAGAAGTCTTTACACAGATTATTAACAACCCAGTAAAGGATTATTACGGAGAGGTAAGATGGTGTGCAAACATAGATGAACCTGTCATCTCGGTAAATCAACTTGATCATTTACCTAACGTCTCTATAAAAGATAGCTTCAAAGTTGGTGATGTTACATCTTTAGCGTTAACAACTGATCTTATGAGTATGCTACATTTAGACTGTGATAATGCAAACCAATGTTTGAACAAACTGATTGATATGACGCATAATGAAACTAAAGAAAAACGATTTTCAAAAAATAAAGGTATTTTTCTGATTTCTCTGAAGATGATTTACGCTTTATTTCAGATGTCTCTGCGTTAAAAATTAAATAATAGAAACTTCAAAATCATTGTTGCAAACCATACAACACTTTAATTTAGGAAATATACTTGAAGCAACTTTTACCAATAATTGCATCTCTCTCTTACATACTCTCTGGATGTTCTAGTGTCGAAACTAACATCAACAAAAATGATAAACCGAATATAGCTACATATTCTAGGGTGAGTGGCAGAGCTGCTGTGTGTGTTGAGTTTGGCTATCCACAATATAAAGCTGAGCATATTATCAATGCGGGGATATCTGGTGACTTTTACGACAGAGATATTGCGTTATCCTTCTATAATGAACAGATGGAAAATAAAGCTGTCGCTCAAGCGGTTTGTGAAATGTTAAAAGAGAGTTTGGACAATGTTGCAAAGGCCTCTCTAAATTGGAGAGAAAGAAATGATAAGGCTTATAGGGCTGACCAACATGCACAATACTATAACCTCTCATATCAATGCCTACTCCCTTTTGGCAATAGCCCGTTTATAAGCCACGAAGATGTAAGAAGATACTTGCTGAACAAGTACGGACCAATAACAGAGGAAAATTTAAATGTGCCGATGGAAAGAGATTGTGATGATTATCATTCTTTAATCCCTAAAGTTGGCTTCTGGGTAAAGAATAATCCTAAAAAGGAGAGCTACCCATTCTTATCTCAACAAGGGTTAGAGAGCGTAGGTAAAGCAATAGACTCAGTGATAGAACCCAAGTCTTTACAACCGATTAGACCTTTGAATCAAAATATAACGATTCATCAGATTCCTGGGTCACATGTAATTCACGTACAACAATAGCTATGCCGACTAGGAGTTCGTGTCTAGGTTAGCCGCTACACTGAGCTAGAGTCGGGCTAGCTCAGTTCTGTCCAGAAACGTGTATGAATGGGGCCGATCAATCTGTGGATGCCCAAGACAACCAGTATGATACTTTATTACTCAGTTGTAGCGTGACTCAGACTTTCTAGTAGGAATTAGTATGAATCTTTATTTCTGGGTGAGTATCATTTAGAACGGTACAAACAGGGTTACTTGACTGCTTAGTATGAAACTTTATTCCTCTCCTACACAAATCTCATTGCTTGGGTTATCTAGCCTTCCAATAAATTCCGCCATGCTACTCGCCACTGAACATGCAAATTCCCGACCAAAATCAGCCACTGTCGTGTAATAATGGGCATGCATCTCCGTAACACGTGCAATCAACCGGCTTTGTTGCGG
Source organism: Vibrio sp. JZG120 (assembly GCF_053890955.1). NCBI lineage: Bacteria > Pseudomonadati > Pseudomonadota > Gammaproteobacteria > Vibrionales > Vibrionaceae > Vibrio > Vibrio sp. JZG120. The sequence goes on from NZ_JBSRRK010000014.1 coordinate 7,005, forward strand.
AATTCAACTTGAGAGCGAATACTAGCAAAATCGTTTGCATTTTAAACGATATACTGAGTTTCGGGCATACCTATCCCTGTTAGCTTGTTGAGTGCTTTGATCATGGCGTATGTCTCCCTAACTTGTGCATTGTAATTTCGAAGCGTGAGTGAAGCGCCTAGTAGTTGTTTTGCGCGATACTTAGCGGTCTCCGACAATGAACGCCTGTGGTAACCATATTTTCGTTTCCACTTTTTGTTCGAACCATAGAGCTTTTGGCAACCAACCGCCAGATTACGTGGATTACCTTTTTCCCAGAAGGCGGCTCCTTCACGTGGAGGGATTAGAGGTATCGCTTTCTTAACCCTAATCGCCCTGTGGCACTCCCTTGTATCGTATGCGCCATCTCTCGAAATTTCCTTGATGGATCGGCGTGTTTGTTTGAGTAAATTTGGGAGTACTTCCGCATCTGTCACGCCTGAAATATTGTACTTGCGCCAGTTAGTGGTTTTGTAGCGAGGCTTCGGCATGTAATCAAAGTTAGTGAATGAATGCCCCTGATCTGATCGTAAGATTCTGATTTAGTTCATTCGATTTCCGCGACAAAGCCCACGCTAATTATAATCAGGCACTGACTGAGTTGAGAGACTAGCGTAAGCTACGAACTGTTAATCAAGTTCGACCACTATTTTACCAATCTGCTGATTGGACTCCAGATAGTGATGCGCTGCTACTATCTCTTCAAATTTAAAGCTTCGATCAATGACAGGCTTGAGTGTTCCTTCGGATAAACCCGAGTGGATAAATTGCTTTGCTCTGCGAAAACGCTCGATGTCTTTTATAACTTCAGTAAACACATACCCCCTAACTGTCAGACTTTTACGAAGTGCTATTTTTAAGGGAAAAGGGGTTGTTTCGGGACTTAATGATCCGTGTACTATTATTGTTCCTTCAGGGCTCATTGCTTCAGCAATTTCAGCTATCTGCGGCCCACCGACAGCATCAAATGCGATTTTTAAATTGTTTGCTCCCAAGATGCTTCTCAAGCTATCCAGTAGCGGTTCTTCTTGGGTTGCAATCACATGGGCCGCACCAGCCTTGAGCACAGCAGCCTTTTTAGCTCCTGTTAGAGTTGTAGCGATAGGGATACCCCCCAGAGAATTCACAATTTGAATCGCAGCCAATCCAACACTGCTCGATGCGGCGGTTATCAGTACTGAATCGCCTTTTTGCACGTTAGCAATTTCGACCAAAGCGCCATAAGCTGTCAGGTACTGCATCCAAGCTGCTGCCCCTTCAGCAAAGGTTAGCCCTGCTGGTTTGAGTGCCACATATTCACTTGGCACGACAATCTCTTCTGCGTAGCAGCCATTCTGAGAAAGCCCCATCTGAGGGACAATACAAACCTCGTCCCCAAGGCGTAAATGATTTACCTCTTCCCCGACTTCAATGACTACCCCGGATGCTTCATAGCCGATTCGCGAAGGGAAGTTAGCCTTTTCTATATAGTGGCCTCGCCTAAACATGGCATCAGCACGATTGAGGCCAACAACTTTGACCGCAATACGAACATCTGTGGCCTGCAAATCTGGACTCGCCAGCGAGTCAATAGTTAACACCTCGGGACCACCTAATTCATGGAAACGAACAGTTCGAATTACTTTTCTTGGGCTCATATGCATCCTCAATAATGATTTTTTAAGTAATTACAACAATGACTTTTTAAGCAATTACATCAATAACTACTTTACCCATGGATCCCAACTCTACGGCATTATGTGCATCCATTGCCGTGTCTAGGGAAAAGCGTAACGGATTGAGTAGTGGCTTAATTTGTCCAGCTTCAACAAGAGCCGTAATTTGCCGCAGAATGTCACCATGATGTTTGCGTCCCTCTCCGCTGAGCTGTGGATGTAACACAAAAATCGCTGACAATGTTGCAGAGCGTAATGACGACGGTGCCAGGTTATGTGAGCTGAATGCAGCACAGCTTAAAATATGGCCGTAATGTGCAATAATACCTAATGAGGCATCGAGTACAGAGCCACCGACAGTGTCGTAAATGATATCGAATCCTTTGCCTTGGGTGTATGCGTCCACGTACTCAGCAGGGCTTGCAGTGTGATAATCAATTGGCGTTGCACCAAGCGCCTTGAGCAGTTGTTGTTTTCCAGTCGATGCAGCGGCATAAACGTCGGCACCTAAGGCCTTAGCAATTTGCACAGCTACATGCCCAACTCCGCCAGCTCCACCTTGGATAAGGACTTTCTGGCCCGCTTTAACATTCGCCTTGTCAACCAAACCTTCCCAAGCGGTAAGTGCAACCAGAGGTAAAGCCGCAGCTTCACGCATGGACAAATTTTTCGGTTTGAGAGCAAGTAACTCAGCATCTACGTTGGCATATTCAGCCAATGAGCCTTGCAATCCTCGCACTCCGCCAGTCAGACCATAAACGGCATCGCCTATTGCAAAGTCGGTGACGCCGTCACCGACAGCAACAATTTCTCCAGCTAAATCGGTGCCAAGTACTGCGGGTAATTCCGGCATGGCGTAAGGAGCGATACCTTGGCGGATCTTGTAATCAATAGGATTGACTCCACTTGCAAATATTTTTACTTGCACCTGACCTGCTGATGGAGAGGGTAAGTTAATCAGGGCATCCCGGAATACTGTACCCTCTTCATAGCTATCTAATACCAAAGCACACATTTGTCTGTTTAACGCTGTCATCAATAACCTCACATACTGAATATTCAGCGGGTGGTTAAATCATCCGCTGGTTAATCGGTCTTTTATTAAACGAATTAAAACTCTTGAACAGTTGGGCGCAGAACAATCTCGTTGATATCCACATCCGCAGGCTGCTCAATTGCGTATGCGATAGCACGAGCAACAGATTCAGATGGAATTTCATTTTGCTGATAAAAATCTTTTACAAAGGCTGCACCCTGAGTATCTGAACTTCCATGTTTTAATTCAGATTCGATTGCCCCCGGTGAAATGATTGTTGAACGAATGTTACCCCCAACTTCATGGCGCAAGCCTTCGGCAATAGCGCGAACAGCGAATTTGGTTCCGCTATAAACCGTGCCGCCGGGACTGAATACTTTGATACCCGCTACGGACGAAATATTGATAAAGTGGCCGGATCCCTGTTCCTGAAAGATCGGAAGCGCTGCGGCTACTCCATACAGCAGACCTTTAACGTTGATGTCAATCATGCGATCCCATTCGTCAACTCGAGTCTCAGCTAACGGTGCAATCGCCATTAACCCAGCATTGTTGATAACCACATCAACTTTACCGAAGCGCTCTTGTGCAAGATTTACAAGGGCATTCACTTCGTCCTGGCTAGTCACATCTGTCGCTTGAACCGCAACTTCTCCGCCCGCTGCGCGTATGTCAGCAGCAATAGCTTCAAGCTTGTCGATGCGTCGGGCACCTAAAACAACAGATGCGCCAAGGCTGGCTAAATGTCTTGCCGTGGTCTCGCCTAAACCGCTGCTACCACCAGTGATAACAACGACCTTACCGCTGATGTTATTTGCTAAAACACTGCTCATAGTTAATATCCTCAAATAAGTTGAATGACGTTGTCTAAATAACAAGCAAAGTATCTCTTACCTTCAAAAACCAATAAATGGAAATGTTTTAATTTCACAATTCCATATTTTGGAATAATATTTATGTATTCATTTCAAACCTGAATGTGACTGTGATGCTTAACAGATTGGAAATGCTCCGGATATTTTGTACTGCTGCTGAGTCTCGCAGCTTTAAAGAAGCGGCTAACCGTCTGGGAATTTCTCCTCAGGCAGTGACGCGAGCAGTGAAGGAGTTAGAGCGATTGCAAGGGGAGCTTTTATTTCATCGAAATACTCGACACATACAAGTGACCCTAGTTGGAGAAAAATTTGCTTTGATAGCAAAAGAGCGCCTGCGCGCTGTAGATGAATTGTTTCAAACAAGCGCCCCTAACTCGGGTAATGAATTACAAGGGCGGGTTCGTATCGCAGCGCCTGTTGGTTTTGGTCATAAGTGCTTAATGCCAGTATTACTGGAACTTTCAAAAATACATCCTCAACTGGATATAGACCTGACACTCAGTGACGAGCGCGTGGATGTAGTTGACGAAAAAATAGATATTGGGATTCGTATCGGCTTCATGAGAGATAGTCGATTTATTGCCCGCCAGCTCACCAAAATTAATATGTATGTCGTGGCTTCGCCTGACTTAATAAATAGAGTGGGAAGGCCTGCGTCTATTGAAGAACTAAACCACATGCCGGTTACAGGGTTAGTAGATCGCAATACGGGAAAGCTTTGGCCATGGGTTTTTTCCATGGACAGACAGTGGACGCCATCCAAAACACGTTTTCGAAGTGCCGACACCGAAGCTGAATTAATGGCTATACAAAATGGACTAGGTTTTACTCAAATTCCTAACTTTTTGGTCCAAGACTTATTACGCCAAGAGAAACTTGTGAGAGTGTTAGAAGAGGTCGAGCCAGTGCCTTGGGATTTATATATTTATCGCCCTCAACGTGGTCCAGTACCACAACGTATTCGATTGGTTTTTGATCACTTGGTGTCAAGATTGAGTGTCGCCTAATGGCACACAGCAGACTTTATCAGGACGCTGGTGACAACTAAATAGTGGTTGCGGGAATCCCCTAGCGAATTAGCTAGGGGAGGATGTCAAGATGCAAATTCGTCATTTTTAAACGTCTAAAACGTCACGTTTATCAATATGAGCACATTATAACTGAGAGTAACGTATTTGAAAGGTTTGTTCGGAATAACTATAGGCGAAAGCAACCTATTCAAGCTTAACGCTGCTGACCTTTTCAATGTGCATCAAAACATCGATAACATCGCTGTGGGCATCGAGTAGCTTTCTCTTTGCAATTGTCCATGCCGCTAATTTTCCGTAAGCGTTCACACTAACCTTAATGGAATGCTCATGCTTTTGGTTGCTCTCATCGTACTTGGTGTACCGTGCTACATAGTATTGCTTGCCATCGATGGTAGTTAGCCGTGGGTCTAGGCTTTTTGGCAAACGCGCCAGTAAGTTGAATTGCGTGCGAACGCGATCCCAAAAACGTCCCCATAACTCTTTGCCAATTTGGTTGCGAATTTTGGTGGCCTTGCGTAGCCCTTTCTTTTCCCCGATGCGAACAAACCCGACAGAACGACGAACATAGCCACCCTCCGGTTTAGGTACACTAACTGCGTAACAGGTCTTTTTCTTGGTGATGAATCGGTAGCCCGTATTAGAAACAAAATACGCATAAGCTTTGCTGCACTCTGGCATTGTCTTACCTTTAAAAAAACAGATCATGCGATTCCTTTCGTTTGTGGTTTGATTGGCCGTTGCCCTTTCTTGGCCAAACGGATAGCGTTACACGGTAATGCAATTATTTATATTCTAAATTAATGCGACAGGTTGATATTCTTCAAATCATCATAACTGCACCCAAGCACTAACTTGATGGCCTTTTTACTGAGCCTCTCTTTAAGTAGTTTGCGCACTTTTGGTTTAAGTTCATTCGGAATGGGTTTTTGGGATAATTCCTTTTGTCGCAGCTTAAATTCGTTAATTCGCAAGTTCGTATTCATTAGAGCTTTACACATAATTATCTCCTCCCGTTACAGTGCCTTTGGTGTTAGTGAAATACCCGTTGTGTACTCTTTCGCTTCGTCGTGGAACGTTCTTAAATAGTGGTCGGTCACGGCAATACTAGAATGGCCTAGCGCGTCCTTGATGACCTTAAGAGACGCGCCACTATCCAACAATAGCATGGCGTACATTTTGCGCATGGAATGTGTTGATAGTTGGTATGGCAGTCTCAATTCCATCGCTATGCGCTTATATACACGGTTGATGTACTGGATGCTGATCGCGTTGCCTTTCTTGGCCAAGTGGTGATTGGATTGAAACATCACCTCATTATGGCCATTGTGTAGGTAGATACGTCGAATCAGTTCTTCCAGTTCGGCATTAACGTGAATGGTAATGCGGGATGCTTCCTTAGCGGCCTTTTGGGTCTTACCTCGGGTAATTCGACCGTTATAGCCTTTTGACTGAACAATGGTAAATGACGACTTAATCACGCCATTTATCATCACATCGCTGAATTTTAGCTTCGAAATGTCGCAGTAACGCAAACCTGTACGCACTTCCATTTCAATCATCATCGAGATAAGCGGATTAATGTCATCCATTAAACGGATTATTTGTTGTAACTCGTTTAAGTCACGCGCAGGGAAAGCGGCCATTAGATTAACTCCACATCATTAGCACTAACCGTTTTAAACTCGCCACCAACGAACACTTGGATTTGCAAAGTTCGAGATAGCAAGCCAAATCCCAAGAACAAGCCAAGCTCGCCATCGACGCGAACAAAGTCGTGGTGAACAGGCAAGCGGCCAAAGTGGTTGATCATCTTGGTTTGCGCTTGGACACTTTGAGGCTCTTTGATGGTATTGATAGCAAAGCGAAGCTGAGAGCGGATTTTCATTGCGTTGCTGCCTTTGCGCGCTTTGCTGATAGTGCCTTGCACACAAGGGTAGCCGTAGAAATTACGGATAACAGCGGCGGCTTGCTCTTGGCCACCACATTCATTAATTAGCTCATTCAAAGAAACAAGGATAAGGTCACGGCGTTGCTCTTGAATCGCGTTGCGTTTGCTCGCCCACGCATCAGAAAGCGACAACAACTCATTTTCTTTAAACATTTTTTGCTGATCCTTTTTGGCAGTATGCCTCTGTTTGCTTGCCAATTAATATATTCCTTGGGAATATGTTTTGCAAGTCTGTTCGGAATATTTCTCTTGAAAGTACAAAGAGTTCCAAAAGTCGCTATTTGATCGCTTTTTGATATAAAGCGCAATAGTGTTCAAAATACCACCAGCCACACATGGTTTATATCTAATATTCCTATGGAATATTTAGGTTCATTCACACAAAATGCCAGGATTAGAAAGCAATCTTAGATATTTTATAAGTTGCTGTTTTTTTTGGATTTTATGTCTTTTTGTGTCGATGAGCAGCGACAAAACATTGGATAAGTTAGTTTCAGTTCTAGACAGAACTGAAACTAAAAGAGTGTTTTTAAAAACAAATGAGCCCAATTACCCACTTGTGGCAATATAATGACAGAGTTACACCGTCACTCCACACTAACAAAATTGCATAGCCACACACATTATACGGTCTAGCTCACGCTATGAAACCTTTCCAGTGAGTAACGATACAGTTGCATTATTTTGCATATATAGACAATCCGAGATCACAGTCCCATAATATTGCGTACAAAAGTGTCCGATTGGATGGCATACCCCATTTACAGCTTACCAATCAGGACGATACATGTTTGGTTGGCCAGTTGGTTGGCTTAAGAGATAAAGACTATGCACCATACGTTGAATCAATTAATCCCACTAGAAATCCTAGATAAATGTGACCTTTCCTTAGACGTATTCAGTGAGTCGTTCTTGGAAGACGCAACAGACATTTGTATGTTCCATCTTATCCAATTGCATCCGAACGCACTATGCAATTCATCTATTAATCGGGATGATGTCTTAAACTTCGTTCGAGATCACTTCTCCGCTTAAAAATCAAGACTTCTCGCGTCCTCCTGTTCGTTTTTTATTTAATTCCGAACACAAAAACGGTATGCTTGGTATCAAGGGCAAGGGTAGGGTTTTTCGTTACTCGCATGCGCTCACGGATGGAGTGTAACCCCTGTCCTCCAATGTTATTCGGAGCAACCGTTCACCATGATTAATAAATTAAAGACTGAAATTAAAGATTCTAAACCTATTGATATAGATACACTTAATCAACTTCTTGCAAATAAACAAAGGGCTGATGCTCGCCTTAAACGTGCCTTGAAGCACCGTGCGACATTTTCCGAACAAATTGATGGCAAGGAAGATAGTGGACTATTCAATGACCGTATCGTAGCTGTAGTAAAACGTGGCAATCCAACCACTCGTTTACTTGAGTATATTGATGCCGCTAAAGCTGCAAACAAGGAGCTTTTAGAACGCGCGCCTCAATACTTCAATAGCTCATCTAACTCGTTTAAAGAGACAACCGTAATTGATAACGTTCGTCGCGTTAACATCACAATCAATAAAGCAGCAAGCAGCCAAAAAATGACTGGCGTTCGCTTAGTTAAACGCCTTGAAGCGTACTTACGTGACGTTGACCGACAACTCTCTTACGAATTGCCAGAAGATGAGTTGGAACAGCTTAATAAAAACAAAGCTGACGCTCTGCGTGAAATGGATTACTTCCAAAAGCATGCAGACGTTGAATTTAGGAAACGTGGCCAAGAACACAACGATATTGTGGCTATCATCCATACCTATGATGGTGACAATGGCGGTATGTCGCGTGTAGCGAAAAAGTTTCACGTTAACGCTGGTGGCCTTGTTGTTATTAGGCATCGCTCTTGTAAAGATCACGATGTTCTAATCACTAACAACACGACTGAGGGACGTTCGATATTTGATGAAGCTAATGGCTTTAAATCCGTACTGTACCCAACGTCTACCATGTACATCGAAAGCGAACTAAACGCTATTCGTGAAACACGAAAAGAGCTGAGAAGTAAGAACGAAAACAAAGCCCGTTCACAATTCGACGGCTACGTTAACTAACTTCCAGCCCAACAGGTTGTTGTTCCGCTTAAATTGGTGATCAGGCGGCGATATATGATGTATCGCCGACTTTTCTTATTTTTGTTGTCACCAACGGAAATTACTCCTCATCGGAATCCAGCGCTTCCAGTACCCATTGTTCTACAGAGCTGCGTGACTCTAGCATGTTCTCAGTCACTTCCATTTCGTGCGGTACGTAGTCCACCAGCTGAGAGAAACAATAGGTATCCCAACGGTCGGGAGAGGGTATATTCAATTTCTCTTTCATGACTGGCTTAGGCATCATTACCCATTGGCCTGACTCATTGATTGCACAAGGTATTTTACTGCCTTGCTCGGCGGTCTTAACGTTCTTATCTATCTGCATCCGGCCTTGGTTGATAGAATCCCGCGCCATAACGTTCGCATAGGCACGTTGGTTAAAGAAACGCTGCTTATCGCTGGTGGAGTGCATCTTTTTACCCCAACGAATGCGCTGTACGCGCCGTCCGTAGCGTTCTAAGCAAGTCGCCGTGTCATAACCTACACCGTCACTATCCACTGCTATCGTGATGTTTGGGTACAAGTCCTCACTACACTCTGCATGAATAATGTCAGCAAACCGAACCGGATCGACCGTGCTTGGCTGTTCAAGTAGCTTCACGTTCTTAACAATGCGCTCCATGCGCCGACCCCAAACCTTGCAGATATTGAGTATCGATCTATCTCGACCATTACCCACGTCCACCAGCGCAGCCCAACCCCAACCATCGGGCATTTCGAGGTTGAGCCTTGCGCTTTTATCCAGTGCATCCCGACTAAGCAGCATGCCAGCAATGGAGCTCGGGAACTCCCCACGTACTTTAATCAGGTATTCCGGTGCCTCTCGACCGCCATACTCCAATCGCTTATCGAGGATAAATTCCACGGTTACGAACGGCGATTCCTCGGAGTTAAGCCGGATGGCTCGCCATCGACCACTAGGCTCGGCTAATCGGTGATGAGTATCGTAGAAATAGCCGCTAGGGCGCGTTGGCTGGCTCAATAACAGCATGCGATTATCTTTCTCGGTCAATGCGCCCGCTAACACACCAAAAGCCTTGTCAGAGACGCCTGACGCCTCATCGACAATAACAAACAAGTGTTTAGCGTGTTCACCAGCCAGCGCTTCCTCGTTACCAATACGGCACGATTTAGCACTGGTTTGCCAGATACCTTTTGCTGAGTTTTCAAAAAAGGCTGTCTCGGTAATGGTGAAGTATTGCTGTAACCAACCGTGCTTTTGTAAGAGCGTGTTCCAGTTGGATTTTAGGTACTTCCACACACCGATTTGTACCTGTCTCGCGTTGTTCGCCACCAGCACAACACGCGCATTGGGAAAGCAGAGCATGAAAGCAATGATCATGATACTGGTCATATCTGACTTACCCGTACCGTGGCCAGAGCTGACAGTCGTTCGCGCACCAACACGCTGAGCACTATCAATGATTTTGCGTTGTTGCCAGCTCGGTTTCTTACCGACTAACTCAACCGCGAGGCGTTTCCAGTCATAGCGATACCGCTTAACTAGGGCAGGGTAACGGGGATCTTGTGTTACGCTCTTTATTCGTTTAGCCACCAAGTACCTCGAAGCTATCTAGGTCGTCAAACCCTGATACTTCCTCGTCATCGAGGGCATCATAGGCTTGCTCTTTAGCGGCTTCGTTCTGTATTTGGGATGGGGATAGGGTAGGTTCGATGCCGTTCTCTAGGTCTTCGGCTTCTTTGATTCGTTGGTGAATTTCTTCTTTACGTGCTGGTAGCCAGCTATCTTCCTGTTCAAGCTGTTCTAACGTGTAATCATCAAATAGTTCATCCAGCTCTTGCTCACTGATACCAGTGTCGTCTACTTCTGGCTCTAGGTTCGCTAGTTCTACCTTAGCTTCATGCAATAGCGTTGCTGGTGGACGTGCGCCTAACTTCTCGATTTGTTGGCACGTCTCTAAGGCTGTCCAGTTGTTCTTTGTACGCAGAGAAAGCATTTCAATGACTAGGTTAGTTTCTTCTGCTGGTAGCAGGTGCGGCATCATCAATTCAGCGTATTCCTGTTTACGCAAATCGATATAGCGTTTGGCCTCTTGCTTAGCCATCGTGGAAATACTCAATTCCAGTTCACGCAATCTGGTGCCATAGCCAAAGATGAGACGGTCACGCATGGCGTTTATGTCTACTGGCTGGTTTTCGTCATCGAGCGGAATGTCTCCGCTTTCTTCCATTTCATCGATCTCTTTAAGGCGTTTAGCTAACGTCTCATTCATTCGGTAATACTGCGAACGGGCAATAATCAGTTCGTTGCAAACCGAAAGCGGATCGGTATCCATGAGAATATCCATGATTTCGCCAGTAATACCCGCACTACGAGCATAGCCACCGTGGATGATTGGGCGACCAACTTGCGCACTGGAATACTGCGAAATTCCCTCAATTGATCGTGGTTTGCGCAGTGATCCAATACCCCCTGTTTTCGCGCGATCGTCTTGCGCACTTTGCGCTTGCGCAGTTGCCCCCGCTTGCTTGGACTTTGATTTATCAGCCCTTTTTTTCTTCTTGTCGTTCTTCGCTTCTTGGAATTTCGCTACTTGCTCATCGTAAAGATCAAATAATCGATCGAACTCGGGTAGCGATCGCATGGAATTGAACTGACGGCGCAATGTCGCACCGTTCACCCCTTTATCTTTCGCAAAAGCGGCCATTGTGAGCGTTGGATTTTGAGCGCCACGCACCAGAAATTCTTTCAATAGGGAATGCCAGTCATTGCCCTGACTGGTCTTTTTCGCTTTGATTTTTGGCATGATGGACGGTTGGAACTTACCGCCCTTTCTGGCTGGCCGTTTTATATATCGTTTAGCAGTGCCGTACTTTAGTCCGTTGGCTTTGCAATACTCGGCCAGCGTCAAAGTCGGCTGCTTCTCTAACTGCTCCCAAAACTGCTGTTGGTGAGCCTGATAGTCAATCTTGCCGGACACGGTTAAACCCCACCTATTTGGTTACGTTCGGAATAATATAGAGTTTATAAAGTCAATTACAACACGAACGAATCCAGATAAAACAATTACTTAATTGTCAATATTGTTTTAAAAAAAAACCTAATACGACACTAAGCGGCATTTACAGTAACGGTTTTTTGCATATAATCATGGCCAGCTAGTGAGTAACGCTATTTTTGTTCAATTGATTCTGCGGCACGATATAGTAATTGGCTGCGTTATCTCACTAGCCACCTTTCCCCCATACCCAAGACAACGCGCTACGTGACGAAAGGAACACCCCTTGAAAGCACCCGAGCGCATCAAATTCAGACACAAAGCCAAAACCAAAGCACGCCAAGCCATGTTCAGAACTCGCCAGCGGGAAAAGGGTTTAGCACTGCTCCAAGCGCGCATTTCTCGCCTTGCTCACGCCAAAGCATGCGAACAGTGTGAACAGAACGGCATTACCCTGACCGACCTATATCAATTGGCCATCAACAATACCGCCCCGAATCAGCTACCAGAGAAACACCCCGAGGTGACAGAGGGCGACCTTGTAGGCACACGCCAAATTAGCCCTTGGGTTGACCCACAAGTGGCAAAGACGTTCGAGAAATTGGCCACCAACTACCGTAATCGCACCATTGCGATGAGCGCCATCGTCTATGCGTATTGCGCTCGATGCGAAGCTGAATGAACCGAACCGGACACGCTTGGGGAGCACTGTGCTTTGCTCCCGTTCCTCTCGCCTTAATGGCAGACGCTACACCACTGCATTCAATCCTGGCATTTCTTGGTTGCTCAAGCGGTTCGAGCGCACCGGACTAGCTTGAGTTTGAGAGAATCCCACACCGAACTTACACCCACATCCTTTCGCTATGGCTCGCTGTAACGGCCTATGGCTATCATTTGGCATTAGGAGATAAATTCGTACTCATTGAGGCGTTAAAGGCCACCAGCACGATTCTAGGTGCGATTCTGTGTGGATTTGGATGCGGTTGTATCTCGCATTGGCTTGGGGATGTGCTAAACCGCCAACCAGTGCCGATTTTTACCTCGTTTGATAGGTATTGTTTGAATCTGTTCGCCTCGGGAAGCCACCAGCGAATCACATGCGCGTTCATCTTCTCGGTAGCATGTATTTTAGCGGCCTTTCTCATTCCGAACAGGATCATTAAAAGTGACGTTTTTGAAATAAAAAAAGGCCACGTTTTACCGTGGCCTTTTGATTTATTGGAGTTGTCAATAACAGGTAATTTCAATAACCAATGGCTTCGCCATCTATAATCTGGAGTTACCCACGTCCATTTCTTGCGATCAAGCTAAATATAGGACACCGAAAACGGCTTTTCAATAGGTTGAAACGCGACACATACTGAAAACAAAAAAAGAGCCAGTATCTCTACTAGCTCTTTGACTCTCTTTTGCAAACCTACTTTGAATCACTTGCCGAAGCTTTACACTTCAACACGAAACAGGGCAATTATATTGATACTTACCTTGAAAAATCAACAAAAAAAGCGCCGATGGTATAACCAAGGGCGCTTAAGATCAGCTGTCTAAGATTTTAAAGGAAAACACGGTCGTCACAATGGCAACTAATGTAACTCGCGTATAAATAAAGTTATCCATTCGGAATGTGTAGTTCAAGTGTTTTTTTTATCCATCAGCACTAGTCAAAGCACACGTTATCCATCAAACAAGGAGTCTGCACCGATTAGCGGTATAAGGCGAAGTAAAACATCCTCCATAACCCCACTTTCAGCGGTGGCAATCTTCTTTGCTTTGCGATCTTTCCAAGACAGGGTTTGGATTAAGCTAGAAGCAACCACACAAGGTTTATCTAGGTTATTTACGGGAACTTCCGTTGCTTGGCCGCGAATACTGGTGCTAATAGGGCAGCAAATGAGTAATCCTGTTTGTTGGTTATATTCTTTGCTGGAAAGCACTAGCGCAGGACGGTACTTGCCAATTTCCTTTCCCTTTGTTGGCTCAAAGTCGAGCCAGATAATATCGTTTCGTTTAGGAATAAACTGCGCCATTATTCACCTAACTCCTTGCCTGAAACTATTGCCAGCTCATCGGCGTGTGCCGTATGTGCATCTAAACCTTTCAATAGTTCTTTTTCGCTAAATGGAAAGCGTTTTTTTGGGCGCTTGATTGGCTCAATGATTATCTTGCCACCATCAGCTTTAACCTCAATATCCGCCCCCTCCGCTAGCCCTAATTGCTTGATAAGGGCAGCAGGGATGATGTTACCGAGGCTATTCCCTATTTTTCGCACTTGAGTACGCATAATCCACCTCTCATGTTAGTACGTTGTTATAACAATAATATTGTATACCTTTGACTCAAAGTGTCAACTTTGTTATAATCACCTAGCCAACACTACTTTCAGTTTACTTAAGTGATTATTTATCTCGTGAATCATCTTGCGTAGGGCGTTATCCAGCTCTTTGGTGTACAGCTTATCCTTGGCCAATTCTCGCTTAAGGATGCGATCGTGTTTGCGATACCAGAACAATTCGTGGACTTTTCTCATAGTGCCTACTCTCATAGGCGTTCTTGGGTAGGGGATAGAAAGAACAAAGGGCTGACCCTCTTTCGAAGATCAACCCTTTGCCCTCTTTGGGAGCCTGTAGGTTTTACCCTACAACGCTTGCACAACCTTATTAAACAAGCGCACCGTATAGGAAGTCGTATCCGTCACTGTCCTATGGAGTGGTATATTAATTTCATTCCGAACACATAACAATATTGGTTTGAATTTCATTTTGTGATTTTTTACCCATTTATAGATTGTTTCTGTCGACTTTTGCTGGTGGCTTTTTTGAGTGTTTCGTAGTAGCCAATCTTTATCAAAAAGAAGTACCAGAGCGCGTTAAGAGGTGTGATTTGCCTAAACTGTAGGTCAGCTAACCAGAATCGTTGTTTCAGATGCTTGATGGCCATATAGGCTAACCATTGGTGTTTGAATCTAAGCACCGTCACTAGGCGCGCTTTCTTCACCTTAAGCGTGAACGCATAGACCCTTGATTTACTCACTGCTTGCCTTTCCCTCTAACTGGTATCGAAGCGGAGCGGTAAGCCACCCCCAACGCTTATGTCGCCAAATATCGCTAATGGTGGACTGGTGTACGCCATATTCCTCGGCTAACGTGTGTTGGCATACCTGCTTAGTGAATAACAGCTCATAGATGCGTAGGACTTCACTAGGGGATAGTTTGGAGGCGCAGTTCTTTCCTCAGCAGTCTACGTTGTCCTTAACGGCCTTTTCAGCGGGTACGCTAGCCTTAAGGCGTCTTAGCACTCGGCGGTAGCTGGTATCGGTGGCGGCGCATAGCTGTCTTGCGCTCATAACCTTGCCTTGGTAGGTCACTAGGTGTTTGGTAGCCTCGGCCAGTAAGTAGTCCTTTGTGATACGCGCGATAAAGGGAAGTCATTGGATAACCAGTTAACTGAGCGAGACGGTACACACTCATTGATTGCCCCTGATATTGAATGCTCATAGTGGCTCACTCCCTTAAGCCACTTTAGCGATTTGCTCGTAGATACCAGTAAGGTGCGTTCTGCCTACCTTACGGTTAAAGCGCATGGATGGTGTTTGCAGACCTTTCTCGGTAAAGAGCACTAAGGCCCTGCCGAAGTTCACGCCTTGCTTTTTGGTGTGTCCATCCGTCTCATAGAACGGGTAGCGACCATCCGGCTTGTAAATCATCGTGGCGTAGCCCTCAACCAAGTCCAGCCACCACGTTGTCAGTTCTTCATGCGGCAACAGCATCATACCGTCACGACCTTTCCTGGCTTGTTCTAGCGCCTTTTCCAAAAACTCAAACTTAAGGTCAAACGGGGGATTGCACCACCAGCCATCTTCCCATTTGCCTTGTAGGCCATCGAACCCAACACAAACAGGGTTTAGGAGCTGAGCTGCCTTGTGTTTTGGCTTAAGGCTTGGGAATCCGCTCGGCTGTTCGTTAATCTAATCAGGAGCCACATAGAAGCGGTTCACCTTGGCGGTTTGTGGCTCGGCGGCCACGTCTAAAACAAACTCTTTTCCGGTATCACGTCGAAAAAGGAATTGAGCATCAAAGAAGCAGTCCCAACGAGTCGCCCATTTATTCTTTGCGCCCTCGACGGTCTTACTTTTGACTAGGTGCGCCATTCTCTGACTTCTCCCCACTCTTGGCCGCTACAGTAATGCGCTCGATGCGCTCTGCGTCCAAATCAATATTCACTCGCTCTATCTTTGGATAGACCACCAACCCATAAAAGCTGTATGTGCCAATACCAATTAAAGCCACCAGCGCTAACACAATGGTTATGGCCAGTAGCCGAACGGAGCCGATAAAGACACGTAGCCCAATTGCCTTGCTATCATTCATGGATTCTTACCATGTCCTTGTAAGCAGAGAACAAAACGCTGTGCTCGGTTTTGACACCTAAGCGCTCTTTCGTCGCCGGATTAATGGTTGTGCGTTCACGCTCTATGTGACGGAAACGGCCAAAGCCTCTAATTTGCACCTCACGGCCTTTCGCTATCTCAACCTGAATGTGATTGATCATTGCGTCCAAACAATCGCCCACCAGCTCTGCATCATCACCAGTAAGCTTTAGGCCAAGGCGTTTCGAAATATTTCTTTCAATGTCAGTTCGGTTTAAGCGTGTGCTCATTAATGTGCCCCCTTGATCTCGTTTACCTTGTTTGCCAGCTCATCGCGGAATACATCCGACGCACTAAAAGTTAGCTTGTCTCGCGCAGCTACAATCGCTGGTGCTCCCGTTTTTGGATTACGGCCAGCTCGCGCTTTCTTAAGGCGAGGCGCGAACGTACCGAAGCCACTAAGCAATACAGCATTGCCCTCAATCATGGTTTGAGTTGAGATTTCTTCTATAAAGGCATCAAAAACCAGCTCGCATTCTTCACGTAATGCGCCCGTTTCTTTCTTCATTGCTGAGATGATTTCGTACTTTCCGACGGCTTGTTGTTTAGACACGCTAAGTCCTCTTGTATATCTTTCAGAAAAATTCCGTGCTGTTGGCCTAGAAGATTGATGGCGTATAGAACCAATTCCTCTCGACTACTACAGCCAAGTTCGATTTGGAGTCGCCTTATTTGCTCTCGTTGTGTCGCGCTGGCGCGGTAGTATTGGCGTTTAATGTCAAACTTAGCCATTTTTTCCAGATGACGATTCCAGCGCTGTTGAGGTGTTAAGGCGTTTTTCTTGGGTTTACGTCCTGCCATGAAACGATTATAACCATTCCGAACACGCCGTAAATATTCCGAACACAATTTCTGTTTTCAATACAAAAAAACACCGCCCAGATAGGCGGTATTTGTGGAAAGATGATCAAGGATTTAATTAAGCCCGTTTGAACTCCGAAAAGTGGCTGCGCATGCCATCACGAACTTTGAGAGGGGTTTTGCGCAGTTTGGCGCGTGTTGCTGTGTCGTATAAGTATTGTTCCCATTCCCAATAGGACATATCACGTAATCGGCCTACTGGCTCACCAACACTATTCATGAATATGTAGGTGTTCTTGGCTTTGCCATTCGGGATTGAGTTGCCATTACCATCTAATATCTCAAAGACACCTCGCGCACCAACAAACGCCACGGTCAGGCCATATTGCGCCGCTGTAGCATCAATCATTGCGCTAGTGAGATAAACATTCTCGCCAAAGATTTTAGTACGGAGGATTTCACGACGATATTTCTTAATGTCTCGAGTCCATTCAAAGATAACGCAGCGAGTATGTGGTGTTCGGATATTGGTTTTCACTTTGATTAGACCAGCATCGAACAGCATTCTAATGACTCGATAGTTGATCTTCTCTCTCGGTGCAATCGTGTCGCCAGTACCATCGTAATCACAAATGTGACCACCAGTAAGCCAACGATACGCTTGAGCGCTACCAAATTCCCCAGCGGGTGCATAGCTTAGCAATAGCTTGTCGTAGTAAAGGTAATCACATAGAAAGTTACGAACTACCTTTGTTGCATCCAACACATCTAAGTTAACTGGCTTTTGGCCAATGTTGTGGTATTCACTCGCTAACATGAGAAATTTAAGCCCTTTTAATGTACTTATGCGGCTAGTCTAGTTTTGTTATCAAATGTTGGCAATTGAAGATAGCTATTAATTTGATAAATGCACTCATCAAATCCCTTGGCTACAACCACGTAATACCCTAATTCTTGGAACATTTTTATCTTTTCCTGTTGCTCCTTGCTTGGACGGCCTTTTTCCATTTTCACCTCCAAAAAGAAGCCGTGATATACCCCTCTCGGGATAGGAAAGAATATGTCCGGTACACCTTTCTTTTGTCCCTCATAACTCATCATCGAGGCCGCTTTAGGTGTTCGGTAGCCGCCGTTCGGGATTGAGAAAACCAGCGGGTAAATGTCCTTGTACTGCGTCTCTAGCGTGTAGAACAAACGAACCTGTAACCAGTGTTCGGCCAGCTTCGTGTCGTTAAACTCTTTCGGGCGCTTAATCCCTTGTGCAAGGCGCGTTTTGTGTGGTGAATCCAGTTCAACTTTCTTCTGTGTCGCAGCGCGCGCAACGTCATTGTCTTTCTCAAGAATACGAATTAGCCAAGCTGGTAGCTCGGACTTGTCCACCAGCGCAGTATTAGGGACGCTTATCGATACCGGATTGATGATGTGATTAACAGAACGGTTAATCTCGTTAAGTGCTGCATCGATATTGAAGTCGCCACCGTGGCCAGCTTTCACGCCTTTGCTTTTCCACTTCTTGCGCTTAGCGACTTGGTTTGCGAGAAAAGAGTGATCGAATCGTGGTGCCTTGGCCATAACTAGATAAGCCCTTGCGTTACTAAAATCTCTTGCTCCTTACGGCGGTTGAAATAGGCAAACACTTCATCCTTGGTGAATTGCTTAGATACCACTTTGCGGCAGCCACCTTGCGAGAAAACACGCTTAGCAATGTCCTCAGATAGCGTCCAACAAAGTGCGGTTTCTATTTCGGATTCGTCATTGATAGCGCGGTAGGCGGTGATCACCTTGGGTAGCTTGGCGAACGCCTTGCGCTCTGACGACTTCATAACCTTGTGCTTGTTGCGTCTCGGACACGTAAACAAGGACGACCAAACATATTGATGTTGGTGCGAGCCTTGCGCTTTCCATAACGTTCCAAGCACGTCCCAATAGGTTGAATCATCTTGGATAGCTGGCGCACTGCGAACAAAGAAATCGAGCTGATAACACTCAGGAATAGATAACAGACGGGAAATGATATTGGAGTCGTTAACGTTAGCCACAAGCAGCTCAATAACTAAAAATATTCCGAACAAACAATTATCAAGACAATAATAACCCAAATTACAAAACCAAACAAACTTGAAACCAATAACAAAAAAGCCCCGCTCAAAGAGCGAGGCTTACTTATATGCCTTTAATTTTAAAAGAACCTAGTTCCCACAAGCGCTTTAGTGGTCATTCGACGTAGTACAATCAGTAAGTCGTTTTGGTTTGCTAACGCTACGTTTTGTTTGCTCATCGTCTTAAGCCGCCACGTAACTCAACATCTTGTAGTGACGAAATTCGTTCTGGAACGGTATTTCATCGTCAAAGTCCATTGGTGGCTCGTTGTACTGCTGTTGAGGCTGACCCCAACCACCCTGCTGTTGCTGTGGCTGTTGTGGTTGACCCCAACCGCCTTGCTGTTGTTGGCCACCAGCACGGTTATTGCCACCTAGCATTTGCACCACACCATTGAAGCCTTGAACCACTACCTCAGTGCTGTAACGGTCTTGGCCTTGCTGGTCTTTCCATTTGCGAGTCTGTAATTGACCCTCGATGTAAACTTGTGAGCCTTTGTGTAGGAACTCTCCCGCCACTTCGGCCAACTTGCCGAACAACACAACGCGATGCCACTCGGTTTTTTCTCGGTTCTCGCCTGACGCTTTATCGCGCCGTGTTTCGGATGTAGCGACCGTGATATTCGCTACTGCGCCGCCATTTGGTAGGTATCGGATTTCGGGATCTGACCCCAAGTTACCAACCAGAATGACCTTGTTAATGCCTCTTGAAGCCATTCGTTATTCTCCGGTATCTCTCTTTACCGCTTCGTCTCTGTTAGAAATCGCATCACCAAAGAACAAATAACCCACGTCTGTACTTGTGTAGACCGCTATCAGTTCTAGGTTTTGCACCCTTGGGTTCACTTCGCCATTCTCGATTTTTCGATAAGTGTCTGGTGATAACCCAATTAACCTGCTCATTTCGAGTATGGTTAAATCTGCATGCCGTCTCGCTCGCTTGATTCGCGCTGCACGTTGCTGTCGATATTCAAGCGATTGTATTCGAGCGGCCTGTTTAGTCTTTGCATCTCGCATTTTCATAGAAGCTCTCCACTTCACTTGCTAATCGTTCTTCCTCGGTTGTAGTCGCCTTAATCAATGCAACGCGATATTCATGTAACCGATTCTTTGACCAATCGAGGCAGAGCTTTTGCCACTTGATAACGGCAACCGGATCGGAAAGGTCGTAACCAGTTCCAAAACAGCTACAGCACTCCCACTTGCTAAATAACGACTTGGTGTAACCAGTGCCATTGCAAGTCGGGCAGCGATCCGGCTTGTCGTCCAATGTCACATCGGCGTCTTGTAACCGGTTCGCCAGAGCTTCGCGTTCGTCCGTAAGCTCAATGCCCTCGAATGTGTCCAGGATTGACGGCGATCTTTCATCCCGCTCTCTTTGTCGCTGTTCCAGTTGAGATCGCTTAATGTCTGAAATTTCGTTATCCATTTCTATTCCGAACACATCAATTTACATGAAATATATATCCACAATAAAAACATTGCAAAAAGTATTGATACAAAAACCGAAACGATGTATTTTTGTTTTCAGCAAACAGGCAAACATACTCATATGAGGAATCAGCAAATGTCAGTAAACAACAGCAAAAAAGTTCACGACCAAATCCAAGCAGACGTTAAAGAGTACATGACCAACACCTCGAACAGCGTCTTAGATTTCGCTTTGGCCAATGCAATTAAGAGCGGTCAGAACAACCTAAATGAATTGTGTAAAATGTGGAAAACCCCAGTAGACAAGCTACTTAGCAAGTTAAACACTTCTCTTTTCAAAGTGGATGATGATAAAATCCACCTCGCATAGACGGATACGTTTAGCTATCGGGATAAGAGTAATGGAAAGCTTCGAGGAAACTCGAAGCTTTTTTTTTCGCCTCAACACTTAATCCGAACGTTCAAGAATTTAAGGCACAAAAAAGCGCGAACTCATAGAGCGAACACTTTACATTCGGAATTTATAACAACACCCACCAGCAAAATAAATAACAAAAACCAACTATACCAAAAAAATACTGTCGCTTTATAAATATATATACAGGATTAGAAAAGCATCAATCGCGAAAGCTAGTTTGAATTGGTTCATCAAGAAACCTCGTCCGTTAGATTCCGTAATCATTAAATAACGGTATAGTAAAAAACAGATGCCTTACGTGACCATGACGCCAGATCGTTTAGCGTCTTATCGACGTCAATTAGTTGAGTTTAATACTGTCAACACTTAGGCTAATTGGAAATTAGTGGGCAAAAACTAGCCAAAATGATAGGAAGCTTAACCACTTAAGTTGTACGGGGAAGCATTTTTGTTTTTAACAGGATAAGATGAGTTAACAGCAATATATTGAATGCGTTAACCCATCTGCTGGAAGCGGCAACTTTCTTTTGAGGTTGGCATCAATCAGAAAGGGAAAATGAACATGAATTATTGGATAAAAATCTTGCTCATATCCCGATTCATGTAGAGAAATGAATATTTTTCAAAGCGTTTCTTTATGAGAGGGGAATTATCTGATAACAATTGGACATAAGGACTTGGGAGTTTTCATGCGCCTAAACCTGAAACAGAAAGGCAACTCGTTTGGGCGTTTGCAAAATTAGCAAAAAGTCTGGAATACTAGGCACAGCAAGACTTGGAACAAAACGTTCCCTAATAACCTTGATTGTGTGAAGAATATAAAAAAAGGCTGGATTCGAAGAACCCAACCTTTAGTTAACTAAGAGGTAATTATGTAATCACCAACCAAGCTCGAAGCAGCTAGAAAGCTTCACTTCAAGTAATGCGCATTAGGTGAGTACCAGTCACTTAATACGACTTACATAGCTACAACAATCAAAACCGTCAGAGGTTATATGAGTAAGCTCATTGAGCTTGTCATAGCTGTTATCAACCTAGTAGCAGCTATTATTCAAGCACTAATAGGTTAATTAACCGCGCTAGGGGTACATGTTGTTGCCCCTAGAGCATACTTACAACTATCCAATAATTAATATTTCCTGTCAATTCGTGTTTTTGTCAAGAACTCACACAAATGCGGTCGCTATTCGTTGTAGCGTGCCGTTGTCTATAGCTAGGATCATTAACTCATCCAAACAACAAAAACTTGTTGTGTATGTGGGAAACTGTGTAAATCTTTGATTTTCCAGTTATCCACATACGCTATAAAGATCTATATTTAACTATATCAATCTATGAGAACTATAGATCTATAAGATCTATAGCAACCATAACGTATTGATTTTAATGAGTTTTAACTCGTTTAAAGATCTTTTTTTAGGTCTTTAAGTAACAAGATCTAGGTTTAATTGATCATTTATTAGGTGTTTGTGATCTTCTTACAGGCTTTAGTGCTACATAATCTAGGTGAAAGTGATCATATATCAGGTGATTGGATAACAGATTTTAGGTGTTTCTGTTCTTAAATGACATATTTTAGGTGTATAAGATGGTTGTATAGGGGGCTTGTCCGGTTTTTTCTACTTTCGAGTCAATGATCACGTCGAATTCCCTCTCATATACCTAAAATGTGTCACATAGCTCATTTCAACCTAGAAAGTGTCATCTATCGATCCCATGACCTAAAACTTGTTAGCTATCAGTAATCGTGTGTATCGGTTAGTTCTGAAAGGGTATCTATCTTTTCCATTAACGACTCTAATTCATGCATTCCATCATCATGCTTTTGCTGCTCTTTTTCTGAGTATCGTTTTGCCAAGCTAGCTTCAACTTTAAGAGCGTGGTCTTCTTTACCCACATAGCGGTACGCGATGGCAAGTGATTCTAGTTCAGACTCGGTGAGTCTGACTTGGTTTTGAAGCCTTTTCAATTCAAGTTGTCGAATTGTCTTAAGAGCATCGTGTTGATTTAGTTCTTCAATTGAACCTAGTTTAACCCACCGGAAGAGAAACTTGATTCCAGTAATGGTTCTACCTTTCTTTACAACCTCAAAACCCTTATCACCTTGGCTGCTTTCTAAAAATAGAAGCTCTTTGCTAATCTGAGGGTGTTCAGAAAGTTCTTTAATACTTTCCCTGATACAACGTTTCATAAATACGCTGTTGTTTTTGAAGGAACTTTTATCTTTTTTCAGCTTCCCTGATTCGTCCAAAAGCCCAAATATTCCTTTCAGTTCACTAAGCTTTTGCGCATGCATTTCAAAGCCCTTGTCTTTGAAGCGACTAAGCAGTTCGTACAAGCGCTTAGAATACTCCTTTTTTACCTCAAAGAAATTGCGAGTATTAATCAGGGCAAATCCTTGATTATATTCAATATACTCAGGTTTGAGCATATCGTTAGGAACCATCGTAAGTATGCCGTGTTTATAAGCGATATGTTTGAAAAGAGGTCTATAGTCGAATTCAATATCACCTTTCGGGGTTTCCACCTTTATCCCGATTTTTCGACTAGCTAGGCGGTTCGCTACTGGACTTAAGTTGCTACCGATATGTTTAGACTCAACACCTAACCACTCTGATAATTGATGTGAAGTAAATTCATAGTGTGGTGTTTTCTGCTCCCAATCACTTGGTTTCATATGTGCAATCATCAACGCAAACATATCTGCTTCCCTAGCGGATAGATCTTGACGACTAAAGACCAGTTGATGGCCTTTTTTGATATGTTTCGGGAGGTTATCGCTTACCGCAGGGTAGAAATATTCTTCATCACTCATGCAAATGCACATCCATAAATAACAAGATTTAGGTAATTATGACACATTTTAGGTCACGCATGTATAGAAATACTCACATCAAGCAGTGATTACAGATACCTGACTTGTACTCGGCCTACTGCGTCACGATAGTATTCAAACAAACCTTGAGACTCTTTCTCGGAAATGGTGTTCATGTACTCTGCTAGTATGGTCGCTGTATCACGAACCTTGCTCACACTAGCTTTTACGGCGCTTGCAGCCTTGTTGTGCCAGCTAGCAATCACAAACTTAAGGTATGACACGAACTTAGGCGCTAAAGGCTGTTGGTGCTTGTTGTACAGCTTGATAACACGACGAGCTCCACTAGCTGATAGGCGGCCTTGCTTAGCAGCTAATTGAAGTTGTTTTACTTCATCTGCGTCACGTTTGAAGATTTTCAAAAACCAAGAATCTGATGGGATACCGTTATTAATTTTATTTTTACTCTCTGTAGAGAGATCTTTTGTATTTATGCTGCAATTTTTGTTTTTGTCTGATTGCTCGCAAACGTTGTCAGAACTGGCCTCAAGAGGTTTTTCCACAGAATCCCCCCCTAAATGCAATTTTTGTCTATTACAAAACTTCTCTGCCGCTTGTAGCGCGTATTTGTATGTACCAGTGAACATGTTTTGGATGCCATCAACGCATAGAGTGATGTGACGTTGATTCTGACCTGTGTGATCGTTCCTCTTTGGCTGTCCATAAGCGATCAGGCCAATTTTTTTTGCACTTCTGATGTAATTATCAATAGTGCGCTTTATGATTGGCTTACAACCGTAACGGTGACAGTTCTCATTGTAGGTACGCATTAAGGTATCGCTTGAAGCAAAGCAAGTGTGACCATGCTTAAGGATAAAGCTTGAGATAGTTTCTAGTAGGCAAGCAAGCTTACGTTGTGCCAATGGTTTATTGGCTTTGATATTGGAAGCTTGTGTTCTGAATCCTGACTTCCAGTACCGAGGATTCAGCAAAAGTGGTGTAATTTGCATAAAATTTGCTCAAATAAAAAGCGCAAAAGTTTGCCACCGATCTCTTTGAACGTTATAATTACGCCTGTCTTGTGTTGTGTAATTTTAACGCTTGCTAAGATTAGTGCTCAAAACAATCTAAGTTGTTAAATTAATTACGAACCATTTGAGACATTAGTCGCCAAACTAAAATGTCTCACCTGATTAGGCTTCGGTCTAATTTATTACGTCATACTGACTTTCCTTAAGTTCGTTTGTCGTGACGCTTTAAGTTTACCGCTTAAAGCTCGATTTCAGTAAGAAAGCCCGCTCGCCAAAGCGGGCTTTTTTATTTTCTGTTGTCCGAAATCGAATCACTTTCTCTCTATCACGGCATCGCCATGATCTAATTACAGAAAAACTCCCCTATTATTGATCTTAAATGGTTGATCAAACAAGTCTCCATATCAAACCAATTCCGAACATAGTGCGTTACCATCTGGCGCTAGAGTTTACCAAAAATTTTATCTATTTAAACTCCTTTTAGACGTGTTAATATTCCGAACACACTAAGTTTTGTGGATAACTCTGTGATGAAATTTACTCCCCCACCAAGTGCTGAACAGCAATTAGAAACTCAAGTTGACCAATTAAAACAAAAGTTTAAGCGCCGACAGTTCCCGAAAAAGAACGCACCAGTGCTACCGTTGGATTTGTTAGTAACAATCTCAGGTTGCACCTTTGGTTTGCATAGCCAAAAAGACGGTAGACTCGTTCTAAAGGCCGACAAGGCGATTAACTTTGATAAGGGTATCAATGTGTTGCGCGCAGTGTCGTATATTGCTGGCGCGCGAGATAGCGTATCTATCGCTGGTTGGGACTGGCGACCTACGCACTTTAAGAAAGATAAACTCTACTTGCGTCCTGTCGCTCCTAGTGATTTATAGAGTTCCGAATTGGCCACCAGAGTTTTCGATTGAATTGACTGTTTTTTGAACTTTATTGCTAATCGCTGGTGGCGCTTTTTGATTGATCAGCTTATTGGAATTTTCGTAATGAAGATCCGAAGTTGACGAATTGCTGTTTAATTTGAGGGCTCACACTCACTTTTTGCTCTACTGGAACGTACCGATTTGTTGGCAAAGTCGCCAGTTTTCGGGAGCCTAGCGACTCAAACATCGCTCGAACCACTTGATGATCTTCATCACTGGCCATGTTAGAGATCGCCTTGCGCTGCGCATCGGTCACATAGATAGGTAAAGAGTCCACAACATCAAGCAGCATCGAGGTTGCCTTAGCGTTTTGCTCTACCTTTTCACGCAACTCTGCGTTCACGCTTTCTAGGTACATAAGCTGGTTAGTAAGATCACCGACAAGCTCAACATTAGTCTGTTGAGTCATGTTCGCGTAGATATTACGCGCGGATTCCTCATCAAAACCTTGTTCCTGTAGCGATTCGAGGATCATTTGCTCGCTGTTCGCACTTTCCATCATCATGGCCGGATGGTCTAGGCTGATATAGTTCGGCTGCAATACGTAGTCCATACCGTGATATGAAGTCGTTATCGATGCCTCGCGTGTATCTTGGCCACCAGTCGCCCAGCTCCAGCCACCAGCACGGCTATTGTGCAAACCTAAAGCAATACGGCCTGTGTCGGTATCTAAAAACTCTTGAGTGTGTTCAACAATGCCGTCATCTGAACAGGTGATAGAGACTGTGCGGTTAGATGGCACGTTTTCTACCACAACCGGACGACCATTAATCATGATCACCTCAGTTTCACCGATTGAGAGCTTATTGGCGCGTTGGCGGGATTGATGACCATAGTAACCATACGCCTCACCTAGTCGCAGTAGCTCTTTAGTTCGTGGGCTGTTGATCATCGCTTGCACGGCTTTGATGATGTAATTGCGCTTGTTGGCGCTAAGTTTTCGACCGTCATTGAATAGGCTGAAACGGTCGGATACTTGTTTAAGTGCCTTTGCTGTCACTTTCTTTTCTCCATTAATGGCTTTGGATTTCGGTTAGTAGGCCGAGAACTACGTCTCTAACGAATCGTTCCGCTTCGCTTTGGTCAGTCATGCCAATGGATTCCATCATCTTGTCGTTCTTGGCCACTTGAGCTGCGAGCTCGGAAATGACTTCATTGGCCAGCTCGGAGTCGAGGCCAACAACGGACGTGTAAAGATGGTGTTTGAGTTTCGGAGACTTGCCGATTGGGGATTGCTCGATAAGGTCAAGCACGGTAGCCAGCATGGTTGCGTAGTTCGCTTTTGATTCCATTGCTTCTGCTTTCTCTTGCTCGATAGCAGTGTTGAGAGAGTTAAATCGGATCTCGAATGGCATATCGTTGTCAT
This sequence comes from Vibrio sp. JZG120, assembly GCF_053890955.1. NCBI lineage: Bacteria > Pseudomonadati > Pseudomonadota > Gammaproteobacteria > Vibrionales > Vibrionaceae > Vibrio > Vibrio sp. JZG120. The sequence continues at coordinate 33,974 of NZ_JBSRRK010000014.1, forward strand.
TCCACACCTTGCTGTCTCGGTAGATGGTGTGAATGTCGATAGCGCGCTTAACGAACGCCACCACGGCTGCGCGGATTTGGTTGGCGCGTAGTGCAGATTGAATCGAAGTGCGGAAGAAGCCGCCCTCGCCTAGTCCACCAGAAAGAAGATCACCAAACCCAAGCATGGATGGGTCTACGCCAAGCGTTCCGGCTAAACGTTTAAGGTGAAACATAATGTCTTCGATGTGGGAGATATTTGGGTCAGTGGTAAAGGTATCGATCTGCAAGCCACCTTTAGCGCCGCCCATAAAGGGCAATAGCGTATTGATGACGGTTGGGATGAAACCTAGCTTGCGGGAACGGTCTACCACCTCTTGACGGTCTTGCTTCATCTGGTCAGCGACCATGTTGATGTATTCCGCAGCTCCCGCAGCATCTAAGCCGTCAGTGTTTACCGCTACCATGCGATCGATAAGTGAAGCATTCACACGACTTGCGCCTAGCGCTGCAATGGACTGGCGAAGCATCGACCAAGCCTCAAAACAGGTAAGCAGAATGGACGAGCCGTAGTTCTGCGTCTCGATTGGCATGCGTGAATACGCATCGTCATAAAGTGAGTAACGCTGGCCAGTGTAGTTAACTGGCGGCATATCCATATCTGGTCGCCAGATTGGCATCTTTAGTGGGATAAGCGCCCAAGGCTCGGCAAGGCGTACCTGTTCGCCGTTCGCTCTGGTTTGTAGATATTCCGCAGTAAATCCAGCTAGCTCGCCCGAACGTTCGTACTCACGAATTTGGTTTGGCAACGTGTAGTAGTTGGCCTCAAAGTGAGTAATACCCACGCCCTCTTTCGTGTATGGGCGAACATAGTTAACCCCATAAACCAGCGTTGAATACGTCCAGTTCATTAGGTTTTCGTTGATTGGAGTTAGCAGCTCTCGGTTAAGACGGCCTATGTACTCAGCGTACTTCTCATCGGTTGGATGAAGATACACAGCCATGCCATTGTCGTTTGATACCGAAAGAGCGTGACCAAGGTGCAGATTGAGCGCGGCATCAATCGTGCTGTCCTCGGCCATTTCCTTGAGTATCGGATATAGCATGAAGCGATCTTTCGGCAGCTTGTGCAGAAAAAAGCGGTCTGAGCTTTTTCGACCGTCATTGGTCAGAGCGCCGTTGCTTTCATCTAATTGGTTTTCGCGATCGTGGAATGGCGATCCCGTGTATCCAGAGCCAGATTCAAAACTGATCCCGCTCTCTTTATCGTCATTCTCGTTAAAGAAAGGGAACGCTTGTTTTAAAGCTGTCGCTAGCCCAATTGATGCCTTGTTTTGCGACATGTGCGACCTCGGTTAGTTGAGGCGCTTTCTACAGGGATGGGGATGATCTTGGATGATAGCGCATCGCGTCAATGTGACCAATACGCTAATAAATGATTGATTTTCTATGCGTTAAATTTTTTTAGTCAAAGTTCAATTGCTTGCCTTTGAATCTTGGTTACTCACCAAAAACACTAATTTTTATTCTTGATGATAACCTTTGTGTTCGGAATAATATTCCCGTCCCTAAAAATCTACTTCCTTAGATATTTTAGATTATTCATTAACTTAAATTGATATTGATAGTGGCGTTTTTTTGGGATGGGGAATAGGAAAGGAAAAAGTCGGGCGAAAGCTCGACTTTTTTTTTGGCTTTTATCCAATGAATAAAAGGCAAATTCAATGAACACTGATTTAACCTGCAGTATTGAACAGGCGACAACAATCGATGAACTGGTACGCCAGTTTGAAGCCTTGCTCGCTGTCGATATTAGCGACACTCCAAAAGGCCACCAGCGCCTTAAGGCTAACCAACTAGCCAAAGGTATTCTCGCCAAGTACAACGGCGACTACTCCAACGTTTCACCCGAAGATAAAGCAGCTCTGCGCGACTACACAGGTTTTGGCGGTATCGGTGGCTCCACCAACGAATACTACACGCCTAAATGGCTGGCGAGCGCGACTTGGGATGCAGTTCGTTCCTATGGCTTTGATGGCGGTAGCGTACTTGAACCAAGTTCGGGCGTGGGCGTATTTAGCGAAACCAAACCTAAAGGCACACTGACTACATCCGTAGAAATGGATCAGACCTCGGCGGCCATTAACCAAATTCTTCACCCCGAAGACCATGTAATTCAATCTGCATTCGAAGCCGTGGCCAGCAATCCCGATATTGGTGATTTCGACCTAGTGATCGGGAACCCGCCTTACGGTGTTCGTGATGCTAGTGCGATGAAAGACAAAGCGTACAAAGACATTAAGTACGCCGATCAGTATTTCGTTTCTCGTTCTATCGATAAAGCGAAAGCTGGTGGCTTGATTGCCCTAGTTCTTCCAACTCGTATTTGTGATGCGAAAAACCTTGAGAAGTGGCGTACACAACTCGCACTTAAAGCGGAGTTCTTGGGCGCGCACCGACTACCAACGGGCACGTTCGCTGATACTGGCGTAGTGACTGACCTTGTTATCTGGCGCAAACACAGCGACCAAGCGAAAGCACTGATTGATAGTGCCGACCGTGACACGCTGATTGAATCTAACGTGCTTTGGGATACTTGGCTTAAAGGTAAGTGGTTCGAGCGCGAGGGTAAGAAATTCATCAACGGCGAACAGACTGTTGAGGGCGTAGGTAAGTTTGCGCGCAAAGTCGTGAAGCGCGGCAACCGTTCTAACGAGGACATTAAACAGTCCCTAATGCGCCGCTTTAACAGCCGTATCGACTGGATGTTGCTTGATGAATCGGTAAGCGAGCCAGTGAGCGCGAAATACTCCGAGGGCGACACAATGTTCCGCAATGGCCAGCAATACGAAATGATTGATGGCGAATGGGAAGTGTCCGAAAGCAACGCGAAAACAGGCGTTATCAGCAAGGCGACCTATGGCGTAGATAACACCGATGAGATCGGTTCTATCACCTACTCTACTGAATCGATGCTTAAGCTATCGGCCAGCCAAGCGCTACAGATTTTCGAAGATTACGGCTACTTGTGTCATGACGACTTTAAAGCCCTAATGCGCGAGATCGCCAAGCTGCCAAAAGCGAGTCAAGAACACGCTTACAAAGGCATTCTACTTGGCATGAAAGTTCAAACACTTGCAACGCTGGTTGCTGGTGGCCGAACCACATCCAATAGCGACTTGGCCAACATGGCAATGGGCGCGGAGGACTTCCAGACCGAACAATATCGCGTGAAGTTAAGCGGCGAAGTGTTAGAGCTGAACGCACTAATGGGCGGCTCTAAGGTATCGAAGAAAGCGCTAAGCAACTTAAGCGAGAAGTACGTCTCTGCATGGAATTACTACCACTCATCGATCGATTCTAAGGGCAAACTGTCTGACCTACTCTTAGGCGACCTTAAGCGTGAACTTACTGTTCAATACAGTTCGTCTCGCATTGGTGACGTGTTCCATCTATGTGACCGTGAACTAGGCATAACCACACTGACACTGCATGACGTTCGCACGTATTACACCGCCAGCGGTATCGATACGATGAGCGATGAGCAGTTGCTTGATTACCTAGCGAACATGGATGAGGTAGCCGTAAACCCTGACGGTACGGTGACGGCATTCCACAAAGCGACGACTGGCCTAGTCGGTAAACGCATGGATCAGCTGACCACACAATTAGTATCGGCCACCAGCGATACCGTGAAAGCTAACATCATGCGCCAAATCCAAGCCATCGAATCTAAGCGAAACAAGATCTCGATTGCCGATGTGAAGATGAAGCTTACCGATAAGTGGATTCCTAAAAACATCATGCTTGAGTTCCTGCATGACCGTGGCTACACGGAGTTTATCTTGGGCGACTTTACCGAGGATAAGGACGGCTTTGAGGATTTCGTACAAAGCGAATCCGGCCAATACCTCACTGGCTACCGTTGGCGTGATGGCGAATGGATTGATGGCCTAACTCGTAATGGCGTGAAAGGTAAAGCAGCGAACAGCGATGAGCGATTCGAGCGTCAAATTGAATCGTACATTAACTATGGTGCGGTTCGTGGCGGTAGTAAGAACGAAGATAAATCACTTATCCGTGAGCAAATGCGCCACCTCGATGATGAGTTTTCTACATGGATTGCATCATCTGACCATTCAGAATACTTGGAACAGGTTTACAACAATACGTTTAACGGTTGGATTAAACCGGAGTTCGATGACACTCCATTATCGCTAGATGGCGTATCTGGTGCGATTGAGTTCCTACCTTACCAAAACTCAACGATTCGCCGTCACAGTGCGGACGGTAACGGCATTATTGCCTTTGGTACTGGCTTGGGTAAAACGCTCACTGGCCTTGGTCTAGTGCAGTACAACCTAGAAACCAAACGTGCAAACCGTGTGGCCATCGTTGTTCCTAAATCAGTGTTAGAGAACTGGTTCTATGAAGCCGATCTGTTCTTTGGTGAAAGCAATCTATCTGACAAGGTATTTATCGGCCTTGAGGTTCACAAAGACGATGACGGCAAAATCATTCGGGAACCGGTATTAGATGAAACGGGCGAACCTAAGCTAGACAAGAAAGGCGATCCTATCTTGCGCGCCAAACTGACCGTAGACACCAACGGCAAGCGCGTAGCAGAACAGCTCCACCAGCTTACACAGTCAACCGCTCGCATCGTGGTAATGACAAAAGACGTGTACAACCGCATTCCATTGAAGCCGGACACGATTACGGCCAACGTGCTTGAAATGCGCGATGCTGGTTTGATTGCTGGTTCAAGCAAGCTAGTTAAGGAAGTGGAAAGCCACACAGAGAAAGCGAAGAACGCGCGCTTTGAAGCGAAATACGCTGACGATGGCACGGCCAAAAACGAAGAACTACCGTACTTTGAGGACTTGCTATTCGACTCCGTTATGGTCGATGAGGCGCATGATTTCCGTAACTCGTACAAGGGCGGCTCATACCGAAACAACCTGGCATTCTTGCCTAGCCAAGCTCAAGCCGATCGCGCTATCGATATGCAGCTTAAGAACAACGTCATTAAGGCGCGCAATGACGGTCGAGGCGTTTACTTCCTAACAGCTACGCCAACCGTAAACAGCCCTGTTGATATGTTCAATATGCTGTCCCACATCATTCCGGCAGATACGTTTGCCAAGATGGGCATCTTTGACAGCGACGACTTTATCCGCATGTTTGGTAAGACTGGCGAAGCGCTGGTTACTAAGATTTCGGGCGAAGTTGAACAGCGTGAAGCCCTACTCGGATTCCAAAACCTAGACGCACTTCGAAACATCGTTAACCGCTACATGACGATCAAGGATGCTAAATCCGTTGGTGCCAACGTTCACATTCCTGACCTGATTAGTCAGCAAAGCTTTGTCCAAATGAATAGCGAACAGGAAGCGCTATATGAGGAACTACGTCAACGCGCTGACGCTATCAGTAATCCAGACAAAGACGAAAACCAAGAGATTGTTGAGCAATACCCTAACGACACGGTTTTCGGCCTAATCCGTAAAATGGACAAGGTAAGTACAGACCTTGATTTGTACTATGAGCGTGTTACCTACCGATTCGCCAAGGACAGCAAGAAAGAGGTTGAGGCGGTAGTAGCCAAGCTACCAAATACCGTCACAGTCACTTTTGAGGATGTAGCACCAGACGGCACGGTTAAGCTAAGCAAAATCCAAGTTAAGGTTGATAAGAGCGTTAAGGTCGAGGGCGATCACTGCGTGGTTCAACTCCACCAGCAATTTGATGACAAGTTCACAAGTATTTGTGACAAAGCTAAGTTGAAATTTACGCACCCTGTCTCTCCTAAGTACGCCAAGTTCCTTGAGAACGCGCGCGAGATTTATCTGGCTAGCGGCAAGCAGCTTGTCTTTACCGAAGAAAAGACACAGCACAAAAAACTGGCTCGCATCCTTGCGGATTTTGTTGGTTGTAAGCTGTCTGAAATCGGTATTTTGAACAGCGATACCGTTGCTGGTAAGAAAGGCTCTAAAGCGACTGAGGACGATGAAGAAGCGGGTTTGGAAGCAATCGCCAATGCTTACAATACCTCGAAATACAAATTCATGATCCTCAATAAAAAAGGCGAAGTCGGTATCAACTTGCATCATGGCACAACCGACATTCACCACTTAACGCTACCGTGGACTCCAATGAGTATCACACAGCGTAATGGCCGTGGCGCTCGTGTTGGCTCAAAACAAAACAGCGTGAATGTTCACTACTACACGTCTAAAGGCTCATTCGATGATTTCCGCTTGGCCACAATCCAACGTAAATCAACTTGGATTGAGACAATGTTCAAAGGCAATGACAAGTACATTGCGAACGCCGATGCAGACGCAGCCGACGAAACTGCAATCATGCTGGCAGCAAATCCAGAAGAAGCGAAAGCCCGTATCGAAGCGGCTAAGCGTCAAGCTGAGCGCAAGCGCAAATTAGAGGAACGCCGACTAGCAAGTATTAACGTTAGCAAGTACATCAAAGCCACCCAAATGCTTGCTTTGGATGTGAGTGCGGTTGAGGGCGAGCTGGCCGAACTACGCGAGAAGTTAGAGCCACTACGCAAAGAGGTGGAAGAAGATCGCCTACGTGCAGAGGGCGAGAAGCGCGGCAGTTGGCAGCACAAAAACTACCAACGCACCAAAGGCAGACTGTTTGCGCTAGAAAGCCAAATCAAAACCTATGAGGCAGCGATCAAAAACCGCGACAAAGCGAGCGAGACCATCAAGAAATTGAAACCAGCAATGGAGCTGGCCATCAATGACGGTGTGTTAAAGGATTACCCTGACTTCCTAACTCATCCAGAGTTATACATTGTTCGCAACGGTGTGATTGTTCGTAATGGCTACACCTACAAAGCCGAAGTTAAGAGCCGTTCTTGGAGCGCCGAGTACGACTCAAAAGCAACAATCATGATCACCAACTTCGACCGTAAATCTGGCACGGTGGACGGCTTTATTACTGAAATGGACGGCGAACCAGCGTCACGCAACTATGTCGATCTACCTGTTGAACGCATCATTGAAATTGCGCCAGTGAATCAGGATAGAGCAGCACTAGAAGCAAAAGCGCTCCAAGGTGTACCACTAAGTGAAGTCGCTCATACGTTTGACCGTGAGACGTTCTTTGAACTGGTCGCAGAGAAGAAAATGAAAGCCTACGGAAATAGCCGCCGTTGTTTGGTGCGTAATGCTGACGGCTCATTCTCTACGCCGTGGGGATTGGATGTTGAACCAGACCAAACGCTGATTTATCCAGATGCGAGCGATAAAGCGACCGCGAAAGCCCTACTCGACCAAGTGACCAAGCAATTGGAAGATAAAGGTCGCGTGATGTTGGAACACGACATTCTAAGTTTCTTTATCGGTAGCGATTGGGACAAACAGGCGATGGAAAACGGCAACCAAGTGACCGAGCAGGAAGTCGTAGAACTGGTGACACTTGAGATCAAAGCGTTCGAGGAAAAATACCCTGAGCTTTATCAAGAGGCACTACTGAAAGCGGAGACGACTTACAAAACGTCTATCACTTTCCTTAAAGACCTAGATAACCATCTAAGCAATTTGAAATGGACAGGTTACACCAACGCACACGAAGCGCGCCGCCTATCGGCTCGTGAGTTCACTCGTTACACCGATATTCTGACCGAACGCTCTAGCGAATACCGCACAGAGCTGGAAGATAAGCTATTCGCTGACTTCACTAAGCTGGTGGCCAACGACCCTGACCGTGCGAAACGTCTATCACAGATCGCGTACTGGATGACGCAATACAAACCAACGACCGATACTCACTTGCTGAAAAAGGTCGATGCGATTTACGGGGAAAACTCACAAGAAACCATGCTTAAGGTATGTGCCGACCTACACGCTATTGGCGAACGTGAGTTTCTATCCGGTGATGGCTTAATCTTCTCGGATGACTGGTCATTGAATCGCATGAAAGGTGCGTATGGTTCGCTATTCACTTACCGCAGCACACAGCGCGAAGAATTTATCGAGAAGTACCTAAATGCGGATAAGCCGGAAAAGACCGAGGTTCAAGTGACCGAAACGCAGAAAGTGAAAATCGACAATATCTCTACCATTAACGTAGAGAGCATCGAGAAGTTTAGCGAACTAATGTCACGCATTGGCATCGACGTTAAAATGGTGACTTCACCAATTAGCTGGAAGCCTAAGCGCGGTCGCAACCGAAAAGAGATTGTTGTAGAGCCATACGAACGCATTGGTTTGATGGACAACAACGGCCTTAAAGGTTCGCTGAAAGTGATGTTCGCTGGTGACAAGGAAGCCAAGGCCGAGTACGGCGCTGACTTCGCTTCGAACGCAAGCAGTGAGTTTAATGGCGGCTGGTGGTTTATCTCTGCGAAAGCGGATTTGGAACTGCTGGCGAAATCGCTATTAACCATTCACAACACGTTGGCCGAAGCTGCCTAACTTAAATTTTCGCATGCGAAAAAGTTCTCGCATGCGAAAACTTTTTGGAGATAACAATGATTACCCAAGTGAAATTGCCTACCGTTGAAGATCTACAGCCCCTACTCGATGAGGCTTTAGAAACAGCGCAAAGCAAAGAGGCATTTATCCAAGCTCAAGTAGATGGCATTTACAAAACACTTCAAACCAATCCGCTAATGTACCGTCACTATGGTGCTTATTGGTGGGCGGTTAAATCGCTAATGGCCAAGCATGGTTATGACCTTGGCAGCGATTCAGAAGTGATCACAGAGCAACACTTCAATTTCGAAGACCCTGCGATTTTGTTGTGTGCTGCGTGGGCGTACCAGCAAGAGCAAATTGATAAAGGCTACTGGCAAGCCAACCTACATACCTACTACGCCGATGATGAAGAATTTGAATATTCTATCGAGGATTTGAACCTTGAAGCGTGGAGCGTGAACGCCAAATCGATGCGTTAAGTTTTCGCATGCGAAAACTTTTGTTAGAAAAAATAAACCCCGCCACTGAAAAGATGGCGGGGATTGCACGTTGAATCGATAAGCATAAACACAAGCACTACTACCCCTAATAGTTTTCGGCATCGCTTATCTGGTGTGTAATTTATTTGAGATTAATTTCATATTTAACAAGTTTTTTTAGTCTTTTTTATTAAAAACAATTGGTTATGCACCGCTTGCACTTGCTGATTACGCGCTGGCAATTCTGTCAAAAAGTTTTCGCATGCGAAAACTCTCGGAATCAATCTCACATTTTTCTCAAAGTTCTCGCATGCGAAAACTTGTGCAATCGGTTCTGTTTGCTCACTTTTTCGCTTGTGCTGTTGCTTCTGGCAACGTATAGTGTAGCCCCGTTGCCAGTGACAACAATTAAGAGGCGTTGATATGGCATCCAAGGAACGATGCGAAAGACTAATTCAATTAGTCGAGAAAGCAGGAAGTACCAGAAAAGCCAAGCTGCTTATTGATGGCGTTAAGGGAGTAAGCCCTTGTCACACTGCCATCTACAAAGCCATGAACGGCGGCGGTACGACCGATTATGTGGTTCAGTGCTATATCGATGATCTTGAAACAGCACTGAGCAAACCAAAACAGCAAACAAACTCCACCAGCAAAGGAAATCATTAATGAGCACTATCATGGCGATTGCCAACCAAAAAGGCGGCGTAGGTAAAACAACTTGTACTTACAACTTTGGCATTAGCATCGCTAGCCAAGGCAACAAATGTCTATTCCTGGACTTTGACCCACAAAACAACTTAGGCGGCTCAATCGCACCGGAAATGGTCGAGAATCCAGAGTACACATCTGCGAGCTGCCTACACAACGCTTACAACCTTTTTGAAAATCCAGTAAAGGCTAAACCTTTTGTAGTAAGCGAAAACGTACACGTTATTGGCGGCGATAAGCGCATGGGTAACATTACTCAATCACAAATCTTAAACGTGGCTGAGTCTATCGACCTTATCAAAGACGACTACGACTATATCTTTATCGATTGTCCACCAGCGGCGAACGCGCTACAGCATGCAGCGCTACTTGTGGCCAGTAAGCTACTTATCATTAGCCAAGCACAAAAAATGTCGATCAAAGGCGTTAATGAGCTGGTTAAGACCTCGCGCCAAATCCGTCGAATGAACCCTGACTTGGAAGTGTTAGGCATTGTCCTAAACCTTATCGAAGCCAATATCACAAACGACCAGCGCGAACAGGAAGCGGAACTTCGTAAAGAGTACGGCAACCTAGTTTTTGAAAACAAACTGATTAAAACAACGCGCGTAAGTGAAGCTCTAAACCAAGGCAAAGCACTGATTGAAACCAACCCTAAAGCGGCTGAGAAATTCGGCTTTACAGCGGTTTGTGATGAACTTTGCAAGCGCATGGTGGAGGTGACAGCATGACCAAAAGCTTAAGAGATCGAATCAAGCTTAGCGACCTAGATAATCTCTTGGATGAATCAGCGGTAGAAATCCGCGATGCAGCGAAAGTGCTGGCTATCCCTAAAGACTCTTTGTATTCAGTTGAGCAAGTTCGTGAAGAATTTAACGATGAATCACTACTTGAGTTATGCGAAAGCCTAGAAGAAAACGGCCAAATTCAACCTGTCGTTGTTTACCCGTTCGATGGCAAGGGATACAAAATCCAAGAGGGTGAACGCCGTTGGCGCGCCGCTATGTTGAGCGACAAGCTGACTCACGTTGAATGTATTGTCCGTGAAAAGGGCGATATTTTTGGCCAGCTCATTGAAAACATCCAACGTGAAGATTTAACGCCAATCGAATTGGGTAAGGCGTTTGACCAAGCTAAGAAAAAGCACAATCTGGATAACCGTGGCTTGGCTAAGCGCCTTGGCAAATCAGACGGCTACATTTCGAAATACCTAAATGTACTTAAAGCCCCTGACTTTGTTTTGGAAGCATTCCAAAAAGGGATTATTGGTGATGTGGAATCAATCAACGAACTACGTAAAGCAACCATCGATAACTCTGAGCGCGTTCGTGAAGCACTGGAAAGCGGCGAGAAGCTAACACGCCAAGATTGTGTAAAACTGCGTACTGGCGAGCTAGATAGCAAGGTGGAAGTTGCACCTCAACCTAGCGAATCCGAGAAAGCAGAAAAGACCCAAACGACACCAGTAAGCAAAAAGCCTACAGCAAACCAAAAGCCTACCAGCATTTGTGTCATGGTTAATGGTCGTCATGGTTTGGTGTTCGCATCTGGTAAGCATAGCGACAAGCTAACGGTACTGTTTGATGATGGCGAACTTGAGCAAGTGCCAGTTGGTGAAGCTCAATTAGTAGGTTATCGCGTGTAAAGTTCTCGCATGCGAAAACTTTTTAGAGCGGGTGGCTAATTAGCTGCCCGTTTTTTGTTAGAACGTAATACCCGCCGTCACGGTAGACACCAACCACATAGTGATCGAGTGGTACGTCTTGCCAGCCAAATAGCCCTAGTTCGTCATCGCAATAGGCGACGATATTCACCAGCTTCACCTTTTGGACATGCAGCAGATAGATATTATCTAGTGCCCCTTTAAACGGCCTGTAGATATACTCGCCGTCTTTCCTTAAAGCGGGGATCTCGTTTCCTGTCACTGAATGGCCATCGGCAACGCCGTCCTCGTTGATGTCGATTAGTCCGTAATGGTAACGATGCCTTATGGTAAACATCCCCTACTCCTTAAATGCAAAAACGCCAGATTTGACAATTAAATCTGGCGTTTTTTGTCGTGTCTTCTAGCTTGTCACAGGCTTGGAAGCCTAGACCTATTTTATAGCTGCATAATGGATTCTTGCAAGTTCGTCCGGTTGCAGAACAGACTCGAACATAAAGCCTGTTTGTACGCCCTCGTTTTCCAGCTCTTGATTCACTCGCCCAAGAATATCGATAAGCGATGCACCGCCGCCGCCAAACATATCCCCTAGCGCTTGGCCTTGGTGAAGCAGTTCACTATTGATTGCCTCGGCCATTGTCTTAAATGCCAGCGTCATGCGTTTTGCGCTTCGGTTATTGGCAGCAATGAATCTCGCCAGCGCTTCGGCCTCGGGAGCGTTGTCGCCAAACAAACCGGATTGAGCCAATAGCTCGTCAATGTGTTGGCCGGACTCTTTGGCCTGTCTTACCAGCTCGGTTGCTTGCACTAGCGAGTCAAGTGCTGACTTAGCGAGGTCAGGTTGTGAAGCGTTAATTTCCACGGCCTCTGCAAGCGTTTCAGACGTGTTTTTATGCACTTCCCCGCTAAGATATTGCATCTCAACAAACGCGCTTGCTGCGCCGTTTAGCGCGCTCAAAATGTTGCGAATTTCGGGATCGGCTTCCTCGGCTACCAGCTTCACCAACTTCTCGTTTTTGTACGCCTTGGCAAACACGGCATTTTGCATGCGCTCAATCAGTTGTTTGGTTGGTCGGCCATCTTCGGTCAGTAGTCCGGCGGTTGAGTTATCCCCAATTTCGGTTAGGAAGCTGTTTATAAATCCTTGGTTGGATTTGGCCAAAAGGTTGCCTGTTTCGCTCGGTTGGAACAGAGCAATCATGCGGTCATCGATGCGCTCTGCGTCAACCCAAGCTGTCTCGGCTGCGCTCATTTGTTGCAAGTCAGAGAGGTTGGAATCTCGGGCAAACTTAGCACGGTTAACTTTGGTGACACGTTCTCGAACCAACACTGGCTCGCGCATGCTTTCAACTTTCTCCGGTGATAGGTCGAAGCGCTCCGCATTGTCGATTAGGAACTGGCGGTACTTTTCAGCTTTGCCCTCTCTATAGGCTTTGATGATAGCGATGGTTCGACCGTTCCCCGACTCCACCACATTGTCCGAGCCGACAATCGGTGCGCCGTGGCTAGATAGTCCAGAATCCGTTAATTGTTGTGGGCGCAAATCGTTGGCCATTTTTGAGATCTGCAATTTTGAGGATACGCGAGTACGGTCGCGCGGTTGCAGCTCTTGTGGGAAATTCGGATTGATTCGACCGTCCAAATCGTTCGATGGAATAAGGTCGCTTGCTTCCACGACTTTAAAGCCTGTTTCTACTTCGTCGCCTTTTGCTGTCACAACGTAGCTGGTTCGACCTAGCTTGGGCTTTGGATTGTCTGTTGCGTACAGTTGAACAATCTCGGCTAGGTCATTGATGTTTTTTGCCTCTTTGATTTCGGCGTTAATTGATGTGAGTTGATTCAATTTGACCGCTCCGGTTGGGAGTGGCGAGTTCTCGCATGCGAAAACTTTTGGGAGAGGGAAAAGGATTAAAGGCTCTTAAGCAATGCGAAAAGCGCCTTGGCGTAGTTATGACGCTCACTGGCTGCCAGTGCAAGGTTTAAAGATTGCTTGTAGTAATAGTCTGCTCGGATTTTGGTTAAAACATTCATTATCGTTTTCTCAAGTTCTCTGAAAAGTTTTCGCATGCGAAAACTTAAGCGGCCAGTTTGTCAGGATTGTGCTCGAACCATTCAATCGCTTTTTGCTTGATGCTATCTAGCTCCAAGCCCTCTGAGTGAACGTCTCGCATTACATCAACAAACAACGATGGCTTGGCTGTATTAAACTCCCCTGCAAGGAATCTCGCAACTAGATCGCTTTGCTCAACTGGACGTTCGCCATTGTCGCGCTCATTCTGCTCGATGTGCTTCGTAAGAGTCTTGATAGCCTTGTTACGGTCAGCGCGCGACCAGCTACCAAAGACACCATTTTTCTTAGCTGAACCCGCATCGTTTTTCCAGTAGTCCAAACCTCGCGCGATATGCCCCTTGTAACCAAACTGGAAGTTTTCGCCATCCTTATACACAACGTAGTTATCGCCCTTTTCAACCACTTGGTAGTTAGGGAAAAACGCCATTTCGTATTCGTACCAATTAGGTAGCAATAGCACTTGATTGAGCTTTTCAATCTTATCTGAGCGACCTAACTTGGAAAATTCTTCTACCGATATTGGCTCATCCGAACTTGATACCGGTTCCTGCTCAACCTTTTGGTTAGCGCCAGTCAGTTTATTAAGAATTTCCACCAGCTCACGGTTCTTTTTGATGCGTTCACCAATCGATAGCTGGCCACTCTTAAGCTCTTTTAACAAACCCGCAGCATCGCGGTTGAGCGTCATTTTTTCTCTTAAGCTTAACACTTGATTTTCTCCGGTTTAGGCCGCCGATTTGGCGGCCTTGGTTGTGATTAGATTTGCGCTTGGATCATGCTGGTGATGTTGCTTAGAGCGGCATCCATCAACGCTTCATTCTCTGCCACTTGGTCGTTAGCTTCGAAGTAGGCGTAAGCTTGTTCTAGTGCGGTTTGGAACTCATCAACCAATTCCGGCGTAGGTTCACCAGTGAAATCTCGGATTTCTTTTAGTTTCTCTACATGTTCCATTTCTTCGTTATTACCCTCTGTTTCAGATTGAGGCGCTTCACTACTTAGATTGAACGCTTTCACTAATAACGCTTCCATTTCCGCTGTATCGTCAAATTCACCGATCAAGTCATTGCCTTGGTATAGCGCGAACTTGTACTCGCCATCTTTAGCGATTGGGTAAATATCAACGTAGCGTTCGTTTAGCCATGAACGCACGGTTAGCGGAGCGTACACGTTCGCTGGTACAGAGCCATTTGCTGAATGGATACCAGCCGCAACGCTTGGTTGTGCCAATGCGCCTTTTTCGTTGTAGTAGGTATCCGCAGATTGCCAGTCCTTAATCGTCTCAAGTTGAGCTTTCGCTTTTTCGCTTAAGTCGGTCGCTAGAATGTCGAATAGAACGTCTAGGCTGTAAGTTAGTCCGTCCTCATCTTTCGCATTAATCGACTTCACTCGGCCTGTTGGGAAAGTCACTTCCTGCTTACCAAGTTTTAGCTCTAGGTTGGTAAAGGCTTCTAGCTGCTCAAGTGCTTTTGCTTCTTCTTCGTCTAGGCTTTCACGGAATGAGTTAACGTCTAGTACGTCATCCTCTGCCTGTTCGCCTTGCTGGTGAATTTCAGTTAGAGACGCGAGCTCTACCACTTTGCGCTCCTTACCAAAATCAAAGTCCACGGTTAGGCGGCCACCAAAGAAATTGCGATCGTGGTAATCGGTCATCGTGTCGCTGTTGTTGTAGTCGTATTGGCCTACATAAGCGTTAACGAACTCGATCAGCTGATCTACTGCTTCGGTATAACGGCTCATACCGTGTGGCGTTGGCGAGTTAGGGTTATCAATCTCGAACTGTAGGTAAGCTGGATTGTAGAGCATGACGTTTCTTGGCAAGTCAGTCAGCGTTAGGTCTAGTGTGCCGTAGCGAGGCTTGCGTACTGAGATTTTAACGTCATTACTGATCTTGCCAGCTTTCTTAAGCTGAGCGATAAAGGCGCGGATTCGCTTAGCGATTTCACCCGTATCTCGAATGCCCTCGCTCTCATAGATTGAGCCAAATGAATATTGAGTTGGGTCTAGTGCGAGAAGTTGTTTTTCTTCCTCGGATGCACCCTTGCTCACTTCATCTGCTGTGTCAGATTCTACGGCGTTCTTAGCACCCAATAGCTCAAGCAGTTTGTTAGCACCGTCAACCGTTAGGTAGCTGCGAGAATTGGTGTTAGCGATAAAGCGTAGCTCTTTACCCTTGTTCGACTTCGCAGAGAAGAAACTGTAGCCAAATGTATTTTCCATTTGGTTCTCTTGTTCTTCGGTTAGCGCAACATCGTTAATCTTGCCGTCAGCGTCCACCTTAGCCAGTAGCTTGTCGGCGTTCTCGCGTAGTGTTGGGCGCGAGTGAAGCGAACCTGAGCCGTTAATGGCTAACGTTGAATACAATGATTCAAAGCCGTTGATTGTGGTGAACATGGCCGGACTGACAGGCTCTAGTGGTGCGCTGTATTCCGTCTCTGCAATTTGCTCAAGCGTTTTGCCGTCCTTAAGCATGTTAAAGATTGCAATAGTGCTTTCTTTCACTGCTTGGTCGTTTAGTTGAGTCGCTTTTTGCTGCGCCACTGCACCCTCTAGGCCAGTTTCTAGCACCTTGCCTGTGTACGTATCGATAACGCTAAAGTCAGCTTGACCAGTAGTGCCTACTGGTGCGTAGCGCTTCTCGCGTGTCGCCTTGAATTGGCCTTTATGGTTCAAGTCAGGCAATGCAGCAAGGCTAGGGAATCCACGGCTCTCGTATTCCGCTTCGATAGCTTTTGTGTACCACAATGGCATGACCGAGTTATGGATAGCGCGCGCCATCTGTTCATTGTCGATCTGCTCATCGTTATCCAAGTATCTAAAACCATGAATTGCCAGGATGTCTTGGTTGGTAACACTCGCCATTGCGTAGTGCTGAGCAAAGAGCTCATCTGAACTTGGTTCGGATAGGTCAGGGTAGCTACCGTCATCGATCGCCTTAATGAAGCGCTCAACTTTTTGGTAGTCCTCGCCTTGGTCTGCCATTGCTGGAATGACGGTTTCACCTTTTGCCTTGGTGTAAGCTACGTCACCCTCATGGTAAACCGTAGTCGCGCTAAACGCTTTTTCTACGTCATCCAGTGCCAACGCTTCGCCGTTCTCAAACTTCTCGTATAGGTCGCCACGTAGCGTGCGTAGGTCGAACATTTTCGCCGTTGCGCTAAAGAATCCGTCACGGTAGTTCAAGATAGCTTGCAGTAGGTCAGCACGTTTCGCACGGCGGTTAAATGGGATGCGATGAGCCGTTAGGAAATCAGTGATCTCTTTGCGGTTCTTAAATTGCGCTTCCAATGACGCTAAGGTTTCACCTTGTAGTGATTCCACTAGGTGCGCTTGCTCTGAAATGCGCTTAGCTTGGTCATCCACTTTCTCGCCACGTTTTAGCGTTTTACCAGTGCCTAGCGTTAGGTCAGCCAGCATAACTAGACGCTTGCGATCGCTTGGGCTCACTGACTGCATATCCTTAAGTATGGATAGGGCAGTTTCTTGGAAGCGTATGCGGCCTTGCGTGTGTTCTGCTTGGCGTTGCAATTCAGCATCGCTTTGAACCAGCATTAGGTCTTCGGCAATCTCTTGAATCATTTCCGGTGTCACAAGGTCAATCGATGCGCTCCATAGCTTGTACGCTTTTGGATTTTCCTTGCGATTTTTCATTTCCGGTTGCTGGCGTAGCTGCTTAGCGAACGCTGCTTTGAAGCCCACTTGTTTTAGGGTATCGAGCGTAGACTGAGGAATTTCATCAACGCCTTTGTCCTCACCCCATTGGTCTAGCGCTTCGGTTGCGATGCGCTCCGCTTCCTCTAGGTCGCCCTCAACCATGCCAAATAGCGGTTCTAGGTCAAAGTTGCTTACTAGCTCTGGTGGCAGTTTTTGGTCATAAGCGATCGCGCCGTGGCGAATGCCATTACCAGCGTCAGCGAATTGCTCTTTAGCCGATTCTGGATCGAGGTACTTAACCACTTGATGTTGTGGCGGCGTTGTACCCAAGCCATAAGGGCGTAGACGTAGGCCATACCAGAATAGGTTAGCTGTGGTTTCGTCTTTGTCTTGGTCGTTCGCGTTTGGCTCGTCGTTCTCAATTGGTTGCGGTTCTTCGTTGCTGTCATCGGTATCTTGAAGCAACTTAGATTCACGGTCGTAGTCAGCCAGAATAAGCGATTTAGCCGCTTCCCAACCTTGTAGATCGTCGCCACCAGCAAGCGGTGAACCCTCGCCGTAAGTGACAGCCAAGGTTTGGTTATCGCGCGCGTGGATCATGTACTGGCCAAAGCTATCATCGTCGTTCGCGTCAGGCGATTCGAAGTAGACAAACGGCTCGCTATCTTCGCCTTTATCCATCTTCCAGCCCTTAGCAATGGTCTTGCGGCCAATAAGAGCCACTAGCCATTCTTTGCGCTCGATATTCGCTTTTCGCTCGCGTTCTTCGTCTGACAACTGAGGAAAATCGTTTTCAATTGAATCACGGATGTATTCTTTAGCCTCTGCAAGCTCTGATACCGTCATAGCGCCTTTATCGAGCTCATAAATCGCATCATTGATGTACGACTCTGAATACGTGCTAGGAACGTTTTGATTTGCTGCACCTGCAAACTCTAATGAGTCTTTAAACTCTTGGCTTAGCTGCTTAACAAAGGCATCGAGATCGCCATTGAAAGCGCGTTCAATGATGAAGTCGCGTTTCTCTTGCTTAGTCCATGAAGCGTCCCATTGCTCGATCACTTGAGACGGACTGCCACCAGCGTCCACATTGGTCGCTGCTGTATTTGCTGCTGGTTTGATGGCAGCAAGCTGTTTGCGTAGTTCTTCTTGGATTTCGTTTTGGGTAGCAATCTGAGTTTTTAGGCGTTTCTCTTTCTTGGCCAGCTCATCAAGTTTCTGTTCCAAGTCTGTTGTTTCTTGGCCTAGCTGAGCGGCTTGCTCATCAAGCTCTTGTGCCTTTTGTTGCGCTTCTTCCAGTGCTTTTGCGTCAGCGTCTTTCTTGGCCTTAGCGACGACAAATTTCTCGCTGTTGTTCTCAAGCAATTGCGCTAGCTTGTCGGTCACTTCCTTAAGAGACAAATCCATGTTGCCCTTTGGCGCGACTACGTGAGTAATATCGCGCGAGTTCATTAGGAAGCGGAACGCGATTAGCGTGTCATCTGGATTGATTTTTAGCGGATCGTTATCCGGCGCATGGAACGCAATGGAAATGCTCTGGCCATCCGAAAATGGGATTTTCACCATTTGGACAGCGACCGCACCAGATTTGCGCGGTTTACCCACTTCTACAGCTTCTACCGATAGCGTAGGGGTTTTACGTTCCAAGTGCTTACCAAATTGCTGAGCACGAAACTCAAGCTTTGACGCTTTTGATTTGAACGCCTCTAGCATCATTTGAGGCACTGGTTTGCACTGGTATAGGTAAGTGTTTTCCAAATCCTCAAGCGATAGTGCTTCTAGGATTTGGTCGGCGTTTTCACCTTGCAGCACCGCTTCGATTTGCTCCGGTGTTAGCGTTTTAGCTAGATGGTCGATGCGATCCACAATTTTTATTTGA
Organism: Vibrio sp. JZG120; assembly: GCF_053890955.1. Classification (NCBI taxonomy): domain Bacteria; kingdom Pseudomonadati; phylum Pseudomonadota; class Gammaproteobacteria; order Vibrionales; family Vibrionaceae; genus Vibrio; species Vibrio sp. JZG120. The sequence continues at coordinate 52,850 of NZ_JBSRRK010000014.1, forward strand.
TTTTGACTGGTAAACATCATGCGTTGGCCGCCTCTAATTGCGCTTCAAGTTCCTTGGTTTCTTGCTTCTCTTGCTCTAATGCAGCTTCAAGATCGGCTACACGGCGTTGGTCTTCTTCCAACTTCGTGCGAACACTGTCCCGAGCGGCTAGGGCGTTGGTGTAATTGGATTGTGCAACCTGCTCGGCTGCCTTGGCTTCTTCCAATCGCTTAGCAATAGAACGTGTGGCTGGTTGAATGTCTGAGGTGTCTTTAACGGCCTGTGCCGCTTTGCGAGCTACTTGCTTGTCAAACTTGCTTTGGTTGCGCTCCATTAGGCGAACCATTTCACGCGCAAGCTCGCGTTCGTTCTTCACGCTTGGGATAGGCTGTTTCGTGTTGTTCAGTGTCATTTGGTAAATGTCACCCTCATCACCCACAAACAGCGTCATGGACTGGCCATTATCAAAGAACAGTTTGGCGCGTTTTACTGTCTCGCCGTCTCGTCTCGTTTTCTTGTTCGAGGCTTCTACGTCTGTAACAGTCGCACCCGCTTGTTTTAACGCAGTGATCAGACTCTTAAGGCCGCGTTCGGTCACGTTGTCAAAATCGACCACCACATAGTTGTGCGACTGGTCTAGTGCAAACTTGCTGTTGTTACGCAATTTCAAATTCCTCTGAATATGTCGTACAGGTAGGGAAGATTTTGTATAGCGGATTGATTAGGGAACAGGAGCGCTCAATCTTCACGTCCAGAATCCACTCGCCGTGTAGCTTTTCCCCTGCTTCACGTTCAAGCAATTTGCGGTCGAACGTTAGGTATTCGCTGTTATTTCCGGCGTGTGAAAAGTCGAGTTTACGTGTGCGAGTAATGACGGCTTTTGGTCGTTTCTTACTTCGCAACGAATAGGTTAGTGTCCCATTCGTAATAGCTCGGTTAGATTGATAACCAAGAACGAATCGAATCACTTCGGGATCGTCCATCTGGTTTGCATGCAGTATTTTTACTGCGTTTCGTTTAAGCAAAAATCGGTCAGCAATGGCTAGGCCAATTACTGCAAATTCCATCATTTGCCTTGCCCTCCGGTATTAAAGAATCTCGCTAACGTGTGGCTAGCTAGTTTGCGGATAAAGTTAATTGAGTCTGCTCCGTTGTTTGACGCGATGAGGACAAGCGCGCTGGTGTAACCAGACTCCACACCCTCACTGTCACACAAGTAAGCGACTATCAAACCGACCACCAACGCCAGCGTTAGCTCGGTTAAAAAGTCAAGGAATCCACCAGCCAAACGTTGCTCGCGTATGCCTTGGAGATATGACCCAACACCACTGAGGACGGATAGAGCCAGAACGCTAATAGCAAAGCTCTCACCAACAACTGATACTGGCATTAAATCCCCCTTTTATATGTGTCTTGCAAAGTGTATTCGGAATGCTGGCGATTGCTCAATAGACGGGCGTTACTTACTTTTTAAAGGCTATAAAATAGGGCTGGTTTTTGGGAAAAAGAGATTTATCAACGGTCTACATAAAGAAAAACCTCTCACCCAACGAGTGAGTGAGAGGCCAATCCAACCGTTTTGTCGCGCGGCAACGCGAACAAAATATTCCACGAGGAAACAATGAGGTGAAATCTATATTTGAGAGATTTGGATTATATCAAATTTCGTTTTCGCATCAATATGCGCCAATGTTTTCGCATGCGAAAACTTTTGCAAGAAAAGGGACAGCATCGTGTCCCTTTGGTTGATGGTTATGGCTTGATGTAGCGAACTGTAAAATGACCACCTCCTACTATAATTTCACCACCTACAGAAATGAACCTCACCGTGTCATTTACGTTAAGGTGGCCTACCCATTTAGCGGTTGGAGTTGCCAATGCGTTATCCCTAGCAGTACAACTATTGGTAATTTTCGTCGCGTTGTTAACTTGAATACGAGCTGAAACAGTGTCGTCCTGCCCTGTAGCGCGCACTCGTCTATAGTCAGTAAATTCGATGTAATATGTGCCAGCTTTTACAACCTTAAATCCTGTTGTTGGGTTAACCCAAGTCATTAGCGATGCAGACTCCGTAGTGCGTCCAGCCCAGTTGCGAGCATGCCAAGTAACATGACCTTGTAGCACACCAGATGTCCTGTTTGATGGGTCGTTGCCCACCATAATATCGCCAACGGGCGCTGTTGGAATACTGTTAAACTTAGCGTCTACATAGTCTTTACGTGTTAATGAATGAGCTGCCGAGCTTTGAGGCGAACCCGCATACACATTACCGCCATATACCTCTACGTAGTTGCTTCTACGGTTAGTGTAGAGTCTAATCCGACCATCAGAGTTAGTAAGAATCTGAATACCAGCACGAATGTTAGTCCCATCGTAGTAAGAGGCAAAAGCCCAATGAGCACCTGTACTGTCTGGTACATTAACACTGTAAGCAGCATAACCGTTACCACCCCAAGTACCATCATAGAAGACAGGAGCTACACGAGCTGCCTTTACTTTGGCTGACCAAGAACCCGCAGTAAACTGTCCATCAGTACGAACCAATGAGCTACCGAAAAAGACGCCAGAAGTAAACTTGGCTAAGTCATTGATGCGAAGCCAGTTGCCGTCTGTATTACGAAATGCAGCTCGCCCACCTAATGAAATGCTCTGATTGAGCATTACATCAAGCCCTTTAGAGAGGGTAAGCAGAGAGTAAGAGTAAAAACCGCTTGAGGCTTCAGTCTCCATGTGACAGTAGGATGTGTTGCGCGAACCAATCCAAGTTTTCTTTGCCGAGTAATCAAGCTCTAAACCCTTTCCGTCAACAGAGTTAATTGCCCCTAAGTCTTTATTGTAAGACGTATAGCTAGTGACCATTCGCCCTTTAGTCATACCCGAAGGCTGGCTCGCACCTTTGTTGCTAACGTATGGCGTAATGGTGTGACTACACATATATCGAATAAGAATGTTCGTACTGTAGGCACTACGTGTTTTCACATAGATTGCGTAATTGTCACCGCTAGTATTCACCCAGCCAAACTCACTGAATGGCAAGCCGCTAGGATGATCCGTAATAACCTGACCATTTAGACCTTTAGGGTTTCCGTTACTAGCTCGCAGAATCATTTGGTGCCGTGACGACTGATAGTGCAAGTCAGTGTTAAAGCCAGCACCACCAAAGAACTCAATAACCGCAGTAGAGCTTGATTGAGGCATCGTTACGTTAGCAACCAGACACCAAGAATTATCACTACCTAAAGAAGTGCGCACAACCTCGGTACGGTTGAATGCCTCGGTAACTACCTTGCTCCCTGATACTTCTATAGGCACATTACTGACTACTTTGCTCTTATTTAAGATCAGGTTTGCAGCCGTTGAGTTGTGCGCACCACCTACACCAATTTTTACCTCGGCTTTTGCGTCGGTTGAGCCGTTAGTTAGATACATAATTTGGCGATTACCGATCAAACCGTAACCATCCATTTTTACATGGTCGGTTGATGGAATCGTATTACCAGCTCTCGTACCTTGTACTTCAACACTACGGTTGGAAGATACCGACTCTGTTGCGTTCATTGAGCCGTATAGCGTTGTTTCACCACCTTTGCGGATCTTCAATCGACTTGAAACGTCACTCTCCACAATGTCAAATGAGCCATCGGTTTTCGTTTCTATATGGAATCGCTTACCTGTATGGCCTAAGTGAAGTTGTGAGACGTTACTTGCGCCCTCATCGATGAGTAGGCCGCCAGTTAATGTACCACCTGCAAGTTTCAGGTAGCGGCCATCGGCTTGCGCTTGAGTCATCTTCGACGCTGCAAGGTCATACGCTTTCTTAACTGCACCTGCCGCCGCAAATTTCACGTCACTGGCATCGTTAACCGCCGCCGTGAATGCGTAGTTAGGTACGTTGGATAAGCCAACTTGAGCTTTTGTCACCTTGTGTGGGTTTGATGTGTCGGATTTGTGTTGAGCGATATTGGTTGTAATGGCCGCTACCGCATCTTCTTGATCCATTAACGCATCACCTAGCTCTTTGATTGTATCTAGCGCTTCTGCTGGCGCACCACCAATCAAAGTGCTGATACGTTCGTCGGTGTGCTTGTTCGCGTTTGTCTCTGCTTGCTCCGCTCGGTCATAAGCAGCGTTACCGCGATTTAAACCCTCAACGCCTTTGTCGTATGCCTGTTTAACAGCACCAGCGGTCGCAAGTTTGCTATTGGACGTGTCCGATACCGAGCTGGTGGCCGTATAGTTCGGTACGTTACCTAAGCCTACTTGTGCCTTTGTGACTCCGTGCGGGTTAGTTTTCTTGCTAGCATGCTCATCAACTTTCGTAGCGATTTCTTCACGAATTTTGCGAGCCGGACTGCCACCAACTTGAGTCAATTTTTTTAATGCCATTCAGAAATATGCCTTTCTCAATTCAATGACCAGCAACTCCGACAAAGCGCCGGAGCCACGTTGTTAGTGGGGGAAGTAGGAAAGGAAAGGGCATGGCTTATTTGAAGCCGATAACAGTCACAATGTCGCCAGCTTGTAGCTGTTCACCGAACGTAATTGTGTTGCCAGATAGGCTCCATACACCTGCGTTTTGCATTACACCGCATACGCTTAGAACAAGAACGGCAGAGATAGTAGCTGCTGGTAGAGTGACGGTAGTTGATGCCGCTTCTAGCGTAATATCGACAGTGCGGATCGCGTCTTTGACTGTTGCGGCTACGCTTGATTTGGTTGCGTACTTGCCGTCAGATTCCGCTTTGGTGTATGACGTACCACTAGCAGCTAGGCCGTTACGTGCTTCGGAAATGATTTGCGCTTTTGTTGAGTTCTCAAGTTTCGCAGCGTTAGCGGCAGTTTCGCCAGCGCCTAGCGCGCCCACGTCTTCTGCTGTTAGCGCGATGTTTTGGCTTAGCGCGTGACCGTTGATAGTGCGAGTCTTTGGTACTGCATTAACAACGCGAGAGTCATTACCCTGCATCACTGTGCCAGCGGCAGTACCAAAGTCTTTGTTGAATGCTGTTTTTTTGCTAAACGCTGGTTCAGCACCTACGTCTGTAGCTTCAAGCACTACGTTACCGCGCTGGCCGTTAACAGATGAAACCGCATCTGTTGGCGTTAACAGTTCTTGCCAGTTCGCTAGTGTGCTTGCTGGTTGGCGCATAAGAACGAATGATTTACGCAGATCCGAACGGATTGCCATATCACCCTCTTGCGCTGTCAGAGCAAGCATTTCCGCTTCTGATTTAACAGGGAACGTTTCTTTGATAGCGATAGCTGGCAATTGGCCTTGTGGGATCTTACCTGTGCTATCTAGCGTAGCCACGCCCTCTGCAACGCCTTTCTTGTTGTTAGGGATGTAGTCGTGCGTGTGGCTTGCTGGCGCTGCGCCCACATCTGAGTGAGCCAGAGTCACATCACCTGTTAGTGGCTTGTTATTGATAGTGCGAGAAGTAGGAACAAGGTTCGCGCGCGCTTCACTAACAACTTGAGCCTTAGTTTTGCCCTCAAGTTTTGATGCGTCTGCCGCGCGAGCGCCTACTGGCAATGCGCCAACGTCTTGTGCTGTTAAGTCAGAAACTAGACGGTTAATGCGAGTTAATTTGTTTTGTGTAGCCATAAAAGATCCAATTTATTTGTTAGTTAAAAAAGGGCATTTATGGGGAATAGGCTTTGGGGAATGTAGAAACTGATTAGCCGACCAAGGTGATCTCCGTTCCTGCTGCAATTTCGTCAACAAACTGGATAACACCAGTGTCCGGCACAATGGTGTAAGCAAAGTCTTTCGATTGCTGTACGCCTTGTAGGAACACGAGCTTAATAGGCCGCTCTGCAAACGCTGGCGGTATAGCGAACGTGTTCGAGGTGTTAGGGAAGTGACTATGGATAACCTCCATAGGAGCGACAGCTCTACCAGAGCCGCTATTGATGATGGATTCAAGCTTGTCGATGTATTCTTGAAGCTCGGCAATGATCGTGCTTGATGTTGCCGATGGCGAACCAAGCGTAATCACCACTTCATCACCCGCCTCAAGTGGTTCGGCCACTTCGACTTCGTTCGTGTCTTTGAGGAACTGCCAAGCGCTACCTTTGGTCTGCACAATGCCTTGAATAGACGTTGCATCTACTTCTGGCACCTCATAAGGTAATGCGATTTTTGTCTCGCCACCAGCCGCAATATATGGCCAATGCTCAACCGTTTTGTTGTAGGCTGCGACCGCTTTATCGTGGACTAACTTGATCGCTTTTGCCGTGGCATACAGCTGATCGCTATCTACGTTAATCTCACTGGTTGCCGACCAGTTGTTTACCAATCCAAGGCCAACTTGCTCTTTGGTTACGTGGTGCGGGTTTTCACGGTCTGCGTAGTGCGCTTTAGCCTCGGCGCGCATCGCATATTGATTGTGTGGGTCTGGATGTGAAATGTGCCCTTCGAGGTCATAGCCGCCTTGCTTGCGGTCATCAAAGTTAAGGTGTTCGCTTTCCAGTTGGCTAGCGGTATCCGGCACGGTGACACGGCACAAAATCAAATGATGATCTTCGACCGATTCCAGTGGCAGTACCTTAATTTCTGACGCTTCAATGTCGGATGCTAAATCGACTTGCTTTGTCTTTACGCCGAACTTATAGAACGCTTCGAGCACCACGTATGACGTAGCACCCGCCGGAATTTCCACATCAACATCATGCTGCTGGCGAACGGTTAGGATGTAGTCGTCACGCTCAACTAACGCCACGCCAAATTGTTCGCCACTGCTCACACGCAGTTTCATGCCACCAGCCGGAGCACATTCAAAACCACGGAAAATACCAGCGCGAACGATGCCGTAAAATTTGCGGTTTAAGCTGTTACTGGTCAGTGGTTCTAGGTACTGCGTATCGGTGATAAGCGGTAGCGCTTGCCAGTCCGTTAGCAGTGGTGGAATGATGATTGTTTCTTCGAAGTTTGGGCGACTCATTGCGCACCAACCTGCGCCACTCTAGCGCTATCAGTGCGAGCCGTGTTGATCACGACTTCAATCGATAGGCCACGGTCAGAGTAAATCCAAACTGGTTGCGTGACAGCCACCAGAATTAGGCCGCCACTTGCATCTTTCACGCCCACGCAAGAGAACTGGTGTTGTTCATCTTCTGCTAGCGTACCCGCTGGTAAGTTTGCCGTGATCACGATGTTGCCATTCACATAGGCATAGTTGGCCTTAGAACGGTAAAACACGTTTTTAATGGTTTTCTTGTCCAGTGGAATAGGCATGCAGCTAGGCTTGCCCTCAATATCTTGGATAAGGTCAAAACCCCATTCAAGATCGCCAAATTGGAAATAAGGCGAAGTACCATTGGTAGGCAACGACGACAAGGCGCGTTCGTCGTAATAACGGTTAAGCAGTTCACACTGCGATAGGACTACTTTTTGTGTAAGCACCTTTACGACCTCGTATAAGTCGTGGCGCTTTAATGGGATGGGGAATAGGAGTAGGGATTAATAGTACCGTCTATCAATGGAGATCGCATCCAAGGGGATAGCATCCATTCGAGCTGTACCATACATCGGGCTAACTGGACGTTCTTCCTGTGTCGTCGTTCCAGTCCGAACAAAGTCCTGTTTATAGCTTGGTGTTGATTCTATATCGGTAGTGACCTGTTTTCCAACCGTAACATGGTCGAAATAGTGGGGAATTTCCACCATGTCCATGACTTCGAACTCGATTGAGTACAATTGGCCGTCTAAAACGATGCGTAGCGGGATAAGTGGATGTACCACTCGTCTGATTTTCGCCTCGAACGCTCGAATGGCTTCCTCGGTGATACCGTCCTCTCCTGCAATGTCATTCAAAGGGATTCGAATCGCGCCTCGACTGGTCAGGAAAAAGTCACTCTGCAGCTCTAACTCCGACTCGGGAACTAAGAACGTGCCGTATGGGAATCGCTCTTGGTCTACTGGTGCGTAGATTTGTTCCCACTTAACACGTAACCCTTTAAACTCACGCGCGAGCGTAGAGATAAGCGGGTAGATGGTCTTTTTAAAGTGGATTTCGTCCTTACGCTGCATCACAACGTGCGGCAAGTCCTCATCGGCCACTTCGCCTAGTGGGAAGATTTTTCGCAGCTCTCTAATATCTTCTAGCAGCGATTCTTTATCCATTTCGTACAGAGACGAACGTGCCTTAAGCTTTTCAATGTATGAATCTACGTGTGTCTCGATAGAGTCAGCGATGGCGCTTGCCAAATCCACCCAAGCCGTTTCTTTTTGACGAGCCTTGGTTAGCTGGCCAGATAGCCATTTTCTAAAGTCTCCAAATGCCATGTTTTTCGCCTTGTTGGTCTGAAAGTTCTCGCATGCGAAAACTTTTATAATGAGTAGTCGTAATTCAGTTGAATTGTTGACGTGCTCACATTCAAGTAGTGGTAAGTATCGATAGGGATACGGTCAAGAATACCGACTACCTCAACCTCAAATTCCTTAATGCCTAATGTCGCGTTGAGGTCTTGGATCACATCCCAAATCTGGTTCTTGGTAATGCGCTCATTACGGCTCGCTTGCTTACCAAATTTCGCATCCAACGCATCGGCCAATACCTTTGTCGCCCATTCTGGATTTGAGTTTGGGTAAAGCTTACCTTTGACCGTTACGGTAAATGGCACGTCTTTGCGTTCCACCAGCTTATAGCGCTCGTTATAGCCCTCACGGCCAGCGAATAGATCTTGGATTTCCTTATTCAAAATCTCATCGGTTTTATCGGCAGAGTAAGCGCAAATAAAGATCGTGTTTATGTTGCGAACGTCAGGTTTTCCAGTGAGTTTTTCCTGCTCCGCTTCGCCCCAAATAGACAACCAAGTAACACCCGAAATATTACGCTTAACAAAGGTCATGTAATCCGAGTCCCACGCAATCTGCTCGTCATAGATTGGCGAGTAAAGGGCGTTGTTTCGGATTGATTCAATATCCTCCGGCTCTGCACCACCGATAATGCTGGTGGCCGTTTTAATGGCGAGCTGGTCTTTATAGGCGCTTTGAATACCCATATCGATGAGCTCTAATGGCTGCGCATCGAGTAGGGTAGTTACACCATTAGTCAGCCATAGCTCAAACTCAATCACATCGCCCGTTGCTGGCGCGCGACCGTTATTGTTGTTACCAAAACGAACACCTAGCTGATCGGTTGGCTTGTAATATTCCATGTAGGCTTTGGATTTGCCGTCCGTATTACGAAACTTAAAGACGTGCTTCCATTGCTCGCCGTTCACGCGCACGATGATGTTATGAATGCGCTTAGTCAGCTCTTGTGGGAAAGCAACGGCTAACCAGTTATGCCCCTCATCGACCGTGTAGGTCATCTTGGACACTTCGAACTGTTGAACCTCTACAGACGCGCTTTCCTGTGGCATGAGATCGATGGCTTCCATTAGCGTGTAGCGTAATTGGTTGCCAGCAACGCATTGGCTGTATTTCGGTAAGGTAACGCGCTTAGTTCCGGTATTGGTCACTAGCACACGGCCTTTCGATGGCGCTGCTTTTCGCCCTACATAGCCCTCAGTTTCAGCACCCGCCAAAATGGAGGTGCGTTTAGTGGCTAGCGTCAAGTAGGATTCTTGCAATGCACGGCTACTGATTGCTGCCATGCGTTCAACAATCTTGGCCACAAATAAGCAAAGGTAGTCAACGAATTGCGAACTAATATGACGCGACCACCAGCTTGAACCAGCAATCGCCTCGTTAAAGGTCTTTTTGACTTCTTCTAACTTACTCAAAACGTAATACCTCTCTCCAACGTTTGACCGTTCACAACGATCGTCAATTTGTAGGCATCGATACCGTTCACGCTTGGCTCTACGGCAATGCCTTGAACCACCGCGTCTTTCACGTCAATTGGGAGGGTTAATAGGATTGAGTTTTCGATAGCTGCTGCTGTGGTTTCGTTTATTGGTTCATGCTTGTATGCCCCTAATCTGTTGCCCCATTTTGGAGCGCCCCAAACTTGGCCTTGAGGTGTATCGAGCCATTCATAGACGCGCGCAACGATCGCGTGTTTCTCATCGGCTACCTTTACACCGTCAATATCGACCCGTAGTAAGTAATCAATTTCTTGGCTCATTTATCTACTCCATATCAGCGCTTTGACGCTGTAACGAACGGTCATCAAAGTTGAGAGGAATAGAGCCGCTAGCCTTAGTGGCTGACGCTGGTTTGTCTTTGCTTGAGCCACCGCTAGGCGCTGCAAAGATAGTGGTTGGTTTGGTTGCATCGCTGCCGCTAACCGCGCGCCCAATGGCATCTAATGAATGCTTGCTAAGTTCCACGGTTTGAGGCTTGCCGCTCTCTTTGAGGTCTTTCATTGCTGCCTGTGCTTGCAGCTCGCTAACTCGCTCATTGCGTTGGATGGATGATTGAGTCGCAACCGTCTTATTCGAGGTGTTTTCGGTGTCCACTTTCACCACGGATTGATCATCCGTTTTCTGGTTACTTAGCTCGGTATTGATGGATGATTCATGGCTGGCTGTGGTCACGCTGTTGGTTTGCGTGTTGTTTGCAGCCTTGGTTAGTGCGGCTACGGCCTCGGCCTCTTTACGGCGTTTGATCTCCGCATCGACGGCGGCCACTTGTTCAGCTTTCTTATCTGGCGAGTAAACTTGGCCAAGCTCGGGATGCTCGACCATACCGGACATATCCATGCCTGTTTCATTAGCCACTTGCACACGTTTGTCCTGGCTAATGCGTTTTTCTCTTTTTACAGCTAAGTAAGCTTCTTTGTAGCTAATACCTTGCTCGCTGGCCTTTTGCGATACCTCTTGAGAGGTCACTTGAATTGAGTTTTTTGCATCAAGCTCGCGCATGCTTCTCTCATCACCTGACGCTTGAGCCGTGTGGTAGGCTTCGGCGCTCTTAAGGTGTTCTTCTTTCTCCGGTTGAGCTTTCTCAGCCTTAGAATCCTTAGCCTCTTTGTCGTCCTCAACCTCACCGCCAAATAGCTTGTAAATGCTTTTGGCCATATCTCCAGAATCAAAGGTTAATGCTTCCTTAGCGCCATCCAAACCTAATGCCCCAAGCGCCGAACCAAGCAAACCAGCACCGCCACTGACTAGGCCACCCAAATCGAGCACGTTCGCCAATGCCATTGAGCTTTTCTGGCCAGTTGTCGCCTCTTGGCCATCTTTGAGGTTGAACGTCTCTTTCTGCTTGTCTTGGTCTGTAAATCCGCTAAACGCATCGTAGGCCATTAAGGCCGGAGCAAGGAAAGGGATCGCCTTGCCAGCAACAGAGCCGATTTTAGACATACCTTTAAAGGCAGCTCCCGCCATCGATACGCTCTTGCTGGCCACGTTTGAGGCTTTGCTGCCAGTGCCTGACATAACCGATTTAACTCGGCCACGCTTACCGCCAGCTTTACGACCACTGCGGCGTTCAAACATATCGCCAGCCAAGTCACATAAACCACCTTGGCCATCGTTCCCCGCTGCTTTGGTTGCCGAAATCAGATCATCGAGCTTGTCTAGCACATCATCAAACTGGCGTTCACGATCAGCACTCGACTCATGGAGCACTTCAAGCATGTTTGCTCGGTAGCTCTGATCTTTGGTGCTTGTTAGCTCACTGGCTTTGCTTATCCTGCTAGAATCGCCCCTAGCAAGATTGACAGGATCGTTACCCCTAGCACCATCACGGTTAGGTCGATCACTAGGCGTAATTTGTGTTGGATGGCTTGTCTCGAACGAATCTTTTGTCGCTGATAGTTGTTCATGGCTAATTGTCTCTATGGCTGCAACGGCCTGACTGTCTGCCTCTGGCGCTTGTTTGCCTCGGGCAAAGAGTCGGCCTAGTTTCGATTCTTTTAGCTTGTCTTTGGTTGAGGTGGCTTTTTCGGTCACATCATTCAGTGCGTCTTTAGCGTCTTGGCCTAAGTGATAGAGCTCTTTTGCGGAGTAGAAGAACGAACCGCCAGCCGCAGCGCCAGCTGCATCGGTCGCATCGTTTTCTTCCTGTAGGAACTCTTTCACGTTATTGATGGCCAACTGCTTAAGGCTGGTGGCCACCTTGGCAAAAACGCTCTGGCTTTCCTTTTCCGTGTCGGTTTGCTTTTCAATCTGGCGCTCTAATGCCGTTTGCTGCGCGTTCTTGTAAGCCGATTGCTCTTGCTTGCTCGCGTAGCGGCCATCGGAGCGTCGAAGCTTGCCGTTTGCGTCTTCCCAATAGCCCTCAAACTCTGCCAGTGCGTCAGAGACGACCTTTTCTAGCTTCTCTGGTACATCATCAAGGATTGAGGTATCTAAACGCTCAGAATTGGATTCTGGCGACTCTACATTCACGACAACAGGCGCTTGCTTTACAGGCTCGCGCGCCTCCTCGTTTTTCAGTGTGTCAGCAATCGGCGTAACGCCACTTAAAGAGTTGCTTTGCTCGACCGCTTTAGCGTCCGGATTTGCTTGTATCTCTGCTGGTTGACTAGGCGCAAATGACAGCTCAATTTCACCCGTTCGCTTGGTCTTGGTTAAGCTGGATTGATGTGCGCCATTTGATTGTTTTTTGAATCCTTTTTGGGAATAAGTACTCGGAATGGTATAGGCATTTAAAGAGGCGTTGGAAACGCCCTTAGTCACCGCCTTTTCGATGCCCTTTGTATCTACTGCAAGGACGGTCTTTTGTTGGTTCGTTGGTAGCGTCTTGCCATCGAGCTTGCGACTAATCTCAGATAGCACGGTCAGCTCTTTGTCACTGGCTCGCTTCACTGCATCAACAACCAGTGAAAGATCAACCTCTTGTTGATTTCTGTCCATTTTTCACCTTGTCTTGGAGCGCTTTATCTAGGCTTATGGCCATCGATTGAGGCGTTTGAAATACCGCGTCGATAGGCTGGCCACCGTAGATCGTTAAGTTCTCAATCAGTACGTTCCAACCAACGTAATCAAAACGTTGTAATGAAGTCGTTATTCCGAAAGGGTAAGAGCAACGTTCGAGTTGCTTCACCTCCTTGCTCGATAACTTTCTGGCACTGCGGAATGGTGGCGACTAGGTAGTAACGCCCCTCGTCGTACTTGGTGAGCAATCCGTGACGCGCATTGCGTAGGCACTTTTCAACCTTGGCAAAGGCAACACGAAATTCCGTGTTTAGGTACATCGATTTCAATAGGTCGATTTTCCACACTAGGGCATCGTCTTGGTCTTTGGGTTGATCTTCGAATGTTAGGCAGTAGGCCAGCTCAGTGAGCGCCATGTGATTCGCTTGTTGCTTCCATTCAGCGCTGTCCGGTTCGTACTGGTCGCGCTCATTGCGAATGTTCTCAAGTTGCTCCGCTTCATAACCGGTTAGTGGTTTCACGTTCGCTAGGTATGACTTACCTTTCACGCTTAAGGTGATCTCTTGTTTTGGCAATCCATTGAGCGCTTTGGCCGATTCCATTAGCTCGCCCATATTGAGATCGAGATAGTGAGTTTCTTTGCAGTGTTCGCACTCATAGCTAAATGGAATGGTGCCTAGCTCGCTAGTGGACATAAAAATCCACCACAATGCCGCTCGGCGATCTTCACCAGTCCATAAGCCGCTATCACTCATAGGGCGCTTGCTGGTGTCTTGCATGTGGTTCAGATAGCGAGTTGTGTTGGCTTCCTCTTGGTACTCTTTGAGGTCGCAGAACAATAGAGCGTCTTCCACGGTTGGGACTCGAAACTCAATTACTTCTGAAATGTTACTTGGTAGTGGAAATGATGGAATGTGCATTACAGTACCTTGTTACCTACAGACATAAATTTTTGGAGAATGAGCGGAAATGACTGGATCTGGTTGCCGTTTTCGCGTGAAAACATTACGTTTCCAATCTTGGTAGGAAAGACTTGATAGCTCTTATAGAGTGACTTTTTGCCGTTTTCATTGAGCGTGAATATATTGATTTTGAACACGTACTCTTTGGGGATGTTGAGTGTGCCGTCTTGGTTTCTGACTTTCTCTATTCGGCCACCAAACCATGTAGAAACAGTTAGGTTTTGGTCATCACGAACCGTTAGGGTAATTTCACCTACGCTGCTGTATGTAGGCAGCGCAATAGAGCCTGAACCGACTTGGAATGAATCCGCATCGATAGAGCCAGCACCAAAATCAATATCCTTTACGTAAATATCAAAGTCCGTTGGCGCGTCCGGCGAGTCAATTTCAACCGCCCATTGCCAGCCTTGCAGCCACGGCTTATTCATAAAGTTATTGGTCGCACGTTTGGCGAGCTGCATGTATGGATTCATCGCAACCTCGCTTATAGCAACGATACTGGCGGAACAATGGCACGGTTGGCGCGCATTGAGTTTTCAATCTCGGCTTTACGTGCGGCTAGGTCAGGTTCGGCAGCAATATCGGTCACATCCAACTTGCCAGCGATGGCAATACGGCGTTGACGCTCTGCGTTCGGGATAGTGATCAGCAATTCCAAATAGTCGCCAAGCAAGCTAATACACGGCGTTGGAAGCTGGAACGAATCAAACGGCTCATTGAGTACGTTTTGCATGTACATCAATGTCAGTGGGAAAGTTTCTGCGCCCGTTAATTTCAGTTCAAGAACGTTGCTCCAAACCTCACTACGCACATAACGGCCACGGTCATCTTTGACCACCAGCCTTGCAGCAAAGTCGGACGGTAATTCAAACTGATTGATATCGGCTAAGTCGCTTTGTTGGATGCGGGTTTTAGTGGTAAATCCGGCAATCTCTTGGTACTTGGTCAGCGCTTTACGCAATAGGCTTAACAGCGCCTTTTCGTCGTCGTGCAGCAAGACAGGGAATCTCGCTTTCACGTCTTCGAGTAGTTCAATCGGTGTCATGGCCGCTCCGGTAGTGGCGGCGCATTTTGAGATAGGGGATAGGCTTGGTGAATCTTAACTCAAACCAATCAGGCACGCGATTTAAACTTTGTTATTGTCGATGGATAACAAAGACCGAAAGTAAGTGTTCACCAAGCCCTATTGACACAAAAAGTGTGACCTTACGCATTAGGATTGAGTGATCCTTTTAGGAAGCTATCATGGTTTCATGACTAGAAAAAAGCACCTAAATACCAAGAAGCACCACCTGAAGTCTCGGATTTAAATGAGGCTAAAGTGCTTATTGATGAGCTGCGGGAACAGCTCCGACATTATGAAGACAAGCTAACCACTAGCTCCAAAACTCTTCAAAATCGCCCTCATCAGACAGTCCTAAAGAACGCTATGAGAGAAAAAAGCTGAAAGCTCTGGTGGTCGCAATTCGAGAGGGGCTAAACAAGGCCACACAGGGCATCAACGAAAACTCTCACCGTTAAAGAAAACGGATGTCATTATTGACTGTTTCCCTGAAACTTGTCCTTGTTGTGCTCAATCTGACGTTGAGAACCAAGGTGGGCCGTACTATCGCCATCAGGTTTTCGATATTCCAAAACCCACTGTCTATATCACCGAATACCGTTTACTTTCAGGCCAATGTCGGCACTGCAAAGAAGCCGTAAAAGCTCAAAAACCTAACGATGCATCGCAAGGGATTATAGGGCCGAACTTAGCAAGTTACATTGGGGTTCTTGCGGGGCAATATCACCTCAGTGTTCGGAAAATCCAATCACGGCTTAAAGAGCAGCTTGGCACAACCTTTTCGGTCGGGGCGATTAGCGAAGCGCAAACCAAAGTCGCTTCAATGTTGACTCCATTGCATCAAGCGATAAAACAAGCGTTAAAGAAAGCACCTTTGATTCATGCTGACGAGACCTCCCATCACCGAAATGATGAAACGAGCCTGCGCTGGTGTTGGTTAGTAGCCAGTGATGACCTTGTCTATGAACAAATACTCTATTCGCGCTCGACCTCCTCAGCGAAAAAGGTCATTGATGAAGACTATACAGGCATTGTGGTAAGCGACCAGTGCCCAAGTTATAACTGGATAGATGCAGACCGTCATCAGTTATGTTGGGCACATGTGAAGCGTAACCTTCAGCAAATGTCGGATTATAGTGGTGGTGGGCACACCGCTTATATTGGTAAACATCTTTGTTTGCTAACGAACGTTATTTTCCATACTCGACATCGTTATGAGCAAGGTGATTTGGATTATTCACTGTATTTGAGGCGAATGCGTAGGCTGCAAAAATCATTCGATCATTGGTTAAACAAAGGAACGGACGTGATGGTCAAGCGATATCGCGGCGATGCAAGTTACTGCTCAAACATAGGGAAAGCTTGTGGGTTTTCCTCAAGAAAACATCAATCCCCTTAACCAATAATGAAGCTGAGCGATGTAGTAGAGGTTTTGTCATTCAAAGGAAAATCAGCTTCGGAACGACCTCGGATGCAGGCGATAAATTCCGTAGCCGCATTCATACACTTATCGAAACCTGTAAAAAGCGCGGTCCATCAGCAATGTCAGTTCTGAGTGAAATCATCACTTCTGTTGTTGAGAAGAAATCGTACCCGAACGTTTTTAATCTGTAGTATCGATCCTCTCAGTCATGAGAAGTCAATCTGCTTTGGTGAACGGTTACACCACGGTCACTATGAACGATGACTCGCCCAGGAAAGCCACGATGGAATAAGGTAATTGAAAGAATATCGCTGACTAATGTTGCTATCATCCTCTTAGTCAACGACTTGCTGTGAATAAAGATCAATGATTACCACTAAGTATAGCCAACCTTCACTGATAGCCAAATACGTAAAAGTCTTGTTCCAACAAGTTCGGAGTGATTGGCAACTTATGAATGCTATCCGTCGTACATTTAAACTTACGAGCAGCTTTAGCTAATAGATTTTGACGTTTCATGCTACTGGCAATGGTCTTCACATTATGCCTGCTACCGTAATCAGTTAACTCTATCTGGATACGTCTAGCACTGTCCCTGCCTTTGCGGCTATCAACCGCCCCTTTGACTTTGTCGTCTAATACCTGACGGGCTTGTTCTCGCAGGCAGTCTCTATGACGATGCTTGATCCAGTGGTAAAACCCGCTTCGCGATATGCCAAACACCTCAGCCATGTGAGACACACGGAAATACTGCAGCTGTTCAAACATAAATTCGTAACACAAGCTACTTTATATTCTTCGCAAAGTAGGTGGCGGCCTTTTTTACTATTTCTAGCTCTTTTTCTCGCTCAGCAGTACTGGAGTTTTTATTTGCGGTTTTACGCCAGCCATAGATTTGAGAGTCATGGAGAGATAGTTATCTAGCGGTAACAACAACACCGACTTTCTCCGCAAACTCAAGTGTTAAATTCGGAAGAACGGATAATACGTTTTTTCTTGTTTGTCATGATTCACCTCGTTAGTGATTTTACTTACTTAACTCAGGGTCCAAGATAGCTGGTGCGACTCAGTAATGGCGAGGTCGCTGAATTGACGAGGCCTGCCGCTCTTGTTCTGTTTGCTTTGCTTCCATTCGCTTATAACTTCTTTATCAATCCAGAAAGCGAGTGAACCACGATTGATTAGGACTTTATTGTAATGTTTTCAGTTAGTTGTTGTGTAACGAGGCTTCTGCATAAGACTAGGGTGATCAACTGTGTTGCCGCACAGCTCATCACCTCTTGCCTTAGTTTCATCGAGTTACGTAATAAAGCCTTCAACATAGACCACACTAAAGCATTCTTGATTTTAAATGCTCAATAAGCTATCTGTTAATTTACGGTCAACTTAATGTCAATATAATGACAGTGTGTTTGAAGGTGATAAATAACATTAAATATCATGGCTAATAATAGGAATCTGGTTGCTTAGGTTTTAAGAGGTGATTAATCTTGTGCTTAAAAAAATTTAAAAAGGTGTAGTGAGACATGGATTTTAAAAGTAGCATTTCAAATAGTATTTTTTTGCATCCTATTTACTCCAGTGAAACTGGAGACGTGGCTTTCTCTGAGGTTTTATACACTATACCTGATGGATATTATGAGGAGCAGTTTTTAGATATGACTGTATCCGATGAAATAATAATGGAGTCTGCATTAAATATTGTTAAAAAACTTCAAAAAAATAAAAAAAACAAATTTAGTATTAATATTACTGCAAATATATTGTTGAGTGATGAATTCATAACGAGAATTTCTTTATTTAATAACAAAAATTTAGTGATAGAAGTTAATGAAATAGAAAATAATATGCTACCTGACTTGTATCTATCAATAAAAAAACTCAAGGAGTATGGAATTGAATTTTGCTTAGACTCTTTTTGTCATAAAGATGAAACTTTTAATCAATGTTTAGGTTATATAGATTGGGATTATATTAAAATAGACAAAAAGTACTCATTTAACGATTTAGAAAATCATGTAGCACAAATTTTAATTCCATTTTGTAACGTTGGCGTAATTATTGATGGCGTTGACTCAAGCATAAAACAATATTCAAAAAGTTCTAACAAAATATATTATCAGGGATATTATAAAAATCCACCGAAAAGGTTTGCATCATGAAATCAGTTAAAGTTAAACCTTGTAAATTAGGCGCTTACTTCAATAAGAATGAACATATTATCCAGATTGAAGGAGGGAGTGGCGCTGTATCGTATAACGGGTTTTCATGTATATTTCAACCAGGTGATTACCTTTATCTTCCGAAAGGGGAAGTTATTCATTATTCTTTAGAAGAAGAAATAGTAGAGCTTAAAGTAATATCATTCAGTCATTTAAAGCAAATCATGTCCAAGCGTGATTATTATATTTATTTAAAAACAAAGAACGATTTAGAGCTATCATCAATATATTATAAAAATTATCTGTTAGACCTGATTAAAAAAGATCTTTTCTTGCCCAAGATAAAATCAGATGAACTAAAATTAGAAAAAATAAGAGAGTGTATAAAGAAACATCCAAGAATAAACTGGAATATTGATAAGCTTTGTCAAAGGTCAAATTTAAGTATTAGAGATGTTAAATTAGTTTTGTCTAAGCTAAATGTGACAATGTCAGAATTAGTGATTAAAGTTAAAATTGAAAACTCAGTGGAACCATTATTATCTACAGAAAGCGTTGTTACAACTTCGAAATTATTAGGTTTTTCCAGTAGTTCTTTTTTTATAAAAAAGTTTAAAATTGTTTATGGAATGACTCCAAAAACTTTCATTAATTTATTTAAAAAAAGCTAATATCAATATGTCAGTGATTAATAATAAGATTTCACGTATTAATTTATCCGTTTATACCCGTGAACAATGAAGGTGCTTGATTTTCGATAAAATCAGGATCATGCTACGCATTATGAAAATGACACTGACTCCTCAACAGAAACAGCAACTCGAACAGATGCACGACTCTACTCGTGATGCTCGAGTATGTGACCGTATAAAAGCGGTATTACTTGCGTCTGAAGGTTGGAGTCAGCCCATGATTGCTCAAGCTCTTCGTATCCATGAATCCACGGTTGCACGCCATCTTAGTGACTACGTGCTTTCAGAAAAGCTGAAGCCTGAAAATGGGGGCAGCCAAAGCAAGCTTTCTGATACCCAAACGACACATCTTATCGAGCATTTAACTGAGAAGACTTATTCCCACACTCATCAAATTGTGTCATACGTTAAAGAGGCATTTGGACTTGATTACACGGTTTCAGGTATGAACAAATGGCTTCATCACCATGGTTTTAGTTACAAGCAACCGAAAGGCGTACCACATAAGTTCGATGAGGAAAAACAGCAAGCGTTCATAGAGGCTTACGAAGCGCTTAAAACGAGTTGTGGTGAGGGCGAATCAATAGTCTTTATAGACGCAGTTCACCCGACATTATCGACAAAGATATCGCATGGTTGGATACGCACCGGTCAAGATAAAGTGATTGAAACAACAGGCAATCGCAGCCGATTGAACATTATTAGTGAGCTAAACCTGTCGGATATTGGGGCGACCATTGTTAGCGATTACGAAAGCATTAACAGTGAAAATGTTGTTCGCTTTTTTTGTAAGCTCAGAGAGAGCTATCCGTTAAATCATAAACTGCACATCATCTTAGATGGTGCCGGGTATCACCGCAGTGATTTGGTCAAAGATGCCGCATTTGTTCTTAACATTGAGCTGCATTACCTTCCCTCTTACAGCCCAAACTTTAACCCAATTGAGCGGCTTTGGAAGGTCATGAACGAGCAGTCGAGGAACAACGTTTACTTCAAAAATCAACGAGACTTTAAGAAAGCCATCGACCAATTTTTTGATGTGACTCTTCCAGAGATCGCAGGCTCATTGACGTCTCGAATCAATGATAATTTTCAGGTACTCAAGCCTGCATCTTCAAGTTGATTGGGTATAGAATATAAAATTGTTATAGAAGGGATAGAAAGCATTGCGCAACATGATCATTTGATAGAAATAAATGACTGTATATTTGTTCAAGGTTTTTTATATGGAAAACCAGAAAGTATGAAATCTATTATAAATAAATTCCTTGTTAAAAATAATGTATTAATGGAAGAGGTTTAGATGAAGTGTAGAAACTGTTCTAGTTTTGGATGCTATAGAATAGAAAGAAAATTTATAGAGAAAATTATAATCAAGAAAAAATTCCTTTGTAAAGATTGTGGATTTATCTTTAAAGACTATAGGTTTTTCATTAAATTTACACAAAAAGGTTAAATACAATTAATTTAAATCATTATATTTGAAAGTTTCATTAAAAATACTGAAATCAAATTTTAACTTATCAAATCGACTAATAAATTAAGACAATATCATATTTTTATTTGACTTGATATTGTCCCCGAATTCAACTGCGAAGTGGTTTTGTTGCTTAATTCGATGAAAAGACATGGTAGCCCCATATTGTTCAGTTCTTAAACAACAGAAGTGGTCCCCGATTTTCGGACATGACTTTAAGTGATTGATCTGTTTTGATAGTACCCAGAAATACTGGAGCAG
>NZ_JBSRRK010000015.1:0-66622 GCF_053890955.1 Vibrio sp. JZG120
TTAAGCCTCAGTCGAAAGACTGGGGCTTTTTTCGTTTTGGTTACCCGACTTACCTTAACCTCATTTCCATATTGAAATCTTGCATCGAGAGGCAGACTTCCCTCTTCGCTATGCTTTCTAAGCCCTGTCATGAACGAGTTGATGCGCAGTTCTGTGTGGTTTCTGCAGTTTCGAGCTCTAGTTTTGAGCCCCTGTGCTTAACTTACCAAAGCTTCCTTTATTATTACCTAGAAAGTTAATTCACTAGGTTATGTTATTTTCGGGGGAGATTTCTCTGCTTTAGATGTTTTGATTTAGCCACAGGCGCTCATTAAAATAAACTCAGCGCATTTAAAACTTTCCGAACATGGATTTTGTTTGTAGATCTATTTAAGCCAGTGCCTGCCTTAAAGGATATTTGCTACTTCTTCCCCTCTAATCGTCTCCAACCGATAAAGCCACCACTACGTACGTATAACGTGAGCGGTATAGGTGCTCTCATAGCTGTGTTTGCTGAGTAAGTCGTTCACCTGGCACATTGACTGAGGAAAGGTCTTCTTTCAGTGGACCTTCGTGTAAGTCACGATAGTTTTAATAATTATCTGGTACTTTTTATTATAAAGGTGTACGCTTCACATCGAATGTTTTTTCGACAGTAAACCATGTTATATCTCTTGTTTAAAAGCTTTGTAAGAAGGCTGAACTCCGTGCAAAAAACGCGATGAAGTGTTGCTCGGAGTCTTAAATTAATCTTCATCAGGTGTTTTATGCGTGAGTAACTTCGCTGAAGTTATACGCAGGGGTCTGTACACCTGATAAAAGAGAAGAGATGGCCGGTGATATTTCATCATCGGCCTTTTTGTATCTGTTAAGCAGCTACAAAGCATTATCCAGTATTGAAATAAGGGCCGGTATTGATCACCGGCCCTTTTTATTTGGTTAAAAACATGAGTATTTTACAAGTTAAAAATTTGTCTTATCAGATCGCTGATAAGAGTTTATATAACAACGCGACATTTCGAATTAACGTGGGAGAGAAAATAGGTATCACTGGAGCGAATGGCGTTGGAAAAAGCACCTTATTAAAACTGCTTATCGGTGAATTATCTGCAGATAAGGGCTGCATTGACTGGTTACCAAACCTTGAGGTGGGGTATTTAGAGCAACATTTTAAGATGGATAATGCGCTGACGGTTTATGAATGCTTAAAGAGTGCTTTTGAGAACTTATACGCTGCCGAGCAGAAGCTTTGGACTTTGTATCAGGCGATGACCGAGTCTCACTCTACATCTCTTTTAAGCCAAGTCGCCCGACTACAGGCATATTTAGAAGATGAAGACTTCTATGCAATTGATACCAAAATTGAACAAGTTGCTGTAGGTCTTGGCATTTATCAATTTGGCTTAGATACACCGCTTGTCTCGCTAAGTGGTGGTCAAAGACACAAGGTCCTTTTAGGGAGGTTGTTACTCCGCAACCCCGATGTGTTAATTCTCGACGAGCCGACAAACTATCTTGATGCTCTGCACATTGAATGGTTGGTCACGTTTCTCAACGAGTACACTGGCACTGTTTTACTGGTTTCTCATGATATTGACTTCCTTAATCAAGTAGCGACCAGTATTTGTGATATTGATTATCAAACGGTCCGAAAATACAGCGGCACTTATGTCAAAGCAATGCAGCAAAAGAATCACGACGGTGCTTTGTTAGAAAAGCAATATAAGGCTCAGCAAAATGAAATTCGAAAGTTAGAGCAATTTATTGCCAAAAATGGCGCTGGAGTTAACGCGAGTCTTGCTAAGGGACGCAAGAAAAAACTGGATAAAATCGAACGTATTCAACTGAATCATATAGAGAAAGTATCGATGTTTGACTTTGCTCACCAGCCTATTGGGCAACAGTATGTGATTGACGCAAAAGCGTTGAAGATAGGTTATCAGCAGCCTCTGCTTCCTGCGCTTGATATCACGTTAGCGCGCGGGGAGAAGTTGGTCGTTTCTGGTTTTAACGGCGTAGGTAAGTCGACTTTGCTTAAAACCCTTATGGGGGAGATCGAGCCGATCTCTGGTGAGGTGGTATTGGCAAAAGGTGCAATGATTGGGTATTTTTCTCAAGATTTGTCTTGGCGTCACCCTCAGCACACGCCTGAGCAGGAGCTATGCTCTTGTGATCCAACGATATCAAGCAAAGAATCACGCAAGATATTAGCTCGCTTTGGGGTCACCGGAGATAAGACGCAGCGCCACCTAGATACATTAAGTGGAGGTGAGCAAACTCGCGTGAAACTTTGTTGTTTATCAGTCCAGAAATGCAATGTTTTGCTGTTGGACGAGCCAACGACACATTTGGATAGCAGCAGTAAAAATGCGCTTAAAGAGGCTCTCCAGCGCTTTTCTGGTAGTGTGATTGTGGTATCTCATGAGAAGGCGTTTTTACAATCTTGGCCTGATAGAGTTTTAGATATTTCGTTGCTCACTTATGCTGAATCGGAAACAGAACAGGAGGTGGAGCTATGATGCAGTCCATGATCCTATTTCTTGTTGCTTTTCTTGTTGGTGCTGATGAGTTGATGCTTGGATCTATTCTTGAACCTATCGGAAATGATTTAAGTGTTCAACCGAGTCAGGTTACGTTATTTATTACGGCATATAGTTTAGCTATAGCAATTTGCGCTCCTTACCTGGGACGTTTATCAGACCGGGTTGGGCGTATTCGTATCATGTTGCCTGCTTGCTTCGTATTTGGGGTTGCGTCTATTACGACGGGCATAGTTCATGATTTTGAACTTGCGATTGCAAGTCGAGTGATCACAGGTATTGCAAGTGCAGGCATGTTGCCAATTGCATTTGCGTTGGCGGGAGACGCGAAGGGTAATAGAGCGATGCGTCAAATTGTGATGGTTCAGGCGGGATTAACGCTGGGTATGATAACCAGCCCAGCGATCGGAGCATTGCTGACCCAGCTTTTATCATGGCGTGCCGCTTTTATTATTTTGGGCGTTGCGGCTCTTCTTGTCGGTGCCATGAGCGTAGTGTTCATGAACAACAAGCATAATGAGTCCAAGAAGTCAGATACTCTGCCACCTATCACAGACGTCATTCATCTTCCAGGCGCGTTGAGGGCGATTCTAGCGATGTGTTTAGGCCTAGGGGGAGGTATTGGTGTATTTAACCTGATAGGCCTTCATATTCGAGATACCAGCGAGTTGGCGCTCGGTTGGGTGGGCGCTATTTATGCTGCTCTAGGGATCGTGAGTGTGGTTGGAAATATGTGCGTGGGGAGAGCTTGCCGTTGGCTTGATAGCTCTCGAGCCGTTATGCGAGTGGCTTTAATGGTGTGCATACCTTGCAGTGCATGGGTGTTCTCAAATGAGATGAGTACGGTGACCGCTTATCTTCCAGCTCTAGTGCTCTGGTCTCTTGCTGGAGGGGTAGGCTCTCCGGCGTTACAAGCACATATAGCAAGCTTATCTGATGAACATCGAGGTGTGCTGATGTCTTCTGGAATGAGTATGATGCACTTTGGTGTCGCGATTTGGTCTGCCTTGGCGGGCTTTGCTTATTCTGTAGGTAGTGAATGGGTCGCTGTCGTGGCTTTGTTATTGTTTGGCTCAGCGGTAGTTATATTAAAGCCAGTTGGTAATGCTGAACAAAGTGAGCGTTATTCGTAGTGTTTTAGTAGATAAAGAAAAGCCGTTACCTAAAAAGGTAACGGCTTGTTCCAAATACTTTTTGAAAGCCGGTCTTAGTTCATGCCGTATTTCTTAAGTTTTTTGCGAAGAGTACCGCGGTTGATACCCATCATAGTTGCCGCGCGAGTTTGGTTACCGCGAGTGTACTGCATGATAGTATCTAATAGTGGCTGTTCAACTTCAGCTAGAACTAATTCGTATAGTTCTGTTACTTCCTGGCCGTTTAGTTGAGCAAGGTAGTTTTTAAGAGACGCTTTAACAGAGTCACGTAAAGGCTTCTGAGTAATCTGGTCTTGTGACGTTACTGTAGTTACTGTTAATGCTTCTGAAGTCAGATTTTGTTCGAACATATTCGGTCTAGCTCTTCTCTTAATTATGATGCAACGTTATCAAAATAACCTTCTAACGCCTCAATTTGCAGCGGAGCTGCGTCGATAGCGTTGAAGGTACGGCGAAACTCACTTGCCTGTTCATGCTCTTTCAGGTACCACCCAACGTGCTTGCGCGCGATACGTGGGCCTAAGTACTCCCCATAAAATTCATGCAGAGCATTTACATGACCAAGCATAATGGTTTTCACTTCCTCAGTTGGAAGCTCCTCCATTGTGGTGCCGTTTTCCAAATAGTGATGGATTTCCTGGAAAATCCAAGGACGACCCTGGGCAGGGCGTCCAATCATTAAAGCGTCCGCACCGGTGTACTCCAGTACAAATTTGGCTTTCTCCGGGCTATCGATATCACCGTTCGCGATAACCGGAATTGAAATCGCCTCTTTTACCGCTTTAATGCTGTCATATTCGGCCTCACCTTTGTACATACATGCTTTCGTTCTGCCATGCAGAGCAAGAGCTTGTATGCCGCAGTTTTCGGCTAATTTAGCGATCTGGACACAGTTCTTGTTGTCTGTATCCCAGCCAGTTCGAGTCTTTAACGTTACAGGAACGTCCACTGCATTCACGACCGCTTTCAAAATCTCTTCGATAATGTTTGGGTATTGAAGCAGAGCAGAGCCCGCTAGCTTCTTATTCACTTTTTTTGCCGGGCAGCCCATGTTGATGTCGATGATTTGTGCACCGTTCTCAACACTGAATTGAGCTGCGTCCGCCATAAGCTGTGGATCGGAACCCGCAATCTGTACAGAGCGAATGCCCGATTCGCCCTCGTGTACCATGCGCTGTTTCGACTTTGACGTTCCCCATAGTTTTGGGTTAGCAGACATCATTTCACTGACGGCCATTCCCGCACCATAACGAAGACACAACTCGCGAAACGGTCTATCCGTTACACCAGCCATAGGGGCTACGATTAGATTGTTCTTAAGTTGATAGTTTCCGATTTTCAAAACGTCATCACAGTTCTGTACCAGCAAGGGCGCGCATTTTACGCATTTTTTCACTGCGTGAAAAGACTAATATTTGAGCATTTACAAATTGTTTTTGTAAATTGTATGAATTTCAAACAATTAGCTCTGAAAACCTTGTCTAGCCTTGCTTACGACCAGAGATGCGACACCATTCGCTTTGCTCAACAATCGGGTCAATGTGAAGCTCGTCACGGTAATAATTCGCAACATCTTCGGCTTGGGTGTCTAATACGCCGGACATAGCGAGGTTGCCATTTGGTTTAACTAGGCCTTTAATGATTGGTGCAAGTTCACGCAGTGGGCCAGCAAGAATGTTAGCAACAACCACGTCTGCAATCAGACCTTCTGGTTGGTTTTGAGGAAGGTAAACTTCTAGTTTGTCGGCAACGCCGTTACGCTCTGCGTTGTCTTTCGAAGCAAGCAGTGCTTGAGGATCAATGTCGATCCCTATCACTTTTTCAGCGCCCAGTTTGATCGCAGCGATCGCCAGAATGCCAGAGCCACAACCGAAGTCGATAACGGTCTTACCGCTTAAGTCCATGCTTTCTAGCCACTCAAGACAAAGTGCTGTTGTAGGGTGAGTACCCGTACCGAATGCAAGGCCAGGATCCAACATAACATTAACAGCGTCAGGATCTGGAATGTCGCGCCAGCTTGGACAAATCCATAGGCGTTCACCAAATTTCATTGGGTGGAAGTTTTCCATCCATTCGCGTTCCCAGTCTTTATCTTCAAGCTGTTCTACTTTGTAAGCAAAATTGTCAGCCAGCATATTGCTCGCTTTAATTTGGTCGATGATGAAGTTAGTGTCTGCTTCTGCATCGTACAGTGCCAGAATGTCAGTATCGCCCCATAAGCGAGTTTCGCCAGGTAGAGGTTCGAATACAGGTGTATCCTGCGCGTCTAAGAATGTAACAGACAGCGCGCCAGTCTCTTCCATTAGCATATCGCCGATTTGCTCAGCGTTTTCATTGGTCGCGTTGAGTTTGATTTGAATCCAAGGCATTGGTTTTTGCTCTTAAAGTGAATGAAGTGGCGCAGAGTTTACCAGAACTCTACGATTTGTTTGAGTATATACCCAAATAAGCCTACTTATCTGTTGAATGCTTAGAGTACATACAAAACAAAAATGCCCACGGGTGTGGGCATTTTTTAAGACGTTAGCTAAGGCTTATTGTAAGCCGAGCTTCTTCTCTAGGTAGTGGATGTTTGCGCCACCATGCTGGAAGTTTTCGTCATTCATAATGGAGAATTGCAGTGGCACGTTGGTTTTGATGCCTTCGATGATCATCTCACCCAGAGCATTCTTCATGCGTGCAATCGCCACATCACGGTTCTCACCGTAAGTGATCAGTTTACCAATCATTGAATCGTAATGAGGTGGTACTGTGTAACCAGAATAAATGTGTGATTCCCAACGCACACCCATACCGCCAGGCGCGTGGAAACGCTCGATCTTACCTGGAGATGGTAGGAAGCGTTCTGGGTCTTCTGCGTTGATACGGCACTCAATCGCATGGCCACGGATCTTAATGTCATCTTGAGTGAATGACAGAGGTTGACCCGCTGCAACGCGAAGCTGCTCTTTGATTAGGTCGATGCCGGTAACCATTTCTGTTACTGGGTGTTCTACCTGAATACGAGTGTTCATTTCGATGAAGTAGAATTCACCGTTCTCGTATAGGAATTCGAACGTACCTGCGCCGCGGTAACCAATTTCGATACATGCACGAGTACAACGTTCACCGATGTACTTACGCATCTCTTCAGTGATACCTGGTGCGGGCGCTTCTTCCACTACTTTTTGGTGACGACGTTGCATTGAACAATCACGCTCCCCAAGGTGGATTGCGCCGCCTTGACCGTCAGCGATAACTTGCACTTCAACGTGACGAGGGTTTTCTAGGAATTTCTCCATGTAAACCATGTCGTTGTTGAACGCTGCTTTTGCTTCAGCACGCGTCATTGCAATCGCTTGAATTAGGTCTTTTTCTGCGCGAACGACACGCATACCACGGCCACCGCCGCCACCAGACGCTTTGATGATGACTGGATAACCAATGCGTTTAGCAAACGCCTTGTTTTTCTCTTCGTCGTTGTCCAGAGGACCGTCAGAGCCAGGTACACAAGGAACGCCAGCTTTCTTCATTGCGTTGATAGCCGACACTTTGTCACCCATCAGGCGGATAGTGTCTGCTTTTGGACCAACGAAGATGAAACCACTGCGCTCAACTTGCTCAGCGAAGTCTGCGTTTTCTGACAAGAAGCCGTAACCAGGGTGAATGGCAACTGCTCCTGTTACTTCTGCTGCAGAAATAATTCGTGGGATATTTAGGTAGCTGTCGATACCACGAGCAGGGCCGATACACACGGTTTCGTCTGCGAGTAGTACGTGCTTAAGATCGCGGTCAGCTGTCGAGTGAACAGCGACGGTCTTAATACCTAATTCTTTACAAGCGCGAAGAATACGAAGTGCAATTTCACCTCGGTTCGCGATGACTACTTTGTCTAGCATAAGGCAAGCCCCGCTTATTCGATTACAACAAGAGGTTGGTCGAATTCAACTGGTTGGCCGTCTTCAGCTAGGATCGCTGTAACAACGCCAGATTTGTCCGCTTCGATTTGGTTCATCATTTTCATTGCTTCAACAATACATAGCGTATCGCCAGCATTTACTTTCTGACCCACTTCTACGAATGCTTTAGAGTCTGGGCTTGGAGAACGGTAGAAAGTACCAACCATTGGAGAAAGAACTTGGTGACCTGCAGGCGTTGCAGCTGCTGGAGCTTCTGCTGCTGGCGCTTCTGCTACTGGTGCCGCTGCTGCTGGAGCAGGTGCCGCTACTGGAGCTGCTGCGTAGTGAACTGGTGCTTGAGGGGCTGCAGTGCCGTGACGACTGATGCGTACTGACTCTTCACCTTCAGAAATCTCTAGCTCAGCAATGCCAGACTCTTCAACTAACTCAATTAGCTTCTTGATTTTACGAATATCCATCTTTTCTTTCTCTTTTATCTTGTGATTAAGACAACCCTCGTGGGGTTGCAGAGTGTTAGGGTTACTTTGCCTGTAGCTTATTAATCGCGGCAGACAGAGCGAATTCATAACCTTGTGCGCCTAGACCGCAAATCACGCCTTCTGCTTTATCTGACAGATAAGAGTGATGACGAAATGGTTCACGTGCGTGCACATTTGATAAGTGCACCTCAATAAATGGGATGGCGACGCCAAGTAATGCATCTCGCAGTGCCACACTGGTATGAGTGAAAGCCGCTGGATTGATGATAATGAAGTCAATCTTGCCATAAGCAGCATGAATGGCTTCAATCAGTTCGTACTCACGATTTGATTGTAGGTGTTCCAGTTCCACCCCAGCGTTATGAGCTTGCTTCGTAAGAGCATCCACAACTTGTGCTAAGGTGCTGTGACCATAGTGTGTCGGTTCGCGCAGACCCAATAGGTTAAGATTTGGTCCGTTTAGAACAAGAATCCGTGACTTTGCAGACATTATGTTGCTATCTTCCCTTATCGTGAGTGGAACGTTTATATTCCCAAATATACGATAGTTCAGCACGATTTTTTTGTTAAAACCGAGCAAATTTTAAAAAATCGACCAAGATTATAGCTAATTCATAGCAATTAGCAGCAATTTACTGGTCTAATCTCCTAATAGCCACCTTCGTTTCTGTAACCAAGTTAACAAAAACAACATAATTGCCATGTTCTTTGTGTGGCTAATTTGTGCGCAAAAGCAAAAAACCGCCATGAGTGATGGCGGTTTTTAAAGTGCTTTTAAAACAGTTGGTTGAATTTATGCCAATTCTGCTTTCTCTGCGATAAGTTTGTCTACCACGCTCGGATCGGCAAGCGTTGATGTGTCTCCGAGGTTGCTTGTATCGCCCGTTGCAATCTTACGCAGGATTCGACGCATGATCTTACCAGAGCGAGTCTTCGGTAAGGAATCCGTCCAGTGCAGTACATCTGGTGTCGCGATTGGACC
This sequence comes from Vibrio sp. JZG120, assembly GCF_053890955.1. Classification (NCBI taxonomy): domain Bacteria; kingdom Pseudomonadati; phylum Pseudomonadota; class Gammaproteobacteria; order Vibrionales; family Vibrionaceae; genus Vibrio; species Vibrio sp. JZG120. The sequence goes on from NZ_JBSRRK010000015.1 coordinate 9,034, forward strand.
AATCTCTTTACGCACCCAATCTTTAACTTCTTTGTGCAGCTCTGCTGACGGGAATTCACCATCGTTCAATGTAATGTAAGCGTAGATAGCTTGGCCCTTGATGTCATGTGGAATACCAACAATCGCCGCTTCTGCAATCTTGTGGTGCGCCACTAGCGCTGATTCAATTTCAGCGGTACCCATACGGTGACCCGACACGTTTAGTACGTCATCAACACGGCCAGTGATCCAGTAGTAGCCGTCTTCGTCACGACGCGCACCATCACTGGTGAAGTACATCCCCTTAAAGGTTGAGAAGTAGGTCTGTTCAAAGCGCTCATGGTCGCCGTAAACCGTGCGCATCTGGCCTGGCCAAGAATCAAGGATAACCAAGCTACCTTCAGCAACCGTATCTTCAAGAATGTTGCCCATATTATCGACAAGAGCAGGCTGGACGCCGAAGAATGGGCGAGTCGCAGAGCCTGGTTTTAGATCGGTTGCCCCTGGTAGTGGCGCAATCAAGATGCCGCCAGTTTCCGTTTGCCACCAAGTATCGACGATAGGTGAGTTCTCGTTACCAATCGTTTTGTAGTACCACTCCCACGCCTCTGGGTTGATTGGTTCGCCCACTGAGCCCATGATGCGCAGGCTTGAACGAGATGTGCCTGCAACCGCTTCATCACCTTTTGCCATTAGCGCACGAATCGCGGTTGGGGCGGTGTATAGAATGTTGACTTGGTGTTTATCAACCACTTCACTCATTCGGCTTGTGCTTGGGTAGTTTGGTACACCTTCGAATAAGATGGTCTTCGCCCCATTTGCAAGTGGACCGTAGATTAGGTAAGTGTGACCGGTAATCCAACCCACGTCCGCGGTACACCAGAAGGTTTCGCCTGGTTGGTAATCGAACACATATTTGAAGGTCATAGCCGCGTAAACGAGGTAACCGCCTGTTGTGTGTAGTACGCCTTTAGGTTTGCCTGTTGAACCTGAAGTGTAAAGGATGAAGAGCGGATCTTCGGCTTTCATCTCTTCTGGTGGGCAAACGTCAGAAACGTTAGCTGTTGCTTCGTGCCACCAAACATCACGGTGTTCATGCCATTCGACATCACCACCTGTACGTCTAAGCACCAACACTTTATTGATGGTTTTTACGTCTGGGTTAGTTAGTGCTTCGTCCACGTTCTTTTTCAGTGGAACGGCACGCCCGCCGCGCACGCCTTCATCAGCGGTGATCACGACTTTTGCGTCAGAGTCGATGATACGGCCGGAGAGTGCTTCTGGTGAGAAACCGCCAAATACAACGGTATGAACCGCACCGATGCGGGTACAAGCGAGCATAGCCACTGCGGCTTCTGGAACCATTGGCATGTATAAACACACCACGTCGCCTTTACGTACGCCTTGCTCTTTCAATGCGTTGGAGAACTTACATACTTCTTTGTGCAGTTCGTTGAAAGTGAGTGTTTTGTCGTCGGCTGGATCATCGCCTTCCCAGATGATTGCGACGTCATCCCCGTGTTCTTCGAGATGACGGTCAATACAGTTAGCCGAGACGTTCAGTGTGCCATCTTCAAACCAACGAATGTCGACATGACCAGTATCGAAAGAGGTGCTTTTTACTTTGGTGAAAGGTTTGATCCAATCAACGATTTTGCCGTGTTCGTTCCAGAAGCCCTCTGGATCGGTTACCGACTGCTGATACATGGCTAAGTAAGTATCATTATCCGCGTGTGTATGAGTTTTAATATTTTCTTTTACCGGATAAACGTGGGCTTCGCTCATGGCTTCTCTCCTTGTGCCTTATTTCTCGGCCTTACACCAATCTAGATAAGATTTTGAATATGTTTTTGTAGGGCTGTTTTTTGGTTCTAAATAACTTGGTCGTGGTAATGACGACGTTGTGCTTATAACTGTCAGTCACTGCGCGTATTTCCACAATTAGACTTTAGGATGAGAGTGAAGGAAGCGCCGTGAAATCGCTGAAACAAAAGTATTTCTGGGAGCTAGGTCAACTGATTTTTATGTATACGGCGCGGTTAGGTTGGGCAAATCGCCTTTCGTTAAGCGAACAAAGACCAAAGCGGCAGAAATCGCATCTTGTAAAGCGTCGTGTTTATCTTGGATAGGAAGTTCGAGGTGTTTACAAATGGCATCCAGACTTAAGTCGAAATAGGCATTCGGCAAATGTCTTTCCAGCTTGTCGTGATAAATCTGACTGACCTCGATGAGCGGGTTAGGAAGTGGGAAGCCAAGTTGCCTCAGACAAGCAAGGTCTAAAATCTTTTTATCGTAACGAATGTGATAACCGACAAGTGGTCGGTTGCCGATGAAGTCGAGCAACTCGAGCAGCGCCTCTTTTTCGCTAATCCCGTCGACTAAGTCTTGGTGGCGAATTCGATGAATTTTGACTGAGCCAGAATCGAGCGATTGCGGCGCGCGTAAGCGGACTTCAAATGGCTGACTAGTTATGATGCGGTTGTCGATGATCTTCGTGGCCGCAATGGTCACCAACTCGGCACGATTTGGATCAAGGCTGGTGGTTTCGCAGTCGAGAGAGACGTATTCCACTTTATCGGGCGTGCAAAAAAGCGACTGATAAGGAGATCCTTTCAGTTTGTAGTGCCAGTATTTGCGTTGTAACCAGTTCATTGCCTACGCCTCTGTATGATTTATGAAAATCATGGTTAATCACGAATTTGATAGTGGAAGCCTAAAAATTGCTTAAATTTTTTCACTACATGTAAGCTGTGGCGAAGTAAGTCACGCTCGGTTCTATCCAGTTGTTTAATATCAATGTTATTTAATGCTTCTTGCTTTTTGAGTTGTTGATTAAGGCGAACCTTAAAGAACAATTTCAGTGCTTCGTTGAGGTTATCTGCCGTTTCAGGCTCTAAGATGCGTTTTTTCCGAAGTGCTTCAATGCGCTCAAACGTGTTCTTCTCCTCAATGGCATATTCCAAAGACAAGGTGCGAATGCCGTGCACAATTGGGAAAATGCCGCCGCGTTTAATATCTAACCCGTCCTTAGCACTTTTTACGTTGCCAAACAGAGTTAGGGGCACAGAAAACTGCAAGGCAGGGCGAGTAAAATCAGACAGTATCAACATGCGATCTTTCATTGTATCGCGAAGATGGGCCGCGATTGGAGCCAGCAGCTCGCGATTCCCCGCAACAGCATGGGCGTCACTGAAAATGGCTAAGTCCATGATTTGTTGTGGTTCGGCTTTGGCTATCCAGCGGTCTAAGGTGTTTATCCACTCTTGCTGCGTTTTGACCCATTTCGGGTTGTTGACCATGACTTTACCCGGGCAGAGTGGGTAGCCGAGCTGTTGTAGAGTGTGCGTGAAGGATTGCATCACTTGTTCGCAATGAGGCCATTCCAAACCATCTTGAATAATTAGAGCATTGTCTTGGTCTGTCTTGAGAATTTGTTCTCCTCGACCTTCTGAGCCGAGCACGATTAAGCAGCAATGATCGTGCAAGGCTGGTGGAACCACTAACTCGAACGCTTTTTCGATAATTTGCTCGTTCACGGCGGAAATCAGCTCCATGATAAAGCGAGTGCGGATGCCGTTTCTCAATAAGCTCTCGACCAATTGACGTTGGCGGTTTGAGGCTAATGCGAGCTCTTCCACACTGCTTGCTCTGGCAATACTGAGCGTTAACACGTGAGAGTGGGTGGAGAACGCGCTGAGAATTTGGGTCATATCCAGCATGCCGACGGCTTGGTTGCCATCACATACCATGAGACGTTTCATTCGATTTCGGGTCATGGTGATCATGGCGTTGAATAAAAAATCACCATCATCAACGTGATAGACAGGAAAGGTGGCGATATCACCAACAGGGGTATTGAGTGCGCAGCCATCTAACATCACGGAGTGCAGCATGTTGGTTCGCGTCACGATGGCGTATGGATGAGCCGAGGGCCATTTTTCTAATCGCGGATCGTCATCATTGAGTTTGACAAGTGCTGCATCGATCCCATTTGCTTTTAGGGTGTGCGTCACCTCGTTAATCGGCGTGTCTGGCTCAAGGATCATCGGTGGGTGGTAAATGCTGCGGTCAACTTTGGTGAGGATAAACTCTGCCAAGTTTTGTTGTTGGTGAGCGGCTTCGATGAGTTCTTGTCGCTTTGATAAATTGTTATCGAAATAGGCCGCAAACTGACCATTCTCGTTGTAAAGCGCCAGAAAGACGTCTTTCGGTAGCAGATAGGAGAGCGTGTCTTCAAGTGCGATGTATTGATGACGTACGTTGTCTTCAAGTAACGAGCGCACATCAAACATATCGTCGTTGGCATAATGCGCGAACACTTCCTGCTGATCTTGGGAGCGCTCTTCTACCGCGCCTTTGATCAGAATATGCAAGTGAGGGTTCTTCTGTCCGCAAGATAAAATTACATCTCGAGCTCGATAGTAGGCAACGTCCAGAGATGAGCGCAGTCGTGTCTGTTGTGCTTCGGTTAAGCGGTCGAACGGTGGAGATTGCATGTTAAATTTGTCAGGCATGAGAACACCCAATGATGGAAGGAACACTCTCTAAGTCTGACAAATTTCCTACCGGAAGCCAGACGACTTTGGTCTAAATCACGATGATTTCGCTTTAAGATGGCCAATGTCGCAAAGTTAGTATTCCATCGAGGAAACGATAAGTTGCCTATTCTTCCCTTTTTATAATACGCATAGCGATCCATAATTCCCGGTTCGAACGTTGATGTTCCCGTTTTAGGATATTAGTAATGTTGAAACCTTCTCCGTATGGCTGGATTTCCCAGTACTTTCTCGGATTCTTCTTTGCGTATGGTGTATATCTGCCATTTTGGTCACTTTGGTTTAAGGAGCAAGGTGTCTCTTCGACCGACATCGGTTTGCTAGTTGGGTTGGGTCTTGCGACACGTTGTGTCGCCAATATCGTGATCACCCCACGAGTGCACAAAGTTGAACACCTTATGCCTGCTTTACGTTGGTTGAGTTTCGCTGCCCTCCTTTTTGTTGGATTTCACTTTTTTACAGGTGGCAGTTTTTGGTTAATGGCGTTAGCGACGGTGCTATTTAACCTCTGTTGTGGGCCGATTGTTCCATTATCGGACGCGATGGCAAACTACTACGCTCGTCTGAAAATGCTCGACTACGGCCGTACGCGCTTATGGGGCTCGATTGCCTTTATTGCGGGTTCGACGGCCGTGGGTTATCTGGTGGCTGAATTTGGCTCTGATATGATCTTGTACACGGCGATGGCTGGGGTATTAGTTTCGTTGCTATTTTCAATGCGTATGACTAACCCGATGCCCGTTACGCTTGGTGGGCAAAGCGCGGAGCGTCCAAAACTGAGTGCTCTTTTGACTGACAAGCCGATACTTAAATTCTTAGTGTTGGTGTCATTAATTCAGGGCAGTCATGCGGCTTACTACGGTTTTAGCGCTATTCACTGGAAAGCCGCAGGTCATTCGGAAGATGTGATTGGCTATCTGTGGAGCTTGGGTGTTGCAGCCGAAGTGGCAGTGTTTGCGCTGAGCAAGCGTTTATTTGTCGGTTGGTCAATGCGCGCGTTATTTGTTGTTGCTGCCGTTGGTGTGATGATGCGTTGGGGCATTACGGCATCGACAACGTCGATTGTTGCTTTGGTGATTGTTCAATTATTGCATGGCGTGACCTTCGCAACGGCACACATTGCTGCAATTCAATATATCCAAAACTCGGAAGAAAATAAGATAGTGGCGCTGCAAGCATTGTATAACGCGATTCCGCTAGGCGCATTCATCGCACTGATGACCGTGTTGAGCGGTTGGGGTTATGAGCACTGGGGACCACTTGTGTTCTGGGGCATGGCCGCGATGGGTTTATTGGCATTGTTCATCAAGCTCGAACCACAAGAGCCACATCATGTGGTCGATGTATCAGACAAGTCACTGGAAACACAGAATTAGACTTCTGTGACAAAGGTTAAAAACTAAGCTTTGTCTCCGTTGTGAAAGCAGTGTTAAATGAAACCTCTCCCTAATGGAGAGGTTTTTTTATTCTCTTGCTTTAAAACGGCAAGAAAGGCAAGAAAGGCAAGAAAGGATATCGGATGCAAGGATGGCTGGTGGTTCCCGTTTCTTTGGCGTATTTGGGAGCCTTATTTATCATCGCGTGGTACGGCGACATTCAGAAAAGGTGGTTAGCACGCTGGCGGCCGTGGATTTATAGCCTTTCCATTGCGGTGTACTGTACATCGTGGACCTTCTACGGCACGGTCGGGCAGGCCAGCAGTAACCCTTGGTCTTTCTTGCCCATCTATATTGCCCCCATTTTAGTGTTTACCATCGGATGGCGTGTTTTAGCTCGGCTTATTTTGATTGCTAAACGGGAACACATCACGTCGATTGCTGATTTTATCGGAGCTCGTTACGGCAAATCTCAAGGTTTGGCCGTAGTTGTTACACTCATTGCAGTTGCGGGAATTTTGCCGTACATCGCTTTGCAGTTGCGTGGTATCACCATGGGGCTAGAAATCATTGCCCCTGAACTGGCTACCGATTTTGGTTATCAAAACGATAGCGTGTCGTGGTTTGTCGTGGTCGCACTGGCAATTTTTACGATGCTATTTGGTACCCGGCACATTGATAACACGGAACACCATCGTGGGATGATGATGGCGATTGCTTTCGAATCGATTATCAAACTGTTGGCGTTTTTAGTGGTCGGTGTATTCATTGTTTGGTTGGCGATGAACACCGAGAATTTGAGCTTAGTTGATGTTGCCGCACAGACGTATCAGTCACCGAATATTCCGACGATATTGATTCATACCGTACTCACGATGCTGGCGATTGTTTGTCTTCCACGACAATTCCATACTATGGTGGTGGAGAACGAACGCGCGCAAGATTTGCATGTTGCTCGTTGGTTGTTTCCCATTTATCTGATCTTGATGGGGATTTTTGTTTTACCTATTGCGTGGGTAGGGCAAGGTTTGTTGAGTGGTGCTTCGCCTGATACTTATGTGATCAGTGTGCCGATGTCGGTAGGGGCGAGTGAAATCGCTTTGCTTGCATTTTTAGGCGGCACTTCGGCGGCCAGTGGCATGGTTATCGTGTCGACGATTGCCTTAGCGATCATGGTATCGAACGACTTGGTTATGCCACTACTATTGCGTCGCATGCGATTGACGCAGCGTAACCATCATCACTTCTCTGAATTATTACTGCGGATCCGCCGTGGTCTGATTTTAGTTCTACTAATTGGCGCTTGGGGTTTTTATCAAGCGTTAGATACCATTCACTCACTCTCAGCGATCGGCTTTCTCTCATTTGCGGCGATCACGCAATTCGCGCCTGCGCTGGTGGGCGGTATGTACTGGCGTCAAGGGAATAAGAAAGGTGTGTATGTTGGCTTGGCGGTAGGCTTTACCATTTGGCTGATTACGTTAATGAGCCAAACGGACATGCTTGCCGGGAATGCCAGTAACAACTTTTTGATTTGGTTGATCACCCCACCAGAGGTATTGGCTGGCTTTGACATTGCGATTTCAGATTGGGGGATGATCCTCAGCGTGGTCGCCAATGCAGTGTGTTTTGTCGTGGTTTCTATGACTACACGACCAAGCCTAAGTGAGCGCTTACAATCGGCGTCATTCGTTGGTACGCCACTGCCTGAAAGCGAAAACATGAGCCTATACCAGAGTCGTGTTACGGTTGCTGAACTAGAAATGCTAGCGTCTAGGTTTGTTGGGCGAACGCGAGTAAAAGCGGCTTTTCAAGCGTATTGGAGCCAGCAACGAGAAGAGCTAATGCCGAATCAGCAGGCGCCATCTTCTCTGATTCGACATACCGAACGTGTATTAGCCGGGGTATTCGGCGCTTCTTCTGCTAAGTTAGTACTCACTTCTGCGTTGCAGGGAAGAAACATGCAGCTTGAAGAGGTGGCGACTATCGTCGATGAAGCCTCTGAACTGTACGATTTTAGCCGAGGCCTACTTCAAGGGGCGATTGAACATATCGGCCAAGGTATTGCGGTGGTCGATAAGCAATTACGCTTGGTGGCCTGGAACCAACGCTACTTAGAACTCTTTGAATTTCCGCCAGGCTTGATCCAAGTTGGGCGACCGATTGCGGATGTGATTCGGCACAATGCAGAGCAAGGTTTATGTGGCCCAGGCGATCCTGATGACCACGTCCGTCGCCGTGTGTATCACCTTGAGCAAGGGACTCGGCACACCTCTTCTCGGGTCCGTCCCGATGGTCGCGTGATTGAGGTACAAGGTAACCCAATGCCAGGTGGTGGCTTTGTGATGAGCTTTACCGACATCACCGTATTCCGAGATGCAGAGCAAGCGCTGAAAGACGCCAACGAGACATTGGAAGAAAGGGTACGTCTGCGGACTCGGGAATTAGAACAACTCAATAAACAGCTAGTGGCAGCGACGCAACGCTCCGATTTGGAATCGAAGTCCAAATCACGGTTCTTGGCGGCAGTAAGCCATGATTTGATGCAGCCACTCAACGCTGCGCGCCTGTTTGCTTCTTCACTGTCGGAAGTTGCCAAAGACAGCGAAGCCAAAAAGCTGTCGGCACACATTGAGAGTGCTTTAGAGGCGGCCGAAGACCTGATAGGAGATTTGCTGGATATCTCGCGCTTGGAGTCGGGCAAGCTGGAAGTCAATGTACACGGTTTTGCGTTAAACGATGTGTTGTCGAATTTGAATGCGGAGTTCAGCGCATTAGCCAAGCAACAAGGTATAGCATTCACCATGATTCCATCCTCACTCATGGTGAAATCGGATCCCAAACTGCTGCGCCGTGTGGTGCAAAACTTCCTGACTAATGCGTTTCGTTATAACCCGAATGGCAAAGTGGCGCTCGGTGTTCGCCGGGTAAAAGGGCGAGTGCGTATTGATGTGTGGGACAACGGTGTAGGTATTGAAGAAGAGAAGCAGCAAGAGATCTTTGAAGAGTTTAATCGCGGAACTCAAGTTCGTTCCGACCAAGGTCTCGGGCTTGGTTTGGCGATTTCCAAGGGAATTGCTCAAGTGCTCGGGCATGAAATTTCGATGCGTTCTTGGGTTGGTAAAGGCAGTGTCTTTTCTATCACGCTTGATAAAGCCGATCATGTGCAGCCGCACCCAGTTCAAGTCACGACAAGTAACCAGTCTGAACTTGGTCATCTAAGAATTCTATGTGTGGATAATGAGCCCGATATTTTAGTCGGTATGGAAAACTTACTGTCTCGATGGGGCTGCGATACGCGAGTGGCGACAGATTTGGTCGAAAGTCTACAAGCTCTCGAGGATGGTTGGATGCCGGACGTGATTTTTTCCGATTACCGACTTGATGATGGTCGTACTGGCTTGGAAGTGCTACAGCAATGTCGCTTGAGGCTAGGCAGCTGCTTTGAAGGTGTCATCATCAGCGCGGATCGCACCGATGATATGCTTGATGGCATCAAGGCAAATGGGTTCAGCTTTATTGCGAAGCCAGTTAAGCCGCTTAAATTGCGTTCGGTGCTCAACCGCGTCGCATAAATTTAGAGTGTTTTAGCGCTGTTATAAAAGAGACCTCCGAATGGAGGTCTCTGTGTTTGTAATCTTATTTTGGTTTGTAGGCTGAGTTTGCCGCTTATTCCGCGACGCCGCCTTGGGTTAGCTTCGCTGGATTAAGCAATCGTTCTAACGTGGCTCTATCTAAATCGGTTTCTTCTTCTGCGACATCAATAATCGCACGCCCCTGCTTATAGGCTTTTTTCGCGACTTCTGCCGCTTTCAGGTAGCCAATGACCGGGTTGAGGGCCGTGACCAAAATTGGGTTTTTGGCGAGCGCTACATCCAAGTTATCTTGACGAACTTCGAATGTTGCAATGGCTTTATCAGCTAAAGCCGTTGCGCTGTTAGCGAGCAACTCGATGCTCTCCAATACGTTATGAGCAATGACAGGTAGCATGACGTTTAGTTGGAAGTTGCCTGCTTGGCCCGCGACGGTAATCGTGGTGTCATTACCAATGACTTGCGCTGAGGCCATAGCTGCGGCTTCTGGGATCACAGGATTTACTTTGCCAGGCATGATGGAAGAACCCGGTTGCAAGCCTTGTAATTCAATCTCACCTAAACCAGCCAATGGGCCTGAATTCATCCAACGAAGATCGTTTGCGATCTTCATGATCGCAACTGCTGCTGTTTTGAGCTGTCCCGACAGAGCGACGATCGCATCTTGACTGCTTAAATTGAAAAAGAAGTTATCACTGGCCGTGAACTGAATACGAGTTGACTGGGTTAGGTTGCTAGCGAATAAGTCTGCAAAGCGTGGATCGGCATTGATCCCCGTGCCAACCGCTGTACCACCTTGGGCTAAGGCTTTTGCCGCAGGAAGTGCTTGTTCAATCGCTTGTTTTGCGTGCTCGATTTGGAACTGCCAACCGCCAAGTTCTTGAGCAAAGGTAATTGGCATCGCGTCCATTAAGTGGGTGCGACCGGTTTTTACAACATCTTTCAATGCTTGTTGCTTAGACTCTAGTGTTTGGATGAGGTGTGACAGGGCCGGGAAGAGCTGTGTTTCAATGGCTAATGCTGCGCTAACTTGAATGGCCGTTGGCACCACATCGTTACTGCTTTGTCCCATGTTGACGTGATCATTAGGACTGACGGTACCGCCTAGATGCTGGGAGGCCAGTGTTGCAATCACTTCATTCGCATTCATATTTGAGCTGGTGCCTGATCCGGTTTGAAATACGTCAATTGGAAATTGCTCAATATGATTGCCCTCGATAATCGCCTGAGCTGCGTCAGCAATCGCATTAGCGATATCACCTTCAAGCAGCCCCAATTGTGCGTTGGTGAGTGCCGCAGTCTGCTTGATGTGTGCCAACGCTTGGATGAAGCCAGATGGCATCTTATGTTGACTGAATGAGAAGTTATCGACGGCGCGCTGAGTTTGGGCTTGGTAGAGTGCATCTGCTGGGACTTTCACTTCGCCCATACTGTCAGTTTCTATGCGGAATTCGGTGCTCATGGTAGGGATCCTTTTGGTTAATCGAGTGAGATTTGAATCAGGCGTAATTGTTGTTGTAATGCGAGAAATTTCACGTCGCCTTGTTCAAACTGATAGTAATAGCGTTTGAGACAGAATAATGGCGTATGGATAGAATCGAGACAGACACGACGGAAGATGCAACTGCGAGTGGAGTCTTGAATTGCGTCTAGTAGATGGAAATAAACCTGACGCAAAAACAGCTCACACAACAATAGATTTTCTTCATCGGCACCGTGTTCATAGCAGGAAGACAACACCATTCCCCAATGAATATAGTCATGAATTACGTCTGGCTCAAAGCCGTGTGGTGCGGCGAGAAGGAATCTATCTTGTGCTTTAAAAAATGCGTTAAAGATGTCCCGTTTGTTGTCCATAACCACCTCTCGTTTAATGTAATGATAATTATTATCAATTAAGTGGTGGGTTGGCAACCCTTTTTAGAGTAAGAGGTTGTTGAAGAAAGACTTACGGAAACAAAAGCCGACGTAAAAGCGTCGGCAGAGAGGGAATTATTTAGTCCTGAGGTGACAATGAGGTATCGACGTTTTGGATATCGGTGTCTTTATCTGTGGCCATTACTCTGTAAATAAGGTTTCGTACTTCACAAACGCGGTTTGTGTTTCGCCGTAATAAAGTGTGCCTCCAGATTGAATGACGACTCTTAACCAACTTTCTGCGGATGCTGGTCTTGGTAAGGTAATGTACCAACTTTTTCCAGCCTGATCGGCGGGCTTCATATCAATCGGCTGAGCATTTTTCTCTTCGTCATTAACGATGGAAACTTTGACCCCTTCGAGTGGATAGGCGGCATTGAGTGACAATTCTAAGCCATTTTTCGTGAGCTGTTCTGAACGAAACTTCACTTTAAAGTCGCCATTTTCCATGTCACACAGTCCACTGGTGTAACGACAGTTAGACTTACTCGCGAGTTTGTAAGTTTCCCCTTCTTGTGCCGCGTGGGGTTTCTCGCTGAGTGCCATATCGGTGCCGAAGTAGGCGATCAAAGAAAGAATCGGCGCAATCAGCAGTGCGAGAATAAAGTGCTTGTTTTTGAACATAAAATACTAATTCCATCAATTATCTGTTCATTTTTACTGGCTAAAATCACTAATAACTTCGTTAATGATTTTGAAGGTAGAGCAACTAGCTTGCTGCAATCTTTGCCTTGTTCTAAACGATTGTTTCTGCGTTCCCCGAACATATAACCAATGCCATTCGTGTGCTTCCTTGCTACGGCTCAGGGAATCTAATTATTAGAATAAGTTAGGTGAATAAAAAAGCCCCAAGTGGGGCTTTTGTGGCTTGCGTTATATTTTAGTGATCCACGGCATCGCCTGCACCAACAGGGACACGAACGTGTTCAACAAGATCTTTAACTTCTTGAGGTGTTTCCGCCGTAACTTTCGATACCGCGAATGCCACGATGAAGTTAAATAGTGCGCCGATAGCACCAAACGCGTTTGGCTCAATACCTAGGAACCAGTTGGTTCCCCAGCTTTCTAGATATTTCCAGTCAGCAACGAATAGGATGCCTTTGTGCTGGAATACGTAGAACAGTGTGATACTGATACCAGCAATCATACCGGCGATTGCGCCTTCTTTATTGATGCCTTTGCTGAAGATACCCATCATCAACGCAGGGAAGATGGATGACGCAGCAAGACCAAAGGCGAGCGCCACCGTACCAGCGGCAAAGCCAGGAGGATTCAATCCGAGATAGCCTGCGGCTGCGATTGCCACCGCCATCGAGATTCGGCTGGCAAGCAGCTCCTTCTTCTCGGATATGTTCGGATTTATAACCCCTTTGATTAAGTCATGGGAAATCGCCGACGAAATAGCGAGCAACAGACCCGCAGCTGTGGATAGTGCTGCAGCGAGACCACCAGCGGCAACGAGTGCAATGACCCAGTTTGGTAGCTTAGCGATTTCTGGGTTTGCTAGTACCATGATGTCACGGTCAACTCGCAATTCATTGGTGTCAGGGTTTGAGGTGTACTCGATCAGGCCATCGCCATTCTTATCATCAAAGCCTAATAGACCTGTTGTTTCCCAGTTCTTGAACCAATCAGGGCGCTCATCATACGCAAGGTGCTGACCAGGCGCAGGGTTGACGGTATCCATTAGGTTTAGACGAGCCATTGCTGATACTGCTGGCGCCGTTGTGTATAGAATAGCGATGAACACAAGTGCCCAGCCTGCAGAAGTACGCGCATCACGCACCTTAGGTACTGTAAAGAAACGGATGATAACGTGTGGTAGACCTGCAGTACCGATCATCAATGACATGGTGTAAACGAACATGTTTAGTGTGCTACCGCGAACCTGCGTAGTGTACTCACTAAAGCCGAGTTCGGTCACCACTTGGTCGAGCCTATCGAGCAGATAAACATCGGTGCCTTGAATGGTACTCCCGAGGCCAATCTGAGGTAGCGGGTTACCTGTAAGTTGCAGAGAGATAAAGATTGCAGGGATAGTGTAAGCAAGAATGAGTACGCAATATTGAGCAATCTGCGTGTAAGTGATGCCTTTCATGCCGCCAAGTACGGCGTACATGAATACGATACACATACCAATCAATAGACCAGTTGAGTAATCGACTTCTAGGAAGCGACCGAAGGCAACGCCAACGCCTTTCATCTGGCCGATAACATAAGTGACCGATGCGATGATAAGACAGATAACCGCCACGATACGTGCTGTGTTCGAGTAGAAGCGTTCACCAACAAACTCTGGCACCGTAAACTTACCAAACTTACGTAGATAAGGGGCGAGTAGTAGCGCAAGCAGTACGTAACCGCCCGTCCAACCCATTAGGAATACGGAGCCGCCGTAACCCATAAAGGCAATTAGGCCCGCCATTGAGATGAACGATGCCGCCGACATCCAGTCAGCAGCGGTTGCCATACCGTTAGCGATTGGGTTTACCCCGCCACCTGCGACATAGAACTCTTTGGTTGACCCCGCACGCGCCCAGATCGCAATACCGATGTAGAGGACGAAGGTTGCACCAACAACCAGGTAGGTAATAGTTTTCAAATCCATCTGAGTTACTCCTTACTCATCTACGCCGAATTCACGGTCGATTTGGCGCATCTTCCATGCGTAATAGAAAATAATACCTAGGAAGGTGTAGATGGAGCCTTGCTGAGCAAACCAGAAACCAAGTTTGTATCCACCTAATTGAAATTGATTAAGTACGTCGACAAATAAAATGCCGCAGCCGAAAGACACTACGAACCAGATGACCATAAGGCCAATCATGAGCTTCACGTTTTTGTCCCAATAGGCTTTGGCTCTTTCTTCGCTTTCAAATGCCATTGCCGTCTCCTTACGATTGGTATTGTTGTTAAAAAAATGTTTCAACATGTACATTAGCAAGGTGTTGGCAAGAACTCTTTTCAACTTTAGTCGGGGTATAAAAAATAAAAAACTCCCGTGATATGGTCGCTTAGAGAGAAGTTAGGGTTATTTATTAATGTTAAAAAGCTGTTAAATTAGCCAAAGGTCTAAGGAGAGAAATGATAAAAAGCACGAATAAGAGACGTGATTAATTTTTTCTTCATTGATTTTAGCGATCCTTAACAGAAACATTCTGCGTTCTTCTTTTTATCAATCAGCGAAAAAACTGGCGTGAAAACTTCACAAGTAATTTATTTACATAAAGTTTTCGTACCAAATCACCGTTTTAGCGCACAATAAAGTAATATAACTGAGTCATTCTCGTACAACCTCGCGCTTTGGGACGGTTTAAGGAGGAGGCAGATTAAGGCATTAACTTATTAACGAAGTCGCCTTAGCTCATCACAAGCATATCGTTTTTCATTAAGGGAGGGTGAGAATGGACGCAGACACCATTAACAGTTTTTTTCTTATAGGTGCGTTGTTAATCGCACTTAGCGTTCTTTTAAGCCCAGTTTCCTCTAAGTTGGGAATCCCAATTCTTTTGGTATTTTTAGCCGTTGGAATGCTGGCGGGGGAAGACGGTTTAGGCGGTATTTTATTTGATAATTTTTCGATCGCTTACTTGGTCAGTAACCTCGCATTAGCCATCATTTTGCTTGATGGTGGTATGAGAACACGGGTTGCCAGCTTTAGGGTGGCGTTATGGCCTTCGGTGTCTTTAGCAACGTTTGGGGTTGCAATCACCACTATTTTGACCGGGCTGATGGCAACGTGGTTATTCGACTTAGACTTGCTGCAAGGTATATTAGTTGGTGCGATTGTCGGCTCCACTGATGCCGCCGCGGTTTTTTCTCTACTCAAAGGTCGTAGTCTTAACGAACGTGTTGGCTCAACGCTGGAAATTGAATCTGGCACCAATGACCCTATGGCGGTGTTTCTGACTGTTACTCTGATTGCTATTTTAGCGAACCCAGATGCAGATTTGAGTGTGGGCTTTTTGGCGCTCAGTTTTCTTAAGCAGTTTGGTATTGGTGCTTTACTCGGTTTTGCTGGTGGCTGGATTTTGTGGAAGGTCATCAATCGTAATCAACTGCCGGATGGCTTATATTCGATTTTAACCGTCAGTGGTGGCTTGCTGATTTTCGCTTTATCTAATGCATTAGGTGGTAGCGGTATTCTGTCAATTTATCTGGTTGGTTTACTGTTAGGTAATCGTCCAACACGTAGCCGCCATTCCATTCTTCATGTTCTAGATGGCATGACGTGGCTAGCTCAAATCGGTATGTTCCTCGTGCTTGGTTTATTGGTTACGCCTTCCAACTTGCTTTCTATTGCGTTGCCTGGTTTGGCGTTGGCCTTTGGGATGATTTTATTTGCCCGTCCAATCTCGGTTTGGATCGGTTTACTGCCATTCAAGAGTTTCACACCACGTGAAAAGTGGTTTGTTTCTTGGGTGGGCTTGCGCGGTGCTGTCCCAATCATTCTGGCGGTATTTCCAATGATGGCAGGATTGCCAGATGCGCAGTTGTACTTCAATTTGGCGTTTTTCGTGGTAATGGTCTCTTTGATTGTGCAAGGTGGTACATTGACTAAAGCGATGTCTCTGGCGAAGGTAGAGCTGCCTTCTAAACCTGAGCCAATTTCACGAACTGGTGTGGAGATTTACCCTACCAGTGAGTGGGAGCTGTTTATCTATAAACTTAAAGCGGATAAATGGTGTATTGGTGAACCATTGCGTAGTCTTTCGATGCCGGATGGAACGCGCATCGCCGCAGTATTTCGCAATAAGGCGTTATTGCATCCGTCAGGCAGCACGCGCCTCGAGGAAGACGATACCTTGTGTGTGTTGGCGCAAGAAAAGGATTTGGATGCTCTGAGCTTGCTATTTAGTGAAGCGCCTGAGAAAGCGTCATTGGCACGATTCTTTGGTGATTTCTTCCTAGATATTGAAGTGAACCTTGCCGATATTGCGATGATGTATGGCCTGAACTTGGGCGATGAATCACTCGATAAAAGCTTAAGAAACCTTGTAGAAGAACAATTGGGGAGTACACCAGTGTTAGGGGACCAATTCGAGTGGCAAGGCTTGCAATGGATCATTGCCGATGTCGTTGACCAACAAGTCACCAAAGTAGGTATCCGTTTGCCAAGCGAGCAAAGCCTGCTCGCTGACGAGGAGTGAGTCTAGTCGTTCATCTCCGTTAGCATGATGACGGCTTGTGTGCGGTTTTTTACGCCGAGCTTGCGGAAAATCGCCGTCATATGCGCTTTGATGGTGGCTTCTGAAACATTCAATTCGTAGGCGATTTGTTTGTTCAGTAAGCCATCTGACAACATCCCCAACACCTTATATTGCTGTGGCGTTAGCGCGGCAATCTTCTCCGCTAAGTCATTACATGCCGCGTTATTGGTGATCAGCCCTTCAGGAAAATACGGGTCGCCATTGAGCACTTGATTGAGCGCATTCACCAATTCGCGCATATCGCTCGATTTAGGAATAAAACCAAACGCACCATGGCTTTTCACTTGTGTCACGATCGCTGGCTCTTCACTAGCCGATACGACGACGATTGGTAAGTCTGGGTGTTCTGCTCGCAAGTGAATCAAGCCAGACATACCATTTGCTCCTGGCATTTTGAGATCCAATAGCACCAAATCTGGCTCTTCTTCTCGCTCTAACAAAGCCAGCAGTGCGTCGAGTGAGTCCGCTTCCAGCAAATTTGCCCCACTGATTGCCATGTGGATAGATTGAAACAAGGCATTACGGAAGAGTGGGTGATCATCTGCAATGATGATGGTGTAGGTCGAATCCATGACGTTAAACACTTTTGACTATTTCGTTAAATTTATTATTGTCCAGCTTTGAGAGAGTGGACAATATTTATTCGCTAAAAGTCTGAACCAAATCGACTTTTATTAGGAAAATTGCATATAAGCGCAATTTTCTCATTCAAATCTGGGTAATAAAAAACGCCAGTGGTCATCACTGGCGTTTGAATATCTGATGATCAGAATTGTTGGATGTGCTCTAAGAAAGGCTCGGCTTGCATAAAACCGGTTAAACGCGCGTTTGAAACGTGTTCGCCATTCGCATCCCAGAACTCGATGGTTGGCAAGCCAAGTACGTTCATGTGTTTGAGTAACTCAATATCTTGCACTTGGTTCTTGGTTACATCAGCTTGCAGAAGAACAAAGTCTTTTAGCTTGGCTTCGACGCTTGGATCATGGAAGGTGTACTTCTCAAACTCTTTACACGCCACACACCAATCGGCGTAGAAGTCGAGCATCACAGGTTTGCCAGCTGCTTTGGCTAGCGCTAGTTGTTCTTCCAACTCTGCAACATTGGCAATGCGTGTAAAGCTTACGGAAGTTTGTTGAGCTTGCGTTGCGTTATTACCAAACCAGTAATTTAATACTGGCTGTGCTGACGCGAGCAAACCCAATACGGCGATGATGCCAACGGAGCTTTGTTTCCAGCCACCAAACTCCAAGCTGTTTTTCACATGATACAGCCAACCAAAGGCAGCGATGCCCAGTGTTGACCACAGAATTGTTGACCACATTTCTGGCATGATGCGTTCCAACAAGAAGATAGGCGCAGCAAGCAGAATAAAGCCGAACAGCGTTTTCACGCGGTCCATCCAACCGCCGGCTTTTGGTAGCAACTTGTTGCCAAATACCGCTACAAGGATCAACGGAATACCCATGCCCATCGCCAGCGCGTAAAGGGCGACCCCACCAGTGAGTAAGTCGCCACTTTGTGCGACGTAAAGCAGCGCACCAGAGAGTGGGGCGGTAGTACACGGAGAACAAACCAAGCCAGATATTGCCCCCATTGCAAACACGCCAGCACTGCTACCACCTTGCTGCTTGTTACTTAAGTTATTCAGCCACGTTTGCACGCTGCTTGGTAACTGCAATGAGTACAGACCAAACATCGACAGAGCTAATGCGATGAACAGTACACTCAAACCAATCAGCACATAAGGGTGTTGCATCGCCGCTTGGAACTGCATACCCGCAGACGCCACTACAAGGCCGAGCAGCGTGTAAGTCAGCGCCATGCCTTGTACGTAAACAAATGACAAACCAAGCGCACGACGTTGGCTCAGCTTGCCACTGCCAAGCACGATGCTGGTCAAAATTGGGTACATCGGCAGCACACAAGGGGTAAATGCTAGACCCACACCAAGTGCCAAAAACAACAACGGCGTCCACCACTTGTCGGCTAGATTCGCGGCTAAGCTATCTTGCTCACTGACTGGTACTGAAGTGGTGGTTGGTTTTGTTGCGGGCTGCACTTTTTCTGTCGTCGGTGCCTTGCCAGTCAGTGCTACGGTGTCGGAATTGGATGAAGAAAACGCGCTGATTGGAATCTCACGTGTTTCTGGTGGGTAGCAGAAGCCCGCTTTCGCACAGCCTTGATATTGCACAATGACACGTGCGCCCTCTTGCCAATTACTCAGTGGGATATTGACAAATAATGGTGTGGTATAGATATGAACATCACCAAAGAATTCATCTTTATGTGGCGTGCCGTTTTCCATTTGCAGTTCGCCCAGTGAGATGTTCTCACCAGACACAGATAAACGCTCTTGATACAGGTAATAACCATCGCGTACCTGCCAATCGAGCATCAATTTGTCGTCTTGCTGGTAGAAATTAAACGGAAATGCCTGATCGACCGGAACAAAGCTGTCGCTGCTGCTACCAAAACTGTTGTTCTGGCTATTGGTAAACTGGTCTTTGCCAAATAAAGCTAAAGACGGAGTGGAAAAGGTAATGAGCCCTAAGAGTAAAACGGAAAGTAATGCGCGCATAAAAGAGTCAATTCATCTTAGATAATTGCCGTTAGTGTAACTCAATCAGACCCGGAGGCGAGTCAATAAGTTTCATGAAAATGAAGATTTATTGAGCATAAATCAAGACAACAGGCAATAAAAAAGGGAGCCGAAGCTCCCCGAGTAAGACTCTGTTTCTACTAGATCAGTAGACCACCGAATGCGAAGCCAAGGGCTACCGCAGAAGCGATGGTTACCACACCAGGTACAAAGAATGGGTGGTTGAATACGTACTTACCGATACGAGTTGAACCCGTGTCGTCCATCTCAACCGCTGCTAGAAGCGTTGGGTAAGTTGGCAGTACGAATAGCGCACTTACTGCTGCGAAAGATGCAACTGCGGTAAGTGGTGCCACACCGATTGCTAGTGCTGCTGGCATCAGCGCAACCGTGGTTGCACCTTGCGAGTAAAGCAGCATTGAAGCGAAGAATAGAACAAGTGCTAGCATCCATGGGTAGTCTGCTAGTAGCGCACCAGCCACTTCTTTGATGCCGTCAACGTGCGCGTTAACGAAGGTAGAACCTAGCCATGCCACACCAAGAACACACACACATGCTGTCATACCAGAGCGGAATGTTGCTGCTGCTGGGATTTTGCCAGCGTCGATTTTACAGCTCATTACGATAGCCGCTGCGGCTGCTAGCATTACCGTCATGATAGCTTCGTTACGACCTAGAGCAGGGTTCTCGATAAGGCCAACAGAGCCAGAAATTGCTGCTGCGTAACACACTACGAATGCGATTGCGCCTAGGAAGATGAACGTCGCTTTCTTCGCTGTTGGTAGGATTTCGCGTTTTGCTTCTGTATTTAGCTTGATTAAGCCTTTTTCTAGACGCTCTTGGTATTCAGCATCGTCTTTTAGCTCACAGCCCATGAAGTTCGCCACGAACGCACCGATCATGCACGCGATGAACGTCGTTGGGATACAGATTGCTAGTAGTGTTAGGTAGTCAACGCCAAATGGGTGCAGCATTGCCGCAAACGCTACAACAGCCGCTGAGATTGGCGAGGCAGTGATCGCGATTTGCGATGCGACAACCGCAATAGACAGAGGACGAGAAGGGCGCACACCTTGACCTTTCGCGACTTCTGCAATTACTGGCAAAGTAGAGAATGCCGTGTGGCCAGTACCCGCCATTAATGTCATTAGGTAAGTTACGATAGGCGCATAAAAGGTGATGCGCTCAGGATGCTTGCGCAAAAAGTTTTCAGCAACTTGCACCATCCAGTCTAAACCACCAGCCACTTGCATTGCTGCGATGGCCGTGATGACCGACATGATGATTAAAATTACGTCAACGGGAATGTAAGCTTGGCTTGTTGGTACGCCCAAGATCAAAGACAACGCAATGACCCCAGCACCACCGGCAAAACCAATGCCGATACCGCCGATTCTAGCCCCCAAATAGATGAAGAGCAGAACCACGAAGAGTTCGACCATGACCATATTGATACCTCTTTAGTTTTTATTTGATTCTGATTTTTTGAACACTCAGGAACAGGAGTAAATGCTCAGAGAATTAGAACCCAGTGGCCTAATGGCAATAAAAGCATATAAAAAATGTGGTTAACCGTATGAGAGCCTAAAAAAGGGGCCTGAGTGGCCCCCTTCGAATTAGTTATTACTCGTAGCGTTTCGCTTTGTAAGTTGGATGCATGAAGTTTTCTACTGACAAGATTTCATCAAGCTCTTCTGCGGTTAGCAGACCGCGCTCTAGCACAACTTCGCGAACACTCTTACCGGTTTCCGCACAAATCTTACCTACGATGTCACCTTCGTGGTGGCCGATGTATGGGTTTAGGTAAGTGACGATACCGATTGAGTTGTAAACGTAGTTTTCACAAGTCTCTTTATTGACTGTGATGCCGTCGATACATTTATCACGTAGGTTCACACACGCATTGTGTAGTAGAGAGATAGACTCAAACATGCTTTGTGCGATAACTGGTTCCATTACGTTTAGCTGTAGCTGACCGCCTTCTGCTGCGAAAGAAACCGTGTTGTCGTTACCTAGAACCTTGAAGCAAACTTGGTTTACTACTTCTGGGATAACTGGGTTTACTTTTGCTGGCATGATTGAAGAACCTGCTTGCATTTCAGGTAGGTTCAATTCATTTAGACCAGCGCGTGGGCCAGAAGAAAGTAGACGAAGGTCGTTACAGATCTTCGATAGTTTCACCGCTAGACGTTTTAGTGCACTGTGCGTCATTACGTATGCGCCACAGTCAGAAGTCGCTTCGATAAGGTCTTCTGCCGCTACAACGTCAAGGCCTGTTACTTCCGCTAGGTGTTTTACTGCAAGGGCTTGGTAGCCAGTCGGTGTATTTAGACCTGTACCGATTGCGGTTGCGCCTAGGTTGATTTCTAGGAGTAGTTTAGAGGTGTAATCTAGAGCACGAATCTCTTCGTTTAGTGTTACTGCCCAAGCGTGGAACTCTTGACCTACAGTCATCGGTACCGCGTCTTGTAGCTGAGTACGACCCATTTTCAGTACATCTTTAAACTCAATTGCTTTAAGTTCGAATGCGCCTTTTAGGTACTCAATTGCTTCCATTAGTTTGTGTACGCTGTTGTAAACCGCGATACGGAAACCCGTTGGGTACGCACAGTTGGTTGATTGGCTCTTGTTTACGTGGTCATTTGGGTTAACAAATTCGTATTGACCTTTCTCTTTACCCATTAGCTCAAGCGCAACGTTTGCGATCACTTCGTTCGTGTTCATGTTCACGGAAGTGCCCGCACCACCTTGGAATACGTCTGATGGGAACTGATCCATGCACTTGCCAGTTTCTAGGATCAAATCACACGCTTCGATGATGTAGTTTGCAACGTCTTTTGGAATCGCACCAAGTTCTTTGTTTGCCAACGCCGCTGCTTTTTTGGTCATTACCATACCGCGTACAAATTCTGGTACGTCAGAGATGGTCATATTAGAGATGTTGAAGTTCTCGATCGCACGTAGCGTATGAATACCGTAGTACGCATCTGCAGGGACATGACGTTGACCTAATAGATCTTCTTCAATACGAGTGGCTGGGTTTGCTGTTTTTGGAGCATCAGATAGGGTAGCCATAGCAGGATCCTTAGATGATAATTCTGATAATAAAGTTATTTATTAGCCATTTCTGCAATCTAGAATCCATTCATCAGAATTTTTGGCTGGAAAATCCGTCCTGACTTATGTGGCACATGATACTGCACCTAGCGCATAAAAATAGTAACTAGATCACCTTTTTCGTTTTTCATGAGTCAATAATTTGCAAAGTATGAACGGGTTATTAATAACCCTTTATGGGTACTCGATTTTCCTCGACAAACATGGGTTTTTAGAGTTCGAAATTAGCACTTTAAAAGCACGAAAAAATCGGTATGCAATTGAATGAAACACTCCACTACCACTTTTTCTGAGTAGGAAGAGACCAGTATGAACACGCTTTTTTACAACGATTCGTTTGAGCTTAGTCCGCTTTTACCATTACACTGAATTAAACAAAGGAGGGCGTGTGTTTCCTATCTTATTATTGGCGTTTATTTTTGTCCCGATCATTGAAATCGGCTTATTTATTCAGGTGGGCGGCTTTTTAGGTTTGTGGCCGACTATCGCATTAGTATTAATCACGGCATTTGTCGGTGCATCGTTGGTGCGCAGCCAAGGCATCCAAACTCTGATGTCGGTGCAGGGGCGTCTGGAACAAGGTGAAATTCCAGCCCAGCAAATTTTTGAAGGCGTAATGCTAGCGGTGGCTGGCGTGCTGCTGTTAACACCGGGCTTTATGACCGATGCTCTTGGTATGCTGGTGTTGCTTCCTGCGCCACGCGCTGCGATTGCCAAATACTTGATGAGTAAAATGGTGGTGAAAACCATGCATGGTGGTGGCTTCCAAGGTGGTTTCTCTAACCAAGGGCCATTTGAGCAAGACCCGTTCCGCCGTGACCCATTTAATTCCCAGTCAGACGATGGCAATACCTTTGAAGGGGAATACGAGCGTAAAGACGATGATGATCGCAACAAGCTCAACTGATTGAGTCAGAGAGTAAAGAAAACAAAAGGGCGCACGAGCGCCCTTTTTTGTGTTTGGAATTCGTGGGGCTTACAACGCGCCTTCAAATCCCATTTGACGCCATGCTTCAAAAGCAATGATCGCAACGGCGTTCGAAAGGTTTAGGCTACGCGCATCTGGCATCATTGGAATGCGGATACGCTGCTCCATTGGCAAGCTATCGATGATTTCAGCAGGCAAGCCACGAGTTTCTGGACCAAACATCAATACGTCGCCTGCTTGGTATTGCGCATCAACGTGGTGACCTGTGGTTTTGGTGGTGCAGGCAAACAATCGGTAGTTGCCTTGCTTCTCTTTCTCTAAATATTCTAAGAATGCTTGATAGTTCTTATGACGCGTTACGCGAGCTAAATCATGGTAATCCAAACCAGCGCGGCGGACTTTCTTCTCTTCAAGATCGAAACCCAGAGGTTCAATTAAGTGAAGGTTTGCACCGCAGTTGGCACAAAGTCGAATGATGTTGCCGGTGTTCGGCGCGATTTCTGGTTCGTATAAAGCGATATCAAACATGGTATTGAAATAGAGTTAGTCAAATAGAGGGGCAGTATATACCCAAGTCAGCAAGATATGCGAGATTCAGCAAGATTGACCTGGGTATGAAAGCAGGCATTAGCGCGGACGCTAATACCGTAAGTATCGATGCTCTTTATAATAGAGCGTGAGCGTAATTTTCTTCAACCGCTCGCCAGTTGACGACGTTCCACCATGCGTCAATGTATTCTGGACGACGGTTTTGGTAGCTGATGTAATACGCGTGCTCCCACACGTCAAGAGCGAGAATTGGCTCGCCGCGTACATCCACTACGTCCATCAGAGGGTTGTCTTGATTGCTGGTGGACGTAATGTGAATCTCACCATCTTTTACGATCAACCATGCAAAGCCAGAACCAAAGGTATTAATCGCGGCTTGGGCAAACGCTTCTTTAAATTGCGCAAAGCTACCAAATTTATCGTTAATTGCCTGAGCAAGTGCGCCTTGAGGCTCACCGCCACCGTTTGGTGACATGCAATTCCAATAAATGATGTGGTTGTAGTAGCCGCCGCCATTATTACGCACTGCAGGGCTGAGCTTAGAGATATTGTCAAAGATCTCGTCTAATGACTGAGTTTCGAGCTCGCTCCCTTCAACGGCACTTACGAACTTATCGAAATAAGTCTTGTGATGTTTGCTGTAATGCACTTCCATGGTTTTCGCGTCGATGTACGGCTCTAGTGAATCGTACGGGTAAGGCAGAGCGGGAAATGTATGTGACATAGTAAATCCTCCTTAATTGGAAAATTCACTTTAATGCTAACGATAATTATTATCAACTTTGATCTTTGTAAGGGTATTCGAAGGCGTTCCCACCCAATTTCTAAAGTGAAGATGAAGCCGTGAATCTCTCACTCTAGAAATAGGGTGTGGCTTACTGTTAGCTCATCGGCTTGAAGTTAACGATTGATAGGTAAGGTGATACTCATGCGCAATCCGCCTAACGGACTTCGACTGGCGACGATCGTTCCACTGTGCTGGCGGATGGCACTTTCGGTAATGGTTAGGCCGAGACCCGTGCCGCCGGAGTGGCGATCGCGGGCAGTCGAAACGCGATAAAACGGGCGAAAAATCGCGGCTAATTCTTCTTCTGGAACGCCCTCGCCATTGTCATCAACCGTGATATGCAGCGTATCATCATCGGCCTTGATGTCGATTTTCACCTCATCTTTCCCGTAATAAATGGCGTTACGAACGATGTTTTCCACCGCACTCATCAGCAGTTTAGGATTGCCGGAGATACTTCGTTTTGGCAGTTCAGAATAGTGTAGGTGCTTACCCATTTGCTCAGCTTCAAACTGCGCATCTTTAATTATCTCTTCCCACAAACTTTCCAGTGGCTGCGTTTCGCGAGTCATATGGCTGTTCGCCTGCATGCGAGACAGTTCAAGCAATTCGCTGATCATCTGTTCCAGGCGCTGCGCTTCGGTATCGATACGAGTCAGTTCTGGGCTTTCACCCTGCTTACGCGTCGCTAATGCGCTCGCCATACGTAGGCGAGTTAAAGGTGAGCGTAACTCGTGAGAGATGTCGGATAGCAGGCGTTGCTGTCCTGAAATCATCTGATTGACCGCCTCGACCATCTGGTTGAAGCTGCTGCCAGCTTGACGAAACTCTGCCGTGCCTTTTTCTAAATTTGGGTCTGTGACAAATTCGCCTTTCGCGACACGTTGAGCGGCGGCTTCAAGACGCCGCGCTGGCTGACTTAGTGCCCATGCAAGCCATAACAGCAATGGTGTACTAACCAGCATGACCGCGAGCAATAGCTGGAATGGGTGATCAAACAGACGCAAGAGTAGTGGTGGTGGCTCATTCCACTTGAAGCCCACATACATCAAGATATCGGAGCCAGCCAAAGTAATTGGGATTGGACCTGCAATCATGTATCGACCATACAGTTTCTGCTTTGGCTGGTTGTAATCTTCGATACTGGTGACAAAGTTTTGCATGGCACGCAATTGGAAGTTACTGCGTTTTTCTGTCGTAAGAACATTACCGCTGTAGTCAGAAAAAAATACGCGCGGACGAGGGTCATGCTTACCGTGACGGTTACCCTCGATACGAAATAGTATTCGTCCTAAATCAGTTTGCTGACGGTATTTTTGTTGGATTGCGTCACGCGTTTCTACCATACGTTTATAGTGCTCTTCTGGAATGTCGCGCGCTTTGCGAGGGTCCAAATGTGGCAGTGATAGCACGGCTATCAACACCAATAACATAGTGAACCAAAAAATGGCAAAGATGCGTCCATACAAGCTATTGATGTTTGGCAGTTTGATGCGTGATAGGCGCATTAATCCTCCTCAAGCAGCATATAGCCACGACCACGCAGGGTTTTGATTCGCGGCTTGCCATTGCTCTGATCTGGTAATTTTTTACGTAAGTTCGAAACATGCATATCGATCGCGCGATCAAAAGCGGCGAGTCGTTTACCAAGCACATCTAAGCTCAATGTTTCTTTAGTTAGCACTTGTCCTGGGTTTTGCACAAAGTGGGTCAACAGAGCAAACTCGGTTGCTGTGAGATCGAGCAACTGTTGATCGCAGTATGCTTCTTGTTTACCTGGGTAAAGACGGAGCTCTTGATACTCAATGCAATCGCTGTTTTTGGTGTTTTTCTGTGTGCTGCTGGTACGGCGTAAGATCGCACGGATACGAGCTAACAGTTCACGGTCACTAAAAGGTTTCGGTAAATAATCATCCGCGCCTAGCTCTAAACCGATCACGCGGTCAATTTCTTCCCCTTTAGCGGTCAGCATCAAGACAGGAGTTTCCCAGTTTTCACGCAAGCGTTTAAGGGTTTCCATGCCATTTAGCTTCGGCATCATGACATCCAACAAAATCAAATCAATCTTATCATTGACCGCAGCTAAGCCTACTTCGCCATCATTTGCTTCGCTGACTTCAAATCCTTCGAAACTGAGTACTTCTTTTAATAAGCTGGTTAGCTCGATATCGTCATCAATTAAAAGAATGTTTGCCATGGGGGCACCTATAGTAAGTTACCGATAGCTTAATATTACATTGGAATGATGTGCTGCGAAGAGGGTAAAAATCACTCTTTACGATTCTTTACGCTCCCTATACGTCGCTTTACCTAGTGGGTCGTATTCTATACTCAAGCGCTGTGAGAACAGCTCAGAAGAATCACTCACCTGTGTAAGGAATCAAATTATGAAATCTGCAAAAAAACTTGTGTTAGCTGCTGTTGTTCTACCTCTTACTCTTGGCGCAGCAAGCGCGCTCGCTTACGGTGGTAAAAACCATCATCAAGGCCCGCGTGATGAATGTGGCATGGGAATGGACCGCGGCATTATGCGTGATTTGAATTTGACGGATGCTCAAAAAGATCAGCTTAAGTCTTTCCGTGAAGCAAACCGCGCACAGATGAAAGGCAAATATTCTGAAAATCGCGAAGCCCGTATGGCTGAGCGACAAGCACACCACGCAAAAATGCAGTCACTCTTACTAGCGGATAGTTTTGATGAAGCGCAAGCGACCGCATTAGCAAAAGAAATGGTTGAACGCCAAACTGAGCACCGTGTGCAAATGCTAGAAAGAAAGCACCAAATGCTGAGCGTATTAACGCCAGAACAAAAAGCAGAGTTTGTGAAGTTGCAAAATGAACGCATGCAAGAATGTGGCGACAGAATGCATAAGCGCATGGAAAAATACCGCAATAATTAAGTCATGAATTGATGTTATATAAAGAGGCAGCCATTGGTTGCCTCTTTTTTGATCTGGTTATTTCATGGGCATTCAATATACTCAACGTATGGTTTGAGTTAACTCTTTGATTATGAAACAGCAATATGCACGTTTAGTGACGACCGCAGCTTGGACTGCAACTATTGTGGCGACTCTTCTCTTGATTGTAAAAGTCATCACGTGGTGGGTAACCGGCTCAGTTAGCCTATTGGCATCACTGATCGACTCAATGTTGGATATCGCCGCGTCGGTGGTAAATCTCGTTGTTGTCCGTTATGCCTTACAACCAGCAGACCGCGAACATACGTTTGGGCATGGTAAAGCTGAGTCTCTAGCGGCCTTGGCTCAGGCGATGTTTATTTCGGGGTCGGCGGTATTTTTGATCCTGAACGGGATTGACCGATTTTTCCGTCCACACGCACTGCATGCGCCGGAGCTCGGTGTTTATGTATCGCTGTTTGCGATTGTGGTCACACTTGGCTTGGTGATGTTCCAAAAACATGTGGTACGCGTGACAGGGAGCCAAGCAATCGCGGCGGATTCTCTGCATTATCAGACTGATTTGTATATGAACGCTGCGATCATGGTGGCTCTGGGACTCAGCTACTTTGGCGTGACGCAAGCGGATGCGGTGTTTGCGATTGGCATTGGTGTCTTCATTCTTTACAGCGCCTTCAAAATGGTCAGCGAAGCGATTCAGACGTTATTAGACCGAAAGCTACCGGATTCCGAATTGGAGCAAATCCGTAATGAATGTTTGAATGTGAAAGGGGTTCTTGGGGTTCATCAACTGCGCACCCGTATGTCAGGGCCGACACGCTTTATTCAGTTGCACTTGGAGCTAGACGATAACTTACGTTTAATCGAAGCGCACTATATTGCCGATAAAGTTGAGGAAAACCTTTTAGCTTTGTTTCCTGATGCGGATGTTTTGATCCATCAAGATCCATTGTCTGTCGTTTTTGGGCCAGAGAAAGAGCAAAAAGCGCAAGATTGGTAGGGCTCGAAAAATCCATAAGTGCCTGACGACAAACAGGCACTTATTGACTATCTTTCCATCAATACTTATTAAGATTCGTGATCCTGATGTGAATCAACAAAGTTTCATAGAGAAACTGTAATACTCTTACATAAGTAGAAAAGTTACATAAAAAAGTGCGTTTTCATTGGTAATCCTGTAGAGGAAATGTAACATAACGCACAGTTCTGGATTATGCAGGTTGCTTGGTAACAAGGGGCCTAAAAGAAAATTAAATAATTGATTGCCAAAGATCGAGGGTGAGCATGATTAAGAAGATCGGTGTTTTAACAAGTGGCGGTGACGCACCTGGTATGAACGCGGCGATACGCGGCGTAGTACGTACAGCACTATCCGAGGGATTGGAAGTATTCGGTGTGTACGACGGCTACCTAGGCCTATATGAAGGCCGCATCGAGAAGCTAGATCGTTCTAGCGTTTCAGATGTGATCAACAAAGGTGGTACGTTCCTAGGTTCTGCACGTTTCCCTGAATTTAAAGAAGTGGAAGTGCGTGAAAAAGCGATTGAGAACCTGAAAAAACATGGTATCGATGCGCTAGTCGTGATCGGTGGTGACGGTTCGTACATGGGTGCGAAGAAACTGACTGAAATGGGTTACCCATGTATCGGTCTACCAGGCACAATCGACAACGATATCGCTGGTACTGACTACACAGTGGGCTACCTAAGTGCACTAAACACAGTTATCGATGCAATCGACCGTCTACGTGATACTTCTTCATCTCACCAACGTATTTCAATTGTAGAAATCATGGGTCGTCACTGTGGTGACCTAACTCTGATGTCTGCAATCGCGGGTGGTTGTGAGTACATCATCACTCCAGAAACTGGTCTAGACAAAGACAAGCTGATCAGCAACATCCAAGACGGCATCGCAAAAGGTAAGAAACACGCAATCATCGCGTTGACTGAGCTAATGATGGATGCCAATGAACTGGCTCGTGACATCGAAGCGGCGACAGGTCGTGAAACTCGTGCAACAGTACTTGGTCACATCCAACGTGGTGGTCGTCCAACGGCATTTGACCGCGTTCTAGCATCTCGCATGGGTAACTACGCTGTTCACCTATTGATCGAAGGTCATGGTGGTCGTTGTGTCGGTATCGTGAAAGAGCAACTTGTTCACCACGACATCATCGACGCGATCGAAAACATGAAGCGTCCAGTACGCAACGATCTATACAAAGTTGCTGAAGAACTGTTCTAAGCAAGTTTGAAATAGATAAAGAAAAACCGCGGCTTTCCGCGGTTTTTTTGTATTTGAGTATCAGCCAAAGGAAGCTGAGGGATCGGACAGAATCTTACGAAGCGCCGCTCTGTTCAATGAGCGTCAATTTACGTTCGCGCAGTGCAAACATATAGCCCAGTAGGCCACCTAACGTATTCCCCACAGCGATACCTATAAACAAGCCTTCAATACTGTAAATCTGGCTTCCGATCCATGCTGATGGCAGGGTAAACACGAACAGACGCATAAAGCTCCATTGGAATGCTCGTAATGGTTTGTGCATCGCATTCAAACCACTGATTAACATCATCACAATGCCTTGAAAACCATAACTGAACGGCACCACAAGCAGGTAATGCCACAGCAGATTTTTTACCGCTTCTTCCTGCGAGAACAATGCCGCTAGAGGAATACTCAATGGCACCATCATCAAGAAGATAAACCCTTGGAACACCACCGCAAAACGCATGCTGATAAATAAGCCGGAAAAGGCGCGTTGAGGGTTTTTCGCCCCTAAGTTTTGTGCCATGAATGGCGTGAGTGCTGAGGTCAGAGACATCAAGACTAGGATCAAAATAGACTCAATACGCTGCGCCGCACCGTAAGCCGCAACTGCTGCCGTACCGTGGTTGGATAACAGCATCATCAGAATGGCACCGGACAATGGATTCATCGCGTTCGACAGTGCGGCAGGAGTGCCGATTTTTAAAGTTTGCTGCCAATCTTGTTTCAGTAAGGACCATTGGGGTTGAGCGAGCAACTTTTCGCGTTTAACTAGCACATAGAATGAGCCACATAGTGCACCTAACCAGCTAAAAGCACTGGCTATTGCCGCCCCTTGGATGCCAAGCTCGGGGAATGGGCCAAGTCCGAAGATCAGTAGTGGATCGAGCATGCCGTTAATCAAGCCCGCCAACATCATGATTTTGGCAGGTGTTTTTGTATCCCCAGATGCTCGTATCGCGCTATTGCCCGCCATTGGGATCACCAACAATGGAATGGTGAGATACCACACCTGCATGTACTCTTCGATGAGTGGAATTAGGTCGTCGGCTGCGCCAAGAAAGCGGAACAGTGGTGCAATAGTGGCAAAGCCAATCGAAGAGGCGATAGCCACGAGTAACACCGCTAACAACAAACCGTGAGTGGTAAACCGAGCGGCTTGTGGGGCGTGACCTTGTCCAAGTAAGCGACCAATATTGGTCGATAGACCCATCCCTATTCCCATCGTGATGCAGTTAACCGCAAAGGTTACAGGGAAGGTATAGCTGATCGCCGCTAGTGCTTGAGTACCAAGCAACGAGATAAAAAACGTGTCCACCAAGTTAAACATCAAAATCGCGATCATGCCCATGGTCATGGGGACGGTCATTTTCCGCAGCGTTTCAGGAATGGGTGCGGTCAACAAACCATGCTTATCGGTCGCTTGGGGTTCCAGCTTGTTATTTTCCTGCATGTATGACAACTATGTGGTGAGCAAACTGCAAGGATACAAGAAAGCGAGATGCTGGGCGAGTGAGCATTTCGAACGCAAACCGTTGCTTAGTTGTTCGTTATTTTAACTAAGTCACAAAAATTTTGTGCCACCCCCTTGGGATCGCTGCTTCGACCCCTTATATAGGGATCACGTGTCTGGGGCTACAGTCCCTAAGGACAATTATCAAATAAACATGGAAATTTTCAGGAGAGACGACCGATGAACATTCGTCCATTACATGACCGAGTTATCGTTGAACGTAAAGAAGTTGAATCTAAGTCTGCTGGTGGCATCGTTCTCACTGGTTCTGCTGCAGAAAAATCAACTCGCGGTGTTGTTCTAGCTGTGGGTAAAGGCCGCATCCTAGAAAACGGCACAGTACTGCCGCTGGACGTTAAAGTTGGTGATACTGTTATCTTCGCTGAAGGTTACGGTACAAAAACTGAAAAAATCGACGGTAAAGAAGTGCTTGTCATGTCTGAAAACGACATCATGGCGATCGTTGAATAATAGCAATCATTGAGTAATTTTTTGCTCAGATTCAATTACGAAATTACACACAAAGAATTTTAGAAAGGAAATCAAAGATGGCTGCTAAAGACGTTAAATTTGGTAATGACGCACGAGTTAAAATGCTAGAAGGTGTAAACGTTCTGGCTGACGCAGTAAAAGTAACACTGGGTCCAAAAGGACGTAATGTCGTTCTAGACAAATCTTTTGGTGCACCGACTATCACGAAAGATGGTGTATCAGTAGCGCGTGAAATCGAGCTGGAAGATAAATTCCAGAACATGGGCGCACAAATGGTTAAAGAAGTTGCGTCTAAAGCAAACGACGCGGCAGGTGACGGTACAACAACAGCAACAGTACTAGCACAATCTATCGTAAACGAAGGTCTAAAAGCAGTCGCAGCGGGTATGAACCCAATGGACCTTAAGCGTGGTATCGACAAAGCAGTAGCAGCAGCAGTAGAGCAACTAAAAGAGCTTTCTGTTGAATGTAACGACACGAAAGCGATCGCACAGGTTGGTACTATCTCTGCAAACTCAGACGCAAGCGTAGGTAAC
The DNA here is from genome assembly GCF_053890955.1 of Vibrio sp. JZG120. Classification (NCBI taxonomy): domain Bacteria; kingdom Pseudomonadati; phylum Pseudomonadota; class Gammaproteobacteria; order Vibrionales; family Vibrionaceae; genus Vibrio; species Vibrio sp. JZG120. Next base: position 41,378 of record NZ_JBSRRK010000015.1, read on the forward strand.
ATCATTGCTGAAGCAATGGAGCGTGTGGGCCGTGATGGCGTTATCACTGTTGAAGAAGGTCAGGCGCTACAAGATGAGCTAGACGTAGTTGAAGGTATGCAGTTCGACCGCGGTTACCTATCTCCTTACTTCATCAACAACCAAGAGTCAGGCAGTGTTGATCTAGAAAACCCATTCATCTTGCTAGTTGATAAGAAGATCTCAAACATTCGTGAACTTCTTCCAACGCTAGAAGCTGTAGCGAAAGCGTCTCGTCCACTGCTTATCATCGCAGAAGATGTAGAAGGCGAAGCGCTAGCAACATTGGTTGTCAACAACATGCGTGGCATCGTGAAAGTTGCAGCGGTGAAAGCACCTGGCTTCGGTGACCGTCGTAAAGCAATGCTACAAGACATCGCTATCCTAACAGGCGGCACTGTGATTTCTGAAGAAATCGGTCTAGAGCTTGAAAAAGTAGCACTAGAAGATCTAGGTCAAGCGAAGCGTGTTTCTATCACGAAAGAAAACACGACTATCATCGATGGTATCGGTGAAGAAGAGATGATCTCTGGTCGCGTAGCTCAAATTCGTCAACAAATCGAAGACGCAACCTCAGATTACGACAAAGAGAAACTACAAGAGCGCGTAGCGAAACTGGCTGGCGGTGTTGCAGTAATCAAAGTTGGTGCAGCAACTGAAGTTGAAATGAAAGAGAAGAAAGACCGTGTAGAAGATGCGCTAGCCGCAACTCGTGCAGCGGTTGAAGAAGGTGTTGTTGCTGGTGGTGGTGTTGCACTTATCCGCGCGGCATCTAAGATTGCTCACCTAACGGGTGACAACGAAGAGCAAAACGTTGGTATCCGCGTTGCACTACGTGCAATGGAAGCGCCAATCCGTCAAATCACGAAGAACGCAGGTGAGGAAGACTCAGTGGTTGCGAACAACGTGAAAGCGGGTGAAGGCTCTTACGGTTACAACGCGGCAACAGGCGAATACGGCGACATGCTAGAAATGGGTATCCTAGACCCAACGAAAGTAACTCGTTCTGCGCTACAGTTCGCAGCATCGGTTGCGGGTCTGATGATCACGACTGAAGCAATGGTTACTGACCTACCGCAAAAAGACGCACCAGCGATGCCTGACATGGGTGGCATGGGCGGTATGGGCGGTATGGGTGGCATGATGTAAGCCAGCTTATCTCTTTGCTCTAAGGGAATCCTTATAGCGGAAAGATAACCGACCAAACCTTTAAAAGTCGAGGCATTTGCCTCGACTTTTTTATGTGCGTTATCCGAGAAATATAGCATTCTGATGTGGCTTCGATTGTGAGAGGCGAGTTCAAGAAATGTCAGTGGAAAAACATGAAAATAGAAGCGATAAAATTTTTTCTTTTGAGTCAGATGGTTAAATCTGACCTACCGCTAACACTTTTTGAACGTGGATAGCGCAAAATCTGAACATTACACTATGTTGTAAATTGTTGCTTCCCATCATGGAGATGAAAATGAAAAAGCTTATGACGTCATTGGCGGTTGCAGCCGCTATCGCATCACCAGTTGCTCTTGCTGACAGTACACCTGTGATGTTCTCTACTATCGACAACACAAACGCACCTTCTAACTCGTCAGTTGGTGGTGTTCGTTTAGCCGTGTTGCATGGACAGGTGAATGAGGTTAAAGGTGTCGACTTTTCACTGCTTGGTATGTCAGAAACGGATCGTACGACAGGTGTGAACTTCGGTCTGTTTTTTGGTGCAGCAAAAGTAAATCAAGAAATGAAAGGCGCGTCTTTAGGCTTAGTTAACTGGAACCAAGGTCAGACGACGGGTGTTAACTTGGGTGCTGTCAACATTACGAACAACGTAAAAGGCTTGAACTGGAGCGCGGTGAACTATTCTGAAGGCTACACCATGGCGGATGTGGGCTTAGCGAGTATCTCTAAAAAGTCTAACTTCCAGTTTGGTTTCTTCAACATGACCGATCAAATTGATGGCGTACAAATTGGTCTTTTGAACTGTGCGGATAACGGTTTCTTCAAGTGTTTCCCACTCATCAACTTCGCTAAATAATCCCTGAGCAAGTCAGAATCTTTAGATACCGAAAGCCCTCGATATTCGTCGAGGGCTTTTTAATTACTGATGGGGTGAAGCGAGTTTACCGGCGCGTTAACTATTTAATTAAGCGGGATGAGGTTTTGCGTTGTTGAATTCTTTGGTGAACCCCTCGGCGCAATGCTTTGATGTGGTTTTCTGCTTTATCCACGCCCAGTAACACCGTTAAAGCCAGTAGGGTAATGACCACCGACTGCGTTAAATAACCCAAACCGATCATCAACCCTAATCCTGCCAGTACCCAAATAACCGCTGCGGATGTTACGCCGTGGATTTTTCCATCGAGTGTCATCATCACCCCTGCACCTAAGAAGCCGACGCCAGTAATAATCTGACCAAGCACGCGTGCTTGATCGAGTGTATTTGGCGATAACGATACTGCCATCGACATAAACAGGTAAGTGCCTGAAATAATAAGAATTGCCGTGCGAATGCCAACAGGTTTACCACGAGTTTGGCGTTCGATACCGATCATTAGCCCATTAATGGCGCAGCATAGTAGGGCAGGCCAGCTGAATGGGCCAAGATCGAAAATTTGTTCGAGTGCTGTATGCATCTTGACCTCCAAAAGAGCGGAGTATGCATAGACTTACCGTGCAAAGCGAACAAAAAGGAACGGTCGTGACGACAAATTTAATTGAGCGTCAGGACCTATTCTAAATGCAAATCCAATGGCGTTTTACTTGGCCTGCCACCAATTTCTCGTGTCAGTTTTGGTACCAGGTAACCCGATACACGCGTGATGAGTCCGCGCATAATGGCTTTTGCTTCTTCGTCCGAAATAAAGTAGTGCGCCGCGCCTTGCACCTTATCAAGAACGTGGAGGTAATAAGGCAAGATACCCGCGTCAAATAAGGCTTCACTTAACGCCACTTGAGCTTCTACCGAATCATTCACGCCTTTCAGCAGAACGCCTTGGTTTAGAAGCGTAACGCCTGCTCTTTTGAGCTTGAACATCTGTTCAGCAAATTCGTCATTGATTTCGTTGGCATGGTTGATGTGAGTCACGAGGATGATTTGTAACCTTGATGCTTGCAGCAGTTGGCATAGTTCATCAGTGACGCGAGCGGGAATCACCACAGGTAAACGGCTATGAATACGCAGACGTTTGATGTGAGGTATGTGAGCAATATGCTCTAAAAGCCAATGAATTTCATCGTCTTTTGCCATTAATGGATCACCACCTGAGAAGATGACTTCGTTCAACTCTGGTTGCTGCGCCATGTATTCTAAGCACTTTGTCCATGCCTGCTTGCCGCTTTTATTTTCTTGATATGGGAAGTGACGACGAAAACAGTAACGGCAATTTACCGCGCAGCCACCTTTGACGATCATTAAGGCGCGGTTGCGATACTTGTGTAGCAGACCAGGGACTTCATTATCCTGCTCTTCTAACGGATCGTTGGAATAGCCCGGATGTACTTCAAATTCATCACTTAATGGTAAAACCTGACGTAAAAGAGGGTCTTTAGGGTTGCCTTTCTCCATCCTATCGACAAAACTTTGCGGTACACGCTGTGCAAACAGCTTGCGCGCGGCAAACCCGTCTTGCCACGGTGAAGGATCTATTTCCAGTATTTCGAGCAATTTTGCAGGATCAGAGATCCCATTCGCCAACTGTTTGAGCCAGTTTTGCTCAACAGATTCGACTTTTCGGGTTATTATGTGCGGCATTGAATTTAGCTCTAAGAATGTAAGAGGAAAAAATGGCTACAGTTAGCACCAATGAATTTAAAGGCGGTCTTAAGTTAATGCTTGATAACGAGCCTTGTGTAATTCTGGAAAACGAATACGTTAAACCAGGTAAAGGCCAAGCGTTCAACCGCGTTAAAATTCGTAAACTTCTTTCTGGTAAAGTGCTAGAGAAAACATTCAAGTCTGGTGACACTTGTGAAGTGGCAGACGTAATGGATATCGACCTAGATTATCTATATTCAGACGGCGAATTCTACCACTTTATGAACAGTGAAACGTTTGAACAGATCGCAGCAGACGCAAAAGCGGTAGGTGACAACGCTAAGTGGTTGGTAGAAAACAACACTTGTATGATCACTCTTTGGAACGGTAACCCAATTACTGTTACTCCACCAAACTTCGTTGAGCTAGAAGTGGTAGACACAGATCCAGGCCTGAAAGGTGATACTCAAGGTACTGGTGGTAAACCAGCTACGCTATCAACTGGCGCTGTTGTTCGTGTTCCTCTGTTCATCTCAATTGGTGAAGTGATTCGCGTTGATACTCGTACGGCTGAATACGTAGGCCGTGTGAAGTAAGTACTTTAGATTGATTGTTTGAAAGGTCGCTTCGGCGGCCTTTTTTATTGCCTGTAATTCTCTCTTGAATGTTCCTGCATAGAAAATCGATATCCTCCGCAAATTTTCGATGATTTTGTATTATTCGTAAAAATCTTATTTATTTCATGAATCTGTCGATTATTCCTTAATGTAACATTTTGATACATTAGTTCTTGTTGTTGAGTTGCATAGCAATCTGATTTTTATCGATTTAACTCAGTAACAATCCAAAAAGGAGAACAAAATGGAAAGCAGAGGCTTAGGAAGGGGTTTAAAGGTGGAAGAAAGACGTCAGTTACTACACAAAGGATTGAAAGCTGCGGTGTTTGGCGTACCGCTGTTGGCAATAGGCTTAACGATTAATAGCTCTGTGCTGATGACCGATGCAGGTTACAGCTACGTGCATCAGAACAATATCACAGGTGAGTTGGATGTGTTTACTGAACCTGGCATTCATTTTCGCATGCCATTTCTGTCCAAAATCACCAAGTATGACCAAGTGATCACTGTGTCATTCGGTAACAGCAAGGGCGAAGATTTTTATCAACGTCTTGATGCGATTCAGGTTCGATTTGCCGACACCTACATTGGTCAGATCCCCGTAACATTCCGCTTTAAGCTCAGTAATGACCCTGAAGCGGTGAAGAAGATGCACAAAGAGTTCCGCAACAATAGTAACTTGATTGATGCGTTGCTTGTAAAGAACGCACGTAACGTGACGGTGATTACTGCAACCCAATACACGGGTGAAGAGTTTTTCCAAGGTGGTTTGAACCAGTTCAAATCGAAACTTGGCGATCAGTTGCGAGAGGGGATTTATCTAACAGAGCGACGTCAGGTTGAAGTGGAAGAGTTGGATCTTGCGCCTGTTGGGGCGAATCAGGCCAATGCGAACCAACTACAGCGTACCAATCAACTGGTTTGGAAAACGGTGCCAGTTGTAGATAAAACCGGGCAACCAATTCGTCAAGACAACCCGTTACAACAATACGGCATTCAAGTGACGCAGGTGACCATTGGTGATCCACAGCCAGAAAAGCAGTTAGATCAGCTATTGGCGGATAAAAAGCGTTTAGTGGCGGATCGTATTCGCGCGATTCAGGAACAAGAAACGTCGAAAGCACAGGCGGAGACCGAGCAGTTACGCAAAGAGATTCAACGAACACGTGAAGTGCAAGACGCTCAGCGTGGTAAAGAACTCGCTATTATTGCTCAGCAAAAAGAAGTGGAAGTTGCACGTCAGATTGCAGAGCGTGAAATCGTTGAAGTGGAAAAAACCAAACGACTTGCTGAAGTCGAGAAGGAGAAAGAGCTAGCTATCGCAGAGGCTAACTTAGCCATTCAAAAGGCGAACGCACTTTCTGCTGAGTTTGAAGCGAAAGCGATATTAGCGAAAGGTCGTGCAGAATCTGAGGTCCTAAAAGCGAAGTACTCGGCGTTAGGGGCAAACCGTGAAGTTTATTTGGCAGAGTTGAATCGAGACGTAGCGAACTCGTTGTACAACAACTTGCAAAACTTCCAAGTTCAGATGCCACAAAACTACATTGGTGGTAGCGAAGAAACGGGCTTGAAAACAAACCTAGATGTGATTACTGGCTTTGGTGCCCTGGGTCTTATGGACCAAACGAAGAAGGTCATACAGCAATAAGATCATGGGTGGTCAAAAGCTTAAAAAGCAAAAAGATCATGGGTAACCCAAAGCAATAAAAAAAGCTGGCATAGAGCCAGCTTTTTCTTTTTAGTCAGTATCTTAAATCATGAAGATAAAGATAACGGCTAGTGCAGTAATGAGGCCTGCAAATGCATAGCATGCAATTTTACCTATCACACCAGTGTGGAATTTAAGGTCGTGCATGCCGTGGTGTACACGGTGCATCGCATGCCACATTGGTAGAGCTAGGGTGCCAATGATGAATAGCGCACCGATGATACTGGTTGCGAATTCGGAGACACGCTCGTAGCTCATCGCTTCTGCATCAATCACGCCTAGTGGGACCAAGATACCTAGCACCAATACCGTGATTGGCGTGATCATCGCGAACCAAGTACCGCCAGCACCAAATAGACCCCACCAGATTGGCTCATCAGAACGTTTTGGTGATGTGTTTACACTATAATTCGGTTTCATGCTCAGCTCCTTACACCACGATGAGAACGATCAGTGAGATGAACGCAACCGCGGCCCACTGAGTCAATACGATGATTTTCTTGTCCACTAGTTTGCCTTTCAAACGAATTGGCATTACTTGTGGCATCATGCTGAAGAAAGTTTGAGCGTGGAATAGGCTACCTAGTAGTGCAACGATGTTGATTGCGACTACGATTGGGTTTGCCATAAAATCCAACCAACCTTGCCATGCTTCAGGGCCTTTCACCAAGCAACCTAAACCGAAAGTTAGGAACAGAGTGAATAGGATCAAAGGCAGCACAGTCGCTTCACGTAGCATGTAGAAGCGGTAGAAAGGATGGTTCTTCCACCAAGTGCGTTTTACTTCACGAACGTAAGGTTTACGATTGCTCATCCTTATGCCTCCACTTTCTTTGGTGAACCATCAGGTTTCAACATAGCAATCACGAAGTCCATAGAAGACTCCACTTTGCCTTGGTTTACTGCCGCTGCTGGGTCAACGTTCTTCGGACAAACTTCAGAACAGTAACCAACAAACGTACAACCCCAAGCACCGTTTTCACCGTTGATAAGCTTCATGCGCTCATCTTTACCGTTGTCACGGCTGTCTAGGTTGTAGCGGTGCGCTAGCGTTAGTGCCGCAGGACCGATGAACTCAGGGTTTAGACCAAACTGAGGACACGCCGCGTAGCATAGACCGCAGTTGATACAACCAGCGAACTGCTTGTATTTCGCCATTTGCTCTGGCGTTTGCAAGTTCGTACCGTCTTCTGGTTTACGGTCGTTACCAATGATGTACGGTTTGATTGCCTCAAGACGTTCGATGAACGGTGTCATATCAACAATCAAGTCTTTTTCGATTGGGAAGTTTGCTAGAGGCTCGATAGTCACACCGTCTGGGTAATCACGTAGGAAGCTCTTACAAGCAAGCTTCGGTACGTTGTTCACCATGATGCCGCAAGAACCACAGATCGCCATACGGCAAGACCAACGGTAAGACAGATCTTTGTCTAGGTGATCTTTAATGTAGCCCAGTGCGTCAAGCACAGACATGGTTTCATCGAATGGAACTTCGAATGTTTGCTTGTATGGTTCTGCATCTTTTTCTGGGTCATAACGCAGAATGTCTACTTTTTGAATGCGATTTGCTGACATTATGCTTGCTCCTCTGCGTTCTTCTCTTCAGCTGCGGCTTTTTCTGCTGCTTCACCGTATAGACGAGCTTTTGGTTGTGACTTAGTGATAGTCACATTGCTGTAATCGATACTTGGCGCTGAATCTGGTTTGTAGAAAGCAAGTGAGTGTTTTAGGAAGTTCACGTCATCACGCTCTGTACAACCGTCGTCCAGACGTTGGTGCGCGCCGCGAGATTCTTTACGTAGAATCGCAGAGTGAACCATCGCTTCTGCGACTTCTAGGCCGTAACCCACTTCAATTGCGTACAGAAGATCAGTGTTAAACACTTTGCCTTTGTCTTTAATGCTGATGCGTTTGTAGCGTTCTTTTAGTTCGGTGATCTTGTTAATGGTTTCTTGCATCAAATCTTCTTGACGGTAGATACCACAACCCGCTTCCATGGTATGACCCATTTCAGTGCGGATGTTTGCCCAGTTCTCATCACCTTCTTGGTTCATCAGTTTGGCGATACGCTCTTCAACTGCTTTCACTTGAGCATCGATTGCAGACTCGTTCCAACCTTTGAATTCTTCAGCGCGTTTCACTGCGTTTTCACCCGCTACGCGACCAAATACCACAAACTCAGCCAATGAGTTAGAACCTAGACGGTTTGCACCATGAAGACCAACAGACGCACATTCACCAACCGCGAATAGACCTTTAATGCGAGTTTCACAGCCGCCGTTTGTCTCGATACCACCCATGGTGTAGTGAACCGTTGGACGAATTGGAATTGGCTCTTTTGCAGGGTCTACGTTTACGTAAGCTTTTGCTAGCTCACAGATGAACGGTAGACGCTCTTGTAGGTACTCTTCACCAAGGTGGCGAAGGTCTAGGTGCACCACGTCACCCAGTGGGTGTTTGATGGTGTTGCCTTTCTGTTGTTCGTGCCAGAAAGCTTGAGAAACTTTGTCACGAGGACCCAGTTCCATGTATTTGTTCTTCGGTTGGCCAACTGGAGTTTCAGGGCCCATGCCGTAATCTTGTAAGTAACGGTAGCCGTTCTTGTTAACGATGATACCGCCTTCACCACGACAACCTTCCGTCATCAGGATACCTGTGCCAGGAAGACCGGTTGGGTGGTATTGAACGAATTCCATATCACGTAGAGGAACGCCGTGACGGTAAGCCATTGCCATGCCATCGCCCGTTACGATACCGCCGTTGGTGTTACAGTGGTAAACACGGCCCGCGCCACCTGTTGCTAGAACAACAGATTTTGCTTTGATAGTAACAAGCTCGCCTTCAGACATGTGAATAGCAATCAGACCTTGAACTTCGCCTTCATCAACAAGCAGATCCACCACAAAGTACTCATCAAAGCGTTTGATGTTGCTGTACTTCATGGATGTCTGGAATAGCGTATGAAGCATGTGGAAGCCAGTTTTATCTGCAGCGAACCAAGTACGTTCAACCTTCATACCACCAAAGCGGCGTACGTTGACTTCACCGTTCTCTTTACGACTCCATGGGCAACCCCATTGCTCCATTTGGATCATTTCGCGAGTCGCGTTCTCTACAAAGTATTCAACAACGTCCTGTTCACATAGCCAGTCACCACCGCCAACAGTGTCGTTGAAGTGGTTGTCTAAGCTATCTTCATCCTTGATAACTGCTGCTGAGCCACCCTCTGCAGCGACCGTGTGGGAGCGCATTGGATAAACTTTAGAAATCAGAGCGACTTCTAAGTCTGGGTTTGCTTCAGCCGCTGCAATAGCAGTACGAAGACCAGCGCCGCCTGCGCCGATGACTGCGATATCTGTGGTGATAATTTGCACAGTTATCCTCCAGTGTGTGATTGCGGAAATCCGCTTGTTATTGTCATTACGAGGCGCTCTTTAAAAAGAACTCCCCAAAAGTAGTAGGGTTAGTGTAGATGAGCCACATGGCAGAAAAATTGATGTAATTGGGTTTTTGCTTCGGTAATGCACTTAAGGGCATAGAATTTATAGGTTATGTGACTGCTATCACGGCATCGAGGTTTTGGCCCTCAAGCATTAACATTAGGGATGTTAAACCTGTGTTGCGTGACATTAACCGCATGGATAATAGGATTTTAACTGAGTGTTTTTTGTGCTGCGGCACGAGTAATACTTGCCTCAAATAGGCGAGCACGTTAGTAAAAAGAAGAAGGGATATTCCTCTCTTCTTGAAGAGTAAAAAGCATGTAGAATGAGACTTTCCTCGCTGAATTAAAGTTTGAGAGACTTGTTATGCAAACCAACTGGCAACCTACTGCTTCCATTGACCAACTTCGTCAACGTGCGACGTTAATCGCGTCGATTCGCCAATTCTTCGCTGATCGACAGGTGATGGAAGTCGACACGCCAGCTATGAGTCACGCAACCGTGACTGACATTCATTTGCATACTTTCCAAACCGAGTTTGTTGGCCCGGGTTATGCCGATGGTAGCAAGCTGTTCTTTATGACCAGCCCTGAATTCCACATGAAGCGCCTGCTGGCGGCTGGCAGCGGTTGTATTTATCAAATCAACAAAGCATTTCGTAACGAAGAAAATGGTCGTTACCACAATCCAGAATTCACGATGTTGGAGTGGTATCGCGTTGGCTTTGACCATCACAAGCTGATGGATGAAATGGATGACCTATTGCAGTTGGTATTGAAGTGTGGCGCAGCGCAGCGCATGAAGTATCAACAAGCCTTCATTGATGTGTTGGGTGTGTGTCCACTAGAAGGCTCGATGACGGAGCTGAAAACGGCGGCAAGCAAGCTGGGTTTGAGTGACATTGCAGAGCCTGAAGAAGATCGCGATACGTTACTGCAATTGCTATTTAGCGTGGGAGTCGAACACAAAATTGGTCAGGATGTGCCTGCTTTTGTGTACGACTTCCCGGCATCACAGGCGGCGCTTGCGAAAATCAATCCTCAAGACCATCGTGTTGCGGATCGCTTTGAGGTGTATTTTAAGGGAATTGAGCTGGCAAATGGGTTCCATGAGCTCGATAACCCGAAAGAGCAACTGGCGCGTTTTGAGCAAGATAACGCGAAGCGTCTCGACATGGGTTTAAAACCGCAGCCAATCGACTATCATTTGATCTCCGCATTGGAGGCAGGGTTGCCAGATTGTGCGGGTGTTGCGTTAGGCATCGATCGTTTGATCATGCTAGCGCTCGGCTGTGACCACATTGATCAAGTGACGGCTTTTCCATTCCCAATCGCATAAGGATATTCAATGAACTTGGCTGCTGCACGTTTGGTCATTCTCAGCTACGCAATACTGATTGCTTACTTATCGTTGAGCTCGGGCGAGTTGCAAGACTGGGGCAACATTGCGTATCTTGATAAAATGCAGCACGCCATGGCGTACAGCGGATTTGCGTTTTTAGGTTGCTTTTGCGTGTGGCGTTGGCGTCAACGTTGGGCGGTGGCGATTGGTATCTTATTATTTAGTGCTGCCATCGAATGGCTACAAGGGTATGTCGGCAGACAAACCTCTTGGTTAGACCTTGTCGCCAACTCAACGGGTATTCTAACTGGTCTGTTATGTTACCGTATTTGGAGCCTCTATCGACCTAGGTTGGTGAAGTCGCTATACTCGATTCGTTAATGAAGAGGGAACACGATAACAATGAAAACGCGCGACAAAATCGTCTACGCGGCACTGGAGTTGTTCAACCAACATGGTGAACGCAACATCACCACCAATCACATTGCCGATCACATCGAAATTAGCCCAGGTAATCTGTATTACCACTTCCGTAATAAGCAAGAAATCGTTCGTGAGATCTTTGCGCTTTATTCAGCAGAACTTTTAGAAAGATTTACCCCTATTCAAGGCTCACAAGAAAGCCTGACTATGCTGAAGAGCTACCTAGATTCCATCTTTACGCTAATGTGGAAATACCGCTTTTTCTACGCGAATCTACCTGAGATCTTGTCACGAGATGAGCAGTTACATGAGCAGTACATCGATGTGCAAGAAAAGCTGCAAGCGAACCTCATTGCGATCATGCAAGAGTTTGTATCGCTGAAGCTGCTTAATGTTGATCAACAGCAGTTGAAGTCACTGGTGTGTACGTTGCATTTGATTGCGTGTAGCTGGTTGGCGTATCAATCTGCAATGGCTTCGAAAACCAGCATCACTGAGCAAATGGTGAAGCAAGGGATGTTGCAGATGCTTAATGTCGTTAAGCCATTAGCAACTGAGCAGGGGTTAGAGCAGCTACTGTTACTGGAAGATGCAGTCAGCAATCTACACAGTTAAACGTCAAACTGCTTAATATTTCGAGAGTCACTCTCATTTTCGAGTCGTGGCTCGAGTTGACTTGTCAAATATGCCACGCACAATAGTCCTCATACCGTTCAGCCCTCTCTGGGATATGACTCTCGATAAAGGAACTATCGCTCCATGAATTACGACATTTTTAATGGCGATGCTGATGGCATCATTGCGCTTCTACAATTACGCTTGGCTGATCCTATCGAGGCTCAGTTAATTACTGGTGTAAAGCGCGACATCAAGCTGGTGGAAAAAGTAGACGTGCAAGCGGGTGATGAGCTAACGGTGTTAGACATTTCGATGGAAAAGAACATGGTAGGCCTAGAGCAAGCATTGGCTCAAGGCGCGCACGTGTTTTACGCCGATCACCATAAGGCGGGTGATATTCCTCAGCATGGCAACTTGGATGCGCACATCGATCTCGATGCCAACATGTGTACGGCGTTGATTGTCGATCAATTGCTAAATGGACGTTTTCACACATGGGCGATTACGGCGGCTTATGGCGATAACATGATCGCGAAAGCAGATGAATTGGCTGGCAAGGTCGGATTGTCACACGATCAGAAAGCGCAGCTTAAAGAGCTTGGCACTTTGATTAATTACAACGGTTACGGTTCGAAAGTGGATGACTTACATTTCCATCCTGCGGATTTGTACCAAGCCTTGCTGAAGTACACGTCGCCATTTGATGTAATTGAAGATAAAACTTCGCCTTACTACCAACTGCAGTCTGCTTACCAACAAGATATGGATGCCGCTCTGGCAGTGCCTGCCACGCATGAGAGCGGTAAGCTAAAGCTGTTCGAGCTACCAAACACGGCTGCATCACGTCGAATCAGCGGTGTGTATGGCAACTGGCTGGCAAATCAAAACCCAGATTCTGCTCATGCAGTACTCACCGAAAATGCAGATGGCACTTACACGGTCTCTCTACGTGCCCCGTTGAACAACAAACAAGGCGCCGTTGCCGTGTGTGGACAGTTTCCAACTGGTGGCGGCCGAGAAGCGGCGGCAGGCATCAACACATTAAGCAAAGATGATGTAAGTGCTTTTATTGATGCGGTAGAAACGTACTACGCATAGCATTTGCCAAAATATGAATACAAAAAAGGAGCCGAGTGGCTCCTTTTTTATTATAAGTCGATGAGTCAGATAATCAGCGCTTCAACCAAGATTTCGGGTTTTGCGCTTCACTGTTGCGGCGAATTTCGAAGTAGAGTGATGCGCGATCTTGCCCGCCAGTATCACCCGCAAGAGCGATCACTTCGCCAGCGGTCACGCGATCGCCTTCTTTTTTCGTCAACGCTTGGTTGTAGCCGTAGAGCGTCATGTCGCCTTTGCCGTGGTCAAGCAATACCACTAAGCCATACCCGCGTAAATACTCAGCAAATACGACAGTACCAGGGTAAACGGCTTTCACTTGTTGACCGTAATTGGCCGCAAGCACCATTCCCTTCCAGTTTACTTGCCCGGTTTGGCGAGTACCGAAGTTGTGTAATACACGACCTTTGAGTGGCCATGGCAGTTTACCGCGCTGTTTGCCCAGTCCATCCATTGGCACGGCATTACGCTTAGCCGCTTTGGCGATCTCGGCTTTTAGGCGTGTTTCGTTGCGCTGCAGTTCAGCAAGGTAGCGTTTATCGTTCTTGATACTGCTCTGAATTTTATTCAGGGTTTGCTTACGTTTGGATTGTGTACTTGCCAGCGCAGTACGTTTCTCAGATTGCTGTTTGAGTAACGTCTCGATTTGCTCTTTTTCTAGCTCAAGCTGGTTTTTGTTGTGTGCCAATTCTTGAGTGGTTTTGGTGATTGCATCAATCACTTCAGCACGCGCTTTGGCTAAGTGCTGGAAGTATTGACTCATGCGGTCTTCTTCCACACCTTGATTCAACAAGTGCCCATTGGCTTTTGCTCGTTCGGTCACGTAATACGTTTGCAGCAACTGTTTGAGCTCTTCCTCTTGCTCTTGGCGCTGCGCTTCTTGCAAGGCAATTTTCTCTTCTAGCTTGTCTATGTTTTTGTCTGCTTGTGCGAGCTCAGATTTGGTTTGTCTTATTTCGCGTTCAAGTTTAGAAATGCCAAGTTCTTGCTCTTTGAGCGATTTTTGTAGCTCATTGAGTTGCTTTTCTTGGGAAGAGAGAGATTTGCGTTGACGGCTTATCTCACTTGATACGCCTTTGAGCTCTTGTTGACTAGCGGCAGAAGAGGTGAGGGGATATGTGGCAGATAAAGCACAAGTTAATAAAATAGCCGAGCGTAGAACAGGGTGATTTTGTTTTCGCACTTGAGATTTACCTACCACGTTGTTGTCAAAGGTTTGTTGACGATTAAATACCATCTCCATGGATAAAGCTTTGTGATTTACCATTAAAGCCTTGATCCATATCGAGAGAAGGTTTGTCCGTTTTTGGACGACCGACGATTTTCGCAGGAACCCCCGCCACGGTTGTGTGTGGTGGTACTGCTTGCAATACCACAGAGCAAGAGCCGATTTTCGCGCCTTCGCCCACTTCGATATTGCCAAGAATTTTTGCACCTGCACCAATCATCACACCTTCACGGATTTTCGGGTGACGATCGCCGCACTCTTTACCCGTACCGCCTAAGGTAACGTCTTGTAGAATTGAGACGTCATTATCGATAACTGCAGTTTCACCGATGACAATACCCGTTGCGTGGTCGAGCATTATGCCGCTACCAATGCGTGCTGCCGGGTGAATGTCTACCTGACACGCAACCGAAATTTGGTTTTGCAGGTAGGTGGCCAGTGCATGGCGCCCTTGCTTCCATAGCCAGTTTGCCACGCGGTAGCCTTGCAGAGCGTGGTAGCCCTTTAAGTACAGCAGCGGCATAGAGTACATCGAAACTGCAGGGTCGCGATTAACCGTGGCACAAATGTCACAAGCGGCACAATCGGTAATGGTTGGGTCGGCAGAGAACGCTTCTTCTACCACTTCACGTACTGCCATTGCTGGCATCGATGCCGTGTTTAACTTGTTTGCCAAAATGTAGCTGAGCGCGGCACAGAAACTTTCATGCTTGATGATGGTGGCATGGTAAAAGCTGGCCAGCATTGGCTCTTGCTCTGACATTTCGCGGGCTTCTGAGACAATTCTGTTCCAGACTTTTTGTTTTTCGCAGTGTTTCATTCTCAATATCCTGAGTGGTTCTTCCGTGACCCGACAACTTCTATTCTTCTCAGATGAGGTGCGAAGGGGCGTAGAGTGCTACTTTCCTTCGGCTTTTTTGTCACGAGCAAGTAAATCTTGCGCTGCCAGGCGTGCATCCTTCCCTTGATACAATACTTGATAAATTTGATCAACAATTGGCATCTCAACACCCATGCGTTGAGAGAGCATCCATACTTCTTTCGTGTTGCGGTAGCCTTCTACGACTTGGCCAATTTCTTCTTGTGCCGTGTCGACGTCTTTACCTTGACCTAGCGCTAAACCAAAGCGGCGGTTACGTGATTGGTTGTCGGTACACGTTAGGACAAGGTCGCCTAAACCAGCCATACCCATGAAGGTTTCTGGTTTTGCACCAAGCGCAGCACCAAGACGACTCATTTCGGCCAAACCACGAGTAATCAATGCAGTACGCGCGTTGGCTCCAAAACCGATGCCGTCAGACATACCTGCACCAATTGCGATAACGTTTTTCACCGCGCCGCCCAATTGCATGCCGATAAAGTCACTATTGGCGTACACGCGGAAGGTTTTGCTGCAGTGGATTTTTTCTTGTAGGTCAGCGACAAATTCAGCATCTGGAGAAGCAACTGAAATTGCAGTAGGCATGCCCATCGCGAGCTCTTTGGCGAACGTTGGGCCAGACAATACAGCCAGTGAGTAGTTTTCACCGATAATGTCATAAGCGACGTCTTTCAGCAGACGACCCGTTTCTGGCTCAAGACCTTTGGTTGCCCAGCAGATACGAGAGTCTTCACGTAAGAAAGGCTTACAGCTGTTCAGCACGATGCCAAAAACATGGCTTGGAACCACAACCAATAAATCTCGGCTTGCTTGTACGGCTTTTTCTAAATCCGATTCAATGATCAAGCTTTCAGGGAAATCAACGTCAGGTAAGAAAGCGTGGTTCGCGCGATCCGCTTCTAAACGTGCCATGTGCTCAGGCTCGTGTCCCCAAAGGACTACGTTCGCGCCGTTACGAGCGAGTGAGATCGCCAGAGAGGTACCGTATGAACCTGCGCCAATCACCGTCATTGCGATGTCTTTACCGTAAGCATTGTTTGTATTTGCTTGTGTCATGCTACCGCCTAATTGTCTTTCTACTAGTAGAATCTAGTTCCTAATCGTCAAATTTTACGCCTTCTGGCGATTAGGAACTAGGAACTTTTGTTAGAAATAAAAAATGCACATTGCATCGGATGGTAGACGCTCTGTGCATTTTATTAGAGTCGGTGACGTCAGCACTCAGGCTATTCGTCACTTACAAAACGTGAATTACGCTTCAGCTTCGCCTTGTTGAGCTTGCTGTTGTAGGTAGTTCATGAATAGCGCGTCGAAGTTAACTGGCGCTAGGTTCAGTTGAGGGAACGTACCTTTAACCACTAGGCTTGAGATAGTTTCACGAGCATATGGGAATAGGATGTTCGGGCAGAATGCGCCTAGGCAATGTGCTAGTTGGCCTGCTTCCATTTGCTCAGCAGTGAAGATACCACCTTGTTGAACTTCACATAGGAACGCTGTTTCTTCTTCGTTCTTCACAGTTACAGTTAGACGTAGAACCACTTCGTAAACGCCTTCACCAAGCTCACGGCTTTGAGTGTCTAGGTCTAGTTTAACGTCTGGGTTCCATTCTTTTTGGAAGATTACTGGAGAGTTTGGCGCTTCGAAAGAAACGTCTTTTAGGAAGATGCGTTGAATTGCGAAGTTTTGTTGTGCTTCTTGAGGTGCTGCTTCAGCCATTTTTTAATCCTTAAATAAATATTTGTAGAGCCTAGAAACGTCTAAACTCAGAAAACTGGTATGTCCCGAGACTAACTGAGCCAATCTACCTTGACTAGATGAAGCGTGTATTACGTGCAAAGCGTCACAACTTAATGCTTCAACTGCTTTCAATTTGCTCAGTTTATTATCCACGAAGCTTGGCAAAAACACGCTTGGTGCGTACCTTGTCTTTTGCCACTGCCACGTTATCGAAGCTGCCGGGTATTACTTTTTACCACGTACTAAAGGCAGGTTCGCTTCGTTCCATGCAATCAATCCGTTCTTCAGTAGGCTTACTTTTTCAAAGCCTGCTTTTACTAATAGGTTCGCGCTTTCTTGAGCGTTTTGCCCTGTTTTGCATACCACAATGATTGGGTCTGATTTGTGGTTTTCAAGGCTACCAAAGTTACCCGCTTTGATATCTGACGGTAAAATGTGAAGTGAGTCGGTGATATGACCTTTTTTGAACTCGTCCTTTGTGCGGATATCCACTACAACGCCGTTTTCACGGTTCATAAGATGAGTCAGTTGGTTTACGTTGATTTCTTTGTATGCGGCCGTCGCTGACTTCACGATGTTCATGATAAAGGCGACAAGAAGACCTACCCAAACCAAAGATAGAATCATGTTCTGTTGGAAAAATTCAATGTACTCTTGCATGTCTTGAGCTCTTACGCTGTTGGCGGAAAAATAAAGCAGGAGTATAGCGGGGTTAAGCCTCTTAGGCGAGAGGGTTAAAATTTTCTAACGAATAATTGAGATCTCTATAAACCCTTTATGTTATTGCCATCCGTGCCTTGGACTATGGTAGCTTGATTGTTTTTGCCTATTGGATTTATCGACTTAAGTGACTTTTGTTTTACCGAAAAAAGCGAACAATAGGTACTAACCAATCTTGTTCGATAATGCTTTAAATAAGCGCTGTTTCGGGTGCAAAAACAAGAATCAGAAGCGTAAGAAAACCGAACCTAGACTGGGGTGTACAAAGCGTATTAGGAATGACTATGCTTGTGGAACACGTTTGTCGGCACTGACTCGTTGTTCGCTTAACTTGTAAGATAGCAACAATAAATCGCAAACATTATTTGATCTTAACCTACAGTTTTGGTTAAAAAGTGTAGTAAAATTACGCTAGTTTTGTTTCAAGGTTAGATAGGGCAGCGAGGCCCTACGCCAAAAGTTACTTAAATTTGATGAGGTCATCACTATGTCAGCTAAGAAGCCACTGGCTCTAGTTATCCTTGACGGTTACGGTTACCGTGAAGACACAGCAAGTAACGCAATTGCGAATGCGAAAACACCAGTAATGGATGCTCTGATTGCGAATAACCCACACACTCTAATCTCTGCTTCAGGCATGGATGTTGGCCTTCCTGATGGTCAAATGGGTAACTCAGAAGTTGGTCACACTAACATTGGCGCAGGTCGCGTTGTATACCAAGATCTAACTCGTATCACTAAATCGATCGCTGACGGTGAGTTCGCTGAAACGCCTGCGCTTGTTGAAGCAGTTGATGCTGCTGTTAAAGCAGAGAAAGCGGTACACATCATGGGTCTGATGTCTCCAGGTGGCGTACACTCTCATGAAGACCATATCTACGCAGCGGTTGAAATGGCAGCGGCTCGTGGCGCTGAGAAAATCTACCTACACTGTTTCCTAGACGGTCGTGACACGCCACCACGTAGTGCTGAAAACTCGCTACAACGTTTCCAAGATCTATTCGCGAAACTAGGTAAAGGTCGTGTTGCTTCTCTAGTAGGTCGCTACTACGCTATGGACCGTGACAACAACTGGGATCGCGTTCAAGTGGCTTACGATCTTCTGACTCAAGCGAAAGCTGAGTTTACAGCAGAAACCGCCGTTGCTGGTCTAGAAGCCGCTTACGCTCGTGAAGAGAACGATGAGTTCGTGAAATCGACTGCAATTAAAGCGGAAGGCGAAGAAGACGCAATCATGCAAGACGGTGATGCGGTTATCTTCATGAACTACCGTGCTGACCGTGCTCGTCAAATCACTCGCGCATTCGTGCCTGACTTTGATGGTTTTGAGCGTGCGGTATTCCCGGCAGTTAACTTCGTTATGTTGACTCAATACGCGGCAGATATCCCTCTAGCAATCGCATTCCCACCAGCGTCTCTAGAAAACACGTACGGTGAGTGGCTGTCTAAGCAAGGTCAAACTCAGCTACGTATCTCTGAAACAGAGAAATACGCACACGTGACTTTCTTCTTCAACGGCGGTGTTGAAAACGAATTTGAAGGCGAAGAGCGCCAGCTTGTTGCTTCTCCAAAAGTAGCCACTTACGACCTTCAGCCAGAAATGAGCTCCCCTGAGCTTACAGAGAAACTGGTTGCGGCGATCAAGTCTGGTAAGTTCGACACTATCATCTGTAACTACCCGAACGCAGATATGGTTGGTCACACTGGCGTTTACGAAGCAGCTGAGAAAGCAATCGAAGCGCTAGATGAAAGTGTTGGCAAAGTAGTTGAAGCAATCAAAGAAGTTGGCGGTCAGCTACTGATCACTGCGGACCACGGTAACGCAGAAATGATGGTTGACCCAGAAACGGGTGGTACTCACACAGCGCACACTAACCTACCGGTTCCTCTTATTTACGTAGGTGATAAAGCGGTTGAGTTCAAAGAAGGCGGCAAACTGTCTGACCTTGCACCAACCATGCTTTCTCTAGCAGGTCTAGAAATCCCAGCAGAAATGACGGGTGAAGTGCTAGTTAAATAATTAACTAACTGCTCAGAATGACAAAAGCCCGAGTTTAAACTCGGGCTTTTTTGTATCTGGCAACAAGGGCTGGTCTGTAAGGTTATTGAACCAAAATGCCAGCACCAATCACAGCTAGGGCTGCGCCCAACCATGCAAATCGGTTTGGTCGGCGTTTAGTGTAAATCCAGAGTAGCGGTAGCAACATAATTGGCGTGGTTGAAGATAGCAGTGCAACCATACCTACATTTCCTTCTTGCAGTGCGTATAAGATCAGCGTCATGCCGACGGCCATCGCCAAGAAACCGTTAAGCGCAGTAATACCAAATACTCGCCAAGTAATGTGTTGTGTCGAGCGAGCGACTTTGACCCCTAGAACTAACAACATGCTGTGGGCGAAAAATGCACTGATCATTCGAATAGCAGAAGCCGCAACGGGGTCAATACTGGTTTGCATTACTGGCTTGGCGATGATGCCGCCCAATGCTTGGCACATTGCTGCGGTTAAGCCAAGTCCAATACCCACCCAGATGTTACCTTTAATGTCTTCCAAGACGTTATTCACTTGACCTCTTCGGCCAAAGAATATCGCCATCACCACGCCGCTAAATACCAATGATGCGCCCAGTAGTTCTATTGTGGTCATGACTTCGCTAAATAAGAAGTAGCCCAAAATGGCCGAGAATACCGCATGGCAGGAAAACAGTAGTCCGGCTTGTCTTGGTCCCATACGATTCAAGCACGCAAACAGAGCGGTATCACCGATGAAAATTCCAATCAGACCCGACGCCATCATTGGCGTTACATGTTCCCAAGAAACCGTTAACCAGCCGCCAGTTATCCAGGCCATTGTTGATAAGATCACGGCCGTACAGCCCATGCGCCAGCGGCTGTAAGAAAATGCGCCTAGGTGTTGTGCAGGAATGACAGAAATAAGGCTAGAAACTGCCCACAGAAAAGCGGCACATAAAGCAAGCCATTCGTAACCCATGATGTGTCGACGTCCTTGTAGAGTAGAGGAGTCTTAATATGCACGAAATTTAATGGATGTAAAAGCAGCTCTGTGAGGGCAATAGCTGGCGAACAGCTCCATGACAACAAGCTCTGTCACGGAGCTTATCGATTAAAACAGCACCAGAACTGCGCCATACACGATAAATAGACCAATCAAACCAAGAATCAGCCCCACTTTCGCCATGTCTTTGCTCTCGATTAGGCCTGTTGAATAAGCCAAAGAGTTTGGTGGCGTGGAAACCGGTAAGATCATGCCAAGTGATGCGGAGAATGCGACGACAACCAGTAAACCTTGTAGGCCACCAACCGCAATAAGGCTTGGCATGGATGTACCAATAGCGGCAGCAATAGGCATTAATAAGTTTGCCGTTGCGGTATTAGACATAAAGTTCGCCATTAACCAACATACGACCGATAGGGCAAAGACAACGGCAAATGGTGATAGTAAGCTGTAATCAATGGCGTGTGCTAATGCTTCGGCTAAGCCTGTTTTGTCTAAGGCAATACCAATTGCGATACCACCGGCAACCAGCCATAAAACATCCCAGTTAATCAGCTTGAGTTCTTCTTTTCCCATAATGCCCGTTAACGTGAACACCGCCAGCGGGATAATCGCAACAACATACGTGTTCATGCCGTGCACTTTTGTCGTCATCCAAAGCACAATGGTTAGTGCAAAAGTGATGTAGACGACGATCGCGCGCCAGCTCTTTTTGAACGTACCATCCAGCTTTAGTTTCATTTCTGGTTCGCTGGACGGAAACAGCTTCTGCAACAAAAACCAAGCAACAGTGAGTTGTATCAGCACAAATGGTAGGCCCATTGTCATCCAAGATAGGAAGTCTATGGCGTTTTCTCCGGTGAGGTATTGGAGCGCTATTGCGTTAGGTGGCGTGCCTATCGGAGTTGCAATGCCGCCAGTATTCGCGGCAATTGGAATGCACAGCACCAGCGCTTTAATCCCTAGATCCCCTTTAGGTGCAGAAGCGACGATTGGACCGAGCAGCGCCAACATCATGACCGTCGTGGCAGTGTTGGACATGAACATTGAAAAAACGGCGGTAATGAGCATCAAACCCAGCATGATGAACTTAGGTTGTGTGCCGAATGGTTTTAGTAGTACTCGGGCGAGATTGTTGTCGAGTTCGTATTTGGAAGCCGCGATGGCGAGGGCAAACCCACCCATAAAAAGAATAATGATCGGTGAAGAGAAGGCAGAGAAAATATCAGTGTAAGCAATTAACTCTCCTAAATCATGCCCCGCTGGTGGATTGCGAAATAGATGCAAACCTTTATCCGATATCATGATCAGTTCAAGAGCGATAATAAGAATGGACGTAGCAAAAACGGGTACCGGCTCAAGAACCCAAAGTAGGGCAGCAAGAAGAAAAATAGCCAACAGACGATGCTGAATTAAAGTAAGATCATCAATAGGAATAGCATCAATCGGCATCATCAAAACACCGAGCGGAATTAAAAAGCATACCAGCAATTTCGCCAGCGTGTTTACACTCATCTTTGGCATTGGCTGCCCCTCTAAATATTCATCCTAAGCGCAGGATAATTGATTGTGGAATGAAGGTCTTAGAGGCAGGTATGAGTTTGAGAAATAGAGGCTAAATTTTGAACGGAATTTTGCTTTTTATCAATAAAAAGAGCCCTTGAGAAAGGGCTCTTTTAACGGGGTTTTGTTTATTTTTTCAAGGCGTAAGGTGTGCCCATTACGGTTGGCTTACCGTTTTCCATGCTTGCGTCAAACTCAATCGCGTCTTTGGCAAACAGGTTAATAACAGTAGAGCCCAGTTTGAAGCGGCCCATCTCTTCGCCTTTTTTCAAGATCACGGCCTTGTCACCCTCAGCTGGGTAATCCCATTTGTAGACAGTATTGCCACGAGGCGGAGTGATCGTGCCAGCCCACACTTGCTCAATGCTGCCAACAATTGTCGCACCAACAAGCACTTGTGCCATTGGACCAAACTCAGTGTCAAAGATACACACCACACGCTCGTTACGTGCGAATAGATTTGGAACGTTTTCTGCCGTAAGTGGGTTTACCGAGAACAGGTCACCAGGCACGTAAATCATTTGGCGCAGTGTGCCGTCACACGGCATGTGTACACGATGGTAATCGCGCGGAGACAGGTACAGCGTGGCAAAAGATCCATCTTTAAATTCGTTTGCTAAATTCGCGTCACCGCCTAGCAGTTCTTGCGCTGAGAAGTGATGACCTTTTGCTTGGATAAGTTGACCATCTTCAATAGGGCCAAATTGGCTAACACAAGCGTCGGCTGGGTGAGTGATGACGTTTTCGCCTTCAGAAATTGGGCGTGCGCCCTCTTTTAGCTCACGAACGAAAAACTCGTTGAACGTTTTAAAATGCTTAGGATCTGAGTGCTTCGCCTCATCCATGTTCACATTGTATTGTTTGATAAACCAACGAATAACTGCTGTTGTTAGACCGCCAGCTTTTGCTGAAGCCAGTTTACCCATTAGGCGAGTGAGGCCGTGTTGTGGGATCCAGTACTGCAGTCCAACTTTAAACTTGTCCATCTTTAATTCCGATACTTCTGTTAGATTCGCGCTTTAGGGCGCGTGATGTTACTGAAATTTAATTTGCTTGTCAGTATTAGGTGAAGACTTTTTACACAGTTACAGTCTTAACTTAATTACAGATCGGCTTTCTTATTGCGTGAATACTGACGGTTTGCTTTGTTTTCAACCATGCTTTCCAAAATGCGATGGTAGTTTTCAAAGCGAGTTTCGTTGATTTCCCCTTTCTCAACAGCTTCACGTAGAAGGCAGCCAGGGTCGTCATTGTGCTTACAATCTCGGAACTTACAACCGCCTAAGTATGGTCGGAATTCAACGAATGCTTTCGTTACTTCTTCTGCTTCCAAATGCCAAAGCCCAAATTCACGCACTCCAGGCGAGTCGATCAAGTCGCCACCCGTCGGAATATGATACAAGCGCGCTGCTGTCGTGGTGTGTTGGCCTAAGCCAGAGTTCTCGGAAACTTCGCCTTCTTCCACTTCGCTCTCTAGTTCCGGCATTAACGCGTTGACTAAGCTGGATTTCCCTACGCCTGATTGACCAACAAAGATATTAATTCGGTCACGCAGCAGAGTTTCTAGTTCAGCAATGCCTTCTCCAGACTTCTTGCTTACCAGAAGCACTTTATAGCCAATGCGTTCATATTCTTTGAGCCATTCTTCATACATTGCACGATCATCGGCTTCTAGAAGATCGACTTTGTTTAAGACCAGCAATGGTGCGATATTCAGTGTTTCTGATGCTACGAGGTAACGGTCAATAATATTCAGTGATAGCTCGGGCAGTACCGAGGAGACAATGACCATTTGATCAATATTGGCAGCTACGGGCTTTAGGCCATCGTAGTAATCTGGACGAGTGAGCACTGAAGAACGAGGTTCTACCGCTTCAACAACGCCAGAAATGCCAGCCATAGACTCCAAGCCTTCGCGCCATAAAACTCGATCGCCAGATACTAAAGATTCGATACCACGGCGAAGGTTACAGCGTTGAATCTCGCCTGTTTCAAGGTCTTCAATATCCGCGTGCTGGCCAAAACGAGTGATCACTAGACCTTGTTTGCTTGCGCCTAGCATGTTTTCATCCCACTGGATGGACTCTTCTTGCTTTTTTAAACGCTTTTGTTGGTTGCTGCGTACGCGTCGCACTTGACCTTTGGTTAACTTTTTCTTCTTTGCCACAATTCTGTACTTTATGTGAATTTACTCAAATGGTTGAGCCGTGATCTTGGCTCTGAGTGAGTATCGTGTTTCCCGTATTTTGAGGTATAGTACCTCTTTTATCGATAAACAAATAGGCGGCGTAACCATGTCCTTTAGCGATCAAAACCTAATTTGGGTTGATTTAGAGATGACAGGGCTTGATCCTGAAACGCACAAAATCATTGAAATTGCTTCTATTGTCACGGATAGCGAGCTAAATATTTTGGCTGAAGGTCCAGTATTAGCGATTCATCAGCCGGAAGAAGAGCTAGCGAAAATGGACTATTGGTGCACCAATACGCATACGGCAAGCGGCTTGGTGGAACGCGTTCGCAACAGTAAAATCTCAGAACAAGATGCGGTCGCACAAACCATTGAATTCTTAGAAAAATGGGTGCCGAAAGGGGCGTCGCCAATATGTGGTAACAGCATTGGGCAGGATCGTCGCTTCTTGTACAAACACATGCCGGAATTAGAAGAGTTCTTTCATTACCGATATGTTGACGTCAGCACTCTTAAAGAATTGGCGCGTCGTTGGCAACCTGAAGTATTAAATGGGTTCACAAAACAGGGAACACATTTGGCCTTGGACGACATTCGCGAGTCGATTGCAGAACTTAAGTACTATCGTGGTACTATTTTCAAGATTTAACTGTTAAGGTTGCGATCCAAATTGTTGTAATTTATATCGCTTTTGATTGCTTTTTCATCGTTCAGTAAAAAAATAAAGTTTTTTTGAAGGAAGGACTTGCATCACAAAAAAATGCTCTTATAATTCGCAGCCCTAAACAGCGGAAACGTTGTTGATGCGACACTAGCTCAGTTGGTAGAGCGCAACCTTGCCAAGGTTGAGGTCACGAGTTCGAACCTCGTGTGTCGCTCC
>NZ_JBSRRK010000016.1:0-64913 GCF_053890955.1 Vibrio sp. JZG120
GGTGGCTACGACGGGATTCGAACCTGTGACCCCATCATTATGAGTGATGTGCTCTAACCAGCTGAGCTACGTAGCCAAAACCATATTTTTTGCTCTCAACGCTTTGTTGCCTTGTCGTTGGGAACGGCGCGCATTATGCGAAGTTGAGTGAGATCCGTCAACAGTTTTTTTTAATAAATTTCGGAAAAAACCTCGTTCGCTTCCTTTTTAAACAAAGAGGCGTGTTTATGATCTAAAACTGGAAATAAATTAGCTCGCAGTTAGGTGATTTATTTTTGCTCATTTACTTAAGGTATTAAAAAAGCCAGCTTAGCAGCTGGCTTTTAGTGTGAATGAAGTGTTTAAAATTCATTCATTTAATTAAACATTGAAGCGGAAGTGTACAACATCACCATCTTTTACGATGTAGTCTTTACCTTCTAGACGCCATTTACCTGCGTCTTTTGCGCCATTTTCACCATTGAATTGGATGAAATCGTCGTAACCGACTACTTCTGCACGAATAAAGCCTTTCTCGAAGTCAGTGTGGATCTTACCTGCCGCCTGAGGCGCAGTTGCACCAACAGGGATTGTCCACGCACGTACTTCTTTAACACCTGCCGTGAAGTAGGTGTGTAGAGTCAGTAGCTCGTAACCAGAGCGAATAACACGGTTCAGCCCCGGTTCTTCGATCCCCATATCCGCTAGGAATTCTTCGCGATCTTCATCTTCTAGTTCAGATAGTTCAGATTCGATAGCTGCACATACAGGTACAACGACGTTGTTTTCTTTTTCTGCGAACTCGCGAACCGCATCTAGATATGGGTTATTTTCGAAACCATCTTCGTTTACGTTTGCAATGTACATAGTTGGCTTCAGTGTAAGGAAGTTTAGGTAGCCGATTGCTGCTAACTCTTCTTTAGATAGCTCAACTGTGCGTGCCATGCCGCCTTCAGTTAGTACTGGTAACAGTTTTTCTAGTACTGTTAGTTCAAATTTTGCGTCTTTATCGCCGCCTTTTGCCTTCTTCGCGTTACGTTGAATCGCGCGCTCACAAGAATCAAGGTCAGCCATTGCAAGTTCAAGGTTGATCACTTCGATATCTTCGATAGGTGAAACTTTACCTGAAACATGAACAATGTTTTCGTTTTCAAAACAACGTACAACGTGGCCAATCGCGTCTGTTTCACGGATGTTAGCTAGGAATTTGTTACCTAAACCTTCACCACGTGATGCACCAGCAACAAGACCAGCGATGTCCACGAACTCCATCGTCGTTGGAAGAACTCTCTGTGGGTTAACGATCTTAGCTAGTGCGTCTAGACGTAGATCTGGCACAGGAACCACACCAGTGTTTGGTTCAATGGTACAGAACGGGAAGTTTGCTGCTTCGATACCCGCTTTAGTTAGTGCGTTGAACAGAGTTGATTTACCTACGTTAGGTAGACCAACGATGCCACATTTAAAACCCATGATAGTAACCTTATTCAGCTTTGAACGTGTGGAGGCGATTTTGTGCTTTAGATAGGCCATCCTTAATCAGGATATCTAGACAACGAACAGCCTCATCAGCTGCTGCATCTAAAAGCTCTTGCTCTTTAGCTGGCGCTTTACCTAATACAAAACCCGCCACTTTATCTTTGTGTCCCGGATGACCAATGCCAATGCGAAGACGATAAAAATCTTTGTTATTGCCCAGTTTGCTAATGGTGTCACGCAGACCGTTGTGTCCACCGTGACCCCCACCTTTTTTAAACTTAGCGACACCTGGCGGTAAGTCTAGCTCGTCATGAGCGACCATGATCTCTTCAGGTTTAATTTGATAAAATTTCGCAAGCGCTGCGATCGATTTACCTGATAGATTCATGAAGGTGGTTGGGATAAGCAAACGGAGATCCTGGCCATTGACCATAATGCGTCCTGTTAGACCAAAAAACTTTGGTTCGTTCTTCAGTGTAACGTTGTGAACGCGTGCTAATTCTTCTACAACCCAAGCGCCCGCATTGTGACGAGTTCTGGCGTATTCTGGTCCTGGATTAGCAAGACCAACAAGAAGTTTGATTTGTTGACTCAAGGTTAGGATCTCTCTGGAATCTCAAAAAGCGCAGTATGATAGCACAGAATTCTCGCAGTGGGCGACCAAGGGATTTTCTGGTTATCAGTACAAATAAAAAAACACCCCAAAGAGGGGTGCTTTTGAAATCAGTGTAACTGAAATGTTCGGATTAGTTGAACATTGCAGAGATTGACTCTTCGTTACTGATACGACGAATCGCTTCAGCTAGCATGCGAGATAGGCTTAGTGTTGTCACTTTGCCTGTTGCAGCCATCTCTTTAGATAGAGAGATAGAGTCAGTTACGATAACTTGGTCAAGAACTGAGTTCTTGATGTTGTCCGCAGCGTTGCCTGAGAATACAGCGTGAGTAGCGTAAGCGAATACACGCTTAGCACCGCGCTCTTTTAGTGCTTCAGCTGCTTTACATAGTGTGCCACCTGTGTCGATCATGTCATCAACGATCACACAGTCACGACCTTCAACATCACCGATTAGGTTCATTACTTCAGAAACGTTTGCACGTGGACGACGCTTATCTACGATTGCGATGTCGATGTCGCCTAGTGCTTTTGCTGTTGCGCGAGCACGAACAACGCCACCTAGGTCAGGAGATACCACAACAGGGTTATCTAGACCGCGAGCCTGCATATCTTCAAGTAGCACTGGCGTGCCGAAGATGTTGTCTACAGGTACATCGAAGAAGCCTTGAATTTGCTCTGCGTGTAGGTCGATAGTTAGAACGCGGTCAACACCAACGTTAGATAGGAAATCAGCAACAACTTTTGCAGTAATTGGCACACGCGCAGAACGTACACGACGGTCTTGGCGAGCGTAGCCGAAGTAAGGGATAACTGCAGTGATACGGCCTGCTGAAGCACGGCGCATTGCATCAATCATAACAACCAATTCCATTAGGTTGTCGTTAGTCGGTGCACAAGTGGATTGAATGATGAAAACATCGCTACCACGAACATTCTCATTGATTTGAACTGCAACTTCGCCATCAGAAAAGCGAGAAACAGATGCATCACCAAGAGAGATGTAAAGACGATCAGCAATACGTTGGGCTAGTTCAGGTGTTGCGTTACCAGCAAATAGCTTCATATCAGGCACGGTGGAAACCTCGGGTTTGCGTCCAGTTTAAATAGGTCGGTGTGAGGCTGATTGGTATTCAGCCAAAGTCTCTTTTAATGGCGAAATATTGCGCCCTTGAGCGACAAATGCCGAGACTTTATCAGAGAGTTGTGCAAGGATAGTTTCTGCTTCAGATTTGCTCGAAAATTCAGCAAAAACGCAAGATCCTGTCCCCGTCAATCTTGACGGCGCGTATTGTAGCAGCCAAGAAAGTTGCTTATCAACCTCTGGGTAGAGCATTCGTACAATTTTTTCGCAATCGTTTACGCTTGGCGTATTTAAAAGTGTTTCTAGATCTCGTTTTGGGGTGTTTCGCGTTAGATCTGGATGACAAAAAACGTCGACGGTTGCGATAGAAACATTCGGTCTGACGACTAAATACCACTTTTCTTCTGGATAAGCGGGGGAGAGTTTCTCGCCAACACCTTCAGCGAAAGCTGCAAATCCGCGCACAAATACGGGCACGTCTGCGCCCAACTTTAAACCAATTTCAGCCAGTTCATCGTCAGTTAGATTCAGTTGCCACAAATAGTTCAGTGCCACTAGTGCTGTAGCCGCGTTCGATGAGCCCCCACCAATGCCCCCACCCATAGGCAGCACTTTCTGTAGCTCAATATGCGCGCCAAAAGGGCAGTTTGAGTAAGCTTGAAGCGCGGTTGCTGCTTTCCATATTAGGTTGTCTTTTCGCGGAACGCCTTCGATTTCAGGGGAAATGGTGATCTCGCCAGACTCGTTGGCTTTTATGGTCAGTTCATCGCCGTGATCGACGAATTGGAATAAGGTTTGTAACTCGTGGTAGCCATTTTCTGTGCGACCGTTGATGTATAGAAAGAGATTCAATTTCGCTGGTGATGGCCAGCGGGTTGAAAGTTCGATCATTGGGTGATGTTCCATTTTGTGATCACTAGATTTATTTTGACGTCAGCAGTGGTGAGTTTCAGCTTATTTGGCAGTGGTAGAGACTGCTCATGCCATTGAACATCGCCATACCGTTGATAAGCAATACGCCAATCATTTAAACCAATTTGTTTGTTTAACGCTTGCAGTGTATTGGTTGGGGACAATTGGAATTTGTCGGCATCGGTCGGTAGGCCTAATAGCCAGTCAGGCATGTGTTCAACGGGCATCATTAACCCCGTAAGACGGTAAATTAGCTGGTTTGCACTGCGAGAGGAAAGGACCTGATCGTCGTAAGTTTCTACTGTGGCACCTTGTGGGGTGATGGTGAGCTTTAATGCCGTTTGTCCGAGAATCGTAGTTAAACGCAACTGGCTTAGTGCTGAAGAATGTTTCCAGTAGAAATTTAAATTTTGTCTTTGGTCTGGGCCAATATAACCAAGTTTTCCCGTTGCTTGAAAATCTTGGATGGTCTCGAGTCGTTGCTCATGAGCTTGCCATTCAACGCTGGTAACACTTTCAGGAACGGAGGAACAACCAGCGAGCAGTAAGCTCGACAAGAAAAAAAGAATAAAGGAGCGTAACGTCATGTTTGATGGCTTATTAATCAGTTTCGTCGGGAATCGCTCACAACTATAGCATTGAAAAGTCGCAGTTAGGAAAACAAATCCGGCTTACCCTTTCAATAAATGCGTGCTTACAGTAAAATTCTGGACCTATTTTATAACCTATCCCAGAGATACCACGTTAGATGTCCTTGCTTGCTATTGGAATCAATCACAATACAGCGTCTGTCGACTTGCGAGAGAAGGTGGCGTTTGGTCCGGATAAACTCGGCCCTGCACTCGAGCAACTTAGAGAGCACGAAGCGGTTAACGGCAGTGTGATTGTTTCAACCTGTAACCGAACTGAGTTGTACTGCGATGTTAAGCAAGGAGCGCGAAATAAGTTAATCGATTGGCTTGCTCAGTTTCATCAAGTGAGCCGCGAAGATTTAATGCCGAGTTTGTATGTGCATGAAGAACAAGCCGCAATTAAGCATTTGATGCGCGTATCATGCGGGCTAGATTCTCTGGTGTTGGGTGAGCCTCAAATTTTGGGGCAGGTAAAACAAGCATTTTCTGACTCGCGAGATCATCAAGCCGTCGATGCTTCAATTGATAAACTGTTTCAAAAGACGTTCTCAGTCGCCAAGCGTGTGAGAACAGAAACAGATATCGGCGGTAATGCTGTGTCCGTGGCTTATGCCGCATGTACATTGGCAAAACATATTTTTGAGTCGTTATCTGATTCAACCGTGCTTTTGGTTGGTGCGGGAGAGACGATTGAACTGGTCGCAAAGCATTTAGCATCCAACGGCTGCACAAAAATGATTGTCGCGAACCGCACTAAAGAGCGTGCGCAAGGCTTAGCGGATCAATTTGGCGCAGAAGTGATCAG
Source organism: Vibrio sp. JZG120 (assembly GCF_053890955.1). Taxonomy (NCBI): domain Bacteria; kingdom Pseudomonadati; phylum Pseudomonadota; class Gammaproteobacteria; order Vibrionales; family Vibrionaceae; genus Vibrio; species Vibrio sp. JZG120. The sequence goes on from NZ_JBSRRK010000016.1 coordinate 5,508, forward strand.
TTTGAACGAAATTCCTGAACATTTGGCGAAAGCGGATATCGTGATTAGCTCAACGGCGAGCCCATTGCCTATTATTGGCAAAGGTATGGTCGAAACGGCTCTGAAGCAGCGCCGACATCAACCTATCTTGTTAGTCGATATTGCGGTGCCGCGAGATGTAGAGTCGGAAGTCGGTGAACTGAACGACGCATATTTGTATTCGGTTGATGACTTGCAATCTATCATCGACAGCAACATTGAGCAGCGTAAAGTCGAAGCGATTCAAGCCGAAGCGATTGTTAGTGAAGAAAGCGCTGCGTTTATGACATGGTTGCGTTCACTGCAAGCCGTCGATAGTATTCGCGACTATCGCAAATCAGCCAACGAAATTCGTGAAGAGTTACTGAGCAAAAGTTTGCAATCTTTAGCGGCAGGCGCAGATCCGGAGAAAGTGCTGCGCGAGCTGAGTAATAAACTCACCAACAAACTGATTCACGCTCCAACTCGCGCATTGCAAAGTGCAGCAGAGCAAGGCGAACCAGCAAAATTAACGATTATCCGCCAAACACTTGGCTTGGATGATCTATAACTCACGCTTTTTATTAAGAAAACGACACTATGAAAGCCTCTATTCTGACTAAGCTAGAAACGCTAGTAGAACGTTACGAAGAAGTTCAACATCTTCTTGGTGATCCTGATGTTATTGGAGATCAGGACAAATTCCGTGCTCTATCAAGAGAGTACTCTCAGCTAGAAGAAGTAACCAAGTGCTTCCAAGCTTATCAACAAGCGCAAGAAGATCTTGTCGCCGCTGAAGAGATGGCAAACGAAGACGACGAAGAAATGCGTGAAATGGCGCAAGAAGAAATCAAAGAAGCGAAAGCGACTATTGAGCGTCTTACTGATGAGCTACAGATTCTTCTTCTGCCAAAAGATCCGAACGATGATCGTAACTGTTTCCTAGAAATTCGCGCAGGTGCGGGTGGCGACGAAGCGGGTATTTTCGCGGGTGACTTATTCCGTATGTACAGCAAGTACGCAGAAAAGCGTGGCTGGCGCATCGAAGTGATGTCTTCAAACGAAGCTGAACACGGTGGTTACAAAGAGATGATCGCAAAAGTGAGCGGCGACGGTGCGTACGGCGTACTGAAGTTTGAGTCTGGCGGTCACCGTGTACAGCGTGTTCCTGCAACTGAATCCCAAGGCCGTGTGCATACTTCTGCATGTACCGTAGCGGTGATGGCGGAAATCCCAGAGGCGGATCTGCCAGAAATCAAAGCAGCAGACCTGAAAATCGATACGTTCCGTGCATCTGGCGCGGGTGGTCAGCACGTTAACACCACGGATTCTGCAATCCGTATTACCCACTTACCAACGGGTACGGTGGTAGAGTGTCAGGACGAGCGTTCACAGCACAAGAACAAAGCGAAAGCGATGGCGGTTCTTGCTGCTCGTATCGTTCAAGCGGAAGAAGAGCGTCGTGCCGCAGAAGTGTCTGATACACGTCGTAACCTTCTAGGTTCTGGTGACCGTAGTGACCGTATTCGTACATACAACTACCCACAAGGTCGTGTGTCTGATCACCGCATCAACCTGACCATCTACCGTTTGAACGAAGTGATGGAAGGTGACCTGCAGAGCTTGATTGATCCTGTGATTCAAGAGCACCAAGCAGACCAACTTGCGGCGCTCGCAGAGAACGGCTAATCGATGAGCCAAGTTCAATCAATTGAGCAAGCACTGAAAAGTGCGACGGCGAAACTGGCAGAAGGCGGCAAAGAGTCGCCTTCTCTCGATGCAGCTGTACTCCTCTGCCATATCCTTGGCAAACCACGAACTTATCTACTGACCTGGCCAGAAAAAGCATTAGAAGCAGAGCAACAAGCAAAATTCGACGCTCTACTTGAACGACGTTTAACTGGTGAACCCGTCGCTTATATTATTGGTGAACGAGAGTTTTGGTCTCTACCGTTCAAAGTTTCTCCCTCCACCTTGATCCCAAGACCGGATACAGAACGTTTGGTCGAAGTTGCACTCGATAAGACCTATGAGCAAACAGGACCTATTTTAGATCTTGGAACGGGGACGGGGGCAATTGCTATCGCACTCGCATCTGAAATGCCAAAACGTCAAGTGATGGGCGTAGATCTCAAGCAAGAAGCGAAAGCACTTGCAGAGTACAATGCTGAGCAGCTAAACATCAAAAATGTGACCTTTGCTCAAGGCAGTTGGTTCGAGCCTATTGCAGAGGGTACGAAGTTTGCTTTAATTGTCTCCAATCCGCCGTATATTGATGAAAAAGATCCACATTTATCCCAAGGTGATGTGCGCTTTGAGCCAAAATCTGCATTAGTTGCTAAGGAGAATGGTTTAGCCGATATCCGCCATATCTCGGATCTTGCTCGTCAGTATCTTGAAGTGGGCGGTTGGCTGGCATTCGAACATGGTTATGATCAGGGTGATGCCGTACGTGAGATAATGCGTGGTTTTGGTTACCAACAAGTTGCCACGGAAAAAGATTACGGCGGTAACGATCGAGTAACGCTCGGTTGTTTTGCCTGTTAATCACGGAAGTCAGCAAACACTAACTAAAAAGAGAAGAAAAATGTACGTAGCTCTAAAACACATACACTTAGTGACGATTGCGCTCAGCGCGACACTATTATCGATCCGATTCGTGTTAATGATGATGAACTCACCGAAGCGAAATAATCGCTTTTTGAAAGTGTTTCCCCACATCGTTGATACTGCATTGCTAGTGTCAGGTATCGCGCTTATTTTCATTACTGGTTTCATCCCGTTTACTGATGCCGCACCGTGGTTAACAAACAAAATCACCTGCGTACTGGCGTACATTGCACTCGGTTTCTTCTCGTTGAAGCTTGCGAAAAACAACCTACTGAAGATATTTGGCTTTTTCGGCGCATTAGGTTGGTTGGTCATGGCTGCGAATATTGCTGTGTCTAAGAGCCCTACGTTATTTGGATAAGACGTCATGTTAGAGTTTTTTGACGAAGATTTTGACAATATACCGTTGGTGGAAGGTGCGCTTGAGCTAAACAAAGCGATCAACCCAGAAACCAAAGTACATTGGGCGAAACAAGAGTTAGAGCGTTTTTACAAAGATGCAGAAGCCACGCTGGTTCATGAAACCGATGAAGAGCAGCGATTTGATGCATTCCTACGACTGTTTTTCCATGAGTGGGGATTCAAAGGCGACGAGCAGGAATACTTTATTTCGGACAACAGCTTTATCGATAAAGTGTTGGAGCGCCGAAAAGGTATCCCAGTTAGTTTAGGTTCGATTTTATTATATCTAGGTAAAAAGCTGGGTTTCCCGTTGAAGGGAGTCACTTTCCCTACTCAGTTTCTGCTAAAAGTCGATTGGATGCATAAAAAGCCAGACTACATTAACCCATTTAATGGTGAGTATGTGGGGGAAAGAATTCTCCAAGCTTGGCTTATTGGGCAAGAAGGGCCGTTGGCTCAGTTAAAGCCAGAACACTTTGAAGAAGCTGACAATCCAACCATTATTGGTCGCTGGTTAGCGTTGATCAAAAGCGCGATGTTACGTGAAGAGCACTACACGCTGGCGTTGCGTTGTACGAACCTTGCGTTAACCTTTGTGCCAGATGACCCATACGAGATTCGTGACCGTGGTTTTATTTTCCAACAGCTAGAGTGCCCTCAAGTAGCGGTGTCAGATTTTCAGTACTTTATTGACCAATGCCCTGACGATCCGGCTTCTGAGCTACTAAAATCACAAGTTAATGTGATGAGTGAAACGCACGTCACACTTCACTAATTTTATCGATGTGCCGAACTGTGGCGTATCGTGGACAGAAAAAGAGAATCAAAATGGAACAGAAAATCGTTAATATCGGCGACATTCAGGTTGCTAACGACAAGCCATTCACCCTATTTGCAGGCATGAACGTTCTTGAGTCTCGTGATCTTGCGATGCAGATCTGTGAGCACTACGTAAAAGTAACGGAAAAACTTGGCATTCCTTACGTATTTAAGGCGTCGTTTGACAAAGCAAACCGCAGTTCTGTTCATTCATACCGTGGCCCAGGCCTTGAAGAAGGTATGAAAATCTTCCAAGAGCTAAAAGACACATTTGGTGTGAAGATCATCACTGACGTTCACACTGAAGCGCAAGCTCAACCTGTCGCGGATGTGGTAGACGTTATTCAGCTTCCTGCATTCCTAGCTCGTCAAACTGACCTTGTTGAAGCAATGGCAAAAACAGGTGCGGTTATCAACGTGAAGAAACCTCAATTTATGAGCCCAGGTCAAGTGGGTAACATCGTTGAGAAGTTCGCGGAATGTGGTAACGACAAGATCATCCTATGTGAGCGCGGCTCATGTCACGGTTACGATAACCTAGTCGTAGACATGCTTGGCTTTGGTGTGATGAAAAATGCATCGAAAGGCAGCCCAATCATCTTTGACGTAACGCACTCACTACAGATGCGTGATCCGTCAGGTGCGGCATCTGGCGGTCGTCGTGAGCAGACAGTTGAACTTGCGAAAGCGGGTCTAGCAACAGGCATCGCAGGTCTATTTATCGAGGCGCATCCAAACCCAGACCAAGCACGCTGTGATGGCCCATCTGCACTGCCGCTAGACAAGTTAGAACCGTTCCTAGCGCAAATGAAATCTCTTGATGATCTGATCAAGAGCTTTGCAGATATCGATATCAAGTAAACGCCAGATGACTGGTGATCAAATGCAATAGCCAACCTCGTGTTGGCTATTTTTTTATCAGATGGCGCATCATTCTCAGCTTCTTGCTGTAAAGGCTCTAGGCCGCTGGGAATGTGCATCAGTGACTCCCAATAAGAAAAAAGGTAAATAAATGAAGCAGCGTCTGATTATTAAAACTGCGTTGAGTGCCGCTATTTTGGCCTCGTTAGCTGGGTGTGCTACGCAACCTGCACCAGAATGGAATGCAGATACAACCTATAAATTGACCGTGCTACACACTAACGATCATCACGGTCGTTTTTGGCAAAATCGATACGGCGAGTACGGTATGGCGGCACGTAAAACGTTAATAGATGATTTGCGTGAAGAAATACAAGCAGAGGGGGGCAGTGTGTTACTGCTTTCTGGTGGAGACATCAACACTGGAGTACCTGAGTCTGATTTACAAGATGCCGAGCCAGATTTTAAAGGCATGAGCAAAATTGGTTACGATGCGATGGCGCTAGGTAATCATGAGTTTGATAATCCATTGGATGTGCTTTTCAAGCAGCAAGAGTGGGCAAGTTTTCCGATGTTGTCTGCCAATATTTACGATAAAAATACTGGCAAGCGCCTATTCCAACCGTACGCGATGTTTAAAAAACAGGGTATTAAGATTGCAGTAATTGGTCTTACAACCGAAGATACAGCGAAACTTGGCAACCCTGAATTCATTGAACAAATTGACTTCCGTGACCCAAAAGAAGAAGCCAAGAACCTAATTGCTGAGCTGAAAGAAACGGAGTACCCAGACCTTATTTTTGCTGTCACACATATGGGACACTATGAGAATGGCAATAGAGGCATCAATGCACCTGGTGATGTAGCGTTAGCTCGTTATTTGAATGAAGGTGATCTGGATATGATTGTTGGTGGTCACTCACAAGAGCCGGTTTGCATGGAAGGTCCAAACGTCATCAAAAAGAGCTTTCAACCGGGTGATGAATGTCAGCCTGATCAACAAAATGGTGCTTATATTGTTCAGGCACATGAGTGGGGGAAATATGTGGGACGCGCCGATTACGAGTTTCGTAATGGTGAACTCTCGATGGTGAGCTACGATCTGATCCCAGTAAACTTGAAAAAGAAAATTAAAGTTGATGGTCAGTCGCAACGAGTTTTGATCCAAGAAGAGATTGAACAAGACGAAGCGATGCTTGAGTTTCTTCGTCCTTATCAAGAAAAAGGTCAGGGCAAGCTAAACGTGAAGATTGCAGAATCTAACGGTAAGCTTGAGGGTGACCGCAATGTGGTGCGTTACCAGCAAACTAACTTAGGTCGATTGATTGCAACGGCTCATATGGAACGTGCAAAAGCAGATTTCGCCGTAATGAATTCTGGCGGCGTTCGTGATTCGATTGCAGCAGGTGACATTACCTACAAAGATGTGCTGACTGTTCAGCCATTTGGCAATATGGTCTCTTACGTTGATATGACGGGCAAAGAAGTATTGGATTACCTAAATGTCGTTGCAACTAAGCCTGTCGACTCTGGAGCTTACGCGCAGTTTGCGGGTATTGCGATGAGTATCAATAATGGTGAGGTAACCAATGTGTTCATTGGGAATAAACAACTTCGCTTAGATGGTAATTACCGCTTTACCGTACCAAGCTATAATGCCGCTGGTGGTGATGGTTACCCTAAAATCGACGATCATCCAGGGTATGTAAATACAGGTTTTACCGATGCTGAGGTTTTGAAGGATTATTTAGAAACACACAGCCCTATTGATGTTAATGAGTATGCCCCTTCAGGTGAAATCACGTATTTAGTTGATACGGCGATTGATCAGTAACCCAACAGATAAAAAGCGATTGACTCAAACTCGCTGATATCATTAACTAAAAGCGCAGATCCAATTCAATCTGCGCTTTTTGTTTTTATGAGGAGAATCTTGATGACTCCGGCCATTAATCTTGCGAAAAAGAAAAAAATTCCACACACGATTCATCAGTATGAGCACGACCCTAGAGCCGATAGTTATGGCTTGGAGGCTGCTGAAGTACTGGGGCAGGATCCGAAAACAGTATTTAAAACCTTGCTGTTCTGCTTGAACGGCGAGCCAAAGAACCTTGCGGTTGCGATTATCCCTGCTGATCAAAAGCTGAACCTAAAACTGGCAGCGAAAGCAGCGAAGGGCAAAAAGGCCGATATGGCTGATCCGGAAATCGCGCAAAAGACCACAGGTTATGTTGTTGGTGGGATTAGCCCACTGGGGCAGAAGAAAGCTTTACCTACTTTTTTGCACGAAAGCGCAGCAGAGCAAGACACCATCTGTGTGAGTGCAGGTAAACGTGGTTTAGAAATCGAGTTAGCCCCGAGAGATTTGCTGAGCTTAACTCGCGGTCAGTTTGCACCTCTTTGTTTGTAAACTCATGACAAATAAAAAGGACGCTCATGAGCGTCCTTTTTTGATCTTGCCTGTTAGTGAAGCGTTACTTCTTCAGACTCAATGTACCACCGGTGCGTTGAGCTGGTTTGCTTGGCTTCGCGGCATTTGGGTTCATGTAATGCTGCTTAGGCTTACTCGGTGATTGAGGCTTGTTTACTGAGTGCTTATTGCTCGATGCATCTGGTTTACGGTGCGATTTTCCATGCTCGCCTTGCGGTCTGCTACGTTCACCTTGTGGTTTCACTTTGTAATGTTCTTTAGCTGGACGTCCGCCTTCATCGTCACGCTGACGACGCTTTTGTTGACCTTTTTTCGAGTTTGGTGCATGACGGAATTCATCAGCATTGTTACCACGGAAAGTTCTTGTCTTCTGGTTACGACGAGCAGTAGAGTCTTGATTTTCTTCACGGCTATCAAACAGCTTCGCATCAGTCGCTTTACGAATATTACGACCTCTAGAGTCTGTTTTTGATGCCTCTTCTGTACCCACCGAACCATCGCACATAGCAAGAATCTCAGCGACTTCATCGTCAGTTAAGTAACGCCATTTTCCGTTCGGAATACCGTCAAGAGAGATATTCATGATTCGAACACGACGAAGCTTAAAGACTTCGTAACCTAGTGCTTCACACATACGACGGATTTGGCGGTTAAGTCCTTGAGTGAGCACAATACGGAAAGAGAACTTAGTCTCTTTCGTTACCTTACAAGGTAGAGTGACGGTATCGAGAATTTTAACGCCGCTCGACATCTGTTTGAGAAACTCACCTGTAATCGGTTTGTCCACGCGCACAACGTACTCTTTTTCGTGGCTGTTGCCAGCACGGAGGATTTTGTTGACGATATCGCCATCGTTGGTCAAAAAAATCAGACCATCAGAGGGTTTATCCAAGCGGCCGATCGGAAAGATACGTTTTTTGTGACCGATAAAATCAACGATGTTTCCAGGTACATCTCGTTCTGTTGTACAGGTGATGCCTGTTGGTTTATTGAGAGCGATATAAATCGGCTTCTCTTTTGCTGCAACTGGCTTACCATCCACACAAACATCATCACCAGGTAGCACTTTTGTTCCCATTTCAGGCTTGTTTCCATTAATGGTGACACGACCTTGTTCAATTAGTCTGTCTGCCTCACGGCGTGAACAAAAGCCCGTTTCACTGATGAATTTATTTAATCGTTTAGCGTTGTCTTGTGACATTTTTGTCTCCTAACGTTTCACAACGGCGAATGAAGTTTCCTTCCCGTGAAAGGGAAGGAAGAATAAGGGCGGGCATTCTAGCATTAGGGTGAAATTTAGCCCAACCGTTTTTGGTGACGTTCGCGAGTTTCTAATTTCTTTTCCGCACTTTTTCTAAGTAGAACGTAAACGGCTCCGGTTCCACCGTGAAAGCGTTGCGCACTATGCACGCACTGAACTTCCCTGATTTGTTGTAGCCAGCTGCTAACAAAGCTTTTCATTAGTGCTGGTGGATTTGAGCGTTCTCCTCGGCCGTGGACAATAACGACCGTTCGTATGTCCATTGATAGGCACTGTTTTAAAAACTTTACGACTTCATCACGAGCTTCTTTCAATGTTTTACGATGCAGATCTAGGCGTGCTTGGATTGGGTATTTGCCAAGACGAAGCTTGCGGTAAACCCCGTCTTGTACGCCATCACGTTTAAACTCAACAAAGTCCTCTGGTTTTAGCATCTCTGCGTGATCAAGTGACAGGTATTCTAGGTCATCTTCTGTTAGCCAGATTGCCGCTTCTCTCTTGGCGAGCTGCGCTTCGGTTACTTGGTGTACTTTTTTGTGTTCGGCGGTGTCTTGAGTGATCGGCTTTACATCGCCCATCATCTGTTGGAACAGATCAAAATCGTCATCGTGAGACATAGTAGTAATCTCATTAAGAACAGGGAGGAATAATAGGATTATATCAATGAGTGGTGCATTGAGATCAAATAAAAAACCGGAGTAGGCAAGTAACCGACTCCGGTGCAAAGCGTTTCTAGAGCTAAGCGAGATCTAGTGAGGAGATTTGTCGTTCATGATCTTGTATATGAAGAAACCGCCGTAAAATAACATCAGACCAATTGCCCCAAAGATTACTATCATTGACGATAGACCCACTGCATTACCAAATAGGAGATCAAGCCAAAAGTCCATACGTTTCCTCCAAGATGTTCCCGACAGGCATAAAACTAAATGGCAGTGCCTTGTTGCACACTGATCTGGATCAATTATGTTGCTAAGGTTAATAAACTGTATTTTGTTGTGAGTTATCAGTCACATTTTACGTGCTAGTGTTCAGTTATTCATCAAACGAATTAAGACCTAAGTTTTTTTTGTAAAAAGCACTTGCGTCACAGTTCAGAATCCGTAATATACGCATTCGTTGACGGGGACAAGTCCTCAGTTAAACATCTCGGTGAATAGCGCAGTTTGGTAGCGCATCTGGTTTGGGACCAGAGGGTCGGGGGTTCGAATCCCTCTTCACCGACCATATTGAGAAAAAGGCTCTACAGAAATGTAGAGCCTTTTTCGTATTTGGTGATATTTATTTGGAGCCAGAGGGTCGGGGTCTGGAATGCCAGTCCAATCGAATCCCTACTTCACCGACCACTTTTAGAAAGCCTGCTCAATGAGCAGGCTTTCGTCGTTTTTAGCGCTAGTAATTTTAGACTTCAATAGTATCGAGCCAAATGGGTTCATCTGACGTTAGAATATGGCACTTCACCGACACGTATTGAGAGGAAGGCTCTACAGAGATGTAGGGCCTTTTCATTTTTTAGAGCGAGTAAATTTATTACTTGATGTCACACGAGATAGTGCTGATAGGGGTTTCAGAAGTTGTGAAGCAAACATAAGCGGTCTTTGGATGGTTTGGACCAACTTTGATGTAACCTGCTTTTAGTTCGTCTTCATCAAACGTGACAGAGTGAGATTTGCTCGAGCTTCCATCAAAGTAAACAGCTTCAAAGCCTTGATTCATCATATGTGCGACGCGATTTCGGGTATGGTTAGTGGAAAAAGTGATGTTCGCACAACGCATCATTGGTTTTTCGGTAATAAGAAACTGGCCACTCTCTTTATCTAGTACCCCGCCTTTTGCTTCCGGGGTTATATCAATAGCTTGAAAATTTTCTACGTTACATGACGGTTTAGCATAAGCAAGCGATGAAGTGAGCATCATACTGCTCACGCATAGGAATAAAGCTTTAAATTTCATATGAGTTATTATGTATCCACATAGGTTAGAGTCGTTTTAGCAGAGGAGTAAACCATTGTCAGTGATCGTGTTAGCGTGATGCCTTGCTATTCATCATTGATGAGGCTGGCTGCCTTCAAATAAATTTCTAAATATGGCACCTAGCTTGGCGGGTTTTACCGAGTGGTTTTATGTCAAAGCCCCTTTTTTTAAGCAGCTCAATCAGATTATCTTTACCAACTAGATGCAAACTGCCGACAACAACGGTATAGCGACCCGAACGTTGAGGTAGGACACTGCCAGTATCAAGTTTTTTTGCCCAATCTCGATTGCGCTCATATAAGAAAGCCTGATTAAAATCTTCTGTTGCTTGATCGGTTAATGATGCCTCGACCAACATACTACCATCACCGCTCTTCCAGCTTTCTATCAAACACTGAACCAATTCTTCCCCACCGTCATATTCTTCAATTGACGAGAGGAGCATCTCTTTACCGCCTTCTGATTGACCTGCTATTAAATCAATTTGGAATTGCACGGACTCCAGTGGAATGACCGGGATTTGTTTTTTATCAGCGAGTCCTATTAAGTGCATGTCGACCCCTTTATCAGAGACATACCCCAGTTTGTTGACTAAAGCGAGTTGGATGGTTAATGCAGCCGTCCATGGTGGAGAATTCAAAAGTTGAGTTTCTGGCAACCCTAAATCTTGTGCTATCTCGACTAAGTGGCGACGTTGAGCCTTGTCTAAAACATCTTTAGAAAGAATGGTTGTTTGTGGGTAAACCAAGCCTTCAGAGTTTCTGACATCTGCTTCGATAATCAACCCAGCGCTTTGGCTTAAGTGTTGAGTAATAGTTTTAGGGAGCGGGTACATCGTTTTATCGCCCACATGCACAGAGCCAATGATCATCAGCTCGGTTTCCCCTTTTTTTGCTAACCAATGTTGCGGTTCTGCATAAGAGGAAAAGGGAGCAAAGGCAACAAGTAGGGATGATATGAGTGTCAAGAGACGAAACATAGAATGGTCCTCAGGTAAGATACCTTTAAACTTTATACGCAAAAATGCTTGAGGTTAAGTGCAATTTCTCTAGTGGGGATATTCGACAAAATCGTCATTTCTAAAAATATTGACGAGTTTTGACGACGAATAAATGAGAGTCACTTCACGAAAGATAAATAGGTCATTCGCTTACTAATGGTTCACAAAATAATTAGGCGTGATCCAAATCTTACAAAATCAGTCGTAACTCATGAATATGAGTGACCTAGATCGCAGCAAACTCGTCAAAACAAGTTGTTCGATTTTGACGTAGCTTGTAACTTCATGAAAGTTAAGTTTTTATGGTTTTTGCTGAGTATCATTTTTTGAACTAGATCACTTCCTATTTCTATTTATTTTACGCTTAGAAATAACTGGTTGTATGTTGAATGCAACTGTTAGGCCCCTCGCATTTGAGGAGCCGCGATGTTTATCGTTGTCGTTTTGAACCACTGACTTTTTTGGGGAAGTAAGATGTTTAAACCTAGTCTGATTGCTGTTTCTGTTATCACCACATTAGCAGGTTGCTCTGCTCTGCAAAGCTCTGAGCAACAAGTTGTAAATTCACTGGCTAATAACCTTGATATTCAATACCAAGTGTTGACTAACCACGGTGCAAACGAAGGTCTTGCTTGTCAGGATTTAGGAGCTGAGTGGGCTTCTTGTAACAAGGTGAACATGACGCTAGTTAACCAAGGTGAAGCGGTTAACTCAAAAGATTGGGCTATCTACTTCCACAGCATTCGTCTGATTTTGGATGTAGATAATGATCAGTTCAAAATTTCTCGTGTAACGGGCGACCTACACAAACTGGAACCAACAGATAAGTTTGATGGCTTTGCGGCGGGCGAAGAAGTGGTACTTCCACTAATTGGCGAATACTGGCAGTTATTTGAAACCGACTTTATGCCAGGCGCTTTCGTGGCTGCACCAAACGCAGAACCTAAGATGATCGCTTCTCTTAACACAGAAGACGTTGCGTCTTTCGTGACTGGCCTTGAGGGTAACAACCTAAAACGTACGCCAGATGACAACAACGTATTTGCAAACGCTGTGTCTCGCTTCGAGAAGAACGAAGATCTAGCAAAACAAGATGTATCAACCACGTTACTACCAACGCCAATGTCGGTTGAAGCAGGCAAAGGTACAGTCGATATCGCGGCGGGTATTGCGCTGCCTAAAGACGCATTCGATGCGACTCAATTCGCAGCAATTCAAGATCGTGCAGAAGTGGTAGGTGTGGACGTTCGTGGTGATCTTCCTGTAAGCATCACTGTTGTTCCTGCAGACTTCACCGGTGAATTAGCAAAATCTGGTGCTTACGAAATGAGCATCAAAGGCGACGGTATTGCGATTAAAGCGTTTGACCAAGCAGGTGCTTTCTATGCAGTACAATCTATCTTTGGCCTGGTAGATAGCCAAAATGCTGATTCTCTACCACAACTGTCTATTAAAGACGCGCCTCGTTTTGATTACCGTGGTGTGATGGTGGATGTGGCTCGTAACTTCCACTCTAAAGACGCAATTCTTGCAACGCTAGACCAAATGGCAGCGTACAAGATGAACAAACTTCACCTTCACCTAACCGATGATGAAGGCTGGCGTTTGGAAATCCCAGGCCTACCTGAGTTGACAGAGGTTGGCGCTAATCGTTGTTTCGATACACAAGAGAAAAGCTGCGTACTGCCTCAGCTTGGTTCCGGTCCAACGACAGACAACTTTGGCTCTGGCTACTTCAGTAAAACAGACTATGTGGAAATCTTGAAATACGCGAAAGCGCGGAACATTGAAGTCATTCCCGAAATCGATATGCCAGCACACGCGCGTGCAGCGGTAGTATCAATGGAAGCACGTTACGACCGCCTGATGGAAGAAGGTAAGGAAGCTGAAGCGAACGAATACCGCCTGATGGATCCTCAAGATACATCGAACGTAACGACGGTTCAGTTCTACAACAAGCAAAGCTTCATCAACCCATGTATGGAATCTTCCACTCGCTTTGTTGATAAAGTGATTTCAGAAGTAGCAGCAATGCACCAAGAAGCGGGTACGCCGCTAACAACATGGCACTTTGGTGGTGACGAAGCGAAGAACATCAAGCTAGGTGCTGGTTTCCAAGATGTGAACGCTGAAGACAAAGTAAGCTGGAAAGGTACGATTGACCTGTCTAAACAAGACAAGCCATTCGCGCAATCTCCACAATGTCAGGCGTTAATCGCAGAAGGCACAGTGAGCGATTTTGCTCACCTACCGAGTCATTTTGCACAAGAAGTATCAAAATTAGTTGCTGAGAAAGGCATTCCAAACTTCCAAGCATGGCAAGATGGTTTGAAATACAGCGAAGGTGAGAAAGCATTCGCAACAGAAAATACGCGTGTTAACTTCTGGGACGTTCTTTACTGGGGTGGTACATCATCAGTGTACGAGTGGTCTGAGAAAGGTTACGACGTGATCGTTTCTAACCCTGACTATGTGTACATGGACATGCCATACGAAGTTGATCCGAAAGAGCGTGGTTACTACTGGGCAACACGTGCAACCGATACGCGTAAGATGTTTGGCTTTGCACCAGAGAACATGCCTCAGAACGCAGAAACCTCTGTAGACCGCGATGGCAACGGCTTTACTGGTAAAGGTGAAATCGAAGCGAAACCTTTCTACGGTCTATCAGCACAGCTTTGGTCTGAGACAGTACGTAACGACGAGCAATACGAGTACATGGTATTTCCTCGCGTACTCGCAGCCGCAGAGCGTGCATGGCACCGTGCAGATTGGGAGAATGACTACAAAGTCGGTGTTGAGTACTCGCAAAACTCTAACCTAGTTGATAAAGCATCGCTAAACCAAGACTACAACCGCTTTGCGAACGTACTTGGCCAACGTGAACTGGCTAAGCTAGAAAAATCTGGTATCGACTACCGCCTTCCAATTCCTGGTGCGAAAGTAGAAAACGGCAAGCTAGCTATGAACGTTCAGTTCCCTGGCGTTGAACTGCAATACTCGTTAGACGGTCAAAACTGGCTGACTTACGCAGACAATGCTCGTCCAAGTGTGAAAGGAGAAGTGTTTATCCGATCTGTATCGGCGACAGGGGAAAGAGCAAGCCGAGTAACTAGCGTGAAATAACCTTAATCCTCTCAGCTAAATTTAAGCAAACCCTCAATGTTATGTTGAGGGTTTCTTTATTTTTAGGGGAAATTAAGTGTGACCAATGTCTAATTATTTTTCATTGATAAATAAGTTTTAGCTTGTAATGGTCAGGGTTATTGTGAACTGGATCGACTTAATCTGCTAAATATCAACAAATTACCTGTTTATGATCACACTTCTATTTTTTGAATCATTATAGAAAAATACGGTAAGTGCCTGTATTTACCATACTTTTATCAGGGTTGTTGAGCGTCGGTTTGAACAAGATCACTTTTTAAAATGTTTTATTTTTCATCGCGAATTAATTGGAACAATATTGCGATCGCCAAGGAGGCACATTCCAAAGTTTGCGATAAAAGGGAAGAGAAGCCCTTTAAAACCGTCGCATAACGTGAATAAATAAAGGCAGTAATTATGAAAAACATTTTTGCACTGAGTGCTCTTTCTCTCGCTTTCGCTTCTAGCGCTTTTGCTGGTTCTTCTTACGTAACGGGTAACGTTCAATTCCACGATGATGGTCGAATCCATGGTTCGGACGTTACGTCTACACTGGAAGCTGGTCATACTTTTGATAACCAATTCGGCGGCTTTACGGTTTACACCGAATTTGATGGTATTCAGTTGGGTAAACTGGAAACAGAAAACGGTGGCGCGGGTAACACAACACCAGCAATCACTGTGGGTGGTGAGCAGTCATTTAACATTACCGATCATTTATGGGTTGCAGCGGGTTACCAACACTTGTTCTCTGCTGGCGAGAACGTACAGTACCGTCCATTGGTTAAGATCGGTTACAACTTCGATAACGGTATCTCGCTAAGTAACCGTACTCGTGCGCATATTGATGCGACAGACGCAGATGCGGATACAGATTACCGTATGGATAACCGTATTGGTTACGTGATGAATGAAGATGTGACGCTAAGCTACAACAACGTCTACATGATTGAAGCGGAAACGATGGACCACGAGCTTCGCGCAACGTGGACACGTAAAGGTGTTCAGCCTTACTTTGAGTTCCGTAGCCAAGCACACGGTGCAGAAAACGCAAGTGGTGATAGCCTAGTTAACAATGCGTTTGTATTTGGTGCCTCTTACGGCTTCTAATCTTATATTTGTCTATTAAGAAAAAGCCCAGCAATTGATTTGCTGGGCTTTCTTGTTATTTGTCGTTGCCTTCGTGGTGGCTATATTCGAACACTTGGCCTTTTTCGTTAAACGCGTAAACAGTGTAGCTGTCTTTTTTATCGCCATACTCCATACCAGGGGAACCCATTGGCATGCCCGGTACCGAGAGCCCTTTTGCGTTACGTGGTGGATTTTCTAAGAATGCTTTAATGTCTTCGGCTGGAATGTGACCTTCGAACACATAACCGTTGATTTCTGCTGTGTGGCAAGAGTAAAGCTGTTCGTTCTTGATGCCTAGCTCGCGTTTTATGGCGTTCATGTCATCGTGCAATTTCTCTTCGACCGTAAATCCGTTCTCTTCCATGTGTTTTGTCCATTCACCACAGCAGCCGCAGTATGGCGATTTGTGGTTAATGACATCAGCTGCCAATACGTTGGCGGATGCGGTCGCAAGCATTGCAAAGGTCAATAATTTCAACTTCATAATAGCCTCAAATATAAGTGGTTATTTTACTGAAAAAAGTCGTAGTCGATTTGCATTACTAACGACAGTAATAGATGACAGCGCCATTGCCGCACCTGCGACAACTGGGCTGAGCAAAAATCCAAATGCAGGATAAAGTACGCCTGCGGCAACAGGGATCCCCAGTGAGTTATAAACGAAGGCACCAAATAGGTTTTGCTTCATGTTTTTAAGTGTAGCGCGCGACAGTTCAATCGCATGTACCACCGCCATTGGTGACGTGTTCAGGATGGTCATTTGCGAACTTTCAATGGCGACATCACTGCCGCTACCCATTGCAATACCAAGGTTGGCTAACGCGAGAGCAGGGGCGTCGTTAATGCCATCCCCAACCATTGCCACAACATGGCCTTGGGATTGAAGTTGCTCAATGTGCTGAGCTTTCTCATCTGGCATTACTTGAGCGATTACTTCATCAATACCAAGTTCTTGACCGATAGCGTTGGCTACGTGTTGGTTGTCACCCGTCAGCATTACCGTTTTGATGCCTTGCGATTTTAATGCAGAGAGCGCTTGTTTTGCATCCGATTTGATTGGGTCAGCAATGGCGATCAGGCCGACTAACTCACCATCGAGCGCAACGGCAACCGGAGTCCATGCGTTCTGAGCGCATTCGTCAATTGCATCCTGAAGAGCCTCTGTTGCAACGTTTTCCGCTTGCATAAATTGAAGCGAGCCAATAAGCAGCGGTTTACCTTGATACGTTGCCAAAATGCCGCGTCCGCGAACGTTTTCAAATTTATCGAGAGTCACTTCTTGTGTGTCGTGCTGATTAGCAAAGTCGCATACCGCTTTTGCTAGTGGGTGCTCTGACTGACGCTCGGCGGCGTACGCTAACCCCAACAGCTCTTCTTGGCTGGTGGTGTGAGTAAACACTTGCTGCACACTTGGTTTACCTTGGGTAAGCGTGCCTGTTTTATCGAACACAACCGTATCTATTTTACTCGCTAGCTGCAGGGCATCAGCATCTTTGATCAAAATGCCGAGTTCTGCGGCTTTACCCACTCCCACCGTAACAGAAAGTGGGGTTGCTAAGCCTAGAGCACAAGGGCAGGCGATGATAAGTACGGTTGTGGTGACCACCAGCATATAGCTCGCTTTTGGCTCTGGGCCAACGGCAAACCAAACAAGCGCGGCCAGTATTGCTATGCCTACAACGACAGGGACAAACACCGATGAAATCTGGTCTGCCAATTTAGCGATGGCGGGCTTGCTGCTCTGAGCGCTGCGCACCATACGAATAATACGTGCGAGCATCGTATTTGCGCCGATTCCGGTAGCCTCTATAGTGAGAGAGCCGTCGGTATTCAATGTGCCTGCGGATACATGTGCCTCTTGTGCTTTTAATACAGGAACGGGCTCACCTGTTAGCATGGACTCATCGATATACGATTCACCATTGATTACCGTACCGTCGACGGGCACTTTCTCTCCCGGCTTGATACGTAACTTCATTCCTAAAGTGATTTCTTCTACCGCGATTTGTTTATCACCTTGCTCAGTGATGACGGTCGCTTGTTGAGGCTGTAAGTTCACCAAAGCCTGAAGCGAGCGCGTTGTGTTTGCTTTCGCTTTGGCTTCTATATAGTGGCCAAGTGAAATCAAACCAATGATCATCGCGCTGGCTTCGAAGTAAACATGACGAGATGCCATTGGGAACCAATCTGGGAAAATTACCACAAGCATAGAATAGAACCACGCTGCGCCAGTACCGAGCGCAACTAAGGTATCCATCGTGGCGCGCTTGTGAGTGGCCGCTAACCAAGCGTTACTAAAGAACAGTTTTCCGGCAGTGGCAAGCAGCAGCAAACACACAATACCGATCGCGCCCCAAACCAATTGGTCATTGGTGTTGCGAATCATCATGTTGCCACCAGCAACACCCCAAATCATCAAAGGGGCACCCACAACAAGGCCGGCAATTGCATCCAACTTAAAGCGTTTTTGCTGTTGACGTTGTTGCTGCGCTTGCTTTTCTTGCTGTGTCGCGGCGTCTTGTAAAACCTCGCCTTGGTAACCCGCTTGTTTGACAGATTGCAAAATAGATTGATGTAACGAATCTGAGTCTTCAGTCACAAACACCAGTGCGCTTTGTTCTGCGAGGTTTACCTGAGCTTTTTCAACCCCTTGTACATTAGTCAGGGCTTTTTCTACTGATGCGACACAGCTTGCACAGGTCATACCTTGAATCAACATCTGTAGCTGAGCCGTGCCTGCTGGTTGCTCGTCAGGCGCTGCTTGGTCGCCTTTTTCGCTTTGATATGTCTGGCTTTGGCGTTGATCGGGAGTGATTGCCTTGTGCTCTTCAGCAACTGAGTTATCAGTAACAGCGCTATTGTTGGCCGTATAGCCCAAGCTGGCAACTAGCTCAATGACTTGTTGCTCGGAGAGTAGGGTACGAATCTCTAAGTGCGTTGTTGAAGCCTCGAAAGAAATAACGTCTTGATGAGAGTCTAATAAAGACGAGAGTTTTTTCACGCAGCCGCCACAGCTTAAGCCTGAAAGGTTTAACTCGTACTGATTTCCTGCTTGGTAACCAAGAGATTCAATTGATGAAACAAGCTCTTTAAGCGAGGACTCGGTTTTGACCTCTACTTGCGTTGGGGACAAAGTGAGGATCTCTACATCGTGATTCGCATGTAAAGCCTTCTCAACTTTTCTCGCACAGCCCATGCAGTTGAGCCCTGATAAAGGTATAACAAACTGATACATAATCTGCACCTCAATAATAGTGATACATTGAGCTTAAACCTTCCTGCAAGGGTAAGGTCAATACCCATTTTGGGCTCACAACAATTTCGTCAAAATCGCTTGAATCACACAAGTTCACCGCCATTTTACTTGCGAGTGATCTCAAGGTTTTTTCTCTCTGAATATAAAGTTCCGTTAAAACACCTAAAAGATGAATGAAGTCGCTCACGCTTTTGAGATGCTCTCAATGTCAGTTCAGTGTCAAAAAGTGCTTTTAACGTTTTTGATTTTTTATATTTAAATTTAAGTTTTTGATTTTTAATTGATTATATTATTTTTGATCTTCTCATTTTGAAGTCGCTCAGATTGCTGTAGGGAAAGTTTTTTAGTGCGAAAAAAGTTTGTCATATTTGCCCCGTCCAAACATTGTTTCAAGTTCCTGCCATGTCCTAGTTAGCGAATTTGAAAATGGAAAAAACTAAAAAATATAGGGGTTAAAAATGTCTTACCTAAAGAAAAGCCTACTTGCTACGGCAATCACAGGCATGATGTTCAGTGGTGCTGCATTTGCTGATGGTGCAAACAGTGACGCAGCAAAAGAGTTCCTAACCAAAGATTCATTCTCTTATGAAGTTTACGGGATCATCGCGATGCAGGCCGCGTACCGCGATTACGATTCTGGCAACAAAGCAACGGACGATGATCTAGGTGGCATGCAGCTAAACAACGAATCTCGCATCGGTTTCCGCGGTAAAAAACAATTTGCTAACTTCGGTCCTACTTTTATTTGGCAAATCGAAGGTGGTTACGTTGACCCTAGCTTTGGCGGCGAGGGTGCAGGTCTTGGTGAACGTGACACATTCGTCGGTTTTGAAAGTGCATCTTGGGGCCAAGTTCGTTTAGGTCGAGTATTAACACCGATGTACGAATTGGTTGACTGGCCTGCATCTAACCCAGGTCTCGGTGATGTTTACGACTGGGGTGGTGCAATCGGTGGTGCTAAGTATCAAGACCGTCAATCAAACACCATTCGTTGGGACTCGCCAATGTATGCGGACAAATTCTCTCTAGATATTGCGGCTGGTGCAGGTGACAAAGCGGGTCTGGGTGAAGGTGATGACTACTGGGGTGGTATCGCAGCGCACTACAAAATTGGTCCAATTCAGTTAGATGCCGCATACGAGGGTAACCGTAACATTAAGATGGAAGGCCAAACGTGGGAAAACAACACATACTTGGTGGGTGCTCAAGGCTGGTTTGATAACGGTATTTCTTTCTTCGCGCAATACAAATACATGGAAGCTGACGCAAGCAACGGCGTGAGTGAGAAGCAAGACGCAATGTCTGCCGCTATCATGTACACCACAGGTGATTGGCAGTACAAACTGGCTTACGCAGCGAACTTTGATCTAGAGCGTGATGGTAAGACAATTAACGATACAGCAGACGATGTACTATCTGCACAAGTTATGTACTTCGTAGACCCATCGGCAGTGCTTTACGTACGTGCTCGTACTCTAGACTTTGGCGACGGTGCATATCAACTGGATAAACCAACAGAAGCGCGTTGGAAATCTGCGGACTACGATGAGTTCTCTGTGGGTGTTGAATACTACTTCTAATAAAGAAGCAGAAAAAAGGGCGGAAACGCCCTTTTTGTCTTGATACTGATTCAAATAAGCCTTTGGAATGACTGGCCTGTAAGTTTCAGAGGCTTATCTAAATTGGTATAAAGTGAGAAACCACGATGAAAAAAACAACGACACTTCTCGGACTTTGCGCAATGCTTTCTGCGCCTGCTTTTGCTGCTCAACTGACTCTGCAAGCTGAACTGGTTCCTCGCGTTCTCAACGGTGAGTTCGTGTACCCTGAGTGGATTTCCAAAAATAACAGCATCGAGCTGAAGGACGGGGAAAATCAGTTGGCGGTGACGGTTGGACAAATTGTCTTTGAAGATGGCAAGCGCCGTAAGTTCGATTCGCAGCCACTGGTATTAGAGTTTGAAGCAGAAAAAGACGCCGAACTATCGCTGACTTACAAAGCGTTCCGTACCATCGAAGAAGCGAAAGCTTTCGAACTCGATCCCAAAGTGGTATTGAAAGACAAACACGGAAAAGAAGTGGAATTCTCTATGGTTCAACTTCGTAAAGGTGGCTTGCAAGGTTTTCGTGATTACGAGCGAGAAGTGGCTGACTATAACAATGCAATGAACAAAGAATCGACCAAGGCAAGCATTGCGTCTTCTCCGGCGGAAACTAAAACAATCAAAGCATCGTTTAATGAGTTAAGCCGTGAAGAGCAGCAAGAATTTATGCAATGGGCGATGCGTAACCTGAAGTAATTTCGTTCTGCACTTTAACAGTAAATAGGAGGGCAGTACCTTTATTGGTGCTGCCCTGTTTGTATTTCTGGTGTCAAACCGATTGTAGAATTGACTTACGGTGGTAAAATGTCGCCACTTTTATCCTTGACATTACAACGAGAGATCTCTCGTTGCTCATTACCCCTAAGGAACTCAAATGACGGTTAAAACTCGTTTTGCTCCTAGCCCAACTGGCTATCTACACGTTGGTGGTGCGCGTACTGCACTTTACTCTTGGCTATACGCTAAAAACCAAGGTGGTGAATTCGTTCTACGTATCGAAGATACAGACCTTGAGCGTAACTCTCAGGAAGCGGTTGATGCAATTCTTGAAGGCATGGAATGGCTAGGCTTGGAGTGGGATGAAGGTCCTTACTACCAAACTCAACGTTTTGATCGTTACAACGAAATGGTTGATAAGCTGCTGGCAGAAGACAAAGCTTACAAATGTTACGCGTCTAAAGAGCTGCTAGATGAAATCCGTGCAGAGCAAGAAGCAAATAAAGAAATGCCTCGCTACGATGCTAACCATCCAAAAATCAAAGCAGCAAACGAAGCGGCAAAAGATGGCGATCCATGTGTTATCCGTTTCCGTAACCCGAAAGAAGGCAGCGTAGTATTTGATGATCAAATCCGTGGTCGCATTGAAATCCGCAACGATCAAATGGATGACCTAATCATTCGTCGTACTGACGGTTCACCTACTTACAACTTCTGTGTAGTAGTGGATGACTGGGACATGGGTATCACTCACGTTGTTCGTGGTGAAGACCACATCAACAATACGCCTCGTCAAATCAACATCTACGAAGCACTAGGTGCGCCAGTACCAACGTTTGCGCACTGTGCAATGATCTTGGGTGATGACGGTGCGAAACTGTCTAAGCGTCATGGTGCAGTATCAGTCATGCAATATCGCGATATGGGTTACCTGCCTGCAGCACTAAACAACTACCTAGTGCGCCTAGGTTGGTCTCATGGCGACCAAGAAATCTTCTCTCAAGAAGAGATGATCAACCTATTCAGCCTAAACGCAGTATCTAAGTCAGCGTCTGCCTTCAACACGGACAAACTGCAATGGTTGAACAACCATTACATCAAAAATTCAGATCCTGCGTACGTTGCAGAGCACCTACAATGGCACCTAGATCAACAAAAACTAGACGTAACGAATGGTCCTGCTATCACTGACGTGATCAAGCTAGTGGGTGAGCGTTGCAACACGCTAGTTGAGCTAGCTGAGCAAATCCGTTACTTCTACGAAGATTTCTCTGAGTTTGAAGCGGGCGCAGCGAAGAAACACTTACGCGGTGTGGCTAAAGAGCCTCTAGAGCTTGCTCTAGCGAAAGCTGAAGCACTGACCGAGTGGACAACAGCAAACATCAAAGATGGCGTTATCGCTGCAGTCTGTGAAGAGCTAGAAATCGGCATGGGCAAAATCGGTATGCCATTACGTGTTGCTGTTACAGGCGGCGGTCAGTCTCCTTCTGTAGATGCAGTAATGGAACTGGTTGGCAAAGAGCGTTGTGTTGCTCGTATTAAGATGGCGCTTGAGTTCATTGCTGAGCGTGAAGCAAACGCATAATTGCTTTGAACTAAACGTTCTTTTGAATAAATAGTCACAAAGCCGCGGTAAACACCCGCGGCTTTTTTGTATCTGAACCTTAGATAATGAGAAACCTTCTCATATGTCGGTGAAGGATGTGGTATTTTGGACCGTAATTCACCTAGGTATGGATAAGATTTTTTAATCCAAACATCGTTGGCATGAATAAAAAACGAGCGATTATATATCAAATATCTGATTGATTTTTATCCACCCTCCTTAAAGTTCCATTTTTGTTGTCTCATTTTTAAGAAAAAACTTTGCTTAAGTTGTAGTGTTCCAGAAAATAAAGCAAACGTTTGCGTCGTGATTGTGTGGGGATTTTTTTGCTTAAGATCACATGTTGTTGAGATTTTTGATGACAATAAATTGACAGAATTGGGATTTTTCTCGCGATTTCTTAGCGTTATAGTTCACCCCGTCAGTGATACCGAGATGGCGATATGTATCACTGAACAGGAAATGTACGTAAGTAGCTTCCATAAAAAAAATGCATGTGCATAAAAAGAAGCTGACTAAGTATCTCACTCAAGGAATGAATAAAAAGAATTGAAATACAACGTCAGTCAGACGGCGCATTTCGGCATCTAACAAAAGAACTTCTTTAGAGGAATCAATAATGAAAAAATTAGCAGCGGTAATTTCAGCGTCTCTACTTATGGCTTCAGCAGCACAAGCAGAAGTATACGTTGGTGGTAAGATGGGTAAGTCATGGATGGAAGACGCGTGTGTAGCGGGCCAGGCTTGTGACAAAGACGACTCTACTCTTGGCGCTTTTGTTGGTTACGAAATGAATAAATACTTCGCAGTAGAAGCAGGTTTCGACAACATCGGTGATTTTGACCAAACTTCTTTCGGTGGCCATGTAGAAGCAATCACTCTTGCACCTAAATTCAGCCTACCAATCACTGAAGACATCGCACTTTACGGTAAAGTGGGTGGCGCTTACGTAATGTTTGATGGTAAAGATGATTACTCTTACCTAGGCGCAGCTGGCCTTGAGTTCAACCTAAGCCAAAACGTAACTGCTCGTGCGGAATACCAAACTCTGACTGATATCAGCAACGATGTAACTCGTGCGACAGGTAACACAGCAACACTGGGTGTTTCTTTCAAATTCGGTGGCAACGATGAGCCAGTAATCGTAGAAGAGCCAGTTGTTGTTGAAGAAGTGGTTGTAGAAGAAGTGGTAGAAGAGCCAGTAGTTGTAACGAAAACATTCGAAACTCAAACAATCGGCACTGGTAGCTTCGATCTAAACAGCACAACTCTAAAACCAGAGAGCGCTGCAAAACTTGATAACCTAGTTGCTTTCCTAAACGAGCACCCACAAGCGAACGTTGAAGTTGTAGGTTACACAGATACTTCTGGCCCAGCAGCTTACAACCTAAAAGTTTCTGAGAAACGCGCTGAATCTGTAGCTAACGCACTTGTTGAAAAAGGCATTGATTCATCACGTATTCAAGCGCGTGGCGAAGGTGAAAACAACCCAATCGCTTCAAACGACACTCGTGAAGGTCGTCAGCAAAACCGTCGCGTAGAAATCGTTGTTCCAGAATTTGAATACCAAGTTCAGCAATAAGCTTCTATCCGACCGTAGTATAGAAGACTAAAGCTGAAAGCCCCAAAGAGTTCGCTCTTTGGGGCTTTTTTATTTCTATTTGAAACGGACTGAAAAGTTAAAAACGGTAAACATCACTTGAGGTCAATGCTGTTTAAGCGCCCCATGAACGTTAGGATTTCCAAGTTGTCTTTATGTGCTTCTAGCAACGCTTTTTTGGTTTGCATGTAGGCGGCAAGCTTGCCGTATTTACTAATAGAGCGAACCACCGTTTTGTATTTGTAGTCACCGTCGTCATTGAACTCTCGCCACTTAGCGATGTAACACGTATCTCGGTTATCTGGGTTTTCAAGAGTGGGGTTAGGCTTGTGAACAATTTTTGGCTCAACGCTGTGTGGGAGTCTGGTCATGAGGTAAGGATCCTTCAAAAGACGTCGCCAAAATTTGCCCCACATTTGCCGGCCTAATTCGTTTCTCAGCTTAATGGCTTTTTGTAAGCCTTTCTTTTCTCCAATACGAACAAACCCAACCGAGCGGTGCAGTACCGTGTCCTCGGGGGTATGGATATGAATCTTAAAGGCAGTCTTGCCTTTAGAAATAAAGCGGTGTCCAGTGTTAGTTATTAAATTGCTCTTAGACATAGTGCTAACTAATAATTTTATTAATAGCTAAAAGGGTAAGCAAAACTCATAGATAATTAAAGTAATAAAATACAAAACTGTAAATAGGGCTTGTTGAAATGATTTCAAGGGGAAGAGATCGGATCAGTAAAAGGTTTTATCTCGTCGAGTAAAGGAGCGAGGCGATCATATTGATTACTGAAGAAATTGTTTCACTCGTTACTTGGAAACGCTCTGTGAAGCTCGAAATAGTGGATACAAAAAAGCCTTAGCTCAAGTGGGAGCTAAGGCTATGATATGGCGCCCCCAGTAGGATTCGAACCTACGACCTGTCCCTTAGGAGCGGGCGCAGTAGATGATTTCACAGAGTTCCACTTGATTTCATTTCTATCTTAACTGTCTGTATTTTAGTGACTTTATCAAATTATCACCAAAATTATAGTTACGTTAGGTTTCGCTAAATTAACTTGTAACATGACCTGTTACGTGACCGCGATTGTCAACCCTTTTGTGGGTTTTGTTCACTCTACAAGCTTCGGTGTTGCAAAAGCAGAATACATAATCATAAACAGAATTAGGAATAATGATTATGTCTACACTACTAACAGTACAAGAGATAAAGAAACAAAAAACACGCGATTATGACTACTACATCTGGGACTCTACCCGAACAAGGGGAACAGGGCGGCTTGGCTGCAAAATCTTAAGGTCAGGTTCGAAGATCTTCTACTTCAAATATTTCTTCAATGGAAAAGTTCGTTTCTTAAAAGTAGGGTGCTTTGAGTCGATGACTCTGGCAGAAGCACGAGATGTCCGAGATAAATACAAGGCGCTATTAGATAAGGGCATTTGTCCGAAAGCGCACCTAGAAGAGCAGGAGCGTCAAAAGCGAGAGCAAGCTCAGATTGAAGAAGAGACAGGCACCTTCGGCCAACTGATCGACGAGTTTTACGCATATTTAAAACGTACTCGAAGCGGTGCTCGTCTAGAACGCAGTTTACAAGCTCATCAAAAACACATTGAAGCTTACATTCGAGGGAAAATTCCAGACGACAAGAAAGTCAACGAGATCACTAAGCCCGAACTGATCAAGCTCATTGGTCAAATTGTCAAAACAGCTCCTGTTCAAGGGGATAAAGTTCTATCTATCATCAGACGTATGTTTGAAATTGCGCTGGATTATGATGATGACCCGATGACGAGTGATAACCCGATAAAGTTTAGGTTAGATAAAAACCCAGCAGCACGGATAAAAAAGCAGAATCAAAGTAAACCTCGTAGAAGAAGCTTGACCCTTGAAGAGCTGGGCCTACTTTTTAGCGATGAGAGTGCTAAATACTTTGACCGCAGGATATTTTTACTGTTAAAGCTAGCTGTTTTCATGGGAGGACAGCGACCTTTGGAATTATTGCTATCAAAGCGAAGTACTTATTTGGCGCACAAGAAAAAGTTCTTCCTCGATGCTGAAGATGTAAAAACTGAGCGTCCAAACTTACTTGTTAAAGGTGTTACTGCTTTAGAAATAATTGAAGAAGTTGAAGAGTTGCGGTTTACCAGTACGATGGAGAGCGACAAGTTATTCTCTGCAAATAACAAGCTTGGGCATATTGATCCAAACGATGTTTCAAAACAGGTTCGCAAATTTTGTAATTTGACTGGTTTTCAGGCTTTTCAGCCGCGAGATCTCAGACGTTCTGTGAAAAACATCATGCTAGAGCACGGTGTAAGTCGAGACCATACGAATTACATTCAGAACCACTCTTACGGCGATGTTGCTGAAACCAACTACATCATATATGCGTTTTATAAAGAGAAGAAAGCAGCATTGAAGTTGCTTGAAAAACTGGTAAACAAAGCGATTGTTAGAGCAAATCAGAATCATGCGAAACTCTGCCATCAAGAAAGTATTAGTGTTCAATCACAGCTGCAAGAAAAAGGCGAATCAGATAACTTGAGATTGTTCAGCTAAAAACAGCTTTTGATATGTTGGCTTCAGCCTTAGATAGGGGGCTTGCAGCCTATGGCTGCGAGGATTTTTGAGAATACTTTGAGGCGGTCGTGGTGGTTACCTTAATGATAAATGAGCTAAACATCGAATCCGCTATCACGTTAATGTCCAAAGGTGTGTTTGAAAATACTAAACACGTTCCAGAATCCTTATCCAGTCAACTAAACCTCTTAATCCTAGCTATGACTGATTACCCCTGTACGCGGGTAAAGTTAATTTTAACTCCTTGAGGGGTTAAAAGTGCTAGTATCCTCTACAGGGGATAATTTACATTAGAGGCAGATATGCTCATAACAAGTTCTAAGCAGCTAGGAATATACTTGCGTGATGTACGCAGGAATCAAAGGCGAAACCAAACCAAAGTCGGAGAGATTGTTGGTCTAAAGCAGACAACTGTATCGAAACTTGAACGTGATCCTGCTTCGTCCAGTATCGAAAGTCTGATGCGCCTGCTGTCATCACTAGATCTTGAGCTACACATTCAAGACAAAGCTGTAAGCCGTGAACAAGCGAAGCTTCGTGACCCTGACGATTGGTAAATCCTATACAACTCTATCGCTAAGTTGTTCTCCCTAGCTGACTCATCATTGCCCCCTTTCCGTGCTGACAACTAGGAAGGTATCCTTCTCAGTTGCTTTCCAGCTCTAAGAAACACTTAGTAATCACATCGCATCCTCGGCCGCTGTAACGAGCCTATGCCCCATTCAGTGTTAACGATGTCGTTGATTAACACTACATGTGAGCTGATTTTCCTTAAATTATCTAATCCTGTATTTCGGTTTAATTTGATTAAGATTGCCTCCTTAGATTCGATTTTTACAGCTATGCTTTAATCGCTATAATGCTAATTCCTATAGTCACTTGTTGGATTTATGAAAGTTAGTTTAAGTATCCGCGCATATACCAAGCGTATGAGTCGCCATGTTCATCATGGCTTCCACCAACTAGTGTTGCCTACTCAAGGTAATATTCATATCGATATGGACGGTTTTAACGGTAAAGTGTCGGTTGGAAACTGCATCGTTATTCGCAAGGGAGTAGCCCATGGCTTTAATGCCGACGATGCTTCCCGTTTTATCGTCGTAGATATTGAAGAGTTACCTTATCAGTTGCTTGACGAAGCCATAGTCTTTTTCTCAGTTACCTCTCCTTTACTAAGCTTTATTCAATTTGCGGAGAAGCAGCTTGAATATCAGGTAAATAGTAAGTTGGAAACATCGATCGTAGGGACCTTCTTCTTATTACTGGAACAACAGGAGTTGTCTCAAACCATCGACTCACGAATCCGAGCTGTACAATCATTGATCTCAGAACAGCTTGAGCAGTCACTGACAATCACTGTTTTAGCTAATGCCGCCTACTTGAGTCCCACACAGTTTAAAAAATTATTTAAAGACAATTTAAGCATAAGCGTGCATAAATACATCACTTTGCAGCGTATGGAGAAAGCCAAAGCTTTACTGACTCATACGGATCTCCCTGTTCAATTGATTGCCGAACGAGTTGGATATAGTGATATTTCGGCTTTTAGTCGAAGGTTTTCAAAACACTTCGGTGTTTCACCAAGAGAGTTCTCTCGAACTTGATTTAAATAGTCTGTTCAAACAACTATTCCGTCTTTTTAGCAAACAATCTTCCTTTCTTTTCTTTTATGCTTTCTACCCAGTAAACGCTTTTAACTAGTAAGAAAACAATGGCTTATTCAGATATCAGTCTGCCCGTATTGGTTATCGTAAAGCTATGTTTATCGTTATTAGACACCTGATTTAAATAGGAAAGAAAATGAAACACATAGAATGGAGTGACTTCCAAAAAATAGATATTAGGGTTGGTACCATTATTGAAGTAGAGGATTTTCCAGAAGCTCGTCGACCAGCCTATAAATTAAAAGTCGACTTAGGTCCCGATTTAGGTGTCAAAAAATCAAGTGCTCAAATTACAGATCTTTATACAAAAGATGCACTGTTGGGTAAGCAGGTGTTAGCTGTTGTTAACTTCCCGCCAAAGCAGATTGGTCCAATTATGTCGGAGTGTCTCGTTACAGGTCTACATTGTCCAAATGGCTCAGTTGTTCTTTCTACAGTTGATATGGAGTTGCCAAACGGTTCAAAGCTGGCTTAACAAAACTCTAAGCCTTCAAAATACTTCTCCTAATCTGACAGAAACGTTTTAGACCAATATAGATAACGCGTTTCTGTCCAAAAATGTGTTGACAACTAGGAAGACACCCATACTGGACTAATTCAGAGCCAAGTAGGCTCTTCGTCGGTTTTAACTGCCCAGAGGTTATCTAAAAGAACGTCATTACTGTCAGGTTTGCTGTTATCGCTCAACTCATTTACTTGAATCAGCATAGGTAAATCAAACGAAGTACCAGTGATAATACAAGAGCCTCTTGAAAGGTTCGGAATTAGTGAGCGAGAGACAGAATCTAATGTACTAATGGTGTTATCCAGCAAAAATAAATCACGGTCGTTAACTAAACGATGGATAAAGAAATTATGCAATTGAGACATAATAGTTGCTGATATATCCGCAGGTCGTTGGCTTGATAGTGTAAGGAAAATACCGAACTTGCGACCTTCTTTAATCAATTCCTCAAACAACTCTAAACGGTAGTCTTTCCAGTTAGCCTGTTCACGCACTGATTGCTGAGAAAGGATGTTATGTGCTTCATCGATTATTAAGTGCAGTGTCTTTTCTGGCGGGCTTTGTTTAATCTGATTTTTGTGAGAATTGTAATAGTGCTTCGTGATAAGAAGGGGAATGATTTTCTTCACGTCTTGGTTGCAATTACGCAGTGAAATGACGGTTAGTGCTTTATTGTCAGTCGTAACACTTGTTTCCACCTTAATCACCTTAGATAACCCTCCTAGCGAGGATTCAGCACGTTTTAATAGTGGTTGAATGTGATCGAATTGAACGAAGTTGTACATCAAATCATTAATCAACTTTAATTTGCAAAGGATTTTAAATTCCTGAAATGCATCAAGGTCATTAATCTGAATACTATCAACGGCACTTTTGAGGTAGAGATTATATTGGCTTTCGTTATTAAAGAATTCAAAACCTGTCCCAACACGGATTTTGAAGTTACTCCCATGCCAACTAACCTCTTTGAGGATATCTATGCTATCAGTGTTCTTTAGAGTGCTTTTGAGGAGATCAAGAATTTCTGGCTTTTGAGATGTAGAAGTGAAGCAGAACTTAATCGTGTACTTTAAGTAACTTAGAGCACTCTGTTGACCAGAGCCATACTTTGAACGTCCTTGCAGGACTCTATTAATAAACGGCTTCTGTGTATTGGTAGTGGCTTGGAAAAGAATTGAAAGCGTCTCCGCATTCCAGAATTCATCTTCTGCCAACGGGAATTGATCGGCTGGTGTATTCGTATTTAGATCTATCGCGTACTTATGTTCCAGTGATACGATTTGATCTTTGATGTACTCCCCATTGAAATCAAGCAGTACAAACTTACTGACAGGTTTGATTTGTTCATGCTTTTCATCGAACAAAGTAGTGAAGAGTTTCGTTAGAGTATTCGATTTTCCGCTACCAGTATTACCGAATATACCAATGTGCGTATTAAACAGTCTCTGCCAAGGTAGGGATATATCGATCCCTTCTTTTAACAATGATCCAATGCAGAAATCTGATTCGGAACTTGATGAATAAACAGTCTTTAGGGCTTGTTCAGGCAACAGGAATGCAGGATCACGGATTAACGGTAAGAACTTGATGCCTTCAAAGAATTTTCCATTTTCAATATAGCCAATAGGGCGAACATGCACTTTTCTAACGTACTCGATTTTATCCGTGTTCTCTTGGAAACGTCTTTCATCTAAGTACTCACCCTCAACGATGCATACGATGTCACGGAAACCACGCTGAATTGAAACGTACTCTCTGATAGAGATACCTTTGTAACGGTGACCTTCATAGAAAATGGTGTCTTTGTTCGATGTCTCATCAACGGTCAACGTAATTTGAATGCCATTTACCGCTGTTACCTCACCAATGAAGATGCTCATGCGTCATCCTCACCAAGTGTTAGGACGTGAGAATTGAAGTAAGATAAGTCTAATGCTTTACCTTCTTCATGGACAACGTACTTGATGTTGTAGAAGTCAGAGAAATACTTCTGCAACTCAGGGATCATAGTTTCTCTGTAGCAACAGATGTATACCTGTAGAGTAGGGTTCGTTAAGGAACGCTTAATCAAGTTTCTGATATGCTCATCAGCAAAAGAGAACCCGAAGGCAATCAATACGCTATTGGGCTTTTCTAACTCGTAACTAAGGTGACGCAGCATTTGATAATAGTGTTCTTCAAATACTGTTTCATGGAACTTCCATTTTGTTGGATTAACGATTGGTAATTTTTCGTATTCTCTGTGGAAGTCATCTTGTATGTTCTCGAATGCCGCTTTGTTCTCA
Organism: Vibrio sp. JZG120; assembly: GCF_053890955.1. Classification (NCBI taxonomy): domain Bacteria; kingdom Pseudomonadati; phylum Pseudomonadota; class Gammaproteobacteria; order Vibrionales; family Vibrionaceae; genus Vibrio; species Vibrio sp. JZG120. Next base: position 36,948 of record NZ_JBSRRK010000016.1, read on the forward strand.
TCATCGATAGCCATTGAACACAACTGTTCAACGGTGTGAGATCCACTTTCTAGCATCTCTTTGAAGTCACCGTAGTACATGCTGTCGATTGATGACTCAGAAACGATTTGATCCGCAGAAGAATAGTCAACGAGGATAGAATCATTGTGCTTACGCCAGAAAGCAGAGCCATGAAGATGGATAAGATTGATTTGTCGTTGGACTTCTTTGTTTCGGTCGAAAATACCTGATTCAGTGGTCATGCAATCGAAGTTACGAGCCTCAACGATTTTCTTATGGAAACCACGAGAGCCATCGTTGATGTTAAATCGAATAGATTTTTCTTCGTAAAGTTCATCTGCTGTATAGGCGAGGCAGGAATCGTAGTTCGTGGTGAAGAAATTAATCTTTCTGTCGTAACCTCGTTTTCGACGAAGAATTTCGAGGTTCAATCTCATGAACTTCTTATAATTATCGATGACTATTTGCTCGTCGCCTTCTAAGTTAGTGAAATCAACAGAACTAACAGGTTTAATGCACTCTTCGTAGTAATACATGAATAGCAAGGCTTTGAGGTGTTGAGCGTCAATAGAATCGAACTCAGTAGCCAAAGTTTCAATCGTTTCCCATTTCCCCTCAGTTTGCATGTTCAACGCAAGAGTAGGGAATAGACCTGCTGATGCCCCTGCACCAATCAAATAGTTTATGTTCTTGTCGTGTAGGTCGTTCAGATCGATTTTGGAAGTCGTCATAGGATCAAATGCTCAGATAATTATTAAATTTGTTGATAAGCAACTGTTCTGATATTGAGATTATCGGGAAATGAAATGACGGTCAATTCCCGATAAGTAGTGAGGATATAGTAGGAGTGTGATTAATCATCTACCTTAGAAATGAAGATCTTCATCTCAAGCACTTTGATGATTTTCCTAGTCTTATCTTTGTTCCAGTAGCAGTTACCAAATACCATCAGTCCTGCACCATCTAAATCACGATGCTCTTTGATTTTGAACGATTTAAGTAGTTCATCTTTGAAAGGTGAAATGATTACACCTGTGTCATTACAGATAGGGTTCAGCCAATCGAAATCACGGTCAGCGTGGGAAATTGTTCCCCAAAACATTTTGGGTTTGAATTCTTTACTGTCTTCTAAAGGAACAGCATCAGCAAAATTGACGAATAAGTTCTTAGCACGATACGAAACGTTCTCGTTGATTTTGATTTTTACATCAGAAGTTGCCAAGTTACTACCTGATAGCAGGCTGTGTAACGCTTTCTCCATCCCTAGAACCGATTGTCGAACTTGTGTTGAGGTCTTGGTATGTTTTCTACCTGATGCTCCTGTAGAGTCCTTTGAGGACACTCTTGTTGTTTTCTGTTCTGATTTACTCTTAGGCTTTGGTTCATTGAATCCAAAATCAAATAGAACTTCCTCAGAGTCGGCAACTATTTGGTCTACTTCAATAGCATGCTTAACTATCTTTTTATCTTTTGAAGAAGGTGCGGCCGCATCGCATTCGCTTGTATGATAATTCGAGCCAAAACAGGCTGCATTTCCACTAATACTTTTTCTTCGGTAGAAGGCTTCGGCTCCGCAATCTATGCAAAATAAACGATGACGATACTTTTCAATTTCTATGGCAGTCAGACGTTGGAACTGGTAGATAGAATATACAGGTTCAGCATTAGGGTGGTCACATCTAGCATCCTTCATTAAAACCTCACAAATTAACTAAATTCATACACTTGCGTTATAGTATACTACTCTAGTTTCATATTTTGAAGTAGAGTGTTTTTTAGTCAGTTACATAGGTAAGTTCATGAAAGAATTAGTTTCTGCGTCATCTCAAGCAACAGCGAATCGTTTTCAATCAGTTCTTGCAATCACAGGGGCGTTTATATATGTCAAAAAGCTTATTGCATTTACCCCAGTTTTTAGTGGTCTTTGGATATAAAATCTACACTGCTACTGCAGTGTAGTTGTTCGTGAAAAGGCTTTTAAGGGCTTAAGCCTTTCCTAATCCAATAGATCAGGGCGATCTTTGGGTAAAAGATCAGCCACTTCACAATCGAGAACTCGAGCTAGCTGATAAAGCTTTTCAATTGTGATTCTGACACCATCTTTCTCGACTTTACTTAGGTAGCTTCTGCTAAATCCCGCTTTTAAGCTTGCTTCAGTGCTTGATAAACCACATCTCTGTCTCTGAGCTGCAATGTTTTTTGATATTTCTTTTGCCAGATTGTTCATTTCTTATTCTTTTTCATTACTACTTTATCAAGTGTACATAACTCCATATTTATACGCTATCTAACAACTGATTGACTATATAACATTGGTATAATATATTATACCAATGTTCAGGTGACAGCAGGTATTTATGTATGAGAGTTGGGACAATGCAGTTATACAAAATCGGCCTAAAAAGCCTTAAGTCTCTTGAGACTGACGAATATTTTGACCTGTATAGCTACCAAGCACTGCTTAAACCGATGCTTGATGAGTATTACTGTACTGATGAACAAATTGAGAGATTTAATAATCAGTCTTATCGTATTTTGAAAATACTCGAACAAGAAAGAAAGGTTGTGCGATTAAGTCCCCCTCGAGTAAATAACGCTCAATTTGTTGCCGTCGGGGGCAAAAAAGTCACACAAGAAAAGCATAGAGTCGGCCAAGGGTATTTAGAGCCAGAGCCTGTTAGCGAAGAGCGACAATACCAAGATCAGTTAAACACCAAAATCGTTGAAATTAATACTCAAATAGTTGCACACAAAGAATTGTTGGATCTATTCCCTAGTCACCGAGAACATTTGAACAACGAAATAGAAAAGCTAGAGCGTGAAGCATTACTTAGTGAATATAAACAAGAAATTATGGGGAAGATTATTAATCAAGAGAAACGCTAATCGTACATAAGGGTGGTTCTCGACTTTCGGTCCGTACTTTAGGAACTAGAACCAAGTTCGGAATTGGACTCTCTTTGTAGTCATTCCCATGCGTGGGAATGAGTCAGCGGTTCGACAGCGATTTGTGAGGTGCTATAGGATCTTGCTTTAATTTGTGGGGGTATTTCCGCAGCTTTCAATAACTAGGCTTTGTTCGGCTGCAAACGCTTCGAGAATTGAATCGACGATTTCGACGTAGTTGGAATAGAGACAGAAAAACGAAACATGGGTCTTCTTGCTGTTAATGATAGCGCGAACATTGTTCATTTCATTGCCCACATAAAATTCACCTTTTTGAACGCATTTAACAGCATGCCGTGCATTAAACTTCGTCCTAGATAAAATATTCAATATTTCGCTTGTATCTATTTGTGGAGTAATGACTAAAGATTTATGGCAGTATGGCATCGTGAATTCCTAGAATCTCAATTGAGCAAGATAGCATAACCATTCCCTCGAGTGGGAATGGTTCATCGTGATTTAGAATTAGCTTGAGGGTGTGTTTTCGTTGGTAGTTTTAGAAAACTCGCCGCGTTCTTCTAAGCGACCCTCCAAGTTGGCTTTTTTGATAAGCGTTTCTTGTAAGAGAGCAACAGTTCGCTCTAGTTCTTTTCTCATATTCTGATTTTCAGATTTTAGCTTAGCATTGTTGGCTTCTAATACAGCATTGTTACGCTGGTAACTGAAAGAAGTGTCGGCACTATCCTGTAACTCAGAGACTTTGTTTTCCAACTTTTTTACTTCGACAGTTAAGCGATCATTATCACTTGTGAGATCAGTTAATTGTCGAGGAAGTCCATGTAACTCTGCTAGTTTATCTTGTAGTTCTTCGACTAGCTCACCTGATTGGATTGCTTGTTGTTTCCTTTGCTCAGAAAGGTGTTCTGCTATCTTCACTCTATTTTCGATTACAGTCGCAATGTCTTGTTCAACTGATTGCCATAGCGCAGTAATGTCAGGCGCAGTAAACCATTCAGGAACCTCTCGCAACTTATGATCGAGGTTAGATTGTTGAGACTCTAACACATTACAAGCGATCTGTGCTTTTAAGTATCTACCGCCGACGGCTGTTTGTAATTGTGCGGGGTTTTGGAAGGGCTTTCCTTCCGCTATTGCTTGACTGTACTTTTCATAGAACAGTTCAAAAGGTTTCCCTTTTTCAGGGTTTTGCCCGATGTTAATTAGATCATGCTCGAACTTTAGCTTTGCTTTTGAAAGTAAGTCAGTTGCGTTAGTTTGTAAGTTAGTATCAATATTCATTTACTTACATACCCCTAGTACGATTGGTTATTTGCTTGTTCATCGAGCCATGACTCAATAGTTTCACGCTTCCATCCGACCACTCTTGGACTGATTGTACAAGCCGCAGGGAGACGACCTTCTTTCCTCCATCGCCAGAGAGTAACTTTGCTGATATTTAGGTATGTAGCTAACTCATTTATTCTTATAAATTTTTTATCATTCATCTTATTAAGCTCTTATTTTTGTTATTGCTTGATGTAATCATACGAAAGAGTCTGTACTCTTCGTAGAGAAAGAAAAAGACACAATAGGGTTTACATGGTGGATGAGTTAGCTGCGGCTACGTTACGCAAGCAGTTGTTGAAGAATTTAGAATCATTAGAAGAGCAAGCTAAGATTGAAGGGAGACGACTAACTCAAAAAAAGAACGTAAACGGTATCTCTATATTAATTGCATTTGATGTTGAGCTTGACCAAGGGGTAGCCGCAATTTTTGCTCAAAACATACCATTTTTGACTTCTTTCGAGGGAAAAACACCCGCTACAGTAAAAGAATTTGTTCGGTTTGTTGGTGGGCTTAGTAATACGATTGAAAAGCTGATGGACTTTAGGATATTAGGGACTGGTGATAAGTCCTTGTTGCAACATCAGGAATCAGCAGTAATAGACTATGTAGATGCCATTGAGCAAGTACTTGTTAAAGCCAAAGGATTGACTCCCCAAAAGCCATCGTCTGACAAATCCAAGAAAGATTATACTAAACAAGCTTTACCATTCTGTGCATTATGCTTTAAGCGAGTGAACCAGTCTCCTTTCTATTGTAAAGATCATCACTCTTCTCGAAACGCAACTAAGTACAAAAAAACCACGAGAAGATTGCTTTCTGCTGTTTATCGCCATACTGATGATTATGAGGTGCAAAGCAAGCTAGAAGATCATAAAAGAGGCAAAGAACGCCTGGATGCAAGAACTCTTTATTGTTGGCTTAACTTATTCTCAGTAGAGCCGAGATTGGTGATGTCTGAGCTACTCAAACTGGATCGAGACAATGCAGGCTGGCAAAGCTATGCGGAAGCTATACTGACATTTGCACGGGAGCATTACCCCCATGCTTACAAGCAGGTTCGTGCTACTGGCGACTCTGCCTCTTGTTACGATAAATGGATTGTTGATGTTGCTAGATTGCTTGGAGGGGAAATAGAGGCAAACTTATGGAAAATAAAAGATGCGTATATATGGCTAGATAACTCTAACAACATACAAAAATCTTTGACACTCTTAAATTGTTTACGCAGATATGAAGCGTTTACGATCGTTAATAATTTCCCCGTTCTAAGCGGAGCGAAACAAGGCACCAATACTAACACAGCTAAGCGTGAGCAGTTGAAACAGCTATTAATAGAAAGAGATAACGATCCTTCCATCACGATGAATGAGATTGCGAAAAGACTCGGTGTGTCACGAACTGCTGTATACAAATTGAAGAATAAAATTATTTAGTATTTTAAAGGGTCACCATAAAAATTTGATGTTTAATAATTACAAGTTTGAATATATTCATGCTGGCAAGCAGCATGATTTTTCGTGAAATAACGTCTTTATTAAATATCTTCAATCTTCTTATTTAAATAATAATTATTTTTATATTGTTATTTTTTATTTATTTAACTATTAATCCTTAGGCCTAAATAAAACTACATTCCCTCAAAAAAATATGTTATAACTATTATGACTGTTATAACTATTATAACGGTTATAGCTTTAATATAAGGAGTAAGCCCGAATAATTAAAAATAAATGCGCAAAACTTGCTCTTGTTGATTTTTTTTCGTTGCCGCAGAGCGCAATTGCTGTGTCGAAAACGGCAGTTTTAGTGCTTCGTGTGGCATTTTCTATTGCTTCGCACGTAGAGTAAGCTTTCGTGCATTGGGGTTTGCACGTAAAGCGGTTTTTCGTGCATCAAAAAAATCCACTTTGAGCTTCAATGCTTTTTTCGGGATCGCTGTAGCTGTTTTATGCTTTCAGAAAGCCTTCATCCTGACGATCGATTTGTATTGTTTCTGGGGATATAAAGTTTAAATTCAGGACTAAAATTTTCAGAATAGTGTTCTAGATAACAGCGATAATTCTTTAATCTAGCACTTAACTTATTAAAGTCCTTGAATGACTATTGCCCGCCAATTCAATTGATACCACGGGAGCAGTTAGCTAGGCTACAGAGCTTGGCTCTGTAGCTTTTCTATTAATAGTGAACATTGTTCTACTTCGTTAGTAGGTTAATTCCAGTCTAGATTTCAACTTGGGATGGCAGTTTTTAGATGTATAGCTTCCTAGACGTAAAAAACATCAGTCAGAAGCTAACTATTGCTATTAATTTTCCTTGGTTTTATACGGTTCTATTAATGTTTTTTTAAAACAGAATCTATTTCAATCATAGAGTCAAATAGACTATCTATTAAGCTATTTGTATCTATATCATACTCTTCTCTTAAATTAATTTTAGGTTTAATAGCAAGTTGGACATCTTGTTTAACGTCGTTAAATGATTTGTTTGTATCTTTGCTTAATAGTCGAGTTAGAATAGCACTTAAATTTAACATAAACTCGTTACACGATTTCAATACATTTTCAGCATCTCCTCGTGTTTCATATGTATAGAACATCAATAGTTTATATTCAGATTCGACAAAGTATGTTAAAAAGTAGCTGCAGATTTCTTCAAATTCTTTCTCATCGTCTTGGTATAAAACCTGGTGGTCATTAAGACCTATTCCAGCACGAATCCCTTTTTGAGATGAGTAAAATTTGTTGTTTTGAATATCTTCAATACTATATAGGCATTTTGGTAGCTCTTCGTTTGGGCCTATCATTTGATCCTCAAATTCATAATCAATAAAGCGTTTCCAAATAGACAGGTTATCTTTGAGGAGTATTTTCTTAGTAATTTCTACTATTTCACTATCCTTTGAGACTAAAGTTTTATAATCTCTCAGTTCGTCTCTAGTCATTCCAAATATCGACTTTTTTTCTTCAATTTTATTCATTAAATTTTTTAGGTTAGTGATAGGTTGGTTTGATACATGCCTAATTGATTTATTCTTGATTCTTATCGATTTCAATACATTATTGATATCATTGATAATCTTGTCTCCATTTCTCATTGAGCATAATAAAGGCATAAGAATATATTTCTGAGATTCAACTACATCATTAATAATAGATATTTCTTTACTCAATTGTTCACAACAAGATTCAAATTCGGTAATGAAAGTTGGCGTATTCTCTAAATATTGAATAAATGCTGATCTAGTGGAAATATCTGATATTTCTGAGTTAAAGTCTATTAGATAGTTTAACTCTCCTTCTGGTAATGAATGGTAAGCTTCTTGAATTGAGACAAGGTGTGGATAGGATATGGTGATTGTATTTTGAATGATATCTACACAATTAGATTGAACCTTTTCATCTAAACTCTTAATCTCTAGTTTGTTATTTCTTTTGTGAGTAGTATAAAGCCAAGATAGTGCAGTAGCGACAATGGTTATACTAGTTGCTATATCGAAACCAAACTGAATTTGTTGTGATAAGTTGAGCATTTTTTCCTCATTAAAATTAATTTTATTTAATGTTATTTTTTTAAGTTTCAATACATTATAAAGTATTGGTTGTAAAATGATAGTCAATGACACTACGTTATATTTGGTAATTCGATGGCGTTCAACTAATAAGAATTCTGCTATTTATTACTGAATGAAAAGTATACTCCATTGTAAACTACGATATTTAAGTAAATGAAGTAGGTGGTCGATCCATGATATGGGTGACTCTAAAAAAATATCAAGGCTTACTAAAATAAAGTTTTTTCAAACTAGACTAAATTCTATTCAAGAATCATCCTACTTGAAGATACTGGCTTTAGTACCCGAGAATTATCTTTAATTCTGGATATATTGAAAAGTTGATAACAACAGTCTTGAGAGCTTTTCTTGAGGGAAAATAAACGTTCGTTCCTCAGATGCGAATAAGCATTAATTAGTTTTACAACTAATATATACAACGGAGAAGATGTAAATCATAGATTAAGTATTGCTAACTAGAGTACCACTGGTCATACTTATCGTTATGTTCGCTGATGTATTCTGTATTTTTATGATGCTGAAGGGTAATCAAGGCATTACGTGACCTGTAACGTGACCGTTTTTAGTTAAGAAAAGAAAAGGCTAGTAGTTACTGACTAGCTAGCCCTTTTGATAAATGGCGCCCCCAGTAGGATTCGAACCTACGACCTGTCCCTTAGGAGGGGACTGCGCTATCCAGCTGTGCCATGGGGGCGTAATACCAATAGTTGCAGTTCATTGAACCGTTTTACTGAATGCAAACCTAGCAACTTTGTTTAGGTCTTTATCAATATCACTTTGAACGACTCACTACGGTCATTGGTATAATCAAATAAGATGCGCTGCCTATGATATTCAAAAGTGAGCATATCTCAAGACTTAATGTTTGCTTTTATAGGATCTTGTTCATTACGTCGCCAATTTGAACACTAGACGCTAAATTTGGCTGATCAATCGTCAGCTCGGCTTCGTGTTCGTATATACGAGATACCGTCAATGTAATTTCACTTTGCGATACTTTATTTCTTGGTAATCCGTTTTGGTCGATAAATGATGCGGTGTGCCAAAGTTGCAATTTGTCTCCCTCTTTTACGCCATGCATACGGCCGAGATCCATCGTTACCGTATTGCCGAAGACTGCGACGACCTCTGGCAGCGTAATTTTGCAAGACAGCTCTGACTCTAGATCCAGCATTATATTGCGACTAACGCGTAGCATCATCTCGCCATAGGTCGACGCCCAAAAGCGCGCACTGCGAGTATCTACTTGGCTCGTTTTGGCAAAGGGCCAACGCGCCACTTCACGGTAGGCTTTGTTGAAGACTTCATGGCCAGTTTTACCATCAAATACTTTCATCTCTAACGCAAACTGACGATTGATGATGTCATCTTGCAGTAGTTGAGATTCGACCGTCGCAGTGAGATCGGTAATGACTCCCCCAATGATGTATTGTGCGCCGTTGTCTTGCGCGATCATTTGAGTACGAGCGGGATAGTTACTGCTAATTGAATAGTCCGTTGTACCCACAGATACAAAGCTGCGAGAGGTTTGATCCAGCTGGCGATTCACCACGCGGCTAAAATCGTCACCCACTTGGTAAATCTGTCCCATCACCGCTTGTTGTGGTGAGGCAACCTCAATATTGCCGACAAGGAGCGTCTTTTTGTATTGATCGGTGTGGCAACCCGTTGCCGATGGATAAATATCGACGCGAATTTTTACCTCGACTTTACCTCTACGTTTACGTTCAGACTCGACCAAAATGTAACGGACTTCATGGTTGGTAAACTGGTACTCGTTACGGCTTTCTTCTAATAGCGGCATCAAATTGCTAATACTGCCAATATCTGCGCCCGAAAAATTGACGGCTTTGAACAGCGCGTCTTCCAACGCATGGAGCCTTGCCGTCTCTTCTGAAGAAACGATAGTGGCAACGCCTGTTACTTCATACCAAGATGCCATTACTTTAAAAGGCACAAGCATCACTAAAGTGATTGAAAACAGACTGTTTAATATTTTTTTCATTGATTACAACCGTTCGGGTATAAATATTGCTTTAACAATTTCAGTGAAGTTTGGTGGATTTTTCTTCGTTAGGCAAACAAAGAAAAGCAAAGACTGTTCCAATATTCACTTTCTTAGAAAGGAATTAATCAAGAACGGTATCACCTAAGATTATCTGGAGAATCAAACCATGAAAAAGTGGCTTGTCGCCGCATCGATGATGACGCTTCTGACATCGTGCGCGTACTCACCGATTTACAATGGTAAAGAACCGTACTCGGGAAGCCAGTTCATGCTTATGGATAGTCCACGTCATACGATGGACTTTTTCATTGAAAGCATGACCGAAGACCTGATGGTTTCTAATGTGGCGGTATCTGCGCGGACACCGATTGCGATTACCTCGTTTGTTGATCTACAAAATATGGATGCAACAAACTGGTTAGGTAACTCGGTCTCGGAAGGTTTTATCCATCAGTTCCAGCGCCGAGGGTTTAAAGTGGTTGATTTCAAAACTACGGGCTCTATCCAAGTGACGCAGCAGGGCGATTTTGCTTTAAGCCGTGATTGGCAAGATCTGGCGCAAGAGCAACAAATTCAGTATGTACTGACCGGCACGATGCTTCGCCAAGAGGGCGGGGTGCTGGTCAATGCACGTGTGGTCGGTATGCAGAGCCGTGTGGTTGTAGCAACGGCGCAGGGTTTCCTTCCGGCTGACCGTATTGGTCGTGACTTAGATACGTTAAACAGTATCCGTACGCAAGATGGCGTGTTGATTCGCTCAGACCCAACCATTCGTCAGCCGTACACTGTGATTCTGCGTCCATAGGATAGAAGCATGAAGAAGTTATTATTTATTATTGCCACACTGGTATTGGTGGGGTGTCAGCCACTACAACAGATGCGTCAAGATGAAATCTTAGTGGCAGTGGGTTATGCGAGTGTCAGTGAGCAAACAGGCCGCACAGTAGAAGAAAAGCGCGTACGAGCAATGCGCGCATCAAAAATTGATGCATACCGTGAACTGGCAGAACAAGTGTATGGCATGCGCGTTAGTGGACGTGCAGAACTGCAAGACCAGCGTTTAGGTATTGAGAGCACTACAGGTGCGGTTGATGGTGTGATTCGCGGTGCAGAAGTTGTGCGTAGTTATCTTGTTGAGGACAGTTACGTGACAGAGCTGCGTCTTGATATTCGTAAAATGGATAAGCTACGTGATTACGGAGAAGTTCAACAGGTGCCTGAGAAGCGTCAACAAACCTTGTTCTAATGCACTAAGCGCATTACTTCAGAAGACCAGATAATCTTTCCAGCGGCTGATTGGCAACAATGAGTCGCTTTTTTATATCTACATTCTAGAGATGGTGTGGGGTAGGAGTGACGTTTAGGCTTTTATATTGGTGCCAAGTGTCGAAATTGTGTGGGTTTTGCCACCAGCATTGTAGGTCATGCCCACTTTGCCATGAGTTCGCTGAAGCATGTTATTGAGTTTATTGAAACTCAGCTGTGCGCGACTAAGCGATTCACCATTTACTTTGTTGACTTGTTGACAGTCGAGGACGATCGATTGGATTTGAGCAACAACCTGACTTAGGTGCTCATCTTCAGTAAGTTGATTGACGTGCGGGTGAGAGGCGATTCGCTGATCAGTTGTTCTAAGCTGATCAATGAGTGTCATCTTCTGTTTGGCAATACTCTCAATCTCGGTAGAGACACGCGCAGTTATCGCTTGTGTTTCTTGACGCAAAACAGCAGAAAGTGCCTTAGCATTTTCTAGTTGGAAATTGACGAGATCGACTAATGCTGCCATAAAATACTTACCTTCGGCCTAAGTCAGTTAGCTTTTGCCTTGCAATTCGTTTTCAAACTTAATCATGTTGTCGGCCAATTTTTCAGGATCGACTTTGTATGAACCGTTTGTGATTGCTTCTTTGATTGCCGCCACTTTGGCGCTGTCATAGGCCGGAGAAGCTGCCATATCTTTTTGGAGTTTGCTAACGGCTTTGCTTTGCTGGCTGAGTGATACAGCGTCTTGTTGTGCGGGTGCTTTTTTCGATTCAGTCGTGCTGGTAGCATTGGAATCGTTACGCGCAGGTGCACGACTTGTCGTCGTCATCATTTGCCCTGAACGTATATTATCTATACCTGCCATGTTTAACCTTTGCCTTGTATCGTAATACTGGTATCCAGACTATCGACCAGTGCAAAAATAACTTTAGTCATTTTTTGCATTTTTATTGATCAGTTTAAACACGCTACCAGTGGGTATTAAAAATTAACAGTGATTTCCGCAATGCCAGTCACTATGCCTTCTATTATACGCTGTGACTTATCATTTTTCACTCTTACTTGATCGCCAGCAGCACCATCTTGCAATGCTGTGCCTTGTGTGGTGATTGTCATGCCAGAATTCACCGCTTTAATTGTGACCTTTTCATTCCGGCAAACGACACAGACATCATTACGCTCAACAACATCACCTAAGCGAACGTTGCGTTTTAGCTTTGCGCCAACCACTTGATCGTAGTTAGAAAAGCCATCTTTGCGAAAGCGCTGCAGCTCGATCATAGAAGTGGTGACATCCGATGCGCTGACGATTTCTCCTCTCCCTAGCGTTCGTGTTGCGACGATCATTGGCACCGATACTGAGATCCTCACAGGGACATAGACTTTCCAGTCATCCGGTGGGCATTCCACTAGAACATTGATGTTGCTTCGAGTACTGCTGGTGGAAGAAGCTGACGTATCTAGGGGCACTGGGCAATCCGTTGCTTTTATTCTCGAGTCGATATCTGCCGCATTAACAGATAGCTCGCCACCATCAGGCTGATCAACTGTAGCAAGAATATGTTGTTCTGCTGCCGTTTTTATTTGCTCGATCTGATTATCTGAAGCTGAATGAACAAAAAAGCTAAACATACTGAGCAAAATGCCGATAGACTTAGCGTACTTTGTAATTAGCGCTCTACATATTGTCATAGTCAATGGTGTCGAAGTGAAAGTGAAATACGCCATACTGTCTCCCTGGTATCGTGCTTGCCAGTGGTAGAGTATCATTTAAAAACAAAAAGTTTGAGATGGAGATGAGCATATGACGGGGATTCTTGACTCGGTGAATCAGCGTACGCAACTCGTCGGTCAGAACCGATTGGAATTATTGACCTTTCGACTGATGGGCCGACAGCGCTACGGCATTAACGTATTCAAAGTGAAAGAAGTACTGCAGTGCCCTAAGCTGACTTCAATGCCAAATCTACACCCGCTGGTAAAAGGTATCGCTCATATCCGCGGCCATACCGTGTCCGTTATTGATTTGAGCCTGGCAATTGGTGGCCGCCCAACCACTGATCTGGATAAATGTTTTGTTGTTATCGCAGAATTTAACCGTACGATCCAAGCATTTTTGGTATCATCGGTTGAGCGTATTATCAATATGCATTGGGAAGCGATTTTGCCGCCGCCAGACGGTGCGGGTAAAGCGCACTACTTGACCGCAGTGACGAACATCGACAACGAGCTGGTTGAAATCCTTGACGTTGAAAAAATCCTGGCGGAGATTGCGCCGGTTGATGAAACGATGGATTCCGCTATCGGTGAAGAAATCGCGCAAGCAGAACAAGAAAAGCCTATTGTACGCCGTATATTGATTGCCGATGACTCGACTGTCGCGCGTAAACAGGTAGAGCGTGCGATTACATCAATCGGTTTCGAGGTCGTATCTGTCAAAGATGGCAAAGAAGCGTACAATAAGTTGATTGAAATGGCTCAAGAAGGCAATATCTACGATCAAATTTCGTTGGTTATTTCCGATATTGAAATGCCAGAAATGGACGGCTATACCTTAACGGCTGAAATTCGCAGACATGCCGATTTGAAAGACCTTTATGTTATCCTCCATTCTTCATTAAGTGGTGTATTCAACCAGGCTATGGTTGAGCGTGTAGGTGCCAATACCTTCATTGCGAAATTTAACCCAGATGAATTGGGTAACGCGGTTAAATCTGCATTAACACAATAAAAGAGACATTAATGACTGCTATTACAATCAGTGATCAAGAGTATCGTGACTTTAGCCGTTTTCTAGAATCGCAATGTGGCATCGTGTTAGGTGATAGCAAGCAATACCTTGTGCGTAGCCGACTGAGTCCTTTAGTGACGAAGTTTAAGCTCGCATCGTTATCAGATTTGCTACGTGATGTTGTTACAGGGCGCAATCGTGAATTACGAGTGGCCGCTGTGGACGCGATGACGACTAATGAAACCTTGTGGTTTCGAGATACTTATCCGTTCACAGTTTTAGCTGACAAATTATTGCCAGAAGTAGCGGCAAGCAAGCGCCCAATCAAGATCTGGTCTGCAGCCAGTTCATCGGGCCAAGAGCCGTATTCTATTGCAATGACGATTCTGGAAACGCAACAGCGTAAGCCGGGTTTGTTACCAAACGTGTCTATTACAGCAACAGACATTTCAGCAAGTATGCTCGAGATGTGTCGTGCAGGTGTGTATGACAATTTGGCTCTAGGGCGCGGACTTTCACCAGAACGTCGCCGCACCTTCTTTGAGGATGCGGACGGTGGCCGTATGAAAGTCAAAGACAACGTCAAACGTTTGGTGAACTTTCGTCCACAAAACTTGATGGACAGTTATGCACTGATGGGTAAGTTCGACATTATTTTTTGTCGCAACGTGCTGATTTACTTCTCACCGGAAATGAAATCAAAAGTGCTTAACCAAATGGCGAGCAGCTTAAACCCAGGTGGTTATCTGCTGTTAGGGGCATCAGAGTCGCTAACTGGTCTGACTGATAAATTTGAAATGGTGCGCTGTAACCCGGGTATCATTTACAAGCTTAAATAGCGGTATCTCTTCATTGATAAAAAGCCTGACCTAGTGTCAGGCTTTTTTTGTTTGCTGGTTTCCTGCCTTCGAGTGTTTCCACGTTTTCACTTGCTAAATTGAAGCGCGATTTTGCTTTGTTCCCTCATCACGGTGTATCTTTATTAAGTGAACAAAGTGAAACGACATGACATTCCAGTCACTTTGGCTCACTTATTGCTATTCCAATGGGTGATAGCTATTAAGTAGATAGAGCGCTTTATGTTTTTGGCATGCTAATTGCTTTTTGGTTATCAATCACGGTCAGTTCTTAATTGTAGAGGCAAACATGGCTATATCTTTTGACAATGCACTAGGCATCCACCAGCACACGGTGGGCGTACGTGAGCGCAATGCTGAGGTGATTTCCACCAACATTGCACAAGCCAACACGCCTGGTTACAAAGCAAGAGGTTTAGACTTTGTGAAGGAATTGCAAGCGGCAACATCTGGGGCAAGCATTGGTCTTAGTCGTACGGATGGTCGGCATATTCCTGCCACTACAACGTTGGTCGGGGACAAGCTATATCGTCTTCCTACGCAACCTGATACGGGTGATGGCAACACGGTAGACTTGGATTTAGAGCGTAACTTGTTTATGCAAAACCAAATCAGACACCAAGCATCACTCGACTTTCTAGGCAGCAAATTCAAGAACTTAACCAAAGCAATCAAAGGGGAATAATTTAGATGAGCTTATTTAACGTTTTCAATGTGACAGGTTCCGCAATGAGCGCTGAATCCGTTCGTCTGAACACTACCTCAAGCAACTTGGCGAACGCCGACAGTGTCAGCAGCTCTGCAAAAGACACTTATAAAGCGCGCCATGCTGTGTTTGGAGCTGAGTTAAGTAACGCCATGCGTGGCGGTGATACGGTGCCAGTGAAAGTGATGGGCATTGTAGAAAGCGATAAACCGCTGAGTGCGGAGTACAACCCAGACCATCCCCTTGCAAACGAAGAAGGCTACATCTACAAGCCGAACGTGAATGTAATGGAAGAAATGGCGAACATGATTTCAGCTTCTCGCGCATACCAAACCAATGTGCAAGTAGCGGATTCTAGTAAACAAATGCTGCTGCGTACGCTGCAGATGGGTCAATAAGGATAAGGAGGTAGCGTATGGCCGGAATTAACAACGTTGGTCAAAGCGGCTTGTCCTATATCGACCAGCTTAAAAGTCTACAAGAGAGCAACAAGAAGACGGAAGAGAGCACGGGTAAGCAGGACCTAAAACAGGAAGACTTCTTATCATTGCTCACGAAGCAATTGTCTCAACAGGACCCTTTTAAGCCGGTAAGTAATGACCAGATGATTGCGCAAATGGCTTCATTTGCGACCGTTGATGGCATTGGCAAGATGAACACTCAGTTTGAGAGTTTGAACTCGTCAATGACATCAAACCAAGCGTTACAAGCTTCCTCTTTGGTAGGACGTGACGTATTGGTCCCAGGAGCGGCAGGTGTGAAGCAGGACGACGCGCCAATGGCGGCAATGGTTAAGCTTTCACAATCTATCGATAATCTGTTTGTTCGTGTAGAGGATGAAGCTGGCCAACTGGTTCGTACTTTTGAGGTAGGGGCGAAACCAGCCGGCGACACGCGTGTGCTTTGGGACGGTAAAGATGAAAGCGGAAATCCACTGCCTGCTGGCAAATACAAAGTGAAAGCGTCTGGCTTGGTTGAAGGGGAGTCGCAAGAGTTCCCAGTATCGACATATGCCAACGTAAATAGCGTATTGCTCGGCAAAGGTGACGGAAACGTATTACTCAATCTGGCTGGTTTTGAATCGCCAGTTCGACTTGCAGAAGTATTGGAAGTTGGCAAAGCGTAGTCATAGCTCGCTAGATTAGGAGATTTTGGAATGTCATATGTATCTTTAAGCGGTTTGTCCGCCGCACAACTGGATTTGAACACCACCAGTAACAACATTGCGAACGCCAACACGTACGGCTTTAAAGAGTCCCGTGCTGAGTTTGCTGATGTTTACTCTAACTCTTTATTTACTAACGCAAAAACCACGCCGGGTGGTGGTGCGCAAGCAAGCCAAGTGGCGCAGCAGTTCCATGAAGGCTCAAGCATTTACACCAACAACCCAATGGATTTGCGTGTTTCGGGTACAGGTTTCTTCGCCGTGGCGAAGGAGCGTCTGACTCCACAACAGAATGAACTGACACGTAATGGTGCATTCCATTTAAATAAAGAAAACTACATGGTGACCGCGAACGATGAGTTCTTATTAGGTTACCAAGTTGATCCAAGCTCTGGTGAGGTTTCTTCATACGAGCCACAACCTATCAATATTCCTGCTGAATTTGGTAAGCCAAAGCAAACAGCAAACATTGAAGTGGGCGTGAACTTGCCAGCAAACGGCGATTTGAAAGATCCAACTCAGTTTGATTTTTCAGACCCAGATACATACAACCGTTCAACCTCTTCGACTATTTATGACTCGATGGGTCAGTCTTATAAGCTAACGACGTACTACTTGAAAGATCAGACTCAGCCAAACACGTGGAACACTTACTACACCGTGACAGATAAAGAAGGTGAAAAGCCTTTAAATGTTGCGGCAGGTGATGCACAAACGCCAACAGGCCATGTGGGTCATACCATGAAGTTCAACAACGATGGTACGTTGGCGAGCTTGAACAATGGTCAGCCAATTACGTCTGTGGCATTAGGCGATCCGGCGACGAACACGACACCAGTCGATATGAATGGTGCCGATCCTGCGCAGACGCTTAACTTCGGTTTAGGCTCGGCAACACAGTTTGCTGCTCCGTTCGAACTGACCAAGTTCGATGAAGACGGTGCAACAACGGGCTTCCTAACCAAGGTTGACTTCGATGAAAACGGCAGCGTAATGGGGACTTACTCAAACGGTGAAAACGTCACATTGGGTCGTGTCGCGCTAGTACGTGTTCCAAACGAGCAAGGTCTGGATAAGAAGGGCGGTACGCAATGGGATTCAACTCAGTTCTCTGGTGACAAGATTTGGGGTGAATCTAACAAAGGCTCTTTCGGCACCATCAACAACGGTATGCTGGAACAGTCAAACATTGATATGACGCAGGAGCTGGTGGACCTGATTTCTGCTCAGCGTAACTTCCAAGCAAACTCACGTTCGCTAGAAGTGCACAACCAGCTACAACAAAATATCCTGCAGATCCGATAATCTGCATCATCAAGTTAGGCGAGCTTTCGCCGCTTGGCTTGATAACATCATGACATTCATCTGATGCTTAGCCTGAAAATACCTCAGTTCAGGTTAAGCATGCTTTGATCTCTGATTTGCCGCCGTTGCCGCCATGTGGATCAAAACCTTGCCCCTTGTTGCAGTTTTCTGCCACTGAAGCCCCTCTTAATCTTTTGTTTCTTATTTAAATATTTGATAAATAAGCTAATTTTATATTGGCATAACTCTTGCTTTTACTCCGTGTACAGAGAAGTTTTTGGAGTAATTTATGGATCGCGCACTGTTTCTCGCAATGAGTGGGGCCAAGCAAAATATGCAGGCACTACAATTGCGTGCTAATAACTTGGCTAACGTAAGCACGACAGGGTTTCGTGCGGATTTAGCACAGGCTCGCTCAATGCAGGCTTATGGTGAAGGCCATCCTTCACGTGTGTTCAGCATGACAGAGCGTCCAGGGCATAACTTTGCTCAAGGTAGCGTGATTACAACAGGGCGTGATCTGGATGTGACGATTGAAGGCAGCGGCTGGATTTCAGTACTCGATCACACGGGTAAAGAAGGGTTGACCCGTAACGGTAACCTAAAAGTCGATCAAAATGGCATGCTTACTAACGCAAGTGGCCATTTAGTGCTAGGTGAAAATGATGCGCCGATTACTTTGCCTATTCCTCTCTCCAAAATTGAAATCGGTCGAGATGGCACCATCTCTGTGCTTCCTCAAGGTGCCCCGGCAGAAGAATTCCAAGCGGTTGATCGCATCAAGCTTGTTAAGCCTAATGATCAAAGCTTGTTTAAAGACACCAATGGCTTATTTCGCCATAAAACTCCAAACCAACCTTACGAAGCAGACGCGACTGTTAGTCTCCAGACGGGAGCGATAGAAGGCAGTAACGTGAATGCCGTAGGTGAAATGACCGCATTGATTGACTTACAACGTCAGTTTGAAATGCAAGTCAAGATGATGAGCACAGCTGAAGAAATGGATAAATCTTCAGATTCACTGCTTCGTATGAGTTAACAGAGTTAGAGGTTCACTATGCATCCAGCACTATGGGTAAGTAAAACAGGTCTAGACGCCCAGCAAACCAACATTGCCACGATTTCGAACAACTTGGCGAACGCCTCTACTGTGGGCTACAAAAAGAGCCGTGCGGTATTCGAAGATTTGTTCTATCAGAACATCAACCAGCCTGGCGGCCAATCATCTCAGAACACTGAGCTTCCGAGTGGCTTGATGCTAGGTGCGGGTTCTAAAGTGGTTGCGACGCAAAAAGTGCACACGCATGGTAATGCGCAGACAACGACCAACGCACTGGACATGATGGTTGAAGGCGACGGCTTCTTCCAAGTGACGTTGCCGGATGGCAACATCGGTTACACCCGTAACGGTCAGTTCACGCTAAATGGTGAAGGCACGTTAGTCACGTCGGGTTCTGGCTACCCTGTAGAACCTGAAATTGTGATTCCAGAAGATGCGATTTCTATCACTGTCGGTACGGATGGTGAAGTATCGGTTCGCGTCCGTGGTCAGCAAGATAACCAAGTCGTTGGCCAGCTGACCATTACAGACTTTGTTAACCCAGGTGGCCTAGAGCCAATTGGCCAGAACCTTTACTTACCAACGGGTGCCAGTGGCGATCCACAAGAAGGTGTTCCTGGTTTGGACGGTTTGGGTGAAATCCGTCAATCCATGCTGGAAGCGTCTAACGTGAATGTAACGGAAGAGTTGGTCAACATGATCGAAGCCCAGCGCGTTTACGAAATGAACTCAAAAGTGATCTCGTCAGTCGATAAGATGATGAGCTTCGTTAACCAGCAGTTATAACGGTTAAGAGCAAGAATTGAGGAGCTCACGATGAAACGTATTTGTCTACTTGCTTTGATTGCCACGATGTCGGGTTGTGCCATGTTAGAGCCGATTGAAACGGATGAAGTGACACAAGCAACGACGGTGGTTGACGCGGTAGAAGGCGATAAATCGAAAGAAGAGAGCAGCGGTATCGTGGATACACTGCGTGGCAGAAGCGATCCGGTTGCGGGTGATCCTGCATGGGCTCCTATTCATCCGAAAAAGAAACCTGAGCATTATGCTGCTGCAACAGGTTCACTGTTTAGCGCCGAGCACATTACCGATCTTTACGACGATTCCAAGCCACGTGGTATTGGCGACATTATTACCGTGACATTGGATGAGACTACCAGCGCCACGAAAAGCGCCAATGCCGATTTATCGAAAACCAATGAAGCGCAAATGGACCCGCTTCAAGTGGGTGGCGAAGAGCTGCAAATTGGTGGCAAATACAATTTCTCTTATGACTTAAATAACTCAAACTCATTTGCGGGTGACTCTTCTGCTAAGCAGAGTAACAGCATCAGTGGTTACATTACTGTTGAGGTGATTGAAGTTTTAGCAAATGGCAACCTCGTTATCCGTGGAGAAAAATGGATGACGCTTAATACGGGTGATGAGTACATACGTTTAAGCGGCACTATTCGTCCGGATGACATTAGTTTCGATAATACTATTGCATCAAACCGCGTTTCTAACGCAAGAATTCAGTACTCTGGCACCGGTGTACAACAAGATATGCAAGAGCCGGGCTTCTTGGCACGATTCTTTAATGTAGCGCTATAACACGCCGTGCTGACGGCAATTTGACTGCAAGAGATAAGTAAGCATGAAAAAACTCCTTTTAATACTGATGAGCGTTGCTCTGTTTGCTACCGCTGCCCAAGCTGCACGTATCAAAGACGTCGCGCAAGTGGCAGGTGTACGAAGCAACCAACTCGTGGGTTATGGTTTGGTTTCAGGCTTACCTGGCACAGGCGAAGCGAACCCGTTTACGGAGCAAAGTTTCGCCGCCATGCTGCAAAACTTCGGCATTCAGATGCCGCCGGGCACAAAGCCGAAAATAAAAAACGTTGCCGCAGTCATGGTAACGGCAGAGTTGCCGCCATTCTCTAAACCAGGTCAGCAAGTAGACGTGACAGTCTCTTCTATCGGTAGTGCCAAAAGTTTGCGTGGTGGTACGCTACTACAAACGTTCCTCAAAGGTCTCGACGGTCAAGTTTACGCGGTTGCTCAAGGTAACTTAGTGGTGAGCGGCTTCAGTGCTGAAGGCGCTGACGGTTCTAAAATCGTAGGTAACAATCCAACCGTTGGTCTTATCTCTAGTGGTGCGACAGTAGAGCGCGAAATTCCAAACCCATTTGGTCGTGGTGATTACATCACGTTCAACTTGCTTGAGTCAGATTTCACAACGGCTCAACGTATGGCGGATGCGGTAAACAACTTCCTTGGCCCACAAATGGCGAGTGCAGTAGACGCGACGTCGGTGCGTGTACGTGCCCCTCGTGATGTCAGCCAGCGTGTGGCGTTCTTATCGGCAATTGAAAACCTAGAGTTCGACCCTGCAGATGGCGCAGCCAAAATCATCGTTAACTCTCGTACGGGTACCATCGTAGTTGGTAAACATGTTCGCCTTAAACCTGCTGCGGTAACTCATGGCGGAATGACGGTCGCAATCAAAGAAAATCTGAATGTTAGCCAACCTAACGGCTTTTCTGGTGGGCAAACCGTTGTCGTGCCAGACTCGGATATCGAAGTTAGCGAAGAGCAGGGCAAGATGTTTAAGTTCGAACCAGGCTTAACGTTGGATGATTTGGTCCGTGCAGTGAATCAAGTCGGCGCAGCGCCGTCGGATTTGATGGCTATCTTGCAAGCATTGAAACAAGCTGGTGCCATTGAAGGCCAGTTGATCATCATTTAATGGTTAGGAGGTAGGTATAATGAACAATCCTAACGACATTGGTTTTATTCATGACATCAGTTCGCTGGATACCCTGCGTCAAAAAGCAGTGAAGGAAGGTAAAGATGGCGAGCAAGAAGCACTGCGTGCAGCGGCTCGTCAGTTCGAATCTATTTTCACCTCCATGATGTTGAAATCCATGCGAGAAGCCAATGAGGGCTTTGAGTCCAACATGATGAACAGCCAGAACGAGAAGTTCTATCGACAAATGCTGGATGAGCAGATGGCGAGCGAGCTCAGTTCGTCTGGTTCAATGGGCTTGGCCGATATGATTGTTAAGCAATTAACGGCTGGGCAAGGTAACGACAAGAGTGAAACGGCAATGCGTGATGCGGCAAATAATGCCGTGGAATATCGTCGTGTTGACCCGAAAAAAGCGCGTGAGATTGAACAGCGCTTGATTGAATCTGGTCAGCTATCTCGACCAAGCAATGAACCAACTCGATTCGATTCGCCAGAATCTTTTGTTAACTCGATGAAGCCATACGCGGAGAAAGCCGCGAAAGCCCTAGGTGTCGAGCCATCTCTGCTACTTGCGCAAGCGGCTTTGGAAACCGGGTGGGGACAAAAGGTCGTGAAGAACGCGCGTGGCAGCAGCAACAACTTATTTAACATCAAAGCAGATCGAAGCTGGCAGGGTGACAAAGTGACGACTCAAACGCTAGAGTTCCACGATAATACGCCAGTGAAAGAGACGGCAGCGTTTCGCGCCTACTCAAATTACGAAGACAGCTTTAATGATTTTGTGCGCTTTTTAAATGACAACCCACGTTACGAGACAGCATTGCAACAGCGAGGGAATTCAGAGTCCTTCATTCGCGGCATTCACAGCGCGGGTTACGCGACCGATCCGAATTACGCAGACAAAGTCCTGCAGGTGAAGCAGAAAATCGAAAGTATGTAATTTACTCTTCGCTAGTTCATGTTGTTTTAGAAGGCTTGCCACAGTGCAAGCCTTTACTTTTTCTGAACATTCACACCTCTCTTTTATTTGGCACACCTTTTGCTTTGATGTGTCTAGGTGATCGGTTTTGCCGATTTTATTTCGTTTTTGGGGGCATGTATGGCGTCAGACCTTCTGAATGTAGGTACTCAAAGTGTGCTTACTGCTCAGAGACAATTAAACACCACTGGTCATAACATTTCTAATGTTAATACAGAGGGTTATAGCCGCCAGTCTGTTATCCAAGGTACGAATGATCCGCGCATGTTTGGTGGCTCTACCTACGGCATGGGTGTGCATGTGGAAAATGTTCGCCGCTCGTGGGATCAGTTTGCCGTGAATGAACTGAACTTGTCGTCAACCAACAATGCCAACAAAACGGATACCCAAGACAATCTTGATATGCTCTCTAGCATGTTGAGCTCAGTTGCATCGAAGAAAATTCCAGAGAACTTGAACGAGTGGTTCGATGCGGTCAAAACCATGGCAGATACTCCGAACGATTTGGGGGCACGGAAAGTGGTACTGGAAAAGGCGAAAATCTTCTCTGATACATTAAATGACTTCCATGAAACCGTACGATTGCAATCTGATGTGACCAATAAAAAATTGGATATGGGCATTGAACGCGTGAACCAACTTGCGTTGGAAATCCGCGATGTGCATCGGTTAATGATGCGCACACCCGGTCCACACAATGATTTGATGGACCAGCATGAAAAGCTGGTTACTGAGCTATCTGAGTACACCAAAGTAACCGTAACCCCACGCAAAAATGCGGAAGGGTTTAATGTTCACATCGGCAATGGACATACGCTAGTTTCTGGCACGGAAGCAAGCCAGCTCAAAATGATTGACGGCTATCCTGATGTTCACCAAAGACGATTAGCAATGGTGGAAGGGGATGGCATTAAAGCGATCAAGTCTGACGACATGGATGGCAAAATCGGTGCCTTGCTTGAAATGCGCGACAAACACATTCCGCAACTTCAGGATGAAATGGGCCGTTTAGCGACGGGCTTTTCCTACAAAATTAATCAGCTGCAATCTCAAGGTCTGGATCTCAACGGCAAGATAGGTAAAGACGTATTTACCGACGTGAACTCTGAGCTGGTGGCAAAATCTCGAGTTTTTGCTGCGCCTGACTCTCAAGCTGATGTTGCGGTTTACATTGATGATATCTCAGCGATCAAAGGTGGTGAATATTCGCTACGTTATGATGGCGACCAGTATAGCGTGACAACACCGAAAGGTGAGCAAATGTCGTTGAACATTGATCAATCGGATTCTTCGTTTGTTCTGGATGGTATGAAAGTGCAAATTGGTGAAGGTCTTGCCGCTGGTGAGCGCGTATTGTTGCGCCCAACACGAAGTGGCGCAGCCATCATTAAGATGGAAACTAATGATGCAAAAGCCATTGCCGCGCAAAGTTATGAAGCTTCAACCACTTTTGCTCAAGGTAACGCCAAGTTCAAAATTCGTGAGGCGGGGGATGTCAAAGAATTTGAGGTCACCGTACAACCAGCCGACGAGAAACATGATAAGCCATGGTTAAAGATCACGGACAACAAAGGCAATTTGCTATCGGACAAATACTCATACCCGCTAGACAAAGATAACCCGATGATTGAAATCTCAGTGCCGAAAAGTCATCCGCTGTATAAAAATGGCGATGCGACTGTATTTGAGCTGAGCGAAGGTGCGCTGATGAATGACAAGTTCACCGCGAACTTGGTGCCTTCGGAAGGTGGTAATGGCAACTTGAGAAAAATGCAGAAGATCCAAACAGACAAGATGATGGATGGAAAATCCAGTACCTTGATTGATGTTTATCACAACCTCAATACCGAAGTCGGATTGAAATCTTCTACAGCAAACCGATTAGCCTCCGTCGCTCGCTTAGAGCATGAGGCGGCACAAGAGCGCGTTGCTTCTATCTCTGGCGTTAACCTCGATGAAGAAGCGGCCAACATGATGAAGTTTCAACAAGCGTACATGGCTTCATCACGTGTGATGCAAGCGGCGAATGACACCTTCAATACCATTTTACAACTGAGGTAAGGAGAAGAGATAAGTGCTAACCCGAATTTCTAGTTTCCATAACTATCAGTCCGTACAAAATGACTTGCGTCGTCAAGAGAATAAGGTTCACCATAACCAAGAGCAACTTGCTTCAGGGAAAAAGTTACTGAAACCTAGCGACGATCCCCTTGCGTCGCATTACATTCAAAATATTAGTCAGCAACAAGAGCAGCTACAACAATACCTTAGCTCAATAGTGTTGGTGCGTAATCGTCTAGAAAACCACGAAGTTAATATCGCCAATGCAGAGAATTTTGCCGACGAGTCGAAGCGCTTAACGATGGAGATGATTAACGGTGCGTTTTCTGCGGAAGACCGACAAGCAAAGAAGCGTGAGCTAGAAGAGATTGCGAACAACTTCCTTAACTTAGTGAACTCGCAAGATGAATCTGGTAACTACGTGTTTGCTGGCACTAAGCCAAAAAGCCAACCATTCTATCGCGATAAAGACGGTAGTGTTCAGTACGCTGGAGACGATTACCAGCGCAAAATGAAAGTCTCCAGCATGCTTGAGATGCCAATGAACGATCCTGGCAGCAAGCTGTTTATGGAGATACCAAACCCATTTGGCGATTATCAGCCGAATTACGATCTACAAAACGGTTCTGAGTTGCTATTAAACAGAGCCACTAACGTTGATACGAAGGATGATGCGGCGTATCGCGTGACATTTGTCGATATGAACAACGGCAAATTTGGTTACCAACTAGAGCGTAACGGTAAAGTCGTGGATGCCGATGAGTTTTCTCCAGAAAAAGGCATTGAGTACAAAGGCCTGAAAGTGCACGTAAAAGGTCAAATTACGCCTGGCGATAGCATCGAGATCGAAAAGCGGGCAGAGTTCAGCATTTTCGATACCTTCAAGGATGCAATGGCGTGGTCAGATAAATCGGTGTCGGATACGTCGGCGACCGCCAAATTGCACCAAATGACAGAAGAATTTCACGCTGCTTTTATCCATTTGAATAAAGCGCGTACTGATGCTGGCGCTCGATTGAGCACGCTCGATATCCAAGAGCAAAACCACGAAGACTTTAATTTGTCTCTGGCGAAAGCGAAGAGCAACTTTGAGGATTTGGATTACTCTAAAGCCGTTATCGAGTTCAGTGAAAACTCGCGAGCGTTACAGGCATCGCAACAAGCATTCGGTAAGACCAAAGATCTAACTCTGTTTAACTATATTTAGTCTGACTTAAGACACACTGTCTGATTTTTGATGCCTTATGTGCAAAGCCTTAAGTGCGATAAATCGACGTAAATTAAGAGTCATGCTATGCGGCACGATTTTACCCAAAGCGGCAATGACGCGAGAGGCAAGTCGGGCGGCAACAAAGTAGCGGTCAATATCTATGAAGCAAGATGAGCCTCATTATCCGGAAATGGTTTAGTGATAACGCTAACTTATTGTTTATGTGCTTCTTTTAAAAGCGGTGAAATAAATTTTATAAGTTGGCACACAAATTGTATTGAAAATATCAGAACAGATTTAGAGATTCTAAACCCTGCGTTTAAGGCAGATTTAGCAAGTAATTTTTACGGTCAGTGCTTATCCAAATGAGAGTAAAGCTGGCCGCTTCGCAAAAGCTTGCGAACTCAAAAGGAGAGCAAAATGGCTGTAACAGTTAGTACTAACGTCTCCGCGATGACCGCGCAGCGTTACCTAAACAAAGCGACTGACGAATTAAATACGTCGATGGAGCGCTTATCTTCAGGACATAAGATTAACAGTGCAAAAGATGATGCGGCAGGTCTACAGATCTCTAACCGCTTAACTGCACAGTCTCGTGGTCTAGATGTCGCAATGCGTAACGCGAACGATGGTATCTCGATTGCACAAACCGCTGAAGGTGCGATGAATGAGGCAACATCTGTCATGCAACGTATGCGTGATCTTGCTATTCAATCATCGAACGGTACTAACTCTCCGGCTGAGCGTCAGGCGATCAACGAAGAGTCAATGGCATTGATTGACGAGCTAAACCGTATCGCAGAAACCACGTCATTCGGTGGCCGTCGTCTATTGAACGGCTCATTCGGTGAAGCGGCATTCCAGATTGGTGCGAGCTCAGGTGAAGCAATGATTATGGGGCTAACCAGCATTCGTGCGGACGATACTCGCATGGGCGGTGTGACCTTCTTATCGGAAAACGGTAAAGATAAAGATTGGGGCGTTGACCCAGCTAAATCGGATCTAAAAATCACTTTGCCAGGTATGGGTGAAGACGAAGACGGCAATGTCGATGATCTAGAAATCAACATTAATGCAAAAGCAGGTGACGACATCGAAGAGCTTGCAACGTACATTAATGGTCAGTCTGATATGATCAACGCGTCTGTAAGTGAAGATGGCAAGTTACAAGTTTTTGTTGCACATCCAAACGTTCAGGGTGAAATTTCAATTTCGGGTGGATTGGCGTCTGAGCTTGGTTTGAGCGATGAACCTCTTAGAACATCAGTACAAGATATTGATATGACAACCGTACAAGGTTCTCAAAACGCTATCTCTGTGCTGGATTCGGCACTGAAATACGTGGATTCACAACGTGCGGATCTGGGTGCGAAGCAAAACCGTCTGAGTCACAGCATCAACAACTTGGCAAACATCCAAGAAAACGTTGACGCGTCGAACAGCCGAATTAAAGACACGGACTTTGCGAAAGAAACCACGCAAATGACCAAAGCACAAATTTTGCAACAAGCAGGTACATCGATTCTTGCTCAAGCGAAACAGTTGCCAAACTCTGCAATGTCACTATTGCAGTAGTTTACTTAGCCTGTACTCAATACATTCAGACGTGGATGGGAATGCAGGCTTTTGGCAAGCAACTTTATAATAGAATGAGCGGCTCTCTCATCTCTCACCTGCCAATCATTTTCAATGTAAAGTTGCACTCGGTATGCCGGAAATGTGTTCATTTCTCTTGATCTCCACATAGGCTCTGGCGACCAACCTAGCCCCAGTTCTCTCAAAGGAAAAGGGGCTTTTTCTTTTCTAATTCCCACGTCTATCGTCTGCGAACTTACCTTCAATTGTTTCCTTTTGCTGGTTTTCTATACAATTTGGCCCACTCGGCTCGATTTGTGGAAACTTGAGCACTTTTTCTTACTTTTCTTCAATTTTTTTAGCCAAATCTCGCAATGTTATTTTTTTAAATTTTTTTCTAAAGCTTCTGAATTTGGTGTCGTTAATAGGGGTAACTTTGAGAGAACTACTTGGTTTTCCGAGACGTCGGAAACCGCTATACCGGAAAATCAATTGGAGAAATCACCA
>NZ_JBSRRK010000017.1:0-60407 GCF_053890955.1 Vibrio sp. JZG120
GTAATACCAGCAACATCTTCAAGTTTACCTGTTCGAATTTCCACGAAATGTCCTTTTTCTTCGAGCTTTATAACGCCCTGTTAAGGGGTGAGTAACGCAATACTGAAGCTGCCGCATACCACCTTAAACACCAAAACCAACGCATAGTGAAAATGCCACGCGTTGCGAATCCCTCTTGAACAGTTTGTTAGGCGACATTTCTACGTTTAACTTCTTTCTCATACGAAGATTCGTTGTATAGCCAAATAGCCCAAAATGCGAAAAACATCCCGATCGTGTAAATTGAGTAATTAAGAGCATTATCCGATAAGAAAATCGTAATGCTTGGCGCATCAGAAGATGGATAAAGGAAAATAACATTAAAAATCATGTACAAAATGGCTGTGACGAAAGTGGTTCTGAAAAGCCAATTTAAACACCCTTTCTTTCGCGATTTTTGCCAATTATCAAATGCTTTACCATTCATTAACCCGCTCCTTTTCCGTTAACTGAAGCTGAATGCACCCCAAGATACTATCACTACTCTATCGTTTGTCTCATGTCGCCTAACGCCCTGTTAAGGTGTGAGCAACGCAATACCGAAGCTACCGCATACCACCTTAAACACTAAACGCAACGCATAGCAAAAATGCCAAGCGTTGCGAATCACTCTTAAACAGTTTGTTATATGGAAATCATGAAAACCCATAACCTTTTCGCTTTTTTGTTTTCTTTGGAGTTAGCCCCAGTCTAGGGCCTCCACGATCCAAACAACATACATAGCTACAATCTTCTTCAGGGCAAAACCAAAACAATTCACAACCACCTGCTTTGCTGTATTCTGTTGCTTTTCTATCTTTAGTATTACCTTGAATACTGTTTATTTTCCCACAACTACAGCATACAACTGACGATTCATCAGCACTTAGCTTACAACTCTTAATCGAGTTTTCTTCACTCATTTTCTACTAATTCCTTATTGATATTTTGATTTTCATATAACGCTTTGTTAAGGGGTGAACAACGCAATGCTGAAGTTACTGCAAACCACCTTAAACACAAAAACCCAACGCATAGTAAAAATGCCACACGTTGTGAATCCCTCTTGAACAACTTGTTAGCTTAACATGCGCTCGGCTAACTTTCTCTAACGTGCTTGTCTTTATACGCAGAGTAAAAACCTATGAAGAAGAAAGCGTTAGTGAAAACTAAAACCAACCCTGAAATAGCAGGCAAGATAGAACCCAATATGAGAGACAGTATGTAATATTGCGCGCATGCAGCCATTATACAAAGAGCCAGTGAGCGCAATAAAGTTACACCTTTGGATAACTTACTGGGAGAGAACAGACACACCGAAAAAAGTACGTGAGAGAAGTGAATTGTCGCCAAAGAAAAAATGACTATTAGTATGATTATCAGCATTCTAAATCATCCGCTTTTAGCAAGCCTTTTCAAACGACCCTCATACTTTTCCATTCCAATTAGACTAGCGTAGTATTTTACTGGGTCAGCCCCGACCTGCGAATTGTAACTTCTCATAAAACCTCCAACTTAGCATATATTTGGATTGATACGCTTTTAAAAGTCGCCATACAATTACGATTGGATATTTTTCGTAGGATTTCACGAGAGAATGCAATTTATCTAACAATCAATTGCTGTGAGTTTAGCGATGAAAGCTTAATACGTTGAGCTAACGCCTTGTTAAGGTGTGAGGCACGCAATACCAATGCTTACGCATAACACCTTAACCACTAAAGCCCACGCACAGTAAAAATGCCACGCGTGCCGAATCACTCTTGAACAATTTGTTAGCAATCGGTCCCAAACACTTTTGTGCAAGTTTGATTTGCTAATTTCTCGACATATGGTTCAAATTGTTTTTCACCAGAAAGCTCAACAAGCTCCGCGAGAACATACGTAGAAACTAAAACAGTTAACTGCAACAAGAACCTAACTTCTTGATCATCTATAGTAGGAGTTATAAAACCACCTTTAGAAATATGTCTAGAAGTAAGTTCTGACCCACCATGTGTAAAGTCATGCACAAAAGGCTTTAGCATTTCCCATAGTTTGCTAAAGAGCATACTGTCTTCATATTCCTCCTCTATAAGCTCAATATTCTTTCCTACCGCATTCCATTTATCTTTGTAAATCGCCTTATTCGCTTGATCTTTATTTGCGCATTTTCGGAGCCAAACTGCCCTAAAAGTGTTTTCTAAAGTAGGTCGAACCAAAGAGAATGCCGAAGCAAAATTTTTCTTTTCTACAAGAGTTTGCACCGCATCACAGTGGCTTATAGAAACAAAAAACATTGCGCTTATAAATTCGTTATGACCTTGCCTTTTAACTGAAATCTGCTCAGCTAATTTCCAAACAATATTCAAATGTTCTCTAGTATCGAACACTAATTGCATAATTACAGAACCTAATTTTTCGGGGATTGCTAACGCCCTGTTAAGGGGTGAGCAACGCAATACCGAAGCCGCTGCATACCGCCTTAAACACTAAAACCAACGCATAGTGAAAATGCCACGCGTTGCGAATCCCTCTTAAACAGTTTGTTAGGTTAATGTCTCCAAGTTAGCCCCATAGACATATCTACAACAATTGCCCAAAAAAATAATGCTCCGAAAAGTAAGCAAATCGCGCAGACTAACGGTATGAGCCAGCTATAAAGGAAAGCACTGAAATACGGTATAGATTTAAAAAACTGTTCCGATGCAATAAAGAGTAGTATTCCAACGAACCAAAAAAACGCTAACCCTAATCCAATTGGTAAGTATCTTCCATCATCAATCGGAGTCCATGTTCCCTCAGTGATCCCTGCGGGTATACCTTTCACTCTTCCCTTTGCTTCAATTACAGGCTTCATATCCGCGTCTTTTGATAAATAAAGTACTGAAATAAAGAACCCTTCTTTTGCTTCCAGTGCATCATCTCCTACAAAATCAAGAGTTACTTGGTTACCATCTCGGATTAACTTTACATCCAGACTTTCACGTGACTTGTTTTGAATCGATGAGTCAATAACTTCTATATCATCATCTTGAAAATGGAAACTAATGGGATTGGATTTCGATACCTGATTAAAGTCTATGTATTGATCACCACTGTTCCATATAGGGATATCAAGCTGAACAATTGAGCTATCAATTGAACCACCCTTCCAACTGATCTCTAACTTAGAATCTGAAGTTGTAGAGTTATAGATAATTGTGGGCTTGATTAAGGAGTAACTTAGCTCCATTGTTTTAGTACCAATAGCATAAAACACATATGCAATCGCGATAGCGAGAAACAAACCAACAACAGGGTTACTAAGCATCGCTTTGATTTTTCGATATAATTCCAAGTTAACTCCTTTAACCTAACGCCCTGCTAAGGGGTGAACAACGCAATACCGAAGCCGCTGCAAACCACCTTAATCACTAAATTCAACGCATAGTGAAAATGCCACGCGTTGTGAATCCCTCTTGAGCAGTTTGTTAGTTTGCAGACCCAAAGGGTTGATTTTACGTTGTTTTAAACTTTGCGAACAACAAAATTTATGTGCCTTGATGCACTTAAGTCAGGCGTAGTCTCAAAGCGGCTAGTCAATGAAACCACTTGGAACAAGCAACGCCGCAGAAAACGAACTCACAACACCAGAAACTGCTTTTGGAAAGGCAATCTCACAATGCGGACTTTCAACAAAGCCACTGAAACCACGTGAACTTACCACACCAGAGAAAACGTCCTCACAGCGAGTAAATCGGCTTTTGTATCAACAAACTCAACGAGCAGAGTTTCAGCAAAAAAGTTCGACTCAGTGAACCCAAAAGTCGCCGCACCTAAGAACCAATCAACCGTTGAAACGATGCCAATTTTGGATTTTTACCACGTTAATTAACACTGAAATTGAACGCCGATACGACAATTTCAACTTTGAGCTTTTACCACTAGATCTTGCGATATAGCTGCATTTTTCCTCTTGCAAACTAACGCCCTGCTAAGGGGTGAGCAACGCAATACAAAAGCCGCCGCATACCACCTTAAGCACTAAAATCAACGCATAGCAAAAATGCCACGCGTTGCGAATCCCTCTTAAGCAGTTTGTTATGTGTCAAATTTTAAACTCGAACTTAGCTTTTTTAGGGCCAGTTTCCCCTTTTTCGGAAGGCGCATACTTCCGTTTTGATAATATTCGCACAGCTTCAGCATCGAATACTCCTTTAGGTACAGAATCAGTAACCATTATGTCAATCACATCACCCTGACTATTAATATTAAACGTGAGTACAACAGTACCGACTAATTTGTTTTTCCTTGAACCTTTATGATTCCTAGGCGATACACTGTCCCGAGCTTTGTGTTCTCGATAATTTGGGGAACTAGCACTTTCAATTAAACCAGCGCAGCCAGACAATAATGCCGCTATAAATAATATTAAAATCTTCATACTTAATCTTTGACAACATAACGCCCTGTTAAGGGGTGAGCAACGCAATACCAAAGCTGCCGTAAACCACCTTAATCACTTAAACCAACGCATAGTGAAAATGCCACGCGTTGCGAATCCCTCTTGAACAGTTTGTTAGTTGCCCAACTACAAACCTAGTGCTAACATTTGTACACACATAAGATATGGAGTATATCATGGACACTAGAATTCAGTTTCGTGTTGATGAAGAAACAAAACGACTAGCCCAGCAAATGGCTGAAAGCCAAGGCAGAACACTAAGTGATGCTTGTCGTGAGCTGACTGAGCAACTAGCTGATCAACAAAGAAAGACTTTATCTCACGACGCGTGGTTAACTGAACAAGTTAACTTAGCTTTTGAGAAGTTTGACTCAGGAAAAGCCACTTTTGTTGACCATGAGTCAGCTAAATCTCGTATGGCCGAGCGTAAAGCTAAAATCCGTAACCGAGGCAAGTTATGATTTTGTGGGAAGAAGAGTCTCTTAACGATCGCGAAAAGATCTTTGAGTTTCTTTACGACTTCAACCCCGAAGCTGCTGACAAAACTGACGAAATTATTGAAGCAAAAGTTGAGAACCTTCTAGAGCAACCTCATATGGGAGTCCAACGAGACGGAATTAGAGGGCGATTGCTTATTATTCCTGAGATTTCAATGATTGTTTCCTACTGGGTTGAAGGCAACATCATTCGCATCATGCGTGTACTGCATCAAAAACAAAAATTCCCAGCGGACTGATTATGTCTACTGGGAAACTAACGCCCTGTTAAGGGGTGAGCAACGCAATACCAAAGCCGCCGCATACCACCTTAAACACTAAAACCAACGCATAGTAAAAATGCCACGCGTTGCGAATCCCTCTTGAACAGTTTGTTATGCCTGTGCTGATAAGTGCGACAATATTACCTTGTAGCAAGATTCAAAGTCACTTTCTAAGCCAGGGTCAGAGTAGCCTTTTAAGTGAATACGAAAATCAGCAATACCATCGTTCGTTGTTTCAAAAGTCTCTAGAAACTCGTTTTCCTGTGCGATTATTACTGATGGATTGTCATAGCCTCTTTTATTAAATTGGTCTGCAGTTACGTCTATTTTAAAGCCATCTAAATCGAGCCAAACATGAGAATGTAACTCTTCGCTTTTTCCACCGTATTCCCCACGAATTAATGCCGCACCAGAAAAACCATTATCGGTTAAATACGCGGCTAAAATCTGAGAGGAGTCATCACAACAAGCAGAAGGAAACTTACTCACAGACAGGGACGTTCCTACAAAATCGGACGGATTTAAACACTCCATTACACGACGAAAATTTAGGACCAATTCTTGCAGATTTTTCATTTTCCCTCCAAAAGGCATAACGCCCAATTAAGGTGTGAACCACGCTACCATGACACTCAAATTGGATGCCGTAAACACTGAACTTAACCCAAACCAAAAATGCCAAGCGTGGTGAATCACTCTTAAATTGTTTGTTATATGCTTATTTTACTCGGACTCTTTCATACCATTGATCGAATTGATCGATGACTCGATTATGGTAGAAGGTCTTACTAATACTTTTGGGATTATCAGGGTCTAGTCGACGAAGTTTACAGTATCGTTCGCCTTCAGCTTTCAAAGTCCTCATTTGGTCGTGAAACACTTTATTTTGTTTAAAATTAGTATAACGAGCTTTCAGTATCTCTAACAATTCATGATAGTCATGAGGGTAGTTTTTCAAGGCATCTTCTTCTGAGAGCACTATTTCTGGCGCATCAGGGTCGTTTGTAACACGGACTTGTAAAGCTTCTTCATTGGTGGTCTTAACCAACTTAGTATGCAATTTCAGAGAAATTGCGTAGTTAGCATCTTTGTCGTGTTCATGTTCTTTCTCTACACCTTTGAGGTATTTTAGTAAGTTTGACTTAACTTCACTGTCTACGCTAAAACTCGTTACATCAGATAGATGGAAAAAAGACACTGGCATTAAGTAAAAATTATATCGACTGAAGTCGTGATTGAACCAATTCATGGCGAGAGTCATGAAGTTCTTTAAAGATGCTGTGCCTATTTCTTGAATACTAGTGCTTAATTCTAAATCCCCACACACGAAATGAACTGAGTCATCGCGAATGTTCATTAACAAGCGAATATTGTCACCAACTACTGAGGGAATAGAGCCGTTACTTAGCAAACGATTAAGAGCCGCACCTAATGAAATTGTTTTGGGGTTTCCGCTAGGAGATATGACCACTTCACCTTTTTTCATAATGTGGATTGCTTGTGGTAGATCACCACCATCCTTCACTAGTTTAGACTTGAGAAGTAATTCCCACGCATTGGTCATTAGAATCGAGAAAGTCTCTTCACGGTGCTGGAAGTTTGGCTTGTTGTATATTTCAATTGCGGAAATACAAGCTGAAATAGACTTTTCGAGCATAATTTGATGCAAAAGCTTATCTACTTCATCTTTTTGACTCTGATGCTGCCGGAAAGTCGTAGAATTGAAAGTGGTTATGATTTCAGTAACCTTAAAACCAGAGCCACTACTTTCTAAAAGTGTTGCCCACTTTTTTCTTAAATACGTTCTGACTGTGGATACACTCCAACCTGTAGCCTCAGCTAGTTCTTCTAACGAGAATTCATTTCCAGCTTTGAAACTTTCAAGGAAAAATGTGTATGCCTTATCGACTTGTAACCATTTCTTATTTGACATAAACCTACCTACTGACTTGCATATAACGCCCTGTTAAGGTGTGAGCAACGCAATACAGATGCTTCCGCACACCACCTTAAACACTAAGCGCAACGCATAGTAAAAATGCCACGCGTTGCGAATCACTCTTAAACAGTTTGTTATGCAGCTTTAGCAATTAAGTTCTTGCTGTCTCATACGAATACTCTTATCTCGTGTTTTCAAGTGAATTTTAAATACTTGCTCTTTAGAGAGAGTTATAGCATTTGCTTTTTTTACTCTTTCCAGCTCAGATTTAAATAATTCAGGATTATTATTTAATTCATTTAGTAAAGAGTTTGCTTGAGCCTGAGTGAGAGGAGAACTCCATCGCTCCCCTGATTCATCTATTACAGCCCATGCCTCTTCAGCATTAATACCCAAACTGTTAAGTTCTTCTTTTGTTACCTTTATTATTTTAAATCCCATAGCATTACAACCTTAATATGAAGATTTTCTAAAATACATTATTAGTACAACAACGCAATCATTATCACTTAGAATATTTCTAGGCAAAGAGAAAAGTTCTCTTGTCTGCATAACGCCCTGTTAAGGTGTGAGCAACGCAATGCCAAAGCCGCTGCATACCACCTTAAACATTCAAACCAACGCATAGTGAAAATGCCACGCGTTGCGAATCACTCTTAAACAGATTGTTATAACTCTGATTTTGCCTTTGAGTACAGCTTATGCACGACGTCCGAATTAGAGAAATCGATACAATAGGCTAACTCTATCACGCTACCATTTTTTGATTTGTAAGCTGTAGTATTTCCGCTTTCCAATAACTCACTTAGATCAATGAATACCTCCAAAGGCAAATCCGAGAACTCTCGATAACCTTGCATTGCTGTGACCGCATCTTTAGCCACATCAGAGCCCTTGTATTTGGTTGCGATACAAGATGAAAGAGCAAAATTTTTGAACAATCGTTCATCACTTTGAGTGCTTAGAGGGCTTGCGTTGAGCCCCAAACTAAAAACAGCAACCCAAATGGTACCGACTAATATTCTAGTTTTCATAGGTTAGCCCTCTTTACTTCTGAGAGGTAATGATGAAATGACAAAAGAGTTATAACGCCCTGTTAAGGTGTGAGCAACGCATTACCGAAGTTCCCGCATACCACCTTAAACACTACATACAACGCATAGTAAAA
Organism: Vibrio sp. JZG120; assembly: GCF_053890955.1. Taxonomy (NCBI): domain Bacteria; kingdom Pseudomonadati; phylum Pseudomonadota; class Gammaproteobacteria; order Vibrionales; family Vibrionaceae; genus Vibrio; species Vibrio sp. JZG120. The sequence continues at coordinate 8,312 of NZ_JBSRRK010000017.1, forward strand.
GTGCCACGCGTTGCGAATCACTCTTAAACAGTTTGTTATAGCGCTTTGCCGTTTACAAGTGACCAATGATGAGGCATTAATTCGCGTATAGTTTTGAAAACCAATGCATTCTCTGGAGTCGTAATTGCTGCTTTGACATCCCCACCCCAGTGGACGAGGCGCTCTTGGCAAACTCCGCATGGTGACAAGATTAGAAACTCATCGTTCTCGTTTTCACGATACAGGCATAATGAGTGGGTCACTCGCTCATTGAGTTTGTGAGCCTCTAAATACGCTCCCACTTCCATGCATAGTGAAAGAGCATCGTTTTTAGTATCAGGAGCAATGCTTGTTAATATTTTTCCTGACTCTGTTCTAACAGCCGCAGCACCACCCCAACCAGAAGGATATCGCATATTTACTAGTTCTATTGCTGCTTGATAAAGCTCTTTTTCGATATTATCCATGACCACCCATATTCAATTTTATCGAGCGCTATAACGCCCTGTTAAGGTGTGAGCAACGCAATACTAAAGCCTCCGCACACCACCTAAATCACTAAAATCAACGCATGGTAAAAATGCCACGCGTTGCGAATCACTCTTAAACAGTTTGTTAGCATGTTGTTTCCGCTACAAACTCATTCACTTGAGAGCGTGTTGTGAAACGTACTTTAGAACCGTGAAAATCTCTGAACAATTGCTGATGGAACTGTCGTGAACTTTTGGATTCGCGAACCGAGTATTCAGAAGCCCATTTTAATAATTCACGAAAATTCTTCTCCGCCTGTTCCTCATTAAGTTGCTTCGAGCTCTCCGAACCACGAGCATAAAGAGAACTTTCACATTCAGACCACTCTAAATCCAAAAACAACAGCATGTCAGCAGAAAAAATAAGCTGTTCGGCTAAAGCACCAAATACTCCCTCAACTACCCAGTTGCATTGAGACTTTATACTAGCAATTTCATTTTCGATTGCTCCGGTGGAGCGTTTTTGATTATAGCCACCTGGCTCCCATACAATCGAGTCCAAGTTAACTTCTTGCAACTGAAGTTTTCGGGATAACTGGTTCGACAACCAACTCTTGCCTGAGCCAGAATTACCGATGATGAGAATTTTCTTCATATTACTCCCGCATGCTAACGCCGCATTAAGGTGTGAGCAACGCTACCACGAAACTCAACCAGACCACCGTAAACACTAAACCCAACGATGGAATAAAAAATGCCATGCGTTGGGAATCACTCTTAAGAATTCCCACACACTAATCACTATGACTCACCACCTCTCAAAAAAACAACCTAACCTTTTGATTTAAAACAATATAACACTCTTTCACGGTCACCTTTTCTCACTACATCTCACAGCTCCAGCCCCCCCTTGCGTCCCCCTAAAACCGTTGTTAACTTGAAGGGGAACACTCAAATAAATGGAGGATAACAGCATGGCTGGTATCAATAGATTAAGTAACACACAAGTAAAAAATGCAGCATCAAGTGATAAAGAATACTCGCTTTCCGATGGTGGCAATCTTTATCTTCGAGTCCGAAAAAACGGCTCAAAAAATTGGCAATTTATTTACACTGACCTTATCACGAAAAAGCGAAAAAAAATGGGGCTGGGATCTTACCCAAACGTAACACTTGCAGAAGTGCGTAAAACAGCCCAAGAGCTTCGTATACAAATGGCCAATAACATCGACCCTAAAGTATATCGAGAAAAGCAAAAGCTGGACCGTGATCTCGAAAACGGATTGACGTTTAAAGTGGTAGCAGAGCGTATGCTTGAACGAGACGAAGCTAAAGAGACAACTAGGCGTAACGTGCTTCTTGAAGAGGCTCGCAAAGAGGCCAAAAAAAACGGTACAAACTTTGGGGAAGAAGAGATAAAACGCATAAAAGAACACGTAAGAACCTCTCATCGTAAGCGGCTATTTTTCAAGCGACACTTGTATCCTAGACTAGGTAACTTGCCTCTCAGCTTCATTACAACAACTGGGGTGATCGAGGTTATAAGCCCTCTTCAAGCCAAAGGGCAACTTGAAAATGTTAAACGAGCTTGTTCGTTAGCCAACCAAGTGATGCGTTTTGCTGTCAATCGACGTTACATTGCAAGCAATTGCTTAGCAGACATAAAGGATGAGTTTGAGAAATCGAAGGTGGTTCACATGCCGTCTGTTGCGCCAGATGAACTAGAAGACGTCATGCGCATCATGTCGAACCACAACATGAAACTCGTGACGCGATGCGCTTTTGAAATGCAACTCCACACCATGACACGTGCATTTGAACTAGCAGCTATGCGCTGGTGTGACATTGATTTTGAGAACAAGCTTTGGATAGTACCCAATTTCTATACTAAATGTGTACGTGAGCACCTTGTTCCGTTAAACGAGTACACCCTTGGCATTTTAGAATTAATGAAGCCGATATCTGGTGATGAGGTGCATGTGTTCCCATCAGACAAACCCAATACCAAATATCCGCACATCAGTCCTTATGCGGTCAATTCATCACTCAATCTGACTACACTCAAAGGCCGATTAGTGAGTCATGGATTTAGAGGAATAGCGAGTACTCATCTGAATGAGAATACGGATTTCAAAGTGGATGCGATTGAGATGTGCTTAGCTCACCTGGACAGCAATACCACTCGTGCCTCGTACAATAGCGCAAAATACCTCGAAGAACGGTATGAGATCCACAAATGCTGGAGCGAGTACATTGTTAAATCAACGGGCAAGCACTATTCAATTGCTGGGCAATATGGTCAACCAAACAAGCTCATCGCATAATTCATTTGTCACTTAACGTTAAGCTAATCATTTCCCTACTTACAGCTTAACACTCAACTAAAACCCTCAATTTTTACAGCCTTAACGATTTAAGGGTGCGGATTTTTGCACCCTAAATTCAGCCAAGAAGGAATCACGCCTATGCCAAATTCGAACTTACATCAAACTCACTTAAGCCAATTTGAGGTAAAACCCATCAGCGAACATCCTCGCTTTAGTGAAATGCAAGCACTGCGCCGCTTACGTCGAAAAGGACGCCTTGCCCTGCCCCGTCAAAACGGAAACATCGGAGTAAAACAACACCGTCAGCTTCGCGCCCATCATATTTCCACCAATCAGCATGGCATTTATCAAGTCAAAATCACACCGCCGATTTCATTAAAAATATCAGGCCATATTAAGCCCCACTATTTTGTAGCACTGAAAACAGACGAACCGAAACATGCAATAAGCAGAGCGAAAGCAGTGCGCTTACAAGCTAAGTTCTTTTTCCAAAACAACCCCCATGCCCTTCCCGACTCTCTGTCATTGAGTCAGCAATTATTAGTGCAAATACACTTAGTGGCTAAGCATTTTCCTGTGGTTCGTGCTTACAAACACAAACCGACAAAAGGCGACTTCCCAACCTTGCCCCCTCTAGACTTGAGCTATTCAGAAGAGGAACTTCGTTTTCCATACTTCAACTGGTTAAGTGAATTGATGGCAGAGCGTGAGCATTCAGGAATGTCTCAATTCAGACTCAATCAGATTGCAGACTACCTTCATCATTTTTTACGCTTCGTTGACGACAACCACTCCAGCAGCAATGAAAGATTATACATACAGACACAAGACATTCGTCAATATCGTGAGTCACTCCGCCAATCTAACGTATGCCACAAAGAGCAAAAACAGCGTATTGATGCAGTACACTTTTACTTTCGCTGGCTGACCTATCGAGGCTATTGCACTACCCCAAGACTGACACGTCCCCTTTTCTCTTAATTAGGAGTTTAACCATGATGATGACTAACTCTATACGCCTCAGCGTCATTTCTGCACTCGATGAAGGCCTAGCTTACTCCCATTCAGACTACTTTGCGCCGCTTCTGATGCAAGGTATCAGTGCGGTAGACATCGGTCTCATTGAACTAGTCACCACGATATTACGCACTGAACCGTATCTCAATGAAACTGACCTGCTCGATCGTGGAGTGAGTCCAAGGCAAATTAAACGTGTGTTGGGTGGTTTTGACAACTTCAAGCAACTGTTGAAGATTGATGATTATTGTTTTAGTGATTTACTACGAGATAACAATTGGGATATTAGCCACGGCATTACGCTCTCGTACTTCCAATACCAGAAATTTTATCAAGATATACGCAGAGACTACATTCAAGGCCATATTGCTGACATGCATCCAAACTTATCGGTATTACTCAATGATGATTACTCAATTCACTCCGTTCCTATCACCCGAAGCCATTACGCCACCGTTCCTGCTACGGACACCGAAGCAGCGGCGGTGAGTTTTGCTTTACTGTTTCGAGACTACGAGTTTATTGAGTATGACGAACCGAAATCACTCCTGACCTTACGAGCGCATCGCCGCGATAAAGCCGCAGTTATCGAGGTACGTTGCCTGGCTTCTCAGTTTTGCCAGAACACCGCCGCTGGGATTTGTGTGGTGGATGATGCACAAGCAATGACCAAACTCAGAAATCAGAGAAAAATTCTTGATTTTAAAACCCTGATTGAGAGAAACACACGTAACACCACAATACCAACTTAGGTACCTTGAACGCCTCAAACATCTTATTCAAATTAGAGATACAGCTTTCTTGCAAGAAAGCTGTTTAACTCTCTTTTGGACAAAAGTGTGTCACCGACTTTTGTAAATTAGAGCAACAAGGATTAGTTTTTGTACGGATAACACTTCCTCAAGAGACCCCCTTACTTACATGCTCAACCTTTCTGCTTTAACTCGAGACAGTACATTAACCACCTCAGCTTGGTATTGTTCAATTGTGTGTTCAAAATAAAAAAAACCATCGTAGCACCTATTAAATGCTCGTTCTTTAAAGTTTTTGTACCAACTGATGGTGTCCAGTCCATACTTATCAATTGGCGGCTGCACTACGTTTATACAGTTTTGTTGTAGAAGCATTAATGAAAGTTTTTCCAGCATCATTGAACCAAAGAAGTTTTCAGATAAGTAGCCTTTAAGCTCTGTTTCACTCATCCGATTAACATCAACTATATGTTCCTCTACAACCCGATCATAAATTTCCATATACTTTAATTCTGAGTAACACTGAAGTAGAGCCGTAACCTCAGCAATTTGCTCTCTCGTTAAACTTGAAAGTAACTTTTCTCTTAACTCACTTTTCTTTAATAACTCCTGCGTCATTTTATCAAAATCGGGATTATATATTCGGATTTTAGTCTCCGTGCGTTCGTACACTGACCGATACTCTTCCACTGACTTATAATCAAAATACACATCGAATATTGTTCCGATAGCTTCTAAATTGAGGTGCTTTGGTTTGTTAATAATTTTCAGGCTGTGGTTCAAATAATGATTACGTTCGATTGCAGAAATTGTTCTGCTATATAGACCACTAGATAATTTAAATTCATTTCTGACAAGTTGTTTGGCTTGCTTAGCTATGGGTTCTCCCTCTTTAGTTTCATATTTAGCCAGGTTTAAAGAAATTGACTGTAGGTCATAAAATGAAAGTTGATTTGGTGTGGTAACCCAACTGTATTCATATTTCATCTCATTAGTAATAACATCTTGAAAATCAAACATCTTGAATAACATTGTAAACCTGAGTTCAAGTATTCCGATGTTTATAAGTGGTGTTTCAGATAAGTGAACCTGACTATCGTTGCTGGCAGGATATCTAAATGTCTGGCCTGTAGGGTCGATATCTGCAATATCTTTAATGTAAGGGTCAAGAAGGGGGACAAGCTTGTTGAAGCGTGAATCGATTATAGGAGCATATTCACTAATCAGACTCCATAATTTAGACAGGTTATGAGTGGATGCTTCATCTATTGTAGGAAAGGGCATAAGTGTCCCCTTTAAAGAGCGATCTTTTGCTACTTTTGCATCCCTATACTGCTTAAGTTTTACGTCCCTTTGGGTCGCTAAAATACTTAAATCTTTCCACCACTTTTTTAGCCTTAGTTCAACGGCATGCCTCATGTTGAAACAAATAGGATATACCAAATAATCAAGGTGAGTTCTTAACTCAGAGGATTCTTTCGCGGATCTAATTAGTTCCAGTGCGGCACTTGAAAACCCAAGTGCGTAATCAGTATTTGATCGGGCTTCTCCTTCAGGGGCGAAGCTACCATTGTGACCGACTGTGGCATTTAGGTGAATCGTTTCACCTCCAGAAAAAGTATCGTTCTCTATTCTTTGATTCACTTTAACACCCTGCTATATAAACAAAACTCTGAATACATACTGTCTTTTTAGACGTCTGATTTATAATAGGTTTATTAGGTAAATTAAGTCAAAGACTAGGCTAATAATTGTTAAACATGCCCGTTCGGCAAACTTTGGGCAAGTCTTCTCAGCCAAGAGCAAACTGGCACATTGATGGACAGATATTATTTAGACGCATAGCTCTATTCCGTTTCTGTCAGATTAGAAAAAGTCTGTTGAAACCCTAAGCATTTGTTATACGGCACAGTAACCTTGGCTACAGTCTTCTGGTGAACTTAGTTTAGTCCACCAGAATTCATACCTCGGCTACAATGGTTATTAGCTAGGCTATGTCCTCTCTAAGGAGGTAACCTGTAATGGAGTATTGCTCGACTAGGAAATCCAACACAACCAATACCTGTACCTTTAACTTAGGTGTTTGTCTCACTCTATCATGATTTTTGAATAGATATCTTCTCATATATCTTTCCAAGTAAAATAGTGTATTTCCTGATTTGTCTTGCGACAAGTCAATGTCAAAGGTTTTTATTGCATTACAGATCCAGTAAATACCATCATCTATAAATTCACTTCCAATGCTACAAAGTAGCTTGCTGATACTATAGATGAACGAAGGTTCTCCACCTATTTTACCGCTCAGGTCATAAAAAAATACTTTATTCTCAGCCGAAAAGGTATGCCAAGCCAGTGCATCGTCCTTCCAAGGGATTCTTGCAAATAGAAAGGATTCGATTGTGCGCTCTTTATCATGCCGCCAACCTTGACTACTAAGTGAATCAACGATGTAGCTTTTAAATCGGTTCCATACATACCAAAATGAGTCTGGCATATTCAGCGAGTCTTCAGCGCTAACAAATTCATTTAATAAATCTGCCGTACCTTCGCTCAAGGTGAAATTATCCGTAAAATATTTCAGGTATTTATCTTTTTTGTCATTATCTAGATGAAGGACAAAACGAGCATAGTGTTTCAAAAACTCATGTCTAAATGCATAATCAAGACGGTCTTCTCTATCACGTGAGAGTAATTTTTGTGAAATTACCCTAATAATTTCCTCGACAAAGGGCAAAGGTTCTTTAAGTACATTACCTAATGGCAAAAGCTGAAAAGCAGTTATCAATATGTCGCTATCTACGCTTTCAATATTGTCGATTGCGAATTCCTTGATGGTTTCATCTTCGATACTCTTTATTACACTCTCTAGTTCTTTAAACAACTCCTGTTCAAAGTCATTTTTATCAATATCATATTTTTTCTGTTCATACGCCTCTTGCCTTAAACGATCCTGAACAACTCTATATTTTTGAGCAACTACCAAATACCCAATGTACAAAGACTTCATGAACTCAGGGTCGTCGTTCCATAAGTGCTGCACAGCTTGAATAGCTACTGAATTTATCCTATCCATTCCCATCATCGATATCGAGTCATGTCTCATTAAAGCTCTAATTAAGATAAGCTGGATAGTAAATCTTTCATCTGGAAAATCTTTTATTAACCTTGGAAGAACAAATAAAGCAGGAACAAGGCCGTCACCAATCTGATGTATGTAATCATCATTGTTAACGATGTTTGCATATTCAAATATGACTTCCTTGCAAAATTCTAGCTCGGTTTTTCCTAATTTTTCTTTGAAGTCCCTCAACAACACAGTGCATACATACGATGGTGTGGCTCGATCGAACAGCAATCCCTCCGTCATACAGCCCTCAGAAAGCTTATTCCATATTTCTTTTGCCTCACCCAAAGCAGTCAATGGCTCATTTTCATAAGACTCATACTTATTGTAACTATCTCTATCGTAGAGCCTGCTATCGGCCCAAGTATTTAAAGCTAAATGTGCAAAAGGCTTATTTGCTTCTCGCTGAGACGTTTCACTATATTCTTTGAGATCTGGAGCAATTTCAGGATTGAGTTCTATTGCTATACCGTTTTCTACTTTTTTCGCTTCAGGAGCCATTTTCCTTTTGTCCATGCGAGCCAAAAATAAACGCCATGTTTTATGTTGATGATTTTCGTGTTCCTTAGCTGGTAAATTCTTGTAGTGATAGTCCAGAATTTCCCAAATTTCCTGAAGTCGTTTTTCTGATTCCTTTTCACTTACGTCCTCAGTTCTAAAAAATTGATATTGGAGTGCAATGTCTTCTAGTGAATGTTGTCTATGTTTTTTGTCACAGGCACTTATCCTTTCATTCTCATGAAGCTCATTCATTCGATTGATACTAAAGTTTTTCAGCGAGGTAAGTTGAGTCTTATGTGTTTGATCCAGAATCATTCGAGAAGAATCATAAAAGAAAAACTCTCTCGTTCTAAATAGAGTTTTGGAAACATTAAATGTTTTCTCATGAAACGCACATACTATGCTTGCAACAACAGCCACAAGCGCAGAAGATTCAGCTCTTTCTAGGATATAATTTAGATAATATTCAAGTACTTCAGATTTAGTACTTTTTCCTCTCTCAAGAAAGAAACGTTCGAGCGACATTAGTATTGATTCGAGTAGATTAGGGGTTACCTGTGTTCCTCGGTACATGCACCAAAGACGAGTTGAAATAGGTAAATTGACATTTTTACCATTATCTAGATACAGTGTTGCAGTCTCTACTTGACCTTTATCAAGGCTAGATACAGCATATGTTTTTGATGAATAATTTATTAGGTCGGTAATGAAATTTAGTGCTAGTTTTAAATCGGCCTTTAATAAGGCATATATAGGTGTTTGATAAGCACTAGCAGGATAATAGTCTTGGTGACTAGACTCAACACCAAATTCATGCTCTATCTCTAGTCTTGAACCATAAAAACAATCATTCTTTTGTGGTTCATATATCCAAAAACATTTGGCTAGAGCTATTACTTTTTCTGGGATTTCAGTAGCAACATTAAAACATTCCATTTTTGTTAAAATGAATTCACTCATTAAGTGATATGGATCATTATGTCGCTTCCAGTTGTTTAAAGTTACTTCATCAATGATCTCTTTAAGCTCGCTTTTTATTTCACTGACTCCATAAAGAATAGTTAGAATCAAATTTTTGGAAAAACTGTCATCTCCAATATAAACTCTATCTTCGATTGCCGACTTGTAAAAAGCTAGAGCAATTAGGCTAGCACATTTTGTTGCATCACCAGAGTTATTGTGACTATTCCAGTCATGGAGAACGGGTAATACAAAATTAAGATTATCAATACCTATATTTTCTATATTATTATGGATGAACTTGATAAGCGAATACCACCCGTTTCCCTTCGGCTTAGTAATTACATACTCCATTGATAAAATATCTGGCGCCCTGACACCAAACTTGTCAAAAAGGCTATTATCTACCTCCTTACATCCTATTCTTATCAGCAAGGATAACCGCTTGAGAAGTTGGAAATCGTCTTCCAATAGTGAATCTTTATTCACTTTAAAAAAGTAATCGGAATAATCGGACAGAAGCATAGAGACTAAAACTTCATCTTTCCACAAATTAGATATTTTGCAAGATGACAAGGTTTCCATAATAAGGTGGCTAACATCTTCATTGGACGCGCTAAGTTTCTCTGATAACCACCGCCTGAAAACTCTTCTTATGGCCAAAGACTCTTGTATTTTTTCAAAAAATATTTCTGAATTTTCTGAAGTTAAAAAATTGCTCTCTACGAATTTATCAAGCGCCCATTCTTCGTATATGTCATGAGTAATAAAATACCCACGAGTAGGCTCATAGCTGATTATTCCATCGGAAACTAATGCTTTTTCTACCGCTTCATTTGAGTAGCTAAAGTCTGGAATGACGAAAAATCTTCCTGAATTAGCTCTTTCTTCGGCAAGATGTATAAAAAATTGCTCTCGTTGTGGGGATCGTTTCGCAATGACTCTTGGCCATAAAGACTCTTTGAATTCAAAGTAGCTTGCACCTTTGTTCTCCTGATAATGCCTCAAATATTCCCTGAGATAAAATGGTGTTAATATGAGCACTTTGAACTTTTTATCATCAGGGATGACAAAATCATGTTTTTTGGCAAGTTCGAATAATGTATCTTCGTTCAGATTCTCTAAATGTATCGGCTTAAAACTAATTTTGTACACTTCATATAATTGAAAAACCAAGTCATCTAGGTAGGCATTTCTCGTAGTGAACCACACCCTCCATTTAGCTTTGATTAAGCTAGAAAGGTACTCTTTAATAGGAGCCGTATTTTCTAAAGCAATTAAGTGTTCCGCAGAATCAATAACAACTGTTTTATTGTCAGCCCCTTCATGTGCTTCAATAAAGTCCTTTAAAAAAACACCTGATAGAAATTCATTTAAGTTGCTAACGGAAAACTCTGTCGCTTTATGTACATAAAAGGCATCATTCGCCCCCTTATTACCATAAAGTTCTTTTATGAGAGATGTTTTCCCTGTGCCTCCTTCACCACTTATAATTAACGCGTTAGTGTCTGACTTTTCAATTTCAGATATAATACTAGAGCGATCGATTGAAACATCTTGGTCGCCAAAGGCTATAGAAGTTTCAATATCATCCAAAATTGTACCTGTATGAGACTCAAATGACTCCAAAAGCCCAAACAAATTGTCAGATTGAGTGAAAAAGTACGAAATGAACCGACTACAATCATCGACAACAAACGGCGATTCGAAAAAACTACAGCATCGCCACTCAATTTCTAAGTTATTTTCCTTTGCCTTTGTTTCTGCTTCTATCTTTCCTTGTGGTTCTTTTCCTTTGTTTTGACCCCATTCTGAGTTTGTGTAAAAAATTATTTTATTTAAATCAGGGTAATCACGTTTTGCTTTTGTAATTGTTTCTAGTATATCATTTTTGTGACTAGATAATGCAGTTGCATAAAATTTAGCTTGCCAGCCAATATTGACTCCATTTGATGAAATTGGATTGGTTTCTATTGCCGACTGGTTTTTATATCGAAAAATACCAGTTTTCACTCGGAATTCATTGCAAAAAAGGAGATAACACATCCATTCAAAAGCGTCTTGTGGATTTGTTGAAAACTTTGCTTTAAATATTTCCCAATCTGTCTTAATCAATTTTACTTCAACCCTTTTTAAGTACTAACTGATATTGAACGATATCATTTTCAATGACTATTGAAGGCTTTGGTAAAACAGTAAAGCCTCACTTTGGTTCAAAATCAGACCTTATCTGCCCAACGCACCATAGTAAACTGAGTACATATTTAATCATTAGCAAAAGTAGGTCAACTAATGTCGTAAGAAGTAAGTCAAGATTGCTGAGCTACGCAACTTTGGGGCATTTCTGAGCTAGAAGTGCTCACCGTGAACTGTGATCACCGTGAACAAAAAACTATTAGCAAATAAGCAGGTAAGTGCCTCTTCTCATACTGATGATGTTCCCCCTCTGTCCAAAACGCGACGATTTTCGTCAACTTCCATTCAGATATCATTCACATAGTCTTCTAGCATGAACTTTTCTCAACAAAGAAAGGACAAATTAATAATGTTAGAAATGCCATCAGAAAAATACCGAGCAGATCCTGTTATCAGCTTTCCACAAAGAACATGGCCTTCGAAGATATTAGACAAAGCCCCTCGCTGGTGCTCAACCGATTTACGAGATGGTAATCAGTCTTTATCTAACCCAATGAATATTGATAAAAAACTGAAGTTCTTTCACCACTTAGTTGAATGCGGATTCAAGGAGATTGAGGTTGCATTCCCATCAGCATCGCAAACGGATTTTGACTTTGTTCGATGTCTGATCGAGAACGAGTTAATTCCAAGTGATGTTACTATTCAGGTGATTACGCAATCCAGATCGGACTTGATTGAGCGAACAATTGATTCTCTAACAGGGGCGTCTAAGGCCATAGTCCATTTGTACAATGCTACAGCTCCATCTTTTAGAGGTATTGTTTTTTCTCAGGATAAAATGTCTACTCTAGAACTTGCTGTAAATGGGGCTAAACAGATTAAAGCCTTATGTGAAAAACGACCTGAAACTGAATGGACTCTTGAGTATTCACCAGAGACATTCAATTTTACGGAATCCGAGTTTGCACTTGAAATCTGTGAAGCAGTAGCGTCAGTATGGCAGCCAAGTAAGACACGGCAGCTTATCATTAACCTGCCAACAACAGTTGAATGTAACACTCCTAACGTTTTTGCTGACCAGATTGAACACTTCATAAATACATTTAGTTCATTAGAGCACGTGACAATCAGTGTTCATCCTCATAATGATCGAGGTACAGGTGTTGCTAGTGCCGAACTCGCCATGCTAGCAGGAGCGACTCGGGTCGAAGGTTGTTTATTCGGGAACGGTGAACGTACAGGCAATGTTGACTTGGTCACACTCGCGCTAAACCTTTATTCACAAGGCATTGATCCTAAATTGCGCTTTCATGACATTCGGCATACGGTTGAACTCGTCGAGCAGTGTAACGAAATCCCTGTTCACCCACGTCACCCATATGCTGGAAGGCTCGTATTCACCGCCTTTTCGGGTTCTCATCAAGATGCCATTAAAAAAGGATTTTCTTCGTATGGCTCTAAGTTGAAGACCTTCTGGGATATCCCTTATTTGCCGATAGACCCTATGGATTTGGGGTGTAACTATGAAGAAGTGATTCGTGTAAATAGTCAATCAGGTAAGAGTGGTGCCGCATGGTTACTACAAGAAAACCACGGATTGTTACTGCCTAAAATGCTCCAAGCCGATTTGAGTAAAAAAGTGAAAAGTCATACCGATAGATCGGGATGTGAAATTAATCTTTCGGAATTATGGCAACTATTCAGACAGTCTTATGGTCTAGTGAGTAACCCGACCATAAGCTTGCAGAGCTATCACAGCCAAACAACAGAGATTGGCCAAAAAATTGAAGCCAAAATTCATCACAACAACAAAATGATAGGATGTGTTGGTTCTGGGAATGGTCTAATGTCTGCGTTGCTAAAAGGGTTAATGGAACAATATGGTCTGCAGGTCAATATCGTTGACTATCACGAGCATACTCTCGGTTCAAGAACTCAAAGTAAAGCGGCCTGTTATGTGCAGCTACAGTCTGCGATTTCTAACGTGAGCTTTTTTGGCGTCGCAATTGAAGAAGATGCAACAAAAGCGTCTCTACAAGCATTGTTGAATGCCTACTCTAATTTACTACAGACTAACTTAGCGCTTTAATCTTGTTCTAATGGATTAACCATCGGACAATATTCCCTCGGAGACAGCCCCGTTCGACTTTTAAACATCGCGCTAAATGCGCTAGGGCTGTCATATCCAATCGCTAATGCAGTATCTAACACACTGCACCCGCTGGCTAAAAGTTCAGACGCATGTAGTAATCGTTTCTGACGCAGCCATTCTGTGAACGTTAGACCTAGCTCTTGCTGAAACCGACGAGAAACAGTTCTTTCACTTTGGCCCAAATACTTGGAGGCATCTGAAGCTGTCCATGGGTGTGAAAGACGCTCAGATACGTTTTTACAGAACATGACCAATGCTTCGGTTCTTGGGTTGGGGAGATAAAAATCAATGGGGTTTAGCAAACGTAATTCATCAAGTATCAGTTCAAATATTCGTTCTTCTCGCGTTCCCGCTATCCGAATATCGGGTAGAGATACGGCCTCAACAATTAAACTGGTCAGCAACGACGAAACTTTCGATAGCACACAGGTATTGGGAAGGTCTGCCCTGGCCATAGGATCAACAAAAAGCGTACGAACTCGAACGTCCCCCGTAATTCTGAGGCTGTGTGAGATACCTGCAGGTATCCATAGCCCTTGATTCGTTGTCACAACCCACGACTCTGAATGTGTATCCACTCGAATAACACCGTTTAAAGCATGTAAAAACTGAGCGCACTGATGAGTATGGAGTGGTTCTACATCCCCATGAGAATAATTGTGTGCATATGCCAGTATTGGAGGGGCCAACGTTTCGTCACAAAACTTCATAAATACTCGAGTAAATCCTTATACCGAATGAAAAAATAATGTAACGAACTTATTCAGAATTCTCCAGAAGAAAGATAATCTCTGTTTCTCCACTGAATTGTCCTTTAGACATTTAGCCAGTCAGATACAACTAAACTGGTATTAATTCGTTAGGCAAATTAGGGCAAACGTCGATACTCAGGAACGTCGTGAGTGAGGGGGCTGAATTGAAATGGGGCAAAGGTGATTAGGCAACCAAGAAGGATTTCTTCCTAGTTGCCAGCACAGAAAGGAGCAGAAATAATTCACTAAACAGGTTGTTTCGTAATTGTCCGACAGCTTGTTGCCCAAATAAACCTCATGATGGTTTCATACGTCCTAAACACGTCTTGGGGCAAAAATAAACTGCTCACGTAACTAGCGGTTTGCTAACTCGATGATGATTGGGAGAGAGCAACGTAGTTATAAAGTTGGCTTTGTTTTATAGGATTTTACCAATCATCAGGGTCACGAAGCTTTGCCTGTTCACGACTGACAGCTTTGTCTTGAATATGTAGCTCAAGATCTAGTGATGACAGTAGGCGCATCAGACTTTCGATACTGGACGAGGCAGGATCACGTTCAAGTTTCGATACCGTTGTCTGTTTTAGACCAACAATATCTCCGACTTTGGTTTGGTTCCGCCTTTGATTCCTGCGCACATCACGCAAATATATTCCCAATTGCTTAGGACTTGTTATGAGCATATCTACCTACAATGTCAATTAACCTCTACAGAGGATATTAGCACTTTAACCCCTTTGAGGGTTAAAGTTAATTTTACCCGCGTACAGGGGTAATCAGTCATAGCTAGGATTAAGAGGTTTAGTTGACTAGGTAAGGATATTAGAAAACTCAAGAGCTTGATATAGGCTTTAAAAGAGATGGAGTTTAAACCCCATCCCCACACCACACTTAAAGCACTGATAAATAATCAGTTTTACCATAACCACCCCACTTAAATGACGCAATGAGTCAATTGAGTGAGGCAATGTATCAGTATAAAAGTCACCATTCTGTCTACTATGGTCGTGTTTGCGCTACCAATCGCTTTGTAGTGCTTTGAAATCAGTCTTGAAACAAAGCTTGCTCTATGGGCATTAGTGACGATGCCACTTTGATTCTCAAAGCTGGCATTGATAAGAGCTTTAACTATGTAGTTAGGCTTGGAAAATCTCTTGGTGTGGGGATGATATGACCCACGTAGTGTTTCTTGTTCATATCTTCCACCAGCAACAAAATGAAGTAAGTCAAAACGCTCGACAGGCTAATGTGTTGGGTCTCTATTCAGGCAGGACACACAATAGACTCAGGAGATGGACGTGAATGTCGGAAGACAAAAATATTTAGTATTTTCAAACACACTTTGGGACACGTTTGCGCTAGCTATTTATAACACTTTTAAAATTGAGAAACGTCCCTAGAGCAATATCATCAGTTAGATGTCCGCTAATTTTCTGTACATAAACTGAGTGCCTGCCCAGAGCTTAACCAAGCTCAAGTACAACTCTCCAAGCATTACGGTAAACTACAAAAAATTTTCGAGACAAATAGTAAATATACTGGCTTACGTGCAATGACTTTATTGACACTTACTACGAATCCAATTGCCCGTCTCTTTAACAAAGAGATCGAGGTAACAGTGGACGATAATGGGATTCATGTTGCTCAAGGAGGAGAAGATGCTCACTTTAACTGGGCGGAGCTTGATCATCCACCACACCTGTCACTCGCTATTGATGGCGGGTGCTTAGTCATAGTTTCACAAGAACAAACTTACCGTTATCGTATGCTGGGCTATCTTACACCGTTTAGGTATTCAAAACGACTTTTCCCATCTTGGGCAAATCAAAGTGCGAAGCGCCTGCAAGATTTTCTCAGTGATGCATACCTTCAATGCACATCAAGATTTCTGAGAGACTCTTCTGTTGAGATAATTAGAACAACTGCCAGTAATGAATTAAAGCGTTGGAAAGGTTGGGACAAAGTACAAGGTCTCTCAGAACTAGCTCAAATCACAGCATCGCAACTCACTAATATCAGTAGTTGGAGCGCTTCGGATGTCCAAAAAATACGAAGTCGGTATGTGCAAAAGCAGCTCGCTCAATACAAGTCGTTCTTTGATCGTGTGGAATCCAACCCGCTAACTGATAAGCAGAGAATCGCTTGCGTTACCGATAATGACAACAACCTCCTATTAGCTGGTGCGGGTACAGGCAAAACCAGTGTCATGGTAGGAAGAACAGGTTATCTCATCAAAAGTCGACAAGCTAATCCTAGCGATATCTTGTTATTAGCTTATGGCCGCATCGCAGCCCAAGAGATGGATGAGAGAATCAAAGACAAGTTAGGTTTTGAGGACATGAAAGCTAGTACCTTTCATAGTATTGGCGTACGGATTATCTCATCCGTTGAAGGTAAGGCACCGAGTCTGTCTAAGCTCGAAGACAGCGCCAAGATGAAAGCCAAATGGATGCACGATGAAGTCGAGGCCTTGATGTCTGACAGCAGTTACAAAAAGGCATTACTCGATTACTTTAGCTCCTACTACTACGTAGATAAAAACCCTTGGGATTTTGAGTCCCGCGGCTCATATCTCAAATATCTCAATGATAACGACATTCGTTCTATGCGAGGCGAGCAAGTTAAAAGCTATGGCGAGCTAGTTATTGCCAACTGGTTGTTTCGTAAAGGTATCAACTACGAGTATGAGGCTAAATATCGCTTCGACGTTGCAACAGCGGAATATCGCCAGTATGAGCCAGATTTCTATCTCCCAGACTATGATATTTATATCGAATACTACGGCATTGATGAAAACGGTAATACCGCACCGTACATAGACAGAGAGAGTTATCATGCAGGTATCAAATGGAAGCGTGAAACCCATAAGAAATATGGGACAGGTTACATCGAGTTTTTTTACCACCAACACAAGAAAGGCACCCTACTCATAGCACTAGAAAAGGAGTTAGATAAGCATGGTGTGGAAACTCAACCAGTTTCAGAGAGTGCTTTGTTAGACAGCTTGGAGCAGATCGGTCGGGTAACTGAGCTAGCTAAGCTACTCGGTGCGCTAGTTGATATGTATAAAGCAGCATGCCTTGATGACGCTGGCGTAAACAAAATCATCAAAGAATCGATTGATTCGAAGCAAACAGCAAAAGCGCTTGAGTTATTAATGCCGCTGTATCACAGCTATGAGAAGTACCTGCGAGACCATCAAGTTATCGACTTTAACGATATGATTGGAAAAGCGTTAAAGTATGTACAAACAGGTCAATTCCAGCCTCCTTGGAAATATCTGTTAGTCGATGAATTTCAAGATATTTCAGAACCGAGAGCCAGGCTTGTTAAGGCTCTTAGGGATAGTGTGCAACGCTCATCACTGTTTTGCGTTGGTGATGACTGGCAAGCGATATATCGCTTTAGCGGTGCCGATGTGCGTCTTACCACAGCGTTTTCCAACTACTTTGGCTCTACATCTGAAACCACCTTAGATATGACCTTCCGATTCAATAGCTCAATTGGTGATGTCGCAACTCGATTTGTCACACAAAACCCCGTTCAGTTAAAGAAAGACATAGTTTCACTTGTTAAAGTAGATAAACCTGCGGTGAGTATCGTTCGTCATGGAAAAGATGAACAAGGAATCTCGGCATTAGAAAAGGCGCTCATTTCGATATCTAATCAATTGATCGCTTCTCAGAAACCGAGCAAGAACAAGGTATACTTGCTTGCCCGCTACTGGCACCAACTCCCTGATTTACACCAGCTAAGGACTTTGAAGCATCAGTTCCCGACTTTGAACATAGAGAATCAATCTTTCCACGCCTCCAAGGGGAAAGAAGCTGAGTATGTAATTGTACTGGGGCTTACCACTGGTAAGCTTGGATTTCCCTCAGAGAAACAAACTCCACCGTTAGTGGATGCATTATTGCCACAGGGAGATAGATTCGAACATGCTGAAGAACGCCGCTTGTTCTATGTTGCTCTCACTCGTGCAAAACACAGAGCTTATTTGCTTGTTGATATGACGGATGCTAGTGATTTTGTTACCGAGCTGATTAAAGCTAAGTACCCTATAGAAACCAACGAATTTGATGTTTCTCTTATTCAAAAAGAATCCGATAAAATTTCTTGCCATCAATGCGGTGAAGGCACTTTACGCCCCAAGTCAGGTCAGTATGGTAAATTTCTGTCTTGTTCTCTCTATCCACGCTGTAAGAACAAGGAAACACCATGCAGCAAATGTGGCAGCCCGATGAGCCGAGGTATTAAGAGCGGGTTCCAAGTCTGTATAGATAAGAGTTGTAATGATGAACGTCCAATATGTAAAAACTGCGGTGGTGAGATGAAGCTTTGGGAAGGTAAGTATGGCAATTTCTGGGGATGTTCTACTTACCGAAAAGGGACTACGAATACCTGCACATACAAGAAAAAAGGATAGACAAATCGTAACTGAACTAATATACACAAGGAATCATTACTAAAATTTGGTCAACTTAAAACCATCAGACCTCACATATGAAACTCTGATAACTTGGCATGAATATGTCATACAAGACAAACGCAGTTGCGGCATCCCATGAAGAACTTGAAAAAAAACAACGCTATTATGAATAATAGCGTTGTTAAGTACGGCCTCAGTTTCATCAAGACGTGGTGGCAACCACTTTATATCACTTATTTTCAGATAGGACCCTGTAAATAATTCTGTGTAACTGTCGGGGTTACATGTATTCCGTGAGTCGGTCTTCGAACATAATCATAAAGCGGTTTAGAGCTTGTCGCCAGTTTCTAATCGGCATCGTCCACTTCTTGGAAGCATCTCGGATAGCCAAGTAGATCACCTTTCTAGCTGATTCATCCGTTGGGAAGAGCTTGCGCTTCTTGATCGCTTTTCTAATAACGCTGTTGAGGGATTCAATGGCGTTAGTCGTGTAAATCGCTCGGCGAATATCCTCTGGGTAGTTAAACAGGGTGTTGAGGTTGTCCCAATGCGCCATCCAAGAGCGACTGATTTGAGGATACTTACTATCCCATCGCTCAGAGAACTGCTCTAGAGCCAGCAGAGCCTCATCTTCTGTGGCTGATTGGTAGATTTTCTTCAGGTCGGTCGTCACCGCTTTGTAGTCTTTCCAAGGGACGTACTTGACCGAGTTTCGCACCATGTGGACGATACAGAGCTGTATTTGCGTCTCTGGGAACGCAGTGTTGATGGCGTCAGGAAAGCCTTTTAGCCCGTCAACGCAAGCGATAAGGATGTCTTTTACCCCACGGTTTTGAAGCTCAGTCAGCACGTTAAGCCAGAACTTGGCACCTTCCGTTTCAGAGAGCCACATACCGAGCAGTTCTTTTTGGCCTTCCATGTTAACGCCTAACGCAAGATAGACCGCTTTGTTGATGACTTGCTTGTCTTGACGCACCTTAACCACGATGCAATCGAGATAGACGATAGGGTAAATTTCGTCGAGAGGTCGCGACTGCCATTCAATCACTTGCTCAAGCACCGAGTCGGTTACTTTTGATATTAGCGTTGGCGAGACATCAGCATCATACATTTCCTTGAACGTTGCGACGATTTCACGTGTGGTCATGCCTTTCGCGTACAGGCTCAATATCTTGTCGTCCATGGATTGGAATCGAGTTTGGTGCTTGCGGACGAGTTGAGGTTCAAAACTAGCTTCACGGTCGCGAGGGACGTCGATATCGACCTCTCCATCATCGGTGATAATTGACTTACCCGAGTAGCCATTACGGGAGTTGGAGCTGGTTCTGGATTGGTGTTTTTGATATCCAAGGTGCTCATCGAGTTCAGCGTTTAACGCCGTTTCAACGGTCACCTTGGTTAACATTTTTCGGAAGTCATCAAGATCAGATTCAGTCTTAATTGACTTTGCTGCTTCACGAGCAAAAGCTTCGAGTGCTTTCTTATCCATATTGTCCGTCCTTAGCCTTTAAGGCTTAAGTCTAGACAGTTACACAGAATTCGGGACACTCTCTCAGATAGCTTTAAAGTGGTAATGAGGCTCTTTCTCAGAAAAATGGATGAGCACTTGCTCTGCCACCTCAAAGCGAAACACTGTCCCAGATTTGGCTTGAGTCACCCAATTTTTCTTACTACCACCGCTTGTGAAGCCGCCCGCTACGACACCCACCCCTTCTTCAACTCTTGCTCCTGAATCACGGTCAAATGCGCGTGCGACTGGGTAACCAAGGCAACACAGTGTCCCCTTTTCTTCGTACACATCATAGTCATCATGAATCGTCACTTCGACGGGTACGAGAGAGGAATTGAAAATATAAGCCAGTTCATCAACCTTTTCTTCGATAAGGCCGCTAAAAACCCAACACTCACTGGACTTATCCCATTGTCCACCCAGAGCGCGGCATTTATCAACGAGATAAGTATTGTAAGTGCTGTTTAAAGTAATAAAACCAGACTCATTTTGCCCCTCAATCGAGGATTTAAGTTTGAATATGAGGTCGGTTCCATACTTTGAACGAATAGAGATATCTTCGACATCCAGCAGTTGCGTACCGATTGAGAGATTCTGGGACAGCTCATCGATTAAGATTCTGCACTTGTAGCCGTTAAGCGATGCAGCAAAATACTTTCGATTTTTCTTTAAGACGTTAAACTCTTTCATGTTTCCTCCGAAGTAATAATGAGTGACAACGTAATAACTTTTGTTGATGGCTTTCAGCCACTTATCTTGTTTTTATCGTTATTATTTTTGCTGTTATATTATTATTCAGAGCTTTCAAAGAGCAGATCGATTTGGAAGCCTTATCAAGCTAACTTAGCCTGCACTTTAATGTCAAGAGTTTTTTATCCTCCTCAGATTGAGCGCAAAAGTCGTTGAAAATCTTGCAATTACCACTGAAGTTGAGCAAGCTCTGTGCAACGTATGCACAGAACTAAAAGATAGATTATTGAAAGTTCATGTACTGCAATAACGGATTCGCTTGTTTAAGCGCTTGTCGCTGCGCAAGAAGCTCAGATACAACTCGCTTTTTATCTTCTCCCAAAGCGCATGCAATAAGAAACGCATCGACTTCATGCGACATGAATCCCACAGCCTTGGGACCCAGTTGCACGGCGGGCGGAAATGTGCCATCGTTTATACGTCTGTGAAGCGTGGCTTGGGATAAGCCAACGCGTTTTAATACATCGACTTTTTTTTCTATTTTTAATTGGTTGATTGGGTGTATAAGCGTCATTGGACGCCTCCGTTCTTTTTATTATTATGACTCAAGGAGTCGTTGCAAATATAATATTCGTATTTAGAAGTAAAAAGCAATCACTTTTTTGCTTTTATTTCATGAGGTAAAATATACAAACTCTATATATTTAACAACGCACAAAATATACATGCAACATATATTGGATATCACACAATATAACCACGCAAAGCAATCAAAATAAAGACACAATAAATACATCCTTTATTTTAATTTAACTCAGCCATCACGAACACACTTCCTTTTGTTGTTACTTCTTAACTTAAATCATATAACATCTGTCCCGACAACTACCTACTGACTTTCAGTGAGATGGCGTAAAAGCGGATGAAAGCGGCTGAGACGTAGTGAGAGTGCGGCGCAAATTCCTTGTCGCAAACGGCATTTTCGATGTCGTAACCCGCACTTTCCCTGTCGCATGCGACAAGTTCCTTATCATATTCCCCAGTTGAACTCCGTATTATACCGACCATCACACAAAATATATTCTACTTATTTAAATAAGCACATTTAATATTATAAATTATATTGTTATAATAAAAACAGATAGAACAAAAATAGTAACAAGCTGATATCGCTCGTTCTTATTTGTTCCAAATAAACGCACGAAAACTTGCCCTACTTAGTAGGGTTGCGATAACAGCCTTCGGCGTTATCGCTAAAAACAATACACTCTAAATAATTAAAATAATAAATAGAGAATTAAAAAATGGACATTAATATAAATACAGTCGCAGCGGCTGTTATTCGCTGCACCTCCAGAAAACAAAAGCAACATCTAACATCATGGATGGAATATCATGACTATTCCGTTGATGAATTAACGACCCTACTCCCAGGGGTTTTACCTTCCCCAATTGAATCAGGTGTCAGTATCAAGGAGCAGCAAGCATTTATCACGACATTTGCTCATACCCTATTCATCCACCAACATCCTCAAACGTCTTCCAATCAAGATGAACTTTTGCAGGTAAAAGCCCTCATTCGTACCGTTAAAGCCAATTTCAAGAAACAACGAAAAACTGACAAAGAGCTGTATTGCAGAGCAGTAAAAACCAATCTAACAGAAAGCGAATACCAACAGTTTCTTGAAGTCATGCATAGCTATAACTATAAATCCGCTAGTCGGTTCCTGAGAGATGTCATAACTCAAAAACTCACAGTCAAACCTCAACGCAGTGATGAAATCACAGAGTACTTTAAGCAAACAAAGCGCATCGCCACAGTGATGGAGTCACTCATTGAACAAGATAACCCCCTTTACGACCATGAAACTGCCCGCCAACTGGGTGATGCTCTATATGAACTAAAGCAGAATTTACAACTCATCCGAAACCTCGCTATCGATGCACATAATTCTCAAACTGCCGAGCTGTTAGCAATGCAATTTCTGGATAGCCGTGCCTTACGTGAGCTTTACCGTCGCAAACTTGAACAAGAGAACGCCAGTGATGATATTTGAGGAATTGAAATGTAAGAATGATAAACAAACGGTGCATGATGCTACGCAGTTAGTTCAATATGGCGCCAAGCAAAATGACGACGTCACGCTGTTGGTCGAGTATTCTTCAAGTCACTCCAAGGGTGATGAACTCGGGGGAACATCGCAGTTTATCTGCGCCAACGAAATCGCTTCGGTTCCCCTGAATGCAAGAAACCAAGATGCCCGAGACATTGATTGGAGCCGTGCGATTGCTGAACTACAAAGCGCTCACCTAGCTAACCCTAATACGAAACAACCCTTCCGCCATTTTGTTGTCTCCCTCGCAGAGGGGGAACAGTTACCCCTAACCCAATGGCGAAACACGATTAAGAAGCTGATGGACCATTTAGGATATGAGCATGCTCGTTATATCGTTTTTAAGCACTCCGATACCGACAATGAACACGTCCATATTGTAGCGTCTACGACTGATTTACTTACTGGAAAAATCATTTCTAACTGGCAATCGCACCTCAAAGCCCAAGAAATCATGAGGGAGCAAGAAGTTACGCTAGGGTTACAAGCATTACAAAGCTCAGGGGAACTCCACTCAAGTTACGACACTGATGTACAAGGCGAAAAAGAGAAAACGGTGATTCGTATGATGAGAAGAAAAGTTGATACTGCAATTCGTACTTTGCAGCCCTCTTGCTCGTTGACTCTGTTTGAAATGGCATTGCTCAAACAAGGAATTGAAATAGAGCTAATACCAGACAAAACAAACTCTCGATTTAAAGGTATTGCTTATCGATTTCATCAATATCGCTTTGCAGCATCCTCGCTACGAAGTGGCAATAAGTATACATTAGGTAAACTGATTCAAAATGGCGTACTGAACGCTTCATGCCTTGAAAGCACCAATTACAACAAGTGCAAAATTGAAGTGGATCAAGCCATCATTCATTTTGAGACGATTCGGAAACAGGCGATTGAACACGCTGATAAACTCAAGAAACAACTAGAGGAATACGAGCATCAGCAGTATCGTTACCTGCTGTTCTCGTTTTCTCGTGCTCATGAAGCTGCTCAGCAATCACAAATGGAGTATTGGTTTGAATATGCAAAGCGTATACGTTCAACCCGTGACAAAGCGATTGTAAGAGCTATTTATGAGTGTGAACGGGGGATTTACACTGCATCCAGTATGATAAGCAACTTGTTTTATCATCTAATACTGACTGTCTTCGAGTATTCTTTTCAAAATAAGTTTAACCTCTCGATTACACCTTTGGATGAACTGGCAACAACTCAGCATGAAAAGAACCCTATCGTTCAACAGACATTCGGTAGTTAGAAAAGTGAGGCTCAGAGAGCCTCACTTATTGCTACTGATTACACAGAACTTTAATCATTTCAGCTTCATGGTTAAGGATATTGTCATGCCCTGCCCCTTCTGACCCCCACTCATCGTAGCTCATCATTATCGCTTGCTTTAAGCTCTCGGCGCGATTGTTCTCTTGATAGAACTTCTTCTTATCTTGAGGAGAGTAATTGCTAAGTCTTGAGTTACTGCTTGGCGAAATAAGACAGAGATTGCCAAATCGATCCACATCGTCCATCTTACGTGCGCCAGATGGATCGGTTTGCGGGAAGTAATGTTCAACAGAGGTTCGGAATGAAAATTGGAAATCATCAAAGTGCTTCCCAAGTTCTTTTTTACCTATACCATCAAACGACTCATCGTCAGATAGACGCTTCCACAATAGGTAGTCTAGTCGATTAAACACGAAGTTTTGGACGCCCGTCCCTTGATGCAAGACGCCAACATTATCCTCCCTAAACTCAAGTTTCGAACCACCACAAATTTCATCAAAGTAGCTATCACTCAGAGCTTCAAGATCTATCAAGTACGTACTACCATCGACTTCCAACCTTTCATTGTCAGTAGCTAGGATATTTAATATCCTTAACGCATCATTTAACCAACGCTTATAGACTAATGCTGGATTCGATACATGGAACATTGCCAATATCATGCGAATCTTTTCGTTATGGTCACTAAAGGCATTTGGATACTCAGGACTTAGACTATTACCGTTTTTATAAGCATTGAGCCTTAACAAACTCCACTTACGTTTTTCATCGTGTTGATCAGGCTTAATTATGTAGCTATCAAATAGAATTCGGTACTTAAGCAGTTGATACACAAAGTCTTTGGCACCAACCCTCAAACCATCGTCTTTAGAAATAAATGAATCGATCAGCTTCTTGTCATCTAACGAAACGTTTTCTTCTGTCTTCATAAGTTTTAAAACATGAAGCAAGAAGTTTGAGAAGTCGATAACAGTGCCAAAACGCTCTTCTTTCTCTCGATCTTCATCATCACTGTTTGAGCTGGATGTCTTGTTGGCGATAATTTCTCGTAGCGTCATTGCATCTTGCTTTTGCAGCTTGTTCGTGTGCTTATCTTGTATAGCTTCAAAGCTATGTGGCATGGTTTGCCAGTCGTCACCGAATACTTCTTTTCGCAAGTCAGATTGAAAGCCCATCTGCGTATAGCGCTTCATATTCGAGCAAGCATCCCAAATTGTAGAAAAGCAGCTTCTTTCCTCATCACCGAGCGTAGCCATAAACTTCGCTTTCAATACTTCATGTTTTTCTAACTGCTCGCCACGGTTATTCATGATCTCAAAGTAGTGGTTGAGATCGGTTTGCGGTGGAACAACAACTCTTAGTATAGTGACGCTTTCTAACAAGTAGTCGAAAAAACGCTTAGTTTTATCGTCTGCGTCTAACCCTTTGGTTTTAAAGTAACGCTGAATAATGTTAAAGGCAGCATGGATGTTAGGCTCTTCAGACTCGCCATT
Organism: Vibrio sp. JZG120; assembly: GCF_053890955.1. Classification (NCBI taxonomy): domain Bacteria; kingdom Pseudomonadati; phylum Pseudomonadota; class Gammaproteobacteria; order Vibrionales; family Vibrionaceae; genus Vibrio; species Vibrio sp. JZG120. Next base: position 33,999 of record NZ_JBSRRK010000017.1, read on the forward strand.
ATTGTTACCTGTATAGATATCATTTAACGCTCTGGAAGACTTTGGGCGGCTATCAAAGGTTAAATTAATATTTAGCCCTTCGAGTTTGTCGGCACCCAGCACCTTACGGTGTTTCAGATACGCTAATAATATAGAGAGCGTGGTATGTCTTTGCTGTCCATCAATGGTTTCGTACACTACATCAGTTTGGTGCATGTGATTTGTACGCTGATAAACGACGAGGCTACCCAGATAATATTTAGCTTGTTGGGCAGTAGCTGTTTCATCAGATTGAGTAATAAGCCCTGCGGCATCACTGATATCTTGAATTAGCTGCTCAATCTCTGTCGCACCCCAAGCGTAGTTACGCTGGTAGATAGGAATTACATATTGAGTTTTACTATCGAAAAGGTCTTTAACTGATAACTGTTCTACTTGGTTCGAATCACTCATTTACACTTCCCGATTTCATTGCTTCAATTGATGCCTGCACGTCCTCAGCGTTATTGAACTTAGGTTCTTGGATATAACGGGGCTGATAGTTCAGTACCTGCTGAGGGTGAACGGCTTTGCTAATAGCCCTGAAGAGTCCACTTCGAGCTTTGGCGTGATTATCTACCGACTCCATACCAATACGCTGCAAATCAAGACGTAAGAAATACGCCCAGCGATAACAGATCTGTGCTGCTTTATCTAATTCCACATCACCAAACTTATCGTAGTAGTACATCACCGCACACAAGAACAGGTTTCGCACATAGCTATCCCCTTTGCGGTTACTGCCACTGTATTTTGTGTGCTCCTTTACAAATGAAGCTAGCCTTGCATCCTTGCCAACAAACAACTTAGAGTGAATCGCCATATAGTGCTGAATGTACTCAAAGAACCGTTTTCCGTTGATCATCACTTGGTCAACTCGGAATGGATAACCCTTAGTTTGCTTGTCCCATTTTCTCGCAGGATCGGCATTGAAGGTTTCAATCGCGTAATCAAGCGCAAGCATTGCATCAACATAGGCGTACTGAGTACTGTCTAGGTTAATGCCTTTGAATACATCAATGTTATGGCGACTAAACTGGATGCCGTAGTCACCGTCAATCCAGCGGCGCATACGAAACAGAAACTCCCCCATGATGGTGTGCAAGTTCGCCGACTCATCATCAGGGTTGACGCCCTGCTCCCACAAGCTTACGTGGTGAAGACGCTCGTTTTGCTCTGTTGAGTCCATCATTTCACGTAGGTGGTAAGCCTTTAGTAGATCGTGAGGGGCAAGTGCTTTACCACGGGCATTTTGTGAATCGAAGAACTGAAACGCTTCACTCAGGTCATCCAGCGTTACTTGAATAAGCTCACACTTTTTAAGAACAAAATTGAGTAGTTCCTGCTTTTCTGTGGCAGGCAGATTCGCTACCCGTTCAGAGATAATTTGCGCATTGTTCTTGAGGCTTTCGATACTGACTGAGGATTCAAATTGGTGCTCAAGCAGAGTTGATGAGATGGTTTTCTCTTTTCCATCCAGAATAGTGCAAAGTAGCGTTAAGGTAAGAAGGCGCTGCTGACCATCAACGATGTTGAGGCCACCTTCCCCCCCACTTTCTGAATCTTTGCCTTGATGCAGTACCACCGTACCAAGCCGATAACAAAGCTTAGTACGATGGTTAAAAATATCATCAATCAGTTGATTAACATGCTTTGGCTGCCATTTGTATGGGCGTTGGTACTCAGGAATCGTGAGTTTTTGCTCCAACAACTGTGCAATGGTTTGAGGTTGATTAAAGACAATTGCCATAATTACGCCACCTACTCAATAATAGCTTCAGTTAGATACAGTTGAGTAGCTTGAAACTCTTTTAAGCGAGCTTTATGTTGGTCGCATAGTATCACTGACTCTTTAAACGCAGACAGAATAATCCTAGTTATAATATCAATTTTATATAGCTTAGCTTTGTTGATGCTGGTGACCATTTTGTGCGTTCGCTCAGTTTATCTTTTCTAATCAGTATACCGTAATCAACATATGAATCCGATAGTCTATCGATAAGCATAACGTGCTGTTATGCATAAAAAAGTAAAAGGATTCCACTGAGCAACAACTCAGTGGAATATGGCTAAAGGCATACTAAGCAACTTGGTAGGTGCCGCCCTTTATTTCCAAATGACCTAATTGAACTTGCTCAGACAGTATTGTTTCTGTTCTATCTTTCATCGCTTTACTTGTGCTAGAAAAACCGAGTACTTCCGTAATCGACTTAACTAGGTCATCGCTAGATATAGAGAAAGTATCCTTAACAGTCTCTATTGCGGCTTTTGCGATTTCACCATCATAGATCAAATCATACTTGCGCTCGTTTGATGGTAGTTCAACTCGATTACGAATCGTAATTTCACCTTGGCTTTTAGCAATAATGAATTCACCGTCTAATTCAACTTTACCTTGCCGATTGAGTAAACCGATACCATCTAGAATCGATCGATTTATCCGAGCACCACTTCGTGAGCTACCCACCGCAGACAAAAGACGAATAGTTAGATGTTTGACGTGAATTGGAGATTCAAGCTCTACAACTTTGAGAATATCCTCTGCTAGGGCAGTCGTGCTTGCTTCTGGGATCGTATCGCCATACCCAAGGTATAACTGTTCTGTAGGGAAAACTTGGTAAACGGCAGCAGATGCCTGATGTTCAACTTCCACCCTTTCAATCGCCGCTTTTGGCTTTGATTTTACAGTCTCTTCAACAATAGGCTCTGAATCATAGGCTTCATAATAAGCAATAGCTGACTTGATAGCATCATTTAGCCTTTCTGTTTCTTTATGACGGTTGCGGAACCAATCAGTACTCCAAATGCGGTGGAAGCGCCAACCAAGTCCTTCAAGGACACTCTGACGAATACGGTCTCTATCACGTGCGCTCTTTGAACTATGGTATGTCGCGCCATCACACTCTACTGCAAGCATATAGCGACCAGGTTTATTTGGATCTCTCACTGCAATATCAATATAGAAACCTGCACAACCTACTTGTGGTTGAACTTGATAACCTAGAGAGCGAATTGAAGAAATCACGTCCTCTTCAAAAGGTGAATCAGGTGCCTTGCCTGTTTCTTCTCGCTTAACGAGATCACCTGTTTCAGCATAATGTAAGAAGTTCTTCAGCGCTCGAACACCAAACGGAGATGCCTCAGTCGTTGGCATCTCATCACCTTTGAAGTTACTGAATACTTCCATACACATACGAGCACGTGAGATAAGAACGTTGAGTCTTCGTTCACCACCATCACTGTTTAGTGGACCGAAACTCATTGGCAAGCGACCTTCGTTCGTCTTACCATAGCCGATACTGATATATATGGTGTCACGCTCGTCACCCTGCACGTTTTCAAGGTTTTTAATAAAGAAGTCTTCCCCCTCCTCATGCTTTCCAAAGAAGTTCTCAAGATCTGGGTTCGCTTTTCTTAGTCGTTCAACTTCCAGAAGGATTGCATCACGCTGAGCTGTACTGAATGCAACAACACCTAGTGTTTGATTTGGCGTTGTCTTAGCATGTTTAATTACAGCTTCTGCAACCTCTATCGCCTCTCCCACGTTACTTCGAGAGCCACCACGATCGTATGTAGTATTCGGCAAGTAGTTAAAACTCAAACCTTTCGCATGAGGGTTAATGCCCGACGAAGGGAAAATCATCAGCTTATTGTCATAAAACTCTTGGTTAGACACTGCAATCAATGACTCATGACGGCTACGGTAATGCCATTTAAGCATCTTTTCTGGTGTACCTGACGCTAAGAACATGCCCAGAATACTTTCCATATCCGCAGTGAGGCTTTCTTCTGCGTCTTCATCATCTAAGATTAATTGTTTGCCGAAGAAACTTGTTGGCGGCATCTGCTTGGTATCACCAACCACGATAACCTGCTTACCACGCATAATAGCCCCAAGTGCATCAGCGACTTTAACCTGTGAGGCTTCATCGAAGATTACCAAATCGAAATCAACCACACCTGGCTCTAAATAAGTCGCTATCGACATTGGACTCATCATAAATACGGGCTTGATCTGCTGGATCACACGACCTGATTTATTAAGCAGTCTTCTGATTGGCATTTGACGTCGCTTCTTATTGAACTCTCGTCTTAAAGTTTCAACTTCACCTCTTGCTGATGGGTTGGGTAAATTATCGTAGAGCTGCTTAACCAATGACTCTTGAGCAAAGTGGAACAGTCGCCCGTCTATGAAGCTAAACTGCTCAATCTGTTTTTCATGCTCAACTCGATCGAAATAACGGATTTCATCTCTTGAATCATACTGATGTTCAACAAGTGAGCGATAAAACGTATATTTGAAGCAGTCACGGAAAAGTGTTGGCACATTAGCCCAAGTAAATGCCTCCTGTTTCCATTTTGAAAGTCCAATTCGGTCTAACTCAGCTCCTAAGCGGTTAAAGCGAGTTAGAGGGTAAAACTTTTGAATATCTTTCCCCAACAACTCAACATCATCAATAGATAAAGAGTCACAACAGTCAGTAAAGTTCGTCAGATCTAGCTGAAGTAATGAAGCTAATTCGCTCAGCATACCTTCACGCTTACTGATTAACTCTTTTACATGGTTAAGCTCTGTTGTGGTAAATCCAATTTCCTTTGAAGGGTCTAAGTACTGCGCAGCACTCGCATCGAGTGAGCCAGACTTAATTCCTGAATGGCACTGGTGAACCCATTGAAGCGGTTTTAAGATCGCTATCCAGTCAGTACTCTCATTTTTAAAATGGCTACCGATAGTATCTATTGCTAGTTGTGCAGAATCGATGAAGCGCTTTTGAGTCGAGCGATATTCCAATACGGTATCAATTTTTTCAATCCATTCACTTGCACCACCAGCAAGTCCATTCTTACACATGCCAGCATAAGTACTTTTCGCTCTTCGATAATCACCTGATAAGAATCGCCACCATTTGTGACCAGTCGTCAGCAATGATCCACGAACAGGCATCCAATCGTAATCTAAAGCGCTATCGACAAAGTAATCAGATAACTCTGCCTTTTGATCTTGTAGGGTTGCACCTTGAAGAGCGAACTCGAGTATCGCATCACCTTTAGACTCCCAAGCGGAAGAGTTCGCATCAACGCTTTCAAGCTCAGGTCTATCTGCAATAAGAGAAAGCCCCTCTAAAACCGAGATACAGTCTGTGTAATTAGTGATAGGTGAAACATAACCAGCGCATGTATGAAGGCCTTTAACCTGGGTGATAATTTCTTGCTGTGTTTCTTCTAATTCAGAGACGAGCTTTTGAGCCAGCTTGTCATCAGACGGCGAATAATCTTTAAGGGTTGTTGATGAAAACAGATTAAGGCTTGGCGCATCGTGCTCACTTAAATAGTCAACAGCCTCAGTTATCTTCGCCAGGGCAGATAAGTAATAACTCTTATCCCATACATTTAAATCAAAGTCGGTACTAGGCAGTTCATCCAAGTCGATTGAAGCGTCAGTAATGATTCGCTCAAACTGTGAGCTATAACCTAGAGCATCATGATAACTCACTTCGGTCTTAGCAATGCTTTCATTCACCGACAGACAGTAATCATCCAGCTTATTACGAAGAGATACCAAGCGGTCAATATCGTCACTTCTCTCTGGAGTGACAGGAGCGTACTGCATCAATGTACTTTCTAATGAAGAAAGTACTGATTTCTTGTTCGCTTTGTGGGAGTGTAACTCTAATACTGAATCACCAATATGGCAGTTATCTAGTCGGCGTTTAACAACATCAAGCGCCGCCATTTTTTCAGCAACAAACAGCACTTTTTTATTATCAGCTAAAGCCTGAGAGATGATGTTTGTAATAGTTTGTGATTTACCTGTACCAGGAGGACCTTGAATAACAAGATTAGCCCCCGACTTTGCCGCTAATACGGCTTCTGTTTGGCTTGAGTCCGAATCTAAAACCAGTTGAACTTCTTCAACACGGTTGACATCCATTGGTGTTGAATCGAGCAAAGTTGCATCACGTTCAAAACCCTCCGTAAACAGCTTTTTAATTAAGCTATTTTCCGATGGTTTTTTACCTTCGGGCCACACTTCATCTGATAAGTCCTGATACATCTGAAACTTACCAAAAGAGAAGAAACTTAATACTATTTTATTGCTTTCTACCGACCAACGCTTTTCACCTGAAATAGCATTCGCAACTGAATTTAAGTATCCTTGGAAATCATAACCCTCTTCTCCTTCTTCAAAATCAGGTAAGACAATACCGAACTCCATTTTAAGCTTAGCGGCAAGGGTAAGGTTTGTTCCTAGTTCTGATTCTGTGTAGCGAATTTTATATGCATCACCCGCATCAGCTCGGAAAATTTCGACAGGGATAAGTACTAAGGGAGCATGTCTCGGTTTGTCAGAATTAGCGTCTTCAAACCACTTAACGAAACCAAGAGCAAGATAAAGTAGATCAACACCCTGTTCTTGGACAAAGGTCGTAGCTTCCGTGCTCAGCTTTAGTAGGCGAGTATCGAGTGATTTTCTAAATAACTGAGTTTGCAGAGCGTTATCAGCGTGCCTTTTATCACCATTTGTTTCTTCAAGATGAGCTGTCAAATCAGTTAAAGATATCGAATTGCTATCCTCTTTCTCTAGAGAGTCAGGAGCTGGAAGAAATGACATTGTCTTTGAGTCTTCAACCAAATGTTGAAACACTTGCTCGGACTTTTCGTCAACAATGTCTAGAATTTTGGCTCCCTTGCCGACATTAAGTAATGTATTTCCTCTAAGCCCCATATCAAGGAGTTCTTGACGGCTTTTATCAAAAACATCTTTAAGATTCGAGTTCATTTTGCTGTTAAACCTTATATTTCGTTAACCGTATTGTATAGAAACTGACTAAGCAATACACAACTATGGTTCAAAAACTGATTATTTAACAAATACATTAATCACTTAACTAATAGCCAGCAACAGGCTTCAGTGAGGCGTTACGCAACCATATTTTGTACTCTTTTGCTAGAGGTGACACCGATACTCTAGCTTTTTGCTCCTTTCCTCCGTATCTTCCAAGCACAAACCCAAGCTTAGTTAGCACTGCTTTTAAATAGCTTGTGGCTTTGTAAGTCTGCTCCTCTTTACCTAAGCTGGGAAATTTAAAGTGTGGTGGGAAATAGAGATCAAAGCCATCACCATCCATCTTTCTTAATACGTCGGCTACAGAAGATTTAAATAAGAAGTGATTGGACTTTTCTTCTTCGAAGTTATAACCATCAAACACTACTAGATAAATCAGATTCGCAATGTATTTTTTCTGTCTAGAGTAAATACCGAGCCTTAGAAGACTTGGCTTGTCTAACACAAACGGCAGGTGAGCAAATAGCTCTCGATCGAAGTTATCATCAAACTTCACATGCTCTAACTTGATTTTGTCTAAGTTGTAGACCATTTTGATCTCAAACTTTCTTACCTCTGCTAAATCTATTGACGATAGTGCATTGCAACGTTGTTTAGTGGCAAATTCCGTCAGTGTGATATCAACTGCTTTCACGACTGCAATTTGCTGCCTAGCTTTGAATTCAGCATCAAACTGCCTTTTGTGTGTGGAAACGACAGTATGCTGCTGCATAGAGTTTTTACAAGAGGCTTCAAAGCCAAGCTTTTCTAGTGTAAATCGCATTGATAGAGCTAGATGCTCATTAAGCTCTCGCTTTTGCTTTTCGAATTTCAACCTTTCTGTATAACGTTGCCCGAGATGTGAGTGGTGATGTTTTTCAAGACAGTCGCTAATAAATTGGTTAGTAGTACGAGAGCTTTTCAAATTTCCACACAAAAAGTTATATTCCTTTGCACATCGAAATCGCCTCGAGAAATTAACTAACTCTCTTGGTATCAAAGTGGATTCACAGATGACATTCACTGTTTTGCTATAGTTTTCAATAATAGAAAAGCCAGCACCTAAGCATGGCGAAGCAATAATAGCTTTGTACTTTGTCACTTCTCGATTCGGATTTTTTAGGAATGCTTTCTGAGCTGGCATATCTCGATTATCACTATGCAGCACAAGAACACCGTCATTTAAAGCTTTCGTTTCGCAATCTAAGCCCAGATGATTTTGATAGCCTAGCTCACCAACAAATCGTTTCAGCGTTTGAAGATTGTCAAACAGAAACACTTTATCCCGTTCTAATACATCTCGAACGTGCTTCGGATTTAAAAGTTCCTTTTTGTTCAAGATCGTTGCGTTAAGGCCTTTATATGGGTTTTCTTCGCACTCAATTACTGACAGTTCCCCGCGAATCTGCTTGAGAAAGGATAATGAGTTATCAGTAAGATCAGCGTCAGCTACTATTACCCTTGGTACTGTTTTTAAAATATGAACTAGTGCATCAAACACTCTATCTGCTTGCATCGTTCGACTGTTCTCGCTACATACGAGAGTCTTAAAGACCTTCTCGAACTCATCGATTAGTAAAGTATGTGATGAGCATATCTTCTCGAAGATATGGGGTTTCCAAATGCTATTAATTACACTCCCCATGCTGTTGGCTTGCCCTAACTTCATTAGATCTTGCTCTTGATAGGAAGCACAGCTTGCTTCCAGACAAAATTGCTCCACTAACGAAATCAAATGCGAGATATAAATCACATTTTTATCTGCCGAAGCGCTACGAGCAATCGGAGTATATACATAGCTTGTTTTACCCACTCCTGTCGCAGCGATAATTGCTGTAGTTGACGAGAGTTGAGAGAGTTCTAGATCTCTCAAGCTGTCTACTCGCTGATAGTTGTCAGATGAATTGATTTTAAAATCACGCTCTACAGCCTCTTTCACCCTTTCTATTTTGCGCTCAATACATCGAATGAAAGGAGCTTTCAAGCTATCATCCTGAATATATGCTGCTGCACACTGTTCAGCACAAGAAACGACAAAAGGAATTTTTCTGATCGCTATCTTCGCAGCTAATTGAGCAAGGTTTCCAGAGCGTGTTAACTCAAATGCTTTACATAAGTACTCAAGCTTTGCATTTTGAGGATTCGGGAGGGACTCCGATATTGACAAATCAAACACGGAACAACCTAACCCGAAGTAATTCTCTTGTAAGACCCTAACTGCTTCTTTGCGAAAATTTTGACTATCAATAGCAATGGTTACACGATAGTTTGCATATCGATAATATTCACAAACTTTCTGGAGGTTTTTTTTATCTAAAGGGGTTACGATCGTTGCTGTTTCTGATTGGAAATTGATTTTGCCTGATGCCTTAACAACGATACTTTTCGTTTGTCTTTCTTGCTCGATTAAATGAGCAAAATTATGATTTTTAGCTACTAGTTTCATTATTCTTATTCTTATTCTTATTCTTATTGTTTCTTGCAGCAGGTACTGAGTACCTGCTTACCTATACTGGTTTAACTAAATGTCTGCTCAGACAGATGCTGCTCTAATCGCCCTTCAAGGCGGTACCTTTCGGCCATTGAGAACTCATACTCTTGTTGTAACCGCTGGTTTTGCTCCATGAGTTGATTAGCTTGATTTTTTAGCTGTCGATTCATGACATGAAGCTCCGTTATCACTCTCTGATTTTCAGCACCTTTGTCTCGTAAGCTTTCAATTTCTATCTGACATTGCTCTAGTTGCATTAGCTGAGCCTTAGTCTCAGAAAATTCATCCATCTTTATTTGAGACTCAATCGCCTTCCTTTCCAATACTACTAACTGGTCCCTCAGCTCATCGATGAGTTCACCACTTTCTATCAACTGAAGTGATAGCATTGATTTTTCAACGTCGTCTTGAGCAGATTTTTCAGCTAGCGCATTGTTAATCTCTTCCTGTATCTGCCGCCAAATACTTTTAATATCAACTTGAATCGAACCCATTAGTTTTTGAGAAAAAGCCTGCGGAATAGGCTCTGACGGCAGGTTTGGAGAGTGGAACTCCCAGTACGTTTCATAAGCCGCTCTCGATTTATTGAACTTACCGCCGACCGCTTCATTCAATTGGGTCATGTTTTCAATTGGGTCCCCTGAATTTTCGCCCTCTTTCATTGCTTTGTAGTAATCTGAGAATGGCTTTCCTTTTTGAGGGCTATATCCCAACGATTTCAGTTTCTCTACAAACGATGCTTCCATCAGTAAGTAAGCTTGATCAGTAAAGTTAGTTTGTTCAGTATGTCCGTCAGTAAGTAAGTTACTTATAGTCTGCTCACTGACTTCCGTTGTTTGGTTGTTATTTTGTTTTTTCATTTTGTTTTTTCGACTTGTGTGTTGAACATGACTTCACTTTAAAATCTCTGTACCATACAAAAAATAACCAAAAAACCACACAACCCTGTTGACATGAGATATAAAGAACTAGAAGCCGAATTAGTATCCAACCTTGAAAAACTCAAAGCTAGTGCATCTCACAAAGGGCTTAGCCTCCTCAAAAAGAAGTGTCACAAGAGTTCGGGAATTCTGGTTTCAACAGCATTTTCTCAACCACAATTATCAGCCCATTATTCAAGCTTAATTTCAGATACCATTCCTTTTTGCAGGAAATACGAAGGCCTGAAGCCACAAAGTGTTGAAGAGTTAATACGCTACTGTGGTGGACTAAGCACAGCTATAAATAACATCCAATACGCTTACGAATTCGAATTACCGATGAGGATAGAAGTAGATGATGATTTAGAGTTCTTACTTTTTTCGTTAGAAAGCGTTTTGCTAAAAGCAAGGAGTGCAACTAGCCAAACTAAAAAGTGGATACCTTTTGAAATCGCTCAAGAGCAAGGGCGATTAAATCTTTTTGAGTCCCAATACAAAACTCGTTTGCCTATGTGTGCTGTTTGTTGGAAACGGACATTTTCATCCAGTTACTATTGTAAAGAGCACCATTCCATTCACAACAAAAAAGCGTACAACTCGGCCGTACGAAAGGTTCTATCATTTACGGGAAGACACTCTTCTAACTCAGAGTTAAAAGATTTTTCCAATGCATATAGAAAGAAGAACGGAAAGCAAAGAGGCCTAGCTGCTAAGTTGTTCAGCATGGTGAACGATAGCATCCCCGCAGTAGTTGATGTTCTCAGTTATCAAACCGATGAACACTGGGAGTCATATGCCGAATCGATAATTCTCTATGCTAAAAATAACTACCCTACTAGCTTTCATCGCTTACAACAGGCCGATAATTTAACTCAATTCTCCAGCTTTAATTCTCTTCTAGGTTGGGGATTCATGGTTATCGAAAGCCTCGATGACTCGGAGGGTGAATCTTCACGATGGGAAGCTTCTGAAGAATTAAATCATTTCAATAACGGTCAATTGAGGTTTGCTATTCTGAGCATTTTAGCGAGGTATGAAGCTACGCAGCGCATATATCAGCCATTGAAGTCGGGTCCTATGAAAGGCTATGGTGCAGACGTGGAGCGCCGAGAAATTTTGCGTGAACTCTACCGTAAGCAGTTAGAAGATAACGGACGAGTCAACTTATCCCAAATTGCCAGAGAAATGGGACTCTCTAGGCAAAGAGTGAGTGTGTTAGTGAAAGAGCTTCTGTTTATGTAAAAAGTGCATTTGTTCAGTTTATATATATAACCTACCAAAAATGCACTTTTCTGAATGCACAAGCAACAAGCGCTTGTGCTGACCTATAGTCCGACCAATCAAGCTTAACCTCGCTAACTCGAAAGTGGACAAAAACGTATCAGTGACTTTGCTAAATTAGCATTTGACGGATTATGTGAGGTATAACATTTATTCCTTCAAAGCATTAGGAGGCGACCTGTAATGGTATGTATTGTACCAAAGAACTCCGTCAACAAAGATGACAGTTCTATACATCTCATAATCAATAAGTTACTGTAATTAAATCATTACTATCGGGCAAAACAATGCACATTAAAACATCTGATCCTGACATATTATCGATTGTAAATCGTATCAATCGCGGTCTTATTGATTTACAGCCTGACTTCCAAAGGGGTGAGGTTTGGAACACCCTTAAAAAGCAACGATTGATAGATAGTATTTTGAGAGGCTGGCATATTCCCCCTATTCACCTTATTTCCTCGCCTTCGACGAATAAGATTGAGGTATTGGATGGTCAGCAGCGACTTGTTTCGATCAGGGACTTTATTGCTGGTGAATTTCCAATCAATGGTACTTTAGAACCGAAAGATGATGAATTAAGCTCTTTGGATAGGTTGTACTGGAGTGACTTACCGCCACATTATCAAGATAAAATTGAGTTGTTTACAATACGCTTTCTAACTATTAGCGACTATAAGATTGGGGAGCCTGGAGAGCTGTTCCATCGGTTGAACCACCCAACAAGCCTAACCTCAGCAGAGCAAAGAAATGCTTTCTTTGGAGAGTCAAGGCAACAAGTGAAATCAGTAGCGTTATATATGACCGAGGAGTTGGGTTTTGACAAATCTACCATTGGTTTTACAAACTCTAGAATGGCATATGACGATATCGTAGCTAAGCTCTTAATAACAATGGAGAATGGTGTTTTAGGAAAGAAGATTACATCATCTATAATTACTGATAAATACCGTTCCGAACAGGGCTTTTCTAAAGAAAGTGTAACTATTTTAAAAAATGCACTGATGAACTTTTCAATAGCACTAAAAGAAAGCGGTGCTAACGTTAGGTTCAACAAAGCCAGTTTTCACTCATGGATACTGTTTATAATTAGTTTAGCAAGCTCAGACTTACCGATGAGAAAGCTAGCTAATTTCATTTACGATTTCGAGCACAGTCGCAATAACGATGAGTTTGATTTATTTTCCAACCCAAGATTCAGAGCTACTAGTGACGGAGTTAGACAGTCACTAAAAATATTCACTGATCGTTCAACGTCAAGAGTCGCAGATACTTCCTCCGTTATATTAAGAGACATCGTTTTACATGGGCTTTTCTATCTTTATTCAGATGCCTATATAGAAGAGCCTCGAATTAAAAAATTGACAGAACAATTTTCTCATTTAACAAATAGGGCATTTATATCAGAAGACGAACTCCTAGTATTAGCGAAGAGCTTAGATTGGAGACCGTTGTAGATGATTAACTTTAAGCAAGCCAAGTTTAATGATTACTGGAGAAAGAGCAGTAAGAGAAACTTCAACTGTCATATCAGCGAGTTCAAAGTTAACAACGGAGACATTTTAGCGGGTTCTATATTAAGCTTGAGGAAAGGCCTAACCTCCATCGCAGGTAAAAACGGGGTCGGTAAAAGTACATTAATTGCTTCACTATATAATAGCCTTATAAACGACAACAGTAACAGGTGTAAAATTGACACTCTTATTGACTTAAATAACGTTCAAGTTACCGTATCGGTAATGAGAAATGGGGAGTCTGTCGCTATCGACTCCTCTGAACTGGAAGAGGGAGAGGTAACACCATATTTGTTTGATCCATGTTCGTATATTCCTACCTACTTATCTTTTATTCGTAGTCAAGACAATCTTGATGAACAATTAGAACAGGTAGGCTATAGAAAATACTCAAATGAACAAATACTTAATATTAACTACCTGACTAATACCATTTACAATTCTGTGAAAGTATGGAACATTGAGCAAGAGTATGATGAACATCCTATAATTCCTATTTTCGAAGTAGAAAGGAATGGCGTAACGTACCAAAGTTCGACTATGGGTATCGGTGAAATCTCATTGCTATACTTTTTCTGGTTAATCGAACGTATCTCGAGCATTGACGAGTATGCGTTACTATTTATTGAGGAAGCAGAAAGCTATTTACCTCCTAAGACACAAAAACGTTTGATGAATTGCCTTGCATGGCTTGTAAGTGAAAAAGGCGTTAGCGTTGTTCTATCTACACACTCGGAACATATACTGTCTTTCATAGATCCCGAACGGATCAACTTGATGATGGATTCTGGGCAAGAAAAGCGATTTTATAGAGATTTTGAAGCCGTTGGTGAGATCTTAGAACTAGGACTTCAAAAAACCACTTCAAAAAAAGGATTATTGAGTGTAGAAGATGAGGCTGCATTAATCCTAATCAAAGAAGTTCTCGGAGATTTATCTGACCTTTATTCTTTTGAAATTGCTGGTTCTGAAGGGGATCTAATCAAGCGTTGTGATGTCTTTTGCGACAGTGTAGATGACTACAAGTTTCGAGCTGTTTTCGACGGAGACTCCAGAGGAAAGTACGCAGCTAGACTCAACAATAGTAGTGTAGATAGATACTTGCCGTCCCAGCTTGCTCCAGACGAACTTATACACGATTACTTTGTTGGTTTAGATAGTGAAACTATTGCAGCAGAACTTAGTGTTGCAGGTTATCGAGTTGATATAGCAAAAGAATCGTCACAAGGTGTCGATTTTCACGACTATTTTAGAGAGTTTGTGAAAACATTGCCGATAGATGAGGCTACTCTTTTTGCCAAAGTGTGCCGCCATTGGTGTGACCATAACCCAGAGCAAGTCAAAGAGTTTGTTGAATCTCTTTAACGTTGGTCGGCACAATGATTATTAAAAACTAAATTGTTGGATTACCTCCCATGTTGAGTTTGTTTAGTCCAAACGAAGCAAGGAGGTAACCATTAACATCTAGAGCGGTGCTTTACCAATTCAAAACCCTAATATTAGATAACTACTGCATTTCCTTACCATCTATTAGGTTAGAGATAGAATTGATTTCGGAATCAAATAAGTAGCAAGTACAGTTTACTCCGCCAGGAAGATTGCAGTTAATTACTTACTCATCATTGACTCTTTTTGTCCAAATTTGTAACGCCCACGAATACATTAGATTTAGTAGGGGAAATGCACGCCTCTGGATTTTGTAGGGTATTCTGTCTAACGGGTTTTGGGGCAAATTCGTGTTACCAATGGCGTCAGCCGTGACCCTGCTCACATGACCAAAAGTATGGAAAGACTCTATATACGTGGCCAGTTTTAGTGAATCACTACAAGATGTCTGGAATAGCTTAACAAGAATAGATCTAACTGGCTTAAGGTTTTAGCTTGGGTTTATCTTGGTCGGGTCATAGGGGTCGGTGTGTCTTGATTCTAAAAGCCGACCAGATTTCAGCGTGGTTTGATAGGTATCTACTGAAGAAAGACAAAGAGTAGACGTGATTGTGAAGCTCTAATATTGGTCGTTAACATGACAAAAGCGAGTAGCCAAATGAAATGGACCTCGCTTTTTTACATTTAATCAATTACCTCGTTCGATTCGAGATAAAAATTACCCAGAAAACTCTTCAGAATCGGGACGATTGATAAACTGCACACCATCTAAGAAGTCGCACAGCAGTTGGTCTTCACACTGTTTGTAGTTTTTGTTGTTTGGCTTGCGGAAATACGCACCAATTTCGTATTTACTTAAACTAATACCAACCACTTCTAATACGTCCAACACATCTTCTGCTTTCAGGTCTAGCGCAATGCGCAGCTTCATGAGAATCATGTTGTTGGTCAACGCGACTTCTGGCTTAGGTTGCTCGCCGTCTTTTTTCCTCGCTTGAGGTTAATAAAGCCATTTAAGAATACCGCTAACTCTTGATCCTTCATCTTAACGCAAGATTTGTCGCTTTCATCTTTTAACCAGTTTGCCACTTTATCGTGAGCCACAGTGACTTCGGCCTGCCCGAAAGCTTTCATTATCTGTGCGTTTTTAAGGTTTAACGCGTGTTGGATACGACGTAAAATTTCGTTGTTAGTCACTAGGGATTCCTAAAATGAGTTCTAAGGGTGAATAAAAATCCATCAATCACATGCGATCTGCGGGTGTCTTTTTTCAATAGCGTAGTTGACGGTGACTCTAACAGAGAACACGTTTCTTCGGTAGGTTAAAAAATGGAAATAAGACGGCCTAGTTGGCTAAGTTGGTAAGACCCCACTTTCATAGACACTATGCTGATTAGAAGAAGTAGGTCAAACCACCTCACTGTAACTTGTGAGGTTGAACGTTAATGGCAAGGAATGGGGCATAGGCTCGTTACAGCGGACGCAACAACTAAAGAATTGCTTTGAGTTGGAAAGCAACTGGTAAGGGTTTCTTACTTGTTGCCAGCACGAAATGGGGCAAGAGCTACCGCTTTAAAAAGCTTGGGCGCTATCTTAAAAAGTATCTCGAAGCCTGAGATTAGTTCCACAAACTTGAATTGCTCCTCTTAAGCACATTTTGCTCTGAGAGGCTATTCGGTGAAGAGCCGAAACAAAAATAAGCAAAAATAGTGATTTAAATCACAATTAAGAGTTATTTTCCGCAGTTCCCCTCAATGTTCCCCCAGGGGGTGGCATCAAGAAAAAATAACTTATAAAACAGTGCCTTATAGTAAAACCGAGAATCCCTCTTAAATGCTTTGTTATGTATATCATGACGACACATTACTTTGCCTAACTTTATCTCTTAGTCTTTGGAGCGAACCGTCACAGTATTCACTTAGTTCTTTAGAATCACGCTCATATGCCGGCAAGTTTTTAGCTAGTCGGATAGTTTCTGGGAGGATGTTCCAACGATCTTCAACTCGTTCAAACGTTATAACTTTTTTCCGCTCATCCGCTTCTGAAAGTTTAAACTCCGCAACGACTTGCATCTTATCGTCTCTTAACTGTTTGATATAAAAACGACGGTCAAACAGAATGGTGCTTAGCCCAGGTTCAGGGCTTTCTATTGAAATATCCCAAGTCATAGGCATCGCATCACACGCCCGCTTATTTAGAATCCCACCGTTAATTTCACCAAACTCATTAACGTCAAGTTCCATTGTAATGAGAGGTTGCGAAAAATCTAAGCCTAACTCTCCCCCACCCAAGAGGTACTCGGTGTTATTTGACCATTTACCTTTAAATAGATCGGAATTATAGAAATACACTTTTTTAAATTCCTTATAGGAGTTAGGAATACTAGTGATGTTATCCAAAAAACCACTAAAATTGGTAAGGAAACCTAACAAGAATACGGCCGTGTATTTCAATGCCGAAATGATTTTTTTATTCATTACTGATGTAGAACCTCTCGATATACATAACGCCCTGTTAAGGTGTGAGCAACGCAATACCGAAGCTTCCGCATACCACCTTAACCACTAAAACCAACGCATGGTAAAAATGCCACGCGTTGCGAATCACTCTTAAACAGTTTGTTAGGCATATGAGTCCAACACATCGTTAAACAGTGCTTCGAGTAACCCTATTACTGCACCAATATCTGCGATAACCTGCGCATGTAGCAAAACTGGTACACTTTTACTAAATTCATGAATATATTTAGGGGTGCAGTCAATAAGGTTTCTCTCTGTATCAATGACATAAGGGATTAAATATGGAGGTATTCTGTGAGCTGTTGGGTCTCTAAAAGCTTTGATGTGCTCATGCCAATCTTGAAACTCTGTAATTTTTTCAGATAGGTTGTCAGTGATATATTTCTTAAATTTCTTTTTACCAAATATACCAATATTGAACTTAAATTTATCTAGATCTTCAATTTCATCCACTTTGTGGTGGTATGCGAGAAACCAAGCAATATTATCACTAACCCCCGAACAATTAACCAGAAAGGCATGTAAATGCACATTTCCTTGGGGTAACACGTCATTTTCTAATACATCTGTTTCTGGAGATAAGGCATCAAAAAAGAAGTTGAGACAGAACCTTAACGTGCTGACTCTACGACAAATACCGTAAACAGTATGATCATATAGACCACCATCCATTTTCGCAGATAAGACTAGAAAATTTTCTTGGATCTTTTGTAGCTGCGTGTCATATGAGCTTCGCAACTTATAAAGTTTTCCTAATTGTTCTTCACTGTAACTCATGTACTGTCCCGATATGCCTAACGCCGCATTAAGGGGTGAACAACGCCACCACCCAACCTAAGCTATTGTGCCGTAAGCACTAAAGCTGATTCAAACCAAAACTGCCAAGCGTTGTGAATCCCTCTTGAATGCTTTGTTAGTTGCCAAAACCAAGGCTTGGGTTTGGAGTTAATTGCCGCTTTGCCAACACTAGCTTTACGTGTTTTAAGAAGCTCAAATCAGGCGCAGTTTCAAAGCGCCTGTAACTGAAACCACTTGGAACACACAACGCCGTAGAAAACGGGCTAACAACACCAAAAAGCTCCTTTGGTCAGACAATGTTACACAGCTAACTTTCAACATATAAATCGGTTGCTGAAATAGAAAATCCAACCACAAAAGAAACCAACGCTCGATTTCACAAACCCAAATGACTAGAAATTGAAATACGAAAATTTAGCCAAAAACACAGACCTTAGCTCTAAATATTTTGTTTTAGCCGCGTTTTTCTCGTTGGCAACTAACGCCGCGTTAAGTAGTGAGCAACGCTACCACTGAACCTAACCTATTGTGCCATAAACACTTAAGCTGAATAAAACCAAAAATGCCACGCGTTGCGAATCTGCCTTAAACGCTTTGTTAAGCTTCATCTTCAGGGAACCACATAACTACTTTTTGTTCCATAAAGGCTTTAAGGATAGACAGTGATTCTAGTGCATCAGACTTGGCCAAAAGTTCAGCTGACTCAAAGCGCCCATCGATCATCTTTTTTATAAGGGAGCCTGATTTGATGCCCGCTTTAGCGTGCACATACGGATTTCTAATTTTCCTTAGTACTTCCAGTGAAACGTAAAGCTCTTCACCTATAATGCTCTCGCTCAGTGAGTTATCGATAATCTTTTTAAATGACGACTCTGCAATCGCGTTTTGACCTCGCATTATGAATTCGCCAGATAGAGAGTGCTCGATAAACGCTTGAGCAAGGAGCACAACTGCCATGTAGTTTCCATTGACATAACTATTAGCTACTTCATGCAACGCAAGTTGTGATTGCATACCACCGGTTAACAGCTTGTCACCTTGTGGTCCAAACAATTCATTTAACTCAACAAAACGTTCAATTTTATCGGCTTTATTAAGTTCTTCGTCGGCAAGAAAACTCTCGATTCCTTGCTTTTTTACTTCTTCGTAATCCATAGTTTTCTCATTGAAGCTTAACGCCCTGTTAAGGTGTGAGCAACGCAATACCGATGCTGCCGCATACCACCTTAAACACTAAACGCAACGCATAGTAAAAATGCCACGCGTTGCGAATCACTCTTAAACAGTTTGTTATACGTAATCTTTATACGTGGCTTGTTACTTTCTCTAGATAAGGCTCTAACTTTCTCGGTACAACAGCATAGGAGCCCCATTCATCTAACATTACATATGGTTTTTTGCTTTCGTCCCATTTAACTGAACCGAAAAACATTACGTAACGCCCTATACTATCAGCACCAAAACTTCGACGTTCATCAAGTTCATTTTTTGTATAGATGTACATGAACTTGCTACCATGACATTGTATTTTTGTACGATTACTAAAGGTTTGGTAGTGAAAACCTTTCATTTTACCGTAAAAGAGCTGCGGCTCCTCGCTGATATCTCTGCGCAACATTTGCGTATTGTACAGCAAGTCCTTTAACGGCAAGGTAACTTGTTTGCCTGGCAAAGAAAAACCGACATTCAACAAAGAGTCTAAGTTCCAGCAAATATATTGCACTGTTTCTATGTTTGAACCTACCTTTACCTTATTTCCATTGTGGCGAGGGATCGCCTCTTCGGTTATTTCACCTTCTGGGTCGTGATTAATGCCATTATAAGTGATTTTTTTATCACCTTTCATATACTCTTCAGGAGGTAGTTTTGCCCATTCTTTAACGCGTTTGAACTGACCATCTTCCTCTGTCTCACTTGTCAATTCGTCATTGACATAGTTAAAGCCATCTTGCTGAGTAGTGTGATACGCGCATGGAATGTGCTTAAAGCTTGGGAGGTGTCGGAAGTGTGCTGTTTTAGCATTTTTAGACACGTTCTTTTTCGAAGGGTTTCTAGATAAAGGAGTAAAGCACTTGGGGCAAAAGATGGAACCATGCATGTATTGTTCGTATTCTTCAGGTGTAACTTCAGAAGCTCCTATTTTTAAGAGCCTTTCGTCTATCCCGTAAGTCCATTTAGGGTTATAAATCGCATAAGTAATACTATAGTTGCCCATCACAACATCACTCATAAACTAAAGTTATTAGAACTTACCACCAATAAGCAACTTGTTGAATTAAAAATAACAATTATTGAGACTTGCGATTACGTATAACGCCCTGTTAAGGGGTGAGCAACGCCATACCGATGCAGCCGCATACCGCCTTAAACACTAAAACCAACGCATAGTAAAAATGCCACGCGTTGCGAATCCCTCTTGAACAGTTTGTTAGCAATATGACTCAGCCTTAAACACTGAACTCTTCTAACGCTAAAACTGCCGCTTCAGCCTTGCTACTTTGAACGAAAATATGGTCGTGATAATAAGCTGCAATTACATTAGCACTAATGCCCTTTGACGTGAGCTTACTCGCAACTGCTGCTGTAAGACCGACAGCTTCCAAGCTAGAGTGAACCGTCAAAGTGATTTGGCTATACGTACCATCAAACGACAAAGCAGCTTTCTCTGCGACTGACTTTTCAAGAACTAAAGTTAAGCCCTCAGATTCAGCGAACGTAGCGACTGGATTTAACTGAACGTAGTCTGCAAGCTGACCTGAAACAGTACAAAATACAAACTCAGTTTCTACTAATTTGGGACTCATCGAACGTAGCAGTTCGTCTAAATCCGTAATCCCTGACATATTGGTTTCCTCTTATATTGCTAACGCTCTGTTAAGGTGTGAGCAACGCAATACAAAAGCTGCCGCATACCACCTTAAACACTAAAACCAACGCATAGTAAAAATGCCACGCGTTGCGAATCACTCTTGAACAGCTTGTTAGGCAAATAGTCAAAGTGATTTAATGCCTTGACCCAATATCATGATCTTCATCACCGCCCTCAATTAACCTTGTTAATTCATCACACAAGACTAAACGATTATTATGTATCGTGAACTGGGCTATAACTTTGACTTTTATAATCGAGCCATCTTTTTTGTGGGCTGTTACTACATGATTACTGAAAAGAACATTGCCCTCTTGAACCAAAGTAAGAAAGTTAACATCTAATGTACTAATAACTTTCTTCTGTGCCTCTATATGATTTACAAAGCTATCATAATCCAACTCCACTCCATCCACTTTTTGTATATAAGATGGGTCGACGTACTGCTCAATTAATGCAACATCTAACTCTGGCGCCATAAGAACATCTGTAAATAAATTTTTAATAAGTGCTTTTTCTAAACTCATTTCAATTATCACCTCACCAATATTTGCCTAACGCCGCGTTAAGGGGTGCCGGCACGCAATACAAAAGCTACCGCATTGCGCCATAAACACTGAACTCAACGCATACTAAAAATGCCACGCGTGCCAAATCCCTCTTGAACGCTTTGTTATGTGAATTTTTTCAGAGTGTTCAATACACACAACCATTAAATTCAATGACTTGATCGCTTAAAGCATGACTGTCATTATAAGACTTAACCATACCTCCACGGTAGACAAACTGATTCCAATTTTTCTGCTGCACGTCGAAGTAATGGATAGGCAAAACTAACTCCGAATACCCTGAGCTTCGATAAACATCTGGCTCATAAGCGAAGAGAAAAGAATGAGTTACCCCAAAAGACACTAAGCATCGATCGAGTTCTTTCACGATGACTTTAGCTAAGCCCAAACCTCGCTTACTTGGTGTAATGGCAATACCACCAATTATGCCCCCTTTGAAGCTTATTGAGCCCTGCTTCATTAAACGACTATAAGCAAAACCAGTAGCGATAATCTGATTATCGTCTTCAATGAGAATTGCACAGACGAGCTCACGATTGAAAATGAACATGGAATCTTGGCCAAAAACGGAGTTTAGATGAGCATTAAGTTCAGCTTCGTAAGCCCCAACCTGACCACTTTTGACAACTGATATTTTCAAGGTTGACTCCATTCACATAACGCCCTGTTAAGGTGTGAGCAACGCAGTACAAAAGCCTCCGCACACCACCCTAATCACTAAAACCAACGCATAGCAAAAATGCCAAGCGTTGCGAATCACTCTTAAACAGTTTGTTATATGCTTTACCACCACTTCCACCACGGCTTTGGTTTGCTGAGGTAGGCTCGATACCGTTTTTCAATTACTTCTGAGAACTTTAGGTAGTCATGCTCATTTTCACCTTTCACGTACATTAACTCACCGAAATGTTCAACATAGTCTGATGTGTACAAATCCGTTTCTTCACCATAGTAGCTATGGAGAAAACTATTTCCCTCTTCTGTAAAGTCTTCATCAGTTAGCTTACCATCACACCAACGCATGAAATACTCTGTAGCTGGAAGCTCACCAGAGATTACCTTTTGCAGAGCATTATTTGAGTTATCATCTCCAGTGTGAACTTCACCAGCCCACCCTTTCTGAAAGCACCACTTCATAATAAGAGCAATATGAGTTGCCCCAAATTCTATCGGAGAGCTCACAGGAAAGTCGCCACTGTAGTGCCAACTTGCATCATCGTATTTCATTTCCTCTCCCTGCATATAACGCCGCATTAAGGGGTGAACAACGCCACCACCCAACCTAAGATATTGTGCCGTAAACACTAAAGCTGATTCAAACCAAAACTGCCAAGCGTTGTGAATCCCTCTTAAATGCTTTGTTAGCTTTATAGCGTCAATTGTTTTTGAAGCTCTGCCCTAACATTCTTACAGTACTCGACTTTAGCTACAATTGATGCACTCTTGTACTTTTCACCTGATAGCAGATTCAGTGCAATGTAGCAATTGCGTCCTGTTTTACTAGGTACTCCGAAGGTTACAGACTTAACCTCAGTTTTTAGAATGAGCTTGTCTTTGCTAGGAGGTGCATATTTCAACTCAATGTAGTTACCATTCAAAGATAACTGATAGAATTTATCTACTTGTGAGTACGCAGCATAATAAAAAACAGTAAACAATAGTGACGTATAGATTGAGCTTTTCGTTACTGAGTACTTTTTACTTAAAACCAAAAATACAAAGAATACAGCAGAGAAAGTTGATGCTAAAAACAACGCCAAATTGTAGTTCGCTAAAGGTACATCTTGCGAAATAGATATGATTGTCACGCGAATCTCCGTGAAAGCTAACGCCCTGTTAAGGTGTGAGCAACGCAATACCTAAGCCGCCGCATACCACCTTAAACACTAAACGCAACGCATAGTGAAAATGCCACGCGTTGCGAGTCACTCTTGAACAGTTTGTTATGTGCGTACTAAACGTTGCCACTGTTAGAGGAATTGAAAGAAAACATACGAACTTCGTCGCGAGGAAACCAACCTAATTTTTCGTAGAAAGACTGCGCATTAATGTTTTCATTTGCGACAAATAGATGTGTTTTGGCTATGCCTACTTTCGATAGCGCTTCCACTGCTGACGATATGAGCTTTGCACCAACGCCTTTACCTCGAAAAGTTGAATCAACAGCCAGATGCTGCACATAACCTCGACGCCCATCAGTCCCAACTAGAATAGCACCAACAATATTGTCACCATCCAATGCGACGAAGCTAAGGTTTGGATTGCGTTTTAGGTACTTACCTATGTTTTCCTTTGAATCTGCATCTCGTAGCAACATCGCTTCTGTTGTTGACCACAAGCAGATTACTTGCGAGTAATCTGAGATATGCATTTCTCTTATCACTACCGATTTTCCTCTAAGCACATAACGCCCTGCTAAGGGGTGAGCAACGCAATACCTAAGCAGCCGCAGACCACCTTAATCACCAAATTCTACGCATAGTAAAAATGCCACGCGTTGCGAATCCCTCTTGAGCAGTTTGTTAGTCGCGAGGCACCGAGCGACAATTTTAAGCCGAACTAAACTTTGCGAACAACAAACTTTATGTGCTTTGATGTATTTGAGTCAGGCGTAGTCTCAAAGCGGCTATTCAATGAAACCACTTGGAACCAACAACGCCGTCGAAAACGGACTGACAACACCAACAAGCGCTTTTGGAAAACCAATCTCACAGTGCGGACTTTCAACAAAGTCACTGGAACCACGTGGAACTTACCACACCAGAGAAAACGTCTTTTCAGCGAGTAAATCGGCTTTTGTACCCAACAAACTCACCGAGCGGAGTTGCGACCAAAAACAGACTCTCAATTGCCCTGCTCTGTCAGCACCAAAGAACAAAAAACGCTAGGACAATTGCAAACTTGGACTTAAAACAGCTGAAAATGAGTTTGGACCAACGTCGATGAACCTGTGAACCGGACAAACAGTTGCCAAATATTGAGCTTAGAAACATGATTTTGATTGCTAGCTTTTTCTGGCGACTAACGCTCTATTAAGGGGTGAGCAACGCATTACCGAAGCCACCGCATGCCACCTTAAACACTAAAATCAACGCATAGCAAAAATGCCACGCGTTGCGAATCCCTCTTGAACAGTTTGTTAGTTGCCAAGCCTAAGGCGGTGACTTGAAGTTTATTGAAACTTTGCCAACACCTATTTCTAGTGTTCTGAAACACTCAAATCAGGCGTAGTTTCAAAGCGCCTGTCACTGAAACCACTTGGAACATACAACGCCGTATAAAACGGACTAACAACACCAAAAAGCCCTTTTGGACTGATAATTTAACCGAGCTGACTTTCAACAAGCTAATCAGCGTCTGAAACAGAAAACTCACACCGCACAAGGAACCAAATCTCGATTTTCACAACCCCCAAATAACTAGAAATTGAAATACGAAAACCTAGCCAAAAACACATGGACATTAGCCCTAAACACCCTGATTTAGGTACATTTTTCCTCGTTGGCAACTAACGCCGCGTTAAGGGGCAGCAACGCGCTACCACCAAACTTAAATTTACCACCATAAACACAAATACCAAGATTTGAGCCAAATTCGCCACGCGTTGACTGTCCCTCTTGAACGCTTTGTTATGTGTTTACTTGGGTAAATCGCTTAGAAAGCTCCTCTGACTTGCAATATCCAAGTGCTAAAGGATAAGCCTGATTACTTTCTGAGACATAGAAAAGAGCCGGGAAACCACTTACTTGTAAACGACCTGCTATATGTAAATGATCCTGAAACTGCTGCTCTATTTCTTTCGATTTCAATTTTAGTGCAAACTGGCTTTCACTTAAATTGAGCGACTTAGCGCAGTCAATCAATGTTTGATTCAACGACGGATTTTTAGCTTCAAAGTAATAAGCTGATTGGATAGCCTTTACCATGTTCCCAGAGCTACTTTCTACCATGTTCTCAGCTGATATTACTGCCCTACAAGCTTGATATGTTGAACGATAAGGTATGTTCAACTCCCAGTAACTATGATTAAAAGTTACGTGAGATACCTTCTCAATTTGATACCAATAAGAAGAAATTGTTTGCTTCAGATTATCATCCATAGGCTCATCATTATCAGGAGCTAGACCACCCATTATCCAGTCAACCTCTGCCGTAGGATGTTGTGCCAAGAATTGTTCCAACTCAGGTTGAAAGGCAAAACACCAAGCACACATAGGATCCATGACATATATAAATCGCATAGCATTACTCTCCATTTTAGTGGGAACATCTCTGACACATAACGCCCAATTAAGGTGTGAAGCACGCTACCACAACACTCAAACTGGACGCCGTAATCACTAAACCAGACACAAACCAAAAGTGCCAAGCGTGCTGAATCACTCTTAAATTGTTTGTTAAGCGACTTTCTTGGAGCTTATCGCTTGATGTAGCAAATTCTTAGGTGAGCCAATTTCCAACATTGCTACAACCATTGATGTCAATAGCGCATCGGAAGCTTTATAGAACTGAGTTAATGCTTCCGAAAACTTCATAACATCAAGTTCCGAGATAATTTCGTATTGTTTGATTGCTTCTTTCTCTCTATGAGCAATAGTGTTGTGGCGTGTTTCAGAAAACTGCGATTCGATAACTTTACGTGCTTTCTTTAGCTCTTTTAGTGCACTTACAACTTGAGACTTCGATGTTTCTGATAGCCCAGTTGCTTCATAAATAAAGTGCATTTTACGCCCAGTAACTTTCCCCATGTCCCACTCGTATATAGTAAGAATTAGAGTTCTGAGAGCAATATTTCTTTTGGTTTCATTAGGATGAGAGAAAGCATCCGCTTTTAAAGCTTGAATGTCTCTTTCGGCAAGCAAGAAAAACAAAGCAATATTCAAAAACTGCTTAGTCGCAGGAAACAAGCTTTCGTCAATTTTTCGATATTCACGTACGGTTATGTCAATTGCGTCGTTTATTGCCTTATCTTTGACCTTAAATTCTCGATTCAATTTGTAATGTAGGCGAAGCCTAAACAAGTACCGGATCTTTAAACCAAAGCGACTGCTGAACTTCAAACGAAACCAACGCTCTTGAACTGAGCGATCTTTATCGAGAAATTTATTACTAAACATACCTATTCCACCGCTTGTCGCTTAACGCCCTGCTAAGGGGTGAGCAACGCAATACCGATGTCGCCGCATACCACCTTAATCACTAAATTCAACGCATA
>NZ_JBSRRK010000018.1:0-54146 GCF_053890955.1 Vibrio sp. JZG120
GTTTCATTGAAACCTAATTTGAAACCGAAGTTTCTAATTGGATTATCATCAACGAGTGCCCACACAGATTGATAGGTTTATATTTTTAAAGAGCTTTTCTAACTTATCCAGCAACTTAGTTGCTCGTCGTTAGGGGTGCGTATCTTACTCCGCACCGTGAGAGAGTCAAGCATTTTTTCAAATTTCTTTTTCTCTCACTTCCGACTCGCTGTGTGACTTTCGTCTCACTCCGTGTCGGTGGATGCGCAGTATAGGGAGTTGAGAAATTAGTACAAGCGTTTTTTGCAAAAAAACTTTCAACAGGTTATTAGTTAGCCAAAAGCGTGATATTTGCATATTTCTTCGTCACATTTGAGACATATCACAGCAATTGGTTGGAAAAACACCAACCATATACGTAAGATTCATGTGTCTATTCTGTTAATGGACAATCGATCTCTTTATCACTATGTGTAGTAATTAAAATGACGTCTAAAAAAAATCTGATTTTATGTGCAGGGCTGGCCGTCGTTGGGGGAATCGTCTTCTCTCAAGTCACCATCCCACCAGCCTTGAGTTTTCTCATTGGTGTTATCGCTACTGCTTTTTTATTTTCATTTTCTAGCCAGACACCTTCTATTCAATCAACAGACTCGGATCCATCAACTAAAACTCTGTATGTCGGCAACCTTCCTTATAAGGCCAATGAGAGTCACGTTCGCGATTTGTTTGCTGAATATGGACAGGTCTATGCAGTACGCTTAATGAAAGATAAGCGCACTGGAAAAAGAAGAGGGTTTGGTTTTGTCGTGATGGCTGCGGCAGATGCCAAGCCAGCTATCGATAAACTTAATGAAAAGGAATATATGGAGAGAACGCTAAAAGTGAGAATTGCGAACGATCCTAAACACCCGGATGGTGGTAAACCAGAACAGGATTAAAACCTAGCTTCTTTAAACAAATGTTCAGTGCATCTTCCTGCCAAGGAGTTGCACTGGCATAAATCGACTTACTTCCCTCTTCCGTATCCTCAATTTCATCACTTAATAGTAATGCTTTTACTCGACGTGCAATGGCTGCACCCGAATCAATTAAAGTAACGTCCCCACCCAAAGCTTGATGAATTTCCTCTTTGATTAAAGGGAAGTGAGTACAACCGAGCACCGCAACGTCTACTTTATCGCGAAGCGGAAGCAGGATTTTTGTCAGTTCGTCTAGAGAAACGCTGTTGCCTCGCAACTTCTCTTCGGCCATATCCACCAAGCGAGTTGATCCCAACAGCTCAACTGGTTTGCCTTGCGCAAAGTCTCGTATTAACTCGTGAGTATATTGGCGTGTTACTGTCGCCGGTGTGGCGATCAGCCCTACCCCTTTTGATGCCAAAAGCGATGCGGGTTTAATCGCAGGGACAACACCAACAACGGGAATCGATAGATTTTCACGTAAGGAAGGAAGCACTATGGTGCTTGCCGTATTACAAGCAATGACAACAATGTCGACTTGGTGTTCTTCGACTAATGAAGAGACCAGTTGGTTAACTCGTGAAATGAGTACCGCCTGATCGAGTTCACCATAAGGGTAAGCCTGATTATCGAATAAGTATAAGTAGTCAAGATGCGGCAATAGGCGATGTATCTCTTGGAATACAGAAAGACCACCAACACCGGAGTCAAAAACTAGGACTTTTTTCTTACTTGCTACTCGCACGAGCCTTACCTAAAGAACAGAAACGTTGCGATCATACTGCTTAGATTTGTTTTGGCAATGCTTTAGCATGGTATCTTTGATGGCTGAATCTATCTCCAGATTCTACATCTCGCTTCGTCAGCTCGATATGCCCTTGAAAAGACGGCGAAGACGTGACCAGTGTGTGAAATTCACCATTTTCCCCACAGGGATCAATTTGACTTGGTAATGACTCTATTAGGACTTTGTCATACCAGCGACCACACCACTCTGGAGGGAGAACACTTCCGTCGATGGTGATCAACATCGTTTGAATACCACGCTCTATGATTTCCATCGCTAGTTTGTCGCTGCTCTCCCCTAATAGCGGAAAGACGCACTCCCAGCCAGCAGGTTCAATATAGCTGCGTCGGTACTCGGCAATGCCATTGCAAAACATATCGCCAAATGCGACAGCTTCTATATTCAGACCACTACTTTGTAATGCATTAACGATGGTCGATTGATAAATGTCGTTACTCGGAAAGACTTCAGGCAGTTCGATAGTAATGAGCGGAAGCGCAAGTAAGTCTGCTTGCATTTGTACAACCTCAAGCGGAGTTGCTTGGAAAGGGACTTCTTTTCCTACGTAAGTCGTGTACAAACCGATAACTTGATAATTTGGATTCTCGTTAAGGCGCTCAAGCGTTAATGTCGAATCTTTACCACTGGACCAACTGATCACCACTCGCTTGGGTTTCTTCATTCGATTTTCCACCACAAAATATTAAAAACCGCCCGAAGGCGGTTTGTGCTCATTCACGATTAGAATTCGTAGCCAACGTTGAGATAGTACGCTCGCTCTGCAGCAGGGTAACCTTTTGCCATCTCATACTCTTCATCAAGTAGATTATCGATACGAGCGCTAATAGAGGTCGACTCATTCGGATAGTAAGTCACCGCCGTATCAACCAACGAGTAAGAAGAAAGCGTAATATCTTGTGAAGGCCAAGTGCTGTAATCCACATCTGGACGCTTACCGACGTACTGATAGCTAACCGACCAATCCACTTTATCGAAGCTCACTAAAGCATTCCACTTATACATTTCTTTCGCGCGGCGCTGCAACTGATGCCCTTTATCGTCTTCAGCATCTTTGTAATCTGCACTCAACTGGTGCTGCACAATCCCTGTATCAAACTCAGCAACAAGCTCCACACCTTGGATATGTGTTTCACCATCGACATTCAAATATTTGTATGTGGTTGGATGGTAATCGATAAGATTCGTGATTTTATAGTCATAACCCGTGACGGACCAAAAAACGCCTTGGACATCACCGCTAAATGCTAGTTCCCAAGCATCTGACTCTTCCGGCTTCAGATCTTTCTCACCGTATGTTGGGTCATACTGTTGATATAGGTTTGGAGCCTTAAACGCAGTACCAAAAGAAGCTTTAACCCCAAACTCTGGCACAAACTGGTAACCAGCCGCTAAGCTGTAAGTGAACTCACTACCGTATTCTTCGTTATCATCCAAGCGAGCACTGCCCTCAAGCATTGCTTTATCAATGCTAGTGGTTGCCATACCAAACAGAGCGCCATTGGTACGATCAAACGTTTTATTCGCACTCTTGTCTTTATAAGATTCGTTGCGCCAATCAATACCACCAGCAAACGTCGTATTGTTGTTTAGCAAGTAACTGTTGGTCCACTGGACATTTTGCTGCTCAAGTTCATCTTCAGTACCTGAGTGTTTGCCTTTTGCTTGCTCATAGTTCCAAGACTTCTGTTTCTGTGCCGTTACTTGTAGTTCTGACATCACATTATCAGACTGATACTTACCGCCCAGAGTGGCAGAAAGGTCGTCTTTTTCTGCTTCGTAATAACCGCGACTGCCGTAGCTGCTGTCATATTGATAAACATTTTCGTAAGCACGTAGGTTACCAAATACAGACCACTGGTCATTGAAGTTATGCACGTAACCTAGCAGACCATTCTTTGTATCAAAGCCATGGCGATCGCCGTCATTAACTCCCGGTACAGGACGAACGTTATAACCATCATCACTTTCACTACCAAGCGCGATATTCAGCTGGCCGCTCTCTGTGACTTTAATGCCAGATGCCACACTCAATTCTTGGTAATCTAAGCTACCTAAACCTGCGCTTAACTTCGTTCTTTCTTCGTCAGCACGCGCAATGGTGATGATATTGATCACGCCACCAATCGCTTCTGAGCCATAAAGTGACGCACGCGCACCACGCACGTACTCAATCCGTTGAACGTAAGTAAGTGGGATTTGGTTAAAGTCCACAGCGCCCTTCGCTGCTCGTGCAAAACGTACGCCATCAACCAGTACTAGAACTTGGTCGGAACTGGTACCACGAACAAATAAAGACGCTAACTGACCACGACCACCATTTTGTGAAACTTGAATCCCCGTAAGACGGCGCAATACATCTGGTAGGGTTTTCGCTTGAATGCGATCAATGTCTTGTCGAGTAACCACTTCGACATCTGCCAACGTACGGCTTTCGGCTTGCTCAAAACGGTTTGCAGTCACAACGATGGTTTCGTCAGTGGAGGTTTCTTGGGCCTGTAGATAAGAGACAGGTGAAAGCAGCGATGCCAAAGTGATCGCCAGTGCGGATTTTCTCATTGTATTGTCCTAAATCGCGTAATTCCTTCCGAGCCCTGTCATCATGACAGTCCAGTGCTGTGGCTCAGTTGCTGGCAGGTATTCGGACTCAAGAGCACGGGTGTACCGCCTACTTACTCGACTTCCCACATAAACTAATGCAGTGTCTGATGAGCGTTCGTTCTCTTTTACCGCTGCGCGTCAGTTCTGGATTCACACCAGATTCCCATTTCAGCCATCTAGATTGCTAGATAGCACCAGCTTGAGGCAAATATTATTCAGCTATTGATTATTTGTCCAGCCAATATTGCCCTTATAAGTTGTAACGTTTTGATTGATTTTGCTTTCTACTCTGTCTGTACGCACTATCTTTAAATCAATTCCAGTACAAAACTGGACATCCTATTGAGATTGAATAAAATCTGCGCTCTTAAATTGAATGCACCATAAAAGGTAAGATCATGGCTACTCTTGATGTAAACCCACAACGCTACCAAGAACAACTGGCTGAAAAAGTCGAACGTCTCACGGATATGTTCGCGCCATACAACATGCCAGAACTGGAAGTGTTTGAATCACCAGAGCAGCACTACCGCATGCGTGCTGAGTTCCGTGTTTGGCATGAAGGCGAAGATCTTTACTACATCATGTTCAACCAAGAAACTCGTGAGAAATACCGTGTTGACCAATTCCCTGCAGCAAGCCGTCTGATCAACGACCTGATGCCGCTATTGGTTGAAGCGATGAAAGACAACGACTCGCTACGTCGTAAACTGTTCCAGGTGGATTTCCTATCGACGCTAAGTGGTGAGATTCTGGTTTCACTCCTTTACCATCGCCAACTTGATGAAGAGTGGATTGAAAACGCGAAAGCCCTTAAACAGCGCTTAAATGATGAAGGCTTCAACCTAAACATCATTGGTCGTGCTCGTAAGATGAAGATTGTCCTAGACCGCGACTACGTGGTCGAGAAACTCGATGTAAATGGTCAGAGCTACATCTACCAACAAGTAGAGAACAGCTTCACTCAGCCGAACGGCAAAGTCGCAGAGAAGATGCTGGAATGGGCGGTCGACTGCACCCAAGAAAGCACTGGCGACCTACTAGAACTTTACTGTGGTAACGGTAACTTCTCGCTGGCCTTGGCACAGAATTTCGACCGCGTCCTGGCAACTGAGCTAGCAAAACCATCGGTTGTATCTGCACAGTACAACATCGCCGCCAATAAGATTGATAACGTACAAATCCTACGTCTATCAGCAGAAGAGTTTACTCAAGCAATCGAAGGTAAACGTGAATTCCGTCGTCTACAAGATGCAGGCGTGGATCTGAAGAGCTACAACTGCAATACGATTTTTGTCGATCCACCACGCTCTGGTATGGATGTCGATACTTGTAAAATGGTGCAAGGTTACGAGCGCATCATGTACATCTCTTGTAACCCTGAGACTCTAAAAGAGAACTTGGACATTCTATGCGAAACACACAACGTGACGCGTTTTGCTCTGTTTGACCAATTCCCTTATACCCACCATATGGAAGCGGGCGTGCTATTGGAACGCAAAGCGTAACCCACGGCGTCAAATACAAAAAAAGCGAGCTCAATGGCTCGCTTTTTTGTATTTGATTCGTTTTTCTTATTCCGCAGAAGTCTTCTTGCTGACAAACCCTAGCTTCTTACCAATCCATGCGAGTAAGATCATTGAAACCATGATCGCAAAGAAGTTTGAGCCTGCTTCTGGGTATTGCGCTTTAATAAACGCAGAGTGACCAAACGCACCTACGAAGAAACACGCCAAGCCAACTAATGGGATATCTTCTGATACCGGATTATTTAGGTACTCTTGGTAAAGAGCTTGTACAGCCAGTACGAGTGCAATCAATGGGAAGATTGAAAAAGACACTTCACTCATGGTCAACCATGACAACAAAGCATCACCACACATACCTGCAACCAGTGCCAAAATCAGCGTTTTCTTTTCAGATTTATTTCCATTCGACATTATTCTATCCCGCCTTTTAATCGGTTACGTTCACGTTCTTTGCGATACCAATAGGCCCCTTTGGCTATCATTCGCAATTGCATGATCAATCGCTCGGCGAGTTCATCGCGCTCACGTCGATCTAAATCTAAAGCTTCAGCCCCCGAACTGAAAACCAAAGTCACAGACGCTTCTGCTTGAGTATACGCCTCTTCTCTGGTCACGCCGGTGCTCATTAAATACTCGGTTAATTCTGCCGCAAAATGCTGGATTTCTCGAGCAACAGCGGTACGAAATTCAGCAGAAGTGCCGGAGCGCTCACGCAACAACAAACGAAAAACGTTCGGACTACTTTCAATGAATTCCATAAAGGTTTCGACCGAGGTACGAATTACGCTACCTTCTTTCACAATACGTTGACGCGCCTGACGCATCAGTTGACGTAGTAGCAAACCGCCTTCATCAACCATGGTTAAGCCTAGCTCATCCATATCTTTGAAGTGACGGTAAAAAGAAGTCGGTGCAATCCCTGCCTCTCGGGCGACTTCTCGCAAGCTAAGGCTGGAAAAGCTGCGATCCGCACTTAATTGACTAAATGCCGCATCGATCAATGATCGACGTGTCTTCTCTTTTTGCTGTGCGCGGATTCCCATCGATTTCATTCTTAACTTGCTCTTTTTCTGTAGGGTACAAGAGCCTCAATATAACGCAATTTGCTCCTACGGAGAAAGATATGTTGCTTCGCTCGCTCTGAGCGCCGAGAACGTTACTATTGGCATGCATCTAATTGCAATGTTCTCGATGCAATTTATAGACATACAACATACCAAATCATCCTTTTGGTCGATTCTGCGTGATCACTTCCACTCTCTAACAGGCATGACGTGTACCAATAGAGTAAATGAGTTAAAATCGCGCTAAAGCAATGTTAAGCAAATATAACAAGGAAGGCATCATGGCGCATGTTAATCACTATGACGTGATCGTAATCGGTAGTGGCCCTGGCGGAGAAGGGGCTGCAATGGGATTAACCAAAGCGGGACTGAATGTTGCCATTGTCGAGAAAGAAAGCAGTGTCGGCGGCGGTTGTACTCACTGGGGTACTATTCCATCAAAAGCACTGCGTCATGCCGTTAGCCGCATCATCGAATTTAATAGCAACCCGCTATTTTGTCGAAACAACACCAGCGTTCATGCAACATTTTCTGACATTTTAGATCATGCTAAATCGGTCATTGATAAGCAAACTCGACTTCGTCAGGGCTTTTATGACCGTAACTCATGCACACTTTTGTTCGGAACCGCGCGATTTATCGATAACTACTCAATTGCAGTGATGCAAAGCGACGGTACAGAAGAAATCTATTCTGCGGATAAGTTTGTCATCGCGACGGGTTCTCGTCCGTATCAGCCTAACGACGTTGATTTCTTGCATGAGCGCATCTACGACAGTGATTCCATTTTGAGCCTGAAACACGACCCTCGCCATATCATCATTTACGGTGCAGGCGTTATCGGTTGTGAATACGCTTCTATCTTCCGCGGCCTTGGAGTGAAGACTGACCTTATCAATACCCGCGACCGCTTGTTGGAGTTTTTGGACAACGAAGTGTCAGATGCGCTGTCTTACCACTTCTGGAACAGCGGTGTGGTAATTCGTAATGATGAGACCTATGAAAAAATCGAAGGCACAGAAGATGGCGTGATTATTCACCTACAATCTGGCAAGAAGATGAAGGCGGACTGTTTGTTGTATGCGAATGGTCGAACAGGTAACACCGATAAGTTGAATTTGGGTGCTGTGGGTCTGGAAGCGGACTCTCGCGGACAACTAAAAGTAAACCGTAACTACCAAACCGATATCGAACACATTTACGCTGTAGGCGATGTCATCGGTTACCCTAGCCTTGCAAGCGCCGCTTATGACCAAGGGCGATTTGTCGCACAAGCCATTACGAAAGGTCAGGCAGAAAACTATCTGATTGATGATATTCCAACGGGTATCTACACCATCCCAGAGATTAGCTCTGTGGGTAAAACCGAGCAAGAGCTAACAGCTGCGAAAGTACCGTATGAAGTAGGACGCTCTTCGTTCAAGCATCTAGCTCGTGCACAGATCGCAGGGAAAGACATCGGTAGCTTGAAGATATTGTTCCATCGTGAAACCAAAGAAATTTTAGGGATTCACTGTTTTGGCGAACGTGCCGCGGAAATTATCCACATCGGTCAAGCCATTATGGAGCAAAAAGGCTCAGCGAATACCATCGAGTATTTCGTCAATACCACCTTCAACTATCCAACAATGGCCGAAGCGTATCGTGTCGCTGCGTTGAATGGTTTGAACCGCTTGTTCTAATCTATGCTTCTTGATAGCAGACAGAAAAACAGCAGGCTTGGACCTGCTGTTTTTATATCAACATTGTGCGAGGAAGGTATCCTTGTGCCATTGGTAGAGAAAGATAACCCCTAAACCAATACCCCGCATCAACATAAAGCTCGTCATTGCAAACCACAGCGCGTGATTTTCCCACTCGGCGAACAAGTAAAAGACAACGAAGAAACTGCTGGTCGCGACAAACATACTATTGCGCATGTCTTTGCCTTTGGTTGCACCGACAAAAATGCCATCCAATAGAAAGCACCACATCGACGCAAGTGGCATCACCACCAGCCAAGGTAGATACACCGCTGCTTGCTGTTGTACCGTCTCAATTGAAGTGATCATGGCGATCAACTGCGATCCCGCCAAACCAAAGAGCGCGGTCAGTCCTAAGCAAATAACCAAACTCCAAAAGAAAGTGCCGACAAGCGATGCACTCAATTGTTGCCTATCTTTGGCACCAATCGCCTTCCCGACCATGGCCTCCATTGCATAAGCAAAGCCATCCATGCCATACGAGATAATCATCAGGAAGCTCATCAGAACCGCATTTGCAGCGACAACCTCATCACCAAAGCTCGCGCCTTGGAACGTCATAAAGCTAAAAGCCGCTTGCAGACACAAAGAGCGTAAGAAAATATCGCGATTCAATTTCACGAATCGCCCTAAACCGTGTTGAGTGCTGGCTAGCAACTTTTGAGGTGATAGTAATTGCCTCTCTCGCCAGGTTTTCCAGACACACATGAGACCAAAACCCATGCCTGAGTAGTCAGCAATCACCGATGCAAGCGCAGCGCCTTCTACTTTCCACCCCAAACCAATCACAAACAACAAATCGAGGGCAATATTAGTCACGTTGGTGATGATCACCATCCACATTGGTGCTTTGGAATTTTGCGTTCCGAGCAGCCACCCCAACAACACAAAGTTCATTAGCGCAGCGGGGGCACTCCACACACGGATAGAGAAATATTGCATACCGTAGTGTTTTACCTCCGCGCTGGCGTCACTCCAACCAAAGATCAAATCAGCTATCGGGGTATGGGCAATAAGGAAGACTAACGCAAACAGCAGCGCCATAAGTGAGCCTTGCATAAACACCAAGGCAAGTTGCTTTCGGTCTTCACCGCCATAGGACTGCGCCGCCAACCCAGTAGTCGACATACGCAAAAAACCAAGCAGCCAAAACGTCACGCTGATCATGGTGCTGCCCAACGCAACACCACCCAAATACCAAGCGTGGTCTAGATGACCAATCACCGCAGCATCGACCAAACCGAGCAATGGAACAGTAATATTCGACAGTACCATAGGTATCGCTAAAGCTAAGACTTGGCGATGAACTTTTGGGTTAGATAAAGGAGAGAAGATTGAATTTGTCACAGGCACCTCATCAGTAAGATCGACGAGTGTACCTGAGCGCTTAACGACTAGCCAATTACCACTTGATGTGAACGAGGACTGGCGTGAGGCGATGCTTCAACATTGGAATCTTATTAAGCCAACGCTGCCAAGCTTTCCAACGAGAACAGAATCTATCGAATGGCGAGAAAGCTTTCACCCATTGTGCCCATGGTAACCATTGCAATATCTGTGCTGCAGGCGCTTCAAAACCATGAGCATAACGATCAGAGCCAAGCTTTTGCCCCCACTTGGTTTCCGTTAAATCTCCTGCCAGCACCATACACAGTTCAGCAGAAACAAAATGTCGACCCAAGGTTTGAATAAATTTCGCGACTTGACGCTCTGTGCAATCGAGCAGTGCCATTTCACATAAAATGAGCACCGGTGCTTGCTCTGGAATGGCTAACGTCTCTAGCCACGACATTTCATCCACACTGCCACAGCGATGTTCATAACGTTCATTTTTGTGGAACAAGCGCTGACGCCATACCAAATTTTCCGTCACGTCCAGCTCTATCCAATGGCAGCGCCCATTATCCAAACGATAAAAGCGGGTATCCAGCCCAGCTCCAACATTGATTATCCAAGCATCGGGATACTGCTGTAAGAAGTGACTAACCTGCTGGTCACAAAGCTGAGTCAGCGTCACGTGCAGCAATTGCTTCTGCACAATATCACCACTCAAACAATCCGGCGCCATCTTACAACTCAAACACGCTTTAGCAGCTATCGGATCGTACACCAAGCCATTGTCGACCATGCTTTCACGGCTACGCAATAACAGTGGCTTTAATAAATGGTTAGGAACTTGATGTTTAGACTGAGACATGGGCATTTCCTGCGCCAGAGAGAAAACATAGACATTAATAAAGATGATAATGAATATCAATTACATTATCAAGCTTATAAATTGCTCAAAACAAACAAGGTCAAGATGATAAGCAAGCTTTTGGAGGAAGTAGAAAAAGAGAAAAGAAGAGAAGAGAAAAGACAAAACAGCCCAGATGAACTGGGCTGCTTAAACACACTTACATCCAATCGGTATTGCGAATAATACCAACGGCTAAGCCTTCAATCGTAAGGTGCTGAGACGTTAAGTCCACTTGAATTGGGGCAAACTCTTCATTCTCAGCATGCAGTAATATGGTTGAACCTTTGCGCTCCAAACGCTTCACAGTCACATCATCATCAACACGCGCAACGACAACTTGACCGTCTCTCACGTCTTGGGTTTTATGCACAGCGAGCAAATCGCCATCCATAATCCCGATGTCTTTCATACTTTCGCCATTTACACGAAGTAAGAAATCCGCTTGCGGCTTGAACATCGCAGGGTCGACTTGGTAGTGCGCTTCTACGTGTTCCTGAGCCAGAATCGGCTCACCCGCAGCAACTTGACCAATCAAAGGCAAGCCCTGTTCGTCATTAGCGGCAGAGTCATCAAGTAGGATACGAATCCCACGCGATGCACCTGGGATAATTTCAATTGCTTGCTTACGAGCAAGCGCTTTTAGGTGTTCCTCTGCGGCATTCGCAGAGCGGAAGCCAAGCTCACGCGCAATCTCTGCACGAGTTGGTGGCATTCCGGTGTCATCGATTTTACTTTTGATCAAATCGAAGACTTGTTGTTGGCGTGGCGTTAACGGCTTCATGTCTCACCTGTCTTTTTATACAGTTAACTGTGAGTATATCCAGTAAATGCTCAAATGAAAACCCAATTGGTTGTTTTTTAATTTATTTGTGGAGTGCACTTCGTTTGCTGCCCAAGTTCATTATTCATGCGTTTAAAACACCGCCTTTTCAGTTAATCAAAGTAAAGCAACAACTTAGGAGTTCGACTAATTTACAGCCAATAAAATTAAAAGGTTTGACCAGTTTCTGGTATCCTTGCTGCGCTTAAATTTTATCGCCTAGGCTTATTTCTTTTGCCGTACTCATTTCTTTTTCTATAGAAGACATGCAAAGCGGACACTGAAATAAGGTTAGGCCTGTTTGAATACCTATTGAGGCTGTGAACTTTATGTCTTCTGGACAATCATTTTCACGTTCATTACTAAAACTACCTTTATCGGTACTGGTAAAGGGCACCACAATCCCGTCGAACCCGATTGAAGATCTGAATATCGACCTCGCTAAGCCGATTGTATATGCCCTACCGTTCCGCTCGAACGTGGATTTGCTGACACTGCAAAAACAAGCCATGAGCCTTGGTCTGCCTGACCCGCTCAGTCCGCTGGAAATCAATGGCAAAACGCTGAACCGTTTCGTCTTTATCGCTGCGCGTCCAACTGTGATGAACAACGATAATGATGTCCCAACCGACTCTGTCTCTCTGTTCACAGACTTGCTGGAACTGCATAAACTGGACAGTGAATTGGACGTTCAAATGATCCCTGCAACCGTGCTTTGGGGTCGTAAACCAGGTAAAGAAGAAAACCAAAAGCCTTACCTTCAGCCAATGAATGGCCCGCAAAAGGCGAAAGCGGTAATGGCAGCAGGACGCGACTGCTTGGTTCGCTTTAGTCCCGTGGTATCTCTGCGTTATATGGCAGACTCTCACGGTACCGACAGCGCAATTGCGCACAAATTGGCTCGCGTGGCGCGTATCCACTTCTCTCGCCAAAAACTTGCGGCTTCAGGCCCAAACCTGCCACAACGCCAAGTGTTGTTTGCTCGTTTATTGAAATCTCCAGCTATTGAACTGGCGATCGCTGACGAAGCCAAGAGCAAAAACATCTCGATTGATAAGGCACGTAAAGAAGCCCACGACATCATGGATGAAATCGCCGCCGACTTCTCCTACGGTCTAGTGAAAAACGGCGACCGCATCCTGAGTTGGCTATGGACAAAGCTATACCAAGGGTTGCACATCAATAACGCCTCGACTGTGCGTCGTTTAGCGCAAGACGGCCACGAAATTGTGTACGTTCCGTGTCACCGTAGTCACATGGACTACCTACTGTTGTCTTACGTTCTATACCATGAAGGCATGGTGCCTCCGCACATTGCGGCAGGCATTAACCTGAACTTCTTCCCGGCCGGTCCTCTTTTCCGTCGCGGTGGGGCGTTCTTTATTCGTCGTAGCTTTAAAGGTAACAAACTGTACTCAACCATTTTCCGCGAGTATCTAGCTGAGCTGTTTGCCAAAGGCTATTCAGTCGAGTACTTCAGTGAGGGTGGTCGTTCACGTACAGGTCGCTTACTGCAAGCGAAAACGGGTATGCTGGCTATGACCATCCAAGCAATGCTACGTGGTCTAAACCGCCCAGTAACGCTAGTGCCGGTCTACATCGGCTACGAGCACGTAATGGAAGTAGGCACTTACGCGAAAGAGCTGCGTGGCAAACGCAAAGAGAAAGAAAACGCAGGGCTTGTACTGCGTACTCTGCGTAAACTGCGTAACTTTGGTTTGGGCTATGTGAACTTCGGTGAGCCAATTCAGCTCAACCAATACTTGAACGAGCACGCTCCTGAATGGACGAAAGACATCGACAGCATGGGTGGTAACAAACCACAATGGATGAATCCTGTGGTGAACGACCTTGCTAATAAAATGATGACGCACATCAATGATGCGGCGGCGGCAAACGCGTTGACCTTGTGTGCAACCGCACTGCTTGCTTCTCGTCAACGTGCACTTTCTCGTGACTCGCTGATCAATCAGATTGAGTGTTACTTAAAGCTACTCAAAAATAATCCGTACTCAAGCACCTCCACTATCCCTACCGAAAGTGCTGAGGAGTTGGTCGATCATGCGATTTCACTTGATAAGTTCGTGATTGAAACCGATAGCATGGGTGACATCATTTCGCTGGATCGTAGCCAATCGATCCTGATGACCTACTACCGCAACAACATCATCCACTTGTTTGCTCTGCCATCATTAATTGCTCAGATGATCATTCGTCAGCGCAACCTTTCGGTAGAAAAAATTCAAGCGAATGTCGCGCAAATCTACCCATTCTTGAAGAAAGAGTTGTTCTTAAGCTATCAAGAAGACGAGTTGGATGAATTGGTCGTTAAAACACTGCATGAGTTTGCCGATCAGAAAATGATTAGCCTCGATGGTGATAAGCTGGAGATCAATCAGTCGAACAACCAGCCTTTGGTTCTGCTAGGTCGTACAATCACGGAAACACTGCAGCGCTACTCTATCGCGATGAACTTGCTTGTTGCTTACCCAGAGCTCGGTAAATCGGACCTAGAACAGAAGAGCCAAGATATTGCTCAACGTTTAGGACGCTTACACGGTATTAATGCGCCAGAATTCTTCGATAAAGGTGTGTTTACCGCTATGTTCAATACGCTCAAACAGCAAAAATACCTCGATAACGATGGTAACTGTGACACGAAGAAAACGCAGCAATTTGCACGATTACTATTCACTCTGCTTTATCCAGAAGTGAAACTGACGATCGAAGAGAGTATTCATCAACTTCAGTCGTAACCGTTTTACCTTCTTCCAAAATAAGAAAAAAGGCATCCAATCGGATGCCTTTTTTCTATTTCTTCGCTTACCAAAATGCGACCAATAACCCTATCGCTATCACCATGCCAACATAGTTGTTGTTGAGGAAAGCCTTAAAGCACAACTCCCGCTCACGGTGACGAATTAAGTGCTGCTGATAAACAAACAACGACGCTGCAATCAAAAGGGTCCAGTAGTAACTTTGTCCCAATTGGTAGAACTGCCCTAACCAAACCAACATCGCGAGCGTAATCAGTTGCAACACACCAATAATAAGCTTGTCATGACGACCAAACAAAATTGCCGTCGATTTAATGCCAATCTTTAAATCATCATCGCGATCGACCATCGCATATTGAGTATCATAAGCAATGGTCCATAAAGCGTTAATCAGAAACACAAACCAAACTATCAGTGGTAGCTCCCCGGTTTGTGCAGCCCACGCCATTGGAATTGCCCAGCTAAACGCCAAGCCTAAAAAGAGCTGTGGAATATGAGTGTAACGCTTCATAAATGGATAAATGAACGCCAACACGATGCCAGCGAAGGATAGCTGAATCGTCAACGGGTTCATGGTCAGCACTAACAAGAATGAGCTGATACCCAAAACCAAAAATAATCCAATCGCTTCTTTTGCTGTCACTTTCCCTGATGGCAGTGGGCGTTGCTTGGTACGTTTTACATGGCCGTCGACTTTGCGGTCAGCAAAATCATTAATCACGCACCCCGCGCTACGCATTAGGAATACACCCAATACAAACACGATAAATACATCCCAACTCGGCATCCCTTGGGCTGAGATAATCAGCGCCCAAATCGTTGGCCACATCAGTAACAGTGAACCAATCGGGCGATCCATGCGCATCAGTTGCCAATATGCTTTGGCTTTTTCTGCGGACATTTACACTGTCTCCTTAGCGTAAACTGGTGAATTAGATAAGAATAACTCGGCGACCAGCATCGGTTTGTGATTCATCCACAACCTTGAGCGTCGCGCTAACAAACGTCCTTCTGGTACGGCTACCCATCCCATTTGCAAAGAGTCTCGCTCAACGTTGTCTGCGCTGAACACTGTTAGTCCTAATGGGATATCCCCTTGTTGAGCCAAATCATACTGCTGATCAACTAAGGTTGAGCGAGGAATTAATGTCCGTCCGATAACCCAGTTATCATTGTCACCACACAAAATTACCTCTCGCAGTAAGCAATCTTGTTCGGACAATAACTGGCTTTCGTCCTGTTTTAACGTCGCCGCAGTGACGATCTGATTTTGTAGCAATTCTACCGTTAATGCTTGGCAGTGTCGCTTTAAACGACGTGACAAAGACCCTTGCTCTTCAAGCCAGTGCTTGGCAAATTCATTTGGAAATTCGAATTCGTCGGGGTTTTGCCACTCTACTTCCAATAAAGAAGCAAGATAGAGTGATGTTGGCTGATTCATACTAGTATTCAATTGGAGGCTTTATGCGTACAATAAAGCAACAACTTACCGTCCATAGTAATGTATGTAACCGTAAGTTCCGTTATTTGTTATAGACGGCCCATTGTATCAAGACTGAAGCGATTCGAATATCGCGATCCAGAGAAAGAAAAGTTAGAAATATGTACAAACGTTATATAGCCCAAATTATTTTTGCGTTAACCATACTGTTCGCCGCACCAAGTTGGGCTGAAACGGAAGAAGCTGGACCTAAGTTGGCATACTTTACCCTTGAGCCTGATCTCACTACTAACTTTTACACCAAAGGCAAAAAGTTAGGTTATGTGCAAGTGCGCATCGACATCATGGTAATGAGCCAACAAGATTTATCGATTGTTGAGCATCACCAACCTTTGATTCGCGATGCAGTAATTGAATTACTGGGTAAGCAAACAGAAGATACTATTAAGTCCCTTTCTGGCCGAGAAGATCTGCGCAAAACCTTAGTGACGACCCTCAACGAAACACTTTTGCCCGAAACAGGTAAAACCATCATTGCCGATTTGTTGTTTACAAAATACCTTTACCAATAAACCCAAATCGTTTTGAACATAAAAAAGACCGCTCTTGAGCGGTCTTTTCATTTCAGCTTTAGGCTTGCTGTTGGTATTTCATCTTGCCTGAATCAAACAGCGCAATCGCCATCCCCGACAGTAAACCCACTAAGTGAGCGGTGTTTGCAATCGCCATGAACGGCTGCACAAAACCAAGAACTAACCATACCAACATAAAAACGATGATTGGCTTGGGTAGCGTAAGGCCTAAATGTGGCAAGCGGTAACCCAATATCCACAAATAGCCAAGCAGTGCATAGACCACGCCAGACAAGCCACCGAAGTTTGCCCCTTCAACATAGAATTGGCCAGCCCCAGAAAGCGCTGCTGATACTACAAAGAGTTGCAATAGCTTACCGGAACCGAGACGACGTTCGATGTCGCCCCCCAACTGCCACCACCATAGTAAGTTGAACACGATGTGAGTCACTGAAAAGTGCAGTAACGCATGACTCAGCCATCGCCACACTTGCCATTGTTGCCCCTCAAAAGCCGGGAAGTGCAACAACTTAAACACGCCATTGCCAAAGCCAAACATTTGTAACAAGTAGATGATGGTACACACCGTCATGATCAGCAAAGTCATTGGGCCGGCTTTTGCTTTGACCATGCTCATGATACTCGGGCTAGAATAATGAAAGGTGCTCTTGCGAGTATCGGCAACGTCCCACGAGGCGGCGCTGTATTTTGAATCAGACGGGTTAGCAAGGAACTGCTTAAGTTCGGCTTCCGCTTCTATTTCATGCTGGCTATCAGTCAGCCACAGCGCAAATTGCCCGTCTCCTTCTGGCATCATTTCGATGTCAATTTGGCGAGAGGCCATATAATCAATAAAGGCTTGCGCCATACGTGGATTATTTAACGTTACCAATCTTTTCATTAACTTCTCACTATCGGTAGTTCTGCTCGGTGCCAGGCTTCAAAGCCACCATCCACACTGTACACCTGTTCAAAGCCTTGGTTAACTAAATATTGTGCGGCACCTTGGCTACTAATGCCGTGGTAACACATCACCAGAATGGGTTGTTCGAACTCCACCTCATCCATAAACGCAACGATCGTATCGTTGGTTAAGTGATACGCGGACTCCGCATGCGCAACGGCAAACGATTGAGGGTCACGGATATCTACAAGCTTCGCATCACCCTGCTCGAGCAGCGCTTGCGCACCTTGTACATCGATATGCTTAAACTGATCCATTTACTTTCTCATTGTCTTATTAATATACCCAAGCAACCTCGAACCTAACGTGCTAATCAGCACCCGTGGTACAGCATAAAATCTATATTTGAAGCCGCTTGGGTATACTGCCGCTATTGTAACCTATCCAACGGCAAACTTAGACACATGGATAATCAGGGTTTTCAAAAGTGTACACATTCCAACCATTTGTGGATAAAGCTGTGAATTGCGTTGATAAAGTGTATTTGGATCTTTTGATCCACAATATGTAGTGATGATCCTGATCTAACTGTGTGTATATCTATAACTATCCCCAGATGGGAAAGTGCTTGAATCCCTTATTTTGTCCGGGTTTCGAACAGTTGATAAATAATTACTTCACAGAGTTATACACAGGTAGCACATAAAATCCGGATCGCAAACGCTATCGATTTTCGATCGACAATAAAAAAGCCGAGATCACATGATCTCGGCTTTCTATGAAAATCTTACTTTCAATTAGCAGTGGAAATTAAAATTCACCCACAGCCAATTTTAGTTTCTTCATTGCGTTTTTTTCTAGCTGGCGAATACGCTCGGCAGAAACACCGAACTCATCAGCTAAGTCTTGCAATGTTGCTTTCTCATCGTCTAACCAACGAGAACGCACGATGCGCTGACTACGCTCATCCAAACTCGCTAATGCATGACCCAGA
Source organism: Vibrio sp. JZG120 (assembly GCF_053890955.1). NCBI lineage: Bacteria > Pseudomonadati > Pseudomonadota > Gammaproteobacteria > Vibrionales > Vibrionaceae > Vibrio > Vibrio sp. JZG120. Next base: position 18,430 of record NZ_JBSRRK010000018.1, read on the forward strand.
CGATTGTTGGTATGCATTTCCCAGTTTGCAGCTTCGATGTTGTCAGCCACATCAGACGATTTGTCTTCTAGGTATAGCATTGGCGCTGTGTAAGCGTTTGAGCTGTCGTCTTCGTCAGTTGGCATATCAAAGGTTGAATCCACCGCCGCTAAGCGTGATTCCATCTCGCGAACTTCAGAAGGTTCAACACCTAACTCACGCGCAACGGTTTCGACTTCACCGTTGTTAAACCAACCCAAGCGCTTTTTCGACTTACGCAAGTTGAAGAACAACTTACGTTGCGCTTTAGTGGTCGCAATTTTCACGATACGCCAGTTACGTAGCACGTATTCGTGGATCTCTGCTTTGATCCAGTGGACAGCAAAAGACACCAAGCGAACCCCTACCTCTGGGTTAAAACGCTTAACGGCTTTCATTAGACCGATGTTACCCTCTTGCACAAGGTCCGCCATTGGCAAACCGTAGCCAGAGTAACCACGAGCAACGTGAACAACGAATCGTAGGTGCGAAAGAATTAGACCTTTTGCAGCCTCAATCTCACCTTTGTAGTGTAATCGTTCTGCCAGTTCACGCTCTTCGTCTGCAGTCAGCATTGGGTAGCTGTTTACTGAGCGAATATAGCTATCAAGGCTATCTTGCGTGACTAGAGCCATCGGATACGCTTCTTTTGTCATTCAATTCCTCATCAATCTCTGATCTGGAGCATTACATTGCAAATTTAGCTTCGATATCTTGAACTCAAAATGAACAAGTTTCAAGAAGGGGAAGCAATTATCCATAAACATTCGGTCTAAGCAAGGGTTCAAAATTAGCTAGTGCTAATAAAATCCAAGTAATAAGACCGCCATCACTTAAACTGGTTCAATTTCTTTTAAATGTCGTTGCGCAGAAAAGCGCGCCGCAATGCATCCCAAAAGACTACCAATGATGATTAATAGCAAAGATTCATCCCAGCTTAGACCAATCAGGCGAAACTGGCTGTCGTACAACGCAGCAAGATCTTCCACCGCACTATTCATAACAATGGTCACTAAAGCCGTTACCAACCACGCGATGGTGGCACCTAATACGCCAAACCACATCCCCGTGTACAAATAAGGGCGCAGAATAAAACTGTCCGTCGCACCGATCAGTTTCATGGTTTGAATCTCTTCTTTATTCGCCAGCACATTAAATCGCAACGTGTTGCCAACGATTAAAAATACCGCACCGAGCATCAACACTGTCAGAGTAATGACAATAATACTCGCGAGAGTTTTGATCGCATCAAGACGCGCCAGCCAGTCTTCGTCAAGTCTCACATCGGTCACGTCTTGTTGCTCTCGAACGTCTTTGGCTAATGACTGAATATCACTTTTTAGCTCCGAGGCTGGCGTAATTACCAACACACCGGGTAGCGCATAGCCACTTAAAAGACTGATAGCCTGATCGAATCCTGCATATTGGCTTAAATCAGACAGACCTTGTTGCGGTGAAATATATTCCACCTCTTTTACCAAAGGCCAAGTTTCAATTTGATCTTTGAGAACCATCACACGTGCATCCGGCATGCCTTCTACTAAGTAAGCACTAACTTGCGAGGGAGATGCCACATCTTCCGCGGCACCCGCGACGTTTTTGCCCAGTAGATACAAACAAGCTGGCATAGCAAGTGCCATTGAAATCACGGCTAGGGTCAGGATATTACCTAAAGGTCGTTGCCATAAGGCGCTAAAAGAGGATTTTGCTTGTTTTGCGTGGACAGAGAAAAAACCATCGGTATTTGCACGCTTGGCACTGCGGCCTTTCCCCTTCTTTTGGGAGTGCTTGTTACCTGCCATAGTCTTCTACCTCACTTAGGAAGCCTTGGTTTAATTCAAAATGACGATACTGTGGGCGAGTGTTTACTAACCCCACATCGTGCGTGGCGAGTAAGATGGTCACTCCCGCACGATTAAATTCTTCGAACAACCGCAATACGCGATTGGATAGTTCGGGATCGAGGTTACCTGTCGGCTCATCAGCCACCAGCAACGTTGGTCGATTGACCACAGCACGGGCAATACCGACGCGTTGTTGCTCACCACCAGAGAGTTGACTAGGTAGACAACGAGCTTTATCGAGTAAGCCTGTTTTATCTAACGCCGCAGAAACACGGCGTTTGATTTCGTTTTCAGAAATCGATTCGATACGCATCGGCAGAGCAACATTGTCGTATACGCTGCGATCCATCAATAGACGATGGTCTTGGAAAACAATGCCAATATTGCGGCGCAAAAAAGGGATGTCTTTGCTTGGAATGCGCGTGATATCGTGACCATTAAAATGGATTTTTCCATCGGTCGGGCGCTCTATCGCACAAATCAATTTCAGCAAGGTACTTTTACCAGCCCCGGAATGCCCGCCTAAAAACGCCATTTCACCGCGCCTCAGGTGAAAATCGACTTTTTGCAGTGCTTGTCGACCACCTCGGTAAGCTTTGCTCACTTGCTGAAATTTGATCACCGTTGATTTCCTCTAACTCTTTTTATTCTTCACGACTAAACAGTGCGTCAATAAACTCTTGAGTTTCAAATGGACGCAAGTCTTCGATACCTTCACCCACACCAATGTAACGAATTGGAATACCAAACTGATCGGCAATAGCGAAAATTACGCCGCCTTTCGCTGTACCATCCAGCTTAGTCAAAGTAATCCCGGTTAGAGGGGCAACATCACTGAAAAGTTTCGCTTGGCTGATGGCATTTTGCCCTGTACCTGCGTCTAGCGTCAGCATGATCTCGTGTGGTGCAGAGTCATCAATTTTCTTCATCACACGTACAATCTTACGCAGCTCTTCCATTAGGTTCGCTTTGTTCTGTAAACGACCCGCGGTATCGGCAATCACAACATCCACACCACGTGCTTTTGCCGCTTCAATCGCATCATAGATAACAGAAGCACTGTCTGCGCCAGTATGCTGGGCAATCACAGGAACGTTGTTACGCTCACCCCATACTTGTAGCTGCTCAACCGCTGCGGCACGGAAAGTATCGCCCGCTGCAAGCATCACTTTTTTGCCTTGAGTTTGGAACTGCTTGGCAAGCTTACCGATGGTCGTGGTTTTACCCACGCCATTTACACCAACCATTAAGATGACGTAAGGCGTTTTGTTGCTGTCGATTTCTAGTGTCTGTTCGACTTTAGAAAGAATCTCAGCCATTTCTTCTTTCAACAAACCATAAAGGGCTTCGCCGTCTTTCAGATCGCCACGTGTGGCTTTTTCTGTCAGGTTGTTGATAATTTTTGTTGTGGTATTCATGCCCACATCAGCAATAAGCAGTTGCTCTTCTAGCTCTTCAAATAAGTCTTCATCGATTTTCTTACCGCTGAACAGACCGAAGAAGCCAGCGCCGATGTTTGCTTTTGTGCGGCTTAGGCTGCGTTTGAGGCGAGCAAAAAAGCTCTCTGTTGGCTTTTCTTGTTCTTGAACGCGAGGTGCAGCAGGCACTTGAGGCGCTTCTGCTTCTGCTTCTGCTTCTGCTTCTGCTTCTGCTTCTGCTTCTGCTTCTGCTTCTGCTGGGGCAGCCTCCGCTTTTTTCGATTCTTCTTCAAGTTCTGGCGTTGCTTCCGCTTGCTCAGCAGCCGCGTCGGTTTGCTGCTCTTCAGAAGGCGCATCCACTGCCTCTTCTTTTACTGTTTCTTCAGTTTTTGGTTTTGGGCTTTGTTCTTCGTCACCAAAACCTAGCCACGAAAGTAATCCGCGCTTCTTTTTTTCCGTCATCTGGGGCTATCCTAGATTGTTCTTTTATCTATTAATGACTCTTTTTTGACAAGATTATTATCTGTCTAAAAAAGGCTAATGACAAAGTTGTGAAAACTTTCCGATTAGGTAATTCTAATCTTATTAGTGTTACACTCTGTCATCTTGAATATTCTGGGCTGTATCCAAGCTCCAAGCTCACGGCTTGGGCGATTAGATATAGTATCACTTTATTAGCGGTCAAAAAATCTATGGTAAGACGTCGCCAGCAAAACTCATCACAAAAAAAGCCAACAACGGGCTTTGTTCGCATTATTAGTGGCTTATGGAGAGGCAGAAAACTTCCTGTACACGATGCTGAAGGCTTACGCCCAACGACCGATCGCGTCAAAGAAACGCTATTTAACTGGCTGGCTCAAGATGTGCCGCAAGCAAAATGTCTCGACTTATTTGCCGGCTCCGGCGGCTTAGGCTTTGAGTCAGCTTCGCGCCAAGCAGAGCAAGTGACCATGGTTGAGCTGAACCCACAAGCTTTTCAGCAATTACAGAAGAACGTGGCATCTCTTAACGCGAACAACATCCAAGTAGTGAATACAGATGCATTGAGCTTTTTAAAACAGCCGGGTACTGCGCATCATGTGGTGTTTATTGACCCACCGTTTCGCAAAGGTCTGTTGGATGAAACCGTGGCTCTGCTAGAACAAAATGGCTGGCTCGCGGAAGACGCGATGATTTATATTGAAACAGAAAAAGAACTCAATATTGCCGACTTACCAGAAAACTGGCAGTTACATCGAGAAAAAACAGCAGGCCAAGTGAGTTACCGTCTGTATGAACGTACCTCCGCATAGCGCCTCGATTTAAAAGGACACTTAAATGAAAGCATTAATTCTGCTGGCCAAAGCGGCTATCGCCTTTGTTTGGTTAGTATTGATCCTCAATATCTTTATGCCGTTTCCCGGTAATGCCGCGATTGCGCTGTACATCATGACCGCTTTTTTGTTCATCATGCACGGTTTACAAATGGCCATCTTCATTGGCGCATTTGGCGACAAAATTAAAATGAGCAGTTGGGAAAAATATTCCATCCTGATCTTTGGTATTTTTGCCCTGCTCGATATTCGTCGTAAACACATGATGTAATCGCCCAAATACTAAAAAGCCGCTCTCAAGAGCGGCTTTTTTATTGCGTTTATTCCGTCACCCAAGATAACTCTTAACACCATCCAAAAACATTTGAGTGGAGATCATCACCAGCAACAAGCCCATTAAACGCTCTACCGCTTTTAGACCACGCTCGCCCAACAAACGATTAAAGAAGCCATAAAACATTAGAATAAAAAATGTTGCGCCCCACGCAATCACAACTGATGCGGACATTTCCAACATTTTTTCTGGATGCTGTGAAGATAGCAAAAGCAATGCTGCAATCACTGAAGGGCCCGCGATCATAGGAATGGCCATCGGAACAATAAAGGGCTCCTCCCCTGCCGCCAGTCCAGTGATACTGCCAGCGCTCGGAAAGATCATCTTAATCGCGATAATGAAGAGAATAATGCCACCTGAAATGCTGAGCGTTTCTGGCTGGACATGCAAAAAACTTAAGATGCTTTGTCCTGCAAACAGAAACAACATCAAGATTAGTAAGGCAAACAGTAGTTCACGAATCAATACCTTACGGCGACGCTTAGGATCGATGTGCTTGAGAATAGACAACACAATCGGCAAATTACCGAGAGGGTCCATGATTAGAAACAGCATGGTCGCTGCAGAAAGAATGTCCATATTCTGGCCTCACCTAAAAAATGGCGGCCAGTGTATAGCAAACTGACAACGTGAGTACATGGTTGAGGGCGAAAACAGCATATTCACCCTCGCATCATAGCCGCCGCTTAGTGATTGCAGACACGCGCCATATTGACCACAAACTTACCTTCAAGCTCACGGATTTTGTCGCGCTTGAGCAAAAATGCTAGCAATGCATCTAAGTCTAGATCATTCAGTTTACAGGTGTGAAAGCGAACGGTGTTGCCAAAGTGCTGTGCCAGCGCTTCGCGATCCATTGGCGTTTCTCGAAGTAGGTTTAGCAGCTCGTGGGCATGGATTTCACTCATTATTGACTCCAGTCATCAAGAACAATACGTCCAGTTTACTGAAATCTTCGGGAGCTGCTTTGACTTAAATTAGTAAATGATAGAGGCAACAATGAGGGCGTGGGCAAAGAAGTAGCTACCACTTACCCACAAATAGGCGTGTTTCATCGGTTTTCGGTAACCGTGTATCGCATACGCCAACGCCGAATAGATCAAAACTAGGGTTCCGCTGAAACCGATAGCATTGGCATAGCTCGGAGCCTGCAACCAAACTTCACCCGCCGCCCAAGCAAGCTGAACCAACATCATCCCCATGATCACAACAGGAAACACCAGAGAGTCGAGTTGAGGTAGCAACAAAAAGAACGCCACGATACTCGCTGCGAGCAGTAGGGCCAACAACCACCAGACAATCTCACCATTAAGCTGCACCCAAAATGACTTGCTGTAGCACACCTGAGCAAGCAAATACGCAGCAAAGTAAATTAGCTTGCGAGTTTTAAACGAGTGCAGCGTATCTGCCACCATAGACACAATAAGCCCACCCGCAATCCAGTAGGTATATGTTGCGGATGCGCCTTGAGTTAACACCAACACAAGAAGAAGTAGCAGAGTAAAGATTTTAAACACGAGGGATTGTGTCGGGTTAGCTTGTTTTGCTCCCAACACGGAATACACACCTGATAGCCCTATCGCCAGCCAACTCCACATGCCGTATACACCTTTTACTTAAACTCGCCGCTAGTCTAGGTAGACCAGTTTTGATGTAAAGACACAATCTGCGAAAGTTGGATCTCGCTAGCGATTCGAAACATTTTGTAACCCTCAGTCTGCACAACAATTAAGTCGATGAGCCTTAATGACGGCCATAAATATGGGGCAGAGCCCTATCCCATGAGCCAAGTTCATCAAATCACACGGCACAGTAACCCGCGCTTATTAAAACAATTTAACTAAAAGCCAGCCCAATGGCCTTGGTAACCCATCACGTCAAAAACTGATGACTAAACCATCAGACTGCATACATCACAGGCAACAAGAATAAATAACAGACACAAAACAGAAAATCGTCTTGGTAGCGAGCTAAGATAGTAGAAACCACCGATGAACAGATTAGAACAACATGAAAAATCAAACTTAACTCAATAACAAAAACATCAAATAACGAACGTAAGCTAATGATAAATAAAGCCACATTCTCAATAACCATCGAAAACACCGACTTCATAAACCATCAAATCACTAAACACTTTTTAAGCCCATATTTTCTCATTAGATAAGAAAATTCCCCTTCCACACCTCAACTCAATGATGCACCTCCATAGCACATCTTTTTATTTTCTCAATTTTTGAGAAACACAGACAAAATTGGCAATCAACATACCAACCGAAACAAAAAACAATTTCAAAGCCAACAACAAACCAATATTGACACTTTAAAATCATACACTTAAATCAAACACGAACAACAATAACACAATGCGAGCATTTTAAATACAACACAAAAAACACAGTTTCATTAGTCAAAAACACGTAAAAAAAGACAAGTTAAGTGTATTTTTTGAAAAGATTATCGAGCATATGTTGATCAAACCCCAAAAACAGTGCTATATTAAATTCATCGAGTTCATCAAAGATTAAGGGGTAGTGTTATGATTTCATCTTCTCAAAAACAAGGGCTGGTAATGATTGCAGTGGTTGTGGGTTTAATGACACTGCCAATGATGTACTAACCTGCTGATTAAAAATAAAAAAGGACGCAAATGCGTCCTTTTTTATTTATCTGTGCTTTTCTACTGTATGTGTTTGGACAAGATATCCCAATGCATGTAGTAGAAACCAAGAGCGGCGAGCGTAATCAACGTCATTAGCAAAATTGCTGCACGCCAAATAAAACGAGAGCTTCTTGGCGTTAGCTCTTTTTCACAAGCGTCACATGCCGCCATAAAGCCTTTCCGATCATCCAGCTTATAATCGTCTTCGTGAACCACTTTATTACGCACAGTAGCGATAAAACGAAGCTTCGCTATCACGTCATGTGGTAAACGTTCTTCACAACTATTAATAAGTTGGTGTAACCCTTTCCCTTCTGCATGGTACTGAGTACGCAAAAGTTTTTCGATCGTTCGGGTACGCATGACTACTTTTTCAATATCTGACATCGTAACCCTCCTTACCAGACCCTTCCCGTGTTAGTTATTTTTATTCTTCTATAAATTTAGAGCTTTTTCGAGCCGTTAAGTGCAATTTTACTTTCAATTTGTGCCCTTGAGCTCATATAGCCAGACAAGTGAAAGCTGCTTGGTTCAGCTTTAGTGACGTAGCTTGTAGATGAAGCAACGATTTCATCGCGCGCCCATTGAGGTAAACCGTGAAGTGCGCCGAATAAAATTCATGTCCCTTTCATTAGATTATGAATAAGTTATCTCAACTCATCGTTTCATCAGTGAGTTCTGTAGAATAGAGCTCAATGAAACATCGGAGGTTAACATGCCAATCTCACTTATTGTCGCCCTGTTCGCCCTTATTGCTTTGGGCGCATGGGTATTTTTTCGTTTCTATAGCAAGCACTATGTGGGCGAAGATGCTCCAGAACAAAGTGCACAGGTAACTATTTTAGATAAGCAAGCTATCGACGTCCCAGATGCACCACCAGGCCAAGACGACCAAGAATATTGGATTTATGTCCAACGCGGTTCTATTGGCCCTAAACGAGAGTTCCAAATTGGAGTGCACTACTACCATGCACTCAACCCTGGAGATAAAGGAACGCTAACCTATCGTGGTAACAAATTCCTTCACTTCGCCATCAAACGTTAAGGCAGTAACCAACGAGTCTTGGCAGAGCGAGAAAATAGATAGCTCATCGCCAAGGCTCCAGCTCCACTGATAATGATCCAGACTGGAATCACCCATGCGGGATGTCCGGTGTACCAACCAAACGCTTTCATCGGCCATAAGAAAATTGGGTGAAGTAAGTAAATCCCCAAGCTGTGCTGACTGATCACACTCACCACTTTTTGTACTTTTGGTGACAAGCCTTCCCCAAAGTAACGACCGATCATGAAAATCATCGAAGCCGCTAGAATGACATTCAGTGTTTTGTAAGAAAGCCAGCGTCCAACCGTGTACTTCTCCGCCTCTAAACTGTTCGTCACGACCATAGTAAATGTCACAGCCAACGCGACGAGGCCAAACCCTGTAAATAAGGTCACCATAGAGCGGTTCAAAGGCACTTTTTGAAATAGAGCATAACCCAGAGGAAGGTAACCCATGTAGAGCCACATTTGGTTACTCCACGGACCATCAATCTTGAACAAAAACAGCGTGCTGGTGAAAAGCCAAAATGCGAGATAGGTATACAACACATTGTCATCAACGTTGCGTACCATCCATTGGAACAACGGAATCACAAAATACAGCGGTATAAAGTAATAGAAAAAACCGAGGTGGTAATACGTTGCGTGGAATGGGCTATTGCTTAACACCTCTTTTACGGTTTCAAAGTCAAACCCTTGAGCCGTCCAGCCAGAGAGGTATGCATAAAACATCGACCAAATAAGAAATGGGACTAAGACTTTGCCTAAACGCCTTTTGATATAATACTTACCGTCAAATGGTCGAGTGTCACTGAGCATCAACGCTCCGGTGATCAGAATGAAAACTGGCACCGCCCAGCGGGTAACGCTATTAACGCCTACGGCCGTCAACCACTGGTCAAACGGAATCACTCCTAACTCATTTCGATAAGGGGCCAAGACGTGAATGGCGATCACTGCCACCGCAGCAAAGCAGCGCAATAAATCAAAAAACAGAACCCTTTCTCTCATACCTTTCCCTACTTTGAGTCGCTATCGTTTATAGCATAGGGTAAATCTCAGCCAGTGAAATGGTTAACAATCTGTTTTTGCTTATTTTTAACGCAACAATGACCTACAACGGGGATTTCATCGCCACTCTAATCAATTAACGAGAACCAAACATCAGCATTCACCCTCGATGCCAAACCCACACAGTTTGATTACATCAAACGGCGCATAAGAAACAAAAATGGCTCCAAGTTGGAGCCATTTTGTACGATCTACAGATAAAAACACCGGGCAAAATTTACGCTGTGGCAACGTTAGCTTTTGGCAACTTAATCGAAATCAACGTCGTCAGCGCCAAGAAAGCAAAGGAGACCCATAAGCACGCCGCAAGACCAGCCTCTTGGTAGATCCAACCCGATAATACCGTGCCAATCAAACGTCCCATCGCATTGGCCATGTAATAGAAGCCAACATCCAGAGACACACCATCGCCTTTGGCATAGCTCACAATCAGATACGAGTGAAGTGAAGAGTTAATGGCAAACACAGCACCAAAAATCATTAACCCCACAACAATTACCAACTCAGGCTGCCAGCCGATTTGCACACCATAAGCAATACCGCCCGTAATTAACGCAAGAATTCCTGCCCATACTAATGCTGCACTACCATCAGGCACGCGACCTTGCGCTTTGCCAGTAATACGCGGCGCAAAGCCTTGCACAAACCCATAAGCAATGACCCATGCGGCTAAAAAGCCACCGACCCACAAGTGATCCCAGCCAAACACACTGCCGAGATAAATAGGCAGAGCGACTACAAACCACACATCACGCGCCCCAAACAAGAACATACGTGCCGCAGATAAAATATTTATAGATTCGGACTTGGAGAAAATTTGGCGAAACTTAGGTTTGCTCTTTGCTTTACCCATGTCTGCTTCTAGCCAGATCATGCTGAAAACAAACACCAATGCCAGCGCACTCGACATAATAAACATCGAGTTTTGGAAGCCCACCCAAGACAACAGCAAGCCACCAACAAAAAAGCCCGCCCCTTTGAGTGCATTCTTCGAGCCTGTCAAAATCGCCACCCATTTGTAGAGTGCGCCTTGCTGCTCGTCTGGTACTAATGTTTTAATCGCACTCTTGGCACTCATCTTGTTGAGATCTTTGGCAATCCCCGACAAAGCTTGCGCCGCCATCACCCAAGGAATCGTCAGCCATGCGTTGGGTACTGCCAGCATCAACAACGCAAACACTTGCATCGCTAAACCAATGTTCATGGTTTTGTTCAGGCCTAACCTTGCGCCCAACCACCCACCAATCAAATTGGTCACCACACCAAAAAATTCATAGAAAAGGAACAGTGAGGCAATAGCTAACGTGGAATAACCCAAGTCGTGAAAATAGAGCACCACCAGCATACGCAGCGCTCCGTCGGTCACGGTAAAGTTCCAATAGTTAAACGTCACTAACATGTACTGACGAATACTTTTGTTCAATTGAGAAATCATATTGACCTCTTATGTACAGCGATAGAAGCATTTAGATCATCATGTGCCAAATGCTTATTAACCTGTACACCAACCATAAGGCGATACAACCTTAGTTCGAATTCACAAACACACCGAAATTTACAAACGGACAAAGATAACCAATAAAAACAAAATCTTAAATTAAAACCTTTAGTTTTACTGCTGACCTATTTTCCATTATATAAACTGGAACATAGCTTTTGGATCATGATGTTCCAAAAGCTATTTAAGCTGATCAAGCGTCTTGCGCCACGCGTTCGATGTACTCAAGCTGCACCGGTTTTGTAAACGCACCAGGGCGAAGAGCCTGCACTTCTCGCACGATATCTTCTAACTGCCATTTCTTCTCTAGCAGCAAGTGAGCCGCAAACAAACCTGTGCGACCCGAGCCGCCCATGCAGTGCATCGCGACTTTGCCACCTTGAGCAAGAATCGTATGCAGTTCCGGACTGGCTTGGTGCCACTTCGCCGCAAATTCTTCACTTGGTGCGCAGTCATCTTCAATCTCGATCTGGAACCATTTCATGCCCAGCTGCTGAGTGGTGTCACCCAAAGCCGCAACGTCTTTCGCTGCTAACTCGCTATCGTCCAATGCAGTAACGACCGCTTGAACCCCCTGCTCCTTCAACTGTTCCAACGACGCTTTCAACTCGACGCCTTTGGTACCCGGGCACGGTGTTAGGACTAATGCACCAGAGTCCAAATCTAATTGCCATGTAGGATGAGACATTATGAACTCCTGTTATGCCAGACCAACGTTACGAACCAATTCTGCGGTGCGCGTTGCGTAACCCATTTCATTGTCGTACCACGCGTAAATTTTCACCATTCGTGAGCCAACCACCATGGTGGATTGTGCATCAACGATGGTTGAGCGTTGGTCGCCTTTGTAATCGATCGACACTAACGGACGTTCCTCAAAGCCAAGAATGCCTTTTAGCTCCCCTTCCGACGCCTCTTTCAGCAAAGCATTCACTTCTTCTGCCGTGGTATCGCGTTTTACATCGAAGATGATGTCGGTCAATGACGCATTCGCCAACGGTACACGTACCGCGTGGCCGTTAATCTTGCCTTTTAAATCTGGGAAAATTTCCACAATCGCAGTCGCACTACCGGTAGTGGTCGGGATAAGACTCATGCCGCACGCACGAGCACGGCGCAGATCTTTGTGCGGTGCATCCAAAATGGTTTGCGTATTGGTCAAATCGTGAATTGTCGTGAAAGAGGATTGCTCAATGCCCAACTTCTCATGAATAACTTTCACCACAGGCGCTATACAGTTTGTTGTGCACGAAGCGGCTGTCACGATACGATGTTTTTCAGGATCGAAGATGTGGTCATTCACACCAACTACAATGTTCGCAATACCTTCTTCTTTCACTGGTGCACTCACCACCACGCGCTTCACACCTTGATCGAGATATTGGTCTAGGTACGAGGTTTTGCGGTGTACACCTGTCGCTTCAATCACAACATCGCAGCCAGACCAGTTCACAGCGTCGATATCACGTTGCTGAGTCGTGGCGATGCGCTTGCCATTGATGACGAGTTCATTGCCTTCAACCTGCACTTCATGGTGCCAACGACCTTGCACTGAATCGAACTCTAATAAGTGGCCAAGCGTCGCTGCATCACCTGCGACATCGTTGATTTGCACAAACTCTAACTCTGGCCAGTCGAATGCCGCTCGCAGTGCTAAACGACCAATTCGGCCAAAGCCATTAATTCCTACTTTAATTGTCATAGTTTTACCCTTTAATCTTCTACCTTGAATCTCTGTTTGCTATTAACAGCAAGCCTCACGACTTTTATCGTGCAAGCGTGTGATGTCGTCTTGGTACTCTTGCTTCAAACAGTTTGATGCCACTAAGTCTTCAATCAGCTTACGCATCCAACCTGGTAATTGCTGCGATAACTCGTAGTACACCCATTGCCCTCGGCGTTTATCCACCAAGATGCCACTGGAGCGTAACTGAGCAAGATGACGAGAAACTTTCGGCTGACTCTCTTGCAACGCAAACGCCAAATCACCCACGCAAGTTTCGCCTTCACGGGCCACCAGCATTAAACAACGTACGCGCGTTTCATCGGATAACAGCTTGAAAAACTGATGTGGAAGCATAATAAACATACCTATATATGGATATGCGTATATATTTATTTAACTCTGAGATGTCGTCAAGAGTGAACCCATCATCGTCATAAAAGTTTCACATCGAAACAGCCAATAAAGATTGAGAGAAGAACGGTTAGAGAGAATAAAGATACGGCAGAAATTTACGCGGTTGCGACGTTTTGACTCCAGCGAACCGCTTCGCCTAACGAGAGCTTGACCTCTTCCAAAGACAATCCCAACTGCGTCGTGATTTTTTCAACGCCTGACCAGTCGGCACGCTCGTAACACTCTTCGAGAGAAATCAGCGCACCATAAACCCCCTTTCGATGTAATAAGGCTTGTTGTACGGATTCGCTAAGTGGCAATTGCTTGACTAAAGATTCCACCGACAAATCAAGCATCGCATCTAAAATCGATAATAAGCCGACCATAAACCCTTGTTCGTTGAGGTGGGAAAATGGCTGATAACGCGACATTAATTGGCAGAACTGCGCTCGTTGTAATGAAAGGTGATACAGCTCTCGAGGCTTGTTACTAGAGATATACGACGCCACGACCAAGGAGACAAACTGCTTAAGATTATCCTGACCAAGGTAGATCAAGGCCTGACGAAACGAGCTAATTTCGACAGCGAGGTTTGGCGCTTGCGTATTTACAAAGCGCAATAATTTGTACGACAACGCGACATCTTGCGTAATGATGGTTTCAATACGAGTAAAGTCTGGCTCTGATGAGCAGACTTCACGAAAAAGCTGTAGCGCTAACACTTGCTCAGGGCTCACGTATTTTGTTTGCGAAACTAATGGCTTGCTAAAAAAGTAGCCTTGGAAAAACTTAAAGCCAGCCGCTTTGGCTTGCTCAAACTCTTCTGCGGTTTCAACACGTTCCGCCAAAAAGTGGTACTTGACGCGTTTAGCAAGGTGAGCTTTTACCAACGCACACGCTTTTTCCAGCCCCATTGCCATGATATCGAGTTTAACGATGTGCACGTAAGGTAAGAAGCGACGCCACTCCGGCGTTAAGGTGAAATCATCCAGCGCGATCAAATAACCTTCTCGATACAACTCGCGAATCGCATCGAGAAGATCATCGGTCGGCTGGCAAGTTTCCAGTACTTCGACGACGATTTTGTTTTTTGGCAAGCTGCGCGGTAAGCGGCGCACCAAGCTTTGATGAGGAAAATTGATAAAGCATCGCGAAGAAGCAATCACTGGGTTAGTGCCCAGAGATAGGAAATTCTCGACAATTAATCGGTATGTTGCTCGGTTTGACTCAATATGCGAAGGGTATGCATTACTCTCCCCATCTCGAAACAACAATTCATAACCCAGCGTCTGTCTTTTGCGGTTAAAGATCGGCTGGCGAGCAACATACGTTGTATTCATGCTAAAGAAGGACCTATAAATGGCTTATGACTTTGCAGCTGCTAATAATGCACCACAACCCATAAACATTGAACCGAAGACTTTGTTTATTTTCCCCATGATTTTATCGGAGCGAATAAAACGTCCCATTTGCGCCGCCAAGGTGGTGTAACCCAACATCACGCACGCGTCGATCACAACAGTCGTAACACCAAGCACCAACAGTTGCGTCAGTTGGTCTTGTGCCGGGTCAATAAACTGTGGAAACAACGCCACCAGAAAAACAATCGATTTAGGGTTCGTCAGGTTAATCAAAATAGCTTTGTACAAGAGTGCCATGCCAGACATGTCTTTGTGGCTCTCAGCCGCCACCAAGCTGGAGGTGTCTCGCCATTTCTGGATACCCAACCAAACCAAATAAGCCGCGCCAACCCATTTAATGACAGAAAATGCCGTTGCCGACTGTGCGACCAGCGCACCAATTCCCGCCCCAACTAACGCAATGTGAATGGCCAAACCAATTTGGAGACCGATCACAGCCCCCAAAGATTTGCGAGTACCGTAACTCAAACCATTGCTGATTGAGTTCACCGTGCCAGACCCCGGAGCCAAACTAAAAACGATTGCAGTTACTACATAAGCTAACCAGACGTGGGTATCCATTGCATTTCCTCACTAATTCTTCGATGATACATCGCGTAAACAACGTATCTTCGGGTAATCGACTAATGGCTACTAACCATTCACCTTTGACTTATACTCAAGAGTCATTATTTGAGCAAGCAATTGGTGGTCCGATCGCGGCACTTTGGCAAACTCGCCAAGAAGGCTTTGTTAAAGGAACTGAGAAAAAGAACATCTACTGGTGCAAACTGACCAACCCAGAACATAAAAAAGCCGTGCTCATCGTTAATGGGCGCATTGAATCTTCCTGGAAATACCAAGAACTGTTTTACGATCTCTATCGCCAAGGCTTCGACGTCTATTCCTTTGACCACCGCGGACAAGGTTTATCAGATCGTCTATTGTCTGACTCAGATATGGGTCACGTCTATGACTTTACTGATTATATTGACGATATGGACATGGTCGTAAACAAACACGACCTTAGCGACTATCAGCAATGTTTCATCATTGCCCACTCCATGGGCGGCGCAATCGCTACACGTTATCTGCAAACTCACCCAGAACATCCCTTTACCGGCTTGATTCTTAGTGCGCCTATGTTTGGTATTAATCTGCCATGGTACTTATCGCCAATAGCGATTCCTGTGACACAAATTATGTCAGCGGTATCCACTTTGCCACGTTATGCGCCAGGACATCAGGCCTACTTTCCTAAACCCTTTGAAGATAACCCGCTCAGCCAAAGCTATGGTCGCTACCAATGGTTCCGAAATCTCTATACGGAAAAACCGGAACTGCAAGTCGGTGGACCGAGCACACGATGGGTATGGCAAGGGCTAATGGCAGCAAAACAATGCTTTTTATTGACTCGCCAAGTCAAAGTACCGGTGCTCCTGATTCAAGCTGGGAGCGATCGTATTGTCAGTAATCTGGCACAGAAACGTTTCATCGATAAATTGCGTAAAACCAACCCACATGCGGAGCTACTTTCTATCGAAGGCGCACAGCATGAGATCTTATTCGAGACCGACCAGTATCGTAATCAAGCACTCGATGCAATCTTCCGCTTTATGAATGACCCGAAATCATCGCCAAACGAAAAAACATAATAAGAACTCTAGGCGACCATTTCACGGCCATGATTAAAGAGGAAATGTCTGCACATTGATTTACCCTCTTTTTCATCCTCATTTTGACGTACACTGCTTGGGTCTGGCTGCGTTGAACCACGTAGATGCAACCGACCCAAATTCCCCCGCATTCGGAGCAGTATGATCTAGTCAGTCTGCTGTACTCCGTTTGCAAATCACCTGTTCCATACTATCCAAACCGTTTACGAGGACTTCATGAGCACATCGCTACCTTGCAAAGAGATCACTAAAATCGTTGCCTCTGATCTGGATGGCACGTTACTCGCACCAAACCATCAGCTCAGTGCTTACTCAAAAGAGACGCTAAAAGCGCTGCATGAAAAGGGTTACACCTTTGTCTTTGCAACAGGCCGTCACCACGTAGACGTTGCGAGCATCCGTCGTCAGGTCGGTATTCCGGCTTACATGATCACCTCGAACGGTGCCCGTGTGCATGACCAGGAAGATCAGCTGATGTACAGCGAGAATGTCCCTGCAGAACTGGTTCAAGGCGTGATCGACACGATCAAGCACGATCAAGAAATACTTATCCACATGTATCAAAATGACAGTTGGTTGATGAACAAAGACGACGAAACATTGCGTGATTTCCATGACGAATTCACATACGTCTTATTCGATGAAGACCAAGCACCAACTGACGGTATTGCGAAAATCTTCTTCACTCACCCAGCACAAGACCACGAACGCTTGGTGGTGTTTGAAAACAAACTACGTGAACAATTTGGCGATAAGCTGAATATTGCGTTTTCAACACCATGGTGCTTGGAAGTAATGAGTGCAGGTGTGTCTAAAGGCCATGCTCTTGAAGCGGTAGCGAAAAAACTCGGCCTCACGTTAGAAAATTGCGTGGCATTTGGTGATGGCATGAATGACGTAGAAATGCTGTCGATGGCAGGTAAAGGATTGGTCATGGGTACATCACACGAGAAAGTGATGAAAGCATTGCCAAATAACGAAGTGATTGGCAGCAATGCAGAAGATGCGGTTGCACACTACCTACAAGATCACTTGCTGTAAGCTGCAATACTCCAAACAATAACAAAGGGCTGCACATTCGCAGCCCTTTTCTTTTATCGCTGACTTGGCAACTTCTCTTTGCCAAGGATCGCTTCCCACTCTTCTTCTGTCACTGGCATGATCGACAAGCGATTTCCACGTTTCACCAATGGCATGTTCTCAAGTTCTGGCATCGCTTTCATCACCGATAACGGAATCACTCGCGCCGTTTTACGCACGAATTCGACATCCACCATAATCCAACGCGGGTTGTCTGGGTCTGACTTTGGGTCGAAATAATCACTTTCAGGATCGAACTGGAAATGATCGGGATAGGCTTCTCTCACGACTTTAGCAATACCGGCAACACCAACATTCTTGCAAGAAGAGTGATAAATCAGGACTAAATCGCCCACCTTCACTTGGTCACGCATCATATTGCGCGCCTGATAATTACGAACTCCCTCCCAACATGAAACCTTTTGGGTTCGAAGCGTGTCAATAGAAAAGGTATCTGGTTCAGTTTTAAATAACCAATATGCCATAATGCCATCCGATGCCGATTGAGTAACAATAATGAGGAAGATATAACATGAAGGCTTTGAAAAACCCAGTGGCGCTTGCCACTCTGCTGGTTCTGCAAGCATGTAGTTCGCAGCCGCCACAATCTGGCGCTGCCGACCCAGCTTCTCCACCAGCCACCTTAGATAAGCCAGACACCATTCAACCTCAAACCTTTATGCTACGTGGAAAAGTGA
Organism: Vibrio sp. JZG120; assembly: GCF_053890955.1. NCBI lineage: Bacteria > Pseudomonadati > Pseudomonadota > Gammaproteobacteria > Vibrionales > Vibrionaceae > Vibrio > Vibrio sp. JZG120. Next base: position 36,605 of record NZ_JBSRRK010000018.1, read on the forward strand.
TCGTCGGTCACGAGAGCCAATACATCATGCCTTGTGGCAGCGACAAGCAATATTGGTTACAACTGTCACCACAGCAAATGCAACGAGCAATTCAGTTAAATAACGAGCCTTACCAGACCATGTATGGCGAGGTTATCGGCCATCTCAACCCACCGGGCCTCGATGGGTTTTCTGCCGATTTCGATGCTAACTTTGTCGTGGAACAAGTGAACTTCCTCACAACGGAAAATCCAAACCGTTGTCAGCAACCAAACAAACCAACTCGCGTGTTTGGTAATGAGCCTTCTTGGTCGGCAAGCTTTGAGGCTAATGGACTGACATTCCAGCCAATCGGAAAACAAACCTCAAAATTAGCGATTAAGAGCAGTCAACTTCAACCTCGCCAGCGCACATATCAACTACAAGATGGTGAACTTCGCCTAACAGAAAACCTCTGCTCAGATACGATGAGTGATTCTTTGTATGGCTGGAAAGCGACGCTAAAACATGATGGCGACACTTATCAAGGTTGTGGTACAGCTGCAAACGTGGACGCTACGCTTAGCTGGGCCAATACCTATGTCGCGACTTCAACCCAATCACAAGGTTTTGAGGTGCAAATGACCTTAAACCCAGACCACAGCGCCACAACAAAATACAGTTACGCTAATGGGCAAGCACCGTTAATCGAGCGTGGGTACTGGCAACAATTAAGTCCGTCTCAGGTTCAAGTCGTCATGACGCATCATCAACAACAAAGACTGATGTCAGAGCGACTGTTTACGCGAGAAGGCAATCAGCTCAAAGCGACCAAAGAAAAAGTCGGTAACTTGGTATACCCAATCGCCGATGGTGGTTTAGTGCTTTACCCTGCCACCACTCGTGATGAGGGCATGATGCAACCAGCCGAGAAACGCGCTAACAAGCCCATCAGCAGTGCAGACGTACCTTCTAGTGCGGAGTTTGACTCCAAAGTAGATGCCGCCGTGCGCAACTACTTCTTCATTCACCAAACCAACCCCAACAACAACCAGTACCGTTGGCTAACTTATGACCTCAACGGCGATAGTAACGAAGAGCTATTAGTACAGCTGGATTGGTGTGGTTCCGGTGGCTGTACATTGCTGATATTTGAACATCACGAAAAAGAGTGGCGCTTCAATAGCCGCATCACACTGGTACAAAGCCCGATTATGCTCGGCCAACAAACCTCTCATGGCTGGCGAGATCTTATTTTTAATGTCAGCGGTGGCGGATCTAAGGCGGCCCAACACGTGATGCAATACAGTGGGGTTAGCTACCCACTCAACCCAAGCATGGCACCAACGGCAACGCCAAACCAAATCAGTGGCGTGCGTCTGTTCTCGGATGGGATTAGCCCGGTTCGCGAAGGAGTTCGTCTGTAATGTCGCAACCGTGTCCAAATTGTGGTTTTCAATTCAACTGTATGTGCTCACTGGTGCCGAAACTTACCAGCGAGCACAACATCTTGCTGTTGATGCATCCGAATGAACTGACGCGTGATACTAATACCGGCCAGCTACTAGAGCAGTGCCAACTCAATATTGAGCGAGTAATCTGGGACCGAAAACAACCACCAGCAGACTTGCTCGCTCGATTAGCTGATCCGTCGCTGTATCCAGTGCTTCTATTCCCAAGTGAAGAAAGCGTCACACTCGAACATGTGGCGCTCCAAAGCCAGCAACAAACCAAAACTCCGCTGTTTATTATTTTGGACGCTACCTGGCAAGAGGCGCGCAAGATGATCAACAAGAGCCGTTGGTTAGAAAGTATCCCTACTATGGCGCTGTCTACATCGGCAGACTCGCAATATCAGCTGCGACGCAACCAACAACAAGGTAACTTGTGCACGTTTGAAGTCGCCGCACATTTACTCGGACAACTAGGCGAGCAAAATAACCAGCAAAAAATGCTCACATTCTTTGCTCACTACCTTGCACTATTTCAAGCCGAAAAAAGTGGACACGCTCTCAAGCAATCACCGAGCTAACTCAACTAAAACCGAATGGCTCAAAATAAAAAACGCAGCCAAGGCTGCGTTTTTTATTGGAATGGTTTCACGTGAAACACAACTAAAACAAACGCGTAGGTTCACCCAAGTAGTAGCCTTGCAGATAGTCGACGCCCATATCCTGCGCGATTTTGCACACCTCTCGATTGTGGACAAACTCCGCCACCGTCTCCGCATTAAACACCTGACATAAACGCACCAACTGGGAAGCTATTTTGCGCTGCTTTAAGTCTTTATCGATATCACGGATCAAGCTGCCATCGAGCTTTATGACTTCCGGCTCCAGCTTTAGGATTTCATCAATATTGGAATAGCCTGAGCCAAAATCATCAACAATGATACGCGCTCCTAAGCTTCTAAAATGACTGCATACTTCGATCATTCGACCGTAGTCTTTGATTTGCTCAGATTCCAACACTTCCAAACCAATTCGCCTAGGGTCATTGAGCTGACAAATTTCATGCTCTAAAAGCATTAAAGTTTTATCACTAAGCAAATCTTGCGGCGATAAGTTAATAGAAAAGTCACCTTGCTTATCTCGCATGTAATATAACGTAGAATGAATCATGTGCCGACTCAATCGAGTATAAAGATGCGTATCGGAAATAATAGGCAGGAAGCGCCCTGGCGCAATCACCGTTCCATCCTCCTCCAAAATGCGAACCAAACATTCTTGGCTTGCCAATTTATGGCTATCCGCATGCACTATCGGCTGGCTATAGGTGATGATGTTCTGTTTGAGAATGGCTTTACTGACGCAGCTCAACCATCCAAGTTGCTCTTTACGCACATCCTCACTGACTTCGATGTCTTTCGCATTGCAGATATGGGTATTACTGCGCACACCGGAACGCCTCGCTTCAATGCCTTTAAGCAATAGCTCATCCGCAGAAGCTGATGGAAAATCTCGACGACTCACTAAGCCACCGCACAGCGAGATAGAAAGATAATCTATTTCGCGCAGACCAATTGGTTCAAAATTAGTTTGCTCTACCGCGTCGGCAAAACGAGTAAAGTGCTGTTTGATGGTTTCGCTGCTTTGGTCAGCTTTAAATATGAACGCCCACTCACCAACCCCAATACTATAAAGCTGCAAAGCCGTTGGCATGCCAAAACGCTTTCGCAGTCGATTCGTAAAATGCATTGAGAGGTCTTTAAGTAGCTGATCCCCTACTCTATAACCGTATTTTTCATTGATATGGCTGAAGTTAAGTAGCTTTAGAGTCAGCAAGTGCTCATCCAAATCAATGCTACTCAGCCGTTCTTGCAGCGCGACTCGGTTTTGTAATCCAGTGCGACTATCTCGCCGATAGCTTTCTTGTAACTTGCGCGTTTGGCGATCGAGTTGATACCCCATATGCGCGTTCATATGGTTGAGGTCGCCAATCGCATTTCGAATCAAGCTAAACAATGGTGAAATAGAGGAGCTAACGGGCGACTTAGGCAAGTTCAATGCTTGTACTTCGTCTCCCTCTCGCATCGCTAAATACGTCAGACTGTGATGAAGAATTTCTGGCTGTCCAATACCGCCATGCAGTTCCCCCATACAATAACTACCAAACGTCGTCGCGATATCTTTGAAGGCTTGGACTTCGTCGCTGCTGTCAATAAAGTCTAACCGTGACGCGCAGTTAAAAATCATCACGACTTCAGGTTGGTGCATGGCTAACTCAACCACACCATGTCGCACCTGTTCGAGCGTTAATGAGGGGTGGTTATAGCAAAATTGCACTTCGTCACCAAGACACCAAGGCCTGTCGAAACTCATACTACCATCAGCGTGCAGCTCCGTTACCGTGCAAACTTCCTTGCGCCCCAAGCTTTCTCGATATAAAGGAAAGCTGAGCAGTTGACTCAGCGTCACGTCATGCCCATCCGCCAAGTAACGCTTGTATACGTCCAACGCTTTCTGTTCACCTAAGCAATACAAGCGCGTTCCTTTTGCATGGGTGACTTTATGTGGCATGCCAATCGGGTTCCATTCCGAATACGCATCTGTCCATAGCTTCAAGGTATCGCTGTGCAAAGCTACGGCGACCACAGCGTTATCGTAAACTCGGTTTTGATATAGCACCCAGCATCCATCATCAATACTCTGCGCCAACCCTCCAGAGATCACGACTTCTTCACTAGCGAAGGTTTGAAACAAGGGATAGTCACGTCGTTCAATTTGCACAGCAAAGCTGAGGATCACTTGCGAATTATACTGCAACAGAAGCGAGCGTTTGAGCTCTCCACCATCAATATCGGGGGAGTAAGAGTAGGTTTGTACAGCAGAAGTAAGCGTGGTTTGTTCGAACTCAGTCACACTGATCAGGCAACCAGAGGTAAATATCTCCCCCTCCAGAATGACATTACGCGTACTATGCCCCATGACATGAGCATTCGGCAGCAACAATAAAACAGCGTCCGCAAGTGTGGTCGTAAAGTCGCGTGATTGAGTCGACAATATTTGCACCAAATATTGTTTACTTGAAGAGAACTGAGAAGTGACTAAAAAGTCATTTAACTGACTGACATCATGAACCAGTTTTGAAAAAGCTCGCATGCACCTACCACTGCCGTAACACTATCTTCACCACGACGTGTGGCGTTACTCTTTTTACTTAATAGTGAATAATTTACGTGGCTTTACGCTGCTTTTCTAGACACAAAATGAGATTAGAATGGATTAATGCGAAAGCAATTAAAAAAGTGTGAGTAACGGCTGCAAACTATTGATTTCAATATCAGGTAAAGTACGTGTTTTTGAATGGTTAATGACATTTTTATTCATATCATTGAACCAACAAGCCGCAAAACCAGCCGACTTTGCACCATGCACATCCGTGGTTAGGTGATCACCGACATGCAGAATATTCTCTGCTGGAATATCCAAGAACCGTTTCGCCTTAGTAAACATATCGGTGGCGGGTTTCGCTAACCCATCTGGCCCTGCTTTGAGTATACATTGAAAATACGGCGTTAAGCCAATTTTATCTAAATCGACGTTGCCGTTTGTGATCGCCACGAGCGGAACTCGCTCTCCCAATTGTGTCAAAACATCTAAGCTTGATTGGGGCACTTCAAACTGACTGCGCCAATCCAAAGCGAGCTGCACACCCTCCTCAGCTGCGGCTTGAGCTTGCGCTTCATCATAGCCAACTGAAAGAAAACCATGCTTTAGCTGCACTAAACGCCAAAGCGTCACATCGCTTCTGAGATCCGGTCTCTGCTGGAGCACATGTTTTTTTACCTGCATCCAATCAGCCTTATCCATGTGCGCCACGGCAGGATGTGTTTGCTGCAACCAAGCTAGCAACTCACGCTCCATACGGATAATCACCGGGTAATTGTCATACAGCGTGTCATCAAGATCGAAGGTCATGGCCTTAATAGGCTCGATACGGCGATAAAATTTCATACTTCGGCTCACTCCCCGTTCTTTTTACGTGCGCGTGGGTGGGCTTGGTCGTAGGCTTGCGCTAAATGTTGGAAATCCAAGTGCGTGTAGATTTGGGTCGTCGAAATGTTCTCGTGCCCTAAAAGCTCTTGCACCGCACGTAAGTTATTGCTGGATTCGAGCATATGTGTCGCAAACGAGTGACGCAATTTATGCGGACTAATATGGCTCGCCACAGACTGTTTCTGTCCCCATTCTGCCATACGTTTTTGCACACTACGGTGCGAAATACGCGTTCCGAGTTTAGACACAAACAAGGCGGGTTCACCTGGCGCAGCAAGGTCGCCCCTGACTTTCAACCACTTGGCAACCCATTCAGTTGCCATGCCAGAGAATGGGACTTTCCGTTCTTTATCGCCTTTACCGATAACACGAAGCTCGCCACTGCGCAGTTGTACATCACGTACATCCACACTCACCAACTCAGCCAACCGCAAGCCTGCACCGTACATCAGCTCCATCATGGCGCGATCACGCACAGCCAGCGGGTCGTCTTCGTTGACCTCAAGCAGTTGGCTCACTTCATCAACATCGAGGTTTTTCGGCAACGGGCGCTTTTTACGTGGCGCTGAAACCCCTTTGGCAGGGTTAGCTGACATCTCGCCACGCAGAATAAGGAAATCGAAAAAGCTACGCAGCGATGAGAGGCGCGTCGCCAAACTGCTGGCTTTCATGCCTTCCCGCATGCCCTTACCTGCTAATTGGCGCACCCAGCCTGCATCCACTTGAGACCAATCTTTAAGTCCCATTTCAGCCAAGTGCTGCGCCATGGTTTCTAGCTGCTGTTTGTAATTGCGTTGAGTATGTAGGCTGAGCCCCTTTTCGCTTCGTAAGAATTCATAGAAGCGCTCAAGAGGCTTTTGCAGACTATTTGGCAGAGGAGTGTTGGGAGTTGTCGTCATCGTAACTTTGCCATACCAATGTTTGAGCGAGATGTGCCACTACTAATGATAGGTGACGCAAAAACAAGGTATCCATATCTGGCTGAAAATGGCCGCCATCTTCACTAGAAAAAGCAAGCACGCCCAGTGTTTGCTGTTTCACGAGCGGCAGTACCACATAGGACCCCATTTCCGGCACATCCATATTGCCAAACAAAGCTTCACGATCCACTTTGCGAAGACGTCCTAAGTACGCGTCTTTGCCATTTAAGTGAGTGGTCGCAAAACGTTGATAACTTTCCTTACTCAATTGAATCGATGCGTCGCATTGACTAAACAGTCGAACAAACGCGCGTAAGCCAAGTGCTTTAGCTTTCTCTTCAATAGAATGAATGACTTGTTTAAAGTCACCACACTTTAGAATCTGCCCCTGCAAATCCATAAATTCATAAAAGGTGCGATCGTTGTTCGCCGCAAGCGACATCAGTGTGGTGATCTCTTCCTCTAACTCTTCAATGCGCTGACGTTGGCGATTCATTTGTATGTGCACCAAAGACACCGCACCCAAGTCTGAGTGTGGGAAAGATAGACGATCCACAAGCTCCGGACGCTGCACAAAAAAATCGGGATGATCTTTGAGGTACTCGGCCACCACTTCAGCCGTTAAGGCATCTGCTTCTACTTGAGACAAACCGTTTCCTTTTTCTTCTACTAGCAAGACAATTGACCATCAAATACATGCGTTGTAGGTCCGATCATAAACAACGGCTTACCCGGACCTTGCCACGCAATTCGCAGTTCACCACCTGGTAGAGAAACCTTAACGTTTTCATCCAGCAGACCCTGAAGAATCCCTACCGCTACCGCCGCGCATGCGCCGCTACCACAAGCTTGTGTTTCACCTGCGCCTCGCTCGTAAACTCGAAGACGAATATGGTCACGACTCACCACCTGCATAAAGCCAGCGTTGACGCGCTCTGGAAAACGCTCGTGTGACTCAAGCAGCGGCCCTAATGTATCGACATCAGCAGTATCCACGTCATCGACCACCGTCACCACATGCGGGTTACCCATGCTTACCGCGCCACAGAACAGCGTTTTTTCACCAGCGCGCATGATGTAGGTCTTCTCTTTTTGCTTGGCTTTAAAAGGAATTTTGTTCGGCTCAAACTCTGGCACACCCATGTTGACCGTCACTTCTCCATCATCTTCGATGTTGAGAATCATCTTTCCTTTTTTGGTGCTTACGCTGATGCTGTATTTATTGGTCAACCCTTTCAAGCGAACAAAGCGCGCGAAGCAGCGCGCGCCATTCCCGCACTGCTCGACTTCACTACCATCGGCATTGAAAATCCGATAATGGAAATCAGTTTCAGGGTCGTAAGGGGCTTCTACCACGAGCAATTGGTCAAAACCAACGCCGGTATGACGATCCGCCAAACGGCGGATCAGGTCTTGCGAGAAAAACACGTTCTGGGTAATACAGTCGACGACCATGAAGTCGTTGCCCAAACCGTGCATTTTGGAAAAGTGGAAATGCATTTGTTGTGTGTTACTCCGGTAGAATCTGTTCCAGCTGCCACAAACTGGTCAGCTCCTCACGCTGGCGAACTAAGTGGCTTTGTTTACCATCCACCATTACTTCTGCCGCTCGGGTACGAGTATTGTAGTTCGAAGACATAACAAAACCATAGGCACCTGCTGAACGAACCGCGAGTAGATCACCTTCTTGCAAAACGAGTGCGCGATCTTTACCCAAGAAGTCGCCGGTTTCACAAATAGGGCCAACCAAATCGTAAGTCTGAGCTTCACCCGTGCGCGGCGAAACTGGCACGATATCTTGCCATGCTTGGTATAGTGCAGGACGCATCAAGTCGTTCATTGCCGCATCGATGATGGCAAAGTTCTTGTGCTCAGTATGTTTTAAAAACTCAACACGCGTTAGCAAGATACCTGCATTCGCAGCAATTGCTCGGCCCGGCTCAAAAATCAGCTCCAAGTCTTGGTGATTTTCAAGACGACCAAGTAACGCTTTGGCGTAGTCTGAAGGCTGTGGTGGTAACTCATCACGATAGACCACACCCAAACCACCGCCGACATCAAGGTGACGAATGTTAATGCCTTGCGCTTTTAAATCATCAATCAGGGCTAATAAACGGTCTGTCGCGTCGATAAATGGGTCGATATTGGTGAGCTGAGAACCAATGTGGCAGTCGATGCCTTGCACATTCAAGTTCGGCAGGCTTTGCGCGAATTTATAAACATCTGGCGCACGATCAAACGCAATGCCGAATTTATTGTCGCGAAGACCAGTCGAAATGTAAGGGTGTGTTTTCGCGTCGACATCTGGATTGATACGCAGAGAAATTGGCGCAATCACACCAAGCTCACCCGCAACCTTATTCAAACGTTCTAGCTCGGGCTCAGATTCAACGTTGAAACATTTGATACCCAGCTCAAGAGCACGCTTCATTTCTGCAGGTGTTTTCCCAACACCAGAGAAAACGACTTTCTTCGGATCACCGCCTGCGGCAATCACACGCTCAAGTTCACCACCTGATACGATATCAAAGCCCGAACCCAAACGCGCCAGTGCGTTCAATACGCCTAGGTTTGAGTTCGCTTTCACCGCGTAGCAAACTAGATGAGGATGTTGACCCACAGCACTATCAAACGCCTTCCAGTGGCGCTCTAGCGTGGCTCGAGAATATACGTAAAGAGGAGTGCCATATTGCTCTGCAAGAGCTTGAAGTGGGACGTCTTCGGCCCAAAGCTGGCCATCATCCTGATAGTTGAAGTAATCCAAAATTCGCTTCCCTTATTTTATTCGACTGCTGAACCCTAATTTCACCCTAAGGCGCGGTTATTTATTGTGATTGCTCATTCTGTTGAGTGTCATCTGGAATGTATAGTGAGCCAGACTGGCCACATCCCGCTAACGTCGCGGCAACCATCACAAACAACACAGTAACTAATTTTTTCATTTCGCATATCGTGATTATTGAATCAATGCCCCCTATAATCGCACCACACTCAGGAAAAGCAATAGGATAGACGGATGAACGATACTGAATTTCATCAACTGGTGGATGCGCAGATGCAAATCATCGAAGAATCCATCGATGATTCAGGCGCAGACATTGATTACGAAGTCACTGGCAACGTAATGACATTGGAATTTGAAGACCGCAGCCAAATCATCATTAACCGCCAAGAGCCGATGCATGAGATCTGGCTAGCGTCCAAATCTGGTGGTTTCCACTTCAAGCTTATTGAAGATAAATGGACCTGCTCAAAAACGGGCATGGAGCTATTTGAAATGGTGAAGCAAGAGTGTGAAAAGCACGCGGGCGAAGCCATTGATTGGGCATAATGTCCGTCAATCGTCACCAAAACAAAAAGAGCACCGAAGTGCTCTTTTTGTTTATTGATACGGGTTTAATTACGCGTTCACCGCTTTCGTCGGACGATGCGGCGAGCAACCATCATTACGATAAGGGATGATATAAGCATTGCCCTCTTCTGGATGGATAATCTGGTAGTACTGCGGCAGGTTAAAGTTGATAAATTTCGACGCAACACGACTGTCGTCTTTTACTGATGTGTAAAAGCTGTTCACGGACGAAATCATCTCGTCTTTGGAGCCACTAAACTGGTGATACACTTCAACTTGGTTTGACTCATCCAACACATAAATATTGAAGCCATCTTCATTATCTTCAAAGAAGAACTGCACCAGACCTTCACTAGCAAAACCATCCACCGCTTCTGGCATTTGATACTCTTGCTCACGATCGAGCATTAATAGCGGCGAGCCTTTAAGTTTGTTAGTAGAAATGCTGCGATAGAAATCAATGGAGTTTTCTAACTTCTGCACCGACACACCACGACGTTCAAAGAACAGCCCGTAAGTTTGGTTACCAAGGCGCATCGCTTTAAAGCGGCGACGTTTTTCTTGCTCTACTGGCTTCAAGCGTAAGTCGATACATTCCGCTAAAAGCTGGTAGACCATATTACGCATAACACCACGCATGTTCTTCGCATAACAGAACACATCCACCGATTCTGGTGGCAACGCGTCTTGGTGCATTTTGCCCAGAATAGTTTTCAGTGCGTCCAGCATCGCCGTTTCCCCTTTGAAATGCAGCGTACGCACTTCATGCCAGGAGTTACGGTAAACCAAGTCGACACTGCCGACTAAGTTTTTATGTTCCGGACCAAAACTGAAGATATCTGTATTTTTCACATCCACTTTCAGTGAACGGCCCGAAAGCTCTGACGTAGGATCATTTTCAAAGTTGATGAACATCGCTAACTGGCTGATCTCACATGGGCTCGCTAATGCCTGCATCGTCGGACGGCGCTTACGCAGCGCAAAGGTATTTCGTAAGTCGCTCACCATTTGGTAGAACTTATCGATATCCAGTTGCGCTTCACGCACTACCGCGTGCAAACGAGTCGACTCGGTGATTAAACCATTAAAGAATGCCCAAGAGACTAACTTGCTCAAGTATTCATGATGTTCTAAGTATGGCTGCCCCAAAATGCGGTGCGCGATCAGAGGTTGTTTATAGAGATACCAACCAGACTTGTTCACACCACCATCTTTCACTTCGATGAAGCTTAAATCCGGTTCATGCAAATCAGGGGAAATCTGTGGGTTGAGCAACGTCACTTTGCCCGGCAATACTTCAAAAGCGGCGTAAAGCTTACGAGCCAAAATACTGATGTCTTGCGGGCTGATAGCGGAGGTAATGTCGTTGCGACGCGCAAATTGAATCAAATTACGGTAGCTCTGCATCAACGCATCCAGCAACGCATGATGCACCACTTTTACCTGTTCAACTTTCCAGTTGCGGCGATCATCGAGCTCAGCAACAACGCTGGCATCCCAATCCCATTTTGCAATCATGTCGCTCAGCGCTTCACGGCGCCAAGCCACTGAACCGACATCCGGTTCACGCGACAACTTTTCGTGGGTTTTGAGATAGAAGCAACGGCGCACCAAATCCAAACGAGTGTCATCTTGGATTCGCTCTAAGTAGCGGGTCACTTTTTCCAACATTAAGTAGTACGCATCCATGCCGTAAAGGTCTGGCTCATGGGCAAAGAAACGACGTTTGGTGTCGATGCTTAGCAGTTGCGTATGCGGGTATTCCCACGAATAAGCTTCAAGCAGAATGGCTTTTAATACCGATTTGTAGGGAGAATCGATACTTTTGTATAGCTGCCACAAGTTCGAGCCGAAGTACTCTTCAGCAGGAATGCGGTTCAATTTACCAAAGTCGATCCATTCACTACAGTCGATGTAACCATCACTGCACAATTGAGAAACATACTCGTCGTAACACTCTTCCATTTCTGGCGGCACTATTTGCCATAATAAACGCTGTCCAGCAATACGCACCGCGCTGCGATAGAATTCATCAAGCAAAAGTAAGTGCTGAGATGAGCCACAGTTATCACCCGTCATCTCTTCAGAATGGTTGCTTCTAAAGCGTTCTTCATCCATTAAGAAGAAGTTCGCCTCCACCCCTTGGCTTTGTGCCCAGTCGGTGATCAGCAAGCATTTATTGGTCAGCAATTCTCGCTCGTCACAATCCATATCTGGCGAAATACACACCCAAATATCTAAATCACTAGAAGTACTTTGACCAATTGATGAGGTACTACCCATGGTGTATAAGCCCAAGATAGCCGGTTTCTCTGCCGTCTTAAGTGGCTGACCCATCGCGAGTTGAATGTCATCAATGAATTGCTGTTGAATGCTATTTAGCGCCAGCCCATGTACACCAAACGGGACATCGGCATCGTAATAGCCAGGAATCACAGGGTGGTTGTAGTTCAACAAGGCAGGAATCAAGTGGAAGACTTGCTGGCTTTGCGAATCCATAAGCGCCAGCGCGCGATCAACTCGCTGCTGATTCAAATTATCTAGTCGCTGAATGATTTTTTGGGTGTAAGCCTGCAAGGGGAATTCCTTGGTTGAACAATCACGAAAATCTGCTGACGTTTTAAACCAAAACGGCCTAAAAACGTGATCAATTTAACACTTTTATTGGTGCGGGTAAAGTTTCACGCCCACGCACCACTCAGGGTGCAAAACCATACTTTAGTCACAAAATTAATCGCGCGGTAGTGTCGCTCTTATTACCTATTACTAATAATAGTCCTTAGTCTAATTGAGAATCCAGTCACACTATTTTCATAACGTCATGTAATTCCATTCATAGCTCTCAGAGATAACGAACTAACAGTAAGCATTTCTTGATGAGAATGGTAGGATAAACCCAAATCCAAACAGCATTGAGAAGATCATGACACAATCCACACCTATTCGCATTGCAACTCGAAAAAGCCCTCTTGCTTTATGGCAAGCTTACTTTGTCAAAGACGCCCTTCAAGCCGCTCACCCTGGTTTGGAAGTCGAGTTAGTAACTATGGTGACCAAAGGTGACGTGATTTTAGATACACCGCTAGCAAAAGTTGGCGGCAAAGGCTTATTCGTAAAAGAGCTTGAAGTCGCAATGCTAGAAGGCCGTGCAGACCTTGCCGTTCACTCAATGAAGGACGTGCCCGTCGATTTCCCGGAAGGTCTTGGCCTCGTGACCATTTGTGAACGTGAAGACCCTCGTGATGCTTTCGTTTCCAATACCTATAGCAACATTGATGAACTCCCTCAAGGTGCAGTGGTTGGTACTTGCAGTTTGCGCCGTCAATGCCAACTGAAAGAATATCGTCCAGATATCATCATTAAAGAGCTTCGCGGTAATGTGGGCACTCGCCTTGGTAAACTAGATGCGGGTGAATACGATGCGATCATTCTTGCTGCGGCAGGCCTTAAACGATTGAAGCTTGAAGAGCGCATTCGTAGCTTTATCGAGCCAGAGCAATCATTACCTGCGGTTGGCCAAGGTGCTGTCGGTATTGAGTGCCGCCTTGACGATGAAAGGCTGCTTAAGCTACTTGAGCCACTTAACCACCAAGACACCGTAGACCGCGTTTTGTGTGAGCGCGCAATGAACCTGACGCTAGAAGGCGGCTGTCAGGTACCTATCGGCAGCTACGCCCTGCTAGATGGCGATAACATTTGGCTACGCGCATTAGTTGGCGAACCAGATGGCAGCGAAATTGTTCGTGGTGAAATCCGTGGCCATCGTAAAGACGGCGAAACGTTAGGAGTGCAGTTAGCCAATGAACTACTGGATAACGGCGCTCGTGAAATCCTAACTAAGCTGTACGCAGATCACGAATAATCATGGCAGTGTTGGTCACTCGGCCGGGAGAGCAAGGCAGCGCGCTTTGCTCTCTGCTCGAAAGGCACGGCATTTCTGCATATCACCATCCTCTGATCGACATTGTCGCCGATCTCACGGACACGCACCTCTCTAAACACCTGCATCAAGCTCAAATTGTTATCGCTGTTAGTCGACATGCCGTGCAATGTGCACAGCAAATCTTAGCCAGCAACGAGACATCATGGCCGAAACAAGCCATTTACCTTGCCGTTGGTCAAAAAACAGCACACTATTTAAGCAAATGTACCCAACAGAAAGTACACTATCCCCAAGTCAGTGATAGTGAACATTTATTGCGACTGCCAGAGCTCAATAATGTGGCCCAACAACAGGTTCTTATCCTTCGTGGGAACGGTGGAAGAGAGCTGATCAAAGATGCATTGGTGAGACGTGGCGCAAAAGTTCACTATAGTGAGACTTACAAGAGAGAATTCATCCCATTCGATCCAGTAAGCTGTGTCTCACTATGGAAAACCCTACAAATTGACCAGATCATCGTCACCAGTGGTGAGCAACTGGATTATTTGTGCAGCCAATTGACGTCAGAGCAATTGACTTGGCTTAATCAACAAGAGTTGTATATCCCCAGTCAGCGTATCGCTGACATCGCACTTCAAAGGGGGTTCACTCGGGTGAGATGCACGGGAAGCGCATCCAACCAAGAATTACTGGCGGCTCTCCAGCCCTAGCTACACAGGATATAGGCATGACAAGTAAAAATAACGACCAAAAAAATAACGATAAAAACCTTTCCGAAGAAACCTCATCGGCACCGCTAGCCGAAAAAAGCACATCGCAGCAGGATGCGGCCCCTAAAAAAGAACAGCCAAAAGTGGCCGAGCCCCCAAAAACAGCCGAGCCAGCCAAAGTCGAATTTGAAGAAAAACAAGGCAAGCGCGGAGTTAAACTAGGCACAGTCGCTATCATCTTATCGATTATTTTTGGCGGTGGCCTCGCATACAAGCTACATCAGCAGCAAGCCGATTACCAAGCGCAGATCGCCCAACTAAAAAGTCAGCTAGAAAGCACTCAAGCTACCATGAAGCAAGAGCTCAGCCGGGTACAAGAAGAAACCATCGAGAAAGCAACGACCGTGACACACAAAGCGGAAGTGGTACTGGGACAGCAACAGAAGAGCATTGAAAGCTTACAGCTTGCCGTTGCCGATGTGAAAGGTCGTCGACCAAACGACTGGCTACTTGCTGAAGCCGATTACCTCGTCAAATTAGCAGGTCGTAAACTGTTCTTAGAACATGACGTAGAAAGCGCAACTCAACTAATGGAAAGTGCTGATCAACGCATTGCAGCACTGAATGACCCTAGCCTCGTCAAACTACGTAAAGCAATGGCGAACGATATCACCAAACTTCGTACTATCCCGCTGATTGACCGTGATGGATTGGTACTACGCTTAACTGCTCTGCAACAGCAAGTGGACAAGCTGCCTCTCGCCAATGCACTACTCCCAGAAGCAGAAGCCGTAGAGAACACTGAAGTGTCGGAAGATATTGCAAACTGGCAAGATAACTTAATGACCTCTCTGAAGGACTTTTCAGAAAACTTCATTACCTTCCGCACGCGCGATGGTAACGTCATTCCACTGCTTTCTCCTGAGCAACACTTTTACCTAAAAGAAAACATCAAAGCCAAATTGGAGACAGCAATAAAAGCGGTGTACCAAGAGCAAGGTGAAATTTACACCACGTCTCTAAAAACGGCCGACAAATGGGCATTAGCTTTCTTCAACCAAGACGATAATTCCGTTAAAGAGTTCAACAAAACGGTTAACCAGTTAAGCCAGCAAAACATTCAAGTGGAGTACCCAACGAAGCTGCAAAGTCAGTCTCAACTATCAGATGTCATCCGTGAGCGCCTACGTCGCGAAGTCACAACGATGACAGGTATGGAGGATAAGTAATGTTTCGTCTTATTTTCCTATTTGTTGTACTAGGTGCAGGACTATTTGTTGGCACTCAATTTTCTGGTCAGCAAGGCTATGTACTCATCTCCATCGCTGAGAAAACGATCGAGATGAGCGTAACGACATTGGTCGTATTCGTTATCGCAGCACTCGCAGGTCTTTTTCTACTTGAGTACCTAATTAAAAAGCTAGTTTACGCAAGTTCTACAACATGGAACTACTTCAGTGTGCGCAAAATGCGCCATTCTCGTCGATACACCAATGAAGGCATTATTAAACTCCTAGAAGGAGACTGGAAAGGTGCCGAGAAAAAAGTGACTCGTTGGGCGAATCATCACGATATGCCGCTACTTTGTTACTTAGTTGCGTCTGAAGCAGCACAAGGTCAAGGTGATAAAGCAAAACGTGATCACTATCTAGAGCTAGCGAGCCAACAAGAGAACGCCCATCTCGCAGTAGAACTGACTCGAGCGAAACAATTTATCCGCGACAACGAGTTCGAGGCTGCTTTCGATACTTTGCAATCGTTAAAAGGTCAGTATGCGAGTAATTCGATTGTATTGAACTTGCTGAAAACAACGTACATGCAGCTAAAATTGTGGCAACCTCTTATTGACCTCTTGCCACAACTCACCAAAGCAAAACTCATCACGGAAGAAGAACACGCAGAGCTGATTCAAAAGGCGCAATGCGGCTTACTCCATGAAGTGGCACAGCAGCAAGGTAGCGAAGGGCTTATCTCTCATTGGAATGGCCTTGCACGCAAAGTAAAACAAGACACACACCTAGTCGCCTGTTTTGCTCGTGAGTTGATAGCCCGGAAAGCAGATGCTGAAGCCTTTACTGTGCTAAAAGAAGCATTGAAAAAACAACCGGCTCCTGAGCTTTATCAACTACTGCCAGATCTAAACCTGCCAGATATCCACCCTGTCGTGGTTTTCTTAGAGGGGGTAGTGAAGAAAGAGCCAGATAACGCCGCAGCGCATAGCGCATTAGCGCACTTCTATTTCCGTCAAGAGAAGTGGCAAGAAGCCCAAGACCACTTTGAGATCGCCTTAAAGCTTCGCTCTGACGTCTCTGATTATGCATTCCTAGCAGATACACTAGAGAAGCAGAATCTAACTAAAGCCGCTCACGAAGTCTCTCGTAAAGCTCTCACGCTCGTCCAGAACGACTAAGTAGCGGTCATCTAACCAAGCCGGCAGTTTACTGTCGGCTTTTTTATTGCCTGTCACTCATCAACACTACACAAACCTGCAATATCCACTAGAGCTAATGCCCTGTAATCGCCTAAACTTCTTTGGGAAGCCCCAGCAAAGCTTCTTTAGTTCGTTCCCAGAAGCACTCCATTAAGCTCACTAAAAGCCTCTAAAAGATAGCTTACTCACTTTCTTCAAGGCGAACAACCAAATATAAGTTTCTAGGAAGGAGCTCTACTAACAAAATACAGGTAACTTGAAATAGTGCAGGAAGCAAAATAGGTACATAAGCTCCGATACTCTCCATTCTCTTCAATGAAGGACTGTCCTATACAATGCTTAGAGCGTATTTATTGTACCAACTTGGGCAAGATAGCGAATAGCCATTAGGTAACACTAAGAGCGCTAACGCACGTAACATCGAGTAAAGAGTAAAGACAAGTCTCTTGTTAACAGAAACACTTCACCCTTAGAGGTAGGAATGCCAATACTCAGACTTGATGGTTCTCGTTAGAAGATAAAGTTATAGACTTCTGTCGCTGCACAACCCGTGGATAGCGAGAACGCGCTTAAAGCAAGGCTTCTCAAGTGACATAGTGCAGGGATACCTAGTCCGGGGATACGATCAACTAAGGGATGGATCCCAGTCCCTAACGAATTTCCAAGCGTCAGAAACGAAGAAAGCCTCGCTATTTCTAGCGAGGCTTCTGAATAGTGGCGGAGAGATAGGGATTTGAACCCTAGATACGCTATTAACGTATGCCGGTTTTCAAGACCGGTGCTTTCAACC
>NZ_JBSRRK010000019.1:0-51733 GCF_053890955.1 Vibrio sp. JZG120
ACTGACGTAACTGGTGACATCCAGCTACCAGAAGGCGTAGAAATGGTAATGCCAGGTGACAACGTACAGATGACTGTTGAGCTAATCGCACCAATCGCAATGGACGAAGGTCTACGTTTCGCGATCCGTGAAGGTGGCCGTACAGTAGGTGCTGGTGTTGTTGCTAAGATCTTCGACTAATTCATAACGAATTAAACGAAATCTTGCACTCTTCTTCTTTATGAAGAAAGCGCATCGAGAAAGGGAAGCTTAGGCTTCCCTTTTTTATATCTAAATTATATTTGGTTATAAGTGTTCGTAGGAAATACGTTAATTTTTTAATTTAAAAACAGAATATTACCGGCTCTATTTTTCAACACCTTTGGTCGTAACACCTAACTCTCTGATCTTGGCCTACTGTCACCAAATCTATATAACAAAATATTCTGAACAGACCCATCAATGCGACTGGTAACAAGAACTATTCTTGTTTATATTGGTTGCCACAGGTTAATTTAATAGGTTTTTGAGTATGTACGTTTGTCTTTGCCATGGGGTCTCCGACAAGAAAATTAGGAAGTTGGCGATAGATGAAGGCGTAACGGATATTAAAGGAATCAAAAAATGCACAGCATTGGGTAGCCAATGTGGTAAGTGCATCAGGCAGGCCAAGGATATTTTAGCGGAAACCAGTTACACGGTATTCAAACAAGCTAGCTAATTACTGTGAGCATGCAGTAATTAAGTAATTATTTGCCTAGCGTTTTGACACCTTCTCATTTGCTTCTACATTTAAATGAAGCTAAAGAGGAGGTTTTTGTCATGAAAGGCGATCCAATCATCATCCAACATCTCAATAAAGTGCTCGGAAATGAGCTCATCGCTATTAATCAGTATTTTCTTCATGCTCGAATGTATAAGGACTGGGGGTTAAAGCACCTAGCAGATAAGGAATATCACGAATCTATCGATGAGATGAAACATGCCGATCATCTGATTGAGCGTATTTTGTTTCTGGAGGGCTTACCGAATCTACAAGATTTAGGCAAGTTGATGATAGGTGAAGACACTAAAGAAATGCTCGAGTGTGACTTAAAGCTTGAAATGGCCGCTATTCCAGATTTAAAAGATGCGATTGCCTATGCTGAAGACATTCGAGACTATGTGTCTCGCGATCTGTTTCAAGATATTCTTGAAGATGAAGAAGAGCATGTTGATTGGCTAGAGACGCAACTTGGCTTGATTGAAATGTCTGGCATTGAGAACTACCTCCAAGCGCAATACGTAGACGAAGAGTAATAACGTCCAGGATTTTGCGTACTTCAATTGTAAGAAGAAAAGAGCACCTGACTCGAAAATCAGGTGCTTATCCCCGCTATCTGGTCTAATCTCTTTTATTATCGGCTTTTTAAGGATATTGCTCGCAATCTTGCCTATGAAGTTTGATTTCTATCCGATAGAATTTATGCCCCCTTACCTAAAAATAAAAAGAGAAACGTCCATGTCTGAAGACAATCGCCAAGCAGCCACTCCAGAAGAAGAACATCGCCAAAAAGCATTGGATTACCATGCTTATCCAACTCCAGGGAAGATTGCTGTCGAATTAACAAAGCCTGCGGAAACGGCGGGTGATCTTGCCCTTGCTTACAGCCCAGGTGTTGCAGAACCAGTGCGTGAAATCGCACAAAACCCTGATAACGTGTACAAGTACACAGCGAAAGGCAACATGGTTGCTGTTATTTCTAACGGTACCGCTATTTTAGGTCTAGGTAACCTAGGTCCACTTGCATCTAAGCCAGTAATGGAAGGTAAAGCGTTACTGTTTAAACGTTTTGCAGGTCTTGACTCGATTGATATTGAAGTTAAGCATCGCACGATCGATGAATTTGTTGATACTGTTGCAAGCATTGCAGACACCTTTGGTGGTATCAACCTTGAAGATATTAAAGCACCAGATTGCTTTGAGATTGAAAAGCGTTTAATTGAGCGTTGTGATGTACCAGTATTCCACGATGATCAGCACGGTACTGCGATTGTAACGGCGGCAGGCATGCTGAACGCGATCGAACTTCAAGGTAAGAAGCTTGAAGACTCAACGATCGTTTGTCTTGGCGCTGGCGCTGCAGCCGTTGCGTGTATGGAGCTGCTGATTAAATGTGGTGCAATGCGCGAAAAAATTTACATGCTGGATCGTAAAGGTGTGATCCACACTCGTCGTGATGATCTTAATGAATACAAGCAGCTATTCGCAAACAACACGGACAAACGCACATTAGAAGACGTGATTGAAGGCGCGGATCTGTTCCTAGGTGTATCTGGTCCAAACCTATTGCCAGCGGAAGCGTTGAAGCTGATGGCAGATAAGCCAATCGTATTTGCATGTTCGAATCCAGATCCTGAAATTAAGCCGGAACTTGCCCACGCTGTTCGTGATGATTTGATCATGGGGACTGGCCGTAGTGATTACCCGAACCAAGTAAACAACGTATTGTGTTTCCCATTCATCTTCCGTGGTGCTCTTGATGTGCGCGCAAGTGAAATCAATGATGAAATGAAACTTGCAGCCGTTGAGGCGATTCGTGAGCTAGCAAAAGAGCCTGTACCTGAAACTGTATTGAAGGCCGCAGGCGTCGATAAGCTTGAGTTTGGTGCAGACTACATCATTCCAAAACCAATGGACTCACGTTTACTGCCACGTGTTGCAAAAGCTGTGGCTCAGGCGGCAGTTGATTCAGGTGTTGCTCGTATCGAGATGCCTGAAAACTACATGGCAGAGTAATATATCTATTAGATGTGATGTACAGAAAATGGGACGCAATCGCGTCCCATTTTTTATATCATTCTTTTGGCTCGAGATAAGAATTGCTATCTGAAGCCTCCAGTCTCGCTTTTTACTCTTCGTCAAACGACTCAAATTCGATGCCCATTTCCGTCATCAGTGCTTTTACTTCTGTTGGAATATCATCTGGACGGTCTTTACGAAGGTCTTCATCTGTTGGAAGTGGCTGACCTGTGTACGCGTGCAAAAATGCTTCGCATAGTAATTCACTATTGGTTGCATGGCGTAAGTTATTGATCTGACGGCGAGTACGCTCATCAGTTAGCACTTTTAAAACTTTTAGCGGGATAGAGACGGTAATTTTTTTTACTTGTTCGCTTTTTTTGCCGTGCTCTGCATATGGGCTAATGTATTCGCCATTCCAGTCAGCCATTGCACACCTTCATTTATGTAATCGGTTAAAAATAATTTAGGTGCTGATTTTAGCTGCATTTACCGCCATAAGCAAAGACATATAGACGTCTAGAAGTGTTGACGTCTCATTTTTTGACGAGTAAAGTGAACAGAACAGCAAAGGAAGCGTGTTGATCACTTTATTTTACTCATTAGATATAGCGCATTCCTATTTAGAAGTCATTACCCGTGAAAGGATACACCCATGAGCTCTCGCAAACCTGCGACCATTGCAGTACGCACTGGTATTGAATCAGACAGCCAATATCACGCTGTCGTTCCACCTATTTATCTTTCCACTAACTATGGTTTTCCTGCTTTTGGTGAAGTACCTAAGTATGATTACACGCGATCTGGAAATCCAAACCGCGGACTGTTGGAAAGTGCGTTATCTGAACTCGAGTCTGGAAAAGGAGCGGTTGTCACGAATTGCGGTACGTCGGCATTAAATTTATGGGTGTCCGCTTTTCTTGGCCCTGATGATCTCATTATTGCTCCTCACGATTGTTATGGCGGCACCTATCGTCTTTTTAATACCCGAGCCAACAAAGGTGATTTTAAGGTTCAGTTTGTCGATCAATCAGACGAGCAAGCTTTGGATGCAGCATTAGCACAAAAACCAAAACTCATCTTGTTAGAAACCCCATCAAACCCTCTGGTTCGCGTGGTGGATATTTCTGAGACTTGTGAAAAAGCGAAGCGAGTTGGGGCATTGGTCGCGGTGGACAATACCTTTTTGACACCCGTGTACCAAAAGCCTTTGGACTTGGGCGCAGATTTCGTCATTCACTCCACAACGAAGTATATCAACGGTCATTCAGACGTGATTGGTGGCGTGATCATCACCAAAACAGAAGCGCATGCAGAAGAGCTTGCATGGTGGGGCAATTGTATTGGCGCAACGGGCACACCTTTCGATAGTTACATGACACTGCGAGGTATTCGTACACTTGGTGCTCGCATGCGAGTGCATGAAGAGAGTTCACAGCAGGTACTGGCTTATCTCCAGAAGCAAGCGTTAGTTAAAACCATTTATCATCCAAGCCTGCCGGAGCACCCGGGTCATGACATTGCTAAAAAGCAGCAAACTGGTTTTGGCTCTATGCTGAGCTTTGAGTTTGCCGGTTCGTTTGAGCAGTTAAAAGTGTTCGTTAAAGAGCTCCAACTGTTTTCATTGGCTGAGTCATTAGGTGGAGTTGAAAGCTTGATTTGTCATCCGGCATCCATGACGCATCGCGCTATGGGAGAGGAAGCACTTGCAGAAGCGGGGGTGTCGCATCAACTATTGCGTTTGTCTGTCGGCTTGGAAGATGCACAAGATCTCATCACAGATTTAGAGCAAGCATTCGCTAAAGCTGCCCAACAATAGGAGACGATAATAATGACTTTACAACGTCAGCTGCATAAGTTTGGTGGCAGTAGCTTAGCAAACCCAGAATGCTATTTACGCGTTGTGGATATTCTTAAGGAGTATTCGACGGAAAATGATCTTGTGGTCGTCTCGGCGGCAGGAAAAACCACTAACCGCTTGATTGAGTTCCAGGAAGGGCTAGACAAAGATGGCCGAATCGCGCATGAAGCACTTCAAAGCCTAAGGCAGTTCCAAACGGAGCTAATAGAAAACTTGTTGGAAAATGAAGTACAAGAAGAACTATTAGCGTTACTGCATGATGAGTTCAGTACCTTATCTGAGCTGACAGCACCACTCACTGGCGCGCAAAAAGCCGCGGTACTAGGACACGGAGAAGTTTGGTCTGCTCGCCTATTGGCCGCGTTATTATCTCAACGTTCTATCCCCGCTGTTGCACAAGATGCACGAGCGTTTTTACGTGCGGAAGCCGGGACTCAACCTGAAGTTGATCGCGCTCGTTCATATCCTTTGATAAAAGAAGTTCTCGCGCAACACAATCATAAACGTGTGGTAATTACTGGCTTTATGGCTCAGAACGAGGCGGGCGAAACCATTTTACTTGGTCGTAATGGCTCTGACTATTCTGCAACTGTCATTGGTGCTCTGGCTGAAGTGAGCACAGTCACCATTTGGAGTGACGTTGCCGGTGTCTATAGTGCCGATCCGCGTTTGGTGGCAGACGCGTGTCTGTTACCGTTACTTCGATTGGATGAAGCCAGCGAACTCGCCCGTTTAGCCGCCCCAGTCCTACACAGTCGTACACTTCAGCCTGTGGCGCAAAGTACTATGGATCTCAACCTCAAGTGTAGCTATCTGCCGGAATCGGGCTCTACTCGTATTGAGCGTGTCTTAGCGTCTGGCCGTGGCGCTAAAATTATTACCTCGCTGGATGATGTTTTATTGGTGCAGCTGTCTTTCATGCATGGGCACGACTTCGAAAAAACACAGAATGATGTATTACAAGCGTTGCAGCGAGCGCAATTGGAGCCATTGGCATTTGAGGCACAGCCCGATCAACACACGTTGCGCTTGGCGTATACCGCAGAAATTGCCGGTGGCGCACTGAAACACTTACAAGAGCTTGCGGTTGAAGCGGAGATTAAGCTCAAAGAAGGCTACTCTCTCTTAGCGGCGGTAGGCGCTGGCGTTACGAAAAACGCCAACCATTGTTTTGGTTTTTATCAGAAATTAAAACACTCTCCGGTTGAATTTATTTCTGAAACTGAGTCGGGGCTGAGTTTAGTCGCCGTTTTGCGTCGTACTGATACCGAAGTGTTGGTTCAAACGATTCATAGCCAGTTGTTCCAAGCGCAAAAGCGCGTGGCGGTGGCTTTATGTGGCAAGGGCAACATTGGTTCTAGCTGGTTAAATTTATTTGCAACTCAAAAAGGTGAACTCGAAAAACGTCATGGAATGAGCTTTGACCTTGTAGCGGTCGTGGATAGTCAAACCTACTGGTTCGATGAGCAAGGTATTGATGCAGCAAGTGTTGCTGAACGATTTGATGATGAAGGCCTAGCAAACGATGGGTCTTGGTTGACTCACTTAGGAGCGCTAAAAAATTACGATGAAGCCGTAGTGCTTGATGTGACAGCGAGCAAAGACTTAGCTCAGCGCTATGTAGAAATTGCGCAGCAGGGCATTCATTTGATTTCCGCTAACAAAGTGGCGGGTTCGGCTGATAGCCAGTATTACCATCAGGTTCAAGATGCATTCGCTAAAATTGGTCGTTATTGGCTGTACAACGCGACGGTTGGTGCGGGGTTACCAATAAACCATACCGTGCGAGATCTACGTGAAAGTGGGGATGAGATCGTTGCTCTATCGGGTATTTTCTCTGGGACGTTATCATGGTTATTCCAACAATTTGACGGCTCAGTACCATTTAATGATTTAGTCGACCTCGCTTGGCAGCAAGGTTTAACAGAACCTGATCCTCGTTCTGATTTAGATGGTTCAGATGTGATGCGTAAGCTGGTTATCTTAGCTCGAGAGTCTGGTCTCGATATTGAGCCGGGCAGCGTTAAGGTTGAATCTCTAGTACCAGAAGAATTAAGAGAACTTAGTATCGATGACTTCTTCGATAACGGAGGGCTGTTGAGTGAAATACTGCAAGAGCGCCTGACAAAAGCACAGAGAAACGATCAAGTGCTTCGCTACGTTGCGCGTTTAGAAAAAAATGGTAAAGCGACGGTGGGAGTAGAAGCGTTATCTCGTGAACATGCGCTCGCCAACCTTCTGCCGTGCGACAACATTTTTGCCATTGAAAGTAAGTGGTACAAAGATAACCCACTCGTTATTCGAGGGCCTGGCGCAGGAAGAGAAGTGACAGCCGGCGCGATTCAATCCGACCTCAACCGATTAGCCGGTTTATTCTAAAGTTGCGAGATACCTAAAACCCTGGAACCCGACCAGGGTTTTTTATTTTTCCTTCAGTGCCATACTGAAGTATCGGCTTGTGATAAGTGGTGAAATAACGTTCAAGTAATAACTTGAACTATCCTCATTATTAACTTGAGAAAAATTCATAATTACAAGGTTGACATTAAATCGTATTCAATACATTCTGTAGACATATAGACGTCTAAACGTCGATTTAAGGAATTTGTTTTCGTGGCGGAGTGCCACAGGGAGAGTAAGATGGGATACACGCACGCAGGCCATATTGACGCCTTGAACCAGAATATTGCTGAGTTGTCAGACAACATCAATGTATCATTTGAGTTTTTTCCACCAAGCAGCGCGAAGATGGAAGAGACACTCTGGAATTCAGTGCACCGTCTTAAAACGCTCCAACCTAAATTTGTTTCTGTGACTTACGGCGCGAACTCTGGCGAGCGTGACAGAACGCACTCCATCATTAAAGAAATCAAAGCAACAACCGGATTGGTTGCTGCTCCTCACCTCACTTGTATTGATGCGACTCGCGAAGAGTTGATTAATATTGCCGATGATTACTGGAATAATGGCATTGAAAATATCGTTGCTCTGCGTGGTGATATTCCTCCTGGTGGCGGTGCGCCTGACATGTATGCCTCGGATTTGGTTGAGTTGCTGAAATCACGTCACGATTTTGATATCTCAGTTGCCGCATTTCCTGAGGTTCACCCTGAAGCTAAAAGTGCGCAGTCTGACTTATTGAACCTAAAACGTAAGGTTGATGCTGGCGCAAACCGTGCAATTACTCAGTTCTTTTTTGACGTCGAGTCTTACCT
Organism: Vibrio sp. JZG120; assembly: GCF_053890955.1. Taxonomy (NCBI): domain Bacteria; kingdom Pseudomonadati; phylum Pseudomonadota; class Gammaproteobacteria; order Vibrionales; family Vibrionaceae; genus Vibrio; species Vibrio sp. JZG120. The sequence continues at coordinate 7,838 of NZ_JBSRRK010000019.1, forward strand.
TCGTTTCCGCGATCGCTGTGTGGCGGCAGGAATTGATGTGGAAATTGTCCCTGGTATTTTGCCAGTGTCGAACTTTAAGCAAGCCTCTCGCTTTGCTGCGCAGAACAATGTGAAAGTACCAGGCTGGATGAGTAAACAGTTCGAAGGCTTGGATGATGATCCGGTGACTCGTCAGCTTGTAGGAGCAAGCCAAGCTATTGATATGGTGCGCGTACTTAGTCGTGAAGGCGTTAAGGATTTCCACTTCTACACCCTAAACCGTGCAGAGATGACTTACGCTTTATGTCATACGCTAGGCGTTCGTCCTCGCGCTGCAGTAGGTGCATAAATCGACCGGGTTTCAAAAAGACAAAAGGCTTGCCGAGTGGCAAGCCTTTTTCGTTGTCTCAAAGTAAAAGGAAATTAACCAATCACTTCAAGTTCTGTTAGGACTTCTTCAGCCCAAGTGATCCACGTTTCACGTAACAGTAGGTTACGACGAAGCGTTAAACGCTCTAGGCGAGCTTGTTTGTCTAAAGTGGACGGCGTTGCGTAGTAAGCCGCTTCAATTTCTTTGTAGTGAGAAACCAGTTTGCGAGACTCTTCAACCAGTTCGGCGAGTTGATCACGGAAAGGTGTTGATGGTTGAACGGCACATGCCATCAATTTCGCTGAAAATTCATCACGAACAGTCGGGTGTGCAGTTGGTTGATCAAACCATTCTCCTAAAGCGCTGCGACCAGCATCAGTGATGGAGTAAACCTTACGGTCTGGTTTGCCTTCTTGGGGTTCTAATACGCAAGTAACCAGCTCTTTCTCGGCCATTTTATTGAGTTCACGGTACACTTGTTGGTGGCTTGCTTTCCAGAAGTAACCGATGCTAGCAGAGAATTCTTTAGTGATATCGTAACCGGTTGCGTCGCGAGTGCTAAGAACAGTTAAGATTACGTGTGGTAATGACATGTCTTCAATCCAAATGGTCAATAAACTTGTAAACAAGCTACTTATACTTTCAGCTGTGCTCTTTCTGGCACTTGAGTTTTTTAATGTATAAGTAGCACCAACAATGTTGGTCCTGTCACCTTAAAGCCGTTTATCACCTAGAGAGATGGGGAGTCCCATCATGGCTGGAGCAGGTATGATTGGATTTATGAGCTCTCAGCAGGCAAGTAGTATATAAATAATAAGCATGAAGTGGAATAGTAGGACAAAATTACCCTAAAAAACTAACATAATAATCAATAGTGTTAACTTGTGGTTTTTTATTCTTTTTGTGTGGTAATTTTTGGGTTTTTTATAGTTTATTAAACTGCCTTTTGGTTACGCAATTATCCAGCGCCAAAAAAAAGCTGAGCACTTGCTCAGCTTTTTTATTACAAATGAAGCGATTAGCCTGTGTTGCGCATGCCAGCTGCAATACCAGCAATTGTCACCATTAGCGCTTCTTCTAGGTTTGCAGATGCTTCTTCGGTTTGGCGTGTACGGTATAGCAACTCGGCTTGTAGCATGTTCAATGGCTCAACGTAGATGTTGCGCAAGCGAATCGATTCGAGTCCCCAAGGGTCATGCTGCATCAAGTTTTCGTTGTTCTCTACATTCAGTACTGCTTTGATATCTTCTTGAAGCTGAGCGCGAAGCTTTTCACCGAGTGGACGGAGTGATTCATCCACCAATCGCTCATCGTAATAGCGAGAAATATCGATATTACACTTCGAATACACCATTTCTAACATGCCAAGGCGAGTCGAGAAGAACGGCCATTCACGACACATCTCTTCGAGCAGCGCTTGGTGGCCTTTATCGATCGAGTATTGAATCGCTTCACCCGCACCTAACCATGCTGGAAGTACCAAACGATTTTGGCTCCACGAGAAGATCCACGGGATTGCACGTAAGCTTTCCACTCCGCCCTTCGGATTACGTTTTGCAGGACGAGAGCCAAGTGGCAACTTACCGAGCTCGAGCTCTGGTGTCGCTTGACGGAAGTAAGGCACAAAATCAGGCTCGCCGCGAACTACGTTGCGATAAGACTCGCAGCTAACTTCTGATAGCACTTCCATTAAGTCGCGCCATTCTTGTTTTGGCTCTGGTGGTGGCAATAGGTTAGCTTCTAGAATCGCGCTCGCGTAAAGGTTAAAACTGTTTACGGCGACATCTGGAAGGCCCAGTTTAAAGCGGATCATCTCGCCTTGTTCTGTTACGCGCAAACCACCTTTCAAGCTTTTTGGTGGTTGAGACAGAAGTGCTGCGTGTGCTGGCGCGCCGCCGCGGCCTACTGTACCGCCACGACCGTGGAATAGAGTCAGTTCAACACCTTCTTCTTCCGCCACTTTTACTAACGATTCCATCGCATGGTACTGAGCCCAGCCTGCAGACATGACACCCGCATCTTTCGCTGAGTCAGAGTAACCAATCATGACCATTTGGTGGTTTTGGATAAAGCCACGGTATAGGTCGATACCCATCAGCTGTTTGATGACCGATTCTGCATTGTTCAAGTCGTCTAGCGTCTCGAATAACGGGCAAACATCCATACGATATGGGCAGCCAGCTTCTTGCAGAAGTAGGTGGACTGCTAACACATCCGATGCAGTGCGTGCCATAGAAATTACGTAGGCACCGAATGCTTCACGCGGTTGTGCTGCAATAATCTTACAGGTGTCCAAAACCTCTTTGACAGGTTCTGATGGTTCCCAATCACGAGGCAGAAGAGGACGCTTAGATGCGAGTTCGTTGGTTAGGAAAGCAATCTTATCTTGCTCGCTCCATTGTTCGTAATCACCAATGCCTAAGTAGCGGGTTAATTCAGACAATACGTCTGAATGACGCGTGCTCTCTTGGCGGATATCAAGGCGAACAAGATGAATACCAAATGCTTTTACGCGGCGCAATGTATCTAGTAGAGAGCCATTTGCGATCACACCCATGCCACATTCATTTAGCGACTGGTAACAGGCATACAGAGGTTCCCAAAGTTGCTCGACTTTTTGCAACGGAGCTTTAACGGCCAGTTTTTGACCATGGATCTTAGCATCGAGAATATCTTTGGTTTCGTTCAATAGTGAGCGAAGTTGTTTCAGGATTGCACGATATGGTTCGTGCTGATCTTCGCCAGCAAGTTCACGAACTTGATCGTTTGAAACCGTCATAGACAGTTCACTGATCAACTCGTTGATGTCATTGAGATAAAGATCTGCGGCTTTCCAACGAGACAGAAGCAATACTTCACGCGTCACGCTATGAGTGACGAACGGGTTACCGTCGCGGTCACCCCCCATCCAAGAAGAGAAGTGCACAGGGCGCGCATCAATTGGTAAACCTTCACCCAAGTAAGATTTCAAGCGATCGTGCATCTCACGTAAGAAGTCTGGCACCGCTTCCCATAGTGAGTTTTCAACGACTGCAAAACCCCATTTTGCTTCATCCAGCGGAGTAGGGCGCTGTTGTCGAATTACGTCTGAATGCCAGCTTTGTGCGATCAGTTGCTCTAAACGACGCTCGGTTTTCTTGCGCTCTTTAGAAGAAAGATCACTCAGTTCCAACTTTGATAAGCACTCGTTGATCTTGACCAACTTGTTGATCATCGTGCGACGCGTGATTTCCGTTGGGTGAGCCGTCAATACCAATTCAATATTCAGATCACGAACCGCTTGCGCAGTGTCCAGTTTGCTCACATCGTTTTGTACCAGTTTAGAAAACAGCGAGTTAATCGCGTCTGGTTCACAAATGTGCTCTTCACAATGGCGTGAAATCGTGTGGTATTGCTCAGCAATATTGGTGAGATTTAGAAATTGGTTAAACGCACGGGTAACGGGCGTTAGCTGCTCATCGGGTAGGTGTTTGATTTCTTCTATCAAGCTTTCCCTGTCTGCTTGATTACCTGCTTGAGCCGATTTGGATAATTTACGAATGGTTTCCACTTTCTCGAAGATTTCTTCGCCATGGGCATCGCGAATGGTGTTACCCAATAAGTGGCCTAACATGCGCACATTACTTTTGAGTGCGGCGTATTTCTCGTTCATTGTCGTCCTGCCTCGTAAAAAAACTACATCCATTGTCCTTGTTAAGACTCCAATCTAGCGAAAAGCACCAGTTATAGTCAAATAAAGCAGACTAAGTTTGCAATTATTCCGCTGTCTCCTGATTTAGAGCAAATTTACGGCAGCGGTAGAATAAGAAGTGAAAATTAATTACAAAATAACAAGTTAAAGAAGTGTTAAGGCTAGCGCTAAATTGTGAAGATAAAAAGATGCAGCTCAATCGAGCTGCACTGACTTTTGAGTTTATTCGCGTATTAACAGCAATACTTGACCATTGCCTTTGAAAGCACATCAATTGTGGGATCGATAAAATCAAATGAGAGAAACTCATCCGGTTGGTGCGCTTGGTCAATTGAACCCGGGCCAAGAACTAAGGTTGGACAGAGCTGTTGTAAGAAGGGCGCCTCAGTACAGTAGTTCACGGTTTCTGAACTGGTTTGGCAGATCTCTTCAACACCACCGATAAATGGGTGGTCATGTTGGCATTCGTAACCCGGAATTGGTTCATGTAACGGAATTATCTCCAAGCGTCCAGGCCACTTTGCTTCGACTTCTTTTAATGCTCCGCGCAGCATATTTTCTAGGCCATCCAGGCTGATCCCTGGTAGTGGGCGAACATCATAGTGCAGCTCACAGCAACCACAAATACGGTTAGCGCTGTCACCGCCGTGAATGTGTCCAAGGTTTAGGGTAGGGCTTGGAATGGCAAAACCCGGGTGGTGGTATTCTTTCACCAATTTATCGCGCAGTTGCATCATGGCAAACATCACTTCATGCATGATCTCAATCGCGTTAACGCCTAAGGCAGGATCGGATGAATGGCCTGACTTACCCGTGACCCGAATTGCATTCGCCACATGACCTTTGTGGCCGCGAATAGGAACGAGGCTGGTGGGCTCACCAATAATGCAGTAATCCGGCTTAAAGGGGGCGTTTGCTGTGAAATGTCGCGCGCCCAACATGGTTGTCTCTTCATCACAAGTGGCTAATACGTAGAGTGGTTTGCTCTGCTTGCTCCAATCGACTTTCTTCACTGCTTCATAAATAAAGGCGAAAAAGCCTTTCATGTCTGCTGTGCCTAAACCGTAGAAGCGGTTGTCTTTTTCCGTCAGTTTATGCGGATCAAAATTCCATCGCCCTTGATCGAATGGCACGGTATCACTATGGCCCGCAAGTAAAAGGCCACCTTCACCCTCTCCCATACGTGCGATCATATTGTGCTTGCCTGGCTCGACTTCGATCACTTCAACGCTAAAACCCAGATCTTTAAACCAAGATGCGAGTTTTTCGATGACTTTTGCATTGCCCTGATCCCAGCTCGGATCCGTGGAGCTGATAGAAGAGGTGCTGATGAGTCCTTCATAGACCTCTAGAAAAGTTGGTAATTGCATGGATTCTTCAAATCTCCTGTTGACAGACAGACCACAAAAATGTAAAACACATATTAAATCATATTTAATGAATAAAAAATCAAAATAAAGCAAAAATTAAATATGAATAGTCATTTAAGCCTTTAAGTATATGGATGTCACACAATGCTAAAAACCACGATTATTGGAGCCAGCGGTTACACCGGCGCAGAGTTAGCGTTAATGGTTAATAAACACCCACAACTCACGCTATCAGGTTTATACGTTTCCGCCAACAGTGTTGATGCAGGAAAGAATATTGCGCAGCTGCACGGTAAGTTAGCAGGCATCATTGATATGCCGGTCTCGCCACTAACGGATCCACTGCAAATCGCTCAAGAATCGGATGTGGTGTTTTTAGCAACGGCTCATGAGGTGAGCCACGATCTAGCCCCAACTTTCTTGGAGGCAGGCTGTCAGGTATTCGATTTATCGGGGGCATTCCGCGTCCAAAGTGAAGGTTTTTACAACACTTTTTATGGCTTCGAGCATCAACATAATAACTGGCTAGATAAAGCTGCATACGGCTTAGCAGAGTGGAACCAGGAATCAATTAAAACTGCTCCCTTAGTTGCTGTAGCAGGTTGCTACCCGACTGCTTCGCAGTTAGCCATCAAACCTCTACTCGAAAATGCATTAGTGGATACCAATCAATGGCCTGTCATTAACGCGACCAGCGGTGTGTCCGGAGCTGGGCGTAAAGCTTCTATGGTGAACAGTTTCTGTGAAGTGAGCTTGCAACCTTATGGTGTATTTACTCATCGTCACCAACCAGAAATTGCTCAGCACTTAGGTTGCGATGTGATTTTTACTCCGCACCTAGGCAACTTTAAACGCGGCATTCTTGCCACGATCACCATGAAGCTAGCATCAGGCGTTACAGAGCAACAAGTCGCTCAAGCATTTGAACAAGCTTATCTAGGAAAGCCAGCCGTGCGTTTAAAAGGCGATGGTATTCCACGTATTCAGGATGTCGAAAATACCCCTTTCTGCGATATCGGCTGGAAGGTACAAGGCGAACATATCATTGTGATTTCAGCCATCGACAACCTACTCAAAGGTGCATCAAGTCAAGCGATGCAATGTCTCAATATTCATTATGGTTACCCAGAACTGACAGCGTTGCTGTAGTCGTTGAAAGAGGGAAATGCGATGACGCAAACCAATCAAGCTCCTTTAGTCATTAAGCTAGGCGGTGCTGCTCTATCTTGCACTCAAACCTTAAGCCAACTGTTTGGTGCCATTGCGGCTTACCAAAAATCGGCACAGCGACAAATCGCCATCGTTCATGGCGGTGGCTACCTAGTTGATGAGTTGATGGCAAAGCTTCAGCTTGAAACCGTAAAGAAAAACGGTTTACGCGTAACGCCTTACGATCAAATTCCGGTGATTGCAGGCGCGCTTGCAGGCACAGCGAATAAGCTACTTCAAGGTCAAGCCATCGCAGATGGACTCAATGCAGTAGGTCTTAGCCTTGCGGATGGTGGTTTGTGTCTTGTTGAAGAACTTGACCCTGAGTTGGGCGCGGTAGGTAAAGCATCACCGGGTGATTCAACGCTATTACAAGCGGTATTAAACACAGGCGCACTGCCGATCATCAGTTCAATTGGCTTAACCACAGATGGCCAGATGATGAATGTGAATGCTGACCAAGCCGCAGTCGCGGTTGCGGGCGCATTAGATGCGGAGTTGGTCCTGCTATCAGACGTGAGTGGTGTATTAGATGGTAAAGGCCATTTGATCAAAACCCTGTCGGAACAACAAGCGAACATGTTGATCGATGGACATGTGATCACAGACGGCATGATCGTCAAAGTTAAAGCTGCTTTGGAGGCGGCCAATGATCTTGGTCGCCCTATCGAAGTCGCGACCTGGCGTTACCCAGAAAAATTAGTACAGCTATTCGCTGGTGAAAGTATTGGAACGCAATTTTTGCCTCAATAAGCATCAGCAAAAGAATTCAATATTAGGAAGTAGTAGTTGGCACTGACCGCCGAGCGCAGCGCCAGTTAAGTTTGGAGAAGAAAGATGAGCAAAGTGAACGTAAATAAAGTGGTAGTCGCATACTCAGGCGGTCTAGATACCTCAGTAATTATCCCGTGGCTAAAAGAGAACTACGATTGTGAAGTCGTTGCTTTCGTTGCCGATGTTGGTCAAGGCGCAGAAGAGCTAGAAGGTATTGAAGAGAAAGCAAAAGCCTCAGGTGCTTCTGAGTGTTACATCGCTGATCTGAAAGAAGAGATGGTGGCGGATTACATTTACCCAACGCTAAAAACCGGCGCGTACTACGAAGGTAAGTACCTGCTGGGTACATCAATGGCGCGTCCAATTATTGCTAAAGCACAGGTTGAAGTCGCACGTAAAGTGGGCGCGGACGCATTGTGTCACGGCTGTACAGGTAAAGGTAATGACCAAGTTCGTTTCGAAGGCGCATTCGCAGCACTAGCACCAGATCTACAAGTGATTGCACCTTGGCGTGAATGGGACCTAGTGAGCCGTGAAGAATGTTTAGATTACCTAGCTGAGCGTAACATTCCTTGTTCAGCGTCTCTTACTAAGATCTACTCACGTGATGCAAATGCATGGCACATTTCCACTGAAGGTGGCGTCCTAGAAGATACGTGGAACGCACCAAACGAAGATTGCTGGGTATGGACTGTAGACCCAGAGCAAGCACCAAACGAAGCGGAATACGTCACGCTGAAAGTAGAAAAAGGTGAGGTGGTCGAAGTTGATGGCGAAGCGATGACACCATACAACGCACTGGTTTACCTAAACGAAAAAGGTGCGAAGCACGGTGTTGGTCGTATCGATATCGTTGAAAACCGTCTAGTAGGAATGAAATCTCGTGGCTGCTACGAAACACCGGGAGGCACCATCATGATGGAAGCTCTGCGTGCCGTTGAACAGCTCGTGCTAGACAAATCATCATTCGAATTCCGTGAGGAGCTAGGTCTAAAAGCGTCTCACCTTGTATACGATGGCCGTTGGTTTACGCCGCTATGTAAGTCGATCCTTGCCGCTTCTGAAGAGTTAGCGCAAGACGTGAATGGCGAAGTGGTTGTTAAGCTCTACAAAGGCCAAGCCACGGTAACGCAAAAACGTTCTGACAACAGCTTGTACTCAGAAGAGTTCGCGACTTTTGGTGAAGATGAGGTTTACGACCAAAGTCATGCGGGTGGTTTCATCCGTCTTTACTCGCTATCAAGCCGTATCCGTGCGTTGAACAGCCAGAAGAAATAATCTCTCCACATCTCGGATTGAGTAAAGACCTGCTATTGGATAGCAGGTCTTTTTTGTTGGCTTACGTCTATGAGTACAAAGATGCAAATGCATTCTGCTTGAATATATATGTAAAAATATTGAATTTATACTTTATTTTTTGTCGAAATTGCCGTAACGTTGACCCATAAGAAAAAGTGAGCAAATGACCATCAAATTGGTTACTACTCATTCGAGAACGTTAGAGTAAGCAATAGTCATCAGGAGAAACGCAATGGCATTATGGGGCGGAAGATTTACCCAAGCGGCAGACACTAGATTTAAAGAGTTTAACGATTCGTTGCGTTTTGACTACCGATTGGCTGAGCAAGACATCGTAGGTTCAATCGCATGGTCTAAAGCTCTGCTTTCTGTAGATGTTCTATCGGCAGAAGAACAGCAAAAGCTGGAACTTGCTTTAAACGAGCTGAAGTTAGAAGTGATGGAAGATCCTCATCAAATTCTTCGCTCAGATGCAGAAGATATCCACTCGTGGGTTGAACAGCAGCTGATTAGTAAAGTGGGAGATTTAGGTAAAAAACTCCACACTGGGCGTTCTCGTAATGACCAAGTAGCGACAGACCTAAAACTTTGGTGTCGTCAGCAAGGCCAGCAACTGTTGATTGCTTTAGATCGTCTGCAAGCACAAATGGTTCATGTTGCTAAGCAGCACCAAGGCACTGTATTGCCTGGCTATACTCATCTTCAGCGCGCTCAACCTGTCACCTTTGCTCACTGGTGTTTGGCTTATGTTGAAATGTTCGAGCGTGACTACTCTCGTCTGAATGATGCCTTACAGCGCCTCGACACTTGTCCACTTGGCTCGGGTGCTTTAGCTGGCACGGCTTATCCGATTGATCGTGAACAATTAGCTCATAACCTTGGTTTCCACCGCGCTACGCGTAATTCACTCGATTCGGTTTCGGATCGTGATCATGTGATGGAACTGATGTCGGTGGCCTCGATTTCTATGTTACACCTTTCTCGTCTTGCAGAAGATATGATCTTCTACAACTCAGGGGAGTCTAACTTTATTGAGTTAGCGGATACGGTGACGTCTGGTTCGTCATTGATGCCACAGAAGAAAAATCCGGATGCACTTGAGTTGATCCGTGGTAAGACAGGGCGTGTCTATGGCGCATTATCGAGCATGATGATGACAGTGAAAGCCTTACCATTGGCGTACAACAAAGACATGCAAGAAGATAAAGAAGGGTTGTTTGATGCGTTAGACACATGGAATGATTGCATGGAAATGGCAGCGCTGTGTTTTGATGGCATTAAAGTGAATGGTGAGCGTACGCTTGAAGCTGCGAAGCAAGGGTATGCGAATGCGACTGAGTTAGCTGATTACTTAGTGGCGAAAGGCATCCCATTCCGTGAGGCGCACCATATTGTGGGCGTAGCGGTGGTAGGGGCAATTGACAAAGGCTGTGCGCTGGAAGAATTGTCTCTGCAAGAGCTAAAAGCCTTCTCTGAGGTGATTGAAGATGATGTGTATGACATTCTGACGATAGAGTCTTGTTTGGAAAAACGTTGTGCGCTGGGTGGCGTTTCGCCTCACCAAGTCGCTTATGCGGTAGAGCAAGCGGATAAACGTCTGAGCCAGCGTGACAGCTCGGCAGTGAAAGTGCGTCCTGCACGTTTGACGGACATTGAAACACTAGAGGGCATGGTGGCTTATTGGGCGAACCTCGGTGAGAATCTACCCCGCTCTCGTAATGAGCTCGTGAGAGATATTGGCTCCTTCGCGGTGGCTGAGCATCATAGTGAAGTGACAGGTTGCGCTTCTCTATATGTGTATGACTCAGGGTTGGCTGAAATCCGCTCTCTTGGTATCGAAGCAGGCTGGCAAGGTCAAGGGCAGGGTAGTGCAATCGTAAATCACTTGGTTGAGAAAGCACGTCAAATGGCGATCAAGAAGGTCTTTGTCCTCACTCGAACGCCAGAGTTCTTTATGAAGCAGAGCTTCTTACCAACATCGAAGTCGCTGTTGCCAGAAAAAGTCTTGAAAGATTGCGATCAGTGTCCACGTCAGCACGCGTGTGATGAAGTGGCGCTAGAGATCAATTTAATGGAGCAAGTGATCCAAAAATCGCATGTGGCATGAGCTGAAATTTCGGAGTGATTTTATTAGCATTCAATGACATAGTTATTTTCTGATTCACTTACATCAGTATTTGCTAAAAAAATCGAAAAAATTTGGAACCTTTGAGAGGAAGCTCGGTCTATTAAAGTACCACTGCTTTTTCTTAGAAGAATCTAAGAGAGCCCCAGAACTGATATTGGTTTTGGGGCTTTTTTCTATCTGCCACTTTACTCTTTTTTATCCGTCTCTTTTCGTCCTCGCCGACGTTGCCACGGCAAGATGACAAAACGCATCCATAAGTGCAAAAACAATAAAATATTGAAAGCGAAACCAGCAAAGATCAAAGCGATCGACTCGATGCTTTGTGGATCATCTTTGAACGCAAACCACCACACAATCCAGCACAGTACCGAAAGCACCGTTAACTGATCCAAGCATCGTTGGCAACGCCCAAGCTTTTTCCAAAACCAATGTTCCTCGCAACGGCGACAAGTCATAGTGTTTTCCAAGGCATCAGTGTTGCTTCAGATTATATACCCAACACAAAGAGAGAAAGCGTTTTTTGTCGCAGCTTAGAGCGCAGGAACACAACCAAAAATGGAAAGTTAGCTTTGTAGAGCTTATGTGGCACGTGATTGATGTATGGTGCGCTGTCAGTCTTTAATAGGAAAAATAATCATGTCGACAGAATTGAAATTTGCGCTGAGTATCGCTGGTGGCTTTTTTACGATCGGTGTAGTCGCGATCATCATGGTAAGTCGTTACGCAATGATGGCAGTGTAGTACTTATGTAATCGCCTCAAAGTAGTCAACAGAAAGCCTCGTTAATCACGAGGCTTTCTGTTTTGTTTGGTATGTAAAGACTGGCTCGATTGAGCATGAAAGCGTTAGCAACCAGGCCCACAGTCAAGGCAATGTTTCACCATTTCTGGCCCTAAGTGTAGTTTTGCATTCAAATCACGTAGAGCGGTGCGGACACCCTCTTCGATCACTGGATGATAGAAGGGCATATCTAGCATCTCAGAAACCGTCATTCTATTTTGGTGTGCCCAAGCCAAAAGATGCGCGAGGTGTTCTGCGTTCGGCCCCATCATCTCTGCACCTAAAAAGCGTCCAGTTCCTTGCTCGCCATAGACATGTAACATCCCTTTGTTTCGTAGCATGACACGCGAACGTCCTTGATTCTCAAACGAGACTTCACCAGTAACAAAACAACCACAGCTTCCTAAGCGAGTTTCCAGTTGTTTGAAAGTTTCACCGACCATAGCTATTTGCGGCTCGGAGAATACAGCTGAAATTGGCGAACGACGCAGACCTGCACGAATATTCGGGAAACGACCAGCATTATCACCAGCAATGCGACCTTGGTCAGCGGCCTCGTGCAGCAATGGAACTTGGTTACTTGCATCACCCGCAATAAAAATACTCTCAACGGAGGTTTGCAATGTGTAGTGATCTGCGGTTGGTACACCGCGTTCATCGAGGGCAATATTGGTGTTCTCGATCGCCAGCTTATCTACGTTTGGACGTCGTCCAGTGGCTGCTAAAACGTAATCAACAATAAAGGTTTCTAATTCACCGTCGTGGTTAATGAATTGGATCTCAACTTTGTCAGCGCCTGCTGCATTCGATGATGGTATGCGCTTCATGCTTTCTACTTTTACATCGGCATCAAGATAGAACTCTTCTTTAAAAGTTTTATCTGCGTAAGACATCACCTCTGGATCTGTCAGTGGACCAACTTGACCACCAAGACCAAAGAGCTTCACTTTCACCCCTAGGCGGTGCAATGCTTGACCGAGTTCAAGTCCGATCACTCCGGGGCCAAATACCGCAACGGACTCAGGCAAATCATCCCAATCAAAGACATCATCATTAATTACGAGACGGTCACCCAACTCATTCCAAGCTGCTGGATAGGCAGGACGAGAGCCCGTCGCGATCACAATCCGTTTTGCGGTGACCTGAGTATGGTCATCTATGATAAGTGTATGATCATCGGCAAACTTCGCGTAACCTGATAACTTGTCTTCTGCGGGAATATCATCGACGCTTTCAAGCACAAAGCCAACAAAACGATCACGTTCGCGTTTTACACGATCCATGACTTCTTGTCCGTTAATGCGTATTTCACCTTGCGGATGGATCCCAAATCCAGGCGCTTTTTCGATTTGGTGGGCACTTTCTGCGGCCGCAATCAACAGCTTAGAGGGCATGCAACCGACGCGAGCACAGGTTGTTCCGTAAGGGCCGTCTTCAATCATTACTACGCTATTAGTATGAGCTTTTGCTGCTCGATAAGCGCCAAGACCAGCAGTACCACCACCAATAATCGCTACGTCGACATTAACTTGTTTCATCGTGAACTCTCGCTTTTTGTTTTTAAGCCAAGCTAGCTACATTGAGCTTGGAGAGTGAATTGGGTCGTTGAATCTGTATAAGGAGTCACCTTATCGGTAGACGACTACTTATCTAGACTAGTAGAAGAAGTGAGTTAGGGTTGGCCTCCGAGCCAAAGGCACCGGAGACCGAGGGTGTAGGCTATGGACAGCTTAGCCTAGATACGCTTCTAGCTCTTCGCTACCGCCGATGTGCTTGCCACCGATAAAGACTTGTGGAACAGTCGTGCGACCAGATATAGCTCGTAGACTAACTGTCGTTGCGTCTTTACCCAGAATCACTTCTTCATATTGAAGACCGTGGTCAATCAGGTTTTGTTTCGCTTTCATACAGAAAGGGCAGCCTGGTTTAGTGAACACTGTGATGGATTCTTGCGTTTTGTAGTCAGGCGCTATGTAGTTCAGCATCGTATCTGCGTCTGACACCTTGAATGGGTCGCCTGGTTCGTTTGGCTCAATGAACATTTTTTCCACTACGCCATCTTTTACTAGCATGCTGTAACGCCATGAGCGTTTACCAAAGCCGATGTCGTTTTTATCCACTAACATGCCCATGCCATCGGTGAACTCACCATTACCGTCAGGAATGAAGGTGATGTTTTCTGCTTCTTGGTCTTGTTTCCATGCATTCATCACGAACGTATCATTGACTGAGACACAAATAATCTCATCCACTCCGTGCTCTTTAAATACAGGGAACAATTCGTTGTAACGAGGTAGATGGCTTGATGAACAGGTTGGAGTAAATGCACCCGGTAAGCTAAATACGATAACGGTCTTACCTTTAAATAGCTCATCAGTCGTTACATTCATCCAAGAGTCACCTTGACGAACTGGAAAAGTAACTTGAGGGACTTGTTGACCTTCTTTAGATACAAACATAATGATTTCCTTTAACTATTTTAAATTATGCGTATAGAGCTTAGCGTTTTTCTTTGCTCTGTTTCGTTCTGTTGAGCCCATTATTGTAAAAATCCTTTGATAGCTCTAATCGTTTGGTGTTATGGTTTTGATAGGTATTAGCTATTGTTAAAAGAAGCGAATTGTGAGTTATGAATATTCGAGATTTTGAGTACTTAGTTGCACTTGCGGAACATAAGCACTTTCGCAAAGCGGCAGAAGCATGTTTTGTTAGCCAACCAACATTGAGTGGACAAATTCGTAAGCTAGAGGATGAACTCGGTACCACGCTTTTAGAGCGAAGCAGCCGTCGTGTTTTGTTTACCGATTCAGGGTTGCAGTTGGTGGAGCAAGCTAAGCGTATCTTAAGTGAAGTGAAAACTTTTAAAGATATGGCGAGTGGTCAGAGCGGAGCAATGACTGGGCCTATGCATATCGGTTTCATCCCGACGGTAGGTCCGTATCTACTACCCAAAATTCTGCCGCAGATAAAAGAAGCATTTCCTGAACTGGAGCTGTTCCTGCACGAAGCTCAAACACATCAGTTGGTGCGTCAATTAGAAGAAGGTAAATTGGACTGCTTGGTCTTGGCTTCGGTTGATGAAACGGCACCTTTTAAAGAAATCGAAGTGTATAACGAGCCGTTAAGCGTTGCGGTGCCATGTGATCATGAGTGGGCCTCTCTCGACCATGTTGATATGTTGGAGTTGAATGGTAAAACCGTTTTAGCGCTAGGAGACGGTCACTGTCTGCGTGATCAAGCGTTAGGTTTCTGTTTTGCTGCCGGAGCGAAAGACGACGAACGCTTTAAGGCAACCAGTTTGGAGACACTGCGGAATATGGTCGCTGCTGGTGCAGGGATTACGTTATTGCCTCAGCTTTCTATCCCTAATGAGAAGCAAAAAGATGGCGTGTGCTATGTACCAGCCGTTAACCCTACGCCTTCGCGCAATATAGTGCTTGTATATCGCCCAGGCTCACCACTGCGTGCAAGGTTTGAAGCTTTGGCGGCGAAGATTAAAGAAGTATTGGCTTCCTATCCTTCATTGAACGCCGCGGCGTAAAAGCCGACATAAAAAAGGGAGAGCGAATGCTCTCCCTTTTGCTTTAGTGATTTAGAACAGCTCTTCTGCGCCAGAGCCGGAAGAATAAATACTGTCTTCCAAACGGTCTCCAGCGTATTCGGTAGGCTCAGTGCCTTTTTCAAAGTATTCGAACATTGATGTGCTGTCTACTTTGTGCGTTAGCATGCCAGTGTTGCGATCAATACGAACACGAATGATGTTATCTGGAATATTTTTACCTTGCTCAGGTGTTTCTTCTAGTGCAACGCGCATAAAGTCAATCCAAGCGGGTTCTGCGGTTTTCGCACCCGATTCTGCACCAGAAATTTGGCCTTTGCCTAGGTTGCTATTAACCGTTGTGCGACCAAGGGCGCGTGAGTGATCATCAAAACCAACCCAAGCAATGGCAACAACACCAGGACCATAGCCGTTGTACCAAGCATCTTTGGAGTCATTCGTTGTACCCGTTTTACCACCGATATCACGACGCCCTAGTTTTTGTGCACGCCAGCCAGTACCGTTCCACCCCGTACCTTCACGCCAGTTACCACCACCCCAAATGTTGCTGTACATCATCTCACGCATCAAGAATGCGTTTTGCTCAGAGATAACTTGTGGAGCATATTGAGGTTCATCATTTTCCAGTGCGTTGTCTGTTGCCAAACCATCAATCGCGACGTCTTGTTCGCCAAACTCATCGGCATAGCGATTGTCTGGCTGAGCGCTCATTTGTGGGCAATCCTTATGACAAACGCTCTTTGGATTCGCTTTAAACAGCACTTCACCGAATGCATCTTCCACGCGTTCTACGTAGAACGGTTCGACGTAATAACCTCCGTTCGCAAATACAGAGTAGCCTTGTGCCACTTTCATTGGTGTTAAGCTACCAGCACCGAGCGCGATGGTCTCTGAACGTGGTACTTGGTTAATATCAAAACCAAAACGAGTAAGGTACTGACGAGTTTCATCAAGGCCTACTTCACGCAGCGTACGCACTGCCATCACGTTCTTTGACTGAGCTAAGCCGAGGCGAAGGCGAGTTGGACCGCCATAGGTTGGTGGTGAGTTTTTAGGTCGCCAAGCCGAACCAGAACCTGCGTCCCATTTGTTAATCGGCGCATCGTTGATCAGAGTGGCCAAGGTAAGTCCCTTGTCAATTGCGGCTGAGTAGATAAATGGTTT
Organism: Vibrio sp. JZG120; assembly: GCF_053890955.1. Classification (NCBI taxonomy): domain Bacteria; kingdom Pseudomonadati; phylum Pseudomonadota; class Gammaproteobacteria; order Vibrionales; family Vibrionaceae; genus Vibrio; species Vibrio sp. JZG120. Next base: position 24,161 of record NZ_JBSRRK010000019.1, read on the forward strand.
GATACTTGAGCCAACCTGACGCACTGACATAGTGGCACGGTTAAACTTACTATGAACAAAGTTAAAGCCACCTACTAACGACAATATCGCACCATTTTCCGGGTTCATCGCGACAAACGCGGTGTTCGCTGTTGGCACTTGGCTCAGTTTCCAGCTTTGTGTCGTGTTGTCATCTTCATTGGTTTCGCTCACTTCGCGAACCCAAACTTGTTGACCCGTCGCTAGCACATCATGCGCTGATTTTGGTGTTGAACCTTGGCGGTTTTCGGTGATGTATTTACGTGCCCAATGCATTCCAGTCCAAGGAATGGTCTGCTCTTCATGGTTTTTAACCCAAACTTGCGCAGTTTTATCATCGACTTTTGTCACGACGGCAGGGTAAAGGTCACCATAAGTTGGCTGCTTCTTAAGGTGCTTTTCTATTTGCTCGCTGTTCCAAGCGGTTTCACCTTCTTTCCAAAGCACTTTCTCCGCACCGCGGTAGCCGTGACGTTCATCGTATGACAGCAGATTATTTACCACGGATGTATTCGCGGCATCTTGCAGTTTAGAGTCCACCGTCATGTAGATATTCAAGCCAGAGGTATAGGCTTCTTCTTCACCGTACTCTTTCACGGCCCATGCACGAGCTAGTTCCGCCACATAAGGAGCGGAAAGTTCAATTTCAGCACTGTGGTAACGCGCCACGATAGGTTCGTTGCGTGCTTCGTCATACTGTTCTTGCGTGATGTATTTTTCATCAAGCATTCGCATTAACACGACGTTACGGCGTTTTGTCGCACGCTCAAGAGAGTAAATTGGGTTCATCGTTGATGGCGCTTTTGGCATCCCTGCGAGTGTCGCAAGTTCGCTTAACGTCAATTCATCAAGGCTCTTACCAAAGTAAACTTGAGCGGCCGCACCAAAACCATATGAGCGGTAACCAAGGAAGATTTTATTGACATAAAGTTCCATGATTTCTTGCTTACTCAGAAGCTGCTCAATGTGGATAGCAATGAAAATCTCTTTAATCTTACGCATGATCTTCTTCTCATTAGATAAGAAGAAGTTACGCGCTAGCTGTTGCGTAATGGTACTTGCGCCCTGCTTGGCTGAACCTGAGATCGCAACTACAACGGCTGCACGAGTGATGCCGATAGGATCGATACCTGGGTGTTCGTAAAAACGGCTATCTTCGGTGGCGATTAGCGCATGAATTAAGTCTTGAGGAATTTCATCATAAGTAACAGGAATACGACGCTTTTCACCGAACTGTGCGATCAGCTTCCCGTCTTGACTAAACACCTGCATAGGTGTTTGTAATTCAACGTCTTTTAGAGTTGCAACATCTGGCAATTCAGGCTTCACGTACTGATAGAAGCCAAATATTGTGGTGACTCCAAGAATTATGCAAATCAATGTTAAAAATAATAAACGCTTTATGAACTTCACCGGAGAATCCCTGATTGGTTGAGGCTGTGTAACGGCAAACCCTTGTACTCTTAGGTCAAAAATTTAGCACATAGAGATATTAACTCTTATTTGGGTGCTAATAACAACCTTTGCACGAAGAAATTTCGGAGCGAGAGTAAGAGATGGATAAGCTAATCGTTACCGGCATCGATATAGGCCATAACAGCCTCAAAGCCGTAGTACTTAAACCCACAGGCAACAATTACGCTCTGTTGGGTTACAAAGAAATATTACTAAAGGAAGGTATTGTCGCTGAAAATAACACTATAAATCATCAAGAAATTGTAAAGACCCTAAAGCTGATTAAAAAAGAACTGCCTTTTGGTGCTAAAAAGGTCGCAATTTCAGTGCCTGATAATTCGGTGATCAGTAAAAAATTGCAAATAGAACAAAACCTTGAAGATAGCGAAGTTGAGTTTGCTGTGATTCAGGCATTTTCTCATCAATCGCCATTCCCTGTCGAAGAGCTGAGTTTAGACTTCGTCCGTCTTCGTGCCGAAGATGGGTTGCGTGGGACTGATAACTATCAAGTGTTTGCGACAAGAAAAGATGTGGTCGATAGTCGCGTGGATGCATTACAAAAATCCGGACTAAAACCCGTTTTAGTGGACGTGCATTCACAAAGTCTTGGTCATATCTGGAAGCTCACCGCCGATCGCTTTCCTGACAAAAATAAGTACTGCTTACTCGATATTGGCACCTCATCGAGCTCCTTTACCATGTTTACCGAACAAGGTGAGCTGTTTCACAAAGAGTTTGCTTGCGGCACACGCGGAGCAAACAGCCCTGTTCAAAATGATTTGATGTCCGATGATGCTCAGGAGAAAACAGAGCTGTTTAATCGCCAAATCGTGGAACGGGTGAAACGTCAGATGCAGCTCTACACCTCAATTAATGGCTCGCAAAATATCAAAGGTATCTGGTTATCAGGGGAAGGAGCTTCGACACCAATGCTCGCGGAAGAGTTATCTCAGCAACTGTCACTAGAGTGTGAATTGCTAAACCCGCTAGGGCTATTTGAGATGAAGGTGTCCAAACGTAAACGTCGTGCCGCGGATTGGCAGCATTTCTCTACAGCCGCAGGACTCGCGATTCGTGGCATTCATTGGCTAGGAGGTGCGCGTGCTTTATCGCATTAATTTACTTCCTTGGCGAGAGAACCAAAGAGAAGAGCACCGACGTCGTTTCATTAGCTTGGTCGCGTTAGGCATGTTGGTCGCCATTGGTATTCAATGGGGTATTGGAAAGTTTTTTGAGTACCAACAAGATCAGCAGCAGGAGCGGCTTGATTACCTTACTCACTACATTGCTGAGCTCGACCAGCGTATTGAAGCAATGAAAATCGCCGAGCAAGAGCACAGCAAAATCCTCGAACGTTTAAAAGTGGTTGAAGGGTTACAAAACGGTAGAAACAAAACGACCGAGTTTATGAACTTGATGCCAGCCGTCATTCCTGAAGGTGTATATGTCGACAAGATCAAAATGAATGATCTGGAAATTGAGATCTCGGGGATCTCTGATAGCACTCCAAAACTTGCCACGATGCTGGACAACATGGAGCGTTCGGCCAAGTTGAATGATGTAGAAATGCACTCCATCGTTCACGGAAAAGCGCGTTTTGGAAAAGAGTTCCAAACGTTCAAAGTGTCTTTCATGTTCAAAGTGCCGGAGAAGAAAGCGGAGGCCCAGCATGGTTGATTGGCAGGATCTCGAAATAGATGAAATGGCAGAGTGGCCATTGTTGCCTCAGCTTGTGGTTATCGCGCTGCTGATTTTCCTAATTCAAGGTTTTGGCTATTGGTTTTACCTTAAGCCAAAAGAAGAGCAATTGAATAACTTGGTCCAGCAGGAGCAGACGCTCAAGGTAGCACTGAAGATCAAAGCGAACAAAGTAGCTGCATTGCCTCAGCTTCAATCTCAATTGGATGAACTCACCACGCGTTACGAGTTATTACTACAACAACTGCCCGCGCAAAAAGAGTTGGCTACGATGCTCGCTTCGGTGAATGAACTCGGTATCGACAATAAGTTGACCTTTACCCGTATCGACTGGGGTGAGAAGCAATCAGAGCATTTCCTCTATCGTCTTCCTTTAAACATTGAGTTAACGGGAGATTTTCATGACATCGGACATTTTTCTCAGGCGATAGCAACGCTACCTCGAATCATCACGTTTAAAGATGTGACTTGGCAGCGTGTCAGCCAAGAAAGTGAAACTCTGCACTTTAGGGTACGAGCCAATACCTATCAGTTTAAGCCAGAGGAGACGAACAATGACAAGTAAGCATTTGTTACTGGTACTGATGGGGTCTCTGCTACTTGGATGTCAGGCGAATGATGAGTCATTAACGGATTTTATTCGAGGGGTGGAGAGTCAGGCGCGTCGAGATGTCGAGAAACTTAAGCCTGCAGATAAGTATGTTGCCGTCACGTACGCACCTGAAGTACAGCGAGCGCCCTTTGAGTTACCAAAAGAAGCCACGATCGCCACTCAGCCCGTTGCAAGAAAAGATTGCTGGCAACCACCTTCAAGAAGGCGCACTGGCAAATTAGAAAAATTCCCATTAAGCCAATTACGTTTGAAAGGAGTTATGGGCATGGGTAATACGGTTTCTGGTCTCATTCAGGCACCCAACGGCACCGTTTATAAAGTGAAGCCGGGGCAATACCTCGGACGCAACAATGGCAAAGTGACCCACGTCAGCCATTCCTATTTGTTAATTAATGAAACGTTGCCCGACGGCTTAGGGTGTTGGCAGAAGCGTAAAGTTAAGTTGGCTTTGAGATAGCCCCATTTATTTTTGATATTGAGTAATGAAAATGAGACAAGGATTAACACGTACACCAAGGATACTAACTGGGCTCTTCTCCTTATGGTTGTTTGTATTTTTAGCCCCTTTAGTGGCAGCAGAAGAAGTATCGTCTAATGCCTTAAAGAGTATCGATTTTCGCACTAATAAAGATAAAGACGCCGTTATTGTCGTTGAACTGGCGTCACCTGCCGCGATTGTTGATGTCAAACGCGTACAGGAAGGGTTAAGTATCGATTTGCTTAATACTTCGGTAAAAGACGAGCAACTGTATCTCCTAGACGTAAAAGATTTCTCGACTGTGGTTGAAAGCGTAGAGGTGTTTCGCGATACCTCAACTACGCGCTTGGTTGCGCACATTAATGAAGAATATACGCATGATTACCGTTTAACGGGGCGATTCTTGGAAATCAAAGTGGCTAAGATCAAACCCAATGAGAAAGCCCCGGATAAAAGCATTCTAGAAAAAGAAGGCAAGCTCATTTCAATTAACTTCCAAGATATTCCTGTACGTAACGTGTTACAGCTGATTGCTGACTACAACCAGTTCAACTTGGTTGTCTCAGACTCCGTAGAAGGTAACCTCACACTTCGTCTTGATGGTGTTCCGTGGCAGCAAGTGTTGGATATTATTTTGCAAGTTAAGGGGTTAGATAAGCGTGTTGATGGCAACGTGATTCTGGTTGCTCCAACAGATGAGCTTGATCTGCGCGAAAAACAGCAACTCGAAAAGCAGCAGCTAGAACAAACGATGGGAGAGCTTTCGTCTGAAATCATCAAGGTAAACTTCGCTAAAGCATCAGATATTGCAGAGATGATCAACGGAGAAGGGAACATCAGTATGTTGTCTGAGCGAGGCAGTATGACCATTGATGAGCGGACTAACTCGTTATTGATTCGTGAGCTACCTGAAAACATTGAAGTGATTCGAGAAATTATTGAATCTTTGGATATCCCGGTGAAGCAGGTTCAAATTGAAGCGCGTATTGTGACCATCAATGAAGGCAACATGGACGAGTTGGGAATTCGCTGGGGCTTTACCTCTATTAATGGCAATAACACGGTTGGAGGCTCTATCGAAAACAACCTTGCCACGATCGGTTTATATAACGGTGGTGGTGAAGGAGAAGACGGTGGTGACGGTGATGGAGTAGGTATCGATGACTTCCTAAACGTAAACTTAGCTGCAACCAGTCCAAACGCGACCAGCATTGCTTTTCAGGTTGCAAAATTAGGCTCAGACACCTTGTTAGACCTCGAGCTTTCTGCGCTGCAACAAGAGTCCAAAGCTGAGATTATCTCAAGCCCACGTTTGATCACTACCAATAAGAAGCCTGCCTATATTGAGCAGGGTACCGAGATACCTTATCTAGAGTCCTCATCAAGTGGTGCTACGACGGTAACGTTCAAAAAAGCAGTATTGAGTTTGAAGGTGACGCCACAAATTACACCGGATAACCGTCTTGTGTTGGACTTAAGCGTTACGCAAGATAGACCTGGACAAGTCGTGAAAACAGGCACTGGTGAAGCCGTTGCGATTGATACTCAGCGTATCGGGACGCAAGTGTTAGTAAATAACGGTGAAACCGTCGTTCTTGGTGGTATTTTCCAGCACAGCATTACTAACTCGGTGGACAAGGTGCCTTTGTTAGGCGATCTGCCACTATTAGGTGCGCTTTTCCGTCGAAGTTATGAAAATGTTGGCAAAAGTGAGCTGTTAATTTTCGTCACCCCTAAGGTGGTGATTCAGTAGTTCTACCTCGTGAAAAACTGATTAAATCAAAAATAAAGTTGCAATAGTGGCACCATGCTTGGATAATTTCGGGTCTTATCACGAATTATCTGTGAGGAACTGGTGCCACAAGCCTTGTAGAACAGCGATTTAGCTGTGTTTTCTTGTGGCGATCTTATTGAATCAATGTTGTAAATTACTGCTAAACATGGCTGAGAAACGTAATATTTTCCTTGTTGGCCCAATGGGCGCCGGCAAAAGTACAATTGGTAGACATCTAGCACAGCAACTGCATATGGAGTTTGTTGACTCCGATACAGTGATCGAAGAACGCACTGGTGCAGACATCTCTTGGGTTTTTGATGTAGAAGGTGAAGAAGGCTTCCGCAAGCGTGAAGAAGCGGTACTTGAAGACCTAACACAAGAGCAAGGCATCGTGCTTGCGACTGGCGGTGGCTCTGTTAAGAGCAAAGAAAACCGTAATCGTCTTTCGGCACGTGGTGTTGTTGTTTACTTAGAAACGACGATTGAAAAGCAACTTGCGCGCACAAACCGTGACAAGAAGCGTCCTCTACTTCAAACGGACAACCCTCGCGAAGTATTGGAGCAATTAGCTGAAGAACGTAATCCTCTGTATGAAGAAGTAGCGGATTACACTGTTCGCACTGACGATCAGAGTGCAAAAGTGGTAGCCAACCAGATCGTAAAAATGCTAGAAGAGAGATAAGTTTTTATCTTTTTTTTAATTGGAGCAAACCGATGGAACGGATTACGGTCAACCTAGCTGAGCGTAGCTACCCAATCTCTATTGGCGCCGGGTTATTTGAGGACCCGGCGTACCTCTCTCAAGTTCTCTCAAACAAAAATGCAAAACAAAAAGTTGTTGTGATCAGTAATGTCACAGTGGCGCCTTTGTATGCTGACAAAATTTTAAAGCAACTCGAGCAGCTCGGTTGTAGTGCATCCTTGTTAGAATTGCCTGACGGCGAACAGTACAAAAACTTGGATGTGTTTAACCAAGTGATGAACTTCCTCCTCGAGGGGAATTACGCTCGTGATGTTGTGATCATCGCGTTAGGTGGTGGCGTTATTGGCGACCTTGTGGGTTTTGCTTCTGCCTGTTACCAGCGTGGGGTCGACTTTATTCAAATACCAACGACATTGCTATCTCAAGTGGACTCTTCGGTGGGGGGAAAAACCGCGGTTAACCATCCGTTGGGTAAGAACATGATAGGTGCGTTTTACCAACCTAAAGCCGTGATCATTGATACCAACTGTTTATCGACGTTGCCTGAGCGTGAATTCGCAGCAGGTATCGCAGAAGTCATTAAGTACGGCATCATTTACGATGCAGACTTTTTTGTATGGTTGGAAGAAAACCTTGAACGCTTGTACGCGTTGGATAAAGAAGCGCTAACTTATGCCATTGCACGTTGCTGTGAAATAAAAGCGGAAGTGGTGGCTCAGGATGAGAAAGAATCGGGCATCCGCGCTCTGCTCAACTTAGGTCACACCTTTGGTCATGCGATTGAAGCTGAGCTTGGCTACGGCAATTGGCTGCATGGTGAAGCGGTTTCTGCTGGCACGGTTATGGCGGCCAAAACTTCGCATCTGCGCGGTCTTATCTCAGCAGAGCAATTTGAGCGTATTGTTGCGATTTTACGTCGTGCCAAACTGCCTGTTCATACTCCAGAAAGTATGAGCCTCGATGACTTCCTCAAACATATGATGCGAGATAAAAAAGTCCTCTCTGGTCAATTAAGATTAGTTCTACCTACAGGCATTGGTAGTGCCGAGGTCATTGCTGATACGACACAAGACGTACTCAAACAGGCGATAGACTTCGGTCGCGATATTTAACCTTGTAATGGCGCCTTTGGGCGTCATTCTTGTAGTGTATTAAGGTTATTAGATGAGTGTTGCTCACGTTCTGGAATTAGATTCTCAAATCGAGTTGCTTGATAGGTTAGGATTGCTGACTAATTTTGGTTCCAACTTCATTGCGATCAATGGTCATGATGGTTATGGAAAATCTTGGTTAGCGCAGCGATACCTTGAAGTGGGTGCCAGTAACAAGAATCAATGTTTGTTACTTTGTCATTCTAATCAAGATGATGTGCAGCGCCGCATCCTTATTTTGAGTCAACTGGTTTCGGACGCATTGTTTAATCAGCAAGAGCCTTTACTTGATAGCCTCGAAAGACTATTAGGTGATGAGCCTTGTGATATCGCGATTGTGGTTGATGATGCGCATTTATTAAGTGAGACGCTCGTTTCTGAGCTTTGGATGCTGGTTTTAGAGGCGCATCATAAGCCGAATTGGACCATCAATGTCTTATTATTTACGCAGTCTGGGCGCTTAGAAGGATTGCTGTCACGTCTCAGTTACGGACAAGAGATAAAGCCTGTTGAGCTTGATATTGATATGTTGTCCGAAGTGGAAGCCCGTCGTTTCTTTGAATCACTTGTTGCGCGCTATGTTGATGATGAGGCGGAGAAGCGGGTTCGAGATGCATTTAAAAAAGTTGACCCAGTACCGGGTGACATCATGGCGTTAGGAGAGATGAAAGTGGAAAAAAGGATCATTATCCGCTCGATTGTCGGTTCACCGCTGAATATTGCGTTAGTGGTATTAGCATTACTGTTGCTTGCTGCTGGTGGCTATTGGTGGATGTATAATCAACCAAGCCCTGATGATAAAGCGCAGCAAATTGCTGGTAGTTTAGAGCAAACGGCTATTCCAACTTTTGAAGAGTCAGGAATCAGTGCTGCGCAGTCTTCACTACAATCTGTGACTGATGACACTAGCACTGGCCTTGATGGCTCTGGCGCGATTGATGATTCTGATTCATTACCGCCAGCAGTAACGGAAGAAGTGGCGAGCGTTGGCAGTGATGACAATCAACAGAGAGTGGTGATTGAGTCGAATGTGGTCGATGCATTGCTTGAAGGTAAAGCTGATTCAGCAGACACAAAAGCGATTGATGATATCGTAGGTAATGATAAAGCAGAAACTGCTGATGAAACTGACTCTCCTTTGATTAAAGTCGTAAAACCAAATCAAGGTATGACGCAAACTTCTGCTCAGTCAGGAGAAGACGGTGCGAAGCAGCCTGTGGTTAAGTTTTCATTTGCTCGCGAAGAATTAAAAGCACTATCACCAAGAGCCTATACACTGCAGCTTGCTGCTATGACGTCAATGGAGGATGTACAAGCCTTCCTCGATGAGCATCAGCTGAATAATCAAGTACGAATTTATCCTACCGTTCGCAATGACACCGAGTGGTATATTATCACATACCAAGATTATCCGACAATTCAAATGGCTCGCGATGCCGTTGCAAGCTTGCCTGATTCGGTTAAGTCGGTGAGTCCTTGGGCAAAATCACTCCGTCAGGTTCATCGCGAAATTGATCGCGTGAAATAAACCTGAGCTTCGCTGAAAAATATGTTACATTCCGCAGCCTTAATTTTTGGTCGATAGATAGAGCAGTAGATGAAAAAGCAACGAGCCTTTCTTAAATGGGCAGGAGGAAAATACGGACTGGTTGAAGACATCCAACGTCATTTACCGCCGGCTCGAAAGCTAGTTGAACCTTTTGTTGGCGCGGGCTCAGTTTTTCTGAATACCGACTATGACCATTACCTACTGGCAGATATCAATCCAGATCTGATCAATCTGTACAACCTACTGAAAGAACGCCCTGAAGAGTACATCTCTGAAGCGAAGCGTTGGTTTGTTGCCGAGAATAACCGTAAAGAAGCCTACTTACACATTCGCGCTGAGTTTAATAAAACCGATGACGTGATGTACCGCTCTTTAGCGTTTTTGTACATGAACCGCTTTGGTTTTAATGGTCTATGCCGTTACAACAAAAAAGGCGGTTTTAACGTTCCGTTCGGTTCATATAAAAAGCCTTACTTCCCAGAGGCGGAATTGGAGTTTTTTGCCGAAAAAGCCAAGAAAGCCACGTTCGTTTGTGAAGGTTATCCAGAAACTTTTCGTCGAGCACGTAAGGGGAGTGTGGTGTATTGCGACCCTCCTTATGCACCGCTTTCAAACACGGCAAATTTCACCTCATACGCAGGTAATGGTTTCACGTTGGATGATCAGGCTGCATTAGCCGACATTGCTGAAAGAACCGCGACTGAGCGTGGTATTCCGGTTCTGATTTCCAACCACGACACTACGCTGACGCGTCGGTTGTATCACGGTGCAGATCTCAATGTAGTAAAAGTGAAGCGCACCATTAGCCGCAATGGCAGTGGTCGTAATAAAGTCGATGAGCTGCTTGCGCTTTTTCATGCCCCTGAGATGGACAAACCAAGCTCTTAGTTCTCACACTATTAAATCTAAATAGTGGATCTCCCCACTGGCTTCGGTAGAATTGCGCGCAGATTGTTTGCTCATTACTACTGAGGTCAGGTATGAAAGATTTTCTTATTGCTCCATCCATTTTATCGGCAGATTTTGCTCGTCTCGGTGAAGATGTCGAGAAAGTACTCGCAGCGGGTGCGGATGTGGTGCATTTCGACGTTATGGATAACCACTATGTACCAAACCTGACTTTTGGTGCACCTGTATGTAAAGCACTACGCGATTACGGCATCACAGCGCCAATCGATGTTCACCTAATGGTGAAACCGGTTGACCGCATTATTCCTGATTTCGCAAAAGCGGGTGCGTCGATGATTACATTCCATGTGGAAGCTTCCGATCATGTAGACCGTACACTGCAGTTAATTAAAGAGCACGGCTGTCAGGCTGGTGTGGTACTAAACCCAGCAACGCCACTTGCGAGCCTTGAGTTCATCATGGACAAAGTCGACATGATTCTACTGATGTCGGTTAATCCTGGCTTTGGTGGTCAATCATTCATTCCTCACACACTAGATAAACTGCGTGCCGTTCGTAAGATGATCGATGAGTCTGGTCGCGATATCCGTTTAGAAATTGATGGCGGTGTGAAGGTTGACAACATTCGTGAAATCGCAGAAGCGGGCGCAGACATGTTTGTTGCAGGCTCGGCGATTTTCGGTCAGCCAGATTACAAACAAGTGATCGACCAAATGCGCACGGAACTGGCTGAAGTAAAATAAGTCCTGATATACGCGCGATAATGCCCTGATTTTAAAGGCTGTCACTTTATTGGCAGCCTTTGTTATTTCTAGCGTTGGATGAAATAAAATATCCCCTGCGTTGAGCAAATAATCACTTGCCTATTTTGCGCCCTTTCTGTACTATTCGTGCTCCTTAAACTCAGTCAATTATCTTTAGTTCCTTGCTTCCTCTGGACGACTGAGCCATTTGTGGAAGCTGAATAATCCGTAAGGAGCAACCAATGCGTCATTACGAAATCGTATTCATGGTGCACCCAGATCAAAGCGAGCAAGTTGCTGGCATGATCGAGCGTTACACTGGTTCAATCACTGAAGCTGGCGGTAAAATCCACCGTCTAGAAGACTGGGGCCGTCGTCAACTGGCTTACCCAATCAACAAGCTTCACAAAGCTCACTACGTTCTTATGAACGTTGAAGCTGACCAAGCTGTAATTGATGAGCTAGAAACTGCTTTCCGTTTCAACGATGCAGTTCTGCGTAACATGATCATGCGTACTAAAGCAGCGATCACTGAGCAATCTATCATGCTTAAGCAAAAAGAAGAGCGTGCTCCACGTCGTGAAGAGCGTTCTGAAGCTAAGCCTGAAGCTAAGTCAGAAGCTGCTGAGTAAGTTTTCTTATGGCCAATCGAATGGAGCTGAGCGGCACCATAGCCAAACCGCCCATTCGTAGTAAAAGCCCTGGTGGCATTGAACACTGTCGGTTTTGGCTGGAGCATCGCTCTACTATTATCGAAGTTGACTTACCTCGACAAGTTTATTGTCGTATGCCGGTAGTCGTCAGCGGGCTTGGGTCACAAGCACTAACTCAGAATTTAGTTCAAGGCAGTAACATTAAGGTAAGTGGTTTTGTCACTTATCAAACCGGCCGAAATGGCGTGGGAAAATTAGTGTTACACGCCGACAACATTACTCAAATTTAAGATCAGGAGATAGCCCATGGCTCGTTTCTTCCGTCGTCGTAAATTCTGCCGTTTCACTGCAGAAGGCGTACAAGAGATTGATTACAAAGACGTAGCAACTCTTAAAAACTACATCACTGAAGCTGGTAAAATCGTACCTAGCCGTATCACTGGTACAAGCGCTAAGTACCAGCGTCAACTAGCACGTGCTATCAAGCGTTCACGCTACCTAGCTCTACTACCGTACACTGACAAGCATCAGTAATCGGTTCATTTTATTAAGAAAGAGGATTAAGCAATGCAAGTTATTCTACTTGATAAAATTGGTAACCTAGGTGGTCTTGGCGATACTGCAAACGTTAAATCTGGCTACGCTCGTAACTTCCTTATCCCACAAGGTAAAGCAGTTATGGCAACTAAAGCTAACGTTGAAATGTTTGAAGCTCGTCGTGCTGAACTAGAAGCTAAAGTTGCTGAGCAACTAGCTGCTGCAGAAGCTCGCGCAGAGAAAGTTAACGCTCTAGAAGCTGTAGTTATCGCTTCTAAAGCTGGTGACGAAGGCAAACTATTCGGTTCTATCGGTACTCGTGACATCGCTGACGCTATCACAGCTGCAGGCGTTGAAGTTGCTAAGAGCGAAGTTCGCCTTCCTGAAGGTGCTCTACGTACAACTGGTGAGTTCGAGATCAGCGTTCAACTTCACTCTGAAGTTTTCGCAACTGTGAACCTACAAGTTGTTGCTGCTGAGTAATTCAGTATCAAGACGAAATACTAAAAAGCACCTCTTCGGAGGTGCTTTTTTTATTTCTAAAACTGGGAGAAAAAACAGGTTAAAAAGCGAAGAGTAAATTAACGGAAAATACGCTATCCGCTTTGCTTAAGCCTTCAGGCACTTTATCGTGATACTGACGAGAGTGTGCCAGTTTCAGTGCAATATCTTCAGTAATATCATTGGTCACGCTGAGCTCACTATCGGCCCGTGTATTACTTTTACCTGTTACCAACGTAATATCAGCCGCGAAACTCAGGTTATCTAGTGCGTGCCAAGTCGTATTGATATTCCCTCGAAAAATGCCTTCTCGAACGATATCGGGAAAGACAATGTCGTCATCATCTATCTCATCTAAATTTGGTTCTTGATAACGAAAACCAGGACCGACTTCTACCTCTAAAATGAAGTTTTCAGTGTAGGAAAACTGGTAACCCAAACCACCTGATAAGGTGTAGTCTTTAAAATAGGCACTGTAACGAGAATCCACCCCTTTAAAGCTGCCATACAAATACGTTTTAGGACCTAACTTGTAGTCACTCTGTAGGGCGTAGGTGGATGAGCGTTTGTCTTCTTCACCGTCTTTGTACAAGTTGTAGTACTTCCATTCACCATTAGAACGGTGTCGACCTGACGTATATTCAGCACTCAAACGAGCATTCAGGGAACGAGAGTCCGTGTTACCTGTGTGAGCTTGATAGCCGAACTCCACCTCGGTTTTTAATGGGTCGGGCACATCAATATTTTGCTCTGGCTGTACTGATTCGTCAGCATACGATGCACTAGCGCATAGTAGGCTAAAGCTAAGTAACCAGTATCGGGACACATCAACCTCGAACGTAATTAAAAAGGAGGGGCATGATACTGATACAGATATTTTGTTGGGTCAATGGTAGGTTAATTTTTATTAGAGCTGGGCGGAAGAACCAGGCTATTACTTGTGCGGTTCGCATGTGGATTTCTTAACAAGTAATTGTCGCTTCGGGGAAGCATCTCAGTTAGGTTAAGGTTATAATCGTGGGTCAATAGTAGTTATCGAGCAAAGTCATGGCGGAAAACAGAAATCGCAAACCTTCAGACAGTCAGGTCGACGCAATCAAAGTGCCACCTCACTCACTAGAAGCCGAGCAATCAGTAATTGGTGGTCTTTTACTGGACAATGAACGTTGGGACACCGTTGCCGAACGTGTTGTAAGCAGTGATTTCTATAGTCGTCCGCATCGCCTAATTTTTGAAGGTGTAAAAACCATTCTTGAAGCGGGCAAGCCTCTCGATCTTATTACTTTATCGGAATACCTGGAGCGTCACGAGCAATTAGAAGATGTGGGCGGTTTTGCTTACCTTGCAGATTTGGCGAAAAACACGCCAAGCGCCGCTAACATTAATGCGTACGCTGATATTGTTGCCGAACGTGCGATCGTCCGTGGTTTGATCGGTGTCGCGAATGAGATTGCGGATGCGGGTTACGATCCTCAAGGTCGAAGTTCGGAAGATCTGATTGATATGGCGGAGAGTAAAGTTTTCGCCATCGCTGAGTCACGAACCAGTGAAAACGAAGGGCCACAAAATGTTGATAACATCCTCGAAAAGACGTTAGAACGTATCGAGTTGTTATATAAAACACCGCAAGATGGTGTAACGGGTGTCGACACAGGTTTCACTGACCTCAATAAGAAAACCGCAGGTTTGCAAGGTTCTGATTTGGTGATTGTCGCGGCGCGTCCATCGATGGGTAAAACGACCTTTGCGATGAACTTGTGTGAAAATGCGGCCATGCAACAAGATAAACCTGTGCTTATTTTCTCGCTAGAGATGCCGGCCGAGCAGTTGATGATGCGTATGTTGGCCTCTTTGTCTCGCGTTGACCAAACCAAGATCCGTACGGGTCAGTTGGATGACGAAGACTGGGCGCGTATTTCTTCTACTATGGGTATCTTGATGCAGAAGAAAAACATGTACATTGATGACAGCTCCGGTCTAACTCCGACCGAAGTGCGTTCACGCGCTCGCCGTATCGCACGTGAACATGGCGGTCTGTCGATGATCATGGTCGACTACCTTCAGCTTATGCGCGTGCCTGCACTCTCTGATAACCGTACGCTGGAAATTGCGGAGATATCGCGCTCTCTGAAAGCGCTGGCAAAAGAGCTGAATGTGCCCGTCGTGGCGCTGTCTCAGCTTAACCGTTCCCTAGAGCAACGTTCAGATAAACGCCCAGTAAACTCGGACTTGCGTGAGTCGGGCTCTATCGAGCAGGATGCCGACTTGATCATGTTCATCTACCGTGACGAGGTGTATCACCCAGATAGCCCGTACAAAGGCACGGCAGAAATCATCATTGGTAAGCAACGTAACGGCCCTATCGGCTCTGTACGTCTCACCTTCCAAGGTCAACACTCGCGCTTTGACAACTACGCGGGTCCTGCATTCGATATTGATGATGAGTAACCCCATGAGCTATATGAAAGCGGCCAAGGCGTGCATTGATTTGTCTGCGTTGCAGCACAACTTACAGCGCGTGAAAGCGCAAGCGCCCCAAAGTAAAGTGATGGCTGTAGTGAAGGCCAATGGTTATGGTCACGGATTACGTCACGTTGCAAAACATGCCAACCATGCGGATGCCTTTGGTGTTGCGCGCATTGAAGAAGCGTTGCAACTGCGCGCTTGTGGCGTGGTAAAGCCGATTCTATTGCTAGAAGGTTTTTACTCTCCAGGTGACTTACCTGTTCTTGTGACGAACAACATCCAAACCGTGGTGCATTGTGAAGAGCAGCTTATCGCTTTGGAGCAAGCCGACCTTGAAACTCCGGTTGTCGTGTGGCTTAAGATTGACAGTGGGATGCACCGTCTTGGCGTTCGCCCTGAGCAATATGATGAGTTTGTCACGCGGTTGAAAGAGTGTCCAAACGTAGCCAAGCCGTTACGTTACATGAGTCACTTTGGTTGTGCAGATGAGCTGGATAGCCATATTACTCCCCAACAGATTGAGTTGTTTAAGTCGTTGACCTCTGGTTGTCAGGGGGAGCGTTCACTTGCGGCCTCTGCGGGGTTGTTGGCATGGCCTCAAAGCCATTTGGATTGGGTTCGTCCGGGCATCATCATGTATGGTGTATCGCCATTTGATGACAAGACCGCACAAGATCTGGGGTATCAACCCGTGATGACACTTAAATCCCATCTTATTGCGGTACGTAAAGTTAAGAAGGGCGAAAGTGTTGGCTACGGCGGTATGTGGACCAGTAAGCGAGATACAAAAGTCGGTGTCATCGCAGTAGGGTATGGCGACGGTTACCCAAGAAGTGCTCCGAACGGCACTCCGGTTTGGGTAAATGGTCGTAAAGTACCTATCGCAGGTCGAGTTTCTATGGATATGCTGACGGTCGATTTGGGACCAGATGCAACGGATAAAGTCAGCGACGAAGCGATTCTTTGGGGGAAAGAGCTCCCAGTAGAAGAAGTGGCGGGTCACATTGGTACCATTGCGTATGAACTCGTGACTAAGCTAACGCCTCGCGTCGAGATGGAGTACTCAAAATAAACAGCGAAAGGCTAACCTAAGGTTAGCCTTTGTTTTATCTACTCACCGTTAATCGTAGCAATAACGCGGCGGCCGCCGCCAAAGTCTCGGTGCTCACCCAAGTAAATGCCCTGCCATGTTCCTAAAGCTAATCGACCATTTTGGATTGGTATCGTCACACTACTGCCAAGTAGGGATGCTTTAATGTGTGCTGGCATGTCGTCATCACCTTCATAGGTATGCTGATAATAAGGAGCACGCTCTGGCACAAACTTATTGAAGTGCGCTTCCATATCCATACGCACGGTTGGATCAGCATTCTCGTTTAAGGTCAAACTGGCGGAGGTATGTTGAATAAATAGGTGTAATAAACCTACTGAAAGCTCGTTTATTTGTGGTAATTGTTGTTCAATTTCATCAGTTATTAGGTGAAAACCGCGGCTTCTCGCTTTTAATTGCAGTGTTTTTTGTGCCCACATACGTGTTCCTTTGGAAATTTATAAATTGGCGTCTATCCTATTCCAATTAGAGCCTGTCATTAGTAAGTGATATGATTCTTGTCATCGTAAATGAATTGTTCATTTTCAGGGCAGGGAACGTGACCTAACTCAATGTGAGTGTAAATACTCTCAGTCATAATTGGCACCTGAAAAAAAATTACAAAGACTTGTTTTGTGGCAATTCGCCCAAACATCTAATTAATATTCTATTTGCTAAATCGGGGATTCCACAGTTTTCGCTAGACTGTAAGGAATGGAACCTACTGTAACATCGGGATAAAGACCATGTTGAAAAATATCAATCCAACGCAAACACAAGCTTGGAAAGCGCTAACTGCGCATTTCGAATCTGCACAAGATATGGATCTTAAAGAGTTATTTGCTCAAGACGCAGCGCGTTTCGACAAATACTCTGCACGTTTCGGCTCAGACATCCTAGTCGATTACTCAAAGAACCTCATCAATGAGGAAACTCTGAAGCACCTGTTCGCTCTTGCGAACGAGACTGAGCTGAAATCTGCAGTTGAAGCGATGTTCAGTGGCGAAGCGATCAACCAAACAGAAGGTCGCGCTGTTCTTCACACTGCACTACGTAACCGCGCGAATACACCAGTAATGGTAGACGGCGAAGACGTAATGCCAGCAGTGAACGCGGTTCTAGAAAAAATGAAATCATTCACTGAACGCGTTATCGGCGGTGAGTGGAAAGGTTACACAGGTAAAGCAATTACAGATATCGTGAACATCGGTATCGGTGGTTCTGACCTTGGTCCTTACATGGTGACGGAAGCTCTAGCACCATACAAAAATCATCTAAACCTTCACTTCGTATCTAACGTTGATGGTACTCACATCGTTGAAACGTTGAAGAAAGTTAACCCAGAAACGACGCTATTCTTGATCGCGTCTAAGACGTTCACAACGCAAGAAACCATGACTAACGCGCACACTGCTCGTGATTGGTTCCTAGAGTCTGCGGGTGATCAAGCGCACGTGGCTAAGCATTTTGCTGCGCTTTCAACGAACGCGACAGCCGTGTCTGAGTTCGGTATTGATACCGCGAACATGTTCGAATTCTGGGACTGGGTTGGTGGCCGTTACTCACTATGGTCTGCAATCGGTCTATCAATCGCATTAGCGGTAGGTTACGACAACTTCGTTGAGCTGCTTGAAGGTGCTCACGAGATGGACAAGCACTTCGTATCAACGGACCTAGAAAGCAACATCCCTGTGATCCTTGCTCTGATCGGTATTTGGTACAACAACTTCCACGGTGCGGAATCAGAAGCTATCTTACCTTACGATCAGTACATGCACCGTTTCGCGGCGTACTTCCAACAAGGTAACATGGAATCAAACGGTAAATACGTTGACCGTGAAGGCAATGCTGTGACTTACCAAACGGGCCCTATTATTTGGGGTGAACCAGGTACCAACGGTCAGCACGCGTTCTACCAACTGATTCACCAAGGCACTAAGCTGATCCCATGTGACTTCATTGCACCTGCAATCAGCCACAACCCAGCTAGCGATCATCACCAAAAACTGATGTCCAACTTCTTTGCGCAAACTGAAGCACTAGCGTTTGGTAAGAGTGAAGAAACCGTGAAAGAAGAGTTGGTGAAAGCAGGTAAGAACGCTGAAGAAGTGGCCGCGATCGCGCCATTCAAAGTGTTTGAAGGTAACCGTCCAACAAACTCTATCCTAGTGAAGCAAATCACGCCTCGTACGCTAGGTAACTTGATCGCAATGTACGAACACAAAATTTTCGTACAAGGTGTTATCTGGAATATCTTCAGCTTTGACCAATGGGGCGTGGAACTAGGTAAACAACTGGCTAACCAAATCCTACCTGAGCTTGCAGACGAGTCTCAAATCAGCTCGCATGACAGCTCAACAAATGGTCTAATCAACGCATTTAAAGCGTTCAAAGCTTAATGTTTGGTTTGAATAGATAAAGAAAAGGTCAGCAAATGCTGACCTTTTTTATTGCCTGAGGCAAAAACAAAATAGGTTGGCCAGTGCCAACCTATTTTTTCTCTTTTATTCGAAGCAAATTTCGATAAAGGCATTTCCCCATTGGGAAGAGAAAGGCATGATGATGATTGAGCCCTCACACTTGTGGCGAATCGTATGGCCTCGGCCAGAAACCACTACCGGTGTTGCCATATCAAAATCAAAACCACTTTCCGCCAGAATGCGTTTCGCACCACCAGTAACCATGTTGGTGATCTCACCCACCATATCGGTGACCTCTTCATTGAGTCCATTTGGACGCTCACCAAGCATGTTCTGCATGATTTCTAGAGCTAGCGCTTCATCAAAGGTAATCGACATTGAACCACGAGTTTGTGGACCTACCATGCCAATCAGACCAGAAACGTCACCTCGTGCGATCTCATCTTTTTTGATTCGCGGTTTTTGTGGCTTCAGCTCAAGAGAAGCCATGGTTTTTAGCACGTTCATTAAAGAAGCTAAAAACGGGTTTACAAATTCAGCGCGCATAACGTTCTTCTATACTTTTTCTTTCGTCTCGGAGGAACAGGCCTGGCATTCACCATGAGTTTCAATAACTTGGTTGGTCAGTTTGAATCCATGCTTCTCGGCGTTTTCGGCTAACAAGGATATCAGCGTCTCATCTTCGAGTTCAACGACATCACCACATTTATCGCAAATTAGTAATTGGAAAAAGTGCTGCTGAGTATTGAAAGAACAACAAGTAATAAAGCTATTTGTCGATTCCACTCGGTGGATGAAGCCTTGCTCTAGGAGAAAATCTAATGCTCGATAAACAGTGGGAGGCTTAGCCTGAGGCTCACTCTCTTTTAGTTGCTCCAATAGCTCATACGCACTTGAGGCGCGGCGATTAGAACAAATGAGTTCAAATACGCGTCGGCGTTGCGGAGTCAATCGTACTCCACGCTCTGCGCAGATACTTTCAATTTGTTCAATGATTGTTGGGTTCAAACCTTTCACCATAACTATCGGACGTGCTCTATGATAAATCATTTCTATACGAAGTTCGTTTAGAAATGCTTCATTTTACCCACTATCAGAACGAAAATCATGAATTAAAGCAAGTCAGTGGTGGTGTGAAGTCGGAATAGTCATCACAGAATGAATCAACGAGTGACGAATTCGTATTACTGCTGCATATTCTTAAGCATTTGGCTAGCCAGCCAACCAAATCATTCTCGCTGAAACTAGCACCTAGAGGTGCTTGGGTATACAATACCCGACTTATTTTTTGAGCGTACTGCTGCGCTCGACCTTGGCAACATAAAAACGGGTGTTTATATCATGACTCATTCTTGCAGGCTCTCCGTAGCACCAATGCTCGACTGGACCGATCGTCATTGTCGCTACTTCCATCGCTTAATGACCAAAGAAACCCTGCTGTACACTGAAATGGTGACGACAGGTGCGATCATTCATGGAAAAGGAGATTTCCTGGCTTACAACGAAGAAGAGCATCCGTTGGCCCTTCAGTTGGGTGGTTCAAATCCAGGAGACTTGGCAAAGTGCGCTAAACTGGCTCAAGAGCGTGGCTACGATGAGGTTAACCTCAATGTGGGTTGCCCGTCTGACCGTGTACAAAACGGTCGCTTTGGTGCTTGCCTAATGGCAGAACCACAGTTGGTTGCGGATTGTGTCGCTGCAATGAAGGACGTGGTTGATATTCCTGTGACAGTCAAGACTCGTATTGGTATTGATGATCAAGATTCTTACGAGTTCCTAACGGATTTTGTTTCTATTGTCTCAGAAAAGGGGGGCTGTGAGCAGTTCACTATCCACGCGCGTAAAGCTTGGTTAAGTGGTCTTAGTCCGAAAGAAAACCGTGAGATCCCACCATTGGATTACCCACGAGCTTACCAATTGAAGCAAGATTTTTCTCACTTAACCATTGCTATTAACGGTGGTGTAAAGTCACTAGAAGAAGCCAAAGCACATCTTCAGCATCTTGATGGTGTGATGATTGGTCGTGAGGCTTACCAAAGCCCATATCTACTGGCATCGGTAGATCAAGAGTTATTTGGCTCTAATGCTCCAGTGAAGAAACGCAGCGAAATTGTTGAAGAAATGTACCCATACATTGAAGCGCAATTAGCGAAAGGTGCGTACCTTGGTCATATTACCCGTCATATGTTAGGTTTATTCCAAAGCATGCCAGGTGCTCGTCAATGGCGTCGTCATATCAGTGAAAATGCGCACAAGCCGGGTTCTGGTTTAGAAGTGCTGCAAGACGCGTTAGCGAAGATTCCAAAAGAATTGAATGTGTAAAATTAACCAGTGGTTGGCTAAAATTACCAACTAAAGAACAAGTAAGCCAGAGTGCAGAAATGTATCTGGCTTTATTTTTGAATAAAAATCATTGTGTTATCGTCATCTTGGTAAGTTGGTATGGAAACTGCTCTGTTTATTAAAAACAAATGGAGAAGTGATTATGTTGGAGCTAATCTTTATTTTAGTCTTTGCGGCGACCCTATTGGTTACCGGTATCACAATGATGACCGTATTCGCAGCAACCGGTATCGCGTTAGTTGTGATGTTTTTACTGGGAATGGTCGGAGCGGTACTCAAACTATTGCCATGGTTAATCGTGATTGCATTGGGTGTTTGGTTCTTCAAGAATTACGTTGCCCAGCCCCGCTATAAATAACGAGTGACATGATTTAGTTGATAGAGAGACGTGAGAGTATGGTATATTTCCTCTCACGTCTTCAACGTGAACATCAGCTATCTCGGAGTACACACTACATGACAAATAAAGCGACCATCGCTTTAACAGCATTATCGTTGGCAGTATCTTTTCCTGTTTTTGCAGAATATTCTGTATCGACGAAAGTCGGCGCAGAGATCTGGGCTGCTGACACTAAAGTAAATGAAGTAAGACGAGATAGCAGCACAACAGGCGCATTTTACGCGGCGATTGAGCATGATGTGAAATACGTTCCTAATGCGCGTCTTCGTTACTCGAGCATTGATGCTGATTATATGGGGTTCAATAAGCTTGATTTCACCATGTACTACCAAATTCTGGAGCATGATTTATTGCATTTTGATGCGGGTGTTACATTCAGTAATTTAAGTGACACTAAATACATTGATGCTGGCTCAAACAAGCGTATAGAAGAGTTTGATGAGCTGATTTGGGCTTGGTACGGTTACGCAGAGATTCAAGTTCCGGACACAAATTTTGATGTGATTGGTGAGATAAACTTTGGTGACAACAAAGGTATCAAAAGTACTGATTTCATGGCAGGTGTTCAATACCATGTACCGCTCGAAAAAGCTCAACTGGCTTTTCGTGGTGGTTACCGCGTGATTGATTTGGAGTCCGAGAAATTCATGTCGGATCTAGGGAAAGAGTTTATTTTTGCTAACGGCTTTTTTGTGAGTGCAGAATACGCATTCTAAATGCAGCCAGATTAGATACTCGATTTTTTAAAACGTCGCTTTATAAGCGGCGTTTTTTTATATCACTTCATTATATTCAATCGAATTTTCTGCCTATTTTGCTGACTTAGACCATGCTTACCTAGGAGCAATGTGAAAGTTAAAGCAGGGATAGCGATGACAATAAACGAACTAAGACATCTATTCCGTGAAAACCAGCTTGTCGAAGCGATTATTGAACCTGCAATCCAAGAGGGTGGCTGGGTTGTGGAGTTCAGACATGCGCGCGGTGGTTTTGTTTTTCTGACGGACAGTCATGGTGAAGAATGTCTTTATGAAGATTTGGATGCAGCGTCAAAATCGGCAATGGCAGTAGGCTTTCAACAAGTCCGCATTGAAGATCGATGAGCAAAAAGTAAGCCGTTCTTACTTCCAAAAAGTTATAAAACATTCACTTCTATTCTTTCTTGTTATTAAGGAGAGTGGGTACTCTATCATCACGCAATGAATAGGGATGTCGTGATAATGTCTTTTCAAAAGAATGAGTATTCTCACAAGAATGTGTCTGAAGATAATAATGGGCAAGGAGGAAATCCTCCAATCGCAAGCCCTCTGAATGACCAACAAATTAGCTCACTCCAACAAACTGTCTCTGAGTTGTCTTCACAGCAACTTGCTTGGGTCAGTGGGTATTTTTGGGGATTAGCTCAAAATCAACCAAATACAGCGGTAACGCCAATTGCACAAGCGACGGCAGCCGTATCAGCGAAGCCTGCAGGTAAGTTGAGTATTATTTTTGCTTCCCAAACTGGCAACGCTAAAGGCGTTGCTGAAGCTCTAGAACAGGAAGCAAAAGCAGAAGGAATTGCTGTCGAACTTTTTGATGCAAGTGATTACAAAGGTAAAAACTTAGCCAAAGAAACGCATGTCATTATTGTGGCATCGACGAACGGCGAAGGCGAAGCACCAGATAACGCTATAGAGCTACACGAGTTTTTGCAATCTAAGAAAGCTCCTAAGCTGTCAAACCTTCAATATGGCGTTATTGCTCTGGGTGACTCGAGCTACGAATTCTTCTGCCAAACCGGTAAAGACTTCGACGCTTACCTATCAAAGTTAGGTGCGACCCCATTTATCGATCGTCTTGATTGCGATGTGGATTATGAAGCACCAGCAGCTGAATGGCGTAAGAATGCGTTAGGTAAGGTAAAAGATACGCTTTCTTCTGGCACTGAAGCGGATGTGGTTCAACTTCCTGTGGGTCAGGCGGCGACTGCGCACTCTTCTTACAATAAACAAAACCCATACACAGCGACGTTACTGACCAGTCAAAAAATCACGGGTCGTGATTCTGGAAAGGATGTTCGTCATATAGAAATTGACTTGGAAGGTTCGGGGTTAACGTATCAGCCTGGTGATGCGCTAGGTGTGTGGTTTGAAAATAGTTCAGAACTTGCTAATGCCATTCTTGGTAAGGTCGGTTTGTCTGGGGTTGAAACCGTTGATGTTGATGGCGAAAGCTTGTCAATCCATAGTGCTCTCGTGAGTAAATATGAAATCACAACATCTAACCCTCAGCTCATTACAAAGTTTGCCGAGTTATCCGGTAGCAAGAAGCTACAAAAGCTGGTTGACGATAAAGATAAACTTCGCGAGTACTCTGCAAATACTCAAATTGTTGATCTATTGGCAGAGAAGAAAACCAAGTTAACCGCAGATGAGTTGATTAGTTTGCTTCGTCGTCTTACTCCTCGCCTTTACTCTATTGCATCAAGCCAAGAAGAGGTCGATGAAGAAGTACACCTAACGGTTGCTTTGGTTGAGTACGAACAAAACGACGAAAAACGATATGGTGGTGCGTCGAGCTTCTTAGCACAGCGTCTCGAAGAGGGAGATGAAGTTAAAGTATTTGTTGAGCATAACAACAACTTTAAACTGCCGGAAGATGATAGCACTCCAATTATCATGGTTGGTCCAGGCACAGGGATCGCACCATTCCGTAGCTTTATTCAGGAACGTGAAAACCGCGATGCTGAAGGCAAAAACTGGTTGTTCTTTGGTGATCGTACTTTCACTCAAGACTTCTTATACCAAGTTGAATGGCAAAAGTACCTCAAGTCAGGAGTACTAAGCCGATTGGATGTTGCTTTTAGTCGTGACCAAGTAGAAAAAGTTTACGTACAACATCGCATCTTAGAAAACGCAGCTCAAGTGTGGCAGTGGATCCAAGAAGGCGCTTATATCTATGTCTGCGGTGATGCAACGCGTATGGCAAAAGATGTGCACGACGCACTGGTTATCGTTGCTGAACAAGAAGGCAAGATGCCGCGTGACGATGCAGAACAATTTATTAATGACCTACGTAAAGCGAAACGTTATCAGAGGGATGTGTACTAATGACTTTTTCTACTGAAAATAACAAGCAGATTGTATTAGGCGAAGAGCTAGGGCCGCTATCTGATAACGAGCGCCTGAAGCGAGAAAGCAACCTATTACGTGGCACCATTGAGCAAGATTTACAGGACCGTATTACTGGTGGCTTTACTGCCGACAACTTCCAGTTAATTCGTTTCCACGGTATGTATCAACAAGACGATCGTGATATCCGTAATGAACGCACAAAGCAAAAACTGGAACCATTACATAATGTGATGCTTCGTGCTCGTATGCCTGGAGGCATCATCACGCCAACGCAATGGTTAGCGATCGACAAGTTCGCAACGGAGCACTCTTTATATGGAAGTATTCGTCTGACGACTCGCCAAACGTTCCAGTTTCATGGGGTATTAAAACCGAATATTAAGTTGATGCATCAAACGCTCAACAGTATTGGCATTGATTCGATTGCAACCGCGGGTGATGTAAACCGTAACGTGTTGTGTACCACTAACCCAGTGGAGTCAGAGTTACACCAAGAAGCTTACGAATGGGCGAAGAAGATCAGTGAGCATCTATTACCAAAGACGCGCGCTTATGCAGAGATTTGGCTGGACGGTGAGAAAGTAGAAAGCACTGAAGAAGACGAACCGATTCTAGGCAAGAACTACTTACCACGTAAGTTTAAAACCACAGTGGTTATCCCACCGCAAAATGACGTAGACGTGCACGCCAATGATCTTAACTTCGTAGCAATTGCGGATAACGGCAAGTTGGTAGGCTTTAACGTTTTAGTTGGCGGCGGCCTAGCGATGACACATGGTGATACGTCAACTTATCCGCGCCGCGCTGACGACTTAGGTTTCATCCCATTAGAGAAAACGCTTGATGTTGCAGCGGCGGTGGTTACCACTCAGCGTGATTGGGGGAATCGCTCAAACCGTAAGAATGCCAAAACCAAATACACACTTGACCGTGTAGGTACTGATGTCTTTAAAGCCGAAGTCGAAAAGCGAGCAGGCATTCAGTTTGAAGCAAGCCGCCCGTACGAGTTTACTGAGCGTGGTGACCGTATTGGTTGGGTAGAAGGAATTGATGGTAAATATCATTTAGCGCTTTTCATCGAAAACGGTCGCTTATTAGACTTTCCAGGTAAACCACTTAAGACGGGTGTTGCTGAAATTGCCAAAATCCATAAAGGCGATTTCCGTATGACTGCCAACCAGAACTTAATTGTTGCGGGGGTACCTAAAAGCGAAAAAGCGAAGATCGAAAAGATCGCTCGTGAACATGGCTTGATGGATGACAATATCAGTGAGCAGCGCAAAAATTCAATGGCGTGTGTTGCCTTTCCAACGTGTCCGTTAGCAATGGCAGAGGCAGAGCGTTTTCTTCCTCAGTTTGTTACTGATGTGGAGGGGATTTTGGAAAAGCACAACCTACCAGAAAATGACAACATCATTTTGCGTGTAACTGGATGTCCAAACGGTTGTGGTCGCGCCATGTTGGCTGAAATTGGTTTAGTTGGTAAAGCGCCAGGTCGTTACAACCTACATTTAGGTGGTAACCGTGCTGGTACTCGAGTACCAAAAATGTACAAAGAGAACATCACGGATAAGCAAATCTTAGAAGAGATTGATCTGCTGGTGGCTCGATGGTCGAAAGAGCGTGAAGAAGGCGAAGCCTTCGGCGATTTCACAATTCGTGCTGGTATTATCCAAGAAGTGCTCGTATCAAAGAGGGACTTTCATGCTTGATTCTGTAGCATCCAGGCTTGAGCTTACAGAGTTATTGACATTAACAAAGACGGAGCAAATCCTCCGTCTTGCTCAAATTAATGTCGAGCTCGAAAAGCTTTCGGCACAAGATAGAGTAAAGTGGGCTTTAGAAAATCTAGAGGGCGAGTTTGCGGTTTCTTCTAGTTTTGGTATTCAAGCCGCGGTTATGCTTCATTTAGTGACTCAAGTCAAAGCGGATATCCCCGTCATTCTAACCGATACAGGATACCTGTTTGCTGAAACCTATCAATTCATTGATGAGCTGACAGATGCTCTCAACCTAAACTTAAAAGTTTATCGAGCGAAAGAAAGTGCGAATTGGCAAGAGGCTCGATATGGAAAGTTATGGGAGCAGGGTGTAGAGGGAATTGAAAAATACAACAAGCTCAATAAAGTGGAGCCAATGCGTCGAGCGCTAAAAGAGCTTAATGTTGGAACGTGGTTCTCTGGACTACGTCGAGAGCAAAGTAAATCACGAGCAGGTTTACCGATACTATCAATTCAGAACGGTGTGTTTAAGTTTTTGCCAGTAATTGACTGGACTAACAAAGACGTTCATTACTACTTAGAACAACACGGCCTTAAATACCACCCATTGTGGGATGAAGGTTACCTTTCAGTTGGTGATACTCATACCACTCGTAAATGGGAGCCGGGAATGTCAGAGGAAGAAACTCGATTCTTTGGTTTAAAACGAGAGTGTGGTTTACATGAAGATGATGGTTCAGAACAAGATGGGTCCGGCATATAACCATAATGACCTTTAAATCGAGTTTAGAGTAAATAAAGAAAGCTGCAATAAAGCAGCTTTCTTTATTTATAGCACCTGAAAAACACGCTTTATAGAATAACTCTGTGGATAAGTTGTGCGAGTTCTTGGGGTAAAGTTGAATAAATAAAGCTTTGATCGAAAACTCATCGCTTAACCATTATTTTTGCAATTTTTGAAAAATAACGCTTGCCAATGTGAGCGCGATCTCTATAATGCCTCCTCGTCGACAGGGCAAGGGCTCACAAGGGTTTAAGCAAAGTCGGCAAGGCTGAAAAGAAAAACGAAATAATTTGAAAAAGTGTTTGACACAATAAATTATCTCGCTAGAATGGCCGCCTCTTCCGAAGTGATGTCAATCACAAAGAAGAGTTGCTCTTTAACAATATAGACCTATCAATCTGTGTGGGCACTCGTTGATGATAATCCAATTAGAAACTTCGGTTTCAAA
>NZ_JBSRRK010000020.1:0-48874 GCF_053890955.1 Vibrio sp. JZG120
GGGGTGGAGCAGCTTGGTAGCTCGTCGGGCTCATAACCCGAAGGTCGTCGGTTCAAATCCGGCCCCCGCAACCAAATACAAGACGATAGATTGAATGCTTATTTATTAGCACAATCCTAAGTCGTCGACGGATGCGCCGCTTGATTCAGTTCCTGCTTCTCGCAACCAATCACATCGCTCTTTTCATAATGCTGCGAAGCATGAATCCCCAAAAACTAAATTTTATCCGCATCATATGATGTCGGACGATTTCGTTTGTGTTTAAAACACGATATGAATCGGCTGGCGTACAAGTATGATGAGGTTCTGCATGTTTTATCTACTTTAATTAACAGAGTTATCCACATACGTCGTTCTGTGGATAAGTTAGTTGATAAAGTGTTTTTAGCTTGACTTTTTGCGATGGATAAGAAAGATCTTTTCGCTGAAGGAAAGTCGAAATAATAACGAAACATTGATTAAGTCTTTGTTAAATAAGAGAAAAATAAGTTTTTTGTCGGATCGGATACGTTAAAATACGATCATTAACTGGTATTTTTTTGATCCTAGTCATTTCTCCAAGCTGTGTTTAACTTTTTTCTGCTAGCTTGTTTTTCTTGAATCTCAAATTTTTTTCCACATTACAAAATTGAGAACAAGGTCATGAATTGAACATGTAAAAGTGCTTTCAATCTCTTGCATATAGACTACGCACTATGCGTCTCTTGGTAGCCCCTTCTCGACGATTCTTATTAAGCGCTGCTTTTTCGTCTCTGTAGATGCTTTATTCTCAATGGGGAGTTGATTCAGTTGCTCGGCCAAAGCCCATTTGATGTGTTCATCAAGTAATTTATTTTCACCTTGTCGACTTTCTAACGCATCAATGACTCGTTGACTGTATTCTGCATTACCAAGTGCGACAGCAATATTACGCAGCCACTGTATATGACCAATGCGACGAATAGCGGAGCCTTCCATATTTTTTAGAAAAGTCGCTTCATCCCAGTTAAACATGTCTACGAGGTCCGGGTTTTTGAAACTATCGCGACGATGGAAATCACTCTGCTCCGTTATGTCGGCGTAGCGATTCCATGGGCAAACCAATTGGCAGTCATCACAGCCATAAATGCGGTTACCCATTGGCTTGCGAAACTCTTCAGGGATCACGCCATCGAACTCGATGGTGAGGTAAGAGATGCAGCGTCTAGCATCAACAACTTTGTCTTCAACGATGGCTTGTGTTGGGCATGAGGTAATGCATGCTTTGCATTTACCGCACTGATCAACGCTTGGTTCGTCAACGGGAAGTGGCAAGTCGATAAGTAACTCGCCTAAAAAGAACCACGAGCCACAGTCTTGATCTAAAATCAGGGAATGTTTCCCTGTCCAGCCTAAGCCTGCTTTTTGGGCGAGTGGTCGCTCCAATATTGGTGCGGAGTCGACGAAAGGTCGGTAACCATACTGACCAACTTCTTGTTCAATAAGTTTGCCAAGTTTATTCAGTTGTTTTCTGACGAGCTTGTGATAATCACGCCCTAATGCATAGCGACTAATATAGGCATGATTTTTATTCGCTAGGTTCGAAGCGAATTGTGCTTCTGGTGGTAGGTAGTCCATCCGAACGCTGATCACACGAACGGTTCCCGGGAGTAGCTCATTGGGTCTAGCTCGCATCATACCGTGACGAGCCATCCAGTTCATTGAGCCGTGATAGCCTGCATCGAGCCATTTTTGCAGGGCGGCTTCATGCTCACTCAGATCAACGTCGCAGATCCCAACTTTTTGGAAGCCGAGCTCTTTTCCCCAAATTTTGATTTGTTGTGCGAGTTGTTCGTAGTTCATGCTAACCACCGGAATAAAAGGGGGGCGGATCTTAACGGATCTCTGGCTTTGGTGCTACCCAGTTAGGGACGTTTTTGATGCTGTGAATACTGCTTATTGAAGTCATTTGCATATATTCTAAATCTAGGTCGATACTAAGGTGATTAAGATACCGTTCCTTGAATACTTTTTTCGCACATATGACATTTGAAAGCTTGTCTCTCAAAACCAACACGGTTTACTATTCCTGTTCTTTTGATTTTTATATAGTCAACGATCATTAGTTAGAGAAGCATCAATGAGCACGAAACAATTCAATTTAAAAGATGAGCACGAAACGGTTGCACTAGGTACCGCTCTGGCTCACCTTTGTTCGCAACAAACCACAATTTATCTGCATGGTGATTTGGGTGCAGGTAAAACAACCTTTAGTCGTGGTTTTGTCCGTGCTCTTGGCCATCAAGGTAACGTGAAAAGCCCAACTTATACTCTAGTCGAACCGTATCAGTTGGATCAGTGGCAAGTGTACCATTTCGATCTTTATCGTCTTGCGGATCCTGAAGAGCTTGAGTTCATGGGGATTCGAGATTACTTCACAGATGATGCAATTTGCTTGGTTGAATGGCCTGAAAAAGGGCATGGTTTGTTGCCACAACCGGATCTTGATGTGAACATTCGCTACCAAGGTGAGCAGCGTGTAGCCGAACTAACAGCTAATAATGATTATGGTGTGCAGTTACTCAGTCGATTGGAGCTATGTTGAGTTTTTCAAATTTTAGAGTAGTGGCGACGTTTGTCGCCACTTTTCTCCTTCTCATCCCCAATTTAGCATTTGCTAACGTCGTTAAGAGTTTTCGAGTTTGGCCTTCTCCTGATGAAACGCGTGTTGTCATCGATTTAGGCTCGGAAGCTGACTATTCCTATTTCTCTTTATCCGGACCGGATCGTCTTGTCGTGGATTTAAAAAGCACGACCATGCAGGCCAAACTGCCTGTTACTGTTACGGACAGCCCGGTTTTAAAGCTAGTTCGAAAAAGCTCTCCGCCAGAGAAGGGCACCTACCGTTTGGTGTTTGAACTGAAAAAGAGCGTTCAAGCGGAATTGTTTAAATTAAGCCCAACACCTGGCGGGCAATATGGTCACCGTTTGGTGATTGACCTGCCGCACGGTAAGAAAGCATCGACTTCAGCTTCTAAACCGAGCAAGCCAGCGGCGACCAGCAAAGACATGAGTTCAGTTCAACGAGCTCAAGAAGTCTTGATCGTTATCGACCCTGGTCACGGTGGTGAAGATCCTGGCTCTATTGGCCCTTCACGCCGTAAGTACGAGAAAGACGCGGTATTGAGTATCTCAAGAAAAATTGCTGCTCAGCTCGATGCTACGCCTGGGATTAAAACGCGTATGACACGTACCGGAGATTACTTTGTGAATCTAAACCGTCGTGTAGCCATTGCCCGTGAAAATGATGCGCACTTACTGATTTCCATTCACGCTGATGCGTTTACCTCACCGAAGCCTCGCGGAGGTTCGGTTTTCGTGCTGAATACCCGTCGTGCAAATACTGAAATTGCTCGCTGGGTTGAGAACCATGAGAAACAATCTGAAATATTAGGTGGTTCGGGTAATGCGTTCTTCACTAAGACCAAAGATCGTAACGTGAACCAAACTTTGTTGGACTTGCAGTTTAGTCATTCACAAAAAGAAGGGTATAAGCTGGCAACAGAAATCCTTGGTGAGATGGGACGTGTTGCGCACCTGCATAACACCAAACCGATTAATACTAGCCTTGCTGTTTTACGCTCTCCGCAGATTCCGTCTGTATTAGTGGAAACGGGCTTTATTTCTAACCCAACAGAAGAGCGGTTGCTGTTTCAACGAGCGCACCAAGATAAGTTAGCTCAGGCGATCACTAAGGCGGTCGTTAAGTACTTAAAAGATAATCCACCAGAGGGTACGGTATTCTCGCCTTCAGCGAAGCCAATAGTGCATACCGTAAAACGTGGCGAGTCGTTATCGGTGATTGCGAATAAATATGGGCTTAGCTCTAAAGCGCTGATGTCGGCAAACAACTTGAAGTCGACTGGATTAGCAATTGGTCAGAAGCTCAAAATCCCTTCTGCTGGCACGATTAAAGTACCAAGTAAACCGATTACTGTTGAGACAGAAACCATCATTCATAAGGTTAAGTCAGGTGAGTTCTTAGGTAAGATTGCGAGTCACTATAAAGTGAAGGTTTCAGATATCCGCCGTGAGAACAACTTGAAGTCAGATACCTTGTGGGTAGGACAAAAGTTGAAGATAACCGTTGCTGTCAAAGATAAGCCGATCCGTAAGCACAAAGTTTCTCGAGGTGAATACCTTGGTAAAATAGCGTCCAAATACGGCGTCAGCGTTTCGAATATTCGTAAAGCGAACAACTTACGCTCTGATCAGCTGGCGGTTGGGCAAGTTCTTATCATTCCAAACAAGTAGGTGAGCTTTTAACTCATTATGACGATTAAAATTTTGCCAGCTAGACTTGCAAACCAAATTGCAGCAGGGGAAGTGGTCGAAAGACCCGCCTCTGTAATTAAAGAACTGGTTGAAAATAGTCTTGATTCTGGCGCAACTCGAATCGATATTGATATCGAGAAAGGAGGCGCAAAGCTGATTCGTGTTCGTGATAACGGCAAAGGTATCGCGAAAGATGAACTCGGCTTGGCGCTCAGTCGTCATGCTACATCTAAGATACATACCTTGGATGATCTTGAAGCCATCATGAGTCTAGGTTTTCGCGGTGAAGCGTTAGCCAGTATTAGCTCAGTCTCGCGTTTGACGCTCACATCGCGTCCTGCGGCACAAGAAGAAGCCTGGAGTGCCTACTCCGAAGGGCGTGATATGCAGGTGAAGCTTAAGCCTGCAGCGCACCCGATTGGTACGACTGTTGAGGTGTTGGATTTATTTTTTAATACTCCAGCGCGTCGCAAATTTCTTCGTACGGAGAAAACCGAATTTGCTCATATTGATGAGTTATTGAAACGCATTGCGTTAAGTCGCTTTGATGTCACCATCAATGTGCGTCATAACGGCAAGATCATCCGTCAATATCGCGCGGCGAAAAATCAGCTTCAAACCGAAAAACGTATTGCAGCTGTCTGCGGTAATGCGTTTGTGCGGCATATGCTCAGAATCGAGCTTGAGCATCAAGGGTTAAAGCTACATGGTTGGATTACCACTCCAGAGGGAGCAAGGCAGCAAAGCGATTTACAGTATTGCTATGTGAATGGCCGAATGATGCGTGACAAATTAATCAATCACGCGATTCGTCAAAGCTATGAAATGAGCTTAAAGCCAGATCAGTTCGCTGCCTATGTGCTCTTTATTGAGTTAGACCCACACCAAGTGGATGTGAATGTCCACCCCGCTAAGCATGAAGTGCGCTTTCACCAAGCTCGTTTAGTGCATGATTTCATCTATCAAGCTTTGGCGGATGCACTTGCGCAAAGCGCCGTGATTGATAAACCACAGGTTAATGAATCGGCATTTCATCGTGTGGAACCGAATGAGTCCGAAGAGGTTGAGCATTCGCCTGCGCCTGAAAAAATGCAAAGGCCGACACCTTCACCAGTTCCAGAGCGTGTTTATCAAGCGATAGAGAGTACACCGGCTTATCCTGGACGCAGTGATTATGAAGTTAAACCTCGCGATCGCAGTCCTAGGGATACTTCCGTGCGAGAAGCTCGCGTTGCGGACTCGTTCAAGCGTACTGATTGGGTGGAATCCAAACCCGCACCAAAGCCAAGTCACAGTAAAGAGCGCCACGTAGAACCAGCCCCAACTAAACAAGAAGTACGCGCTTATCACGAGCTGTTGAAAACGCCAGAGTTTGAGTCTCAACCCGTAACGCCGATAGAGCCCCAAAAGGCAACTTCGAATGCATCACTTCCATCGATTAATGCATTAGGCAAAGCGCTAGTGATGGTCGATGAGCAATTTGTTTTGATGAGCAGTGACAGTGGGGCGGCGTTAGTCTCGTTACCTAGAGCGGAATTTTATCGTGTAAAAGGGCAGCTCACTCCAAGCGATGGCGCGCTTAAAGCACAGCCTCTACTCGTTCCTCTATCTATTAAGTTAGAGGCCGAGTTAGTGAAGCTGGCTCAAGATTATCAACAAGATTTGGCGTTACTTGGCATTCAATTGAAAGCGAGAAATGAGCAAGCCTTAATGGTGATGGGCGTTCCCGCGCCGCTACGTCAACAAAACTTACAAAATCTAGTACCAGATCTGTTATCTTACGCGCAATCTTGTGTGAAGGAAGGTATAGCAACAGCTCAGATGCTGTCTGAGTTGATAGATTGGCTCGCATTGCAGGTCACGACAGTGAAGAGTCACTATACTTTTTCTGAAGCAATTCAAATTATTGCGGAACTTGAACAGCTAAGAGATGGTCAATTGCCATTAGAAGATACAAAATTTGTATCCGCTGTTGATTTCTCTGCCACGATAGCCAAATTAAAACCATGACAGATAAACTACCTTTGGCGCTATTTTTAATGGGGCCAACTGCATCAGGCAAAACTGAGTTGGCGATTCGTCTTCGTCAAAAGTTCCCGGTTGAGATCATCAGTGTTGATTCTGCTTTGATCTATAAAGGGATGGATATCGGTACGGCGAAACCGGATGAAAAAGAGTTAAGTTTAGCGCCTCATCGCTTGATTGATATTTTGGATCCGAGCGAATCTTACTCTGTAGCCGACTTTCGTCGTGATGCATTGAAAGCGATGGATGATATTGTTGCAGAAGGAAAAATTCCACTCTTAGTGGGTGGGACAATGCTGTATTATAAGGCGCTACTTGAAGGTTTATCCCCACTTCCTGCTGCAAATCCTGAAATTCGTCAGCAAATTGAACAAGAAGCATTGACTAAAGGTTGGTCAGTGTTGCACGATGAACTCAAAGAGGTTGATCCTGTGTCAGCAGCGAGAATCCATCCCAATGATCCCCAACGTTTATCTCGGGCATTGGAAGTTTTTCGTATTTCAGGTAAAACTTTGACTGAATTGACTCAAACGAAAGGTGAAAGCCTGCCATACCGAGTCAAGCAGTTTGCAATAGCTCCCAAGGATAGGGCAGAACTTCACCGTCGAATTGAACTTCGTTTCGAAAAGATGATGGAAGCGGGCTTTGAAGAAGAAATGAAAGCGCTACATTCGCGAAAAGATCTTCACCCCGATCTTCCTTCCATACGATGCGTCGGTTACCGACAGATGTGGGAGTATTTAGATGGGGAGTGTACACGTGACGAAGCAGTATTTCGTGGCGTATGCGCGACTCGTCAATTGGCCAAGCGTCAAATCACCTGGTTACGCAGCTGGGATGACTTAACTTGGTTGGATAGCGAGAACATTGAACAGGCATTAGAAACGATGTCGGAAGCAATAGCATCTGATTGACATAGCTGTGTATAATGTGATCGTTTTTGCGTGAACGCACTCTCAAAGGATCTGTTGTTGGCGGTTTTTATACTATGCTGCTAATTACTTAGAGTGCATTTTTGATTCGTTTAGCTCAGATGCAAAAGCAGTATCTTTTGCATTGCACCACTAGCTAAATAATTACAACTACAAATTAAATAAGGAAAATAAAATGGCTAAGGGGCAATCTCTACAAGACCCATTTCTAAACGCGCTACGTCGTGAGCGTATCCCGGTATCTATCTACCTTGTGAATGGTATTAAACTACAAGGTCAGATCGAATCATTCGATCAATTTGTGATCCTGCTGAAGAATACTGTTAACCAAATGGTGTACAAGCACGCGATCTCAACAGTTGTGCCGGCTCGTCCAGTGAGCCATCACAGCGGTGAACGTCCACAAGGTGAGCGTCCACAAGAGAAATCAGAAGATTAATTCTTCATCGAGTATTTTTAAAATAAGGAGTTGATTGCTTGTTTGACCGTTATGAATCCGGTGAGCGAGCCGTACTTGTTCATATCAACTTCACGCAAGAAGGTGAATGGGAAGATCTGGCTGAGTTCGAAATGCTGGTTTCTTCTGCTGGGGTAGAGGCGCTACAAGTGGTAACTGGTAGTCGTCAATCCCCACACCCGAAATACTATGTCGGAGAGGGTAAGGCCCAAGAGATTGCTACTGCGGTACAGTCGACAGGTGCCGAAATTGTGATTTTTAATCACGCCCTCTCTCCTGCCCAAGAACGTAACCTCGAAGCACTGTGCCAATGTCGAGTTCTCGACCGCACTGGTCTTATTCTCGATATCTTTGCTCAACGAGCTCGAACACACGAAGGTAAGCTACAGGTAGAGCTGGCTCAACTTCGTCATATCTCTACTCGTTTGATTCGTGGTTGGACGCACCTTGAAAGGCAGAAAGGGGGTATCGGTTTACGTGGCCCGGGTGAAACCCAGCTGGAAACCGACCGTCGCTTATTGCGTGACAGAATCAAAGCCATCCTGCGACGCTTAGACAAAGTAGCGAAGCAGCGTGAACAAGGGCGCCGCGCCCGAAATCGAGCTGAAATCCCAACGGTTTCACTTGTGGGTTACACCAACGCGGGTAAGTCGACACTCTTCAACCGTATTACAGAAGCTGGCGTGTATGCCGCTGATCAACTATTTGCTACTTTGGACCCGACTTTACGTAAGATAGAGTTAGCAGATGTTGGGCCTGCCATTTTGGCAGACACGGTTGGTTTTATTCGACACTTGCCTCACGACTTGGTTGCGGCCTTCAAGGCAACCTTGCAGGAAACGCAAGAAGCTGACATTTTGTTACATGTTGTTGATGCCAGTGATGAGCGTTTTCGTGAGAATATTCAAGCTGTTCATGAAGTACTAGAAGAGATCGACGCACATGAAGTGCCGACTCTGGTTGTCATGAACAAAATCGACAATCTAGATTCGCAGAAACCACATATAGAACGAGACGAGGAAGGCGTACCTCGCGCAGTTTGGGTTTCAGCAATGGATGGGTTGGGCATTGATGTCCTGTTTGAGGCACTGACGGAACGTCTGGCGTCACAAATGGTCGAGCATCAGTTGCGAATTCCTCCACAGTATCAAGGACGATTCCGTAGTACCTTCTTCCAAATGAAGTGTATTCAACGTGAGGAATATGACCAGGATGGTAACTTGTTGATCGATATTCGAATGCAGCAAGTAGATTGGTCTAGACTTGAAAAAAGAGAAGGGGCAGTTTTGACTGGCTTTATAGTCACTTAAAGGACTGCTACAGTATAACGTCATATCAAATGATGGAGCTTTCTAATGGCGTGGAATGAGCCTGGAAATAACAACGGCAACAATGGCCGCGATAATGACCCTTGGGGTAATAATAATCGTGGTGGCCAGCGTCCTGGTGGCCGAGATCAAGGTCCGCCAGATTTAGATGAAGTGTTCAATAAACTGAGTCAAAAACTGGGTGGCAAGTTTGGTAAAAAAGACGGCGGTGGTTCTCCAATCGGCGGCGGTGGTGGTAGTGCAATTGGCTTTGGCGTGATTGCTCTTATTGCTGTTGCAGTTTGGTTCTTCGCTGGTTTTTACACCATCGGTGAAGCAGAGCGTGGTGTTGTGCTGCGTTTAGGTAAATACGATCGTATCGTAGACCCAGGCCTTAACTGGCGCCCTCGTTTTATTGATGAATACGAAGCGGTAAACGTACAAGCGATTCGTTCACTACGTGCATCTGGTCTAATGCTGACTAAAGATGAAAACGTCGTAACAGTCGCGATGGATGTTCAGTACCGAGTGACTGACCCGTACAAATACTTGTACCGTGTAACCAATGCAGACGATAGCTTGCGTCAAGCAACGGATTCTGCACTACGTGCAGTAATTGGTGACTCATTGATGGATAGCATTCTAACCAGTGGTCGTCAGCAAATTCGTCAAACTACGCAAGAAACACTGAACCAAATCATTGATAGCTATGATATGGGTCTGGTACTTGTTGACGTAAACTTCCAGTCTGCGCGTCCACCAGAGCAAGTGAAAGATGCGTTTGATGATGCAATCGCAGCTCGTGAGGATGAAGAGCGTTTCATCCGTGAAGCTGAAGCATACAAGAACGAAATCTTGCCGAAGGCAACGGGTCGTGCTGAACGTTTGAAGAAAGAAGCACAAGGTTACAATGAGCGTGTCACTAACGAGGCTCTTGGTCAGGTAGCACAGTTCGAAAAACTACTACCAGAATACCAAGCGGCACCAGGTGTAACGCGTGACCGTCTGTACATTGACGCAATGGAAGAGGTGTACTCAAGCACTTCGAAAGTGTTGATTGACTCTGAATCAAGCGGCAATCTTCTGTACCTTCCAATCGATAAGTTGGCGGGCCAAGAAGGTCAGGCAGACACAAAACGTAAATCGAAGTCATCTTCAACCTACGATCAAATTCAACTGGAGTCTGAGCGTACACAAGAAGACACTTCGAACACGCAGTCTCGTTCAACAGGTTCACGTCAAGGGAGATACTAAGAATGCGTAAGTTAATGATCCCTGTATTGGTAATCGCACTGGCATTAATGTTGATGTCTTTGTTTGTGATTCCTGAAGGTGAGCGCGGTATCGTGGTTCGATTTGGTCGTGTTCTTAAAGACAACAACGACATCACTCGAATTTACGAACCTGGTTTGCATTTCAAGATGCCTCTGTTTGACCGTGTGAAACAACTTGATGCACGTATCCAAACGATGGATGGCCGTGCAGACCGTTTCGTAACGTCTGAGAAAAAAGACGTTATTATTGATACCTACGTGAAGTGGCGTATTGAAGACTTTGGTCGTTACTACCTAGCAACAGGCGGTGGTAATTCGCTAACGGCGGAGGCACTACTTGAGCGTAAAGTAACAGATGTGCTTCGTTCTGAAATCGGTGCTCGTGAAATCAAACAGATTGTATCTGGTCCACGTAACGATGATGTACTACCAGAAGATGCAAGTGCAGATGTTGTCGCAACTGAAGCGGCACGTGAAGCGCTTGAGATTGATGGTGAACGTGACCTAATTATGTCTGAAGTATTGAAAGACACGCGTGAAAGCGCGATGAAAGACTTAGGTGTTCGTGTTGTTGATTTCCGCATGAAGAAAATCAACCTGCCTGATGAAATCAGTGAGTCTATCTACCGCCGTATGCGTGCAGAGCGTGAGTCTGTAGCTCGTAAGCACCGTTCTCAAGGTCGTGAGAAAGCGGAAGTTATTCGTGCTCAAGCTGAGCTAGAAGTGGCAACCATTCTAGCTGAAGCTGATAAGACTGCTCGTGTAACACGAGGTGAGGCGGATGCTGAAGCTGCGAAGATTTATGCTGAAGCATACAACAAAGACCCTGAATTCTTTAGCTTCCTACGTTCGCTACGTGCGTATGAGAAGTCCTTCAGCTCTAAGAGCGATATCCTGGTACTTGATCCGAAGAGTGAGTTCTTCCAATACATGAACCAGTCGAAGGGCGGCATGGAGAAATAATCTCAGCGTCAAATGAAACACAAGGCTCCTTAGGGAGCCTTTTTTGTATCTGATGCTAAGTGCTAGCTCATCATTATGGCGATTACGGCTCCAGCAACTACTAGGCAGCCACCGATGCGTCGTAGCTGATTGTTGGGCTGTTCACTTAATTGAGCCACCATATTCCGCCAACCGTTTGGAGCAATGAGTGGTCCAATGCCTTCCACGATCAAGACGAGCCCAATCGCCAACCATATGGATTCAGACATACCGCTTTCCAGTCGAATAAAGAAAACTAAATACTATCAGTGATATGCTGATTTCAAAATGAGCAAAGCAGCAAGATGACATTCTGGTAGCAACTCTGTGAACAAAAAATGACTGCAAGAAGCGTGATTCGGTGCTAGAATCCATTTTTAACTAGCAATCAGACTTGGAAAGATGGGAAATAACGTAGTCGTTCTAGGCACCCAATGGGGTGACGAAGGTAAAGGTAAAATCGTAGACCTTTTAACTGAAGATGCAAAATACGTGGTACGCTACCAAGGCGGTCACAACGCAGGTCATACTCTCGTAATTGACGGTGAAAAAACCGTTCTTCACTTAATTCCATCAGGTATCCTTCGCGATAACGTAAAATGTGTTATCGGTAACGGTGTTGTACTATCACCTGAAGCTCTACTTAAAGAAATGAAACCTCTTGAAGAGCGCGGTATTCCAGTACGCGAGCGTCTTTTCATTTCTGAAGCATGTCCGCTAATTCTTCCTTACCACGTTGCAATGGACCAAGCTCGCGAAATCGCTCGCGGTAAAAAAGCTATCGGTACAACAGGTCGTGGTATCGGTCCAGCATACGAAGATAAAGTTGCTCGTCGCGGTCTACGCGTTGGCGACCTATTCGATATGGAATCGTTCGCTGAGAAGCTAAAAGAAGTCATGGAGTTCCATAACTTCCAACTCGTTAACTTCTACAAAGCGGAACCAGTAAGCTACGAAGCTGTGCTTGAAGAAGCAAAAGGCTACGCAGAGCTACTTACTTCAATGGTTATCGACGTAACTGACGAACTAGACGCAGCACGTAAGCGCGGCGATAAGATCATGTTCGAAGGTGCACAAGGTACGCTACTTGATATCGACCACGGTACTTACCCATACGTAACGTCTTCTAACACGACTGCTGGTGGTGTTGCTGCAGGTTCAGGTTTTGGTCCTCGTCACATCGGTTACATCTTGGGTATCGCGAAAGCGTACTGTACTCGCGTTGGTGCAGGTCCATTCCCGACAGAACTATACGATGGTCTAGATAAGCAAGATCCAATTGGTAAGCACTTAGGTGAAGTTGGCCACGAGTTCGGTGCGACAACTGGTCGTCTACGCCGTACAGGTTGGTTCGATGCTGTTGCTATGCGTCGTGCAATCCAAATCAACTCTGTATCTGGTTTCTGTCTAACTAAACTAGACGTACTAGATGGTCTAGAAGAGCTAAAAATCTGTACTGGTTACAAGATGGAAGATGGCTCTGTGCTAGAAGTTTCTCCGATGGCTGCTGAAGCATTCGAAAAAGCAACGCCAATCTACGAAACAATGCCTGGTTGGTCTGAGAACACATTCGGTGCTAAAGCGCTAGAAGATCTACCACAAGCGGCTCTTAACTACATCAAGCGTATTGAAGAGTTAACAGGTGTGCCTGTAGATATCATTTCAACAGGTCCTGACCGCAACGAAACTATCATCAAGGTTCATCCATTCGAAGCTTAATTGATAGTCGTTAAAGATTGCAAAAGCCGACCTTCTGGTCGGCTTTTTTGTATCTGAACAAAAACGGCAGTGATTCTCATATGGCAAATTTTTGCCGCTGAGTCTAAGTCAGAGGCAAAAATTGTCTAAAGCTTAGCTGGTTTTTGCCGATAAGGTTATCAAGCAGAGGAGATCCTTCATCGATCTTTGGTTTCTTAGATACCTTAAAGAGTACGTTTATGAAGTTACGAACAGTGGCTGCTTCACTGTTATTGACCTTGGTAGCTACCACAGCGAAAGCCAATGTTGCTGATGTGGGGGCGCCAGTTCCTATCTACACCGAAGCAGAGCTGATAAAGCTTATTGAGCAAAATAAGCACTTACAACGTGTGCGCGCTGATAACTGCCAGCTGGTGGAGGATATCGTTGCTCGTGCGACTCGAATTAACTTACCCGCTTATGAATTTCTATACGGAGATATGTTGGCTTGGGGTGTGTGTGTTGAGCAAGATGTCGAACTGGGTCTTTACTACATAGAAAATGCAGCACATCAAGGATTACCAGCCGCGCTAGAGCAGATTGGTCGATACTATTCGCGTGGCACTTTAGTGCAGCAAGATAAAGAGCGAGCGATTCCTTACTTGCGAGAAGCCGCCTCAATGGGAAACCTAAATGCGCGTATTCATTTAGCCGAATTACTCCTGCGTGATTACGGCAGCCCACTTGATTACGAAGATGCGTATCGTTGGCTATATAACTCTGTCACAGCAGATAAGCGGCAGCATAAGCGCATCACTGTATTGAGAAATGGCCTCGAGCAGCGCATGCCACAAAACGTTATTGCTCGAGCTAAAAGGCGAGACACCTTTTGGTAACGTCCTATCAAGGCAAACAACTTCATACAACAAAGCTCACATAATGTGGGCTTTGTTGTTTTCCCGAAGAGTAATCTTGAGCGATTAAACGACTTTGTGTGGACCGAAGCATTCGTAATGGAATTGCTCTTGTGGTACGCCAAGTTCTAATAGTTGTTTCGCTACGTGCTGCATGAACCCGACAGGGCCACAGAAGTACACCTGCACGTTATCTTGCTTTAATGCGGCTTCAATTTCATACAGATTGACAAAACCCTTGAAGTGGAAGTCTTCACCTAGCTTGTCTTCTGCCGTTGGGTGGTTATACCAAACGAGCGCGTTCATGTTTTCTTTCGCCGCGACTAGTTGGTTCACGTGTTGCTTGAAAGCATGCTGTTGACCATTTTCTGTTGCATGAACCCAAGTTACAGGTGCTTGATGTGCTGAGAGACTTTCTAGCATGGACAGCGTTGGCGTAAGTCCTACACCTGCAGAAATTAGAACAACGGGTGTTTGTGGTTCGGCATCCATAAAGAAATCACCGGCAGGGGCGGCAAGCTGCACTTTTTCGCTAATGTTCAGGCTATCGTGCAGGAAGTTCGATACTTTTCCGCCTTCTTCACGTTTTACTGAGATACGGTAGGTGTTCTCTTGGACCGCAGAAGATAGGCTATATTGGCGAATTTCTTGGTTTTCTAACTGGTCACTGTTGATATAGATGCCAAGATATTGTCCCGGTTTATACGGTGCTACTTTTTGGCCATCGGTTGGCTTAAACACAAAGCTGCAAATGTGTTCGCTCTCTATTTGTTTATCGACTAACTCAAATTCGCGTAGACCGCGCCAACCGCCTTCCAAAGCTTCATTTTGTTGGTAAATTTGTTCTTCGCGCTGAATAAATACATTCGCAAGTACGCCGTAAGCCTCAGCCCAAGCATCCAACACTTCCTGACCTGGATTAAACAACTCATCAATCGTCGCAAGTAAGTGTTTACCAACGATTTGGTACTGATCTTCTGTGATCAAAAAGCTCGTGTGTTTATGCGCAATTTTTTCTACTGCGCCAAGTAGGGCTGGCAAATTTTCAATATTGGCAGCATAGGCGCAGATGGCGTTGAATAGCGCTTCACGCTGATCGCCGTTACGCTGGTTACTCATATTAAAAATATCTTTCAACTCAGGGTTATGAGTAAACATACGTTCATAAAAGTGTGCGGTCAGTTTTGGTCCCGTTTCGGCGATAAGTGGTGCGGTCGCTTTGACGATCTCGATGGTTTGATTGCTGAGCATATGGGCTTCCTACTTTAAGTTGTATTTATAATGCATGTTTAAAGTTGTATCTCAAATGTATCTTTCGATCAAGAAAAGATTTACACTTTTATCGATAGCTCAAGTTTGGCGTTTTAGTGTCACCAGCGAGTTATTGAGTCGCACTTTGGGAGAGAATATGCAGTTAACGAGCTTTACTGATTATGCGTTGAGAACCTTAATTTTCTTGGCTTCGTTGCCGGAAGATGAGTTAACTAATATCACTGAAGTGACGGATTTATTTGGTGTGTCACGTAACCATATGGTTAAAGTTATCAACCGTTTAGGGCAACTAGGCTATGTCCACACCGTGCGTGGAAAAAACGGTGGTATTCGGCTGATGAAACCTGCTTCTGAAATCACAGTAGGTGGTGTCGTGCGAGATTTAGAGCCGTTAGATTTGGTCAATTGCGGCGTAGATTTTTGCCATATTACCCCTGCCTGTCGCCTCAAAGATAAATTGGCAAAAGCAAAAAGTGCCTTTTTGGCGGAGCTGGATGATTGCACGATCGAATCCTTGCTGAGCGACAATTCTGAGTTGTTGATCTTACTGGCTCGTCCTTAACTCATTTGCACGTCTAGAGTCGATCTCGATCATTCTTTTTTCAAAGCAATTCTGTAGCTTATCGAGAGACTCAGATATACTAGCCATATACCTTCCTTGCTAGATAGGCGTGCCTATGTCAGACAATATTCCAAACGATCCTTTTGCAGATCGTGAATCCAAAAATTACGAAAATCCAATTCCAAGCCGAGAGTTTATCATCGAGTTTCTAGAGCAAGCGGGCGTTCCAATGAATCGCAACGACTTGTATGAGGCACTAAAGCTTGAGGGCGAAGAGCAATACGAAGGGTTGCGTCGTCGGCTAC
Source organism: Vibrio sp. JZG120 (assembly GCF_053890955.1). Lineage (NCBI taxonomy): Bacteria > Pseudomonadati > Pseudomonadota > Gammaproteobacteria > Vibrionales > Vibrionaceae > Vibrio > Vibrio sp. JZG120. The sequence continues at coordinate 16,000 of NZ_JBSRRK010000020.1, forward strand.
GTGCGATGGAGCGAGATGGTCAACTGGTGTTTACCCGCCGTCAGTGCTACGCATTGCCTGAAAAACTTGAAATGGTGAAAGGTTACGTGATTGGTCATCGTGATGGCCACGGTTGGGTGCGTCCAGAAGGCAGCGTCGGCAAGGATGATGATATTCTGTTACCGCACCATCAAATGAAGAACATCATCCACGGTGACTTTGTTTTAGTGCAACCTACAGACAACAGCAAGCGCGGTCGTCGTGAAGGGCGCTTGGTTCGAGTGTTAGAGGAGCGTAATGATCAAATCGTCGGTCGTTTCTTCCTCGAATATGGTTATTCCTATGTTGTCCCTGATGACTCGCGTATCAGCCAAGATATTCTGATCCCAAATGAGCACAAAGCGGGTGCACGCATGGGTAACGTGGTCGTGATTGAAATTACTGATCGTGGCTCACGCTCACGTGGCATGATGGGTAAAGTGGTTGAAGTACTTGGTGAAAATATGGCACCAGGTATGGAAACGCAAATTGCGATTCGTACACACCAAATCCCTCACGAGTGGCCAGAGGCCGTCGATAAACAAATCGAAAACTTAGGCGAAGAAGTACCAGAAGAAGCCAAAGTTGGTCGTGTGGATCTACGTGAGTTACCACTTGTGACCATTGACGGCGAAGACGCACGAGACTTTGATGATGCTGTTTACTGTGAGAAGAACAAAGAAGGTGGTTGGCGTTTATGGGTAGCGATTGCTGACGTCAGTTACTACGTTCGCCCTGACTCTGCGCTGGATAAAGAAGCCATCAACCGTGGTAACTCGGTGTACTTCCCATCGCAAGTAGTGCCAATGCTACCGGAAGTGCTATCAAATGGTTTGTGTTCACTTAACCCACAAGTTGATCGCTTGTGTATGGTGTGCGAAATGACCATCTCAGAGACGGGTAAACTATCGGGCTACAAGCACTACGAAGCCGTGATGAACTCGCACGCTCGTCTCACATATAGCAAAGTGAGCGCGATTCTAGAAGGGGATGAAGAACTACGTGAGCGCTACCAGCCGCTTGTTTCTCATCTAGAAGAGCTGCACAAGATGTACAAAGTGCTGAAAGAAGCACGAGATCAACGCGGTGCAATCGAATTTGAAACCGTTGAAACCAAATTTATTTTCAATGCGGAACGTAAAATCGAAAGCATTGAGCCAGTAATTCGTAATGACGCGCATAAGATCATCGAAGAATGTATGATTTTAGCCAACATTGCTTCGGCATCGCTGGTAGAAAAAGCGAAAGAGCCCGCGCTCTATCGTATCCACGAATCTCCAGGTGAATTACGCCTGCAAGGTTTCCGTGACTTCTTAAGTGAACTTGGTCTTGAGCTAAAAGGTGGTTTAGAGCCTTCACCAACGGACTATGCCGATCTCGCACGTCAAATCTCCGGGCGTCAAGATCAAGAGTTGATTCAGACTATGCTGCTACGCTCAATGAAGCAAGCGGTATACAACGCAGATAACGCGGGGCACTTTGGGTTGGCATTGAAACGCTATGCGCACTTTACGTCGCCAATTCGTCGTTACCCTGACTTGTTACTTCACCGTGCAATCAAGTATCTGATTGCTAAAGAAGAAGGTAGTAATCAAGATCGCTGGACACCAACAGGTGGCTATCATTACTCGTTTGACGACATGGATTTTTACGGCGAACAATGTTCGATGACAGAGCGCCGTGCTGATGATGCAACACGTGATGTTGCGGATTGGCTGAAGTGTGAATATATGCAAGACCACGTCGGTGACGAACTAGACGGTGTTATTGCTAATGTCACTAGCTTTGGCTTCTTTGTACGTTTAACGGATTTGCACATCGATGGTTTGGTACATATTTCTACCCTTGCGAACGACTACTATCAATTTGACCCGATTGGTCAACGACTTATTGGTGAAAGTTTCGGTAACATCTACCGCTTAGGCGATGCAGTAAAAGTAAAAGTACTGGCTGTTAACCTCGATGATAAGCAAATTGACTTTGAATTGGTCGAAACAAGTCGTAAGCTACGCGGCGAAGGTAAGACTGCGAAGAAACGCGCAGCGGAAGCAAAACGCAAAGCGAAAGATAAAAAACGCGCTGCGACTCGCTCTTCATCGAAAGAAGGTGGCGCGGCTCGTGCAGTTCCTGCGATAGAGCCAACTAAACGCCCAGAAGAAACGGGCGCAGTGAGTAAGCGCAATGGCCCCAAACGTGATGACGCCGAAGGCAAAAAGAAGCCTAAAGTGAAAAAAGCACGTAAAAAAAAGCCACACAGTAAGCCGAAGAAAACCAAGCGCACTAAAAAAGAAGCGTAGTAGGCTGAAGCGCCAGCTCAGTTCAAACTCAGCTGGCGCAGGCAATACGACCCGAACAACAGGTTAAACAATGAGTAACGAATTTATCTACGGCATTCACGCAGTGAAAGCGGTATTGGAGCGCGAACCAGAGCGTTTTATCGAGGCATACGTTTTAAAAGGTCGTCAAGATGATCGCCTAATGCCAATCCTAAATGATCTTCAGGTTTGTGGTGTCTCTATTCAACAAATGACGCGTAAAACACTGGATGACAAAGCGCGTGGTGCAAATCACCAAGGCATCATTGCTCGCGTAAAACCAGCAAAACAGCTGAACGAGAACGACATTGATGACATCTTAGCGCAGCATGAATCACCGCTACTGTTAGTGCTGGATGGTGTGACGGACCCGCACAACCTTGGTGCGTGTTTGCGTAACGCAGATGCGGCAGGCGCTGCGGCGATCATCGTACCGAAAGATCGTTCTGCACCAATGAATGCCACGGTAAGTAAAGTAGCATGTGGCGCTGCAGAGGTTGTGCCTTTGATTCGTGTAACCAACCTTGCACGTACAATGCGTACGCTACAGGAAAAAGGTATTTGGTTTGTGGGTACGGCTGGTGAAGCTACGCACGACATTTATCAAGCTAAGCTTACTGGTCCTCTTGCTATCGTGATGGGTGCTGAAGGTGATGGTATGCGTCGTCTTACTCGCGAAACCTGCGATGATTTAATTAAGATCCCTATGGCGGGCAGTGTATCAAGCTTGAACGTATCAGTGGCTTCTGGTATCTGTTTGTTTGAAGCGGTTCGTCAGCGTTTGGCTACCCAAAAATAAGGCGAGCACACTAAGCGTCGCTGAGTGTGACACTGAGTGACATCAAGATTAAGCACACAGGATGGGGAACCATCCTGTGTTATTTTAGCTAGGGAATTTATGACCCAACAAGATATTAAATTGATTGCTTTTGATCTGGATGGAACACTGCTTGATAGCGTGCCAGATCTTGCCGTAGCGGCCGATCAAGCAGTTCAGGCGTTAGGCTATCCTTCTGTATCAGAAGAGCAGGTGCGTGATTACGTTGGTAATGGTGCAGATATATTGATTGGACGTGCATTAAGCCAAAGCATGACCATCAGCAGTGATTTGAGTGATGAGCTGCGTGCTAAAGCGCGTGAGCTGTTTGATGAATACTACAAGCAAAGCGGCCATAAGCTAAGTCACCTTTACCCAACAGTAAAAGAGACGCTTGAAGAGCTACACCAAGCTGGTTTTACGATGGCGATTGTGACGAACAAGCCCTCGAAATTCGTACCAGAAATTCTAGAGCAGCATGACATCGCCAAGTACTTCGTAGACGTATTAGGTGGTGACGCGTTTCCAGAGAAAAAACCAAACCCGGTGGCGCTGAACTGGCTAATGGAAAAGCACCAGGTAAAACCAGCAGAGATGCTGATGGTTGGTGATTCGAAAAACGATATCTTGGCGGCGAAAAATGCGGGTTGTGCTTCATTTGGTTTAACTTACGGTTATAACCATGGCGAGCCCATTTCAGCTTCGAACCCTGACGTAGTGGCGAACCGCCTCGCGGAATTACTGGAAGTCGTCGCTGTTTCTGCATAACGGCAACAAAAGATCTTCCAAAATACTTGTTAATGAGTACACTGAGTAAACCGTGCGCTAAAAGCCGCACGGTTTTTCATTTTAATTAGATTAAGAAGTCAAAGGAATCATTCTAATGAGCAAACCCATTGTATTGAGTGGTGTTCAACCGTCAGGTGAACTAAGTATCGGTAACTACTTGGGTGCTCTACGTCAATGGCAGCAGATGCAAGACGATTATGATTGCCAATACTGTGTAGTAGACCTTCATGCGATTACGGTTCGTCAGGATCCTAAAGCACTGCATGAAGCGACATTAGACGCACTGGCAATTTGTCTGGCAGTTGGTGTTGATCCGAAGAAGAGCACGCTATTTGTTCAGTCACACGTACCAGAGCATGCTCAACTTGGTTGGCTTCTTAACTGTTACACGCAAATGGGTGAGCTGAGCCGTATGACTCAGTTTAAAGACAAATCGGCACGTTACGCAAATGACGTAAACGTGGGGCTGTTTGATTACCCTGTGTTGATGGCAGCAGATATTTTGCTTTACGGCGCACACCAAGTGCCAGTTGGTAGCGACCAGAAACAGCATCTTGAGTTAGCACGTGATATCGCAACGCGTTTTAACAACATCTACTCACCAGAGAGTCCGATTTTTACCGTTCCTGAGCCGTACATTCCAACAGTCAATGCACGTGTGATGAGTCTTCAAGACGCGACGAAGAAAATGTCGAAGTCAGATGATAACCGTAAGAACGTGATTACTCTGCTTGAAGAGCCAAAGTCGATCATCAAGAAGATCAACAAGGCGCAAACAGACACCGAAACCCCACCAAGCATTCGCCATGATATCGAGAACAAAGCGGGTATCGCGAACCTAATGGGACTTTACTCTGCGGCGACAGGAATGAGCTTTGAAGATATCGAAGCCAAGTACAAAGGCGTAGAAATGTATGGCCCATTTAAGAAAGATGTTGGCGAGGCGGTTGTAGCAATGCTGGAGCCAATTCAAGCAGAATACCATCGTATTCGCGCTGATCGTGCTTACATGGATGAGGTAATGCAGCAAGGTGCAGAAAAAGCATCGGCTCGCGCTGCTGAAACGCTGAAGAAAGCATACAAAGCGGTAGGCTTTGTCGCTCGCCCATAGTCGCTAAGAATAGATTACAAAAAGCTCCACGTTGGTGGAGCTTTTTTTATACTTTTTACTGGAATGGCGTGTCTTTCATGCAACGTTCCATATCGTAATATTCAACACGTCCTCGAGCACCTAAAAAGGTGGACTTCACCACCATGCCTCTATCAATGAAGTAACTGAGCTGCACGCATGATATATCGTAGCTAAGTTCTTTAATTCTTGCTGGGATCCAGTAGGTTCCTGGTGTTCTTAGACGCTGGGTAAAAGTAATAACACCCTCGTCACTGACCTCTAACTCTTCAATTCCATCCAGCTCATTTTTGGCTGATTCGATGATGTTTTGATTCGCGGTAGGTTGAAGTGGCTCACTGGCGGTCAATTGACATCCCGTTATCAAGCCAAGTAAGAAGAGAGCTAGCGCACTGCGTTGAATTTTTTTCATTTATCGTTCCTGGGTTTACAGCTAATGAGATCTTAATGTCTCGCGCAGGTGTTATATCTTTTGTGTATGAATTTGGCTAGTGAATAAGGAGAAGTTATTGAGCAAATGATGAAAATTTTGAAGTATGAGGGTCATGCGTAAGAAAAAGCCGAGCGAATAATAGGTGACTTAAGTTTAGACATGGCTATAAAAATGAAAATCAAAGCTTTCTAAATTAGTGATTAATTATATTTTCATTTATAACAAAGTGAGCTTGGTTAATAAGCCACTTCACGAGCGATGTATTTTCTACTCCTTAACATGAAGTGAAAAAATAAACTGAGTAATTAATCTAAATTTTGATTTGTTTATCAATAGCGTTATGTATTTATTACAAAAAATGTTTGAATGGGATGTTCTGGCATATTTTCTTACATTCACATGTGATTCATTTCACGGCTTTAATTGCTCATTCTTATTTATTTCATAAATAAACCTGATAGTAGACGCAAATGGTAGGCTCTGATCAGAGCTAAGTTTGCATTTACATAAATATCAGGTATGACAATGGACACGTTAATCAAACCCTCAATACTCGCACTAACCATCGCCAGTGCACTTAGCGCAAACGCGAACGCAGAGATTATTATTTCCCAGTATGTGGAAGGCGGCGCTTATAATAAAGCGGTCGAGATCGCCAATACAGGTGATACTGCGGTGACACTCACAGGCTATGAATTAGCAAAATCTTCGAATGGTGGCGGCTCGTGGGGCAGCACTCTTGATCTTAGTGACGTAACGTTACAAGCGAAGCAAGTGTATGTGCTTGCTCATGGCGATGCGAGCGAAGCAATAAAGGCGGTTGCGGATTACACTGATAAAAATGTAGCGAACTTTAACGGCGACGATCCGTTGGCACTTCTTAAAGATGGGGAAGTGCACGATATATTAGGTGTGATGGGGGACGTGGATTTCGCTAAAGACACCACGTTAGTTCGTAACAGTGATGCGCTTACACCTTCAACTACCTACCAATCCACTCAGTGGACAGCCTTACCTAAAGATAATATTGATGGTTTAGGGGAATTAAATACAACTGAGCCACCTGCGCCATTTGCTTGTGAAGTAGGTGGACAAGAACCAGCCTTTACCACCATCCAAGAGATTCAAGGTGAAGGTGCTTCTTCTCCATTTATTGATGGTTACCCTTACATCACGACCGAAGATCACTTCGTAACTGGTGTGGTCAGTGCGGTAACAACAGGCTTAACTAAAGGCTTCTACCTGCAAGCACTTGAGAATGATGGCAACGACAAGACATCTGAAGGTTTGTTTATTCACACCGATGTTGCCGATACAGAGCTGAAAGCCGGTGATGTTGTTTGTGTGAAAGGGAAAGTACAAGAGTATTACAGCAACACTCAGCTTTCTTCTGATGCAAACAGTTATATAAAAACAGGCACATCTAACGCCTCTTTGGTTACTCCGTTAACGATTAAGGAAGGGGAAACACTACGTGATGCACTAGAGCGTCATGAAGGTATGCAAGTTGAGCTCAGCTCGGCTAGCGAACTTTTCGTTACTCGTAACTTTTCTTACGATTATGACTCTCGACGCAACAACATGATGTTGTCTCATGAAGCACCGTTGTTTAAGCCGACTCAATTGCATGCAGCAGAGAGTGACGCTGCGGTTGCCCTTGCCAAAGAGAATGCGGCCAACCGTATTTACTTGGAATCGGATAGCAAAGCGCCAAATGGTCAAATCCCATATTTCCCAACGTTTGCACAAGATCTTGACCAAAATGGCTCTTCAGAGCAGCACATTCGCCTAGGCTCTCGTGTCGAAGGCCTGCAAGGTGTGGTGAATTACAGCTACAACGAGTACCGCCTAATTGCGACCAATGAAGTCGATAGCAGCAACTTTGTCACGTCAGGTGATGACTTTGACGTTGCGCGTAAAGCGGCGCCAGCCATAGCCGATTCTGATTTACGAGTAGCGAGCTTCAACGTTCTTAACTACTTCACTTCGGTTGCTGACAGCGGGCACGACAACCCAACCGGGCAAAATCGTGGCGCAACAAACCTTGATGAGTTCTTGATCCAGCAAGCGAAAATCGTTTCAGCGATGAATAAGATGGACGCGGACATCATTGGCTTGATGGAAGTGGAAAACAACGGCTTTGGTGATGGTAGTGCTATCCAAAACTTGGTTGATGCTTTAAACGCTGAGATTGATGACGTGGAAGATCATTACACGTATGTCGAAATCGAAGAGCAAGATAAATACCAAGAGGAATACTTTGGCAGTGATGCGATCATGGTGGCGATCTTATATCGTGCTAACGCAGTAACACCAAAAGAAGCAGCAAAAGTCATTGTGACGCCAGAGCAACATATTGCAGAGAACACCATTACTCGTAAAGAGGGCACTGAAAGTAACCCTGCATACGACAAATATCAACGCCATAGCTTATTACAGACCTTTACAGTGAAAGAGACTGGCGAAGATCTTTCAGTGGTCGTGAACCACTTTAAATCGAAAGGTTCTGAATGTATTGAAGAGTGGATTGCTGGTGTAGAAGACTCAGAACCCGCGGATCTGCAAGGTAACTGCAACAACTTCCGTGTTTCTGCTGCGAAAGTCGTTGGTGAAGCGCTGAAAGATATTGATGGCGATGTGCTCGTTATGGGCGATTTGAACGCTTACGGCAAAGAAGATCCGTTACTGACCCTCACTGATTACTCACAAGAGAAATACGGCCGTGATATCTACACTGCCGCTTACACAACCATTGGTGGCGGTGAGCTTCAAGTAGAGAAAACCAAGATTGAAAAAGGCTACGGTCTGCACAATTTAAACACCTTGCTGCATGGCGCTGATACGTTCTCATACACCTATTCAGGTGAGTTGGGGAACTTGGACCATGCATTGGCAAGCAGCAGTTTAGCGCAAAAAGTGGTGGCGATTGAAGATTGGCACATCAACTCACTAGAAAGTAACTTGTTTGAATACAGCAGCAAATACACGGGTGACATGCCGAAGTACAAAGATGCGTTCTCAGCGTCTGATCATGATCCAGTGATTATTGCTATTGATTTGCCAGATGATGATATCGATTTACCGAAAGCGGGTGAAAACTTAGCTATTGATGTACGTCTACCACCAACTGCGGTTGCGGGCGATATTGTGACAGTGAACTTAACAGCATCTACGCAAACGGCCGCGACAAGCAGTGATGCAAAAGTTTACTCGGCTAGCCAAACCTTGACTCAAACTGACATTGACGCACGCAGCGTGAATATTGAGTTTGAACAAGCGCCAGAACAAGGTAATTACCAGTTAGAAGAGAAAGTGACAGACTCGACAGGCAACGTCGTTAAGTTTAGCTCTGTTCGTGATGTCTCAATGACGCAAACTGAAACGGGTGCAGAAGGTTCGAAGGACTCAGATGGTGGTTCGTTTGGTTTTGGCGCGCTACTCGCGATGCTTGGACTTGGCTTAGTACGTCGCCGCAACTAAGCCTTTATCTCCTAAAATACAGCTGTAAAGACCAAAGGCCAGCCGATGCTGGCCTTTTTATTGCACAAAGACTTGCCTTTCTAGTTTGGTGTTGCAAAATACCGCCCTTAATTGTCGCAAACCAGACAATCATCTCTTAAGTCTTGCCTAAACGGATTGGAGCAGCTGACACTCTATGTTGTTGATCATCGATAACTACGATTCTTTCACTTACAACCTCTACCAATACTTTTGCGAGCTTGGCGCTAGTGTAAAAGTCGTGCGTAACGATGAAATCGACATTCAAGGGATTGAAGCGTTGAACCCAACTCACTTGGTGATCTCACCTGGACCGTGTACGCCAAACGAGGCAGGTATCTCTCTACAAGCTATAGAATACTTCGCTGGTAAGCTTCCAATATTGGGTGTTTGCCTTGGTCATCAAGCGATAGCGCAAGTGTTTGGTGGGGAAGTCGTGCGCGCTCGACAAGTAATGCATGGGAAAACGTCACCTATTCGTCACAATGGTCGCAGTGTGTTTAAAAACCTGAATAACCCACTCACCGTAACCCGTTATCACTCTCTCGTGGTGAAAAACGGTACGTTACCCGATGTGTTTGAACTGACCGCATGGACTGAGCTGCCGGATGGAAGTATGGACGAAATCATGGGTTACCAACATAAAACTCTGCCAATTGACGCAGTGCAGTTTCACCCAGAATCGATCAAAACAGAGCAAGGTCACGAGTTGCTCGCGAACTTTTTAGCACGTAAAGCGATCTGATCGCGATCACTTTTCTTAACAAATCATTCATCTTTTTGCCGAGGTGAGTGGATTGCAAAACTATGCGGTTCATTCTGGCCTCTTTGTCTATTCATGTCTTTTTAAACCTTCTATCCCCTGTATTACATAACATTTATAAAAAATCGCTTCTCTATTTTACTTTCTTGATGCATAAATAGTCATAAGCAGTGATTAATGGAAGTTGCTTTCGAGAACGAAAAGAATAAATCACTATTGAAATGGTTAATTAAATGTAAATACAATGCCGCAATAGCTTAAATGCAAAACATTATTTGCTGGCAAAGAGCGCCGGTTAAATTCGCTTATCTGCTACGCATGCGGTATCAAGAAGGAATGTGCAATGACAACGGAAATTAAAGTAGAGCGCGGTTTATTCGATGAGGTAATGGTACCTTGCTATAACCCGATGGAAATGATCCCTGTTAAAGGTGAAGGTTCACGTGTTTGGGATCAGGAAGGTAATGAATATATCGACTTTGCTGGTGGTATTGCAGTGAGCTGTCTTGGCCATTGTCATCCAGTAATGGTAAATGCATTAACAGAGCAAGCTAATAAGCTTTGGCACTTAAGTAACGTGATGACGAACGAACCAGCACTTCGTCTGGCGAAAAAGCTAACAGAAGTGAGCTTTGCTGAGCGCGTATTCTTTGCTAACTCTGGCGCAGAAGCGAACGAAGCGGCACTTAAGCTGGCACGTCGTTACGCTGCTGACGTACATGGTGCTGAGAAATCAGAAATCATCGCATTCAAACAAGGCTTCCACGGTCGTACGTTCTTCACCGTAACGGTTGGTGGTCAAGCGGCTTACTCTGACGGTTTTGGTCCTAAGCCTGGTGACGTTACCCACTTACCTTACAATGATATCGAAGCACTACAGGCACACATGTCTGATCGCACATGTGCGGTGATGATGGAGCCGCTACAAGGTGAAGGCGGTATCGTGCCACCAACGCCTGAGTTTGCTCAAGCAGTACGTGAGCTGTGTGACAAACACAACGCGCTACTGATCTTCGATGAAGTGCAAACCGGTAATGGTCGTACAGGTAACTTCTACGCTTACCAAGGTTTAGGTATTACACCTGATATTCTAAGCACCGCGAAATCACTTGGTGGCGGTTTCCCAATCGGTGCAATGCTGACTACTGCAAAATTAGCAGAGCACATGAAAGTCGGTACACACGGTTCAACATACGGCGGTAACCCACTCGCGTGTGCTGTAGCAGAAGCAGTTGTGAAAGAAGTTACTAAGCCTGAAGTGTTGGCTGGTGTGCTAGAACGCGAAGCGATGTTCCGCGAAGGTCTAGAGAAGATCAATGCTAAGTACAACATCTTCTCAGAAGTGCGCGGTCAAGGCCTATTGCTTGGCGCTGCACTAAATGAAGAATGGCAAGGCCGCGCACGTGATGTTCTCGTCGCTGCGGGCAAACAGGGTCTAATGGTATTGGTTGCGGGTGCCAATGTCGTACGTTTCACACCATCACTCGTTATCACACAACAAGAAATTGAAGAAGGCTTGGCGAAACTGGATAAAGCGATCGCGACTTTAGTTTAAGCGCGATATCAGTTTCAACGTCAACGCAGCCCCCCGTCAAGGATCTCTGATGGGGGAATTGTTCCTACAATATAGTTAGGATCTTCTTGCATCTGGAGGGAGTATTGATGCTAGTAGTTCGCCCTATCGCGATGTCGGATTATGACGCGCTGCACACTTGTGCGGTGGAGTCTGGTCACGGATTTACATCTCTACCGGTTAACGAAGAACTGTTAACCAATCGAATCAAACACTCAGAGTACAGCTTTGGTAAGCCAGATGTGGCAGAACCAGGTGATGAAGGCTACCTGATGGTCGGCTTTGACTCTGAAACGGGTGAGGTTGCGGGTACCACCGGAATCGAAGCATCTATCGGCTGGGATGTCCCATTTTACTCGTATCACATTAGTAAAGTGGTGCACTCGTCACCAAAGCTTGGCGTCAATAATGTCGTCAAACTGCTTACTTTTGGTAATAACTACACGGGTAACAGCGAAATTTGTACCTTGTTCTTGCGTGAGAAATTCCGCCAAGGTCTGAATGGTCGTCTAATGTCGAAGTGTCGTTTCCTCATGATGGCTGAGCACCCAGAGCGTTTCTCTGAAACGATCTTTGCGGAGATGCGTGGTGTTTCAGACGACGCAGGCAACTCGCCGTTCTGGCAATGGTTACAAGAGCATTTCTTCTCCATCGATTTCACGCTTGCGGATTACCTCACAGGTATCGGCAAGAAAGGCTTTATTGCTGACTTAATGCCGAAGCTGCCTATTTACATCAACCTGTTGAGTCCAGAAGCGCAAGCCGTGATTGGTCAAGTACATGACAATACTCGCCCAGCATTAAAGCTGCTTGAGCGTGAAGGCTTCACTAACCGTGGCTACGTGGATATTTTCGATGCGGGTCCAACCGTTGAATGTGACTTACGCAATATTGAATCGGTACGTCACTCGTTCCGTGCGCAAGTGAAAATTGCACAACATAGCAGTACGCAAGACTTCTTGATGTGCAACTCATCGTTCGAAAACTTCCGCGCAGCAGTCACCAAAGCGGCGTATGACCCTGAAACACAAAGCGTCATGATCGCACCAGACGTTGCGGATGCACTTTTGGTTGAGGAAGGGGATTTTGTTCGCCTTCTTCCGCAGTAACAGACGACAGAATTTAAGGATAGAAACAATGACACATTGGATTGCAGGTGAATGGGTACAAGGTCAGGGTGAAGCATTTACGTCTCTGTCGCCTTACAACCAAGAAGTGATCTGGCAAGGCAACGGTGCAACGGCAGAGCAGGTGAATCAAGCGGTATCTGCAGCGCGTGAAGCGTTTATTGACTGGAAAAAACGCCCATTTGCAGAGCGTGAAGCGATCGTGTTGGCTTTTGCTGAGAAAGTAAAAGAGAACAGCGAAAAAATCGCCGAAGTCATTGCCAAAGAAACTGGTAAGCCAATTTGGGAAACGCGCACTGAAGCAGCGGCAATGGCAGGTAAAATTGCCATCTCTATTCGTGCTTACCATGACCGCACCGGTGAAGCGAGCCGTGAAGCGGCGGGCAACCAAATTGTGTTACGTCATCGCCCACTGGGCGTGATGGCGGTATTTGGGCCATATAACTTCCCTGGTCACTTACCAAATGGTCACATTGTGCCTGCGTTACTAGCGGGTAACACTGTTGTGTTCAAGCCATCCGAGCAAACACCTTGGACTGGCGAGCTAGCTATGAAACTTTGGGAAGAAGCAGGTCTGCCGAAAGGCGTGATCAACCTTGTCCAAGGTGCGAAAGAAACCGGTATTGCGCTTGCTGATGCGAAAGGCATTGATGGCGTACTGTTCACGGGCAGCGCGAACACAGGGCATGTATTGCACCGTCAATTTGCGGGTCAACCTGGCAAGATGTTAGCACTAGAAATGGGTGGTAATAACCCGATGGTGATCTCTGATAAATACGGTGATTTGGATGCCACGGTGTACACCATCATCCAGTCAGCGTTTATCAGTGCTGGTCAACGTTGTACGTGTGCTCGTCGTTTGTACGTGCCATTGGGTGAGAAAGGTGATGCGCTCATCACGAAACTGGTTGAAGCGACGAAGAATATTCGCGTAGACCAACCATTTGCAGAGCCTGCGCCATTTATGGGGCCGCAAATTTCCGTTGCCGCAGCCAAGTTCATTCTCGATGCACAAGCGAACCTACAATCACTTGGTGGTGAAAGCTTGATTGAAGCTAAAGCAGGAGAGGCGGCGTTTGTTTCTCCCGGCATTATTGATGTAACGAACATTGCTGAGCTACCAGATGAAGAGTACTTCGGTCCACTTCTGCAAGTGGTGCGTTATGAAGGGCTAGAAAAAGCCGTAGAACTGGCGAATGACACGCGCTTTGGTCTCTCTGCTGGTTTAGTTTCAACTGACGACCAAGAATGGGAATACTTCGTTGACCATATTCGTGCTGGGATCGTGAACCGTAACCGCCAGCTCACAGGTGCAAGTGGTGATGCGCCATTTGGTGGTCCTGGTGCGTCAGGTAACCTACGTCCAAGCGCTTATTACGCAGCAGACTACTGTGCGTACCCGATGGCATCAATGGAAGGTCAAGAGACTATCTTGCCTGCAACATTAAGCCCAGGTGTGGCGCTATAAGTTTTAATAACAGAGTCGCAACCATGTATTGCGGCTCACTTTGCCGGCGAATCATTTAGGTATGGGTTGTAGTGATCGTTGGCAGAACACGGAAAGTGAGCAAAGACTCGGAAAAGCGTGTTGACTGACTGGCATTTACCGTCACAGGTTGATGGCTGCTCGTTCATTATTCTGGACAACTTTTCGTTGTGAACGAGCAGTCAACTTCCGCTTACCTTTTAACTCTACATCTCGTAACAAGGAGTCGTTATGACGCCCGATGTGTTATTTGAATCGCTATGGCAAGATTACATTCAACGTCTTTGCCCCTCTGCTGCGAAAGTACATCAGCTGCTTCAAGAAGATGAGCCTCTGATTAATGATCATATAGCTTTACGTACCTTCAATATTGCGCCTCTTGGTATCGAAACCTTAGCTAAACCATTTGTAGCCATTGGCTATCAGGCATGTGGTGACTACGTTTTCGAAAGTAAAAAGCTGGTTGCTAAACACTATGAGCACCCTGATCCGAAGCAACCTAAAGTCTTTATTAGTGAGCTAAAAGTTGAGGAGTGTTCACCTGAGCTGCAAGAGATTGTGAAAAAGCTGGTGGCACAAGTCGATGCAGGCAAGCTGAACGATAGCGCATTCTTACATGGTGGACGCTTGTGGGATTTAAGCTTTGCTGACTACCAAACGTTGGCTAAAGAAAGTGAGTATGCATCTTGGTTGGCTGCGCATGGTTACGGCGCAAACCACTTCACGGTGAGCGTTAACCAGCTCAATGAATACGAAGAAGTGAAGCAAGTAAACGATCACTTACGTACGGCCGGATTTACCATTAATGAAAACGGCGGGGAAGTGAAGGGCACTCCTGAGGTGCTGCTAGAACAATCATCGACCATGGCGGATAAAGTGGCGGTTCGCTTTAGCGAAGGCACTGAAATTATCCCTGGTGGCTTTTACGAGTTTGCTAAGCGCTACCCGATGGAAAACGGTGAGCTGTACCCAGGTTTTGTGGCGGCTTCAGCGGACAAAATCTTTGAAAGTACGAATGGCTAACTTTTAGGGTTAACCTTTCGGCTAACCAACTTGCTCATTAGTCTTTTGTTGCTCTGAGCTTAATGTGGTTACAAGACAAATAAAAAGCCACCAATGTCGCCATTGGTGGCTTTTATAATTTTGTTCGCGTCACTCTGGTTTGAGATTAACGAGTACCGTAAACCACGATAGTTTTACCGTGCGCAGAGATTAAGTTCTGCTCTTCTAACATTTTCAAGATACGACCTACTGTCTCACGAGAACAGCCAACGATTTGACCGATTTCTTGACGAGTGATCTTGATTTGCATGCCGTCTGGGTGAGTCATTGCGTCTGGTTGTTTTGCAAGGTTCAGAAGCGTCTGAGCGATACGACCAGTTACGTCTAGGAACGCCAGGTCACCCACTTTTTGGCTAGTTACTTGAAGACGACGAGCCATCTGCGCAGAAAGGCGCATTAGGATGTCTGGGTTTACTTGGATAAGCTGACGGAATTTCTTGAAAGAAATTTCAGCAACTTCACAAGGAGATTTAGCACGAACCCAAGCTGTGCGCTCTTGGTCTTCCTCGAATAGACCAAGTTCACCAATAAAGTCTCCTTGGTTTAGGTAAGAAAGGATCATCTCCTTACCTTCTTCGTCTTTGATAAGAACCGCAACAGAACCTTTAACGATATAGTACAAAGTTTCTGCCTTTTCGCCCGCGTGAATTAGCGTGCTCTTTGAAGGGTACTTATGAATATGACAGTGTGAAAGAAACCACTCTAATGTTGGGTCGGTTTGAGGTTTACCTAGAACCATAATATCTCACTTCCTCTGCAGGGTACGCTTGCGCTATCCATATTTTAGCTAAGCCTGAATTAGGCCTACTAGAATAAGAGCACTTTTTATATGCTGCAAGCTCTCTTGTGTTTCGGTAAGAAATAGTATCCTTTTTCGAAAACGATTTCTTGATTTTAATCGTGCCATGATTGAGATTTTGTAAGCAAAACTGTGCACATGATCACGGTATGAAAAGTAAACATCTTCGCAGGCAGGTTTTTAGCCAATTTTCCCTGTTTCGATGAGCTGTTGTAGGATAGGCCGAACTATGAGCTCCATTGCAAAGCTCATCTTACCGCCTGGCACGACAATCGTGTTGTGGCGTGACATGAATGAGCCATCAATCATAGCCAGGAGATATGGGAAGTCGACTTTCTTTATCCCACGCAAGCGAATTACGACAAAGCTCTCATCCAGGCTTGGGATACCCTTCGCATTAAGGGGGTTGGAGGTATCGACCGTTGGGACGCGCTGAAAGTTAATATGAGTGCGAGAAAATTGCGGAGTGATGTAGTTAAGATAATCGTCCATCGAGCGCACGATAGAATCCATTACTGCTTCTCGTGAATGACCGCGGTCACGAGTATCACGCACAAACTTTTGGATCCACTCTAAGTTTACGATTGGTACCATACCAATCAAGAAATCCACATGCTGCGCAACATTAACATCGCCATCCACAACACCGCCGTGCAAGCCTTCATAGAAGAGAACGTCACTGTTCTCCGGTAAGTCCTGCCACGGTGTGAAGGTTCCAGGCATTTGATTATAAGGTACGGCCTCGTCAAAGGTGTGTAGGTAGCGACGTACGCTGCCTGCGCCATCGTGACCATATTTACGGAAAAACTCTTCCAATCCTGGAAAGTCATTAGCTTGAGGGCCAAAGTAGCTAATGTGTCGACCTTGCTCGCGCGCTTTACGGATTTCTATATCCATTTCAGGGCGAGTAAAGCGATGGAAGCTGTCGCCTTCAACCCATGCGGGTTTAACGTTCATCATATTGAACATCTTACGGAAGGCTTCAGATGTAGTGGTCGTGCCGGCACCGGATGAACCAGTAACCGCAATAATTGGGTGTTTAGCTGACATGACAAACCTTGTCGAAAATTACTTACCTGTAATGTGCAGTAGGCTGCTACTGCACGGTCGATAACCCACTATAGCACGTAACAATGCCTTGTCATTGAGTGGGGTACGGTAAAATGTGAAGGGTCTAAAATTTTGTTTTTACCTGAATATCGACGGTTTCGTGCAGTTCAGAGAACACGATAACCGCTTCGCCTTTTTCTAATTGAGTTTTTACTTGATCCACTTTGTCTTGCAAAGAAATCTCGACGGTTCCGTAATCCGTGCCTTCACGTAAGACGAATTCACGAATTAAGTTTTCCAATGTTTCTGGCGCAATGTCTTGCCATGGAATGATCATAAATACCTCGAACTTTTATGATGAGCGGCTAGTTTACTGCTTTCGCTGCTTGGATACAGCAGAAAGGTAATCTGCAGCAATACTTTCGTAATACGCTGGCAGCGCTTCTTCCAACCAAAATTTCGGCTTGAGCGCTGAACCTGTAAGGAAACCAACATGCCCACCGTGCTCAAAGAGACGGTAATCAATATTATCTGGCAGAACAAATTTCGGGATCACATCGTCGGTCATGAATGGATCGTCTTTGGCGTGAATGATCAGTGTCGGTAGCGTGATCTGTTGTAATTTACTTAAGCCAGAACATTGATCGTAATAATCTTGTGCGTCTTTAAAACCGTGCAGTGGTGCCGTGATCAAATCATCGAATTCATACAATCGTGTGACACGTTTTATTGAGTTGTAGGACAAAGCGAGCTCGCCATGCAACAAGTGATGTTTTTGCAATGCGTTGCGTTTGAGCGAAGAGAGCAGGTAACGGCGATACACTTTCGAAAAGCCTTGTTCAATACGGTTCGCACACGCTGCTAGGTCTAAAGGCGCTGAGATAATGGTCGCCGCGTTCAAAATGGGGTGGTCTTTGTATTGGGCTAAATAATTCGCCAACATGTTACCGCCAAGAGAAATACCAACCGCAACTTTGGGGTTATCAGGAAAGCGTTGCTCAAGGTGCTCTAAGAAGTGGCGGGCGTCAGTCACTTCACCAGAATGATAGGCGCGAGCTTTCTTGTTTGGCTTACCGCTACAACCGCGGAAATGCATCATCACCGACAGCCATCCGGATTGAGCAAATGCATTCATTAGGCCATTGGCGTAAGGGCTATAGAAGCAGCCTTCTAGTCCATGAAATAAAACAAAAATCGGCTTTTTTTGCGCAGGTTCTTGGGTTGGGTCCTCGCTCCATGCGAGATCGAGAAAGTCTCCATCGGATGTATCGAGGGTTTGCCAAATCGGCGTAAACAACGCTTTTTTGCGAATAAAACGCGGTAAAAGCGTTTGAAGATGCGGGTTTTTGATCCCGGCGGCTGCGAAAAATTGTGTCATACCTAACTGCTCTTATGCGGTTCTTCGGTGTCAGTTGAAGAACTTATTAATATAATCCTTTATAAAGATTATAGGTATTCTACAGATTTATGGGCGTTTTGGTGGGTGAATGTTTGGCACCGGAATAGCAAAGGCCTGTTGCAAATGCTCACCACCAAGTTGACGACAGTATCTCAGCGTGAGTGGGGCGCCATCATTTTTGACCAGCGTGAGCGAGTTAATGCAGTTCACCAAATCCGCTTGTTGCTGCTTTTCTAGTTGCAGCTCAAACTGCAAGGTTTCACGATATAAAGCGTCATTGACTTGAGACTTAAGATGGCGACGTAAGTCGCGAAAAGAGTGCAGTAAGGTTTCGCTTCGGCCCAGACAGCTTTGTACCAGAGGCCAGTCTTTTTCTTGGAAAATGAGTTGCTGCTCATCGAGCCATCTGAGCAGCAGGAGTAGGTTCACGTTGCCGTGATAATTGTTCTGTAATGATAAACACGCTTCTTTCACTTCTCGCACACCATAAAATTGCAGACTGAACTGCCAAAGGTGTTCTAGGGTGAGTGTGTATTCAGCGTGTTGATTACTCATTGATTAAACTCTAGCTCCATCTGCTCCAGTTCTTCCTGAGCAGACATCCATTCCATTTCAATTTCTTCGAGCTCTGCCTTACTAGAAGCTTGAAGAGCCAGCACTTGGTTAAGTTTAGCTTTATTTTCGGCTTCATACAGTGAGTTATCTGCCAATTGTTCTTCAGCTTCGGCCAGTGCAGCACCTAACTTATCCATTTTATTTTCTAATTGTGTCAGCGTTTTGCGAATTGGCGCCGTCTGCTTACGAAATTCTGCATCGCGACGTTTCTGCTCTTTTTTCGCTGCCGCGCTGTTGGCGCTATCTTTGGCTGGCTGTGCAGCTTGTGCTTCTTTGCGTTCCGCTCTTTGTTGCTCAGTTAACCATTTGTAGTAGTCGTTTAAGTCACCATCGAACGGCGCAACTTGACGATCATGCACCAAGTACAAGTCATCGGTTGTAGCACGCAGTAAGTAGCGATCGTGCGAAACAATCACCATTGCACCTTCGAACGTTTGCAGTGCCATCGTCAATGCCTGACGCATGTCCAAATCCAAGTGGTTGGTTGGTTCATCAAGTAGCAACAGGTTTGGCTTTTGCCACACAATTAAGGCCAGCACTAAACGGGCTTTTTCACCACCCGAAAACGGCGCGACTTTCTCCAGTGCTTTGTCGCCTTGGAAGCCAAAGCTGCCTAGGTAATCACGTAGCTGTTGTTCGGTTTGATCCGGCGCGATCTGCATCATGTGTTGCAGCGGCGTTTCCTCTGGGTGCAGCGTTTCTAATTGATGCTGAGCAAAGTAACCTATTTTTACGCCTTGTGAGTAAGTCAGATCGCCACCTTGCGCGTTAAGCTCGCCAGAGAGCAATTTGATCAAGGTCGATTTACCTGCGCCATTACGGCCGAGTAGACCAATGCGACTGCCAGGAACCAAGTTCAAGCGGATCTTCTCTAAGATCAGGTTGTCACCGTAGCCTGCCGATACTTCATCCATCATCATGATTGGGTTTGGCAGCGCCGCAGGCTCACGGAATTGGAAGCTAAATGGGTTATCGAATTGAGCGGGTAACACTTTCTCCATGCGCTCCAAAGCTTTAATACGGCTTTGAGCCTGGCGTGCTTTAGAGGCTTTATAACGGAAACGGTCGATGTAGCTTTGCATGTGCGACATCTGTTTCTGTTGCTTCTCGAACATCGCTTGCTGCAGCACCATTTTTTGCGCTCGTTGGTTTTCGAACGACGAATAGTTACCCGTGTATTCGTTCAATTGTTGGTTTTCGATGTGGATAATACGGCCAACAATTGGGTCAAGGAAGTCACGGTCGTGCGAGATCAGGATCAGTGTGCCTGGGTAGTTTTGTAGCCAACGTTCAAGCCACATCACCGCGTCTAAGTCCAAGTGGTTGGTTGGCTCATCGAGTAGCAATAAGTCAGAACGGCACAATAGCGCTTGAGCTAAGTTAAGGCGCATACGCCAACCACCAGAGAATTGAGTCAAACTCCAACTCATTTGCTCTTGACTGAAACCTAAACCGTCGAGCAATTCTGCCGCGCGAGCGCGAATGCTATAACCGCCGATGGTTTCAATTTTACCGTGGATCTCGGCAACCAAGGTGCCGTTGTCTTGTGCTTCCGCTTCAGCCAACTGCTTTTCGAGCGCTCGGTACTCGCGATCACCATCAATGACGTATTCCAGTGCAGTGCGCTCTAGCGCAGGCGTTTCCTGTGCGACCCAGGCCAGTTCCCAATGTTGAGGTTGGCTAAATGAGCCTGCATCAATCGACAGTTCATCTTTCAGCAATGCAAATAGCGTTGATTTACCGCAGCCGTTTTTACCCACAAGGCCGACTTTATCGCCAGGATGGATAGTCGCTGAAGCTTGATCTAAAAGAGGTTTACCGCCACGCAGTAACTGAATATCAGAAAAGGTAATCATAAAGTTTTCATTCACTTTGCGCAGTGCGCGTTGCTTGGTTACATAGCGAAGTGGTTTCAATCGTTTTTAAAGCCACTTGGGTATATATCTAGCGGTGAATAGTAGGGGTATTGGCCGGAAAAGTCGATTGATTCGCTTTAATTGCATTATGCTGTACAAAAAAGTATAACAATTTGATAACGGATAAAAATAACCACAAGGACGACCATTTGGCTGTTGCACCGTCTATTCTCCCAAGAGTTCTGGTCATTTATGCTCATCCAGAGCCACATAACTCGATTGCTAATCAAGTGATGATTAAAAAAGCTCAGTCGCTTGATCACGTCACTGTGCACGATCTTTACGGTGTTTACCCTGACTTCTTTATTGATGTGAATTACGAACATGAGTTGTTGCTCATGCATGATGTGATCGTGTTTCATCACCCGCTTTATATGTATTCATGCCCAGCCCTGTTAAAAGAGTGGTTGGACCGAGTGCTGGGCAAAGGTTTTGCTTTTGGTGGAGGTTCGGCACTAGAGGGAAAATACTGGCGCAGTGTGATTACAACGGGGGGGAAAGAAGAGGCCTTTAGCGCGAAGGGGTACAACAAATATCCATTAGAGCAAATCTTACAACCGTTTGAACTGACGGCTGCCTTGTGTCAAATGCACTGGATTGAACCTTTGGTGTTGTATTGGTCGCGTAATGTCTCGGATATTGAGCGGTATGAGCACGCCGAACTGTATCGTCGGTGGTTGAACAACCCACTTGAAAACTGGGAAGCAACAGACCAAGGAGGTCAGTATGGCGATAACCAGTGAGTTTCTTCAAAGTAGCGTGGTCTTTCTCTCGGCTGCGGTTATCGCGGTGCCGATTGCTCAGCGTCTCGGACTTGGCTCGGTTTTAGGTTATTTACTTGCCGGTGTGTTGATTGGCCCTTGGGGTCTTGGCTTAATCAGTGATGTTGATGCTATTTTGCACTTTGCTGAACTTGGGGTCGTGTTGTTACTGTTCTTGATCGGCCTTGAACTAAATCCTAAAAAACTGTGGCAAATGCGAGGACCGATTCTAGGCTTAGGCGGCGCGCAGGTGGTGGTTACGACCGCCGTGCTGGGCAGTGTCGTCAGTATGTTCGGCGTAAGCATGCAAGTGAGTTTGGTGATTGGGATGGGATTGGCGCTGTCCTCGACGGCAATTGCTCTTAAAGTGATTGAAGAGCAAGGGCTCAATGGCACCGAAACGGGTCAGTCTGGTTTTGCGGTATTGCTCTTTCAAGATATTGCCGTGATCCCAATGTTGGCAATGTTGCCCTTGCTTGCTGGCGGGCAGAGTGGCGGTAGTTGGTTGGATGTCTTCACGGTATTAGGCAGTGTGGTGGCACTGTTGATTGGTGGCCATTTTTTATTGCGTCCACTGTTTCGTTTTGTTGTGATGAGCGGCGTTCGTGAGCTCTTTACCGTCGCCGCACTATTGGTCGTGCTTGGGATTTCTGTCGTGATGCAAAAGCTCGGGCTTTCTATGGCTCTAGGGACTTTCTTAGCCGGCGTTCTGCTGGCTGAGAGTGAATATCGACATGAATTGGAAATCGCTATCGAGCCGTTTAAAGGTTTGTTGTTGGGGTTGTTCTTCATCGCGGTTGGCATGGCGGTAAATTTGGGGTTATTGGCATTACACCCTTTAGAGATTCTGGGCGCGGTGGTGGCTTTGGTCGTGGTTAAGGGCTTGGTTTTGTATGCATTGGCGAGAGCTGCCCGTGTCGGAGCCAAAGCGAGAAGCCGTATGGCCGCGATTTTAAGCCAAGGTGGTGAGTTTGCCTTTGTCATATTTACCGCAGCGAGCCAAGAGGGCATTTTATCCAAAGAGCAAGTGGCGTTTTTGTTGGTGGTGGTCAGTTTATCCATGGTGACGACACCACTTTTGCTGATGGGACAAAAAAAATGGTTTGCTCATACCCTGAATCAAGAAGAAGAGGGCATGACCACGAAAGTAGTGGATCGCCGACCTCGCGTGATCATTGCAGGCTTTGGACGTTTCGGTCAGATCGTCGGACGTTTAATGTATGCCAATAAAATCAAAGTGACGGTATTAGAAAGTGATGCCAGCCAAATCCACCTACTGCGCAAGTATGGTTACAAAGTGTTTTATGGCGATGCTACCCAAATTGATCTTTTGCGGGCTGCTGGCGCAGATAAAGCAGAAGCATTGGTCATTTGTACCGATTCACCTGATGAGGTGATGGCCATCGTTGATATCTGCCGCGTGCACTTCCCGAAACTTAAGTTGCTAGCCCGAGCAAGAAGCCGTGTCGAGGCGTATCAGTTAATGAGCCACGGTGTCGAGAATTACTCTCGTGAAACATTTTTAGGGGCATTGGATCTCGGTCGCCAAGCGCTCGTAGAACTTGGTATGCACCCTTATCAAGCAAAGCGGGCAGAAGCACATTTTCGTAAGTTAGATAATGCTATGCTTAAGGACTTATTGCCTCAGCACAATGAAGATAAGAAATTGGCTCAGAGAGCGAAAGAGGCACGCAAAGAGCTAGAAGAAATTTTTGGTCGTGAGATGGAGAGCGACCATCAGTCACCTAATCATTGGAAGTAGTACTTGAGCCAAGACTCAAGCTAAGGAAATAGCGTGAAAATCAAGAAACGTTTTATTGCCGGCGCTAGCTGCCCAAATTGCAGCCAGCAAGATACCCTGCGCTGGTGGATTGAAAATAATATCGAGTTAGTTGAGTGTGTCGAGTGTGAGTTTACTGAGCAGCGTAAACCGCAATCTGTAGAGAAAAATAAACACTCAGATCAGGAAATGATCGGAATTTTTAAGCCGGAATAATTGAACTTCGATAATTGATCCCCATAATACACCCAGATATCTCAGTACTTAACCCCATTCAGGTTAAGTCAATTAATCTCCCTGGAGTTAGTATGAAAATTGAAAAGAACGTTGTTGCAAGCCTTGCATACAAAGTAATGTTGGAAGACGGTGTGGTTGTTGATCAATCAACAGCAGAAGCGCCTCTAGATTACCTTCACGGTCACAACAACCTAATCACTGGTCTTGAAAAAGAGCTTGAAGGTAAAGTGGCTGGCGACAAGTTCTCAGTAACGGTAGCTCCTGAAGAAGCTTACGGCGAGCACAACGATGCGCTAGTACAACGCGTTCCTGCGGACGTATTCCAAGGCGTTGACCAAATCGAAGTGGGCATGCGCTTCCTGGCTGACACTGACCAAGGTCCAATCCCTGTAGAAGTAACAGAAGTTGACGGCAACGAAGTGGTTGTTGACGGTAACCATATGCTAGCTGGTCAAACACTAACTTTCGAAGTAGAAGTTATGTCTACACGTGAAGCAACAGCAGAAGAGATCGAACACGGTCATATCCATCAAGCTGGTGGCTGTGGTCATGACCATGATCACGATGATGAAGGCTGCTGTGGCGGCGGCAGCTGTGGTTCTCACTAATCACAAGCTCCTTCACTAGATAATCTTATCTAGTAAAGCTTTGAAAAGCGCAAGTTGAGGTTTCAACTTGCGCTTTTTGTTTATCTAAGGTGTAGTGCATAGAAGAAAAGAACAACTCATGGAAAAAGCGATGACAAAACCTTTCTCGATTGCGATTCATGGTGGCGCAGGCACCATTTTACGTGAACAGATGAGCAATGAACTTCAGCAATCGATCTTGGCTGATTTGGAAGCGTCGGTAAAAGCTGGCTATCAAATTCTAGAGAAAGGCGGCGACGCTTTGGATGCGGTTGTGGCTGCAGTAAAAGTATTGGAAGACTCGCCTAACTTTAATGCGGGTAAAGGCTCGGTGCTGACCAACAACGAAATGGTAGAAATGGATGCCTCTGTCATGGATGGTCGAAACCAAGCCGCAGGCGCGGTCGCTGGTGTTCGTCATATCAAGAATCCAATTGAGCTCGCTCGTGACGTAATGCGAAACAGCAATCACGTGTTGTTGGTGGGTGAGGGCGCAGAGAAGTTTGCTTTTGAACAAGGCCATGAGTATACCGAACAGGATTACTTCTTTACTGATCGCCGTTATGAGCAACTGCTTTCGATGCGAGAGAAGGGGTTGTTTGCACTATCGGAATCTCGCTATCCAGATGATCGTAAACATGGCACCGTCGGAGCCGTAGCGTTGGATCAACAAGGTAACTTAGCCGCTGCAACCAGCACGGGTGGCGTGACGAATAAGAAATACAACCGAGTTGGGGATTCGGCTTTGATAGGCTGCGGCACGGTGGCCGAAAATGGCGTTGTCGCGGTTTCAACTACGGGTGTCGGTGAGTTTTTTATCCGTAAACGTGTCGCAGAAGACGTCGCCGCACGGATGCGTTACTTACAAGAAGATATTCATACTGCTTGTGAGCATATTATTCAGGGGGAACTGAAAGAGATGGGCGGCGAAGGCGGTTTAATCGCAATTGACGCGCAAGGTGAGCTGCACTTTGCGATGAACAGCTCTGGTATGTACCGAGCTGGCATCAACACTCAAGGCGAGTTGAGCGTCAAAATCGACGCTGACGAATAGCTTCCTCTTGAGTGCCTCTTAAGTAATCAATACAACAAAGCCCAGAACACGTTCTGGGCTTTATGCTATTTGAGCCTGCATTTTAATAATGCGGTGGTGGGGTTTCTTCTGACGGATCGGCTAAATTCGACGAGTCCATATTTTTTACTTTACCTACCACATATTTCATCTGATCGATCATCTTGGTAATTTGCAGTTGCTGCTGCGATAAGGCGCCGTTCAGATCTTCAATAGTCTGTTCTTGGAACGCAAGCTGACATTCTAAGTCATTAATGCGTGCTTCCAATTGCTGAATGATTTTTTCTGTCATGATCCGTTCTCTAACTGCCAAGCTTGGGCAATACCTGCTGAAGTAGCAGTAATTACGCGTTGTTTTGAATCAAAGGCTGCATCATACACGAGCGCACGGGGAGGGCGAGTGTCTTTTTTTGGCTCAACTTCAAATCCGCCAATCCGTTTTCCGGTTTGAGTATCCCATATTGAAACGCGGCCAGAAGGCGTTCCTGTCACTAACTGAGTTCCGTCATCAGAAAATCGCGCAGTAGAGAAGATCAATTGGCGCGACCAACTGCTCAACTGTGTGACCTCTTGTCCAGTTTTTAAATCCCAAATTACCGCTTGGTTTCCGCCATCGGATGTCATTGCTAACTTGCCATCTCGTTGCAGGGCAACACGAACAACCCGTTGTTCATGTTCGAAGGTCCGCAGCACTTGTCCGGTTTCGGTGTCCCACAAATACGCTTTGTAGTCATTACCACCAGTCAGTGCGAAGCGGCCATTAGGAGAAATGGCGACGGAATTGACTTTTTCACGATGCGCAAGGAACTCCAAGCGACGTCCGGTGACTAAGTTGACGTAAATTGCTTTACCGTTGGATAACCCGAGCAGAACTTGTTCACCGTTACTGGTGATATCAACGTCGCGAATGAGCGCATCAGAAATAGACCAAAGGCCTTTGGATTGCGTCCAGCCTAAGTCCCAAACTGCGAAGTTCATTTGGCTCGCTGTGACTGCATAGCGACCATTGTCTGAGATACGAATATGGGATACCACGTTGGCATCGGCATCGAGCTCACCCAGGTTGGCTAGTTGTTCATTTTGCTCTAGGTCCCACAACATCAAATGGTGTTGCTGAGAATAGAGCAGAGCAAATCGTCCATCTCTGCTAAGTGCGAAGCTCGTCGCACCCTGAGGCTCTATCGGCCAACGCTGCACTTCACGCTCGGCGAAAAAGCAACCATTTAACGTGGTGATGACAATTAAATATAGGAATAAATGAGAAATTCTTTGCATCACATCTAATAATCCGGTTTGTGTCTTAAGACATATAGCTAGTATATTGGTATAACGATTGTCTTCACTAGTCTCATAGAAGATTTGTGCACAACAACCAATGGCAAAGCCATTATTGGGAGAATTTAATGAAATCAGTTTTAAAAGTGTCGCTACTTGCTGCAACAGTTATGCTAGCGGTAGGTTGTCAGAAAGAAGAAACTAAAACAGAAGCCGCACCTCAAGCAGAACAAGTTCAAGCAGAAACCGGTAAAGCGGTTCACTTTAAAACCGACGACGATAAAGCGGCATACGCAATCGGTGTTTCATTTGCTAACTACCTAAGCACAAGCATCGACAAGCCAAGCGAAATCGGCATTAATCTTAACAAAGACTTGGTACTAAAAGGTATCGAAGACGTCTTCAAAGGCAATGCTGAATTGAATGAAGAAGAAACACGTGCAGCACTAGAATCTCTAGATAAGCGTGTTGCTGAAAAGATGCAAGCACAAGCAGCTGAGAAAGCAGCTGAAGCAAAAAAAGCTGGCGATGATTTCCGTGCTGAGTTCGAGAAGCAAGAAGGCGTAGTGAAGACAGATACAGGTCTTCTATACCAAGTTATTACTCCAGCTGAAGGCGAGAAGCCAAAAGACACTGATACGGTTCAAGTACACTACAAAGGTACGCTAATCGATGGTACGCAATTTGATAGCTCTTACGATCGTGGTGAACCTGCAACATTCCCACTTAACCGTGTAATCCCAGGTTGGACAGAAGGTGTTCAGCTAATGCCTGTGGGTTCTAAATTCAAATTCGTTATCCCGCCAGAGCTAGCATACGGTGATCAAGACACACCAAGCATTCCTGCTAACTCAACGCTAGTATTTGAAGTTGAGCTGCTAAAAGTCGAGAACGACAACGCAGAGCAATAACAATAAGCCGCGATAAGTTATTGAAAAAGGTCCGTTTAACGGGCCTTTTTTGTTCTAGGTCACTAGTTGGTGAGTTTGCTAGGTTGATTTTCAAATTTTCTGATAAACTTACACCAATTTGTTGATTTTTCGCTCGAAGGCTTATGACAACTACAGAAACAATAAACGCGGAGATGTTGCTCGAAATGGAATCCGTTAACGTGATGCCGTTTACCGAGCACGACAAAATCATTTTAAGATCTTATGAGGCGGTCGTTGATGGTATCGCCAGCCTGATAGGTCCCTTTTGTGAAATCGTTCTTCACTCGCTAGAAGACTTAAATACCTCTGCAATTAAAATCGCTAACGGTGAAAACACGGGTCGCCAAGTCGGCTCACCGATCACTGATTTAGCGCTTAAAATGCTAAAAGACATCGAAGGCTCGGAGCGCAACTTCTCACGTTCGTACTTTACCCGTGCAAAAGGTGGCGTGTTGATGAAGTCGATCACTGTTGCCATTCGTAATGGTGAAAATCGCGTGATTGGTTTGTTGTGTATCAACGTCAACTTGGATGCGCCTTTCTCGCAAGTCCTTCAATCTTTCATGCCAACGCAAGAAGCAAAAGAAGCGGCTTCCTCGGTTAACTTTGCTAGTGACGTAGAAGAGCTGGTGGACCAAACTGTTGAACGCACCATCGAAGAGATCAATGCGGATAAATCCGTATCGAACAACACCAAGAATCGCCAAATCGTGATGGAATTGTACGACAAAGGCATCTTCGATATTAAAGATGCCATCAACCGCGTTGCAGATCGTCTTAACATTTCAAAACACACCGTCTACTTATACATTCGTCAACGTAAAACCGAGGACGATGAAAAGTGAGTAAGCTGACTTACACGTTGGTGGTGAACGGTCCTGTTTACGGTAGCCAGTCAGCACGCAGTGCTTATCAGTTCGCCAAGGCGGTGATTGAGCAAGGCCATCAGTTAGTGAGCGTTTTCTTTTATCAAGAGGGCGTGACCAATGGTAATGCTTTGAGTGTGCCTGCCAACGACGAATTTGATCTCAATAAGGCATGGCAATCTTTGGCAAAAGAGCATGGTGTTCGTCTAGAAACTTGTGTTGCTGCGGCTTTGCGTCGCGGGATCGTAAGTGAAGAAGAAGCGAATCAACATGGTTTGGTCCAGAGCAATCTAGCGGAAGGTTTTGAGCAAGCCGGCTTAGGTAGCTTAGCCGAAGCGATGTTAACCCAAGACAGAGTGGTACAGTTTTGAGTCAGCTAACTTATCTATTTCGTAGCGCACCGCATGGCAGTGCGGCTGGTCGTGAAGGTGTGGATGCACTGTTAGCCGCGTCGGCTTACTGTGAAGATATCAGCGTCATTTTCATGGGAGATGGGGTTTACCAGCTTCTACTAGGACAAGAACCGAGTAAGATCTTGAGCAAAGATTATGCGCCGATGCTGAAGCTTTTCGATTTATACGATATCGAACAAGTCTTTGTGTGCTCAGAGTCATTAGCTCAGCGAGGTTTGGCTCAAGCGGATTTAGTCATTGAAGCTCAAGCGTTAAGCTCAGAGCAGCTCAAAGATAAGTTGCAACACGCTGGCAAGCTACTGTCGTTCTGAGGAAGTTATGCTACATATTATAAAAACGGTCTCCGCCCTAGAAGACGCCATGCCCTTATGTAATGTACAGGATGACATCTTACTTATAGAAGATGCCGTGTACGCTGCTAACTCGCAGCATAAAGCGTTTTCCCACCTAAAAAACCGCAGTGTATTTGTGCTAGAGAGCGATATTCACGCTCGCGGTATTGCGAATCGTATCAGTCCATCACTGACGATCGTGAATTACTCAGGCTTCGTTGAGCTCACAGTTAAACAGGATAAATCGCTTACTTGGGATTGAACGTGATTTACTGTCGCTAAAGCTTTACGGATGAATTGTCCTAATTGAACAAAAAAGATCCGTATATTTCTTGACACACCTCTCACTGCTGCATAGAATTTTGCGTCCCTAACTGCAATGGTAGTTGGGGATAGATTTTTCACAAAGCTTACTTTCAAGTAAATCAGGAGCTAGTTAATGGCAACTATTAACCAGTTGGTACGTAAGCCTCGTGCAAAGCAAGTTGTTAAAAGCAACGTGCCTGCACTAGAAGCGTGCCCACAAAAACGTGGTGTATGTACTCGTGTTTACACTACTACACCTAAAAAACCTAACTCAGCACTTCGTAAAGTTTGTCGTGTACGTCTGACAAACGGCTTCGAAGTTACATCGTACATCGGCGGTGAAGGTCACAACCTTCAAGAGCACAGTGTTGTACTAATCCGTGGCGGTCGTGTAAAAGACCTTCCGGGTGTACGTTACCACACTGTTCGCGGTGCACTTGACTGTGCTGGCGTTAACGACCGTAAACAAGGTCGTTCTAAGTACGGTGTGAAGCGTCCTAAGTCTTAATGGATTCCGTTAAGTAAGGCCAAACACTAAATTATTTTTAATTTTTTGAAAAAACTGAAAAGTTTTGGATAAAACCTGAAGAAGACAACGGAGATAAATCCATGCCACGTCGTCGCGTCATTGGTCAGCGTAAGATCCTTCCAGATCCAAAATTCAAATCTGAATTGCTGGCAAAATTCGTTAACATCCTAATGGTTGACGGTAAAAAATCTACTGCAGAGAAAATCGTTTACACTGCACTAGATGCTATGGCTGAAAAGTCTGGTAAAGACCACTTAGCTATTTTTGAAGAAGCTCTTGAAAACGTACGCCCAGCGGTAGAGGTTAAATCTCGCCGTGTTGGTGGTTCAACTTACCAAGTACCTGTAGAAGTACGTCCGGTTCGCCGTAACGCACTTGCTATGCGTTGGTTGGTTGAAGCTGCGCGCAAGCGTGGTGAAAAATCTATGGCTCAACGCCTAGCAGCTGAAATGCTAGACGCGTCTGAGAACAAAGGTACTGCGGTTAAGAAACGTGAAGACGTTCACCGCATGGCTGACGCAAACAAAGCGTTCGCTCATTACCGCTGGTAATACCTTCTGTGCTGCGAGGTTCTCTCGCAGCACTTTTCTATACTCTAAGGTACACCTTAGTAAGAGGATACAATCGTGGCTCGTAAAACTCCTATTGAGCGCTACCGTAATATCGGTATCTGTGCTCACGTAGATGCAGGAAAAACAACCACAACTGAGCGTATTCTGTTCTACACTGGCCTTTCTCACAAAATCGGCGAAGTTCACGATGGTGCAGCAACCATGGACTGGATGGAGCAGGAGCAGGAACGTGGTATCACTATCACATCCGCTGCGACTACTACATTCTGGCGTGGTATGGAAGCACAGTTCCCTGAGCATCGCGTAAACATCATTGATACCCCTGGACACGTTGACTTTACTATCGAAGTAGAGCGTTCTCTTCGTGTACTTGATGGTGCTGTGGTTGTGTTCTGTGGCTCATCTGGTGTTGAACCTCAGTCTGAAACTGTATGGCGTCAAGCAGACAAATACCACGTTCCACGTTTGGTATTTGTAAACAAGATGGACCGTGCGGGCGCAGACTTCCTACGCGTTGTGGACCAAATTAAAAATCGTCTTGGTGCGAACCCTGTTCCAATCCAACTGAACGTTGGTGCGGAAGATGAGTTCAGAGGTGTCATCGACCTTATCAAGATGAAGATGATCAACTGGAATGAAGCCGATCAAGGCACTTCGTTTACTTACGAAGACATCCCAGCTGACATGATCGAACTTGCTGAAGAGTGGCGCAACCACATGGTTGAATCCGCTGCTGAAGCTAGCGAAGAGCTGATGGACAAGTACCTTGAAGAAGGTGAATTGACTGAAGCTGAGCTCAAACAAGCTCTACGTACTCGTACACTAAACAACGAAATCGTATTGGCCACTTGTGGTAGTGCGTTTAAGAACAAAGGTGTTCAAGCGGTACTAGATGCAGTGATCGAGTTCTTGCCATCGCCAGTTGACGTACCTGCAATTAAAGGTGTTGACGAAAGAGAAAATGAAGTTGAGCGTCACGCTGACGACAACGAACCATTCTCTGCGCTAGCATTTAAGATCGCGACTGACCCATTCGTGGGTACGCTAACGTTCATGCGTGTTTACTCTGGTGTAGTAAACTCCGGCGACGCTGTTTACAACTCTGTAAAAGAGAAGAAAGAGCGTTTTGGTCGTATCGTTCAGATGCATGCGAATAAGCGTGAAGAAGTAAAAGAAGTTCGCGCTGGTGATATCGCTGCTGCTATCGGTCTGAAAGACGTAACAACAGGTGACACACTGTGTGATCAGAACCACAAAGTGATTCTAGAGCGCATGGAGTTCCCTGAACCAGTTATTCAGATTGCTGTAGAACCTCGTTCTAAGGCAGACCAAGAGAAAATGGCTATCGCGCTAGGTAAACTGGCTGCGGAAGATCCATCATTCCGCGTGGAAACGGACGACGAATCAGGTCAGACTCTGATCTCAGGTATGGGTGAACTTCACCTAGACATTATCGTTGATCGTATGAAGCGTGAATTCAGCGTTGATTGTAACGTTGGTAAACCTCAGGTTGCTTACCGTGAAACCATTCGTGGTAAAGCGGAAGTTGAAGGTAAGTTTGTTCGTCAATCAGGTGGTCGTGGTCAATACGGTCATGTGTGGGTCAAACTTGAGCCTTCTGAACCTGGCGAAGGTTTCGTATTCGTAGACGAAATCGTGGGTGGTGTGATTCCTAAGGAATACATCAGTTCGGTATCGAAAGGTATCGAGGAACAAATGAATAGTGGTGTTCTAGCGGGTTACCCTGTACTAGATATTAAAGCTACACTATTTGATGGTTCTTACCACGATGTAGACTCAAGCGAGATGGCGTTTAAGATCGCTGGCTCGATGGCATTCAAGAAAGGTGCACTAGAAGCACAACCTGTGATTCTAGAACCAATGATGAATGTCGAAGTAACCACTCCGGAAGACTGGATGGGTGACGTTGTTGGTGACCTAAACCGTCGTCGCGGTATCATTGAAGGCATGGACGAAGGTGTGGCTGGTCTTAAGATCATCCGTGCTCAAGTACCACTATCTGAAATGTTCGGTTACGCAACTGATCTACGTTCTGCAACTCAAGGCCGTGCGTCTTACTCTATGGAGTTTCACGAGTACGCTGAAGTGCCGAAAAACTTCGCAGATAAAATTATTGCAGAGCGTGGTTACTAATTGACGATTGAACTACAAAAAGTTTACGACTTTTTGCGAGATCAGGGCGTCCAAATATTGCGCTAACGGGCGTTGGCGCATAAAATAACAATTTCTGGCGCGTCGTCGATCAATAATGATCACGACGAATCATAACTAGGAAGGAACACGATCGTGTCTAAAGAAAAATTTGAACGTACGAAACCGCACGTTAACGTTGGTACTATCGGCCACGTTGACCACGGTAAAACA
>NZ_JBSRRK010000021.1:0-36230 GCF_053890955.1 Vibrio sp. JZG120
ATCTAATTGGATTATCATCAACGAGTGCCCACACAGATTGATAGGTCTATATTGTTAAAGAGCTTGCTTTGCGAGAAGCTTTTCTCTCAAAGCGGAGGTGCATTCTAGCGATTTAATTGACAGTGTCAAACACTTTTTCAATTTTATTTTCGTAGAAGCTTTTTACCTCTCCGACTCTGCTGAAGCCTTATCGCGTCTGCCGTGTCGGTGGATGCGCATTATAGTGAACTCAGATCCGTTCGCAACCCTTTTTTGGAAAAAAATGGAAAAAACTGACTGTTCGATGACTATTTCATCAAAAAAGCAAAAAAGAGGGTAAAAAACCCTCTTTTTCTGCCTCATAAGCCGTATTTAAATGAATGCGTACGCGTCTGCGAACATACGTTCGCTCTTCGCTTTCTTGTTCTGAGTGAACTGTTCACGTGCTGCGCCAGCCATTTCGAATCGACCTGCAATATAGATATCGTAGTTTTCTAAACTTTCGAAATCTTCACTCACCGCTTGTAGCACGTTACCAACCTTACCTTGCCAATCAGCAGGTGCTTCTTCTACAACTGGAACAAAGTGAACGTTAGTAAACTTATCGGCGATCTCGACCAGTTCTTCTTTTGCATAAAGTTGGCAGTTATCGCGCGCACCCCAATATAGATAGATAGGGTTGGTTTTATTCTGCGCGACGCAGTGATCCAGAATCGAGCGCACGTAACTAAAACCTGTACCACCAGCAATTAATAATAGTGGACGTTCACTTTCTTCTTGAACCCAAGCATCACCATGCGGGGCATCAATTTCAATCTGACCATCAGTTTCAAGCGCCGCTTGCATTGCTTCGACAACTTCTTGAGCGTAAGCGTTGTGTTCCGCCGCACCGATATGCAGTTCAAGTTCACCTTCATGACGGCAAGGGCTGCTCGCGATAGAGAAAGGACGTTTGTCTTTTTCACCCATCACTACCATTAGGTACTGACCCGCTTTAAAAGGCACTGGTGATTCTGGGTGAAGAAGGATTTGGTAAGTATTACAAGCTAACGGCTGAATAGACTTTACTTTACATTGGATGGTCATGGTGTTCCTCTCGCTTACTCATCAAAAGTAAGCACTAAATTACTTTCTGTATAGGCTTGGCAAGGGAATATCCAACCTTGCTGTTGCTCTTTTTCGGTTAGCATCGGTTCGAGGTGGTAATTCACCTCGCCCGTTAGCTTTTTACACATGCACATGGCGCAAGCGCCAACTTGGCAACGGTGTGGGAAGCGAATATTGTTGTTGAGCGCAGCTTCCAACACCGTCTCCCCTTCTTTTACTTGGAATGTAACGTCCATTGGTAGAAGGTGGACTTGATGACTCATAGAATACCTAACTGGTCCCAAATCTCATCGACTTTAGCCACAAGTTTAGGATCTTTTTTGATAGGCGTACCCCACTCGCGCGTGACTTCAGATTCGAACTTGTTGGTCGCATCCAGTCCTAATTTGGATGAACTCTCAGTCTTACCAAGCACTTGAATCGTGTCTCTATCTGGGTCCATTCGAGTTGTCACCGCCCAAATGATGTCATTCCAATCTCGTGCATTAACGTCATCGTCGCACAAAATGATGAATTTGTTATCCGTGTACTGAGCAAAGAAGCCCCATAGATATTCCATCAATTCTTGGGATTGACCAGCTTGGTCTTTCTTCATAGTTACGACAGCAAATTGGTTGTTTGCTGTAACTGGAAGATAGACGTCAACAATCTCAGGGCGTTGCTGTTTCAACTCATTCAGTTCTGCTTCGGTAATCGCTTTGCTGTCTCGCTCAGTGACCTCGGTTCGCGTCGCCAGCTCAGCATCCCATTTAATGGTCGCATCCAAGCCCATTTTGGAGCCAAGCCCAACCACTGGTGAAGCAAAGTCGAGCGAGTCGATTGGCGTGTTATCTATCATCAAGGTATCACGTACAGGGTCCATATGCTCTGACATGGCTTTAACGACATCATTCCAATCTCGCGCGTTTACCGATTCATCGCACACAATAACAAACTTGGTGTACATGAATTGACGTAAGAAAGACCACACACCCATCATTACGCGCTTGGCATGTCCTGGGTACTGCTTCTTCATGGTGACGACTGCCATTCGGTACGAACAACCTTCAGGCGGTAGATAGAAGTCTTCAATTTCTGGGAACTGCTTTTGCAGAATCGGCACAAAGACTTCGTTTAATGCCACACCCAATACAGCTGGCTCATCTGGCGGACGGCCTGTGTAGGTACTGTGGTAGATTGGGTCTTTACGCATGGTAATGTGCGTAATGGTAAACACGTGGTGCTTTTCTTTTTCGTTGTAGTAGCCAGTGTGATCGCCATAAGGACCTTCATCAGCAAACTCGTTCGGGTCGATATAGCCTTCCATCACGATTTCAGCGCTCGCTGGCACTTCCAAATCATTACTAACTGACTTCACGACTTCAGTTTTGCTGCCACGTAGTAAACCTGCAAATGCGTATTCCGATAACGTATCTGGCACTGGCGTTACTGCGCCAAGAATGGTTGCGGGGTCTGCACCAAACGCAACCGAAACTGGGAAAGGTTTACCTGGATTGGTTTCCATCCAATCACGTAGGTCAAGCGCACCACCACGATGAGCTAACCAACGCATTATGATTTTGTTCTTGGCGATTTTCTGTTGGCGGTAAATACCTAGGTTCTGACGTTTCTTGTTTGGACCTTTGGTCACGGTTAAGCCCCACGTAAGCAGTGGTGCAACGTCTTCCGCCCAGCAACTCATTACCGGGATTTTGTCCAAGTCGACTTCATCACCTTGCCACACAATCTCTTGGCACGATGCTTTTCTTAAGCGCTTGGCTGGCATGTTCAATACTTGCTTGAACACTGGCAATTTTTCCAATGCGTCTTTGAAGCCTTTTGGTGGCTCAGGTTCTTTCAAATAAGCCAGCAGCTTACCGACTTCTCTTAATTCTTTAACATCTTCACGTCCCATACCAATCGCGACACGCTCTGGTGTACCAAATAGGTTGGTCAAAACAGGTACGTCGTAGCCAATTGGGTTCTCAAACAATAGCGCAGGTCCACCAGCACGCAAGGTGCGGTCACTGATTTCTGTCATTTCGTAAGCGGGGTCGACGGGGTGAGCAATGCGTTTAAGTCGACCTTTCTGTTCTAGGTGGTCGATAAATTCGCGTAAATCCTTAAAACTCATAGGCCTTCATGACTGGCTGATTAAACTGTCCGCAGTATAACAAATAGGAGGACGCTAAGATCCTCCTATTTTGTGTGGGTATGTGAGCCAGATTACTTTAATACTTGCTCTATCTGCCGGGTCTTCACTTGATGGTTGTTAGAGACTAACTCTTCCAACCAGGTTTGATGCCCTTGCTGCGCCAGCTCTCGAGCGACCATGGTAGCTTCTTCCGATAGTGCCATTTTGCTCACTAGAAACTGTTTCACTTGCGGAGATAAAGGGTTGGATTTTGTGAGTAGACTAATGGCTTCTGGTTTGAGTGACGGATTGACGGTGGAGTTCATCAATTGCTGAATTGAAAAAACGTCCCCAACCGTAGCTAAACGCTCGAGTTCGGACTGGCTGTTGTAATCCGCTCTCATCCGCCAGAGTAAGTTGTACACTTCCTCATCTTGACTTACTTGCGCTAATCTCACGATCACGGCTGTCGATGGTAGCCAACTGGTCACATTCGCTTTGGTTAACTGAGTGGTTAATGCGGCAAGCGCATGCGGTGATAAGCTGTCCAACTCTCGAATCAAAAGTGCTTCACGCGCTTGAGCTTGTTGAGATTGCCCTGTAAGCCATTGCTTTAAGTCGAGCTCTTTCCGCTCAGCTTGTAGTACAAAGTCCAAGGTACTTTGGTCTTGCTTCCAACGCTTAATCAAGCGGCTCGCAATGGCAGGAAAGTTAAAGGCAGGCACACTAAACTCATACCCGTCCCCTCGCTCTAGAACCTGATAAGTAGGAGTCATACGGATCTGAGACTCAACAAACAGAGCCATTCTAGGCGTGAGAATCACATCTTGCTTCTCAAGCTTTTCCAATAACCGAAAACGCACGACCTCTTGTTGAGGTAAAGCTAGTCGATCAAGGGCAAATTTAAGCGAGTCGACCTCATCCCTGACAACGTAATCAAGCAGTTCAGAGACTTTAGCCTGTATTTGAGTATCCTGAAGCCACTGTTCTACTACAGACTCCTGCATTTCCTTGGCAGATAACGTCGCGGGTAGTGTGATAAGTGACAAGCTCAGGAGTAATGACGACAACATTCCTTGTTGCATGTTAACCTCCCGATAACATTTCTCCTCATTCTGATGCTTCCATCGGGAGAAAGCAACAAAAAAGCCACCGTTAACGGTGGCTTTTTTAGAATAAGGACTCAGCTATTACTGACGACGCATCGCATCGAAGAACTCATCGTTGGTCTTCGTCATCGCTAGCTTATCAATGAGGAATTCCATCGCGTCGATTTCGCCCATTGGGTGAACGATCTTACGTAGAATCCACATTTTCTGTAGTTCATCAGTCTTCGTCAGTAGCTCTTCACGACGTGTACCTGAACGGTTGAAGTCAATCGCAGGGAATACACGCTTCTCAGCAATCTTACGGTTCAAGTGCAGTTCCATGTTACCTGTACCCTTGAACTCTTCGTAGATAACTTCATCCATCTTAGAACCAGTATCTACTAGTGCCGTTGCGATGATCGTTAGGCTACCGCCCTCTTCAACATTACGTGCTGCACCAAAGAAACGCTTAGGACGGTGTAGTGCGTTTGCATCCACACCACCTGTCAGTACTTTACCTGATGAAGGTACTACGGTGTTGTAAGCACGAGCGAGACGAGTGATAGAGTCAAGCAGGATAACCACGTCTTTCTTGTGTTCAACAAGACGTTTCGCTTTCTCGATTACCATTTCCGCTACTTGTACGTGACGAGATGCTGGCTCATCGAAAGTCGACGCGACTACTTCACCTTTAACTAGACGCTGCATCTCTGTTACTTCTTCTGGACGTTCGTCGATAAGAAGTACCATCAACTCACACTCTGGGTGGTTGTATGCGATGCTTTGAGCAATATTTTGCAGAAGCATTGTCTTACCCGCTTTTGGCGGAGCAACAATCAGACCACGTTGACCTTTACCGATAGGCGATGCCAAATCTAAAACACGTGCTGTGATGTCTTCTGTAGAACCGTTACCACGCTCCATTACCATGCGTTCATTTGCATGTAGAGGGGTAAGGTTTTCAAATAGGATCTTGTTACGAGCGTTGTCTGGTTTGTCGTCGTTAACGGTATTGACTTTTAGAAGGGCAAAGTAGCGTTCACCGTCTTTTGGTGGACGAATTTTACCAGCGATAGAGTCACCAGTACGTAGGTTAAAGCGACGAATCTGACTTGGTGATACGTAGATATCGTCCGGACCCGCAAGGTATGAACTATCTGCACTGCGTAGGAAACCAAAGCCGTCTTGCAGAATTTCCAGAACCCCATCGCCAAAGATGTCTTCGCCGCCTTTAGCGTGCGCTTTTAAAATCGCGAAGATGATGTCTTGTTTTCTTAAGCGAGCTAGGTTCTCTAATCCTAAGCTTTCGCCCAGTTTTACAAGGTCAGACACAGGTCTGTTCTTCAGTTCGGTAAGGTTCATGGTGGTGGATTCTTGTTTAGTCAAAATAAGATCTGTTTTCTAGTTAAGATGGATTTGGTCTCAGGATCGACCAAGAAGAGAAATTTGTTCAATTAACGCGCGATAAGTTAGCACTAATTAGTATTCTAGTCCAGAGTTAGAAAAACAAAACCGTGCGTTGTTACTTTGCACGGTTTTATCTGTAATCACTTGGTGATTATAAGTTTGCGTCCAAAAACTCTTTTAGTTGAGTTTTAGACAGAGCACCAACTTTCGTTGCCGCTACGTTGCCGTCTTTGAATAGCAGTAGCGTTGGAATGCCGCGAATACCAAACTTAGGTGGTGTACCTGCGTTATGGTCGATGTTTAGTTTACCGATAGTGAGTTTGCCTTCGTACTCGTCTGCGATTTCGTCCAGAATAGGAGCGATCATTTTACAAGGACCACACCATTCTGCCCAGAAATCCACTAGAACCGGGCCTGCAGCGTTGATTACATCGTTTTCAAAACCGTCATCAGTTAGCTGCAAAATCTTATCACTCATCTTCCACTCCAATGTGTTTTTCGAAACTGGTTGGATGATAACCAGTAATTAGATGCCCTATTGGAATGTATTTACTTTCGTATTGCAAGCTTTAGCTGATATTCTATAGCCATGAAAAAGACGCATATCACAGAGCAAAAGTTCGCCGATTTGGGCTTAAAGCCCCAAGTTATTGAAGGATTGGACAAAAAAGGGTTCGAATTTTGTACCCCTATCCAAGCCTTGGCGTTGCCGGTCCTGCTCACCGGCCAAGACATCGCAGGCCAGGCCCAAACGGGTACTGGTAAAACGCTCGCGTTTCTTACTGCTACATTCAACCACCTTCTGACGACACCAGAGCATGAAGGTCGTAAACCTACGCAGCCACGCGCAATCATTATGGCGCCAACACGTGAGCTTGCTATTCAGATTTACAATGATGCAGAAGCATTAACTGAGAGCACTGGTCTAAAAACCGCTTTGGCTTACGGTGGTGAAAGCTACGATAAGCAATTGAATAAGCTGCAAGATGGTGTCGATATTCTGATTGGTACGACAGGTCGTATCATCGATTTCTACAAACAGCGCGTATTCAACCTTAACAACATTCAAGCCGTTGTTCTGGATGAAGCCGACCGCATGTTCGATCTTGGCTTTATTAAAGACATTCGCTTCTTGTTCCGTCGTATGCCTGAGCCAAAAGAGCGTTTGAACATGCTGTTCTCAGCGACGCTTTCTTACCGCGTTCAAGAACTGGCATTTGAGCACATGAACACCCCTGAGCATGTTGTGGTAGAGCCGGAACAGAAAACTGGTCACCGCATTCAGGAAGAACTTTTCTACCCTTCTAACGAAGATAAAATGGCCCTCCTTCAAACTTTGATTGAAGAAGAATGGCCAGATCGCGCCATCATTTTTGCGAACACGAAACACAAGTGTGAATCGGTTTGGGGTCACTTGGCCGCCGATGGACACCGTGTCGGTCTTCTTACTGGTGATGTACCGCAGAAGAAACGTGAAAAGATTCTTGAGCAATTCACCAAAGGCGATGTCGACATTCTTGTTGCAACTGACGTTGCTGCCCGTGGTCTGCATATTCCTCAAGTGACGCACGTTTTCAACTACGACCTTCCTGACGACTGTGAAGATTACGTTCACCGTATTGGCCGTACCGGTCGTGCTGGTGCAAGCGGCCACTCGATCAGTTTTGCTTGTGAAGAGTACGCAATTAACCTGCCTGCAATCGAAGAATACATTGAGCACACTATCCCAGTTTCAGAATACGATTCGTCAGCGCTGATCCAAGATCTGCCAGCGCCAATTCGTATGCGTGCGCCACGCAACCAACAGCGTCGTACGAATACTGGCGGAACTCGTTCAGGTTCAGGTAACCGCAAGCCGCAAGGACGTCGTCCACGCCAACCACGTCAGTCGGCACCAAAACAATCGTAAAAGGAAACTGAGTTCGTTTATGAGTCAAGCAGGATCATCGCCGCTATACGCCGCCATCGACCTCGGGTCGAACAGTTTTCACATGCTCGTTGTGCGTCATATCGATGGCAGCGTTCAAACAATGGCTAAAATTAAGCGCAAGGTTCGTCTAGCCGCGGGCCTAGATGAACATAATTCTCTTAGTATGGAAGCTATGCAGCGAGGATGGGACTGCTTAAGTCTATTTGCGGAACGCTTGCAGGACATTCCTAAACAAAACATTCGTATTGTAGGCACAGCCACTTTACGTACCGCCACGAATGTAGATGTGTTTCTGGAGAAAGCGAACCAGATTCTTGGTCAACCAATCGACGTTATCTCCGGTGAAGAAGAAGCGGCCACTATCTATAAAGGTGTCGCACACACTTCTGGAGGCAGCGGTCGCCGCCTTGTTGTCGATATCGGTGGCGCAAGTACAGAACTCATCATCGGTGAAGGTTTCGAAGCCAAAGCACTGACTAGTTTAAAAATGGGTTGTGTGACTTGGCTGGAAAACTTCTTTAAAGATCGCCAGTTGAATGCGCGTAACTTTGACGCAGCAATTGAAGGCGCGAAGCAGACAATCCAGCCAATTCTAGAGCGCTATACAGAAATCGGTTGGGATGTGTGCGTTGGCGCATCAGGCACCGTTCAGGCATTGCAAGAGATAATGCTAGCGCAAGGTATGGACGAAGTAATCACTCACTCCAAATTGAAACGCCTGCAGAAGCAAGCCATGTTAGCCGATCATTTAGAAGAGCTCGACATTGAAGGCTTAACGCTTGAACGTGCGTTAGTGTTCCCTAGCGGCCTATCTATTTTGATTGCCGTTTTTGAATTACTGGAAATCGACGCGATGACACTCGCTGGCGGCGCACTACGTGAAGGCTTAGTCTACGAGATGGTTGAAGAGCTACGTCAAGAAGACATCCGTGCTCGCACAATTGCCAGCGTACAAAATCGTTATCAGCTCGATCACCAATACGGTGAACAAGTTGCGACACTGGCAAGCAAACTGTTGGAGCAAGCCGGCGGCGATGAGTGGATTACGGAACCTCAAGGCAAGATATTGCTTGAAACCGCCGCAAAGCTGCATGAAATCGGCTTAACGATCGATTTCAAAAAAGGCGGTGAGCACAGTGCTTACTTACTCCAGAATCTGGATTTACCTGGCTACACTCGCGCGCAGAAGTTCTTTCTTGGTGAGATTGCCCGTCGTTATCGAGAACAACTCACCTCACTGCCTGAGCAACATGCGTTATCAGGCTCAAGTGCCAAGCGCGTACTGCGGTTGTTGCGCTTAGCGGTGTTGTTGACTCACCGTCGCAACCAAAACTTAGAGCCAAACGTCGTATTAA
Organism: Vibrio sp. JZG120; assembly: GCF_053890955.1. Lineage (NCBI taxonomy): Bacteria > Pseudomonadati > Pseudomonadota > Gammaproteobacteria > Vibrionales > Vibrionaceae > Vibrio > Vibrio sp. JZG120. The sequence continues at coordinate 8,980 of NZ_JBSRRK010000021.1, forward strand.
CGGCTGAAGGTGACAACCTAACATTAAACATTGATGCACAGTGGCTAGCGGCCAACCCGTTGACCGCCGCTGAGCTAGAAATCGAATCCAACCGTCAAACTGATATCGGTTGGCCATTAACGATTACCTCTGATTAATGGTTGTTATCCCATGACAAAGGCTCCTTCTGGAGCCTTTTTAATACCCGTTATTATCCTATGTACAACTCATAGAGTTTTGAGACACCGATGATCTAAATACTCATTTCGCTGTACATTTGCTTTAGAAACAACAAAGCCGCTATCAAAAGCGGCTTTGTTGCTATTAACTGATGAAAACTATGCCGTCGTCGTAACTTTAAAGTTAGGGTTCACTGCCGTTAGCTTCTTAATTAAGTAATTCAGTAGTACGCCGTACATAGGCACAAACAGGCCAAGACTAATCACTAACTTAAAGCCGTAGTCCACCAGCGCGATTTCCGTCCAATGCTCCGCCATAAATGGATCTGGACTTTGGTAGAACGCAATCGCGAAGAAGGCGATGGTATCCAGTGCATTACCAAAAAGCGTTGAACACGTTGGGGCCACCCACCACTGTTTCATTTGGCGTAGGCGGTTGAACACGTGCACATCCATAATCTGACCAAGTAGATACGCCATGAAGCTAGCAATCGCGATACGAGCAACGAATAAGTTAAATTCCCCTAAGTGACCAAAACCTTGGAACTGCCCCTCGAAGAACACCACCGATAAGAAGTAAGAGACAGCCAAAGCAGGCAACATTACTAAGAAAATGATCTTACGCGCCAACTGAGCACCGAAAATACGTACGGTTAAATCCGTCGCAAGGAAAATAAATGGGAAGGTGAATGCACCCCAGGTGGTATGTAAGCCAAAGATAGTAAACGGTAGCTGAACTAGGTAATTGCTGGATGCAATAATGACTAGGTGGAATAAAACCAGATAGATAAGGGCGTTGCGCTGCTGCGCAGGGGTAAAGTTACTCATGCGATACCTTTTTAGTTTGGTTTGGGGGCGAGGGAACCCAAATCGAGCGTTTTCTACAGAGAAAAGCACTCTTACCAACAATGTAAAAAATGACGATTAAACTAACTTAACTCATTCAGAGTAAAGCGGTGGGCGATTATACATTAACCAATTTTACTCACAAGCGGTGTTTTATACGCAAACGTTTCATCGCGAACATCACGTCAAAACCAAGGGCTTTGATGCAAAAATAAGAAAGGGTGTTTCATGTGAAACACCCTTTAAAGAATAGATAACTTGAATTTAGAAGCCGCGTTGGAACAATCCGGCTAAATAGTCGAGCTCTTCCCTACTCTCTTCTATTGTTAGCGCTTCAAACCAAATCGCTTCGCTGTAGTGCTCCGCTTTCATAAATAAGCGGCAGCCTTCAAAATCGATCAACCAAGAGTGAATATCCGCATCCCACTGTTTTTCTACCACAGACGCAGATAATAATCCCACCAAACGCTCACCCAGTGCCGGAAAAGTATCGAGGTCGAAGCTTGGAGCGATAATAATAAGACGCCCTTCTTCAACAATGTAATCAGCGAGACCAAATTCCTTGTGCATATGGATTCCTTATCCGTGGTGAGTAATGTGTTCTTGGATCAGATCCAAGAATGGATCGGCGTATTTTTCTAGTTTACGTTGACCAACGCCACTAACCGCTAACATTTCGCCGTATGACGTTGGCAGCATTTCTGCCATATCAATCAAGGTCGCATCACTGAATACCACGTATGGTGGCAAACCGTCTTCATCGGCGATCGACTTACGTAGCTTACGTAGTTTGGCAAACAACTTCTTATCGTAGTTTTTGCTGGTCAGTTTATCCGACTTCGCGGCACGTGCAGCGGTATCTAAACGTGGAACTGCAAGTTCTAAAGACACATCACCACGTAGTAATGGACGTGCTTCTTCGGTTAATTGCAACGTCGAGTTACGAGTGATGTTTTGAAATAGCAGCCCTTTATGAATTAACTGGCGGAAGATACTCACCCAGTAATCATGGCTGTGATCACGACCAATGCCGTAAGTCGAAATTTTATCGTGGCCATGTTCGCGCACACGAATGTTTTGCATCCCACGCAGCACCTCAACCACATACGTCATACCAAAACTTTGGTTAACGCGGTAAACACACGACAACGCTTTGCGCGCTTCTTCGGTCGCATCAAAGTGTTTTGGTGGGTCCAGGCAGATATCGCAGTTACCACACGGCTTTTCGCGATACTCTCCAAAATAGTTGAGCAGTACCTGACGACGACAGGTTTGCGCTTCCGCAAAAGCACTCATCGCATTGAGTTTGTGGCTTTCTACCTGCTTCTGCGGTCCATCATCTTTTTCATCCAACATACGACGCAACCAACTGATGTCGGCTGGGTCATACAACATCATCGCCTCGGCAGGCAGGCCATCTCGCCCTGCTCGACCAGTTTCCTGATAATAGGACTCGATGTTACGTGGAATATCAAAATGCACAACAAAGCGCACGTTTGGCTTATTGATACCCATGCCGAATGCAACCGTCGCAACGACGATTTGAATGTCATCACGTTGAAAAGCTTCCTGAACGTAAGCTCGCTCTTCCGTATCCATCCCTGCATGATAACCAGCAGCGCGGATATGGTTGTTGCATAGCTTCTCGGTCACCATTTCAACTTTCTTACGACTGCCACAATAAATAATGCCGCAGCTTCCCTTCTGGGTGGCAAGATAGCGAATGATTTGAGAAACCGGTTTGTGCTTTTCCACCAAGGTGTAACGAATGTTGGGACGATCAAAGCTTCCTAGATACACCTGAGGCTCATATAAGCGTAAGCGTTCTAGAATATCACGACGCGTCGCATCATCGGCGGTGGCAGTGAGTGCCATAAAAGGTACATGTGAAAAGTGTTGCTTTAACTGACCTAAAGCCGCGTATTCTGGGCGAAAATCATGTCCCCACTGAGAGATACAATGTGCTTCATCCACGGCGATCATAGATAAGGGTAAGTTTTCTAAACGCTCAATAAAGTCACGCATTAACACGCGCTCTGGCGAAACATACACTAGCTTAAGCTGACCAGAGTGCATGCGATTATACACACTCAGTAGCTCTTCTCGATTCATGGTCGAGTTCACACACTCCGCAGCTACGCCATTGGCTTTCAGTTGATCAACTTGGTCTTTCATCAATGAAATCAGCGGTGAAATCACCAAGGTAATCCCTGAGCGCACTAACGCCGGAATTTGGTAACAGAGAGATTTACCGCCACCAGTCGGCATGATGACCAAGCTGTCTTTGCCTTCGATAGCGGCTTCAATAACTTCTTGCTGACCATCACGAAACGTCTGGTAACCGAATACTTCCTCCAACACACGTTGAGGCGTTACAGGCGTATCTGATTGTTCGGCTAGCAAGGTTGAGGTCATGAATAATCTCAGATTGAGTGATCGTAGAAATGCTTTTGCATGCCCAGGCACACAAAGTGAGGGCACATTGTAATGGGGTTTCGTGGTGAATAAAACCGCAAATTGCTAGGTGTTTCGCATCACGACTCGTATACTGATTTTCTGCTCTATAAACACAATTAGGTGACACCTCATGACACCAGAAGACGAACAACAACGCGCTCGGCAAGGTATCTTGCTGGCGATTGGTGCCTATACCATGTGGGGCATTGCACCGATGTATTTTAAATCCATCGCACAAGTATCCCCTTTGGAGATTCTGAGCCACCGGGTGATTTGGTCTTTCTTTTTGCTTGCCGCACTCCTTCACTTTGGCCGTCACTGGCGCTCGGTTTACTACATCGCGAAAGACAAAACGAAGATCGTTTACCTGATCGCAAGTTCTGTATTAATTGGCGGAAACTGGCTGATTTTCATCTGGGCGGTCAATTCCAATCATATGCTTGACGCGAGCTTAGGCTATTACATCAACCCATTAATCAATGTCTTGCTCGGCATGGTCTTTTTGGGAGAGCGACTTCGTAAGTTGCAATGGTTTGCTGTCGTATTAGCGGGCTGTGGCGTACTGGTCCAATTGATTGTATTCGGCTCCGTGCCCGTTGTTGCGATGGCGTTAGCAATGAGTTTCGGCTTCTATGGCCTCTTAAGGAAGAAAGTCAGTGTCGATGCAAAAACAGGATTGTTTATCGAAACATTACTCCTTCTGCCTGTCGCCGCCGTGTATCTGCTGTTTATTGCAGAAACCCCAACGTCGAATATGCTCACTAACCCGTTAGCATTAAATAGCTTGTTGATTGCAGCAGGTGTGATTACCACACTGCCCCTACTTTGTTTTACGGGTGCGGCAACAAGACTCAAATTATCAACGTTGGGCTTTTTCCAGTACATAGGCCCAAGCTTGATGTTCTTACTGGCAGTACTGATGTATGGCGAACCCTTTACCATGGATAAAGCGATTACCTTTGCCTTTATTTGGGGAGCGCTAGTCGTATTTAGCTTTGATGGACTGCGCAACAACCGTCGCTCACGCCGAATCGTTCAGCCACAGTGATCGTTTTTTACAAGACAAGTTAGAAATTGCCAGATAAGCTTGGTCATAATGTGACCAAGCTTTTTTGTATGTAATGGAACAGATTCAATACTACGCAACCGACCATGATCAGCTGAGCCTGATCGAGGCGAAATACCAGAAGTTTGCCTTCCAAAGGCACTATCATCTGGACTTTCACCTCGGTCTGATCACGCATGGCACGCAAAAGTTCCAATATCAAGGCTGTAGCCATCAAGTGGGTCATGGGCAAATCGTAATTATGCCGCCAGATGAACTGCACGATGGGCACTCTAAGCTCGAAAGTGGCTATGAAGTGAATGTATTTGCGATCGAGCCGCGCCTACTCAGCGCTCTTGCCGATCTTAGTCAAAATGGTCAAATAATCCGCTTTAATGAATTGATCATCTCAGATCCACAGATATTTTCACAACTTAGTAACTTGCATGCTCTTCTTCGCCGCGATAACCTCAGCCAACTCACCAAAGATTGCCTTCCTTTTGAAGGATTTAATCAACTTTTTGATCGCTACGGATCACTCGCGAGGCAAAAAGTGGTCCCTCTTGGGAAACAGTCTTTGCATACCTTAAAAGATTACTTAATGGCGAATCTCGACCAAACGGTTCGTTTAGATGCACTATCAGAGCTCTGCCAACTGAGCCCCACGCAATTTCAACGCCATTTCAAAGCGCAAACGGGTATGACTCCCTACGCTTGGTTTGCTCGCTTGCGATTAGAGCAAGGAATGAAACTACTCCAAGCAGGATGGTGTGGTACGGACGTCGCCTATCAAGTGGGTTTTTATGATCAGGCCCACTTTAGTAAAGCGTTTAAACAAACCTATGGCGTCTCGCCTTCACAAGTGGCACGCTAATATCTCATACGCGGTGGTATTCAGTACTGCTAGTTTTTTACAAGCACTACCGAATAAGAATCACGACAATAGCTCATATCCACTATGTTTTGAGATGTGTTATGAATGAATCGACTATCCTTTTAACGCTTGCCAGTATCCACTTCATTGCCTTAATGAGCCCAGGTCCGGATTTTGCGCTTGTGGTACAAAATGCCACCCGTCATGGCCGTCAAACTGGCTTATACATTGCGCTTGGCTTATCAGTCGGTATTTTGCTGCATTCTTTATTCAGCATAACGGGGGTGAGCTATTTAGTTCACCAGCATCCTCTGCTCTATTCCGTCTTACAATTGCTTGGGGGCAGCTATCTGTTGTATTTGGGTATCGGTGCACTGCGCGGCGTGATCGCGATGATCAAAAACCCACTTTCTGATCAGCCAAGCAAAAACAGTAACCTTGTGATCGGTAATAAACGTCAGGCGTTTACCAAGGGGTTCGCAACTAATATTCTCAACCCCAAAGCCTTAGTATTTTTTGTAAGTTTAATGTCGAGCCTTGTCCCAGTGGGCATGTCGGTGACAGGAAAAGGAATTGCTCTGGTGATTTTGTTTGGTTTGTCGCTACTCTGGTTTTCTAGCCTTGCATGGATGCTGTCAACGCAGCGCTTGCAAACAAGATTACAGCAAGCCGGTATTTATATAGATGGTTTATGTGGTGTGGTATTTACCCTAGTTGGCAGCAGTATTTTAGTGCAAACCTTCCGCTCCTTTCTCGATAACTCTCTGATTTAAAAGCGTCGCACACTCGACATTTCTTTAATAGGAAACTCGACGACTATCTCCGTGGCTGCCAAGCTGAATAACCTTAGTTGGCAACATGGAGAGTCATCATGCAATGGACATTTAACCGACTCGTACTCTCGGGTCTTTTTCTTACTTCTCATTTCACCTTCACTGGACAAGCCTTCGCTAACCAAGCTGCAGATTCGGTCGCACCAGAGCACAGCACTGGCATTGAGCAAAAGCAACTGGTCAAAGCTAAAGATTATATGGTTACCGCTGCAAACCCACTGGCGACCCAAGCGGGTGCAGACGTACTTGAGCAAGGCGGGAATGCGATAGATGCCATGGTCGCGGTGCAATTGATGCTCGGCTTAGTTGAACCCCAGTCATCAGGCGTTGGTGGTGGTGCGTTCTTAGTGTATTGGGATAGTGAAAAGCAAAAACTGACCACTTACGACGGACGTGAAACCGCCCCCCTCGCCGTAACGCCAAAGCTATTTTTAGATGAGAACGGTCAGCCATTGCAATTCTACGATGCCGTGGTTGGTGGACGCTCTGTCGCAACACCAGGCACCGTGAAACTATTGTGGGATACCCACCAGAAATACGGCAAGCTGGAATGGAAAAAGATCATTCAGCCTGTTATCTCGCTTGCGGAGCAAGGATTCAAAGTCAGTCCTCGCCTAGCAAGCTTGATAGAAAAAGACGCCGAGCATTTATCACGCTTTCCAGTCACAAAAGCCTATTTCTTTAACTCGGATAGCTCGCCAAAAACCGAAGGTACGCTATTAAAAAACCCTGAATACGCACAAACGCTGAGTGCTATTGCTAAGCAAGGTGCTCAAGCCTTCTACCACGGGGATATCGCCAGAGACATTATCAAGACGGTACAAAACGCGCCGGGTAACCCCGGCGTATTAGCCCAACCCGACTTTGATACCTACCAAATCAGACAACGTGAGCCGGTTTGTGCAGCATACCAAAGCTATGACATTTGCGGCATGGGACCACCAAGCTCTGGCGCGCTCACCATTGGTCAGATTTTGGCGATCACTGAACAGTACGATCTCAAAGGCTGGGGGGCCAACAGCATTAAATCTTGGCAAGTACTCGCCGATGCATCGCGTCTAGCGTTTGCTGACCGTGGTAAATACATGGCAGACCAAGATTACGTGCCGATGCCAACTCAAGGCTTGCTCGATAAAAGCTACCTCCAGCAGCGAGCAGAGCTGATCCAAGTCGGCAAAGCACTAAGCAAAGTTGAAGCAGGCAATCCTCCGTGGTCGCACGCAATGAACTTAAGCATGGACGAGTCCATTGAACTCCCTTCCACCAGCCATTTCAATATCGTCGATAAGCAAGGCAATGTGGTTTCCATGACGACCACCATTGAAAATGCGTTTGGCTCACGCTTAATGGTGCGTGGCTTCTTGCTCAATAATGAACTGACCGATTTTTCTTTCCGTACTCATAACGACGGAATCCCAATCGCCAACCGCATAGAACCAGGCAAGCGTCCACGATCTTCAATGGCCCCGACCATTATGATGAAAGATAACAAACCTTACATGGCGATAGGTTCTCCGGGTGGCAGTCGAATCATCGGTTACGTGGCGCAAACCATCATTGCCCACACGCAATGGGATATGAATATCCAACAAGCAATCAATCAACCACGATTACTCGACCGTTTTGGCACCTTAGATATTGAGCAAGGTACCGCTGCAGAAGGCTTACAGCCAGAGCTGGAGAAGATGGGCTTTAAAACCAATGTTCGTGATTTGAATTCTGGACTGCATGCGATACGCATCACAAAAGATGGACTAGAAGGTGCCGCAGATCCTCGTCGAGAAGGAGCAGCAATCGGCAAATAGGCCTGTTTTGCTCGACTCCTTGTGCGAGATCTCTCACAAGGAGTGGAGCAAACCTCTCTTTTTTAATGGTAAAACAGCCCACAAACAAACATAAGATATTGAATAATATAAACATGTTTATTTTTCAAACGCTTTTGATTGAGAAAAATGTGGGCTTCGGCCATTGTTGAGAATCGTGAAGAGCGTAATATGAACCTTGTCGGAAGGATGCTGACACGGAACAGGAAACACCACGGATTTGGTGGACTTCAGGAAGAAGAAACGGGTATTCAGGATGAATAGTCGGGCATGGATTGCAAAACTGGACATTGAACGGAATCAATAGTAACTAGGACGGTTGCTACTAAGGACGGAAAATGGACACCTCTGGACGAGGAAAGGACTGAACATCAGGATGATGTCATGGACACCGCTCAGGGAACAAGTGATGAGAGCTAACGAGGATGGTTAGCAGACCAGGATAAGGTCAAGGACACCGCTAGGAAGGCGACGAAAGGATTAAGCTGAAGGAATGCAGCACGCTATCAAGGATTTGATGCATGGAGCACTTTTAGTAGCTGGATTGCTGCGAGTAAGACTATAACCCCGACGGGCGTAAGCCCTCGGGGTTTTTCTTTGTCTAAAGATAAGCGATTTAGACCAAGAGCCTTTTCGAATAGCGTCATTTAGCTCCCTATCTTTCAGCATTTTGTTGATTCCAAACAGCCAAAACAGAAAGAGCCACCGAAGCAGCTCTTATGTTCATTTTTTCACAAAGCCCTACAGCTTCTCCAGTCTCGCGTAAGCGGTGACTAACCATTTAATGCCTTCACCGTTGAAAGCAATCTGCACTCGGCTTTGTGGGCCACTGCCCTCAAAGTTGATGATCGTTCCTTCACCAAATTTCGGATGCATCACACGAGAACCTAGTGAAAAACCAGTCTCATTGAAGTTTTCTTTTACTGCGGTTTGGCTAAAACGTCCACTACTTGAAGGGCGACTCACTTGCGCCTTCATGCGCACTTCATCCAAACACGTTTCTGGTAATTCACGAATAAAGCGCGATGGTTTGTGGTATTTGTCCTGGCCATATAGGCGACGCATTTCCGCGTAAGTAATGTAGAGCTTTTGCATCGCGCGCGTCATGCCCACATAACACAGACGGCGCTCTTCTTCCAAACGCCCTGCCTCTTCAGCGGACATCTGGCTTGGGAACATACCTTCTTCCACACCGACCATAAATACCAATGGGAATTCCAAACCTTTCGCACTATGCAGCGTCATCAGTTGGACTGCATCTTCAAATTCGTCCGCCTGACCTTCGCCCGCTTCTAGAGCCGCATGCGTTAAAAATGCCGTCAGCAGAGACATTTCTTCCGCTTCTTCTGGTTTTTCGAATTGGCGAGTGGCGGTAACCAGCTCCTCCAAGTTTTCTATGCGAGCTTTAGACTTTTCGCCCTTCTCTTGCTCATACATCGCAAACAAACCCGAGTACTTGATCACGTGGTCCGTTTGCTCGTGCAATGGCATTTCTAGTGTATCGTCTTCCAGCGCGGTGATTAATTCGACAAAACGACTTAACGCACCAGCTGCTCGACCCGGTAATACTTGCTCATCGAGCATTGCCAGACTGGCTTCCCACATAGTGCACCCTCTATCACGAGCTGCACGACGGATAGTCTCTAGCGTCTTATCGCCCAGACCTCGTGTTGGGGTATTCACGACACGTTCAAACGCGGCATCATCATTGCGGTTCGCCATCAAACGCAAGTAGCTCAACGCATCTCTGATTTCTTGACGCTCGAAGAATCGCATGCCTCCGTAAATACGATACGGTAAGCCTGCCTGAATTAATGCTTCTTCCAAAACACGAGATTGCGCGTTGTTGCGATACAGCATCGCAGCATCATTCAATGCGCCGCCATTCTCTTGCCACTCTTTGATTTTATTGACCGCAAAGCGCGCTTCATCAAGCTCGTTATAAGCGCTGTAAACCGAGATCGGCTCGCCCACATTGCCATCCGTCCACAGCTCTTTACCCATGCGTTCAGTGTTGTTCGCAATCAAGGTATTGGACGCTTCGAGAATCGTCTTGGTCGAACGATAGTTTTGTTCGAGACGAATGGTGTTCACGCTCGGAAACTCCAGCGTGAACTTCTCAATGTTCTCGACTTTTGCACCGCGCCAACCATAAATTGACTGGTCGTCGTCACCAACAATCATCACGTGACAATCTGGGCCAGCCATCATGCGTAGCCAAGCGTATTGAATGTTGTTGGTGTCTTGGAATTCGTCAACCAAGATATGCTTAAAGCGTGCTTGGTAGTGTTCACGCACAAACTTGTTGTCACGCAGTAGCTCATGCGCGCGCAGCAAAATTTCCGCAAAGTCCACTAAGCCAGCACGATCACACGCTTCTTGGTAAGCGGTATACAGCTGCAAATAAGTTTTGGTCACTGGATCGTGATAAGCGTCGATATGCGATGGGCGTAATCCTTCGTCCTTCTTACCATTAATCCACCATGAAACTTGGCGTGCAGGCCACTGCTTTTCATCCAAGTTTTGTGCTTTGATCAAACGCTTTAACAAGCGCTGCTGATCATCGCTGTCTATGATTTGGAAATCTTCCGGTAGCTTGGCATCAAGATAGTGTGCACGCAAAATGCGGTGACAAATACCGTGGAAAGTCCCATTCCACATGCCAGATGCACTGCCCATCATCAACTCTTCAATACGACCACGCATTTCTGCTGCCGCTTTATTGGTGAAGGTGACCGACATGATCGAGAAAGGAGAAGCTTGCTCGACTGACATAAGCCAAGCGATACGGTGAACAAGAACGCGAGTCTTACCACTCCCTGCACCAGCAAGGACAAGTAAGTTTTCTAGAGGAGCTGCAACGGCTTCACGCTGTTTATCGTTTAGACCGTCGAGTAATAGAGATGGATCCATCATGATGAGCTACTGGTTATTTATACATAAAAACCGATTATAACCTAAACAGCTGGGTGCTGTTTAGACAAAACTTGATAAAAAATTCGCTGTTTTTTTAATCTTTCATTCAAAGAGTTAACGAAGGTAATCACTCCAAAACCATTCGCGAGAGTTATTTTTATGAAAGTTTTTCTGCCTCATCTCTATCTTTTAATTTAAGCAAGTGGATAAAGGTTGTACGCCAAACGGCGAATCGACTTGCCGAATGAAAGTAAAAGGAAATCACTCAGAGGAAATTATGATGAAAAAATCGAATCTTGCTGTTACTGCTGCTGTTACTGGCCTTCTTGCTCTTGGTGGCACCATGCTCACCGCAACCCCTGCTGTCGCAGCAGAAAAAGAAAAGTGTTATGGCGTGGCGAAAGCCGGTAAAAATGACTGCGCAACGAAAAACAGCTCTTGCGCGGGCACCTCTAAAGAAGACAACCAAAAAGATGCTTTTGTTGTCGTTCCTAAAGGATTGTGTGACAAATTGGCTGGCGGTAGCACCAGCGGCTCATAACTCAACATCACAAGTTTCTGTGGGGCGCGTTGCACTTTAACCAACGCCCCCAGTTACTCGCCAATCAGAAAAGGAGTTTCACGTGAAACATCACTCTTTCCATCCTCTTGCTGGCGTCGGATTACGTTCCCCTCATCTCGATTATTTTAGCCAACACAAACCTGATCTGTCGTGGCTAGAAATCCACAGCGAGAACTACTTTCAGCCCAACTCAGTAGAGCGCAATCAACTGCAAGTATTACGCGAGCACTACCACATCAGTTGCCACGGTATTGGTTTATCGCTGGGCTCGGTGGAACGTGTGAATACGAAACATCTAGCGCAACTAAAAGCATTGATAAATACAATTGACCCGCTCTTCGTCTCTGACCATTTAAGCTGGAGTGAAAATGGTGGTCACTACTTCAATGATCTACTTCCCTTGCCTTACACGGTAGAAGCGCTGCAAGTCTTCACTCGTAACGTGCTTGAAGTGCAAGAATACCTACAACGTGAAATCTTAATTGAGAACCCATCTAGTTATGTGAAGTTTCACCATTCAACCATCAGCGAATGGGACTTTCTTACCGAAGTGCAAAAGCGCACCGACTGTCGTTTATTACTCGACTTAAATAACGTATATGTTTCCGCCTTCAATCACGGTTTTGATTGCGACACATACCTAGATGCGATTCCAGCCGACAAAGTCGACGAGATTCATTTGGCAGGTTTTACTATTAAGACATTGGATAAAGGTGAGATTTGGATTGATACTCATAGCCGTCCCGTCAGTGATGAAGTATGGCAACTGTTCGTTAGTTGGACACAAAAACACGGCCCTCGCCATACGCTGATTGAATGGGATTTGGATATTCCTGCACCAGAAATACTTCTTGGCGAAGCAGAAAAAGCATCCTCACTATTGCAGAAAAATCATTTAATTGACCAAAAGAGCAAAAGGAAAGCGTCATGAAGCTTGCGACCTCGCAGAGTCAATTTGCTAAAGCCCTACATTATCAAGCGCTCGGTGAAGAATGCGACATTGTGAGTGACAAGTTTACCGCAGATGAACGCATACAGATTTACCGCAATAACTTTATCATCAGCTTGAGTGAGGTATTGGCAGCGACCTACCCAATGGTTGAAGCCTTAGTTGGAAAAGAGTGCTTCGATCAAATTGCTCGCCAACACGTACTTTCTCACCCCTTAGCTGAAGGTAATGTCGTACATTATGGTGCTGGCTTTCAAGATACGATTATGCAGTTTAGTCAGGTCATGACCCAAGCTCCGTACGCACCTGAAGTCGCAAGATTTGAATGGCATATGGACTTAGCTAGACAAATACAGAATGAGAAAGTCGAAAAACCAAATCGAATCCCTTTATCTGCACTTGCCCAAGTGACGGAAGAACAACAACCTCAATTGGTGTTTCATTTGCGCACTGGCAGCCGCAGCTTTGACTCAAACTACGCCGTATTTGATCTCTTTCATGCGATTCAACACCAAGATTTTGAACAGCTCAATATCAATCATTTACAGCGAGGTGTCATCTCGATTCAAGCCAATGGAGAAGCTCAATGTCACGCACTCGATACCGATGTTTTTCAACTGCTGCAATGTTTAGAGCAGAAGCAGAGTTTGAGCGAAATACCCGAAGCTTTGCTCGTTCACCTTAATAGCATCATGGCACTCGATCTCGTTGACGGCTTTACATTGAAATCAATCTAAGGAGCACTCTATGACGAATACGGTTAAAAACTTAGTCAATCGGTACGACGACTTGATCAATACCTTACAAGCTGGCTTTGTCCCTTTACTACTTCTCTTTTGTCGCTTGTGGGTTGCATGGGTGTTCTTCAATTCAGGGTTAATCAAAGTTTCTTCTTGGGATAGCACGCTGTATCTATTCGAATTGGAATACCAAGTACCACTTTTGCCTTGGGAGTTAGCGGCCTACATGGGAACGGCTGCCGAGTTGATTCTGCCAGTATTTTTAGCGTTGGGATTAATTACCCGCCCGATGGCTGCGATTCTGTTTGTGTTCAATATCATCGCGGTCATCTCTTACCCGGTATTGTGGGAAAAAGGGTTCTATGACCATCAATTGTGGGGATTCATGATTTTAGTGGTCATCGTATGGGGACCGGGAGTTATCTCTATTGACCATGTTATAAAGAACAAGTTGACGCGATAAAAAAATCCCCGCAGTGGCGGGGACTTTTTATTGTTTATTTAAGTAAGCAAGAAGCTCATCAGCTGAGATGCCCTGTTGAGCAAGATCTTTTGCCAACAGCTCAACTTGTTCGCCTTTGCGCGACTCAATCACTTGCTGGAATTGGTACACGATATCACGCAAAATTGGCAGAGGTACTTGTTTAGCCGCACTACGAATACGCTCGGAGCTTTGATTACCCAGCTCATTAAGCAACTTGCCAAACATCACCTTTTCTGGTGAATCTTCCATTTGCTCTAGAATACGAGCCATTTCATACGTGGTTAACGACATTACTTTTTGAGTTCCGTTATGGTGTCAGGAAAAGTCTGAACGACAAATATACACGCCTTACTTACATTGGAAAATACTAAATTACACTGTTTTACGCTTTCGCAAAGCTTGAATGCCAGTTCTTACCTGCTTTTGTAAACAGAACCACCAACGCAGGCAATAGAACCCACATATGAATTGCGATCAGTGTTTGAGGCTCCAAAGATAAACGCTGCAACGTACCAACCAACAAACCAGAGCCACTCATTTGGAACAACCCAAGCAGTGCCGCAGCCGTACCCGCTTTGTCACCAAACGGTTCCAATGCTTTCCCTGCCGCTGCACCCAGAATGAATGCAAAACCCACTGACGACATGAAAATAGGTAGCATGAAAGAAAGCGCTGTATTCTGACCATTCATCACTAGCATGATCACACCTGCGAGGCCCAGAGTTGAGATCCCGGTGACCAAGGTGTTGTGAGTTCCAACGCGCTCCATAAACTTAGGCGCCAACATACATGCCGCAATGTTTATCACCGCATTCACACCAAACCAGAAAGTGAATTCATTCATCGACAGCCCCATCCCCGTCATCAATACCGACGGTGCTGAGGTAACGTAAGCAAGAATAACCGCCATAGCCATCAAGCATAATGACGCATGGAAAACAAAAGATGGTGTGCTAAGCACTGCCCAATAACGGCTGAGCTTAAACACGGCTTGCTTTTCCGTTGATGGGTTAGTCTCTTTCATCATGAAAAACATCAATGAACCGGACACAACGGCAAAGCCCGCCATAAAGCTGAAGTTAGCTCGCCAATCAAATTGCTGAGTTAACCAACTACCTAGAATTGGAGCTAATGCCGGAATAAAACAAATCGCGCCGTTAAGATAGCTTATCATTTTGCCGCTTTTTTCCGGGCCAAAGATATCGCGAACTGTTGCAAAGGCTGCTACCGATGTCGCACACGCACCTAAGCCTTGTAGCAGTCGGGAAACCAACATCCATTCAATATTTTGAGCACTCCACGCCAATAAAGCGCTCATCGCATAGATAGTGATACCGCCCAATGCAACAGTTCGACGTCCGAGTTTATCTGCCAAAGGGCCAGCAAACAGTTGCCCTACACCCATCGCAAATAAGAACCAAGTGATCGTGTCTTGTGCTAGCGCATTATCGACCTGAAAAGTGGAAGCAATAAGAGGTAAAGCAGGTAGATAAATATCAATCGCAAGAGGACTGAAAAGAACCAAAAGGGTCAATAACGCCATCTGTTTTTTACTATTAGAAAACTGGCTAGGCACACAACACTCCGAATTGGATAAAGAACTTTGGATAGAGCTTAATCATCTGATGATATGAATGGAAATGATGTATAATCATGAGCATTATTCCTTAGAGGAAATTCACCGTGAACGTCGAAAAACTGGCTCGTATCGATTTAAATCTATTGGTCTGTTTTAAAGTTTTGATAGAAGAGTTAAATGTCACCCGAGCCGCCCACCGACTGTGCTTGAGTCAGTCTGCCGTGAGCAAATCACTGGCTAAACTGCGCATCCAATTTGATGACCCGCTTTTCACCCGAAACTCGCATGGATTAACACCAACACCGCGCGCTTTGTTTCTTAAACCTAAACTGGATCTGTTGATAAACCAGTTAGAAGTACTGACTCAACCAGAAGAGTTCTCTCCACAAAGTAGCGAATACCGTTTTCAAATAGCAGCGGTTGAAAGTGTTTACCCTCTGATTCTACCCCATTTCTTACCGGCGATTTTTCAGCAAGCCCCTGGGGTAACGATCAGCACTCACCCTTGGTCCGATAATACTTTTAAAATGCTGCAACGTGGAGAGCTAGACTTAGGCTTAACTGGAAAAGACATCGATATTAATGATGCCAAGCTGACTCTGCTGCCACCCGATGACATATGCGAACTGGAAATTTATCGAGATCACCAGATGTGTATTATTCGCAAAAATCACCCAGCATTAAAACAGCCTTGGAACCTCGAAGCGTATCTCGCCCTGCGTCACGTACAAGTGCGTTGTGACGGCAACGACCGTTGGCTGTTAGATTATCGCCTTGCCGATATTGGAGCCGACCGCGATATTGCCGTCACCGTTCCGGACTTTAATAGTGCCGCAAGTTTATGTTCCTACACTGACTTTATTTTTACCGCCCCAAGCCATTTTGTGCAGCTCGCTGCTAAACAGCTTGATTTGGTCGTACTACCACTCCCGCTAGAATTTCCACCTATGGCTTACACTTTATTCTGGCACCGAGACAGAGAAAACGACCCTGCATTGGGTTGGCTACGTACGATGATCACACAAAAAACTGATCACCTTAGATAAAAATACCGCTCTCAATTTGCGCTTAGCGGGTAAAATGAGTAGCTTAACTGTCGTAGTCCTTTTTGGCTCATCTATGGCCTAGTTGTACTCCGACTCAACCTAAGTCATTGCAAACTTGCGTTGATCATAAACTGCATGAAGCAGAAGGAAACAGCTCCCACACCTGAGCATGAAGGAGCGGTAATTTGAAGGAATAAAACAGATGCACAACGAAACTCTCAGCCGCGTGAATGCGATTCGCGAATGGCTTATACAACATAATATTGATGCCCTACTGGTTCCGCACGAGGACGAGTATTTGGGTGAATACGTCCCAGCGCACAACGAGCGCTTACATTGGTTAACAGGCTTTACTGGTTCTGCTGGTGCTGCGGTAATCACCAAAGACAAAGCCGCTATCTTTGTTGATGGCCGCTATACCGTTCAAGTCACCAAACAAGTCCCTGGTGGCCTATTTGAATATCGTCACCTTATTGAAGAACCAGCTTTAGATTGGGTTCTAGACAACCTGCCAACAAACGCATCTGTCGCAATTGATCCTCGTATGCACAGCTCAGCTTGGCTAGACATGGCACAAGCTAAACTGGCTGGAAAGCTTGAGCTAAATATTCTGACCAACAACCCAATTGATGAGTTGTGGCATGACCGCCCAGCGCCTGTTGTCTCTGATGTTCGCCTGATGCCAACAGAAGCCGTCGGTCAATCAAGTGAGAGTAAGCGTCAAGAGATCGCCCAACTGGTAAAAAAAGCGGGTGCAGATAGCGCTGTGATCACAGCATTAGATTCTATTTGTTGGCTGCTGAATGTACGTGGTTTGGATGTATCACGCCTACCAGTTCTGCTTTCTCACGCGATTCTGCATGCCGACTCAACCGTTGAATACTTCCTCGATCCTGCTCGTCTACCTGCTGATTTTGACGCTCACGCAGGCAGCGGTGTGACCGTTCACCACCCAGAAGCACTTCAATCTCGCCTTGAAGCCATGACAAGTAAAAAGGTATTAGTTGACCCTGCAATCAGTAACGCTTGGTTTAAGCTAGTACTACAAAACTCTGGTGCGTCCGTGATTGCAGCAGCAGACCCATGTCTGATGCCAAAAGCGGCGAAGAACTCGGTTGAAATTGCCGGTATGAAGTCGTGTCATATCCGTGATGGCGTGGCAATGAGCAAGTTCCTATGTTGGTTAGATGCGGAAGTTGCTGCTGGTAACCTGCATGACGAAGCGACATTAGCAGACAAACTGGAAGCATTTCGTAGCGAAGACCCTACGCTAATGGATCTCAGCTTCGATACCATTTCAGCCGCGGGCGGCAACGCGGCCATGTGTCACTACAATCACGAGAACCAACCTGAACCTGGCAAGCTAGAGCTGAACACACTTTACCTAGTGGATTCAGGCGGTCAGTACCTCGATGGCACTACCGATATCACGCGTACTATCGCGATTGGTCAACCTTCTGCAGAAATGAAGAAGCAATTTACGTTGGCGCTGAAAGGTCATATTGGCGTTGCTCGAGCTCGTTTCCCGAAAGGCACACGTGGTTACCAAATCGATACACTAGCTCGTCAGCACCTATGGGCGGAAGGCTACGATTACGATCACGGCACTGGCCACGGTGTGGGCCACTTCCTAAGTGTGCATGAAGGCCCAGCAAGCATTTCGAAGAAGCAAATTGATGTGCCTCTATTAGAAGGTATGGTGCTATCAAACGAGCCAGGTTACTACCGTGCAGATGCGTTTGGTATCCGTATTGAGAACCTAGAGCTTGTTGTTGAAACACCGACTAACGGTGACTTCCCTGTCCTGTCATTTGAATCGCTAACACGCTGCCCAATAGACAAACGCAACATCAACGTTGATATGCTAACTCGTCCAGAACTTGCTTGGCTGAATGATTACCACCAGAAAGTATGGGATGAGATCAGCCCGCTAGTCGAAGGTGATGTTAAAGAGTGGCTTCGTCAGGCAACGCTACCAGTAGCACACAGCTAGAAGCTAGAAGCTAGAAGCTAGAAGCTAGAAAAAAGTAGAGGGTTGATGTTTTGCATCAACCCTCTTTTCTTTACTTATGTTTCACGTGAAACATAACGATGACCAGTAGCTTTATTTGCTGATTAACCAGAATACGCTGAGTGCCAATCTCGCCATACAGGGTCAAAGCCTTTGGCTCGAATCATATCTTCCACAGAACCAGCACTTCGCTCATCACTGATCTCAAACTGCTCGAGCTCAACATCATCCATCGCATAACCACCCGGCTGAGTTTTCGATGCTGCAGATATACTGGTAATGCCTAAAGCCAATGCGTTGTCTCTAAACTTCGGTGACTCACGAGTCGATAATGACAACTCCACTTCTGGATTCAACAAACGATAAGCGCAAATCAACTGAACAAGCTGCTTATCCGTCATTACTGATTTGGGTTGGAGCGCGCCCTCACAAGGACGTAAACGTGGGAAAGAAATTGAGTAACGAGTCTGCCAATACGTGCGCTCGAGATAGTCCAAGTGAGCTGCCACATAAAAACAATCTGTACGCCACTCTTCCAATCCTATCAAAGCGCCAATACCGATCTTATCAATGCCCGCCTTTGCGAGGCGGTCGGGTGTATCCAATCGGTATTCGAAATCCATCTTATTGCCACGTAAATGGTGCTCAGCATAAGTCGAAGGATGATACGTTTCTTGATAAACCATCACCGCATCCAAACCCAATATCTTTAGCTCTGCGTATTCGTCTTGATCTAGCGGCTGCACTTCCATCGCCAAATAATTAAAGCGTTGCTTAATCATCGGTACCATTTCGCGGAAGTATTTCATGCCCACTTTGGTTTCGTGTTCGCCAGTCACCAGCAATACGCTATCGAACTTCATGCGTTTAATGGCTTCAACTTCTGCAGCCACTTCGTCCCTATTCAAGGTACGACGCTTGATTCTGTTCTCCATCGAGAAGCCACAATAAGTACAAGCATTGGCGCACAAATTAGAAAGGTACAATGGAATGTAAAGCGACATGGTATTACCAAACCGCTTGCGAGTTGCTGAGTATGACAGCTGAGCCATTTGCTCTAAATATGCTTCAGCCGCTGGTGAAATTAGCGCTTTAAAGTCTTCCAAATCACGCTTGGGTTTATTCAATGCTCGCTCGACATCTTGTGCCGTTTTCGCGTAGATCGACATCGAAATGTCATCCCAATTCAGCTGCTTAAATTGTTCAACGAAGCTCATGTTTTCCTCGCTTAATAGCTAAACCAATCTAGGATTAAAGCTCATCTAGGAATGACGTCAGTGGACTCGACGCAACCGCATGAGAAACCTTACCCGCAAGTCCGGCTTCATAAGCCATACGCCCCGACTCTACCGCCAACTTAAATGCCTTCGCCATCGCAACGGGATCGCTCGAAGCTGCAATCGCGGTATTGACGAGCACGGCATCCGCGCCCATTTCCATCGCACGCGCGGCATGTGAAGGAGCACCAATACCCGCATCGACAACGACAGGAACATTAGCTTGGTCGATAATGATCTCTAGGAAATCATGAGAAACTATCCCTTTGTTAGAACCGATCGGCGCGCCTAATGGCATGACCGCAGCACAGCCTACTTCTTCCAATCGTTTACACAGTACTGGGTCAGCATGACAATAAGGAAGCACAATGAAGCCTTCACGCACCAGTTCCTCAGCGGCTACAAGTGTCTCAATTGGATCGGGCATCAAGTACTTCGGGTCTGGATGAATTTCCAGTTTTAGCCAGTTTGTACCTAACGCTTCTCGCGCCAATTGTGCTGCAAACACAGCATCTTTAGCATTCTTTGCACCTGAGGTGTTCGGCAATAAGTTCACCCCCGCTTGTACTAACGGCAGCAAAATATCGTCTTGTTGGTCGTTCACATCCACACGCTTCAACGCCATGGTCGCAAGTTGAGATCCCGACACTTGAATCGCTTCTGCCATTAATCGGCTGTTGGCAAACTTCCCTGTTCCCGTGAACAGTCTTGATTCGAATTGTTTATCACCAATTTTAAGCATCGACTTTAACCCCCTGCGATCGCTTGAAACAAAGAGATGCTATCTCCCTGTGAAAGAACTGTGCTAGCCCACTCACTGCGCGGCACAACATGGTTATTAATTGCAAAAACACAGCCCATTTCAGGCAACGCAAATTGACTAATGATTTGCTGTAGATTCGACTCACTGGCAACTTGATGTGACTGGTCATTGATGACAATAGTGATCATATCTAAGTCAGCAGCGGTCATTTGTGGTGCTTGTTGTTCTGATAACGTCATTGCTTCCAACTCTCTTAATTCTGTCCATTACTCGTAAGCTAAATCTGAGCACACACTTGGCACTGTTTGTCTTTGCTTATCGCCATGGTTTGCCATTGCAGTTTCAATCCATCAAACAGATGCAACTTGGCAGTCTCAACATGAAACTTTCCCGTCGCCAGTTTTTGAATTGCCGCTATCGCTTGGTAGTTACCAAGTGTCCCCACCACCGGACCGACGACACCGCTCTCACTGCATTTTTGCGTTTGCGGTAATTCATCGAACGGATACAAACAGCGGTAACACGCTTTACTCTGCGCTTCTTGTTCACTTGGTGTTTGGTAATCAAAAACAGCGAATTGCCCTTGCCAACCAATTGCCGCCGCCGAGATGAGCGGCGTATTTTGCTCGAAACAAACTTGGTTAATTAGCTGGCGCGTTGGCATGTTATCGGTGCAGTCCAGCACCACATCCGCTAGCATCACCTCAAGCTGCAGCTGTGCTTTGTCTAATCGCTTATTGAGAGCACGAACTTGGACCATAGAATTAAGTTCAGTAAGTTGCTTTACAGTCGCTTTTGTTTTCGCAACTTGGAGGTCTTGCTCACGATAAATGATCTGACGTTGTAGGTTACTGCTATCAACTTCATCATCATCAACCACAACCAATTTACCAACACCCGCTGATGCCAAGTACAAACTCGCTGCGCTTCCTAACCCACCACAACCGATGATTAGCACATGCGATTTACTCAAACGCTCTTGCCCACCTTCAGCAATTTCAGGCAGAGCGACTTGGCGTTGATAGCGAAGGAACTGCTTATCCGTGAGCATGCTCGCCTCTCTTGGTATGCGCCAATTCACTATTCTGATCAGTAAACGTTAGCTGTCTTTCCTTCATCAGTTGTGCAAAAAACTCGATAACGGACTGAGGTGATTCTGCCAAGGTAATAGCTCGCACAACTGCCAAACTAGAAACACCTGTTTGCCAAACTTGGTCTGCATTAGATTGGTCAATGCCACCAATCGCGACCGTCGGAAAGCCAAGTACATAGTCACTACCTGCTTTGTCTTTTGCAGGACGGAAAACCGACTCTGTGTTTCCATAAGGAATGCTATCAATCAGTTTTTGATACAGTGCCAAGCGCACCAAACCTTGTGGTTTCGATGGCATCTGTTTTGTGGTGGTTGGGAAAATATGCCCTAGCGCGATGTAGCTAGGATGAATTTGTACGATGCGCAGTAGTTCGTAATAACCATGCGTAGAAAGACCAAGACGAATGCCGGCTTTGGTTAGCAGAGCCAAATTCGACTCTTCTATGTCTTCTTGTCCTAGGTGAACGCCATAAGCGTCATGCTTGATTGCCAACTGCCAATAGTCATTGATGAACACTTGTGCTTGATATTGACGACCTAGCTCAATTGCTCGAATGATCTGTTGTTCCACATCGGCTTGTTGTGGGTTCTTGATTCGTAGTTGAATAGTGTTGATGCCTAAAGGCAGTAGACGCTCAATCCAAGCAACATCATCAACGACTGGGTAGAGCCCTAGACTTTGCTTAGTTAGAGTTGGAAAGTTAACGCTCTCTCCTTGTGCTGACCAACCAACTTGAATACCGAGTCGGTTATCTTCCAGTACAGGTGTCGGGAAATCATCAAATTGGTCAGCCCACTTAGTAGATCGTCCCTCATCAAGGTTATCATTCAATAGTGTTTCACGTGAAACATTCGCTTGTTGAGTTAGCATTCCTCGAGCAAGTGTTAACGCATCTTCGATAGGAAAGTCGAGTACTGTCAGCGTTACTGTCCAAGCAAGATGATGTTCGGGATCGAACATTGCGTTGGGTTTGGACTTAACGGAAAGCGCTCTCACTTCGTCGTTAAGTGGGTGACGCCAGATATCAAGCTGAAGCACTTTCTCATTTTCATCGGAAACTTGAGTATCAGCAATACCAATGTAAATCGCTTTCGACGGTTGCTTTGCGCACACTTCTACCGATAAAGAAGAACGGTAATAAAGCACAAATGAACTCTCATGCTCAGAGTTATGTCCATCAATAAGATCAGTCGTTATATGTGTAGTCTGTTGGTCGCGAACAAGCTGAATAGATTGAGTTGGGCTCACACCCAACTCAATGTCTTCAATGCTAAAACCCTGTTCTTTCGCCAACAACAAACATTGCTGAACTAAACCTGTTAGTTCAATCAATGATGACGGAATAAGGATTTTGCTCATTAATCACTTACCTCGGCATGTGCTGCTGGGTGGTATAACTCAGAACCTGACTCTCTAAATTCTTGCGATTTCTGACGCATCCCTTCGAGAGGATCATCCAGCATTTTGATCGAGATAGCTTGGTCCGCAGCAACTTGCTCAGTGTCTTTCGCGTACTCTCGAACCTCTTGCGAAATCTTCATCGAGCAGAACTTTGGTCCACACATCGAACAGAAGTGAGCAACTTTTCCTGACTCTTGAGGCAAGGTTTCATCATGGAAAGCGCGCGCGGTTTCTGGGTCGAGTGACAAGTTGAATTGGTCTTCCCAGCGGAACTCGAAGCGAGCTTTAGAAAGCGCGTTATCACGAACTTGTGCACCTGGGTGTCCCTTAGCCAAATCAGCGGCGTGCGCAGCAAGCTTATAAGTGATCATGCCTACTTTCACATCTTCTTTGTTTGGTAAGCCAAGATGCTCTTTAGGAGTTACGTAGCAAAGCATCGCACAGCCATACCAGCCAATCATGGCAGCGCCAATTCCTGACGTAATATGGTCGTAACCAGGAGCGACGTCTGTCGTCAGTGGACCAAGGGTGTAGAACGGAGCTTCATGGCAGTGCTCTAGCTGCTCTTCCATGTTCTCTTTGATCATGTGCATTGGAACATGGCCAGGACCTTCGATAATGACCTGTACGTCGTATTCCCACGCAACCTTAGTCAACTCACCAAGAGTACGAAGCTCCGCAAATTGCGCTTCGTCATTAGCATCGGCAACCGAACCAGGGCGCAGACCATCACCGAGAGAAAGTGCCACATCATACTTGGCACAGATTTCACAGATCTCTCGGAAGTGGGTGTATAAGAAGCTTTCTTGGTGATGCGCTAAACACCATTTCGCGATGATAGAACCACCACGAGAGACGATGCCAGTAACACGCTTTGCAGTCATTGGCACATAGCGAAGTAGTAAACCGGCATGGATAGTGAAGTAATCAACGCCCTGCTCTGCTTGCTCAATCAGAGTATCGCGCATCACTTCCCAGTTAAGGTTTTCGGCAACTCCATTCACTTTCTCAAGCGCTTGATACATAGGTACGGTACCGATCGGAACCGGGCTGTTACGCAGAATCCACTCGCGAGTTTCGTGGATGTTACGTCCAGTAGAGAGATCCATAACGGTATCCCCACCCCAGCGTGTCGCCCAAACGAGCTTCTCAACTTCTTCCTCAATCGAAGACGTCACCGATGAGTTACCGATATTGGCGTTCACTTTGACCAAAAAGTTACGTCCAATGATCATTGGTTCGGATTCTGGGTGGTTGATATTAGAAGGGATAATCGCTCGACCTTCGGCAACTTCTTTGCGAACAAACTCGGCGGTAATGTCTTTTGGAAGATTCGCTCCAAAGCTTTGACCAGGATGCTGTTGATTCAGTACATCATCACGGTACTTGGCACGACCCATGTTTTCACGCAGCGCGATGAATTCCATTTCTGGGGTAATAATGCCTTTGCGAGCATAGTGCAGCTGAGTGACGCACTGCCCATCTTTGGCACGTCGAATACGTGGTAGATTACCGTAACGAAGCTCGTCTAGTGTTTCGTCTTCTAAGCGTTCTTTGGTGTACACCGAGCTTACTTCATCGAGTAACTCTGTGTCACCGCGTTCTTCAATCCAGCTTTCTCTTAGCTTTGGTAGGCCACTATAAAGGTCAATATCGTAGTTCGGATCAGTATAAACACCTGACGTATCGTAGACTCGGACGGCTTCATTTGGCTCGAAAATAGGCGCTTCTTTTGTGCCACCAATCAGACTATCTGCTAGCGCTATTTCACGCATAGGTACACGAACATCTGGACGTGA
Organism: Vibrio sp. JZG120; assembly: GCF_053890955.1. Taxonomy (NCBI): domain Bacteria; kingdom Pseudomonadati; phylum Pseudomonadota; class Gammaproteobacteria; order Vibrionales; family Vibrionaceae; genus Vibrio; species Vibrio sp. JZG120. Next base: position 33,637 of record NZ_JBSRRK010000021.1, read on the forward strand.
GCCTTCTACATATACTTTTGTGGAATTTGGGTACGGCTGTACCGAGAGTGTTTCAATGAACTGTTTTGCTTCCAGTCTCGCTTGTTTGCGACTCGACATAGCATTTTTCCTTGCTTTGTTATACTAGATAAAAAGTAATTGGATAAAAATGCTTGGCGGATAGATGCGACAAGAGGAGTCAAATTAAGGCTAAATAAAGCTTAAGTAATTTGCCTATAACAACATTCGACTATTTGATAGGTCAACCAGAAAGAACTCCGGTATAAATATCTTCTCTTGTTCCCTTCGCAGATTCTAATCTGATCAGGTTCAACGGATCCCGAATTAACGGTCTCAGCCTTATGGCACTCCGACAAGTGATATCAGTATATAAAAACGGCCTGGTTAAACCAAGCCGACCTGTTTAATTTTTAACTACTTTGCTAGCTGCGCATCAATAATTGGAAACCGAACCACGCAGCAGAGATGCTCAGCACCACATTTAATAAAATATTTAACCCCATCTTAAGAAATGCACCTTGCTGCATAAGTAAAACATTATCCATAGAAAAGGTGGAAAACGTCGTCAGTGCCCCTAAAAATCCCAAACCAATCACTTGTCGCCAAGGTTCTGTTGCCAACAGTTCATTGTCGAACGCAGCAATCAACAAGCCCATTATAAATGAACCAACCACATTAACGGTTAACGTACCGTATGGAAAACCACGCCCCAATAAAATGATACACAGTTCAGATATCAAGTAACGAGAACACGCACCAAAAGCACCACCTAGCGCAATAAAACCAAGAATGGAAAACTGTCCCATAATTCCCCCCAACACTATTGATGACGATATTGTAACCAAAACTAAAGCGATATTGATGGTGAAATTTTAGAATTCGACAACGTATTGCATTTAAAACACACTGAGATTAAAAAAGTTACAGGAGTCACTTTACTTCAATATACCCCATCAAACCGGTTTTCATATGCTCAATAACATGGCAGTGATACATCCAACGTCCAGGGTTGTTAGCAACAAAGGCAGCTTTGGCACTGCCATTTTTTCCAAGTAAAACCGTATCGGTATGGAACGGTTCGTCAAGTTTCTTGCCATCTAACTCAAGAACAGTAAATGTATGCCCATGAAGATGAATAGGATGATGATATTGAGTAACGTTCTTCAAATTGAAGATATAGGTTTTTCCAAGTTCCAATTTTGAAAGTGGTTCTGGGATATTATCTTTACTCATTCCCTCCCAAGCTCGTTTGTTCATCAGCCAGAATTTAGGTATCGCTTTGCCCGATTTATCGGCAGGAGTGATCGCCCCCTCCCATTCAAACACATAATCGATTTGCTCCGCATTTTCCAAATCAAGATCAGGCACAGGGTTGAGAGGCAATAAAGACAGTTTCTTGTTGCTTGGCAGGTCAGACTCAACAACTTCAAACTCACACAAAGAGAATGGGAAGCGCCCTTTCATTTGACGCACATAAACACGCTCTCCAGCCTTCGGAGCAATCAATCCGATATCCAATCTCATTCCCGGACCAATTTTGTGTTGAGTGAGCCTATAAGGCGTTTTAACTGGATTGCCATCGATGGCAATAACCCAAGCCTCTGTGCCTTCAATCGCGATCGGATAGGTAATGGTGTTATCGACATTAGCAATTCTTAATCGCGTAGTCGCGTTCTGCTTCAGCGTATAAACAGGCTCATGAATACCATTGACGCCACTCCACTCTCCTGGCGTTCCCATACGTGCACTCAAGCGCGGCACCATTAGATTCTTCCACTGTCCTTGCTTGTCTAAATGCCAATGCTTGAGGACGACTTCATGCTCTTCATCAAACTGAACAGGCTCAGCCTCTTCAACAATTATTAGCCCAACCAACCCCATACCAAGCTGCTTAACGCTGTTCATGTGTGGGTGATACCAAAACGTACCTGCATCTGGCGGAATAAACTCATACGTAAAAGTCTCTCCGGGCATGATAGGAGCCTGGCTTAAAAACGGAACTCCATCCATTTCAATAGGAATCCTCAAGCCATGCCAATGAATCGTCGTCGGCTCTGATAGCTTATTGATGAAGTTGATTGTTACCTTTTCCCCTTGTCGGCAACGAATTATCGGTGCAGGTATACGCCCATTAAAAGCTAATACCTCAGTATTGAAACCGGGCACTAGTTCAGCCGTAGAAGGCTCTGCAGTTAGATCGTAAATGTAATGCCCGTTTTTATCTTGCTGCCGCGATAAAGTACAAGCTGGTAGAACAGCTAGAGTAGAAATAGCCAAAGAAGATTGAATAAAGCGACGACGAGAGATATCCATGAATAGTTACTCATTAATCCAGATGAGTCGAGTGTAACTAAATATAAATAATGATTCTCATTTATTGCTAACATTTCGGAGCTCTTGGTTATAACGACTAGTCTAATAGGTTGGTGAGTTAATAAATACTTACAAAGAGCAGCAGGCAGCAGAAAGGCATATAGGTGGGATGAGAGGACACATGCATAGTGTCAAGCAGATACAAAAAAGGCTCTGACCTAAGTCAGAGCCTTGATATATGGCAGGGGTGGAGAGATTCGAACTCCCAACACGCGGATTTG
>NZ_JBSRRK010000022.1:0-24643 GCF_053890955.1 Vibrio sp. JZG120
GCTAAGTTAGAAAGTACGATTGAATACCTTGGTGTTGAGATTGAAGATGCGCTGAGGATTTCGGAGAGTTGTGAGACTTGAGGAACCACCATGCAATACCCTGAATGTGAGAATCACTTTGGCTAAATTGGGTTGAAGATGAATGCCCAAGTTGTGGTGTGACATTGCGTTACACCATTGATGAGGGGACTTATCATAGCACTCAGCACAAGACTGTTGCGCTTGTTGATGACTAACGCAAGCAGTAGCTCCCCAGAATCATGTGACACAAGTCCTACCACAAAAAGAGAATTTAAATGCAGGAACACCTACAAAAAATCTACGCACTAAGGAAACGTATTGTTGCAATCAAAGAGTTTGACCAAGCAGATTGGATCTCAATCGGAGATATCACTGATTGCCAGCATATAATCGAAAACCATCCGCGCTTATTGAAAGCACTAGGCTTTGGAGATCCTGATTACCCATCTGCTGTAGCCGACGTACTGAAAAGCATGTTTACCTACCATAGAGCTTCACTTGATGATGTAATAGTTTTCTTAGACCAAAATTTCCCTTTGTCAGATAGAGTGTCAGTTTCTACTGCACCAACACAATCAACTAAATCTATTGTTTTTACTCCTAGCATTTTTCAAATACCCAGCTCTGAAGTTGAAAATGATCTAGTTTCCATAATGATGCCATTTGCTGGGTTTGACGATGTTCACCAAGGCTTAATTAGAGCTTGTCAGCAAGCTGGTTACCGCTGCCAGAGGGCTGATGACATTTGGGAACACGCAACGATACTGCAAGATATATTTTCTCTAATCTACCGCTCAAAAATCGTAATTGCTGATTTTTCCGGACGTAATCCTAATGTGATGTATGAGGTCGGCATTGCCCATACTTTGGGGAAAATAGTAATCCCAATCAGCCAAACGCTTGAGCATATACCGTCAGATCTTCATGGTCATCGCGTTCAACTGTATTTAAAGAATGGTGAAGGTATCGACACTCTAGTATCCGCATTAGCTAGCAAGCTAAGAAATATCTAATTCTAAAGGGTAAGAAACATGTCTGAGAATATGGTGGGGTTACTATTAGACACATCTATTTTTGATGCCCATGGTTTAAAGCTAGAATCTGGCCTGTTAGGAAGACTTAAGCAATTTAAAGACAAGCCAACTTACATAATCATTCCTGACGTAATAAAAAACGAAGTGCTTCAACACCTTAATCAAAAAATTCTTGGTACAAGGCGCAGCCTTGAAAAAGCGATTAGAGACGCGAGCGACCATTGGTTTTATGAAGGTAGTTCTTTGAACTCCGCTAAAGAAATACTGCTAAAAGATGAAAATGTTGAAAACCTTTCCAAAGAAAGATTTCTAGCATTTGAGAATAGCTGTGATGCATGGATACTAGAAAGTGAGAAATTTGTTTCTGTCGGTCAATTGTTGAGTAGCTACTTTTCTTCAAAACCTCCATTTTCAGAAAAAGGGCGGAAGAAAAATGAGTTTCCAGATGCAATTGCTTTACTTGCAGCGGAGCGTTTTGCTAAGGATAAAGGAATAAGGTTATATGCCGTATCCAAGGATAATGATTGGAAAGACTTTTGCGACCAATGCGAAACCATAGATTTTTATACAGACCTCGCAGACGCTTTAGATGACCTTCACATGCATACTGTTCCTTTAACTCTAAAAAATGATTTCTGCATGCTGATTAGTCAACAAGACTGTTCGCCACTTATTGATAAAATCAAGGTTTACATAAACGACCATATAGAATCAAATTGCACGATAGATGCAGATGTTACAGGTTCCGACAACTTAGAGGGGGAAGTCAGTAGCTTGGATCTGGAAGTTTGTGATAATGAAATTGATAGTCATGTAGATATTGTTGAAGTTTTCTCATCTAATCACATTTCATTTGAGATATCTTCGACTATAACTGTAGATATCACTGCTGAAATCGAAGTCAGTGCATATAACCCTTCTATTGATGACTATACAGTAATCTCTCTACAGGACGCAGCAACTATAGAAACAATGACATGCACTGCGCTGGTATCATTAAAAATGGGAAATGATGATTTGAATTCAGCTATATTGGATAACATTGAAGTATCTTTCTCTACCCCAAGGATTAGCTTTTCCATTGACACTACCCCTTTTTACTACGAGGAATAATGTATAGCTGACAGTACAGCGCCCTTTTTGACACCGTCCCCTAAGGCGCTTTTGTCCCGAAGTGACTCAAAATCATCGTCAGCATATCTCCGGGCAACCGATTTTTAACTACTCACCTTTAATGAATAATTTTGCAAAACCATATGTTTCTCTCACATGAATTTTATTGAGGAAAATTTTGAAGCAGGACGACAAGAAATTTAAAGAGCGAAAATGACAATGGGGCAGAACCTGTACCCGAAAGTATGCAGCATAGCTTTATCATCAACCCATAATATCTAGTATATATATGTATTAGCTATTATTTAAACTAAAGCCCATATGACTTCTGTTGCACTTCGAATGGTGTTTTAATAGCACTTGGCATTGAATAGTAAGGATGTTTACCGTGTTTTCCATGTTCTTTGATTGGAGAGTAAAGCTAGGTTTTTTTTGTTTTATTACTGTAGTTTGGGCGCTAGTGGGTACTGTTAGTTTAATCTGTGCATTGACAGCACCAGAACCAATAGATGCAAACCAAGCAGCAACCCAATATCTATATGGGCTAGGTTTTGCGGTTTCCCTAGTAGCCACAGTCTATTGGGGTGTAGCGACTAGGAAAGCTTACAAAAGCAATTAATCCGTATCGAAAGGGAAGCGTAGTTACAAAAAAAAGAACCGACAAATGCCGGTTCTTTTTTGTTACCTTTCCTGATCCTGGTTAGTACGTTCTAACTGTTTTTCTTCACGCAATTTTATATCTGGTGACTTCTGGCCAGATGAAACATTACTAGCCACTTGTGATCTGACCTTTTCCAAGAATCGGTTTCGGTCTTCTTCGTTATCAAACTTTTGGCTAAACTTTTCAGCGACTTTTACTGCCGCTACTTCGTTGACTAAATCAGGATGTTCTTTGACAACATCACGCGCATCACGAGTCTTATCACGGATAGCTTGAGCTTTGACTTCCCATTCGTTGCGGTGCGTATTGATTTCTTGGGTATCAACAACGTTTCCTTTATCATCCTTAATGTCTTTTGAAACGGTAACAGGCTTTCTACCTTTATTTTCAAGTTCCACTTGATCACCTGGTTGAAAATCGCCGTCCTTAACAGCGCGTTCTAGGTCAATACCCCAAGTTGTAGTTTTTTGGCCATCAGTGTTTTCTAACGTTACATAGTAACTTTGTCGATTATCAGAATTGTGCTCATAAGGTGCTTTACCATGTTCAACAAGCTTCCCGGCCAAACGGTTAATGTTTTCTTTATCTTGACCGTTTTTATCACCCTCATTCGAAGATTCAGCTTGCTTTGGTGCTGCGGTATCAGGTTTATTTGCCGTAGATTTCACACCTTCTTTTTCACCTGTTGAAACACGAGGCTGATCAGCTTGTTCTCTTGCTTCGATTTCGTTTGGTTGACGTTCAGAAGCAAGTTTTTTCAACCTGGCCAAGTCTTCCTCTTTTGGTTTGTAACCTCTTACACCAAGCCCACGAGAAGACGCCTCAAGCCAAGCCTCACGCCTAAAGTCTTCCGTTCCTTTAACTTGTAACTCAGTCCACCCCCTAGCCTCTGCAATATCAACCATTGAACTGGCCACATTAGAGCTGCTTAGTTTGGTTTGCAGCCTTGCGCCCTTATCGACAAAAGCAAGAGAATCAGGACGACCCGCAAAATAATATTTTCCGTCAACCTCAACATAAGACTTTGATATTTTTTCAGGAACAACAGGTTTAAAACCACTGTCCAAATCAGCAAATGGATCTGGCTCTTTGCTTTGAACTGGACGAGGGTTAGGTTCTAAATTCGCGGCTTGGTCAAGTTGTTGCTGGCGCTTTTTATCTCTAACATCATCTTGCGCCATAATGTCTTCTAAAGGCTCACGACTCTTTAACCATCGCTGTGCGTTTAGGTCAGTCTCACTCTCTTTTTTCTGCTCGATGTATGGCTCAACAGAGTTATCTTCCCCATGTTCAACAACATCAGAATCAAGCTTAGAACTAGGCTCTTTATTACCTGGTTCTAATTCGGCTTTACTGGTTTCTGGTTTTGGCTTGTTTTCTTGTTCAGCTACGGGCAAATCAGATTGAGATTGTGAACCTAAACCAGAGCTAACATATTGCTCAAAATTCTTGGTTACGACTGGTTCAGCTTCTTGTTTATCGGTAGGTTCAGCACTCATATTAGTTTTACTCCTTGTTTCAGAGCGTGTTGCTTGGCTTATGATTTCTTCGACTTGTTCTCTAACAGGCTCTAAGCCTCTTGATTGATGTAAATCGTTGAAGTCCGTTAAACCGTCTTTTTGTTCCTGGTAGTTGAAAGCCGGGACACGATAAAGCCCCCCGGTTAACTCTGCGGCTTGCTGCGCTTTTTTCTGACCTTTGTTAACCTCTCTAGTCCTATCATCATCACCAAGCATGATATGAGGGCTATCAGGGTATTTCTCTTTGAGCTTTGCAGCCACCGTTGGCAGGTTGCCAGCATCAACGGTCATAACAACCGGGCGATTGGTAGCTTCTGAAATACTGGCTGACGTTGAATAACCTTCGGCGTATAAAATAGGCTCGCCATTTTTTAGTTCTTGTTCACCAACAACGTGATAATTCCCGGTCTTCTGGCCGTTCTTTTTCAAAGATTTAAAACCGGATTCACTGATACGTTGTAACGTTCTAACATCACCATTTTCATTTCTTAACGGTAAAACTAACCGTCCTTGCTTATCCATTTTTGCACCAGGGAAAGGTTTAACCCCTTTCGCAGCCAAATAACCTTGTTCTGGTGTGGCATCAGGCATTAAGTTATAAGCCTGTTCAGCTCGATGCGCGTTATGTTCATACTTCCTATTCTGGTTAGCTTCACGTTCAATAGAGTTTTGCACCGCTATAGCTTTCAAGTGGTCTTGAGCTGTCTTGTCTAGCTTCTGGCCAGTAGCTTTCCACTTTACCGGATCATCATGTTTACGGTGGTCTTGATACCAACCCGCCGGAACGCCATCTAAATAACCAACATAAACCCCGGTTTGCTGGCCTTTCTTATCTTCTAACGTAGATACTCGATGGCGCTTGCCGTCCATTTCTGGAAGCCCTTTAAGAACCAACCCGGCTTCTTTTAGCGTTTCGGAAAACTCCACAACCGGATCGGTTTCAGAAGTGGTTGAACGCGCCCGATTTGGATCAGGTATCCACTTATTTACTTTGTTAAGGTCAGTCCCTGGTTTCGCGTACCAAAGCTTGTTTTCATCATCAAATTTAAGTGCATTTTGGCCATCAGGTAATTTACCCGCCGCCTTAACAGCATGATTACGTTCCTCGTATGGTACAACCAAGTAAGTTTGCTTTTCTGCCAACTGTTCCGTTTCCATTTTATTGCCTCCTTACGCAGTTACAGCACCAAAGAATTCATTTACAAGAGCATCCATCGCATCATCATCAATATCGCCTTTCGGCACATCAATTTCAGAGAAATCACAACTAAAGTTTTCCAAATCCAATTGATCGATGTTTTCAATATCTTCAACCGTAATTTTCCGTTCAACTGTTTCAGTTTGAGCTTCGGCCTCGTTCATTGAATTGCTCATAAACTCAATTTTGCCTTTCACTCGACTGTTAGGATCAACTTTTGGTACTAGAGGGCTTGGCCATTTAATTGCGTTTTCATCCCCATCTTCTAACGCTTTAAGGTTGTTCCCTCTTTCAGCAAAAACCTTGTCTTTATACCAAGTGATTTTTTCACACATGATTGGAGGGCAATTCTCTAGCAAAAGGATTTCTGCTTTTTGGCCAATCGCCCTAACTTCTTGAGGAAGTAAAAGCGCCCTACCTGTATCACTAGAGCTTTCGCTTCGACTGGCTTTACCAACTTTTTGGCGAGTGTCCGATTTATTCTTGACCGTTGTTGTACCAAGCGTTTTAGATATTTCTTCGGCCACTTTTTGGTTTTTCGGGGCAAAGATAATTTGCATTGCATGGTTTTCAATAAACGTTTCAGCCGCATCAGCGCCATACACTTCTCTTAACTGAGCTGGTGACTGAATGATAGGCAACATACGAAGACCATAACCCGCAATGTAACTAATACCTTTAGACAAGATCCCGACTTTACCCATCGCTGTGAACTCATCCGGCAGCATCAACACTTGGTATTTTAAATCCGGGTTTTGTTCTGGAAGCTCACGAGTGTTTAAGTCAATCACTTGCTGGAAGAACAAGTTAATAAGTGGAGCCAAACGCTCTAAATCGTCCGGCGTGATACCAAGATAAACTGTCATTCGTTTTTTACGTAGGTCACGCAAATCAAAATCGTTCTCTGCTGTAGCTGCATCAATAATTGGGTTATAGAAAAGTTCTAACGCCGAAGTAAAGCCTTTACGAACTGAGCCACGAGTTTTATCTGGTGTGTCTAAGTATTCTTTTAACGCCAGGTAACATTCATCAGAAAGCGGATTGTCACTTTCTTGTCTCGCGTCCACTATTTCAGCTAATCGCTCATCACCCATTGTTAATTGTCGTAATGCTTCCCCCATCGTTACAGGAAGTTCTTCTGTCTCGATAAGGTATAGAATCAAACCTAACCACAAAGAACGCGCCGAGGATTGCCAAATAGGAGCCTCATTATCAATCTTAGGGAACAACATGTTACCAATCTTCTGAATATCATTAATTCGGAAAGATGGATCGTCACTGATGTAGTAAAGAGGGTTCCAACGGTGAGTGCGATAGTCACGAGGTGCTAGGTTGACCAAGAAACATTCCTGACCATGCGCAGAACGGAAACCAGAAGTTATATCCCAGTTCTCTTGCTTTATGTCTAATACAACAGCCGAGTCTTTCCACGAAAGCAAGTTAGGGATAACCACACTTACCCCTTTCATGCTTCGTGTTGGCGCAGACATTAAAACGTGAGTAGAACCACCAAACACTAAATAACGTTTTGAAAGCCCAAAAAACTTAGATATTTGACCAACGATAATCCCATTTTCAGCAAATAGATTTGCTTCGTTCAAGTCTTTAACTGTTGCCCATTTAGCCTCGCCAAACAATTTTCTTTTAGCGGGACTAAACGCAATGATGATAGGTAAACAAATCACGAACAAACCACCAAGCCCCGCAACTGATAGCCACGTTAGAGTGGTTTTGTCTTGGCCGTAATAAAACCAATATTGATACAACGTTAAAGGAGTGGCCGCGCCTCCATCGAGTCCGGCCAATTCAAGATAAAAGTACCCACTTAACCAAGCCCAACCAACAATCGCTAGAATTGGCACAGCCAATATTAAGGTTAATTTAAGCCATTTGGCTGCGTTTGAACTCTGGATCATAATAAATCTCCGTTACAACGCGCTTACCTCGCACGTTCTTTATCTGCACGATAATATCCACACACATAAACAACAGTTGTTTGATGTCTTCACGGCTCATTGTTGAGCCGCTTTGTGACTCTTTAAGAAACAAAACAAGCTGCTCAATAGCCAGCTTTGCGCTATTAGCGTGCATTGTGGTAATACTCCCAGGGTGGCCACTGTTCACGTTTCGAAGGTAATAAAACGCCTCATCACCACGGATTAATTCAGCAACAAAAATCCGATCCGGCTTCATACGCAAACTACTCTCTAAGAGGTCTTGTTGTGTAATAGGTGACACACCTTGCCCCCCTGCTGAATAAAACAAACTCGTAGTATTGGAGTGGGTTTTATACAGCCCTAATTCATCTACGTTCTCGATACTAATCAACCGTTCATCATCTGGTACTTGTTTTAGTAGCGACCGGAAAAACGTTGTTTTACCTGAACCTGTAGAGCCTGACACAATGATGTTTTTACGAGACTTAACCGCTAATTCTAAAAACTCTCTGAACTTCCTATTTTCCTTGAGTTCAAGAAGCGTCTTTTCTTCACTGCTTAACTCATCACTAAAATCTTCGCATTCATCAAAAAAGCCCTGGTTCTCATAATCCATCAAATCAAACTCAATATGAGAAGGCTTTCGAATAGTTAGGCTTACATGGCCATCTAAAGTTGTGGGTGGAATAGCAATCTGAATACGCTCCCCGTGAGGGAGCGTTGCAGACAGTATTGGTTTTCTTTCATCCAAACTTTGCCCGGAGTATGTCGCCGTCAGTTTGGCCAAATTGAAACACTTTGAAAAAGTCAGTTCTGGTACATCAAAGTAAGTCCAACCTTTCCTGCTTTCCGTGATCACCTCACCTGGCTTATTGATCACAATTTCGGTGTTGTCTGGATCGTCTAGGAAAGGTTGAAGTACCGAAAGGTACTCCAACAATGACGTTGCTTTATTGTGCTCGGAGTTCATATACCCCCCTAAAATCTAGGTCACGCGCTACAAACACATTGATGTGTTCGCCCTGGTGCTTTAATAGCGTGTCTGGAATATTGATAGAGTTTTCTAACGCAATACCCGCAGCATCACGCGCTGTTTCAGCCGTTCCACCAAATTGAATTTGATTGTTACCTGAGCTACTTCCTGATGCTTGGTTAGCTGCATACGTCCCAATATCGTCAATCAGACTAAGCATGATTGCACCGCCAAAACGTTGCCAAAAATGCGAGTCGATGTAGCCTGAATGACCAGAACGCCCCAAAGAGTCTGTACCCGGAGAATCGAGGTTAACCACTACGCCATTAGGAGTTTCAACACGAGTCCATAAAACGAAAATACGAGCCTTACCACGTTGTAAACCGCCTTGATATTGCCCGGTAATGCGTGAGCCTCTTTCCAACAAAAGAACCTTGCCGCTAGTGCTATATACATCACGAGTTAATCGACAACTGGTCATTCCTGGTACGTCTGAGCTAATCGCTGTTTCTAAAGCACAGTCCAAGAAAGTGCCACGTGTAACGAACATGTTTCTATCAGCAATAATCCCTGCTCTAGACCCATCTAATGAGGTTGGTTTCATTTGGGCGCCTAGTCCATCAGCTCTTTCCGCTTCTTCGCCTCCTATAAAACCCCCGTTTGTTTGTTGGTTAACGTACTGTTGCGCTATTTCTTCGGCTGACCTTTGCTGTTGTCCACCTGGTGCGCGTGATACATTACCAAACGCCAAAAGGTTGGATTGTTGCTTGCGCTCTAGGGGAGTCGGTTCTTGATTGCGATCGTTGTTTACTGTCACATACTGAGGCGGTGGCGGCGGCGCAATCTGACCAGTTTGAATAATATCTGGTGTTTTAGGTTCAGCTTCCTTTTCTGGCGCTGGCGGTGGCGGCGGCGGTAAAGCCGGAGCCGGGCCAAGTCGATTTCCAATCTCATCATTAGATTTAATATCTACCTGTTGAGACTCTGTTTCAGAACTAAAACCGCCATTTACGGCCACTAATGCAAGCACCACTACGATACCAACCATGCCTACTATAATTTTCTGGCCAACACCGCCCTTTGGTTTGTTTTGCTTATTTACAGAAGGCAAACCGCGCTCTACATCGTCTTGAGTTTCATCAACTTCGTTGTGTACGTTCTCAGCCATTATTAATTCCCCTTGATCACACGTTGAATCCCTGGTGACGTTGTTCCTGTCTTGTTAGTCACACCGTTAGGGTCATACGATTTGTTGAAGATACACGCCACAGAATTACCTTTACGCATTACCAATTGACGAGCCACTTTGTGAACCACAATTGTGTCCGGGTTTTCAGGATCAATACTGGTATTAACTAAGCTTTCCGTTCCATCAGGGTTTACAACATAAATTGCTGGCATTTCAGCGTTGTTAGTAAAGCTAAGGTATGTGAAACGGCCATCATCAAAGGCTTTTTTCGGCGTAACTTCTTCTGAACCTTTAGACCAATAATTCCAATTCGCCGGAACTGGTTTATTGGTTTGGTTCAGCCTAGCTTGAAGCTTTTTAGCCTCGGCTTCTGCTTTCGCGGCGGCGGCAATTTCATCCGGGTATTTGAAGTTAATTTGAAAGAACATGTCATTAGGATGAGGATGCGCACCATTTTGCGACCAATGAGCCGAAAGCTCGAAGTTGTAGACTCGACGAGTAGTAATTACCGTCATATTGGTTGTTGCTTTTTCACCTTTTGGCTTGATGAAAATATGGTTATCAACCGGAGCCACATTCCAGGCATCAGTATCACCCATTGCGATTTGCTGAACTTGTTCAGCCGCGCCAAATTGAATATGAGTTGAAAAACCATAGTGACCCACCAACTTAACCACTTCTGCCGGGTTGTAATTGATAAACTTAACTCGTTTATCGTACTTACCACCCGCCGGAACTTCTAAGGCGTGAGCTGTACTAGAAACACCTAGACATAGCATCAAAGCAATACCGGATAGCTGCTTAAACTGTTTCATATCAGCCCCCAATGCTTTCTTGGTCATTACGGTACTTCACTACCTGGAAGCCTAACGGATTCAATAGGCGATCATCGTCTTTCATTTTTCCGTTGATATAAATAAAGCTAACAGTTGCCGCCCAATGGCTTAATGGTGTGGTTTCCCCTGCGCGTTTAACTTGTTTGGTATAACGAACCAACGCAGTAGTGCGAATTTCGCCGTTCTCCATTTTCTCAGGCGAACCAATAAAGCTAATCGACTTCACCTTAGTATTCACCTCTGTATTTTGGCCGTAGATAGCAACCGGGGCGTTAGGATTTTGGCGAGGATCTGTGTAAGCCGCATAATCTTGTTGAACAGAAGCACCAGACAAAAGCCCAACCATTTGGCGGTCATAGTTTCGTGTTTCCCACTGGTAAGATTCTCTATGGCGCAAATACTGACCAAGCCAATACTTATCAAGTGACTCCTGCGCACCGGCTTTAATCTCTCCATCGGTTTCGTTAAGCGACGATACAACGTCAACAACACCAGTATTGTTATCAACACGGATAACATAAGGCTCAACCGTTTTTAGAGGGGCAAGAGCCGCTAAACCCACGGCTTCTAGGATCGCAATCAAGCCAACCGCAATTGCAACCGACCAAGCGCGCTTTTCTGACTTATTAGAACGAGCCATAACGTCCTGATCCCATTCACTCGCCTCTTGAAAATATTTCTTTTCCAATTCAGCTTTAGATGGTTTTTTTGATTTTTTGTCGGTCATTTTCGGTTCCCTCCACGTGAATCAAAACGTTCAGTAGCCTTTTCACTGGCTCGAACTGTGTTAATGGTTTCCTGAGTTAACATTTCAGGGTTGATAGGCTGTAAGCCTTTTCCATCATCTTTACAATGAGGTGGAGGCGGGACGGACGTACACGCCCCTAAAGCCAATGCCAACGAAACAATTGTTAGTTTTTTAATATTCACTTCGAAACTCTCCATGCTCGATGTGCTTGTGATTGATAATCAAAATATAGCACTTTGATTATCAATATACAACATTTTGACAGATTAAAGCCTGTCCTTTTTTTGTAGGAATGTAAGAAAACAGCCGCATCAGAAAGATGCGGCTTTTCTTGGTTAGTAATTACATTTGATTAACCAGCAGATCCGGTTATAGAGTTGCCAGCTCCGAAGCGTTTTTGATATGCCGCATAACCTTTCCTGCCTGCCCCATAACTGCTAGTAAGCGGTTTAGCTGCGGCTCCTCCCGCTAAACGTAAATCACGTTGTGCGTTTCGGTACTGCCTACGGATATTAGTTGGACGCATTGCACTCATTGTTGCACCTATCGCGCCTTGTGTTGCCAAAGCCACGCCGCCACCTAAAGCAGCCGCAACAGAAGGAACTTGTTTTACAACCAGGATACAAAGGCCAAAGACGATACATAACATCGCCGCATCACCTAAGTTGGCAAGTGCGCTTGCATCAGCGCCGGACATTGCAGTGATATAACTACTCGCAAGTGTGGTCATTAGACTGCCGATAGCAGCAGATAGAACCAGGATAAATCCAAAGTTCATAACCATACCTAACCAACTTTCAAAGAAACGTTGTGTAGCGTTGAACAACAACATAACGATAAATAGTGGCCCGATTCCTAAAAGAACCGTTGTCATGATTTTGCTTAGAAGAATCAAGAAAGCCACTACGAGCGCCAGCCCTGCCCCAACAACCAAAACGATTAATGAGATCAAATACATCCCAAAATTACCGTCTAATATCCCGCCCATATCCCAAGCAGCTTCTGACACTTCAAAGACTTTTGAGAAAAGGTTATCTAGTGTTGCGGCTGATGTGCCAGTAGGTGAACCTGTGATTATAGACGCGATTTCTTCCGGGCCATGTGCCAGAACGTCTACAACCACCCCCATATAAGTGCCAGCAGTTAAGCCAAGCGCCATAATGAAGCCAATTCGAAGTATTCGAAAAACCCCTTCTTGTAGAGGTTCACTTACTTTCCCGAATAGCATCAGATAGCCCCAAATAGCAATCCATATAATTAACAAACTGCTAAAGATTGGGTTAATGAATGCAATCATATCCCCAACGGTGCTGACGATATACGTATCCAGCGCCGTATCTACCTTATCGAAAATCGCTTCAAACAGGTTTGTGGACGCCATAACGAATCCCCTTACCAGTTACTAACGTTTTTAAGGGAACCAGAAGAAAGCTGTGTTTCAGCTTCTAGCGCATTTTTACAATTTGGTGTTTCTTTTAGCTCACCTGGATTGTTAGCACATTTCTCCAACGTTTCCTTACGTACATTATCATTAGACTTAAACCACTCAACGCTTTGAACTGGTTCAATTACTTTCTCACTTTCAAAGCAACCAGCTAGCGAAGTAGTAGCCACTGCCAAAATTGCAACTTTTCGTGCGCACGAAAAAATCATATTAATACCCTCTTACCACGATACCGTTCTAAGTTGACCGGATGATTGAATAGACGCTTGCTTTACCTTTTGAGCATGAATAGCCTGATTAGCTTCTGCCTGAGAGCGAAGCATAGTTAATTTGGCCATTTCGTTTTGAAGCATCACTTCTTCTGCGCCAATACGAGCTTGCAGATCAAGAATGTCCTTTTGCTCCGGCGCGGCGTTAACCTTTGAAACCAAGCCGCTTAATTCAGTAAAACGAGCTTTAGACTGTTCCAAAGATTTTTGAGATTGAGCTAACCAATTCGCTGTCTCTAAATTGCCGCTATTCAGCAAGTCAGCGCCCGCACCAGTAACACGAGTTAAATCACTGGCATTTTTCAGCCCTGTAGAACTTAAAATGGACTGAGGATCAACGTCGATTGCTGTGTCATAGGCAGAGTTAATAACGTTGGCCATATTGCGCACCCCCTTAATGCTATTAAGGTTTTGACGCGCCGTATCCAGTTGATTTCGCATCTGTTGAATTTGCGTCATCATGTGCTGAACTTGCGTAATACTTTGCGTTAATCCCGCCACATCAATAACCGGGATACCTCCGGCAAAACTTGGTTGAGATACGCCAATAGTCAGGGCGATTGCAGCCGCTAATAATGGTTTTTTCATTTCGCAAACCTCCGTTGCTCGTGGAAAATAGGTAGCCAAATTGCCGGGTCTTCCCCATGCTGTTCAATGATGTTAGTCATCAACGAAACGTTATCTGTTGTGCCAGAAATAACCGCCAACTCATCATCAAAACCTTTTAAATTCAGCTCTGCTACTACACTGTTATGTCCTTGCTTAATCAAAAAACGACGAGAGCCAGGAGCCATATCTTCTTTGATTAACTGGTATTCACGCTCAGTTAAATGCAATCCGTCTACATAGTCCTTACGGTCTGCTTTAGGGTTCGGCATAAATAGGAACGTTGCGCACTGCTCAATCAAAGAGTGAGCAATTTTAGATTTGAGAACGTCTTTCGGTGATTGAGTACCGTAAACCATGATCCCATTTTGCTTACGTATAACCTTCTGTTTGTTTTGCGCCAGGTCTTCAAAGTATTCATCGAGAAGTAGTTTCCAAAACTCATCCATGAACATCTGAAAGCGACGACCATCAATTAAAGATTCAATACGGTGAAATAGGTACATCACTATTGGCGTTCTGATTTCTTCGTTATCTAGGAACTCCGTCACATCAAAACCAAACATATTGTTGTTTGTGAAATCCAACGCATCAGAATCATTATCCAATACCCAAGAAAGCGAACCACCATTACACCACTTAGCTAATCGCGCAGCAGGGCCACTATCAGAAACAGGATCTAGAAAGTCCATACAGCGCCCTAAACGGCGTTTTTGGATTGGCAATCCCATAACGCCATTAACTGCACTGAAAATCTCTTTTTCTTCCTGGTTAGTGAATTGGCCACCACAGCACTTTTTCACCAAATTAACCAAGAACAGTTTGTTTTCTTCGGTGTCTTCTAACTGGAACGGGTTAAAACCAGTTGGAACGCCACTTTTAAGAGGCAGGTAAACCCCACCACTTGCACGAACATAAATTTCTAGCCCTCGGTCTTTATCGAAAATCACCTGAGTAGGGTTAAACTTTTTGCTCTGTGCCATTAAGAAGCCTTGAACAACCGTCTTACCAGAACCAGATGGCCCGATAATTAACGTGTTACCTAAAGCTTTTTGTTCTTCCTTACCTTCCAGTTCTTCTAGTGCCTTATTCCCCATTTCACGCTCTAATTGCTCTTTTTTCTTAGCTTTAGCGTTATCTAATGGCTCATGAAAATTAAAGTAATATGGTGCGCCAGAAGTGGTTTTAAACATGGTTACAGCCGAACCCCATTGATTCCCTGTTCGCTGGCCTGTTGGGTAATTATGAAAGCTAGAGAATCCGGCAAAATTACGTGACGATATAGGCGCAGGACGAGGACGGTATTTTGTGTTACCTGGTAGTTGCGCCCAATATGCCGCAGCCAACGCCCAATCTTCACGAGCAACAACCATTGAGCAATCGGCAAGCTCTGTACGTGCCGCAGACAAATTAGCTCGAAGTTGGCGAGGTGTGTCACCAAAGACAGTTAGCGACAAATGGTGCTCACCAAACACAATCCTTCCTGATGCCAAATCATCTAGACCATCATTGATTGCATCAACCTGAGATATTGCTAAATCACCCGTAGTTTCCAATCGTTGCTGCTGCTGACTTAACAACTCAACGGCTACTGGCTTAGATAAGAAATTAAAGCTTTGAGTCAGAACCATTTGAAACGGCGCAGATAATAAAGCATTTAACAGCCCCGCTTCTGTTCCTTCTGGATACTCAGCAATGCCAAGACAAGCGCCCATTTTAGAGTCTGTAACTCCGCGAAGTTCAAAGGCATCAGCACCAAAGAACGGGCGAACTCGCGCTATACACTCAGACAAGACTTTGCGCGGTAACGCTCTAGGCATCCAATCGCCATTCACTAGAAAATCTAGGAACTCTAATGCTTCCGAGTGCAAAATATCATTGCGTAGATATGTTCCTAAAACCCTTGGAACATAACGATTGAGAGAGCTAACAGCGATAGAAACAATTTCATCTAGCTTCTCGATAGCTTCCTCTTGTTGATGGCGTAGCACTTCTTTGTTCTTTTCCATTTTGGAAAAGAACCCCAATGCTTTTGTAGCCGCCGGACGATAAACAATAGTTAGGTACAGCTCGTTTACCATCATTTGCTTTTTGGTTACATGGTCACGGTATTTTTCATTTAGGCCAGAATCAAACTCTCCTGAAAAATTACCGTTTGGGTATACAGTGCTTTCACGGCGTACAGTATTCGTCCACAAACAAACTTGTGGTGAAGAAATGTTTCGAAGCAAAATATTAAGCTGCTCTTTCCACACTTCCACATCACTAGGATCTGCCGACTCATGCGCGACACCATCCAGTTTGATAATTTGCAGATAATCACCACCCTGTGTTTTAACAGTATTTTCATTCACTTGAGCATGATAAGGAATGAAGTCTGCAACCGGGTTTTCTCGATGCCAAGGCACTTCTTGAACTTTGCGTTTTTCCGTTGTCATTTTGGCATTCTCCTTACGCCGCGAGTGTTTACCAACGGTGTGGCCGTTGATGCTCCCCAATGTCGCCATCCAAGAGACTTCATTTTTGTACCAACCCAAAGCAGAATTAATCTAAAGGTGCGAGGGTCACGCAAACACAGCAGATACATAACGCCGTGAATTGGTAAATAGAGAAGTAAAGTGAAGGGGTTCCCGGTTCCAATCATAGCGATCCCAACCAGACCACCCCCGATGATAATGCCGTCAAGAGTGACGCCCCACTTCATCGCGGGGCGCGTGGCGGCAACAAATAGCGGATCGATACCTGATGCCATTGCAGCCCCCTTAAGATACGGCTGCGATAATCAGGTCAACGATGGTTGCACCACCAAAGACTAGAACGATACCGCCGACGAATTTTCCACACGCCTCGCCTGTAATGCGACCAGCCCAAGCCATATAACCAAGAAAAACAATACCGATGATAGCCAGGCTTCGCGCAATGCCATTAGTAAGAAGGTCTAGAACCCAATCAACACCATCTGAAATTGGGTTAGCCATTGCGATTTCTGGAATCATCACCATACACACCACCAACCAAAGGTTGGCCATGAACTGACGAGTTTTGCTAACTTCTTTCTTTTCCACTCCGTTCACGTTTTTGATGTTTGCCGTTTTCATTGTTATTACTCCTTAATTCCAACTGAATAATTGGTACGTTTTCGTACTTTTGATTAATGTGTTTAACAAGACGATCAAGACTCGCCCAAGTCCTTGGTTCTTTACGTTGTGTTTCTAAGAGCTGTCTTCTCTCCTTCCATGTCAGGGTTACATAAATACAAAATTTACCGTCTTCACCCTGCACTAAAGCCATTGTTTTTACTGCTTTGCTTTCCAGGTTATCAATCAGCTCTGGTTCACTGATAACGTCATGTTTCATTTCAAAATGTCCAATATTGCTTGTCGAAATTGGACATTTTAATTGTTTTTTCTTCGTTGTCGCTCTCTCCATGAATAACCCATCCCACTTAAATCAAAGCATAGCACATTGATTATCAATGTACACAACTTTGATTGACTAAGTTCAAATTTTTGGCTTTCCACCAACTGTTTGATACTTAGCATCACAGGCAGGAAAACCAGAACAACCAAAGAAGTCGTACCCTTTCTTTCCACCAATCGCCCGTTTTTTGCGCCTAACAAGCTCTTTCCCGCACTTAGGACAAGGCACATCAGCAATTTCTCGAACAACTTTTTTACCTGGCTTGCCTCCTACGGCTGGTAATGTTGTTGAACATTCCGGGTATCCAGAACAGCCAAAAAACGGTTTAGTCCCTTTTTTTAGAAACATAGGTTTACCGCAGTCAGGGCATGGATGCTCTGGCGCGGCTGTCACTTTCATGTGTTCCATTTCTCGCTCTAACGAGCTATGAACAGTTGAAACTACTTCTCGATATGACGAACGACCATCAGCGACTAGATCAAGCTTGTTTTCCATTTCACGAGTAAAGTCATATTCGATAAAACTAAACTGACTATTTACCAACGCATCAACAACCAACTCACCTATATCTGTAGGTAGTAAATATTTTCCGGCCTTATCATCAGCAACGAAGCCTCGCCCCTTAATGTTTTCCATAATGGCCGCATAGGTAGACGGTCTTCCAATTCCCATCCTTTCAAGCTCTTTAATCAAAGCCGCTTCTGTAAATCGGGATGGAGCTTTAGTTTTCTTGGCTTGAACGTGGCCAGAATGCGCGGTGATTGTTTCCCCTGGCGTTAGCTTAGACACTGGATTATTCGCACCTTCAAGGTTCTTTTCTTTGTCTTCATCGCTTTCCGTGTCATCGCTATACAGGGCTTTCCAACCTTCATAAATCAGCGCACGACCTTTAGCTAAGAAATCAACAGGCTTTCCATTTAGGGCGTCCACACCACGCAATTTAGCAATGCGCACTGCATATTTAGACGAGGCTAACTGACAACCTAAAGCCCTTAACCAGATCAGCTTATAAAGCTCTCGTTGTTCTTTTGTTTCCCCGGCGTCTTCCACATTAAAGTGCGTTGGCCTTATCGCTTCATGGGCTTCTTGAGCATCACCTTTTGCTTTCCAAGTTCGAGGGCTATCAACCATAGGCAAGCCTTTTACCTGGCACACCTGGTAAATTTCCATCAGCGCATCTTCTGATAAATTAGGGTTATCGGTTCGCATGTAAGTGATATGCCCTTGCTCATAGAGCTTTTGAGCTGCATCCATCGTTGCTTTCGGTTTCATGCGTAACTTATTTGATGCCGCTTGCTGCATCGTGGAGGTAATAAAAGGCGGCGGTGGTGCTTTGTTCTCTTGCTTTTCTTCGCAATCAATAACATTCAAATGACGAATGTTCGCCACTGCATCAGCCAACGTTTTATCTAAAATGTAATCTTGGCCATCGAGCAAGAACGGTTTGGTTTCCCACTCCGCATTCCACTCACCAAAATTAAGCAAAACGCCAAAGTGATTGGTTGGTTTAAAATTGCGTATAGCTCGTTCTCTATCAACAACAATCCTAACGGCTGGTGATTGGACTCGCCCCGCAGATAAACCACGCCTACCCGCCATTTGACTTAATTTAGGAGAAACCATATAACCCACAAGACGGTCAGCCACTCGCCGCCCCTCTTGAGCTGCAACTTTTTTTACATCAATAGCGGTAGGGTTCACCAAAGCAGACTTGATCGCTTTAGCGGTAATTTCAGAAAACAAAATTCGTTGAGGATTATTCAAACGTAACGCTTGCTTTAAGTGCCAAGCAATCGCCTCACCTTCTCGATCTAAGTCAGTCGCCAAATAAACAGCATTAGCCTTATCGACAGACTTTTTAAGTTTGGCTAATACGTCTTTACCCCTTTCCGTTGGGACGTAGTGAGGTTTAAAATCTGGCGCTTCTACGCCCATTTCACGCTCAGGAAGATCGCGAACATGGCCAACGCTAGCTTGAACATCCCAGCCTTGCCCTAAAATCTCACGTATCTTTTTAACTTTTCCTGGTGATTCAACAATTACTAGATTCATTGTGATGCATCCTTACCGCCAATTAAGACGGATTCAGAAGACCCACCATCGCTAAACACATTCCAGCCTTGGGCGCTGGCTAGAGCCTTATCTTCTGCGACTCCAAAAGCATCCCAATCTTTCGCTTTAGGTCGGCGTTTTGCTTCAACTTTCACTGGTGCAGAAGATGAACCACTACTATTAATCGAGGCATAAAAAGCGTGATCTTGAATAACCGCCGATGGCGAAGAACCGCCAAAGTGAGTTAATCCTTTTGATACGCTTCCTTGCTTTTCTCTTGCGGCCACTACATCAGGGTTTTGAAAAAACAAAGCGCCATTAGTCAAATCTGGCAATCGTCCTTCGAGAGCCAAATTTATAATGGTTTCGATTCGGGTCTGTTGAATGGGTGATAAAATCGGAAGTTCTTTCCAGCCTCCGGCTTTATGAACAGGTTCAAATTGATTGGGCGCATTGACTATCGCCGTGACTGTATTGCCAAACTGACCACTAATTAGACGATTCAAAATCGTATATACAACGCCAGCTAGACCACTATCACCTTGGTTTGCCGCTTCCGCAAAAGCAACTCGCCCAATGGCGTCCCGATCTGATCCAGTTAACTGGATGGTTTGCAAAGTGCTTTGATACTGAACTTTTGCTGCTTCACATTCAGATTTACTCACGTTTGGTAAATCTTTGTGAGCATCCCCGCCCGACAAAGCAGCGCACACAGCTAATACAGCGAATAGATCCATAGCCGCCCCCTCAACTACCAGTAGTAAGTTGGGCCAGCAGCTTGGCCATCTACATAAACATCAACATATCGTTTCGTCGCAATACAACCTCTTGGAGTACGATAACCGTCACGATCACGACGACAACGAGTGCCTTTTTGATAGTGCTGTGGGATAACCTCCCAACCACCAACACATCGGTTATCATCCCTACCGCCCCAACGTTTACAAATGCGCTGTTCAGCAATAAGCGCCGCAAAGTTATGGTTGTATGACATTTGACTGCTATTACTGCCACTACTGACCATACAGGAAGAAAAAGCAGGTAGAGGCGGTTTAAACTTCTTGATTCGTTTTTTAAGAGCCGATTTAGCAGCGCCACAACCAGAAGGGAAGCCCCCAGGTAAACATATCCATATTGCACATTCATCTTGGGAGGCCGCTTGCGCAGGAGCAGGGGCTAAAGTACCCGCAACCCCTAAAGCAACAACAGCACCAACAGCACATACTGACGTTAGGTTCATTTTAATCTCCTTATCAGACCCGGCTTGGATCATACGTTAAAATCACTCAACCTGAAAATCAATATATACCATTTTGATGTTAAAATTCCAGAAACAATTAAAAAAATACTCCATATAGCACATATCAACTATTTGCGTAGAAAATAACTCAGAAATATGCACCAGATATCACAATGATATGACACTAAACAACTAGGTTTTGTGCTAGGCGGAGGCAAAAACAAAGAATCACAAAGCCTTACCAGTAAAGGCTTATCGTATATTTTATAAATACTACAGGTCATTATTTGGACTAATATCTCACTGTTCTTTTTGTAAACAACGCCAAGTGAAGCCCATATAAAACCACACAAAAAAAATGTTAATTTGCGTTTTTTTCGTGCGCACGAAGAAAAAACACTTGATATGATACAGCTAGTGTATTATATTAACCATATCGCAAGGGACACCACCACTTAGTTCACTGCGATTTATTTAACCTTCGACTAAAAAGGAAATCCAAATGACTACTTTGTTTTATTTCAGCGACATTAACGAGCTAAACCAATTCGAATCATTCACGGTTGAGCCACTTGTAAACGACCATGCAAACATTGGTCTAGCAGAGGGTGAGCCTAAAGGTTGGTCTGTTATTGGCAAGCTAAAGCCTGAAAACGTAAAGGCTCTAACGAGTGACAAGTTCCCAGTCGCAGACTTTCAGCATGAAGCTCATGCAGGGGTGTTTGCCAATCTATGTGAGTCACACATCAGCAAGTAACTAAAGTTAGAGGACGGGCAATATCCGTCCTCTTTCTTGATTTATTGGAGGACTAGGGAATGAGTCACGCAACGCGAGAAATAATTAAAGCATTTGATAGTGGTCAGCCGTTCAGATGGCATTCAATGAGTTGGCAAACTTTTTTGGATGTTTTTGATGAAATAGGAAGATATAGAAAAGAGAATGGTAAATAGGTACATTGCCCCGGACAAGCCACCACGCTGATCCGGGGCTGCCATCCCTTCGACTAAGAAGAATCCGGCCTTTTAATTATGCCATCAATACAAAGGGGAATCCATTTGAAACCACAGATCAAAAAAACTGGCAGAGTAGGAAAGCCGGCTACAGTTCAGCCCGAATCGCCAAACCTGGTTAGTACATGGCGATCTATTGTCACACGTGGCGATGGAACATTGACAGAAGCGTTAGCGGTAATGAACGCAGCACTAGGCATGAAATTAACACACTCTCGAATTGCACAATGGGAAAAGGACGAAAAAGCCCCTAGTAGTGCAGTAATAAACTACATGCTGGCCACTGTCATACCAGCGTTAGTCAATGAGCTAGGACATTCAGACTCAAAAGCACGAGCCATATCATCAAAGGTGCGTATCCCTGGCCTGTAAGTAAGGTTATGAGCTTATTTTCTTTTGTGAGAGGTTGTAATCCCGCCAAACCCTCTTAACAGTAGCAACGCTACAATTTGCTTTGTTAGCGGTATCAGAGATTGATTCACCTGATATTCGGAGCGCAACAATAAGGTCATGCCGTTTAGTGTCTGCTTTTCGACCTGTAAAGCGCCCTGCTTTCTTTGCTTCTTCAATACCTTGTCTTTGCCTCTCCCTTCGGTCTTCGTAATCATCACGCGCAGATTGAAGGGCAACCTTTAATAGCATATTTTGAACAGATTCAAGAACGATGCGAGTAACCCCGCTTGCATCATCAACGAGATCTGATAAATCTACGATCCCAGGAACTGACAACCTAGCTCCCTTGTCCTTTATAGCCTTTATCAACTGTTCAGCTTCGGCAAGAGGTAATCGGCTAATACGATCCAATTTCTCAGCAATAACAATCTCACCTGGTTGCAAATCGGCAATCATGCGTAATATTTCAGGCCGATCAGCGCGAGCGCCAGATGCCTTTTCACGATAGACACCCGCAATATAATATCCCGCAGCTTTAGCCTCAGAAATAAGCCTTTCTTGCCGTGTCAAATCTTGCTGTTCTGTGCTGACTCTGAGGTAAATTCTAGCTACCTTCATTTTAATTCTTCTAATTGGTCAAGTGTGGTTCGGTATGACTGATAAATATTATTAAGAATATCGGCGGTCATGATGCTATCAGCAATCGCGCTATGCGCTTCACCTTTCCATTCCGCTTGTGCAAAGTAACTAGCATCTTCCAGGGAAATTGAACCGTAACGGTTAGTAGCCCCAAAAGCCAAAGCGCACAATTCCATCGCGCATTTAACATCGAGCGTTTCTAACCATGAGCTATCTAAATTAAAAGCAGCACAAGTTTGCGACAACATGGCCAAATCAAAACCAGAGTTAAAAATGATTACTTTCCTGCCTGATAAGATGGATTTCACTTCTTCCAGCACATCCGGCCAAGATGGAGAGTCAGACAAATCAGATAATGATATGCCGTGTTTTTCAAAAGCACCTTCACTAATAGCAACGGTTGGCTTAATGCGTTGTTCCATTAAGACCCGCCCGGACAAATCACAAATTCCAATTTCAATAACCTGATCTACAGAGCTTAATCCTGATGTTTCAGTATCGAGGACTAGCGGAGAACCAGCCATAAGTTTTTCTATAGACTTTCCAGCCTTACAAACCCGGCTATTTAGCTTGGATTGTAGCCCCAACCGTTTGGCGTTCTGATCTTGCTTTTCTGTTAACTTGTTAACCTTTTTTCTCATAGGCACACAATCAGCAATGCGATAAACACCAAATGACTTTCCATAGTCATTTTTATAGAACTTCACGGGTTCAGCATCGGGTTTTGGCTTCATGCGAAATTCATCTTTTAACCTAGTCTTTGAACAACAAAGATCAGCTTCAATTGCTTGTTGTCGTGCAAGTTCTAGATCATCACTATTAGTTTCAATCTCACTCATTTTTGAAACTGCTTCATGCAGTTTTGAATAATCGACACTTAATTTCAAAACATCACCTTTTTAGCCGCCTAGCTTTTTTGACTATACCCATACGAGCCTACCCACAAACAATAGCTCATTAATACCAACGAGCAAGTTAAATGAGCCACGCCAATATGAACCACTCGAAAGAGCCACAATAACCGCCTAATCCTGGCGTTTAATAACTTCTTGCCCTTCGGTGAGAGTTAACAGGTATTTCCATTGGCTCTCCGGCATTTCTTGATAACTTGCCAAGCTTGGATCTCGCGCCCACCTCTTAAAGAGCCTTACACTAGCCTCAGTTGGCTTTAAACCGAAAACCGCCGCCATGCCATACCAAGTAATACCTAAAGCGTCCTTGAGTTGGTTAAGTCTTCTAGCGATGTTTTCACCGTTTTTTTCTTCATAAATGAGTGATACCTGATCACCATCCACTTTAATTTGTATCGCTGACATATAGCACCTTATTTCAAAATCCCTTCAATATTCGGTAAGCCCTCGAAAAATGCGATGAGATCATTAGCATTGGTTGTACCAACATTTTCAATCACCGTAATGTCATTCGGGTTGTGCTTTAGAAGTTCGCCGCATTCGGTTTCTGCATCAAGATACGTTGTGTATAAAACCCCTAAATATTCAAACGATACGCCAATAGAGTTAGTTTTTTCATCATCTTGCATTACAGAAACAGTACAGATAGCGGATAGCTTTTCTTTCAAAGCTGATCGGCGTTGCGCTTCACTATTGCTTTTCATCATGTATTCCTTTGTTTGTAGGGGAGCTTTCGCCCCCCTATCGTTAACAGTTCGCGTAAGCTGCTTTTTGCAATGCTTTAAGCAACTCGCGCTGTTTATCCAGTTTTTCCTGCTGTAAAGCTATGTGCTGTTCGAGCAGTGCCATTTGTTTCAAGTGGCGTTCGTTCATGTTTTCCACGTTGGCTAACACTTCACGAACATCACGTAGTCTGATAAAGGGCTGACAAGATCCAATGGAAAAGACCTTGAAAGCGCCGGACTCATACGCCGCTTTAACTCTCTGAAAGTCTAACTCTGGATTTTCACTGAAAACCATAAACGAGTTATTGGCTGTGTAAGGTTCCCACATGGGTTTCCCTACTTGGCCGACCCTGGCAATAAAAAAACTGGCTGTTAAAGAGCGATTAAAGGATTTGATTATCAAGATACCTCCTTTACAGGGGTGTTCCCTTTTGAACCCCCTTCTTGTTCGGTTCCATTACATTATATGGGATATAAATATATCCCGTCAAGAACAAATTTGTTTTATTTTTAATCACTAACAACTCAATAAAAGGAATATCCGTTGCTATTTTCTCCATTCTGGCCACGGAGAAAGTGTTGCTGTTAACGCATTCTGGCCACGGAGAAAACGTTGCTGTTAACGCATCCTGGCCACGGAGAAAGTGTTGCTGTTAACGCATCCTGGCCACGGAGAAAGTGTTGCTGTTAACGCATCCTGGCC
>NZ_JBSRRK010000023.1:0-9565 GCF_053890955.1 Vibrio sp. JZG120
ACGGAGAAAACGTTGCTGTTAACGCATTCTGGCCACGGAGAAAACGTTGCTGTTAACGCATTCTGGCCACGGAGAAAACGTTGCTGTTAACGCATTCTGGCCACGGAGAAAGTGTTGCTGTTAACGCATCCTGGCCACGGAGAAAACGTTGCTGTTAGGCAGGTTCTAGCCATCGGAGAAAGTGTTGCTGTTAGGCAGGTTCTAGCCATCGGAGAAAGTGTTGCTGTTAGGCGAGTTCTAGCCATCGGAGAAAGTGTTGCTGTTAACGCATCCTGGCCACGGAGAAAGTGTTGCTGTTAGGCAGGTTCTAGCCATCGGAGAAAGTGTTGCTGTTAGGCAGATTCTAGCCATCGGAGAAAGTGTTGCTGTTAGGCGAGTTCTAGCCATCGGAGAAAGTGTTGCTGTTAGGCAGGTTCTAGCCATCGGAGAAAGTGTTGCTGTTAGGCAGGTTCTAGCCATCGGAGAAAGTGTTGCTGTTAGGCAGGTTCCAGCCATCGGAGAAAGTGTTGCTGTTAACCGGGTTCCAGCCATCGGAGAAAGTATCGGAGAAAGTGTTGCTGTTAACCGGGTTCCAACACTACGGAGAAAGTGTTGCTGTTAGGCAGGTTCCAACACTACGGAGAAAGTGTTGCTGTTTGCTCCCGGAGAAAACGTTGCTGTTAGATCTATTATCACCGGAAGCATAACAACTAAAGTAACAAAGCAGCTTTAGGATCGTACCGCAATTTGAAAATCACGTGTGTATATGCCCTTCCCTTTCCCTCTCGCGTCAACACAAACCCTTTTTTATCTGGATCAGTAGGAACCCAACAACCCTCTGATTTTTCGATAATATCCGCTATAGGCTTCTTAATGGTCTTTCTGACAAGCGCCTCAGTCCTTTGATATTCACCGTCTTCAAGCCCTATGTAATCCCTATAATCTTGGATCTTAAACTTAATCTCTTTACTAGGATTGTGTTTCCATTGAGACAACGCTTTTAGTAATCGGCGCTCATAACGACCGCTAAGGGAAACAAACAACTTAAAGTCTATTTCTGAAAAACCAGCTTCAACATTTTCAGCAAGCAATTCAGCCACACTAGGAGACATTTCTATAAAGAACGGTTGCCCCATGTGATAGCGAACCCGCGATATAGGAGAAAAAACGTCAAAGCCTTGATCTGATGAATACGAAACATCGCGCTTTACCAGAGATCTAGCGGCTGGCTCTAGAGTTTTGCGCAAATTATCAACGGAGCATTGAAACAACGTTGTCAGTTCTTCTTCTGAAAACTCAAATTGATAAGGTATCGGTTTCTTTTCAAAATCATCGCTTTGCTTTGTTTGGGTGCTATTAAAGCCCACAACTTTTGATATTTCACACAACACGAGAGCAAAAACATCTTGTTCAGCAGCGCCAAGAGCAGCAGGAAACACATTGATTGGCTCCCTGAATTTACTAAGTTTTTTCATAATTAGACCTAACCAACAAATATTTTTCTTGTGCCTTGAATGATTACAGCAACAAATTAAAAAGTAAAGTTGCTATTTGTGTTTTTTGGGATGTTGGTCAAATCTTATCCACACTATCTGTTGATAAGTTGTTGAACTGGCGGAGAAAGTGTTGCTGTTAGTACGGAGGAAAAGTTGCTGTTACCGGAGAAAGTGTTGCTGTTTAACGGGATCTTACGGAAGATCTGTTGCTATTACCGGAGAAAGTGTTGCTGTTTAACTCTAAAAACCTTTCAAATACATTGAGTTACAAGCCCCTAAAAAGATCTAAAAACTCTTTAAAAACCTTTAAAAACTTTATTATTAAAAACAAACTGATCCATTGTGAATAACTAAGCATTTCAGCATTGATGCTTGTCTGATGGAAAAGCTATTGATGCAAGGAGACGCATCAATAGCTTTACCACAGCCAGCATAACACCTCCCTACTCGCTTCAAGTAACGCTCCGCTATCAATAAGTTTTTTTATTTTTTTTATGAAAACACCAAAAGCCAGGCTGTTTACACGGTTCATCAATACAGTGTCACTTATAGAATTGGTCAACCCACAATCAAATTGTTTAAAAAATAGCATGAGAATAATAATTATGTTATTATTATTATTATTATTATTATTCGAGCGCAAATTAAAGGTGAATTTATGACGCAACCAGGTATCCCAAGCGAAATTAGAGATCGTATCTTTCAAGTAGCAAATGAGCTTTACGACGAAGCAAACAGAGAAAAAATGCCTACTGTTGATCAAGTTAGGAGAGCAGCTAAGGCAGACATGAACACCACTAGTTCAGTAATGAGAGAATGGAGAAAACAACAAACAAGCCAAGTTGCACCTGTTATTGTCACCGTTCCTGAGCGCGTTCAAGATGAATTTCAAGGGGCAATTGCTTCTGCCTGGAATATTGCTCAAGAAGTTGCTAACGAAGCCTTACATGCGGCACAGAAAGGTTGGGATGATGAAAGAGCAGAAGCCGAACAGCTACGCAGTGAAATGGCTCAAGCGTTTGAGGTTCAATCTGTAGAACTGGAAGCCAAAACCAACGCCCTATCTCAAGAGTTAGAGTCTCATAATCAAACAAAATCCGAATTAGATCAGGCTCGAAAGCAACTACAAGAACTATCTGATCAACTCCATGATAGAGAAACTAAACTGGCAAGTGCTGAGAGTAAGATTATAGGCCAGGAAACCCGCATTACTGAATTAAAGTCTGAACTAATGGAAGCGAATAATCAGAATAATAAACTCCAAAATAAGCTAGGAAAAACAACAGAAGACCTTGCAACTAGCCAAGCTGAGAACAAGGCTAATGCTGACCGAATAGAAGAATATCAGACAGAAATTAAGGCGTTACGAAGCCAGTCTGATAGTGACCGTAAACACCATGAAAAGCAGCTTGACGAATACCAGGCAAGACTTGATACCAGTAATCAAGAGTTAGCCAAAGTG
Source organism: Vibrio sp. JZG120 (assembly GCF_053890955.1). Classification (NCBI taxonomy): domain Bacteria; kingdom Pseudomonadati; phylum Pseudomonadota; class Gammaproteobacteria; order Vibrionales; family Vibrionaceae; genus Vibrio; species Vibrio sp. JZG120. The sequence goes on from NZ_JBSRRK010000023.1 coordinate 2,938, forward strand.
AGAAGCAAACTCGATTCTGAAGGGGAAAAACTCAGCGCAGCTATAGAGCAAAGAGCCATGCTAGAAGGTGAATTGAAAGCATTGAAAGATCAAACGAAATCAAAAGGAAAGCCTGAAAAATAATTCCTAAAATAGCTTGATATAATACCGCTAGTGTATTATATTATGTGTATAGGCATTGAGCACCACCACTTAGTTCAATGCCGAGTTGTCCCTTCGACTACTGAGGAAAAAAACATGACTTGTAAAAATTGTGATGCCGGAATTTGTCAAAATCGCTGTGATGTTAATCAGCTCGAATCCCCTCTTAACGCATCAAAGCAACAGCTTCTGTCTGTTCTGAATACGCAATTCAAAGGCGAAACATTCACGCACTTTGCTGTAATGACATGGGCTACACGTGACAACCTGGAAGGCTGGAAAGAAGCTTGGGCTGAAATGGTTGCATCAGGAGAGCTTGTTTTTGTAGAACAGCGCACGTTGGGTGCGCGTTATAAAGTCGCTTAATTAGTAATACGGGCTTTTTCGTGCGCACGAAAAAGCCCATAATTGCGGCAACATAGAAGACATTTGAATCAAAGAAGGATTAGAACCATGCAGACCATCACGGTATCCAATCAAAAAGGTGGCCCAGGTAAAACAACAATCGCTCTACACCTGGCCATGTTTTTGTCGGAGCAAGGTAAGCGAGTGCTTTTTATTGACCTTGACCCTCAAGCCAACGCTTCAAAAACGCTAAAGGTTTTTCACTCTGTTTCAGAGATAGTCGCTAGTCAATTATTCAATCAAGAAGTAGTTAGTGTTGAGCCGCAAGAGCGCATCACACTGATTGAAGCCGATGAAGCAATGGCTGATATTGAACGTGCTCAACCTCAAGTGTTAGCGCAATTCAAAAAGAACGTAATCAACCTAAGTGAGTCTTTTGATTATTGCGTCATTGATACCCCGCCAACTTTAGGTTTGCGCATGACTGCCGCACTATTAGTTGCTGATCACGTGTTAGCTCCAATCGAGCTAGAGGAATACAGCATTGACGGTATCACGAAAATGTTAAAGACCATTTTTGGCGTTAAAGAGAAATGGAACCCTGACCTAAACTTTTTAGGCATGTTACCAAACCGCTTTAACTCTCGCTCTGCCGATCAGAAAGAGACACTAACAAGCCTTATTCAAAACTACTCTCACTTGCTTATTCGTGCGCGAATTGGCATCAGAACGTCAATCCCTGCGGCATTAAAAAACGGCGTTCCTGTATGGGAAGTAAAAGGAAGTTCATCAGCTCGTGAAGCTGGTAAAGAGTTTCAAGAAGCATTCCGCATTATCTTTGAAAAAATGGGAGGAGTTGAATAATGACTACGGATACTAAAAAGAAAGGTGCTGATTTATCAGGGCTAGATGATTTCAACCTTTCAGATCTAATGAGTGGCAGCTCGAAAAAACAAGAGAGCCAAACACCAGAAGTTAAAGTTGAAGCGGGTAGCATTTCTTATGCGCCATTAGAAAACTTCCATGAAGACCCGGACAATGCGAGAAAGGAATTTAACCTTGATAAACTTCAAGAGTTGGCCGATTCAATGGAACAGATCAACCCAACTACCGGAGAAAGGCGCGGTATTCTCGAACCTTTATCTTGTAAGCGTCACCCGGACATTCCAGGCAATCTAATTATCTTGGGTGGCAACCGTCGATTTAGGGCGGCGGGTATGGCTGGACTTGATCAAGCTCCTTACATTATTAAGGATGAATTAGACGACTTTGATAAATTCGTCCTTAATGACCAACGCGAAAACCTTAGTCCTCTCGAAGTGGCGATGTTCATCAAAAATCGCTTAGATGCCAAACATAAAGCGGGTGAAATTGCTAAGGCACTTGGCCGTCCAGCGTCTTATGTATCAGACCATAAAATATTCTTTGATATGGCTGACAGCATTCGTGATCTTTATGACAGTAACTTATGTCGTTCAATGCAAGCGTTAGCTTTGCTGCATCGTGCTTACAAGAAGAACCCTAATGAAATTGATGCTTACTGCTTGCAAGCGTCAGAGGATAGCCAAGAGTTGACCACTTCCCAGGTTAGAAAGTTTCTAGAGTCATTGAAAGCCCCAACTAAGAACGACTCACCGAAACCACAAAAGCCGGAGCAGGAACAGCCAGGTGCAACAAATGACGAAGAACAACTGTCATTTGATGGCGTTAATGCTTCTGAGAGCAGCACAGGGGACGAAGCGGAGCAAGGCTTTAATGATACCTCTGAATTTCAGCAAGACACGGATACCTCCAACTTAGACAGTCAAGCCGATGCGCTTTTAGCACAGTCTGATACTGACAAGATCAAGAAAGCTATCATCCAAGTTCAATATGATGAACGTGCAGCCCGATTGATTACTAATCGTCGCGCAGCATACGGTCTAGCATGGATTAAATATGATGATGATGGCGAGGAAATCGAAGTGGATTTAAACCAGGTCAAACTGGTAGCTGTTATCGAAGCGTAAGCATGTATCGCCCTTTGTTGGGCGATATTTCTATCTGTCATAGGGTTACTTGTCATGACCGAATATGCAGCAATATTGATGAGTCATAGCGGCTGTTACATCACGAACAAGAACAACTCAATTCGTTTTATCCCTCTCGGCCATCACCCCGACTTTCAATCTGCCATTTCTCACGCTTGCCAAAGTTTAGACTCAGTTGAAATCTATGCTGGCGTACTAAGGACTGATAAAGCATTAAGGTATTGGGTTGCATCACGCCGGGAGTTAGCCGAAGCATCACAGCAGTTGTCCAAAGCGATCAGGGAATCTGAGGAAGGAAAAGAAGAAAATGAAGCCGACGAATAGAGACCAATTAGCGAAGCGCAGCGAGTCTATTTGTCTCTAATCGTTGGCCAGTAAGACCCGCAGGGGCGCGCTAGTACAAACCATTAGCACGCTTCAAAAGTCACATCACAATCACCGCAAATCAAGTTTAGTGAAGGTTTACCCCACACATTCACGCCGCACTCAGGACAAGTGAATTTTGCTCTAGTTTGCTTTTGTTCTGGCATTTCCATCAGCATTTCACTTAGCCCTTCGGTCATATCTCCAACTGTACCGTTCTCGATGGCAGCTTGAAGTTTATCCCTGTCTGGAAACTTATCAGCCCATGATATACGAAAGTCGCCAGTAAGTAGGGATTGGCAAAGATCATCAAAAACACTGCCTTCGATAATGTAGTCGGCCATTTTGTCGCCTGTCTTATCTCCCCCTGGCTGACCTGTTGATGATGGCATCAAACCGATGCTTTCCATCTTATTAGCCCACTCTTTATTGTGGTATCCACGGCGTCCAGGCTTTCCAAAGTGGTACTGCCATAAGTGAGTCATTTCATGCACCAGAGTTTGCATTACTTCTTCCGGTGGACATACCGCGAAGTAAGCCGGGTTCATCGCTATTTCATCAGTCTTATCACCATCACGACTAACGAACCTTTCAGGGGAGAAGTAACCGTATGTTTTTTTCTCGCGCTGTAGGGTGATCAGGCAATTGGCTATCAAATAGATTTTCATTGAAGTAATCGTATGCAATTTGTAATTCGTCGTAGGTGGTTTCTGTTGGCTTCATTTGGCGTCCCTATTTTTCTTTTTGTGTTTTTGGTTTGTACAATCCAAATTATGATCGCTACCTTTTGGTTGTGCAATCGTTTTTATATCATTTTATATTTTTGGATTGTGCAATCCAATTCAACTAAGCCACATCAAAAAGGCAAGCCCCGCAGGGGCGCGGCAGCTCTGCGAGGCCAAAAAGCGATTTTCGTACGCACGAAAAGATTTGGGGGGTTTAAGGCTAGGGCAGGATTCGCATTTTGCTAGCAAAAAGTACCAAAATGCCATATACTCCCCCCATGCCCCCCAAACTACTATCAACAAGGAGTGTTTTATGATCGAAGCTAATCAAGTAGAAACAAGCGCCATTGGTGGTGTTTCCTTTACACGATTTCGCCTATCTTGGGTTGCTTATCTGCGCCCTTTATTAGTTCTTCCTATCTTGTTAGGCATCACTTTTTTGCTTGCTGGCTTTCACCAAGCAATCATTTACGTTGGTTCGGCGTTGGCTGTGTTGCTGACGATTTACAAAATGGCACTACTCAAAAGCACATACCTTTTCGCAAATGACGAAGGGGTTTGGGTATACAGTGGAATTTTCCCCTGGTCACGTGGTGCGGGTGGTGTTCGATGGAGAGACATTGACGACGCCCAATTCACAACTGGATTTATCAATTGGCTGTTCAAGGCATACACCATCAAAATCAATCACCGATTTACAAAAGGTAATGAGATTTCATTACCACTTGTTAAGAACGGTGATAAAGCAGTAGACCGCATCAATGCGTTGCATGGTTCTTATCTGCGAAATGGTGGAGGTTACTAATTTATGGCTCAAACGAAAGCGCAGCTTACTGAACAAGAAAAAAACGCGTGGAAACAGTTTTGTGATGATAATGATACGACTGAATCTAAAATGATTCGGATGATGATCGGCAAGGTTGCCCCTGGTGTTTTAGAAAGTGAAACCGACTTTCAAAAGCAGCCAAAAACAAATCAAGTCAATATTAGGTTATCAACTTCTGATCAGAAAAAGCTTACTAAGAAAGCAAAACTAGAAGGGTATCCCAACCGCACCAAGTGGACTACGGCTGTAGTTTTGAGAGCGTTACATCAAGAGCCTGTTTTATCTGAATCAGAAATTGCGGCCTTGCGTGAGTCAAACCGAGAACTGGCCGCGATAGGGCGAAACCTAAACCAAATAGCACGTACTTTAAACATCGAGTTTAGAGAAGGGGATAGGTTAAAGCTTGAAGCTGTAGAAGCCCTCACAGCTCGAATTGAACAACATAAAGATAGCGTTGCCACATTGATAAACAAAAACATGAATAGGTGGAATGATGAGTAGCCTAGTTCACGATACAATTTCTGATTTGCTCGATGGCCATGTAAAGAACAAATCGAACAAGACAGGTAATCTTGCACGAGCAAAAAAAATTGCTAATGGTGCGCCGGAAGTGATGGTTAAAATTAGTGGCCATACCAAAGGCGCTGATCACGTTAAAGCTCACCTGGATTACATCAGCCGTAATGGAAAAATTGAAATTGAAGATGAAAGGGGAGAAACGTTAAAAGGTAAAACTGCGGTTAGGGCGCTTGCTAAAGATTGGTCACAAGACCAGGGCAAGAAGCGAAAGAATAGCCGAGACACAACGAATATCGTTTTATCAATGCCATCTGGAACCGAAGCTAAAGACGTAAAGAACGCTGCACGTGCTTTTGCGAAAGAACAGTTTAGTGATAACTATCAATATGTGTTCGCATTACATACCGACACGGAAAGTCCACATGTTCACTTGACCGTGAAAAACTTAGGTTATGATGGCCGTCGATTGCATGTAAAAAAAGGCGACCCGCAAACCTGGCGAGAAAAGTTTGCAGCTCAATTAGAGCGCCGAGGTGTAGAAGCTGAGGCCACATCGAGAGCCACGCGAGGTGTGATTAAAAAGGGTGTTAGTCAAGCAATTAAACACATCAGAGAACGAGGTTTTACGCCGGAAGTAGACCAGGCAAAAATTAAAGAAATCATTGAAGATTTCAACCATCAACGAAACGGTGAACCCACTAAACCTAGACCTTGGGAAGATAAAATTCAGTCTCGACAAACTCATATTCGCAAAGCCTGGTTAACGGCTGCAAAAGAGTTAAGTAAGAGTGAAAGCCAAGACGATCAAGAGTTAGGGAAAAGTATTGCGACCTTTGTTAGTGAAATGCCACCAATGAAGACGGAGCGCCACGAACTACAGCAAAAGGTTGCTGAATCTATCAAAAATAAATCACAGAGCCGCGACCACAAGCAAAGCGACCATGAACAGGATGAACGATGAACGAACAATATAACCTGGAAGATTACCGGGCAGATCTCTTTGAAGCTCATGCTAAATATACGGAAGTTGTCAGGGCGCGTTGTGTTGGTTGTAACTCTGTAATCATTCCTTTGAGCGATGATGAAATTCATGAAGTTAAAGCGTCTGCCAATGGGTACAAAAATCAACTTTTGAGTGCGGCGGGTAAACGGCTACGAGCTGGCATTGCGTTGCGTCTACTGGATGAACTAAAAGGGGGTTTTGACCTTACCGCCACACTCGCTGTTTACGTTAGTAAAGAGCTGCTAGGCCGCGCTATTAATCGAAATATACTCATAGAGCGTTACGCTACTAAATCAAGAACTGCCGCAGATAAGACCGTCGATATTGCCCGTTTATCGCTGATCACCCAAACGCCAGAATTTGAGCTGGCTAAGGTTGAGTTGGCCAGTACCTTGTTAAAGGCAAAAGACATAAGGCTAGAGGTAAGCGAGAAAGTGTTTCAAAGTGGTGAAGGGGAAGCATTTAAGCTTTTGTCTCAATCAGCTATCAAATACAAATCGTCGTTATAAATCGCACCAGGGTAGGCTTTGTTTTTTAACTCAATAGTAGCTAATGTATATATATACTAGATACTATTGCAGTGGTTTGATACAATAAGTTGTCGGAGGACATTAAAGTTTGAAACTTTTCTATTTCCGAAGTGCGTTACTATCGTGGCTAAAAGAACCCAATACTG
>NZ_JBSRRK010000024.1:0-30793 GCF_053890955.1 Vibrio sp. JZG120
ACTGACGTAACTGGTGACATCCAGCTACCAGAAGGCGTAGAAATGGTAATGCCAGGTGACAACGTACAGATGACTGTAGAGCTAATCGCACCTATCGCAATGGACGAAGGTCTACGCTTCGCGATCCGTGAAGGCGGCCGTACAGTAGGTGCTGGTGTTGTTGCTAAGATCTTCGACTAATTCATAGCGAATTAGCGATGCTTTCGGAAAATCTTGAATTAGATTTGACGAACCAGTAGCAAAAAGGGCATCATTTGATGCCCTTTTTCTGCACTCAACATTATTTTTGCTGTTTTCTTGTTCAGAAGTGGGTTGGGCGCAGAGCAAGATTAAGCAAAGATGCTTAATCTTAAGAAGAGTACGCTGATTTTTTCAGCGATATGGAGTTTGCCCTGCAACAGCGGGGTTGTTGTCGTCTATATTAAGACTTGTAACAGGTTGGTTTTATGAAAGCAAATAATGCTGAAACTCCTGATAGCTCAAACGCAGCAGATACGTTTAAGTGGTTAGCCGCTTTCGTATTGGCAGCTGCCGCTGTTGTGGGTAATTACCTGTATGGTGAAATGTCTGTAGTGGTTCGTGCTGCAGGCGTTGTTGTTCTTATTGCAGCTGCCTTAGGCGTTGCAGCAACAACGACTAAAGGTAAAGCAGCGATCAGTTTTGCAAAAGAATCGCGTATGGAAGTACGTAAAGTTGTTTGGCCTACTCGCCAAGAAACCATGCAAACAACACTGATCGTTTTAGCTGTAAGTATTGTAATGGCTCTAGTGCTATGGGGTATTGACGGAATTATGGTTCGTCTAGTAGCTCTAGCAACTGGGGTATAGAGGGTTTTTATTCATGAGTGAAGCTCCAAAAAAACGCTGGTATGTGGTTCAAGCCTTCTCTGGATTTGAAGGTCGTGTAGCTCAATCTCTGCGCGAGCATATCAAAATGCACGGCATGGAAGAGCTATTCGGTGAAGTACTTGTTCCTACTGAAGAAGTAGTAGAAATGCGCGCGGGTCAGCGTCGCAAATCTGAGCGTAAGTTCTTCCCAGGTTACGTCCTTGTTCAGATGATTATGAACGATGAATCATGGCACCTAGTACGCAGTGTGCCGCGTGTCATGGGCTTCATTGGTGGTACCTCAGACCGTCCGGCACCTATCACGGATAAAGAGGCTGACGCGATTCTTAATCGTCTTGAGAAAGCGAGTGAAGCGCCTCGTCCGCGTACAATGTACGAAGCGGGTGAAGTGGTACGTGTTAACGAAGGTCCATTTGCTGACTTCAACGGTACTGTTGAAGAAGTGGATTACGAGAAGAGCCGCCTGAAAGTGTCTGTCTCGATCTTTGGTCGTGCGACACCAGTTGAGCTTGAATTTGGTCAGGTTGAAAAGCTGGACTAAGACTCTTCGTTAAAGAGTATAAAAAATCACCTTTTTAGGGTTGTATAAGGCGCGGATTATGACTATAATTTCGCGCCTTTTTACTTCAAGTGAAGTAAAAAGTTTCTTACACAAACGGGGAGCTGATCCGCGATTAGCGTTTGTACCCAAACTTAGGAATTATCATGGCTAAGAAAGTTGAAGCTTACATCAAGCTACAAGTTGCTGCTGGTATGGCTAACCCTAGTCCACCAGTAGGTCCTGCACTAGGTCAACACGGTGTGAACATCATGGAATTCTGTAAAGCGTTCAACGCAAAAACAGAATCTATTGAGAAAGGTCTACCAACTCCAGTAGTTATCACAGTATACAGCGACCGTTCTTTCACGTTCGTAACTAAGACTCCACCTGCTGCTGTTCTTCTTAAGAAAGCTGCTGGCGTTAAGTCTGGTTCAGGTCGTCCAAACACTGAAAAAGTTGGTACTGTAACTGACGCTCAAATCCAAGAAATCGCAGAAACTAAAGCTGCTGATATGACTGGTGCTGACATCGAAGCGATGAAGCGTTCTATCGCTGGTACTGCTCGTTCAATGGGCCTAGTGGTAGAGGGTTAATAAGATGGCAAAACTAACTAAGCGCATGCGCGTAATCCGCGAAAAAGTTGACGTAACTAAAGAATACGAAATCAACGAAGCTGTAGCTCTTCTTCAAGAACTAGCGACTGCGAAATTCGTTGAGTCTGTAGACGTTGCTGTTAACCTAGGCATTGATGCTCGTAAATCTGACCAGAACGTACGTGGTGCAACTGTACTACCTCACGGTACTGGCCGCGAAATCCGCGTTGCAGTGTTCACTCAAGGTGCTAACGCTGAAGCAGCTAAAGAAGCTGGCGCAGACATCGTAGGTATGGAAGATCTTGCTGAGCAAGTTAAGAAAGGCGAAATGAACTTTGACGTAGTTGTTGCTTCTCCAGATGCAATGCGCGTTGTAGGTCAACTAGGTACTATCCTAGGTCCTCGCGGTCTTATGCCAAACCCTAAAGTTGGTACTGTAACTCCTAACGTTGCTGAAGCGGTTAAAAACGCTAAAGCTGGTCAGGTTCGTTACCGTAACGACAAAAACGGCATCATCCACACTACTATCGGTAAAGCAAACTTCTCTGCTGAGCAGATCAAAGAGAACCTAGAAGCACTTCTAGTTGCTCTGAAGAAAGCTAAGCCATCTTCAGCGAAAGGTACTTTCCTGAAGAAAGTAAGCATCTCTACTACTATGGGTGCTGGTGTTGCTGTTGATCAGGCTAGCCTGAACACTCAAGCATAATTTATTTGCTTAGGCGCAAAATTAGTGTATAATTTTGCGCCTAATATTTGTGGTTGGGGCTGAACTTTGGTTCTTTGAACTGTCTCCTAGTTCGAAATGAATTAAGACCCAGTCTCCGTCCAAGACCGTAGGTGTTTGTGTAAAAGCAAACTTAATTATCCTACGTAGATGGTGCCCGAACTGACAGAAAGCTCTATGTAATATAGTTAACTTTCTTCTGGGGAAGCACCTCAATAGCTCTCACTGTCGTGATGATAGTGAGTGGTGTAACGACAACCAGGAGTAAATCCAAGATGGCTTTAAACCTTCAAGACAAAAAAGCAATTGTTGCTGAAGTCAACGAAGCTGCCAGTGGTGCACTTTCTGCAGTTGTAGCTGATTCTCGTGGCGTTCAAGTTGGCGCGATGACTTCTCTACGTAAACAAGCTCGTGAAGCTGGCGTTTACATGAGAGTTGTTCGTAACACTCTTGCTCGTCGTGCGGTTGAAGGTACTGAGTACGAGTGTCTAACTGACACTTTCACTGGTCCTACACTAATCGCATTCTCTAATGAGCACCCAGGTGCTGCAGCGCGTCTTTTCAAAGACTTCGCTAAAGAGAACAAAGATTTCGAGATCAAAGCTGCTGCTTATGAAGGCGCTTTAACTGACGCTGAAGTACTAGCAACACTACCAACTTACGACGAAGCAATTGCACGCCTAATGATGTGCATGAAAGAAGCTTCGGCTGGCAAGCTGGCGCGTACTATCGCAGCTATCCGCGATCAAAAACAAGAAGCAGCGGCATAAGCCTTGCTTTTTACTGGTTGCTTAATAAACTTATTGTTGACTTAAAAGAGAATTGTTATGTCTATTACTAACGAGCAAATCCTAGACGCAGTTGCAGAAATGTCTGTAATGCAAGTTGTTGAACTAATCGAAGCAATGGAAGAGAAATTCGGTGTTTCTGCTGCTGCTGCTGTTGTAGCTGGCGGCGCTGCTGGCGGCGAAGCTGCTGCTGAGCAAACTGAATTCGACGTAATCCTAGAAGCTGCTGGCGGTAACAAAGTTGCTGTAATCAAAGCAGTACGTGGCGCAACTGGCCTAGGTCTTAAAGAAGCTAAAGCTCTTGTAGACGGCGCTCCAGCACCTCTTAAAGAAGGTGTTGAGAAAGCAGAAGCTGAAGCTCTTAAAGCTCAGCTAGAAGAAGCTGGTGCAACTGTTGCTGTTAAGTAATTATTGCATAGTTTCTTAGCCTAACGGCTAATTGGCTGGTGGTTTTTTAACCACCGGCCTTTTTGCGCTGTAGGGTATAGGCGAATTTTCCCGCTGTTTAAGCGCCTGATATCCATGCAAAAAACATTTCATTCTTACGAAATGAAATGTCACTACAGTAAACAGCTATATTAGTCACTGTCCCTTACCCCCTTAAGTAACTAGGAGCGGGCGGACAGTTTGGGTCACTTATCAGCGAGCTGAGGAACCCCATGGTTTACTCTTATACCGAGAAAAAGCGCATCCGTAAGGACTTTGGTACTCGTCCACAAGTTTTGGACATTCCATACCTGCTATCGATCCAGCTCGATTCGTTCGACAAATTCATCGAACAGGATCCTGAAGGTCAATACGGTCTTGAAGCCGCTTTCCGTTCTGTATTCCCGATTCAGAGCTACAACGGCAATTCTGAGCTGCAATACGTTAGCTACCGTCTTGGTGAGCCAGTTTTTGACGTTAAAGAATGTCAAATCCGCGGTGTAACTTACTCAAAGCCACTACGTGTAAAACTACGCCTAGTTATCTTTGATAAAGACGCGCCAGCAGGTACTGTAAAAGACATTAAAGAACAAGAAGTCTACATGGGTGAAATTCCACTCATGACAGACAATGGTACCTTCGTAATTAACGGTACCGAGAGGGTTATCGTATCCCAGCTGCACCGAAGCCCAGGCGTGTTCTTCGACAGCGATAAGGGTAAGACCCACTCTTCAGGTAAAGTTTTATACAACGCACGTGTTATTCCTTACCGTGGTTCATGGCTTGATTTCGAGTTTGATCCTAAGGATAACTTGTACGTTCGTATCGACCGCCGTCGTAAGCTACCAGCATCGATCATTCTTCGTGCACTAGGTAAGTCGACAGAAGAAATCCTAGATCTCTTCTTCGAGAAAGTGAACTTCGAAGTGAAAGACCAAACTCTATTGATGGAGTTGGTCCCAGATCGTCTACGTGGTGAAACTGCGTCATTCGACATCGAAGCGAATGGTAAAGTTTACGTTGAGCAAGGTCGTCGCGTAACAGCTCGTCATATCCGCCAACTAGAAAAAGATGGTGTTGATCACATCGAAGTACCAGTTGAGTACATCGTAGGTAAAGTTGCATCAAAAGATTACATCAATGAAGCAACTGGCGAGATCATTGTTAACGCTAACCAGGAAATCAGCCTGGAAGCACTAGCGAACCTATCTCAGGCTGGCCACAAAGCGCTAGAAGTTCTATTTACGAACGATCTAGACCACGGTCCATTCATGTCAGAAACACTACGTATCGACAGCACGGTTGATCGTATTTCTGCATTGGTAGAAATCTACCGCATGATGCGCCCTGGTGAGCCGCCAACAAAAGAAGCTGCAGAAGCTCTATTCGAAAGCCTATTCTTCTCTGAAGAGCGTTACGATCTATCGACTGTTGGTCGTATGAAGTTCAACAGCTCTATCGGCCGTGAAGATGCTCAAGAGCAAGGCACACTTGATGAAACTGATATCATCGAAGTGATGAAGAAGCTGATCGCGATCCGTAACGGTAAGGGCGAAGTGGACGATATCGACCACCTAGGCAACCGTCGTATCCGTTCTGTAGGCGAAATGGCTGAGAACCAGTTCCGTGTAGGTCTAGTACGTGTTGAGCGTGCAGTTAAAGAGCGTCTAAGCCTAGGCGATCTTGACGCAATCATGCCTCAAGACTTGATCAACGCGAAGCCAATTTCTGCGGCAGTTAAAGAATTCTTTGGCTCTTCACAGCTTTCACAGTTCATGGACCAAAACAACCCGCTATCAGAAGTAACGCACAAGCGTCGTATTTCTGCATTGGGTCCTGGCGGTCTAACTCGTGAACGTGCTGGCTTCGAAGTACGTGACGTACACGTAACGCACTACGGTCGTCTATGTCCTATCGAAACGCCTGAAGGTCCAAACATCGGTCTGATCAACTCTCTATCTGCGTTTGCGCGTTGTAACGAGTACGGTTTCCTAGAGACACCATACCGTCGCGTTGTAGATGGCGTAGTAACAGACGAAGTAGATTACCTGTCTGCAATCGAAGAAGGCCAATTTGTTATCGCTCAGGCGAACGCTAAGCTAAACGAAGATGGTACTTTTGCAGATGAGCTGATCACAGCTCGTCAGAAAGGTGAATCTGGTCTACACCCTCGTGAGCACGCTCAGTACATGGACGTTGCGACAAACCAGGTTGTATCTATCGCTGCATCGCTTATCCCGTTCCTAGAACACGATGATGCGAACCGTGCATTGATGGGTGCGAACATGCAACGTCAGGCAGTTCCGACACTGAAAGCTGACAAACCGCTTGTTGGTACTGGTATTGAACGTAACGTAGCCGTTGACTCAGGTGTAACTGCAGTTGCGAAACGTGGTGGTGTAATCCAGTCAGTAGATGCTTCTCGTATCGTTGTTAAAGTAAACGAAGAAGAGCTAGTACCAGGTGAAGCTGGTATCGATATCTACAACCTGACTAAATACACACGTTCTAACCAGAACACATGTATTAACCAACGCCCATGTGTGATGCCAGGTGAACCTGTATCACGCGGTGACGTGCTTGCTGATGGTCCTTCGACAGACCTAGGTGAGCTAGCGCTTGGTCAAAACATGCGTATCGCGTTCATGCCTTGGAACGGTTACAACTTCGAAGACTCGATCTTAGTATCTGAGCGCGTAGTTCAAGAAGACCGCTTCACGACAATCCACATTCAAGAACTTACTTGTGTGGCGCGTGATACTAAGCTGGGCTCTGAAGAGATTACAGCTGATATTCCAAACGTAGGTGAATCTGCTCTGTCTAAACTAGACGAGTCAGGTATCGTTTACATCGGTGCTGAAGTTAAGGGTGGCGACATCCTAGTTGGTAAAGTAACACCTAAAGGTGAAACTCAGCTAACGCCTGAAGAGAAGCTACTACGTGCTATCTTCGGTGAAAAAGCATCTGATGTTAAAGATACTTCACTACGTGTACCTAACTCTGTATCAGGTACGATCATCGACGTTCAAGTCTTCACTCGCGATGGCGTAGAGAAAGACAAGCGTGCGCTTGAAATCGAACAGATGCAGCTTAAAGAAGCGAAGAAAGACCTAACTGAAGAATTCCAGATTCTTGAGGGTGGCCTTCTAAACCGTGTTAAAGCTGTATTGATTGAAGGCGGTTACTCTGAAGCGAAACTAGACACGACTGATCGTAAGAAGTGGCTAGAGCTAACGCTAGAAGATGACGCACTACAAACTCAGCTTGAGCAACTTGCTGAGCAGTGGGACGAGCTAAAAGCTGACTTCGATAAGAAGTTCGAAACTAAACGTCGTAAGATCACTCAAGGTGATGATTTAGCACCTGGCGTACTGAAGATCGTTAAGGTTTACCTAGCGGTTAAACGTCGCATTCAGCCTGGTGATAAGATGGCGGGTCGTCACGGTAACAAGGGTGTAATCTCTAAGATCAACCCTGTTGAAGACATGCCATACGATGAAAAAGGTCAGCCTGTAGACATCGTACTTAACCCACTGGGTGTACCTTCGCGTATGAACATCGGTCAGATCCTAGAAGTACACTTAGGTCTGGCAGCGAAAGGTATCGGTGACAAGATCAACCAGATGGTTAAAGAGCAGCAAGAACTAGCGAAATTCCGTGAGTTCCTACAAAAAGTTTACGACCTAGGCGACACTCGCCAGAAAGTAGACATTGCTTCTCTATCTGATGATGAAGTACGTACTCTGATCAAGAACTTGCGTGGCGGTCTACCAATCGCGACTCCTGTATTTGATGGTGCTCCAGAAGAGTCAATCAAAGCACTTCTTGAGCTAGCAGATCTACCAACATCAGGTCAGTTAACACTGTTTGATGGTCGCACAGGTGATGCGTTTGAGCGTCCTGTAACTGTTGGTTACATGTACATGCTGAAACTGAACCACCTTGTTGATGACAAGATGCACGCTCGTTCAACTGGTTCGTACAGCCTAGTAACTCAGCAGCCACTAGGTGGTAAAGCTCAGTTCGGTGGTCAGCGTTTCGGTGAGATGGAAGTATGGGCACTAGAAGCATACGGTGCTGCTTACACGCTACAAGAAATGCTAACGGTTAAGTCGGATGACGTTAACGGCCGTACTAAGATGTACAAAAACATCGTAGACGGTAACCACAGCATGGAACCTGGCATGCCAGAATCGTTCAACGTACTGTTGAAAGAGATCCGCTCGCTAGGTATCAACATCGAGCTAGAAGACGAAGAGTAATCCTTTTCTCTCTTGATGAAAGTCGAGAGAATCAAAGCGATTATTTGGAAGAAGGTGCTCACTTTAGCGAGTGAGCTCCTTTTAACTCCTTACAGGAGCTGATTGTGAAAGACTTATTAAACTTTCTAAAAGCACAGCATAAGACCGAAGAATTTGATGCAATCAAAATCGGTCTATCTTCACCAGACATGATCCGTTCATGGTCTTTTGGTGAAGTTAAAAAACCTGAAACGATCAACTATCGTACGTTCAAACCTGAACGCGATGGTCTGTTCTGTGCGCGTATCTTTGGTCCAGTTAAAGACTACGAATGTCTTTGTGGTAAGTACAAGCGCCTGAAGCACCGTGGTGTTATCTGTGAGAAGTGTGGTGTAGAAGTTACACAAACTAAAGTTCGTCGTGACCGTATGGGCCACATTGAACTGGCTTCACCAGTAGCTCACATCTGGTTCCTAAAATCGCTACCGTCTCGTATCGGTCTACTGATGGATATCCCTCTACGTGATATCGAACGTGTTCTTTACTTCGAAATGTACGTAGTAACAGAACCAGGTATGACTGATCTAGAAAAAGGTCAGATGCTTACGGAAGAAGAGTATCTAGATCGTCTAGAAGAGTGGGGCGACGAGTTCACTGCTAAGATGGGTGCGGAAGCTATCAAGGACCTACTAGGTTCTATGGATATGCACGCTGAAGCAGAACAAATGCGTGAAGAGTTAGAGACAACAAACTCTGAAACTAAGCGTAAGAAAGTAACTAAGCGTCTTAAGCTGGTAGAAGCGTTCATCGCATCGGGTAACAACCCAGAGTGGATGATCCTAACAGTACTTCCAGTACTTCCGCCAGATCTACGTCCTCTAGTACCTCTAGATGGCGGTCGCTTTGCGACTTCTGATCTTAACGATCTATACCGTCGTGTGATCAACCGTAACAACCGTTTGAAGCGTCTTCTAGAGCTAGCTGCTCCGGACATCATCGTACGTAACGAAAAACGTATGCTGCAAGAGTCTGTTGATGCGCTACTAGATAACGGTCGTCGTGGTCGTGCGATCACAGGTTCTAACAAGCGTCCTCTGAAATCTCTTGCTGATATGATCAAGGGTAAACAAGGTCGTTTCCGTCAGAACCTTCTAGGTAAACGTGTAGACTACTCTGGCCGTTCTGTAATCACAGTAGGTCCATACCTTCGTCTACACCAGTGTGGTCTTCCTAAGAAGATGGCACTTGAGCTATTCAAACCATTCATCTACAGCAAGCTAGAGACTCGTGGTCTTGCGACTACAATCAAAGCTGCTAAGAAAATGGTAGAGCGTGAAGAAGCGGTCGTTTGGGATATCCTAGACGAAGTAATCCGTGAACACCCAGTACTATTGAACCGTGCACCGACACTTCACCGTCTCGGTATCCAGGCGTTCGAACCAGTACTAATCGAAGGTAAAGCGATTCAGCTACACCCACTTGTATGTGCGGCGTACAACGCGGACTTCGATGGTGACCAAATGGCGGTTCACGTACCTCTAACTCTAGAGGCACAGCTTGAAGCTCGTACTCTGATGATGTCGACAAACAACATTCTGTCGCCAGCGTCAGGTGATCCGATAATCGTACCTTCTCAGGACGTTGTATTGGGTCTGTACTACATGACTCGTGAAAAGATCAACGTGAAAGGTGAAGGCATGTACCTTTCTGGCCCAGAAGAGGCTGAGAAAGCATACCGCACTAAACAAGCTGAGCTTCACGCACGCGTTAAAGTACGTATTACAGAAACCGTTGTAGACGAAGACGGCAACAGCACTACAGAAACCAAGATGGTAGACACCACTGTTGGTCGTGCAATGCTATGGCAAATCGTGCCAGCTGGTCTACCGTACAGCATCGTTAACCAAAAGCTAGGTAAGAAGCAAATCTCTAACCTACTTAACGAGGCGTACCGTAAACTAGGTCTGAAAGACACTGTAATCTTCGCTGACCAAATCATGTACACCGGTTTCGCATACGCGGCACTTTCTGGTGTATCTGTTGGTATCGACGATATGGTTGTACCAGCAGCTAAGTACACTGAAATCGCAGAAGCGGAAGAAGAAGTACGTGAAATCCAGGAACAGTACCAATCAGGTCTTGTTACTGCGGGCGAACGCTACAACAAAGTTATCGATATCTGGGCATCGACCAACGACCGTGTTGCGAAAGCAATGATGGAAAACCTTTCATCTGAAACGGTAGTTAACCGTGACGGTGAAGAGGAACAGCAAGAGTCATTCAACAGCATCTACATGATGGCGGACTCGGGCGCTCGTGGTTCTGCAGCTCAGATTCGTCAGCTAGCGGGTATGCGTGGTCTGATGGCACGTCCAGATGGCTCAATCATCGAGACACCGATCACTGCGAACTTTAAAGAAGGTCTAAACGTACTTCAGTACTTTATCTCAACGCACGGTGCTCGTAAGGGTCTTGCGGATACGGCACTGAAAACAGCGAACTCGGGTTACCTAACTCGTCGTCTAGTAGACGTTGCTCAAGACGTTGTTGTAACTGAACATGACTGTGGCACTCATGAAGGTGTCGACATGATGCCTCACATCGAGGGTGGTGATGTTAAAGTTGCACTTTCTGAGCTTGCTCTTGGTCGTGTTGTTGCTGAAGACGTACTAAAACCTGGCACTGAAGACGTTCTTATTCCACGTAACACCCTGATCGATGAGAAGTGGTGTCAAATCATGGAAGAGAACTCAGTAGACAGCATGAAAGTGCGCTCTGTAGTAACGTGTGATTCTGACTTCGGTTGTTGTGCACAGTGTTACGGTCGTGACCTAGCACGTGGCCACCTAGTGAACCAAGGTGAAGCAGTAGGTGTTATCGCTGCTCAGTCTATCGGTGAACCAGGTACACAGCTTACCATGCGTACGTTCCACATCGGTGGTGCGGCATCGACAGCAGCGGCAGAGAACAGTGTTCAAGTTAAGAACAACGGTTCTATCAAGCTACACAACGCTAAATCTGTACTAGCAGATGACGGTAAGATCGTTATCACTTCTCGTGCGACAGAGCTAACTATTATTGATGAGTTTGGTCGTACGAAAGAGAAACACAAACTGCCTTACGGTACGCTACTAAGCAAAGGCGATGGCGATACAGTTCAAGCTGGCGAAACAGTTGCAAACTGGGAAGCGCACACACTACCTATCATTACTGAGGTAGCAGGTCGCATCCAGTTCGTAGATATGATCGACGGCGTAACAGTATCTCGTCAAACTGATGACCTAACTGGTCTATCTTCAAGCGAAGTAACTGACCCAGCAGCTCGCCCTTCAGCAGGTAAAGATATGCGTCCAGCTATCAAACTTGTTGACGAGCAAGGTAACGATGTAATGATCCCTGGTACTGATATGCCAGCTCACTACTTCCTACCTGGTAAAGCGATTGTAAACATCGAAGATGGCGCAGCAGTAGGTGTTGGTGCGACACTAGCACGTATTCCTCAGAAGTCTGGCGGTAACAAAGATATCACCGGTGGTCTTCCACGAGTTGCTGACCTATTTGAAGCACGTAAGCCGAAAGAGCCTGCAATCCTTGCTGAGCACACAGGTACTGTGAGCTTTGGTAAAGAGACCAAAGGTAAACGTCGCTTAGTGATCACACGTGAAAGCGGTGAAGCTTACGAAGAGATGATTCCTAAGCATCGTCAGTTGAACGTATTCGAAGGTGAAAAAGTTGAACGTGGTGACGTGATCGCAGATGGTCCAGAGTCTCCACACGACATCCTACGTCTACGTGGCGTACACGCGGTAACGCAGTACATTGCTAACGAAGTACAGGAAGTTTACCGTCTACAAGGCGTTAAGATTAACGATAAGCACATTGAAACTATCGTTCGTCAGATGCTACGTAAGTGTACTATTACTCACTCTGGTGACTCTGAGTTCCTACCTGGTGAGCAGATTGAATACTCACAAGTTAAGATTGCTAACCGTAACCTAGAAGCTGAAGGCAAAGAGCCTGCACGTTTCGAACGTGAACTACTAGGTATTACTAAAGCATCTCTAGCGACTGAGTCGTTCATCTCTGCGGCATCGTTCCAGGAGACAACTCGCGTACTAACAGAAGCAGCGGTTTCTGGTAAGCGTGATGACCTACGTGGTCTGAAAGAGAACGTAATTGTTGGTCGTCTGATCCCAGCTGGTACTGGTTTCGCATACCACCAAGAGCGTCAAGCTAAACGTTCTGAAGCGCAAGATGGTCCTTCTGCTGAGCAAGCAACAGACAACCTAGCGGCACTTCTAAACGCTGGTTTCTCTTCTGAAGAGTAAGCCATTTAACGAGTAATCGTTAGAAGCTTAAGAAAAAAGGCACCTTCGGGTGCCTTTTTAGTTTTTATCCTGCCTTTTTCTTCGAGAGGGTTCTTAGAGAAGGTAATAGTGATAAGGCTAGAAACAAAAAAGACCGACGATGATCGTCAGTCTTTTCTATCCTTCAGTCTCTGAATGTTCGCAAACACTAAGCCCCTGGGGGCATAGACAGACTTTCTGCGATCTGCTGTATCAGATAGTCCTCGACTTCAAATCGAGTCTCAAGAATTTCGCCAATGAGACACATATCAGAATCGAAATCATCTAATTCATCATCTTCAGTAACTTCTGAGTACTTATCGTTAAAGTTCAATAGTGGTTCAGTTGTCAGGACTATTTGACCATAAGTTTGATTGATTTCATTGGTCACGACAAAGCCAGTCGCTTTCCAGCGATCCATAACCATGTCGTAGATTTTAAAATGGCCCTCGGAGATGTAATCAACGAGATGCTGACAGAAATCCTGCAATTCGGAAGGAGATGGGAGTTCAATAACATTGGTTTTCGAACAAGGTTGCAGTGCTGCAAGCTTACAATATTCAACAATCAGGGATTGTCTTGTCTCTAACCAGTGATCAATGACATCACTTGAGCCACCCCACTGGTCTTGTGTTTGTTTGAATTTTTTTAGCATGACCATGCCCTCATGATCTGATCGCCTGTTGGCGAACGTATCCTTTGCAAAGCAAAGTTAGTAAAGTTATTACAAACTCTTGTCCTTACTAGAATTTAGAGTGCAAATTTACTTAACGACAAACTCTAGTATGAAATTAGATTGCCAGTAAAATGAACGAACTTCAAGCAAAGGGATGGTGTAATGTTAAGAAAAGGTGATGTTAACCGCGCGATAAATGCATACTGGTGTGTTGTTGCAGGAAGTGAAATTTGGCTGGTGGATGGTGCTGTGCCTTTCGGGTCTGCAGAGCAGTTATCACTGCCTGAAGTGAGTGCAAGGACCATTGGTGAGTATTCAGGTTCGCCCGTCATGTGGCTTAATTTGTCTGATCTGGAGCATGATCTACCATTAGTCTCACTACGCGACTGCCTGCATTTTCCTGAGCCATTATTTATGTTGTTAAGTAAAGCGGTCCAGTATGGGCACATGACGCAAAGTCTGCGTTTTTGCCCACAGTGCGGTGGAAGAAACTTTCTTAATAATAATCAGTTAGCTATGCAGTGTGGCGAATGCCGTACTCTCCATTATCCTCGAATATTTCCGTGTATTATCGTTGCTGTGCGTAAAGAGAACCTGATCTTATTGGCCCAACATCCTAGGCATCGAAATGGTATGTATACCGTCATTGCGGGTTTTCTAGAAGTTGGTGAGACATTAGAAGAGTGTGTGGCTCGAGAAATTCATGAAGAAACGGGAATTCTCGTTAAAAATATTCGTTACTTTGGCAGCCAGCCTTGGGCTTTCCCATCGAGTATGATGATGGGGTTTTTAGCTGACTATGAATCGGGAGAGTTAAGTCCAGACTACACTGAGCTGTCTGATGCACAATGGTTTGGTATTGACGAGATGCCGCCTGTTGCGCCTAAAGGAACGATTGCAAGAGCGCTTATCGAACAAACGCTACAAGATATTGATTCTAATTATCTGATAAATAGATAAAAAAAACCCTCCGAGAGGGAGGGGGTAAGTAAGATGTCGTTATGAGATGCTGAGTACTGGGTACTCAGTTTATAATTGTAGTTTTCGCTAGCGAACAAATTTTTAACACTGATACCGATTGGGTGCAAATTAAGCATTGATTTAAAAGTTAATAACTTGATCCAGGTTGCAAAGCACACAGCTATTGGACTTAAATCAGTGATAGAATACCCCCTTTCACAGAAAGCCTAACAGTTGGAATTACGGAATGACTGAATTAAAAAATGATCGTTATCTGCGTGCGCTTTTAAAAGAGCCGGTAGATTACACGCCAGTATGGATGATGCGCCAGGCAGGTCGTTACCTACCAGAATACAAAGCGACTCGTGCAGAAGCGGGTGATTTCATGTCTTTGTGTCGAAATGCAGAACTCGCATCCGAAGTGACACTTCAACCATTACGCCGTTTTCCTCTTGATGCTGCGATCTTATTCTCGGACATCTTAACGATTCCAGATGCCATGGGGCTTGGTTTGCGTTTTGCTGCGGGTGAAGGACCTGTTTTTGATAACCCAATTACATGCAAAGCCGACGTGGAAAAAATTGGTTTGCCAGATCCTGAAGGTGAACTGCAATACGTAATGAACGCAGTACGCCAGATCCGTAAAGACCTGAAGGGTGAAGTGCCGCTGATTGGTTTTTCTGGTAGTCCTTGGACTCTTGCTACGTACATGATCGAAGGTGGCAGTTCTAAAGCCTTCACCAAGATCAAGAAAATGATGTACGCGGAACCACAAACTCTGCACCTACTTCTAGATAAGCTGGCAGATAGCGTTATCGAGTACTTAAACGCGCAAATTAAAGCGGGTGCGCAATCGGTAATGGTATTTGACACATGGGGTGGCGTACTGACGCCTCGTGACTACAACCTGTTCTCACTGCAATACATGCACAAGATTGTAGATGGTCTGATTCGTGAAAACGATGGTCGTCGCGTGCCAGTCACACTGTTTACTAAGAATGGCGGTATGTGGCTTGAGCAAATCGCAGCAACGGGCTGTGATGCGGTTGGTCTAGACTGGACAATCAACATTGCAGACGCGAAGGCACGTATCGGTGATAAAGTGGCGCTGCAAGGTAACATGGACCCATCCATGCTTTACGCTTCACCAGAGCGTATCCGCGAAGAAGTAGCGGATATCCTAGAAGGCTTTGGTGATACGGGTACTGGTCATGTGTTCAACCTAGGCCATGGTATCCACTTGGATGTGCCGCCAGAAAACGCGGGCGTATTTGTGGAAGCGGTACACGAGCTATCTAAGCCATACCACAAGTAAGTTAGATTTTTTTGAAATCAAATGCCGGCATTCAGTGCCGGTATTTTTTTACCTAAAACTCAAGGCCGTACAGCTCTGGTAGTATTTGGTCTACTATGATCTAATTACTACTCTAGCTGTACACTAGATGTTAAAGTTTAATATAAACAAACACTTATGATTTCGGGTTTTATGTTCTAATTTTCTTGTACAGATAAGCAAGCAATTAGATCATGGGTAACCTAAAGCATCGAGTGAACGCGTTTTTTAAGGTACGGCACGACGTCAGATTCAAACCAAGGATTCTTCTTTAGCCATAATGTATTGCGTGGAGACGGGTGAGGAAGCGGGATAAAGTCCGGTTCCCAATCCTGCCATTGTTGAACGGTTTGCGTTAGTGTCTTTGGTTTGTTGGTGAGATAGTACTGCTGCGAGTACTGACCAATTAGTAGAGTGAGCTCTATATTGGGCAGCTGCTCAAGAATCTTTTTATGCCAAGTGGGCGCACAT
The DNA here is from genome assembly GCF_053890955.1 of Vibrio sp. JZG120. Taxonomy (NCBI): domain Bacteria; kingdom Pseudomonadati; phylum Pseudomonadota; class Gammaproteobacteria; order Vibrionales; family Vibrionaceae; genus Vibrio; species Vibrio sp. JZG120. Next base: position 15,948 of record NZ_JBSRRK010000024.1, read on the forward strand.
TCTTTACGAGGCGGTAAATCACCAGAGTTCCCTTTGCCTGGATAACAGAATCCCATTGGGACAATGGCAATTTTATTTGGGTCGTAGAAAACGTCTTTGTCGATATCGAGCCATTGGCGTAATCGATCACCACTTGGGTCATTCCAAGGTATCGAGGTTTTGTGTACACGTGTGCCAGGGGCCTGACCGATGATTAGGATGCGTGCCCCTTTTGCTGCTTGTACGACAGGGTTTGCGCCCAAAGGTAAATTATCCGCGCAGATCTGGCAGGCCCTCACTTGCTGCAATAGCTCGTCTAACGACATTCTCAGTAACCCTTTTCGAAATCCACCTGATAATTTAATGAAAACCCATCGCGCCAGCGTAGATAGTTGTCAGCAAAAATGTCGAACACTTGCTCGGGGAAACTTAACGCCGCGATGTGAGGGGTGATGGTTACTTGCGGAACTTTCCAAAACGGATGTTCTACCGATAACGGTTCTTGCTCAAACACATCTAAGAAGGCGTGTTCTACCCAACGGTTTTTCAGAGCGAAGAGCAATCCAGCCTCATCCAGTACGTCGCCACGACCTACGTTAAACAATAACGCCTGACTTAGTTGGCTGAGTGTTTGACGATTGAGTAACTGTTGCGTCTCCGGTGTACTTGGTAGGGTATTCACAACAATGTCGGCTTGTTCAAATGCCTTACTTAGTTCACTGATATGAAAGGTCTGATGAAACTCACCACCTGAGGTCGGAATACCTGTGCGGTTCATACCGATGGTTTTTATTCCCATTGCTTTAGCGGCATTGCCCAAATAACACCCAATGCTACCAGTACCGAGAATCACCATGGTTTTACTTTGTAATGATGTATAGAGGTGAGGCTGCCATCGTTTGTTTTGTTGTTGCTGGTGGTATCGGTTGAAGTGGCGGTAATGGGCAATACTGTAACCCAGCACATATTCGGCAATCAGTGGGCCGAAGATGCCTCGAACATTGGTCAGGGTGTAGTCCTGACGAAGGTTAGGTAGCATTAGTGCATTGACGCCAGCGAATGTCGATTGTACCCACCCAAGCTGTGAAAACTCGTCTAATCTATTGGATAGTAATGGTGGATCAGCAAGAACTATTTGAGCTTCCTCTGGCTTATCAGTGATGCTCAGATCTGGTAGCTTTCTCTCCGTCAATAATGTTTCGTAGGTGTCACGATGCTCTGAGAGCAGGAAAATCTGATTTGAGTGCGGCATTAACTTTTTTCCCTGTGATGAATCAAGTACACTTTCGCTGTTTTTTTCTTCAATGATTGAGTGACTATGCTTAAGAATCCTCTTCAGGTTCGTTTAGAAAAACTAGAACCTTGGCAACAAATTACCTTTATGGCGTGTCTGTGTGAACGCATGTATCCAAACTATGCGATGTTTTGTGAGAACACAGAATTTGCTGACCCGCGTGCTTACCGAGCGATTCTTGATAGTGTATGGGAAGTTTTGACAGTTAAGAACGCGAAAATTAACTTCGAACGTCAATTAGAGAAGTTAGAAGAGTTGTTCCCAAGTGCGGATGAGTTCGATTTTTACGGCGTTTACCCAGCGATGGACGCGTGTCAGGGTTTGTCTACGTTACTGCATGGTCTATTGGACCGCGACTACCTTTTCGATTCAATGCTTAAAGTGAGCCAACAGTCGGTACAAACCGTTGCTGATCTAGAGCAAGCGCAAGGTGCAGAGCCAATAACCAACGACAACCAGAAAGAAAATGAAGCCGTATGTGAAGAATGGGACGTGCAGTGGGCTATTTTCCGTCCACTGCGTGAAGCGGTAGAGCGTGACATCAGCTTGATTAAAGATTTACGTGAAGAGTTACGTGAAGAAGGCGTGAGCAACATCGGTATCGCACTTTAATCGTTGAATAGATAGAAAAAAGGCATCCTAAATGGATGCCTTTTTGTTTGCGGCGTTTGAGCGGTTATGCCCAATGCTGATTACGATTCTTTAGAGCCTGGTTTTGTCGCTTCTTGAGCTTCTGGCTCCTTGTGATGCTTCTCCAGTTCTTCCTCTTCTTCATCGTCATCGCGGCTTTCGATTACGCCGTGCATCTCTTTCCAACTTTCCCAACGTTGGTAAGCCAGTTCTTGCATGTCGGTACTTTTATCCGCTTCATCGATGATTTCTTCACCCACGAGGTGTTCAAAAATATCCTCCAACGTCACCAAGCCTTGCACAGTACCGTATTCGTCAACGACAAGGGCTAGCTGTAGGCGATGAGTCATCATCTGGTCAAACACTTTCGGTAAAGTCGTGTTGTTTAGCACCACTTGAATCGGGCGCATGATTGCTCCCAGTTGTTTCTGTCCACAGCCTGATTGTTGGAGTTTGAACAACTCAAGGCGGTGCACAAAACCAATGATATTGTCTTTCTGCTCGCTATAAACCAATGGGCGGGAGAAAGGTGTATCCTTGTGTTTTTCTAGGAACTCATTGATGGTCATCGTGGCATCAATACGGAATACCACAGGACGTGGGGTCATAACCTGAGTTACAGGTACATCTTGGATGCCAAGCAAGTTGCTTAATATTTTTGATTCACCCTCGGCAAATTCACCGCTTTCACGTGCCAGAATCGCCATTGCCGACAGTTCATCGCGCATCTTGGGTGCTTCGTGGTTACGAGCAAGACGCTTGGTGATTTGCTCTGAAAACCATACGAATGGTGTTAGCGCCCATACCATCCAGCGTAATGCGACTGCCGCGGTTGGCGCCAATTGACGCCAGTAAGTTGCGCCAATTGTTTTCGGTACGATCTCTGAAAGCACCAAGATCGCCAGTGTGAGCACTGCCGAAAAGATACCTAACGCTTCGCTACCAAATACCACCGCAGCTTGTGCACCAGCAGTGGCCGCGCCGATGGTATGAGCGATGGTATTTAGAGTTAGAATGGATGCCAATGGTCGGTCGATATCTGATTTTAGCTTAGCCAGTTGCCCAGCTGCGGGATGCCCCTGTTGATTGAGCTGCGCAATGTAGCTCGGACTGATACTCAGCAGTACCGCCTCCAGCACCGAACAGATAAACGAAATGCCGATTGCAATAGAGATATAAATGGATAACAGCAGCATAGTTGCCCTTGAATGTAGTTTGATAGTGGTTATTTGCAGCTATTATAACCGCAAAAGTGCCTTATAAATTGGTCCAAATACCTTGGAAAGCAAGGGTTTTCAGGGGGTATGTGGTAACAAATTGTGAGTTATTACTCATATTATGGCTAAAAGTACGTCAGAAAATCGAAAGATCGCTTACAAACCTTTGCCAGATGGGGCATTTATGTTTTAGAGTGAGACGAATTCGATAACCTATGAGAAGGGAAACCTAATGAACAAGACCCAATTAATCGACTTTATCGCAGAGAAAGCAGACCTATCAAAAGCACAAGCAAAAGCTGCTCTTGAAGCGACTCTTGATGGTGTAACTGGTGCACTTAAAGAGGGTGACCAAGTTCAACTAATTGGTTTTGGTACATTCAAAGTAAACCACCGCGCTGCACGTACTGGTCGTAACCCTAAGACTGGTGACGAGATTCAAATCGCAGCAGCTAACGTACCTGCATTCGTAGCAGGTAAAGCGCTGAAAGAATCAGTAAACTAAGTTAGAATGCACCGAGGTATCCTGCCTCGGTGCAACTTCATGAAAAAACATCTACTCGCTTCACTTCTCTTATCTAGCTTTACCCTTTTTGGCTGTTCGTCGGTTGAAACTCCTAATTTAGAACAATTCACTCACTTCTCTGGCGGCAAAGTTGCTGGAGGCGCAAGTAGCTTGTACTGGATGACCGAGAAACTCACTCGCGTGAGTACGGCTGCTGATTACGTAACGATGGGGGATAATGGCTGGTTTCAAAGTGACTACCGTTGGGATGACGGTGAGCTTCGAGAGTTGATTCGAAAAGGTGAGCAAGTTGATACCCAGCAAGAGTTGGTGCCTTTTCAAATCCACATCCGTTTTAATAAAGATGGCGAAGCGGTTTACCAACAATATCGCGTTAATCGTAAAGTCTTACCACTTCAGCATGAACAATTAGAACGTTACAAGACAGAAGCGAATGATGTAGTGGCGTCGGTTAAGGCGCAGTCTCGTAACAGTCAGAGCCTCATTCAAGGTTATTGGAATGGCCAATCGTTTGAAACCTGCAAAGGTAAAGCGTTCTCGACACTCGAGTTTAATCAGACGTTGCCAAATTTTATTATCGAGCGTCTCTCATCTGTAGACAGTTACGTGGCTTTTGTCGGCAAGCAGTCACGAAATAAAGCAACGGTTGATGAACTGTTGATGCTCAATGATGATGACTTTGATTGTGTACCACGACCAGCATTACTCGCAGAGTAAGCTTGGTGAGACTTACTTGCTGACAGAGTAATAAAAAGGCGCTGAATGCGCCTTTTGTTTTTTAGCCAACTTAAGTTGTTTTTATTTTTCTTGCTCACGTGCAATCGCACGGTAGCCGATGTCACTGCGATGGAACATACCGTCCCAACTGATCTGTTTTGCAAGCTCGTAAGCGCGTTGCTGCGCTTCTGATACGCTGTTGCCCAACGCAGTTGCACACAATACGCGACCACCATTTGTTACGATGTTGCCATCTTTATTGTCTGTACCCGCGTGGAAGACTTTCTCGCCTTCAATTTCAACTTGTGGCAGACCAGAGATCACATCGCCTTTGTTGTACGCTGCTGGGTAACCACCGGCTGCGAGCACGATACCAATCGACGCACGTGGATCCCATTTTGATTCCACTTGATCCAGTTTTTGGTCAATCGCAGCCAAGCAAAGATCAACCAGATCCGATTCCATACGCATCATGATTGGTTGTGTCTCTGGATCACCGAAGCGGCAGTTGTACTCGATCACTTTAGGCGTACCATCTTTGTCGATCATCAGACCCGCGTATAGGAAACCTGTGTATGGGTTACCTTCAGACGCCATACCACGTACTGTTGGGTAAATGACTTCTTCCATGATGCGGTTGTGAATTTCTGGTGTTACCACAGGAGCTGGCGAGTACGCGCCCATACCGCCAGTGTTTGGGCCAGTATCTTTGTCACCCACGCGTTTGTGATCTTGGCTGGTGGCCATTGGCAGAACGTTCTCACCATCCACCATCACGATGAAGCTTGCTTCTTCGCCATCTAGGAACTCTTCGATAACCACGCGGCTGCCTGCGTCACCAAATGCGTTGCCTGCTAGCATGTCTTTGATTGCGTCTTCGGCTTCTTCTAGCGTCATTGCCACAATCACGCCTTTACCAGCCGCAAGGCCGTCGGCTTTCACCACAATCGGCGCACCTTGCTCACGCACGTAAGCAAGCGCTGGTTCAATTTCTGTGAAGTTTGCGTATGCACCGGTTGGGATTTGGTGACGAGCAAGGAAGTCTTTAGTAAACGCTTTAGAGCCTTCAAGCTGCGCTGCGGCTTGGGTAGGACCAAAGATTGGTAAGCCCGCTTCGCGGAACGCATCCACCACACCAATAACCAGCGGTGCTTCTGGGCCAACGATAGTCAATTCAATCGCCTTCTCTTTTGCAAAAGCAACCAGACTATCGATGTCTTCCACATCAATGTTTACGTTCTCTAGTTTTGGCTCTAGTGCCGTACCTGCGTTGCCTGGAGCAATGAAAATAGTCTCAACATTTGGGTTTTGCGCCGCTTTCCAGCCTAGCGCATGTTCACGGCCACCTGAACCAATGATAAGTACATTCATTTTATTTATCCTTTGATAGCTGCGCCATATTGCTAATCTCTGCGTCGAGCTTGCTCATTTATACTTATAAACTCCGCGAGCTCTCCTTGACCTTATCAATATGGCTTTGCTCTAAAATGAAAATTTCTAAAACTAAGAGTATTTCAAATTAGCTAAATTAAATAAGTCTTGCTCAAAGTAGTTGATGATGTGGCTAGGCAACAATTGAGCCCATCCCGGAAACATAGCCAGCTACGTAACCGGGGTGGCCGAAAGCAGTTAACAATGCCACAGTGCCAAATACGATGAGGAAATTAGTGGCGGAAGTGACGCATACCCGTGAAGATCATCGCCATGCCGTGCTCATCTGCTGCTGCGATAACTTCGTCGTCACGCATAGAGCCACCTGGCTGAATTACGCACTTAATGCCGGCTTCTGCTGCGGCATCGATACCGTCGCGGAATGGGAAGAAAGCGTCAGATGCCATTACGCTACCGGCAACTTCTAAGCCTTCATCTGCGGCTTTGATGCCGGCAATTTTCGCTGAGTAAACGCGGCTCATTTGGCCTGCGCCTACACCGATAGTCATGTCGCCTTTCGCGTAAACGATCGCGTTAGATTTCACGTATTTCGCTACTTTCCAGCAGAATAGGGCGTCTTTTAGCTCTTCTTCTGTCGGCTGACGTTTAGACACGACTTTAAGATCGTCTAGGCTTACCATGCCTTGGTCGCGGTCTTGAACCAGTAGACCACCGTTGACGCGTTTTACGTCAAAGCCCGTTGTCTTCGTTGACCACTCGCCACACTCTAGTAGACGTACGTTCTTCTTCGCTGCAACGATTTCAATCGCTTCAGCAGAAACAGAAGGTGCGATAATCACTTCAACGAATTGACGCTCAACGATAGCGCTAGCCGTTTTTGCATCTAGCTCTTGGTTGAATGCAATGATGCCGCCGAACGCTGACGTTGGGTCAGTTTGGTAAGCGCGGTTGTACGCTTCGAGGATGTCTTTACCTAGCGCAACGCCACATGGGTTGGCGTGTTTTACGATTACACATGCAGGCTCGTTGAACTCTTTCACACACTCAAGTGCTGCATCAGTGTCTGCAATGTTGTTGTAAGAGAGGGCTTTACCTTGGATTTGGCGAGCAGTAGAAACAGATGCTTCTTGTGGGTTTGCTTCAACGTAGAATGCGGCTGCTTGGTGGCTGTTCTCACCGTAGCGCATGTCTTGTTTTTTCTCGAATTGCTGGTTGAAAGTACGTGGGAATTTAGACTCTTCATCACCTTCTTTGTTCTCACCGTAAGATGGAACCATAGTGCCGAAGTAGTTTGCGATCATGCCATCGTAAGCAGCAGTGTGCTCGAATGCTGCGATAGCAAGGTCGAAACGAGTCTCTAGTGTTAGAGATTTCTCGTTCGCGTCCATTTCAGCGATAACGCGATCGTAATCATGAGCGTTCACAACGATAGTCACGTCTTTGTGATTTTTCGCTGCAGAGCGAACCATCGTTGGGCCGCCGATATCGATGTTTTCAACCGCGTCAGCTAGTGTACAGCCTTCTTTTGCAACGGTTTCTGCGAATGGGTATAGGTTAACAACGACCATGTCGATTGGATTGATGCCATGTTTTGCCATCACGTCGTCATCTTGACCACGACGACCAAGCACACCACCGTGAACTTTCGGGTGAAGCGTTTTAACGCGGCCGTCCATCATTTCTGGGAAACCTGTGTAGTCAGAGACTTCTGTTACTGCGATGCCTTGTTCGGCAAGTAGGCGTGCTGTACCACCAGTAGATAGGATATCGACACCGCGCTCAGCAAGAGCTTGTGCAAACTCAACAATACCTGTTTTGTCTGATACGCTGATAAGCGCACGGCGAATAGGACGAGCGTTATTCATGCTTCCATTTTCCTCAAATTCACGGAGTTAAAGATGTTTGCCAAAAATGAACTTGTTTTTACCTCTTGGGGTAAAATATTGGCCAGTTTTGGTAAAGACCTTTGCCGGATGTTTTCTGGTTAGAAAACAGTCTCCACATTTGATGGCGCGTATTCTAACCAATTTATTACAAAAAAGCTCGCGCAATCGTTTGGCATCTCAAAAATAATTGTGAAAAAGAGGTTCTTTAGCTTTAAAAGTAACGAGATAGTTAATAGGGAAAGTTATGTTTCAGATAGGTGAACTGGCAAAACGTTGTGGTGTGACGGCAGATACGCTGCGTTTTTATGAGAAAAACGCGCTGATAAAGCCCGCAGGTCGAAGTGAATCAGGTTATCGTCTCTATAATGAAGAGAATCAAAAGCAGGTACACTTCATCCTTAAAGGTAAAGAGCTGGGCCTGAGCTTGGATGAGATTAAAGAGCTACTAGAAATCAAACTAGAAGCAACAGAACACAGCTGTGCAGAGGTTAAAGCTATTACTTCTGCTAAGTTAGAGCTGATTGATGGAAAAATTAACGAGCTAACGAAAATTCGTCGAGCTTTGAAGAAGATCAATGATGCTTGCTGCGGTCATACGGACGATGATGCTACTCATTGTTCTATCCTTGCAGCACTTGAGTAGTCTCATTTCTGCATCACTTAACTTAAGTTTGCATTTTTGGCGGCTTGCTTTTCTAGGTGCACGCCGTTTTCCCACCTATAATCTCGCCTTTAGTTACCTGTAGGAATTGACCATTGTTTGATTCCTGCCGTAGCGCTGTCTGTAGATACGAGAGTTTTCATACATGGTTGGAGTCTATTTTCAAATCAATGACTGGGTTTTAAGCGTTGATGAAAATAAGCTGTATCGACAAGATAGGGAAGTTACTGTTGAGCCACGCTTAATTAATCTTCTGCATTTCCTAGCGGAGCATGCGAATGAGGTGTTCAATCGTGAGGAACTGATCCAATACGTTTGGGCTGGGGCGATTGTGACCGATCAAGTGGTGACTCAGTCCATTTTTGAGTTGCGTAAATTACTGCGGGACGGTCGGGAAGAAAATACCAGCTACGTCATTACAGTGCCGAAACGTGGTTACAAGCTGGTGGCGAATGTGACCCCAATGACACTCGAGGAATTCCTCGCAAGTCGTCATTGTGATTCAGAAACTCTTCCTCCTATTGTTGAAGAGCCAGAAGAAGAGACTCTACCTATCGCACCTGCCGTCACTTTTCCTGCAGGCCCTCTGACTCGCGCGGTCTGTGAGATGTCTAAAGAGAAAAAGGCCCCTCAGAAAAAAAATAAAATCAGTCCGTGGCGCCTGGGGATCATGAACTTCATCTGGATCAGTGTCTTGGTTGTGGTGATGGGCGTGTTTACCTACAAGCAATCGGAAGTGCGTATTACTCAAGCCATCGATACTCACCTTATCGAATTCAAGTTTCAAGATAACTTCACGAGCGAAGGGTTAAGCTACGACTTGGCAGACGGGTTTGCCCAAAAGTTGATGTCCGACATTGCTCAAGTGAGCGATTACCGAGTCATGCTAAAGAAGGCGTCGTTTACCTCGGGTATTGTGCCGGGCAAATCGGTTGTGGTGCGGGTTCGTGAAAATGATGGTGGTAGCTTTTTAGAGGTGGAATATCGCAATAACTCATCTGAAAAGGTGTTGTTTAGTCGTCAATACGCGTTAACCAGCAGCCATTTAAAGACAGTGCTTCAACAAGCGTCGTTAGACTTGATGCAAGTCCTGAAAGTACCGGATGCCAAGCTGAAATCCACGATGCTGGTGGCGGGAATGCCAATTAACCCAGATGCTTTGGAGCTGTTTGTTCAAGCTAACCATTATCTCAATGTCTCGGATGCCAAGCAGTTTCGCCAAGGCGTCAACTTGATGGAAAACATTTTAGAAATTGAGCCAGATAACGCTTACGTTCAGGCAGAGTTATTAATTGCTTACCACGTGCAGAAGGTGCTCGATTTTTCACAGGAGTTGAAGAAAGGGCGAGTGCAGCAGTTGAGTGACGCACTAGAAACTAACGTAAAAATGATGGTTGGGCCAATTCAACCCCGAATTTATGAAGCTTTAGCCCTGCACGAAACCATTATTGGTGACATGGCTTCAGCCAAGCAGCATCTTGGGCAGGCTTTGAGGTTACGTGATTCGGTGCTTTCTTATGTGATTCGTGGTAAACACGCTGAATTGGATGGTGATCTGGATTTGGCCAGTGAGTCTTACAGCGAAGCTTTCTATATTGATACGTCGGTTGAGACGTACCTGCTGTGCGAAAACTTGGTCTTCCCAAGTAACATGAAGGCGATTGATTACGCCATGTATCGCGCCGTTCACCCTTCTGTCGTTCGAATGCTTTAATTTTCTCGGACTCAAATACTAGCCCCTCATTTCGGTGAGGGGCTTTTTTGTCGCTGTCGAAAAGTGAAAAAGCTGGGGCGGTGGGGCAATGACTTACGAAGGAGCCAACAACGCAAGCTTGCAACGGGAAGACATATCCGGTTTGCTTCTCTATCTCTATCTCTATCTCTATCTCTATCTCTATCTCTATCTCTATCTCTATCTCTATCTCTATCTCTATCTCTATTGATTGTATGGAGTGTCTGGCTGAGTTATGTGGCGAGAATGATTCTGATGCTTTCTTGCAGGCGAGATGAATATTGATGTGGGTCAAAAAGCGCGATCAGGGAGAGATTTATGGAATCAACAGTTCAGGGAATTAACCCTTCGGGATGGGGAAGTTGATAGAGGTTGATAACTTTTATCGCGATTACCAACGAGTTGATGAGAGTTTATCTATCGGTATAAGGTTTGATGTTTTTCTTATAACTGCATGAATAATATGGCTTTATATTTTTGTGTTTATCATGTTTATCTCAACTTGATGTTGATTAACTAATCATTTTATTGATAACGCCAAGTTTATTTTTTTCCCGATTTTTGGGCGTAGTCTTCACTTCGAAATTTAGCGAGGTCGAGCAGGTATCTACTTCATAGCATCTCGCTAATAACCGTTCAGTTTGAGTCACGTTGACTTGAGTAGAATAGATTTGGAGATGTTATGTCATCGAATACGAAAAAAATCGGCCTAATTGCCTGTACGGGTGTAGTCGCCGGTAACATGATGGGTAGTGGTATTGCACTGTTACCTTCTAGCCTAGCTTCAGTAGGCTCTGTTTCAATTTTCAGCTGGCTGATCTGTTTGATCGGTGCACTGAGCCTTGCGTTTGTTTACGCTCGTCTGGCAACCAAAAACCCTCAAGAAGGTGGTCCTATCGCTTATGCGGGCGAAGTTTCCCCAGTCTTTGGTTTCCAAACGGGCGTGCTTTATTACCACGCGAACTGGATTGGTAACCTAGCTATTGCTATTACAGGTGTTTCTTACCTTTCAGTATTCTTCCCTGTGCTTAATGACCCAATCCCAGCAGGTATTGCGACGATTGCATCGGTATGGATCTTCACTTTCGTCAACCTACTTGGTGGTAGCTGGGTAAGCCGTCTATGTACGCTTGGTCTTGTTCTAATCCTAATTCCAGTTGTTGGTACCGCTCTATTTGGTTGGACGCACTTCGACACCGCGCTATACAGCCAAAACTGGAACGTATCTGCGGGTACTGATAGCCATGCGATTGTGACTGCGGTTCTTATCTGTCTATGGTCATTCGTTGGTGTGGAGTCAGCAGCAGTATCGACAGGTATGGTAGAAAATCCTAAACGTACTGTACCGCTAGCAACCATGCTGGGTACTGGTATCGCAGGTGTGATTTACATCCTATCAACTCAAATGATCAGCGGCATGTTCCCTGCTTCTGAAGTCGCGGCATCAGGTGCGCCATTTGCATTGGCAACCACTGAGCTATTCGGTAGCTGGACTGCACCATTCGTATCAGCGTTCACAGCACTAGCATGTTTCACTTCGCTAGGTTCTTGGATGATGCTGGTGGGCGAAGCTGGTAAACGTGCAGCAAGCGATGGCAACTTCCCTAAAATCTACGGCGAAACTGACAAAAACGGTGTGCCTAAGAAAGGTCTAATCCTTGCGTCAATCAAGATGACAGCATTAATGGTTGTACTGATGTTCTTCAGCTCTAAAACAGCACACGCATCAGACCTGTTCAACCAGCTAACGACTGATGCAGTTCTACTAACTATGCTGCCTTACTTCTACTCAAGCATTAACTTGATTCGCTTCGAAGGTATGACAACACGCAACGGCTTCGTAATGCTGTTCTCTGGTGTGGCTTGTCTGTTCTGCTTCATCGCACTAGCGGGTGCAGAAGGCGGTACGCTCACAGCAACCTTCATCGTGTCTCTCGTTATCTTGATGTTCTACAGCAAAAAAGCAGGTCTTGCTCAGTACGTGAAAATGCACGCTGACGATATGCCTGCCCAAGCAAGCAACTAATCCCCAAACGCTGGTACTTCGGTGCCAGCCCATAAAACCCAAATTCACGCGGCGCTCACCTTTACTCATTGCCTGTAAATGGCAAAGAGCGCCCTCATTCGCCTTGGAGATGTCCAAATGAATATATTCGCTATCTTGAACCACATGGGTGTGTTCTTTAAAGAAGAGCCAGTTCGTCAACTTCACGCTGCTCTTGAGAAAGCGGGCTACGAAGTGGTTTACCCAGTAGATGATAAAGACTTGATCAAAATGATTGAGATGAACCCACGCATTTGCGGTGTGCTGTTCGACTGGGATAAATACTCACTAGAGCTATGTGAACGTATTAGCCAAATCAACGAAAAACTGCCTGTTCACGCATTTGCTAACGAACAGTCTACTCTCGATATTTCACTAACAGACCTACGTCTGAACGTGAGCTTCTTCGAGTACGCTTTAGGTATGGCTGACGACATCGCTATCAAAATCAACCAAGCGACCGAGGCATACAAAGATGCCATCATGCCTCCATTCACTAAAGCGCTATTCAAATACGTAGAAGAAGGTAAATACACCTTCTGTACTCCAGGTCACATGGGCGGTACTGCATTCCAGAAAAGCCCTGCTGGTAGCATCTTCTACGATTTTTACGGTCCAAACACATTTAAAGCGGACGTATCAATCTCAATGCCTGAGCTAGGTTCTCTACTAGACCACTCAGGTCCACATAAAGATGCAGAAGAATACATCGCACGCACATTCAATGCAGACAGCTCTTACATCGTAACTAACGGTACGTCTACATCGAACAAAATCGTTGGTATGTACTCAGCACCTGCGGGCAGCACAGTACTGATTGACCGTAACTGTCACAAATCTCTGACTCACCTAATGATGATGAGCGACGTGACACCAATCTACTTCCGCCCAACTCGTAACGCATACGGCATCCTTGGTGGTATTCCACAAAGCGAATTCAGCCGCGATGTCATTGCAGAGAAAGTGGCGAGAACTCCAGGTGCAACAGCGCCAAGTTACGCAGTAGTGACTAACTCAACTTACGATGGTCTGTTGTACAACACACAATTCATCAAAGAGTCGCTAGACTGTAAACACATCCACTTCGACAGTGCTTGGGTGCCTTACACTAACTTCAACCCAATTTACGAAGGTAAATGTGGTATGAGTGGTGAAGCGATGCCAGGCAAAGTGTTCTACGAAACACAATCAACACACAAACTATTGGCAGCGTTCTCACAAGCTTCAATGATTCACGTGAAAGGTGACTTTGATAAAGAGTCTTTCAACGAAGCATTCATGATGCACACTTCAACTTCACCTCAGTACGGCATTGTTGCTTCTACTGAAACTGCAGCGGCAATGATGCGCGGCAACACTGGTAAGAAGTTGATGCAAGACTCTATCGATCGCGCAATTCGCTTCCGTAAAGAGATCAAACGCCTAGAAGCAGAAAGTGACAGCTGGTTCTTCGATGTATGGCAACCAGAAAACATCGATACCACAGAATGTTGGAAACTAGACCCTAGCGATACATGGCACGGCTTCAAGAACATGGATGACAACCACATGTATCTTGATCCAATCAAAGTAACGCTATTGACTCCTGGGATGAATAAAGAAGGCGAACTAGAAGAATCAGGTATTCCTGCTTCGCTGGTGGCTAAATTCCTAGACGAGCGCGGCATCGTGGTAGAGAAAACAGGTCCATACAACTTGTTGTTCCTATTCTCAATCGGTATCGACAAATCAAAAGCAATGCAATTGCTACGCGGTCTAACTGAATTTAAACGTGGCTACGACTTGAACCTAACCATCAAGAGCTTCCTTCCTTCGCTATATAACGAAGACCCAAGCTTCTATGAAGGCATGCGCGTTCAAGAACTAGCACAAGCAATTCACGACCTAACTAAGAAATACAACCTGCCAGAGCTAATGTACAAAGCGTTCGATGTACTTCCAGAAATGAAAGTAACACCACACGCAGCATGGCAAGAAGAGCTTCGCGGTAACGTAGAAGAAATCAAACTGGAAGAAATGGTTGGTCGCGTAAGTGCGAACATGATCCTTCCTTACCCTCCAGGTGTGCCACTAGTACTTCCTGGTGAAATGGTGACTCAAGAGTCTCGCCCTGTACTGGACTTCCTAGAGATGCTTTGTGAGATCGGTGCGCATTACCCAGGTTTCGAAACCGACATCCACGGTCTGTACCAACAAAAAGATGGTAGCTACACCGTAAAAGTATTGAAGAACTAAGTTCCTCTCGAAGATGACGTCATTGGGAATGCAAGCATGCTCCACTCTTACGAGCTCAATGTGTCATCGAACAATAACGACATTTAGATATACCCCTAACTAATCTGTCGTAAAGAGAAGGGCAAGGATGCTCTGATCTTTTCTTCTATATAGAAGAAGCAATTTCCAAGACTTCACCTGAAGTACCCCAAGTAAAAAGCAAAGACCAAAGAGCAGTTCGTTATCGTTCTGCTCTTTTTTTCGTCTTTATATAGTTAGAAAGAGAAAAAAGAACCAAGAGAGATAAGATCAGCGATCGAAATTACCAAGAAATCGGCGGTCTTTTAATGCAGAAGTCAGGTGTTTCTTCATGAAAAGATCCTCTACAACCCGAAATATTAGACAAAATCGTTGAGTATCTATGCAGAATGCTTGTTATTTGTTCGGTTGAAAGTTTTTTTGCAAAAAACGCTTGTGCTAATTTCTCAACTCCCTATACTGCGCATCCACCGACACGGAGTGAGACGAAAGTCACACAGCGAGTCGGAAGTGAG
>NZ_JBSRRK010000025.1:0-26885 GCF_053890955.1 Vibrio sp. JZG120
GTTCCAAACAAACTGCTGCTAAATTTTAAGCTCAGAAACATGATTTTGATTGCTAGCTTTTTCTGGCGACTAACGCCGCGTTAAGGGGTGAACAACGCAGGCCACCAAACCTAAATTATTGTGCCATAAACACAAAAGCTAAACTTAGAACCAAAATTGCCAAGCGTTGAGAATCCCTCTTGAACGCTTTGTTATGTGCGTGCCTGCTCTTGCACCAACCTCACCCACTTGGAACGCCACTCCTGCGCTTCCATTGGGTCTGGCCAAAACTCTTTCTGTTTACGGATAAGCCCATTTTCTACCGTATGGAAAGTAATAGCACGCGCCTTTTGAACACTATCAGTTATAGAAACATCAGTGACTACTGTTTCGCCATCACAGACGATTGAATGAACGACGAACTCCCAAGTACCATTGGCTGGATAATAAGTGTTGATTGCTGTGAAGTTGTCTCGTCCAACAATAAGCTCACCAGATTGAGGCCAAAACCCTTCAAAATCTGGGCTAAGCCACTCACTTGCTTTCGCGAAATCATTAGTTTTCATTGCGTCCAAAAAAGCTAAGACGACTTCCTTTGAACTCATTATTTCCCTCCAAGCACATAACGCCGCATTAAGGTGTGAGCGACGCTTGGCTATACTTGAGCGAAGCGAAACTGCCAAGCGTTGCGAATCACTCTTAAATGCCTTGTTAGTTTTTGCTACTCAACACCTACAAAAACTTCTCTATGAGGACTTCGTCTACGTATTCCCCGCGAACTTTTGCATGCTTCTTCGCAGTACCTACAATTTCAAAGCCTTGTTTAAGATAAGCTGCCAAAGCTCGCTCATTATCACTACGGACGTAAGCAAATAGCTTTTCATAGCCCTTTTGCTTTGCAACTTCGAATGTCGAGTTGAAAAGCTCTTTTGAAACACCTTGACCACGAGCATTTTCATTGACAAACGTACCAATTATGCCCACGTGGTCAAAAGCTTTTGTGTATTGTGCGAACGGCTCAATATTTTGGAAACCAATAACCGTTGAGTCACTTCCGGACAACGCAACTGTAAACACACCGCGCTCAGGAAATTGAGCAATAAACTCTTTTTCTTCTTCAGGGGTAAAGGTTGTGTCCAATACTGTGTATAAGCCTTCAATAATGATGGGATTGAGGACATTTGTAATGCCTTCAGCATCATCGAGAGTCACCTGACGTACAACTAAACTCATGCAACTTAACTCCTATTGTAATTGGAATTGCTTTGTACATGAGTTCAAGATTTCCGGCAACAACTAACGCCCAATTAAGGGGTGAACAACGCCTCCACCCAACCTAAAGCACTGTGCCATAAACACTAAATTTGAAGTAGAAGCAAAAATGCCAAGCGTTGTGAATCCCTCTTAAATTGCTTGTTATGTAGCGATGCTCGCTAGGATGCAAACCAAGAATGCAGGCACCCCAGATATAAGTAGCTTGATGCAAAAAACTGTGTTTTCTGAAAACCGTTCTTCATCAACTTCATCCGCTACAGTACGGTCAACCATAGAATCTGTAACCGTATCAACTTTGTCGTCGGACTGCCCTATACCACCTAGAGGCGGGTACATGAAAAATAAGGCGGTTGTTCCCCATAAAAGCATTACGATGAAAAATGCGTAGTCCGACACAAACTTAAGTCCAAAGAAGCCTGTAGACATCTCAAGACCAACAACTATTACGGCTGCTATTACATTCGCAACCAATACAAATCGAACTAAACCAAGCATTTATACTCCATTTCTTACCTAGCTACATAACGCCTTGTTAAGGTGTGAGGCACGCAATACCGAAGGTTCCGCATAACACCTTAACCACTAAAACCAACGCATAGTAAAAATGCCACGCGTGCCGAATCACTCTTGAACAATTTGTTATACGAATTTCTTCAGTGCCAACACTTGCTGTTCAAATAACTCACAATCTGACTTTGAGTATGACTTAGCGACATTAACCCATTGAACGCCCGTTTCATCTATGTGGCGAAACTCGACTTGAAGTGCATATTTAGAACAACGAAAAAGAGCAAAAACCAAACCTACAACCGTCAGACTAAGAACTAAAACTAGTAGCCATTGTGGCACCTCTTCCAACCTTGGAATAACTAACCAAACTGCCCCTGAAAAAACACACACCCAGAATAAAACTTGACCTAAATTATCAAGAAAACTTAACTTTTTAACCCTAACATTGTTTATCTTAGACAAAGGATATGAGTCTTTCTTAAACCTGAACTCTTTTGAATCCAAGTTAAAATCAGTACTTTTGTACATAATTTCCCTCTATTCGTATAACGCCGCGTTAAGGGGTGCCGGCACGCAATACATAAGCCTCTGCATAGCGCCGTAAACACTGAACCCAACGCATATTAAAAATGCCACGCGTGCCAAATCCCTCTTGAACGCTTTGTTATATGCGAACGTTCAAGCCTGAGATTTTAAGCCAAGCCATACTTTGAAACCATGGTTTTTTATGTGCTTTGATGCATTTAAGTCAGGCTTTGACTTGCAGCGACTTGCCACTGAAACCACGTGAACGCACCACACCAGAGAAAGCGCCCTTTCAACAAGCAATTCCGCTTTTAAAAAGGCAAACACACAGAGCTGAGTTTCAGCGAAAAATTTCGCTCAAGTTGACCTGGTATTATCAGCTCCAAAGAAGAAAACCACCGATAAACGGCATGCCGAAACTGAGTCACTAACCGAAGAAAACGAGAATCAAAACCGGAGAAATCTGACACTCCAAAGCCAAAACCAGGTGATGAAAACTGAGATTTTTAACCTGAATTTTTTGGCTTTCTTCATCTGGCATATAACGCCCAATTAAGGGGTGAGCAACGCTACCACCCAAACCTAATGCATTGTGCCATAAACACTTAATTTGAAGTAGAAGCAAAAATGCCAAGCGTTGCGAATCCCTCTTAAATTGATTGTTATACGTTTTTCTCAGAGAGGGCCATGATCATTAAGCGCGTTTCTAAATTGGTGTAACGTGCGGATCGCCTTATTATAGTCTTGCATAGTGTATTGTTGGTATTCCCTATCCGAAACTAAAACTATATGAATATTATTTCTTTGGTCCCAAAGCCAGTCCAAATCATTCTTTAACGATTGTTCGATAACTTTTTTCTCAACAAGTATTTCGGTTCTGCGCTTGTAATTGTTCCTACCCCCATGCCCGTGAAGATAATTTTTTCCTATTGATTCGACTATGTTGCCTATTATTGAGATACCTTGCTTAATCAGCATTTCTTGGGCAGTTCCTTGAATATTTGTTCGATTCAACATCCAGCGATAAATATCCGTTGAAAGCAACGCATAGGAAATATTGTCTTTTAAAATCGAACAAGTGAGGAAGCTATATCGTGAACGATGCTCATCACAACGTCTTATATATCCATATGGAAAACGAATTTTCGCATCATCATGGTTGCCATCTCCTAAATAATCCTGAATTTGCTGTAGCTTTTGAGAAACCTCATTTGCTGCCAATTTTAACTCTTCATCATTTTTGATCACTGTTTCCTCCTTGAAACGTATAACGCCCTGTTAAGGGGTGAGCAACGCAATACAAAAGCCGCCGCAAACCGCCTTAAACACTAAAATCAACGCATAGTGAAAATGCCACGCGTTGCGAATCCCTCTTGAACAGTTTGTTATGCAATCATTCCGAGCGATTTCTAAGTTCATTTCGGTCATGAATTTGTTGATTCCATTCTGAGATTTTGTAACTGCATTCTTGATCAAAATCACTCAAGGCATGTCTGGTTTGGTAAATTTTTTCAACTATTGCATCTAGTGATTCAACAGAAAATTGGCATAGCTCGTGTTCAAGCCCGTCATTTCCGACTTTGAACTTAACTTGAGTATATCCGTCTTCATCTGTGTATTCCCAATTGGCATGAACTACTTTATTCCTTAGTACTCCACATTCTTTGAGGCTAGATATCAAGGGCTTGTACTCTTTGATATCCCACCCAAAGCCACGAATGAAATCATCATTAAACTTTTTAAATAGATCAACTTTCGTTGAATACATCATGGAATGTAAGACAAGTAAGCCTTTTTGATCTGATCGATCAGAAAATGTCTCGCATAGCAGACTATCGAGACTTGCCTCTAACGCATTAAAGGCAACAACTATTTCACCAATTATTGGCAAAAAGTCTTGTATCATCTCGTAGCTATTTTCCGTATCACCCAATCCGTCCAGTATATTCTGCCCGACTGGTGTCTTTTTAATTTTCATACTGAACCCTAACTATGTTGCATAACGCCCTGTTAAGGTGTGAGCAACGCAATACCGAAGCTTCCGCATACCACCTTAAACACTAAAACCAACGCATGATAAAAATGCCACGCGTTGCGAATCACTCTTAAACAGTTTGTTAGGAATATGCCTCCACTCCATAAAACATTCTCAGTATAAAGGGACGAAAGTAAGAATGAGATGTCAAATAGTCAACTCCGAGATAAGGCATATCTCCATGAATCGGATGGTTTTCGAGACCGACTTTTTGACAAAGGTCATAGTCTAATTGCATTACGTCATCATAGAGAACTCTCAATAGTCCTGTTGGTTTTACCAAAAAATTATGACAAAAAACGTCTTCTAAAAGTTCCGACTGATAACTGCTCCAATCAAGAAAGCCCTGATCGATATGACCTTCTTTACCATCAATTGTTTTAGTAGCAGATTCCACAACCCTTCTACCGATTATAAATAGCTGAGAACTCCATACTGAGTATAAATTGGACATAACATATTCAGAATCCTCGGAGTTAATACCTTTAGGGATAAGTTCATTGATATTCGGAAGAAAAGCTAATGGATGCGGAATATCTTCTGGTTTTGCTTTGTGACATTCCACTAAATGCTGTGCTCCTCCAACAGCATAAGGGTTCAAGCCAACCAATACTAACGAATTGGTATATGGAAGATGGTCTGCTAACTCTGACCAAGTTTGAGAGCAATAGGTAAAACCATGGATGCCTGCTTCTTCCATTTGTTGTGCTGCTTGAGCAGCAACACTATTAAATTGTTCAATCAACTCAGGGCTTGGGTTCTTGCCTTTTGCTGCATCCCAACGCTCTTCGTCGTATTCCCACACAATTTTACAAACACTAAAATTGTTTTCATTAAAAGCTACATTGCTGAACTTAGCTAATTCGGAATCTGTTGGTACCCACAGCTTTAATTTTAATGTAGTAATGTCCTCGGGATCTTCCAACTCAGGTATTAGAGCGACAATCTGGCGATTATCAAACGTTAAGCTCTGTATCACCGCATCTCTAGCGATACGAGTTTTCATTGGTGATATGAGAATATAAACGCTATCTTCTCTACTCATTGCAGGAAATAAGGTAGTCAGGTGGTTTGAATAAGCGAGCAACTCTGTAAACGCCTGTCTCTCTGTTTGAGAGCTTTTCTTTAGTTCGACGATTGCTAGTCCAGTATCACCCGGAAAAGTAGCAAGGAAATCAGCCCTAATCGTAGAGTTTGATTTTTGCTCAAGAGGAACTTCACATCCCATAAGCTCTATACCAAAGAGTTTAGAGTGAAGCTTATTTAACTTTTTGTTAATGCGATTACGGATTAGTGATTGCGCATTCACATCAGATAAGTCGTCTTTAAAGGAAACTTCAACTAAGTCATGAGTTTCATCCAAGAAAGAAGAAAAATTTTCTCTATTTTCCCAGATGTAGTTTTGTATTTCTTTTTCTGAAAATTTCATCCGATTTACCTTATATTCCTAACGCCCTGTTAAGGGGTGAGCAGCGCAATACCGATGCTTCCGCACACCACCTTAAACACTAAAAACAACGCATAGTGAAAATGCCACGCGTTGCGAATCCCTCTTGAACAGTTTGTTAGGGCGCAGAGCCTATTGATACACGCTGACTTCTATTAAGTTTTTATCAAGATCCAAAAAATAGACCGATTGGATTGCACCAACAGCTCCTGATTTTTCGACTGGACCCTCAATGATTTTGACATTTTCTTTGACTAAATGATTTACCACTGATGTCAACGGCCAATCTGAAACTAAGCAAACATCACCTGAACCAACATTAGCTACATTTCGTGGTTCTTGACCAAGAAGCTGAAAGTTAATCTTTTGATTTCCGAACGTTACTGCCTTACGGCCATTGGCAAAAGTTACTTCTTCCATGCACAAAACCCGTTTATAAAAGTCCACTGATTTTTCTATGTCGGAGACTGTGAGAACAATATGATCTATGTGATGAATCATCATTTTACTCCTTGCGCCCTAACGCCCTGTTAAGGTGTGAGCAACGCCATACCGAAGATACCGCATACCACCTTAAACACAAAACGCAACGCATAGCAGAAATGCCAAGCGTTGCGAATCACTCTTAAACAGATTGTTATGTAAATTTTCACAATTCACTTAAAGCATCCAATAAATTTTTACGATATAAATCTCTGTTATTTATCGCATTCACAAGTTCGTGATTCTGTTCTGGGATTAATTTACCCTGATTTCCTGTCTTAGCGATCTCTACGTGAACATCGTACCAATGCTGATAATGACTGAAAAAATCCTGAATTTTATCAAAAACATTTTTATTGATATTACTTATCTCAGTTAATAACTCTCCAGAAGATTTCCAATCAACATCTTGAATATTCAGTTCTCTTGAGCAACGTTTTACTACATCATTGAATAAGATCTTTAAATCTTCTGGACCAATATACATGTTCATTTCGATTTCCTTCTATTTACATAACGCCCTGTTAAGGGGTGAGCAACGCAATACCAAAGCCGCCGCATACCACCTTAACCACGAAATTCAACGCATAGTAAAAATGCCACGCGTTGTGAATCCCTCTTGAACAGTTTGTTAAATTCGTTCTAACGTATACATGCCCAACTTTCTAATTTCATGGAGTAGAGGCTTTACAGACTCTCGACACTCAAAGTAAAGAGAACATGTATCGTCATAACCTTGTACGAAAACAGCCCGATATTCTGGAATTACGAGCTGCAAAGCATCAGCATCCGCAACTGAAAACCTAGATAAACGACGGACAAACAAAGAGCTGTTTCTTGGCTCCTTAAATATCAACCGACTAACAGATCTATATTTGTACTGGTAACACGAAACATCCTCCGCTAGAAGACGATGAAACAAATGCCAACGTAGGTCGATATCGGCTTGTTGGTCTAACGAACGATTAGTAAAATATTGCTCAAACTCTTCTCGTGTTAACCAATGATCGAACACAGTGATTGCAACACATTGCCAATCCTCAATGCTCTCGTTCGTTTTATTGTCTAGAACGGAATAAAGTGACTTGAGGCTACCCTGCACCCCTTTTGATACATTTCGAAATGCTCTCATAAACCCTCAAGAATTTAACGCCCGCTTAAGTGGTGAGCAACGCTATCACGATACTCAATTATTACGCCGTAAACACAGAAGTCGAATCAAACTAAAACCGCCGAGCGTTGCGAATCCGTCTTAAAGCGTTTGTTAGTTTTATTTGCTTAAGTTAGCCTCAATACTAAGCAACTCAAAGCTTGCTCTTGATTGATGGTATTTCTGCCAACTTTCCATGACCACATGATTGGCAAGCTTTCCTCGCTGATCGGTATCACTATATTCTGGGTCAATCAATTCAACTGACTCGTAAGTAAGACCATTTTCAGTAAGAAAATTGGTAAGCATGTCATCAAAGGAAAGTGAGGCATAAGAAACATGGCTATTGTCGAATGTCAGATTAATGCCTAGTTTTGGACATATAGCTCCATTAGAAATAGCTTCATTTTTGAACGTCATTACTGTGTTTTTAACAGCCCTTCGAAAAGCGTAAGAAACAACCATTTTCTTTGTATATGGCTTAACGCAATGTCTCCAGCTAATTACAACTCTGGAGTTATCGTTTCGGATTATGAACAGACATTTGTTGCGATGAAAATCTAATCCCACTTCAATGTCTTTAATACCACAACCCACCTTTTCATCATACTCACTATGCAATGTAAACAAAGCCTC
Organism: Vibrio sp. JZG120; assembly: GCF_053890955.1. Taxonomy (NCBI): domain Bacteria; kingdom Pseudomonadati; phylum Pseudomonadota; class Gammaproteobacteria; order Vibrionales; family Vibrionaceae; genus Vibrio; species Vibrio sp. JZG120. Next base: position 8,041 of record NZ_JBSRRK010000025.1, read on the forward strand.
AAAAAACGCTTTGTCATCCAAAGTCATTAGTGAGCCGGGAGTATATGAGTTAATGCGACGACGAGCATCTTCTTCACATGCCTTTCGAGTACCGAATTTAAATTGACCAAATGAAATAGGTTTTGCCACAACTTTCTCCTGTAAAACTAACGCCCTGTTAAGGTGTGAGCAGCGCAATACCGATGCTTCTGCATACCACCTTAAACACTAAAACCAACGCATGATAAAAATGCCACGCGTTGCGAATCACTCTTAAACAGTTTGTTAGTTTTTGATTGTTCTTAGTTGGAACTCTATTTCAACACGTCGGTCCACAGACAAACACTCCTTTAGCTCCATACTCTCAAGTTCCTTTCCACACTTAGACTTAGGGTTAAGTGCTCCTTTTCCGGTCACTTTAACCAATTTAATTACATGCTCATTAAATAGCGAGGATAGCGAGCCAAAAACACTTTTTGCTCGCCTGAGCGATAACGCATGATTTGTATCAACATCTGAAAGCACCGGCATTCTGTCGGTATATCCTGTAATTGAAGCCGAGGCTATCTCAAGTTTTGAACTTTTCAAATATCCTTGAATTTTATTAGTAAAAACGTCTAATTTTTTGAGCCCTTGGGCACTAGGAGTTGATTCGTATGAGTCAAATAATGTATCTGATTCAAAACTTATACATGCATTGAAGCTAGTATTACCATCTAAGGCTTTTAAGATATTAGTTCCTTGACTCTCTAACTCAAGACTAGCAACGGGCGTAAAACCCTTGTCATCAGGTTTAAGTAGGGCAATTAAACTTTTGTCACCAATTCCATGCCATAATACGCTAACATTATGAATTATTCTTGTGGTGCCTTTGTCCAACTCACAACTGAATAAAGGTACTTCTAAACCTTTTGCGACTCGACTTACAATTTTGTAATTTTTTTCACTTAGAACCAAGGACACATTGTTCTGGTTAATACCAAAAACCCTGAAGCTCGAGTCAACGATTCGTGAAACAGTAGTCGTTCCTATCAATGGAGCTATAAAAAATGCCAGTATGATTATACCCACTCGAGCTTTCTCTCTCTTTTGAATCTCAAGATCACTTAACCCATCTGGCTTAGAGTTCCAAAAAAAGGTTGTTATCAGTAGAATCGAACCACTTACTAACGGCGCTAATACAGACCTAAAATCGTCCGTGGAAAAATAGAATATTGAAAGAAACCCGAGAAAGACCAACCCAATAAAAATCATAAATAATTTTGTAGTTTTAGAGTCATTTTTCCCTAGCTTTTTAGAAAAAGGGTATGCAAAACCATAAAGGCAAAAATAGCCAAGAGCTAGCCAAAAAAGGTAAAAAACACCAAACCCAAGTGCTACAAATATAAATACTAAACTATCACCTAAAGTTAATCCCTTAGGGAAAAAATTTATATTGAATGCACAATATGAAAAAACGACTACAACACCTATGGTTATCACTAGTTTCACAAGTAACGATCCATAGCTATTCAAGCTATCAAACAAATCTTTCAACAATAAACTCCCGGAAATCCATATTACATGTTCAAAAAAACTAACGCCGCGTTAAGGGGTGAACAACGCAAGCCACTAAACCTAAATTATTGTGCCATAAACACTAAAGCTAAACTTTGAACCGAAACCGCCAAGCGTTGAGAATCCCTCTTGAACGCTTTGTTATGTGCGTAGCCTATTCTCGTACAACACTCACCCACTTGGAGCGCCATTCTTGCGCTTCCATTGGCTCTGGCCAGAACTCTTTTTGTTTTCGAATAAGCCCATTTTCTACAGTATGAAAAGTAATAGCACGCGCCTTTTGCACGCTATCAGTTATAGAAACATCAGTGACGACCGTTTCGCCATCACAGATAATTGAATGAACGACAAACTCCCAAATACCATTTGCTGGATAGTAAGAGTTGATTGCTGTGAAATTGTCTCGCCCAACAGTAAGCTCACCAGATTGAGGCCAAAACCCTTCAAAATCAGGGCTAAGCCACTCGCTCGCTTTCGCGAAATCATTAGTTTTCATTGCTTCCCAAAATGCTACGACAACTTCCTTTGAATTCATTTTTCCCTCCAAGCACATAACGCCGCATTAAGGTGTGAGCGACGCTTGGCTATACTTGAGCGAAGCGAAACCGCCAAGCGTTGCGAATCACTCTTAAATGCTTTGTTAAGTGTAATTTTCACTCCGCAAGTAACTTATGTAGTTCTTGCTCCTTAGCTTTCAAGCTAGGCTGAATTTCTTGTAACTTAGAAAGGATAAAGCTTTGCAAATGATGTGATATCTGGCTTCCTTTGGTCGCAAAAGCTTGCCCAGCAGGTGATTCGAAAAATTCTACTAACCCTTTTAGCTCTTCATCTGAATACATTTCTTGATAAGCGCTAGCAATATGATCTTTAATTTTTGGGTCAGAATAAATGCTCATTTGAAGATTAATGATGTCATTAAATATTATTTGAGCATCATCTTTTTTGCTATCAGGGATGTTCTTGTTAGCTTCGACCTGCTTCTCTAGCATATTTCGCATTGAATCAGACATCTGCTTCACCGATGCATCGACTTCCATCAAATCATACAGTCTCAACGACAGCTCTTTTGGGCTTGATTCCGCAAATACAGATGTTGAAATTACCAATAATAGAAATAAGATTTTTTTCATAACTCCCTCATTACACTTAACGCCCAATTAAGGTGTGAAGCACGCAATACCTATGCTGCTGCATGGTACTTCAACACAGAAACCACCGCATAACAAAAATGCCACGCGTGCTGAATCACTCTTAAATTGTTTGTTATGGCGCTCCACTCAACGTTAGCTCTTGTATGTCAATTTGGTCAACTTCCCTGCCCAATATCCGCTTGTACTCGACTAAACGATGAACTGGGATAACTGGCAACTCGATACCTTGATAATCTTTAATAACTGATTCTGAAAAGTAGATTTCAAGCTGGTGCCAAGAGCCATCTTGACGTGATTGTATCTTAGTATGTTCAGACAAACCGATTTCAATTTTTTGATTTTGGTAAACCAATTGGAAATACTCTAGATCCCAACCATATTCGGCATAATGAGTTAACGGTTTGGATATGTATTTTGCTACATGCGATAGCACTTTGTCTGCGTCTGAGTTTCGAATGTAAAGATCTATATCTGCGATTTCCCGACTTCCACCATGAATAGTTGCCGCTAATCCACCTACTATTTGATACTCCACAACCTCTGCATCCAAGATCTCTTTGAGCCACTGTAAGGCTACTTTAACTTTATCACTCATCTAGTTCCCTTAGCTGAATTTTGCCCTGCGCCATAACGCCCAATTAAGGTGTGAAGCACGCAATACCGATGCTACCGCATACCGCCTTAATCACAAAAATTAACGCATACCAAAAATGCCACGCGTGCTGAATCACTCTTAAATTGTTTGTTATGGCGCTCCACTCAACATTAGCTCTTGTATGTCAATTTGGTCTACTTCCCTACCCAATATCCGCTTGTACTCGACTAAACGATGAACTGGGATAACTGGCAACTCGATACCTTGATAATCTTTAATAACTGATTCTGAAAAATAGATTTCAAGCTGGTGCCAAGAGCCATCTTGATGTGATTGTATCTTAGTATGTTCAGACAAACCGATTTCAATTTTTTGATTTTGGTAAATCAATTGGAAATACTCTAGATCCCAACCATATTCGGCATAATGAGTTAACGGTTTGGATATGTATTTTGCTACATGCGATAACACTTTGTCTGCGTCTGAGTTTCGAATATAAAGATCTATATCTGCGATTTCCCGACTTCCACCATGAATAGTTGCCGCTAATCCACCTACTATTTGATACTCCACAGCCTCTGCATCCAAGATCTGTTTGAGCCACTGCAAGGCTACTTTAACTTTGTCACACATCTAGTTCCCTTAGCTGAATTTGCCCTGCGCCATAACGCCTTGCTAAGGTGTGAGTAACGCAATACAAAAGCTACCGCACAGCGCCTTAATCACATAAGCCACCGCAAAGTAAAAATGCCACGCGTTACGAATCACTCTTAAGCAATTTGTTAGTACATGCGCTACTTCTATTTATGCGCTCCAAGATATTGAAAAGTGGTATGATATGAAAGGCTTTGAACACTGAAGTGAGACGGGCAGCTACAAAACTTTACCCCCGATTGAAAGACGAAAGTTGGCTAGAAGAAAAACGTACTGAACTCACCTACTTTTACTGACTTCAAATTAGAAAAGGATTCGTTCCTCGAACTTCGACAGCAACACCAAAGAAAGACAATTTTGACTTAGTAAAAACCACGAAAGAGAAGAAGCAATAAAGAAATAGGCTAAAAGTTAGAAACCGTAAACGGTGAAATCAAAGCGAACACTCCGCATATAGTGCCACCGGAAAGAACGTGAAAGGTACAAACTGAAAGGTGTAAAGGCGAGCGCCAAAACAGATAAGTACCAAAACTTATGACCTTTGATGTAAAACCCGTACTAACGCCCGCTTAAGTGGTGAGCAACGCAATACGATGTTCCCGCACACCACCTAAATCACTAAATTTACCGCAAACCACAAATGCCACGCGTTGCGAATCCGTCTTGAAGCGTTTGTTATGCCTGATATTTCAACAACTCTCTGATACCTTTTTTTGACCCTTTAACTGAGTATTTTTTGCCAAGAACATCGGTTAGATAATATTTTTTAAATGGCATAAAGCTATCAGATGAATAAAGCTTTTCATGTTCATCGTGTCGAAATCGGTATTCATCGATATCGCCATCATTCAAACGCAAACCTGCTTCGTGAACTAAACCACTTTTAAAAACAGAAGGAAAACCATTTTCATCAAATGAAATCGAGTCATCTTTTAAAGACCAAAGATTCGATTGATTCCAGTTCGCATAGCCAACAATGTTTGAAATAAATAGTGGACGTTTGCCTGTATTAACAACATATATAGCTAAAAAAGGCGGCGGATTATCTAGGTCTAATGAGCGATCATAATAAACTTTACTCAATACTCTGATTTTACTTCTATCACGGTATATTGAATGAACACTTACAGCCAAACTAATAGCAGATACAAGTAATGCCAACCAAGGCAAATAAATCTCTAAACTGACCAAACTATCCAAACTAACCAAACTAACCAAACTATCCAAACTAACCTTCCTATATTAGGCATAACGCCGCATTAAGGGGTGAACAACGCAAACCACCCGACCTAAACCATTGTGCCATAAACATTGAAGCTGAACTTTGAACCAAGACCGCCAAGCGTTGAGAATCCCTCTTAAATGCTTTGTTATGTGATTTTCTCAAAGGTTTCTCATACTAACCATTTGAAAGACTTTTGTAAGAATTTGTCTGCATTTTCCGTGACGATTTCACCGTGAGCCATGACCAATATTTGCGGATTCCAAGACAACAACCTATTGAGGTGTTTCCGCGCGTCCGCTTTACCAAACATGAAGCTTAAACGCCAATCCAAAGGCATTTTCCCTTTAGGGGCAAGTATACCAACACCTTTGGCCACAACCCGTTGCCAGTAGTTAAAGTCTTTACCTGAAAAGTTCTCAACCAAGTCAGTAACAATTAACGTACTTGAACTGCTATGGTAAAACACACACTCTTCCATTAACGGAGAACCAGAAAATAGTTCTTGTTCAATGTCTGGAGCCCAAGCATAACTTTGCGAGTTATTAAGAGATGCATGAAAAGAGATATCGCTACGCTTTTTAATCACCTCGCTTGTCCCAAGGACTTCTGAGTTTGGATACGCCGCAATCCATTCAGATAAGAACAAGTGGTGTAAATGATTTGGGGCAATTAAATATTTAACAGAACCTAGACTGTCCATTTGCTCCTTAATTGACTCAGACAATTTAATTGGACTATGAACCCATAGATCTCCACTAGAAAGTCTAACAACCGTCATTCGAGTGGAAAAAGGTAACCCTAAGAACTGAACAGGTTCACCGTCAAATATCCATATTTCATGCGCTAATTTTTCCATGTTACTCCAATCACATAACGCCCTGTTAAGGTGTGAGCAACACAATACCTAAGCCGCCGCATACCACCTTAACCACTCAAACTAACGCATAGTAAAAATGCCACGCGTTGCGAATCACTCTTAAACAGTTTGTTAGGCATCTTGTCACCACAAACTACTTATCCGTTTTACACCGAATTAACTTCCAAAATGAAAGCATGAAAATGACAAACGAGAAAACAATATGAAGCATTGGTATGCTTCTAGACCAGACAGCAGACTCTCCCAAATGAGAATCAAATTCTTTGCCACACAAATGATGGCCTTCAATGGTTGTTTCAATTACAAAAGGGGCCCAGAAATAAGTTACCGATATAGCAACTAACAACGCCACCAAAGGCGTAGACCATATAAATTTTGAATCTCGATTTCCACGAAACAGTTTCACCATGATGAGAATGAACAGTACTGAGCCATACATTATCGAAACATAAAACCGGCCATCATCTCCCTGTGTGCAGGTACCCGCAACTGCACCGAGTGAAACCAAAAGACCATACAATAGTATCAATACCAAGATGTACATTTGTAACCTTTGATGCCTAACGCCCTGTTAAGGTGTGAGCAACGCAATACCAAAGCCGCCGCACACCACCTTAATCACTTAAACCAATGCATAGTAAAAATGCCACGCGTTGCGAATCACTCTTAAACAGTTTGTTAAGCCCACTTAACCATGTCCATTAAGGGTAATTAAAAGCACTTTTTTCAGGTTTTAATGGACACAAAAAAACACATCAATTATAGTAACTTTACATTGTCCAATAATGGTAATAAAGATGGAACAGATAGAAAAAAAAGCAAGTTTCCAAGGTGATCTTGATATTGGTCCTATTAAGCTTAAATGTTTTGTAACCGATGACGGTGAGCGATTTATCTCGGGAAGGAGCATGACTGGCGCTATTGGAATGAAAGGACGTGGCCAAGGTGTTGCTCGCTTGGTGTCCAATGCAAAACTTGCTCCTTACATGAACCACTCTCTTAATATGGCACTCCAAAACCCTGTAGTACTGACTGGCCAAACACCAAGGCCCGTGCACGGATTTCGTGGCGAAATCTTAGCTGATTTGTGTGATGTAATTCTCGAAGCCCGCAAAGATGGCGTGTTAACCACTGAACAGGATATTCGATACGCTGAATACGCAGAAACACTAATTCGTGGATTTGCACGAGTAGGTATCGTTGCCCTGATTGATGAGGCCACTGGCTATCAAGAGGTTCGCGAGAAAAAAGCGCTGAGTGCAATACTAGAAAAATACATCCGTGATGAACCTAGAAGAAAATGGACTAAAACTTTCCCTGATGAGTTTTGGTATAAACTTGTAAAAATTAAGGGTTACGACAGCTACATGGCTCTAAAAAGGCCAGCGTTTGTTGGCCATTGGGTCAACGACATAGTTTATTCACGCTTAGCTCCAGGGATCAAGAAAACGCTTCAGGAGAAAAACCCTCGAACAGATGCTGGCCATCGAAAAACTACTCACCACCAGTTACTCACTGAAGACTACGGGTTACCAGAACTAAAAGACCACCTAAACAAAGTAATGCTTTTGATGGACGCTTCTAGTAATTCAAAGGAATTCGACAAGCTTCTCAATCGTGTAGCCCCTAAATATGGCGATACTCTCGAGCTACCTCTAGAAGATTAACTTACTCCCACGGGGTAACCTGTGGGTTTAACGCCGCATTAAGGTGTGAGCGGCGCTTGGCTATACTTGAGCAAAGCGAAACTGCCAAGCGTTGCGAATCACTCTTAAATGCTTTGTTATGTCGCTGAACTATAGATACAAAAACGCCGCTCTTTCGAGCGGCGCTTTTTAAAACTATGTAGAACTAAGCTGGAGAGACCTGGTAAGATTTAACTTTACCCTCTTTCTTAGCTTGACTATATGCAGCTTTGATCTTTTTCATAGCTTCTAGTTTAGCAGCTTTAGCTTTTGTAACTTGGGGTTGTGATCTCATAACCTAAACCCTCCTCTCCTAAGTTCATTTTCACTTCAAAGTTTAACTCTTCTGTATAGAGTTTGGCAAGTCGATCATAAAAACGTTTTAACTTTGTGCTCTCTGCAACACAAACATAAGCTTCAGCATTACTATTTCTGTAGTGAAACTCAAGTAAGTCTTTAATGATTCGACCTAACTCGCGCATTCCTGATACTGATATAGAAACTTCCGGCCTTACAAAAAACTCATCAGATTCAAAGTTTTCTTTAAGATCGAACTTTACCTCGTAACTGTTTTCACGATAATCGATGCCAAGTTCTTCGGCTTTCTCACTTATCATCTCTTCAGTCCGAGTCGCATCAACCCGATTGAAAAGCATCACATAGGTATGATTATCAACTGAAAACTCAATGATTTGACAAGAAATATCACCAATATCAAAGTCTTGTAAAATCCAACTAGACAACTGTTTATTCCATTATTCTTTATTTTTAACCATTATACCCGTTAACGCCACGGGTTTGAACCTAGATAGGCTCATCAAATGCAGGGCGACATAACGCCCAATTAAGTTGTGAGCAACGCTGCCACATTACCCAAACACTTCACCGTAATCACCAAACCAATTGAAACCGAAAGCGCCGAGCGTTGCGAATCAGCTTGAATTGCTTGTTATGGGATATTTTGCTTACCTGATAGTTTTCTATACCGCCACTCTCCTATAAACCAAGAGATAACATTAAACGGAATACCAATTGCTAATAGCAACATCACCGTCGTAGGCAACTCAGTGAGAAACTCTCCCCATCGGTTTTGGTTAGTAAAAAGAGCAAAACCAGCAAATTTCCCGAGAAACAGTCCTCCGCTAATGATTAAAGTTTGAGTGATTATGTAGTAAGCAGCACCTTTTTGTCGTTTATTTGCCCAGTTTTTAAACCATTTATTTTGAGATTCTGTCATCTTGTTCCTTTCGCTTTGGTGTCGGTCTTATCTAACCTAACCATATGAAACTAAGATACAATTTGGTTGAAAACTTATACGAGCAATATCGCGATTTAGGCATATCACATAACGCCCTGTTAAGGTGTGAGCAACGCAATACCGATGCTTCCGCATACTACCTTAACCACAAAACGCAACGCATAGCAAAAATGCCATGCGTTGCGAATCACTCTTAAACAGATTGTTATATGAACTATGGCGCCAAAATTAGGGGTTTAGTATTCCTTGGAATCGAAATGAGTATATTTTGCTGATTTTTATGATGCATTTTATGGAACACTTTATTAAAAATCAGACATAACATAATCAAAATATCTTTAACTACACTAACGAAGATTTCCCCTGTGTCTCTCGACTTATCTTCAAAATACTTTGGGTAATCGACAAGGGATGAAATATTTTCCATATTTGTAATCGATGCCGTATGTGTATCTTTACAAAGCTCTTTGTAACTAGAGTGGATACTGTTGAAACATAACCTTACTGTTTCATTTGAATTAAAAATATTTGATTCTTTAGCATTATCAAAAAGACTGTAAACGCTTTTTTCAGTAAGTTGAGTTTCATCTTCAATAGAACTAAGACCGCGAACAAAGTTTTCAATCGATGACCGCAACATCACACGCGATGCCTTATAGGAGCCATTGATCCAGTTAAAGTTGGAGGAACCAATATCGGAAACGACTTCAGATATACGAGATAATATATTTTCATCATCTGAATATTCGCCTCTAAAAAGCTCCCTCTGAAAATTAAGTTCACAATGAAAGTGAAGCAAGGAAAAGTATGCCTTGTGCATACTTTTCGCTGTTTCCACATATGAGGTCTGTTCCAGATTTTCACTAATTTTATAGCTAGCAATATATGATAAAAAGCTATCAAAATCAGATTTACATTCTCTAGTCATCGTTATTTAGCTAGTTTTCTAATTGTTTCATTCCAAGAAAAGCCTGTGCTTTGCTTTTCCTTAGCTACCTGCTTAATATTATCTTTATCACCTAATATATAGGAAAGCGCAGAGACAAGCATATTTAAATCACCATCATCTAACTCAGTACATTTACAGACAATATGACCTATAATTTCAAATCTCGATCTATTTGCGTTAGAGTTTATGGAGTAAATTTTCAAAGCTTCATTAGCAAATTTAATTATATCATCATTTTTAGGAAATATGTCAGTATCTAAAAACAGACTCGGCAATACACCAATTAAGTAATGAACATTAGGGTTTGGTGATACATACTTCTCTGTGCTATTAAAATTTTCATTTGTAACTGATTTTTTTTGATATTTAGATGCATCACGAAGAATATCTGGAATTTCACTAAGCCTTAGTTTGTTTTTTGACTCTAATAGCCAAGACAGCTCTTCTACAAAATCAATTGCTTGACGTAACTTTTTTTCATCAGACAATTGTTTATTTTTTAGACTCTTGTTATCGTTCATCATCAATTCTACCTAAAAATTCATTTACAACACCTGACAAACGTAGCTTAGAAGTAGAGTCAGAAGAATCAAGAATATGCTTTTGGTCAAGTTGCTTGTCTGCTATCCCAGTGCGCTTTGGTAAATCTTGTTTGTAGAGATACTTCTTCCAGTACTTATCACGTAACAGGTTTTCTTTTGCTTTCTTGTAAACTCGAGTTGTATCCTCAGTGAGAGTAAGTATCAATCCAGCGCACTCCAATTTCAACGCAAAATTTTCCTTTTTCTCATTTATAATGCTTTTGAGTAGGTCAATGCCAGTTAGCGAGATTGGGTCAGCTTTAACAGGGATCAAATAATATTGGGATGCGATTAGCGCACTAGTCATCCAAACAGAGGGAGTTGGAGGAGTGTCAATAACTACATAGTCATACTCGTCTTCTAGATTCAATAGAAAACTCTTTAAGCGGTTTTCACGTCCTTCTCCCGGAGCCATTTCTAAACGATATAGCTCTAGGCTACCCGGAAGTAGGTCAAAGCTACCTACATTAATTACTTCAATATCTTCGAGAGCTTTAGGAGCTGATACTTGTGATGCACCAACAGTACTCGCTACAGCTCGATGGTTTCTGTCGAAAACATTTACAATGGTGTCACCAGAGTTTTCAAGGTGTTGTACATACTCAGTAGGATTCATAAGGCATTGAGTAGCATTAAACTGTGGATCGACATCAATCAACAACACTCTTGCATCGTGCCTCTTCGCTAAACAATCCGCAAGGTTTACCGCTACAGTTGTCTTTGCAACTCCACCTTTCATATTAATTAAGCTAACAACTTTCAAAATAAGCTCCTCTATTTCATAGGGTTACTATTTTGATACGTATGGACACACATTGCAAATTTGTTCATATAACGCCCTGTTAAGGTGTGAGCAACGCAATACAAAAGCTGCTGCATGCCACCTTAAACACTAAAAGTAACGCATAGTAAAAATGCCGTGCGTTGCGAATCACTCTTAAACAGTTTGTTAGCACTCTGACTACCAGTAATTTGACATAATTTCTTTTGACCACTCGGGCTGCTCGACGGTTGTTCTTGGTAAGAATTCACCCATTACTGGCTTAATGTCTACCACTGGCGTACCGTCTATTGCATCCAATCCTCTAACTTGTAGCACATTCCCACAAACAGCAATAACTTCACAAATTGTAGAACCTAAACGGTTCGGTCGGTTTTTACCTCTTTGGGCAAAAATACCAACTTTCGGCCAATCAGTGTTATTTCTTGGATGCCTTGCACCCGTTGTGATCTTTGACTTATCAACTTTGTTGAAATAAAAAGTCACTTCAACATGAGAAAAATCAGAAAGTCCGATAAGAGCTTCCGCCCCGAACGCAGCATCAATAACTATAGAGGCGTTTTCTTTATCCCAATTATCGTCAATCATCTCACTTCTGGTTGATTCAACTTTTCCTATAGGAACAAGCCTAATTTCTTCCATGATTATTTTTCTCCTCTGGGTGCTAACGCCCAATTAAGGTGTGAAGCACGCAACCACGACACTTAATTTGACCACCGTAAACACTGAACCAAATCCAAACTAAAAATGCCAAGCGTGCTGAATCACTCTTAAATTGTTTGTTATGTTTAAAGCCAAACGAGCCCACTATATGGTTTCGTTCTTAGAGATTCTAACCGGCTTTTCAGCGAACCTGAATGTATCTCTAGTTTGTGGCCATCAGGGTCTAAGATATAAAGTGACTGCCCTTCACTCTTATTCTCTTTCCAAACTTCTGCACCCAATGAAACTATGCGCTTCGCAAACGCTTCAAATTCTTTTGGTTCGATATCAAAAGCTACGTGGGTATAGTCTGTTTTAGGGCATGGTTCATCGTGGGAAAGGCAAAACCAGAGTTCGCCTATTGATAAATAAGCTCCGTTGTCCCACTTAGCATGAGCTGTGAATCCCAACGTCTCCCGATAGAACTGAAGAGAGCGATCTAAGTCACTAACTGCAATGGTTATATGATTGAGCCCTAAAATCACCGTTTTCTCCCGTAAACATAACGCCCTGTTAAGGGGTGAGCAACGCAATACCGAAGTCGCCGCATACCGCCTTAAACACTAAAACCAACGCATGATGAAAATGCCACGCGTTGCGAATCCCTCTTGAACAGTTTGTTAGGTTTTGGGCTTATTCTCCCAATGAACCCCAGTCTGTTAGATTTAATTGCTTGCGTCTAATGTAGTAGAAGGTTGCCATAACTAAACCAAACAATGCGCCAGTAAGTAACGAGATATAAACTGCTTCTAAAACTGGTTTACCTAGTTCGTTCCACACAAGAAACCATTGGAAGATTCCCCAAACAGGAGCAAAGAAAACCACACAAAGCATAACGTTTGCGAAAAAACTCTGATAATAAGGCGGCGGAAAACATAGTCCAAGTTTACGTAACAACTTTACAAGTGGAGGATTGTAGTTCGACTTCCAAACACCTTTGTCACTTAATTCTTTGTGCGCAAGTTGTAGCTTCGTTTCATAATCCATGATCCAAAATCCTCGAATTCGATGTTTCCCGCGGAGAAACCTAACGCCCTGTTAAGGGGTGAGGCACGCAATACTGATGTTGCCGCATACCACCTTAACCACTAAAGCCAATGCATACGAAAAATGCCACGCGTGCCGAATCACTCTTAAATTGTTTGTTAGGTGCGTAGCTTAATCTTGCACTAATCTGACCCATTTTGCCCGCCATGCCTGTGCTTCCATTGGGTCTGGCCAGAACTCTTTTTGCTTACTTATTAAGCCATTTTCAACGGTATGAAAAGTTATAGCTCGTGCTTTTTGGGCGCTATCTGTAATTGATACATCAGTGACAACTGTTTCACCGTCGCAAACTACAGAATGAATTGTAAACTCCCAAATACCATTCGCTGGGTAATAGGAATTGATAGCCGTAAAGTTGTCTCGGCCAATAATAAGTTCACCAGACTGTGGCCAGAAACCCTCAAAGTCTGGGCTAAGCCACTCGCTTGCTTTGGCAAAGTCATTTGTTTTCATCGCATCCCAAAAAGCTAGGACGACTTCCGTTGAGTTCATGATTTTCTCCAAGCACCTAACGCCTTGCTAAGGTGTGAGTAACGCAATACAAAAGCTACCGCACAGCGCCTTAATCACCATAAGCCACCGCAAAGTAAAAATGCCACGCGTTACGAATCACTCTTAAGCAATTTGTTAGTACATGCGCTACTTCTATTTGTGCGCTCCAAGATATTGAAAAGTAGCATGATATGAAAGGCTTTGAACACTCAAGTGAGACGGGCAGCTACAAAACTTAAACTCGGTTAAGAGACGAGAGCTGGCTAGAAGAAAAACGCACTGAACTGCCCTACTTTTACTGGCTTAAAATTAGAAAAGGATTCGTTCTTCGCACTTCAACAGCAACGCTAAAAGTCACCAAGGTTCTCTCAAAAGCCACCACAAAAATGAAGAAGCACCAAAGAAATAGGCTAAGAGTTAGAAACCGTAAACGGTGAAATCAAAGCGAACACTCCGCATATAGTGCCACCGGAAAGAACGTGAAAGGTACAAACTGTAAGGTGTAAAGACGAGCGCTAAAACAGATAAACACCAAAACTTATGACCTTTAATGCCAAACCCGTACTAACGCCCTGTTAAGGTGTGAGCAACGCAATACCGATGCCACCGCATACCACCTTAAACACTAAACGCAACGCATAGTAAAAATGCCACGCGTTGCGAATCACTCTTAAACAGTTTGTTATACCACTGTCTCAACGTTTTTCACTGAATGCCATCTCACAAACAGCCTTTTTACAAACATCTGGTATTCAACAATATCGTCTTCACATAATGGAATAGGTCGAAACTGTTCCGGGGGAGCATGAGAAATTGCGTTCCTTAGGTTTGCCCAAAGTAGCAACTCGTCGATCTCATGTTGCTCGATTTGATAGCCACTGTTAACTAAAGCTTCTAGTTTTGACTTAAGCCCGAACAGCTTCTTGGCATTTTTATCTACAAGCTGATAAGTGATAACTGCTTCAATTAACCCCTGAAGCCTCCAGAGAGCAAACTGCCAAAGATACTGATTATCGGTATAACGATAGTAAGCAACATCATCAAGGATATCATCCGCAATTTCAGAGCTTTCACTACGAACCCTTGCGGCTTCAGATTCATACTGATGATTTTGCGCTTCTATCATTTCACGCACAATTGATACTGCATGATCGAAGTCGGATTCAGTTACACCATAAACCCAGTAGTCATTCTCTGTCAGATTTTTTAATTGATCACGCATTTTATCTCCGAAGTGGTATAACGCCTTGTTAAGGTGTGAGGCACGCAATACCGATGCCCCCGCATACCACCTTAACCACTAAAACCAACGCATGGTAAAAATGCCACGCGTGCCGAATCACTCTTGAACAATTTGTTAGAAGTTTGCTCCCCTAGTGCTCCGACTTTCCCTTTTAGCGTCATGTGGGAAACAGTTTGTATACGCACGAGCAACATGTTTTTTGCCATTGTCATCTATGACTACACAAACTAGATTGCACGGATTTCCCAATGCACTCCGCCAATAATGATGACGCTCCTCATATTCTGCCTCAAATTCAACGTAAATGTATGCGGAACTAACCCATTCAAAAGGGATTGAATGTTTTACAAGTAACCCTTGAAACATCTTTGAATAGCGCTCAGTCATGAGGTCAAAGTGTGGGTAATATGGAGTAATCTTTTGGGAGTAAAGGTCTATAGAAACACACTTGCTTTGAAAGTGATCTACGAACAGGTATAGCTTACCGATACCCCAATAACCATCGACATCATTGTTTCTACTCCGAAACGAACCGATAATACCGCTTGCAATACTACCTAGTTCTCTCCTACGTCCCATATTTGTTCCTAAAACTTCTAACGCCTTGTTAAGGTGTGAGGCACGCAATACTGAAGACTCCGCATAACACCCTAAACACTACAACCAACGCATAGTAAAAATGCCATGCGTGCCGAATCACTCTTGAACAATTTGTTATGCTCGTTCTTTTAGGGTTTGCAAAAGACTTACAAGATCCAAAACTGCGGTAGTTTCAAAGCGATCTAGTTTTGGTAAGACATAACTATCGTTCACCGTTTTTAAAGTAATTTCTTTGATCACTGCACCGTCCCTTGAGTAAGTCGTATCATAGGACTCAACATCACATACACTCAAATGCCAAAGTGCGCTATTTCCCAGTTTAAGACTAATACGCCCACCTAGAACCTCGATGCTGTAAAGACCATTTTTATCCGGAAACTTTTGCTGTAACCATAAGCTAATTGCGGCTATCGAGCTCAAACCTAGCGCTACAAATAAGCTTCCTGATGCAATAGAAATAACGATAATACCTATAGTGCCGATTAAAATTGCACCTTTATTCAAAGCTTTATCTTTTTCCCTGAGATACACAACTCCCTCCTGAGAGCATAACGCCCAATTAAGTAGTGAGCAACGCAATACAAAAGCTACTGCATTGCGCCTTAAACACAAAACTCACTGCAAACCAAAACTGCCACGCGTTGCGAATCTGCTTAAATTGTTTGTTATGCGATTGGTACGCAAACGCTCAATTGGCTAACGAAAACATTACCTTAAACACGACAAACTACAAACACGCAGATGACTTTTTGTGATTCAAGAACCAACGGACTCAACATTTTCAGGAAAGGCTAACACAAGCACGGAACGCGGCTTTAAAGCGAAGATTTGGCTTTTACTTACACGAAACTCAACGAGCCGAAATTTCAGCAATTACCGACTTTCCGTAAACTTGCCCTTTCCACACTTTGCACCCGAAAACCTTACCTCGACCAAATGCGATTTTTAATGAGGCAACTTCACGAACTTTTGCATGTTTTTCAGTTTGAGTAATTCAAGAATTTGAGCCGAAAATGCTGATTTGCCGAAACCAAAAAGCGAATGGCCAAAGAGATTAAATTTAGAGAAACCTAAAAATTTTGCCTTGTCGCATAACGCCCTGTTAAGGTGTGAGCAACGCAATACCGATGCCGCCGCATACCACCTTAAACACTAAACGCAGCGCATAGTGAAAATGCCACGCGTTGCGAATCACTCTTAAACAGTTTGTTAGTTCTTTGACCCACTGAGTGCCTGAGGTTTATAGCCTAGTGAATCCAAATCAACACCTTGCTCTAAAAGGAGTTTTTCAAACAATGGTAATAGTGGTCCAAGGTTTTCATTTAGCGTGTCACGAACCGTATCAACAACTACTTGGGTACCACGCTCGATTTCTATATTGATAAAGTCACCACTGGCTTTTGATTCGAAAACCGTCATTCTACGAGTCTCAGGAATAAGCCAAACTTCAAACCAACCTTCATGCTTATTTACGTCAGCAACAGTCAAGCTCGCTCCATTTAGAGCTATATAACCTTTAGGGAAAACGTATCTTTTCCAAGCATCAGGGAGCGCTAAGCGAACACAATAGTTATCCTCAATTTGTCTTACGTCGACGATAGCTACATTAAAGTCCACATGACCAGATAGCGGGTGACCGCCAATTTCTGCCCCATCTTTTGCGGCTCTCTCAGCGTTAACTAACTGGGATGAGCAATACTTACTCAGAGTTGTGATTAAGAGGCTTTGCAGCATTACATCGAACTTAACACGAACATCTGACTGTATTTCAGTGACTGTCAGACACACTCCATCAATAGCAATGCTTGCCCCAATTTCTAGATCAGTACAAAACCCTTTAGGGAAGTCGATAACAAAAGTTCTAATCCCTCTTTGATCTGTCACATCAACAATTTCGGCTACCGCCTGAACTATGCCTGTAAACATACTTACTCCATTAATAGTTAAAACAACTTTGAGAACTAACGCCGCATTAAGGTGTGAGCAACGCTACCACGAAACTTAACCAGACCACCATAAACACGAAACCCAACGATGGAACGAAAAATGCCAAGCGTTGGGAATCACTCTTAAATGCTTTGTTATATTTTTCCACTAACGGGTAGCTTGTTGTTAGAACTAAAGTTGCTAATAATTTCTGAGTCAGACTTTTTCTTATCCTCGTCTAACGAGTAATTAAAGCTAACTTGAGGATCACTTGATAGTTTTGAGTACAAAATTGGTCTTAATATTCGCGTCTTATTGTCATTATATGGACTTCTATTCCTATTGTTAGAATTTCTCTTAGCTGAAAAACAGTATATTTTTCTTGGGTCCTCACTATCACTCTTTGACAAAGACTCAACCATAGCAACATCAACTTCTTGAGTTCTATGTAAACCAACAGTTAAGGGGATAAAGTTAGAGAGATATTCATAAAATTGACTTAAGATATCACGCAAATTTTCTGACCACTCAATACCAAAATATGTTCTTAGCTCTTGAGCTGTGATCAAAAGCTTCCTGGTATTAGCTGGAGCAACTAAGTTATCTGAGATGTCATTTTTCTTCAAAAACTCTAGCTCCAAAAGTGCATGTTCTGGTCTTTTAGCATCGTTTTTATCGTACAGCTTAACTAGCACAATATAATCTACCGCTTTAAATGTGAATGGAAACGCATCGATCACCCAACCGTTACTTTCCATGTCTGTTTTGAGTACTCTAAGGTTTTCTAACACATTCATAACGCTACCACTTTATTCTATTATCGTTGTACACATTACAATCTAAATGCCCTTAACTGTACAGCGTATAGTTTGAAAAAGCTCACAATTTAGAATAAAGATAGGATATTTCTGAGCTGTGATTTCGAACAAAAATATAACGCCTTGTTAAGGTGTGAGGCACGCAATACGTAAGCCTCCGCAAACCCCTTAACCACTAAACCTAACGCATAGTAAAAATGCCACGCGTGCCGAATCACTCTTGAACAATTTGTTATGTACGTGCTAAAGGTAAACGACTGACTCCACATTATTGCCCTCGGGATCAATCAAAAACGCTGCGTAGTAATTTGGAGCATAGTGCTCCCGTAAACCCGGCTTACCGTTGCATTTACTACCTAAAGATAGTCCCGCTTGATGAAACGCGGAAACTTGTAATTTATTTGATGCAGAAAAAGCAAAATGGCACTTAGAATTACTGATGCCTTTTTCAATTAGAAATCTTACATTTGGCTCGCTCGAAAGCCCAAAGCCTGCTGCATTTTCATCGGACCACTTGAGTTCAATACCCAATGGTTCTAGCACATTCTGGTAAAACACTCGACACTCTTCGAGTGCAACTACCTTAATTTCAAAATGATCTATCACTCTCAGTCCTTTAGAGTTGGTTGCAATTTTCATTAAAGTACATAACGCCCAATTAAGGTGTGAGGCACGCAATACCGATGCTTCCGCATACCACCTTAACCACTAAAACCAACGCATAC
>NZ_JBSRRK010000026.1:0-16812 GCF_053890955.1 Vibrio sp. JZG120
GGCTACGACGATTAATGGGTGTAGCCGATCAGATCGTAGCTTCTTGATTTAGTTCCATCGATTTAAGCAACAAAGCCGTGTAATAGTGGAAAAGAGGAAGAAAAATATCAAAGTATAAATACGCATAAATACAGCCCTTGCTACTTAACTGACGCCAATGAAAATGATAATGATTTTTAATAGTGTGCTATTTACTCGAGAGTTAACGAGATGTATATGATGCGCATCACATTTATATGCGCCATTTTGATTATTTAGGGTTAATAGCGTCGAGGTGTATAATTTGCGCTCATATCAGCCCTAGTCCACCCCATCCTTAAAGCGCCACTCCAATTTTGGAGTGTGCATGACATTACAGACTAGCCGAAAGCAGGTGCCAGCCAGTGCCAAGCGCCTTAGTAGACTTGCACCTAACTGGTCATACGCGAATAACATTCTTAACTTTGGTTGCGGTAAGTTTCCCGACCTAACAGAAGAATACCTCACTAACTACCACAAGCAGATCATGACAGTCACTCACTATGACCCGAACTCGAAATCGTTAGACGTAGTAAACAATATTGCCGAAATTGACAGCTCAAAACGCCGTTTTTGCGTCATGTTATGCGCGAACGTACTTAACGTGTGCAAAGACCTAGACGCAGCGATCGCAGATATGGCCAAGATTGATTTTGATTGCGCGGTCATTCAAATCTATGAGGGCAACCGATCCGGTAAAGGCCGCAAAACGCGAGACGGCTACCAGCGCAATGAGCCAGTATCGGCTTACCTCCCTATCCTAACGAGCAACTTCCACAAGTTCGATGTGACCTTACACCGAAGCGATAAGTGCATCACTATCGTAAAAGGCCGTAAGTATTACGAGCTGGACGATTTGGAGGACTAATCATGCAACTGAATGAGACGTTCTTTGAAATCCCATGCGATGTAGTGACATTCGATGGCAAGGTGGAACACACAGAGCTAACCGACATCGATCGTGCGGTGGCTGCCTTTTTCCAGAACGTGCTTGATTCCTTAGTTGTGACTGACACTAAACGGCGAGAGAACAGTGAGTTTTCTCGCTTTGTTGGCCGTGATAAATCGAGAAAGATTTATTACGGCAACTTTACCGATCCAGTGTCATTCCTATCTAAGTTGACAGCCAAACTAGGTGACAAGGTGAAAGCAAACCGTAATGAGCTTTTGCCTGTTTGCTATATCACGCGCGATCCGGTGATTGGATTTGTTGATGGCGCGGAGTACGTCGATATTGCTGATTGTGGCGAACTAACCAATGAGCAAGATCAACCTTATGCCGTGGTTAATAAGTCCTTTGTCGCACTTACCTACCGCATTAATGCCCTAGCTTGGAACCAGTCTACCCTTAGCCGCCTAGCGCTAGGTTTAATCGTTTGGCTACGTCATACCAAGGGCAAGCGTAAGCACGTATTCAGAGCGAAAACCATGCTCGCTGATACTGAAATGGAAATCAGCATCGAGATACGTGGCCGTAAAGATGCGATGACCGAACCCGCCGAAGTAGACCATGAAAATACTCGCCTGTTTGCTTCCTCAATCTCTTTTGAAGTGATTGCAGAGGTTTATGAGGCCGAGTCGATCACTGTCCGTCAGGGCGCGATTGGTATGGGAGGCCGAGTCATTGAGTAATAAAGAATACTTTCTCGCCCAAAAAGTTGTCACCAACGAAAATGACATACCTATCGAGCACATTCATTCGTTTACCTACATTGAGTGCGCTTCGATGGACGGCAACAAGCTGGTTATGGAAATCATGGATCAGGCTGCCGTTTATCGGGATGACTACGGGATTAAGCGCGGTTCAGAGATAGAGGTCACGATGGCCGATGTGAACGAACGAGGCGATCAGGTTTGGATTGAAAAATTCATTGTGGCCAAGTCCACCAGCGCTGACGGCATGCTAACGGTTCAAGCGTTCCAAAAGGACGCACACCTACTTAAAGAGCCAGTCACAGCACCTCGATTCTTTGTCGAAATGCAGCCTAGAGACATTCTGGCCGAGCTATTACCCGATCTAAAAATCGAATGTGACAGCTTTGAGCGTAGCGCTACGTACCATTTAAACGCTGGTGGCACTAAGTCTCGCTTAATTCGAACAATGGCCAGAGATTACGGTTCAGCAGCGTTTATCTGCCGTGGTGTTATGCACTTTAAGTCGCTCAAGAACATGGATATGAGCGAGCAATTCAAGCTGGAACAGTCGAATCCAGAGGAAGCAGAGCACAGCATTGCGAACTACTCCATTATCGGAGAGGAAGCCCTGTTTGAGCGCGTTCTTAACCGTAACTATGCCTCTTGGGATACCGTCGAGGGTTTCCAAGGCGGTAAACGTTCGGGCGCTATGGTTATGGTTAGCGTCCCACAAGCCAAGGCGCTGAATAATCAACACATGGCCATCATCCCTATTTTGGATGTGGAACTTACCGGAAATACTGCCTTTACGCCTCTTTCGGTGTGCTCAGTGCTATTCCATAAACGGCTACCCGCTATCGAGCTGGATGAATCCATGCCAGAGAAACAAATCATAAACCGTGTCGCCCATTGCCAACGTGGGAACCGGTATCAGTGTCGTATCGAGTTAGGAGTACGCAACCTATGAGCGATTCGTCAGAGAACAGAACACGCACCAACGTCACTAACCGCTTGTTTGGTAGCTATCAGGCCGAGGTGGTAAATACCGTCCATCCGAAAGGTTTGTACATGGTATCCGTTCGCTTGCTTGGTTATTGGGATGCAATCCCCGATAAGAATCTCCCCTTTGCTGAGTTTCTACTGCCATTGGGCGCAAAACCGAGTAGCGGCCATGCAGTGCCAGTGGAAAAAGGGGATCTGGTTTGGGTGGATTTTCCTCGCAATGGCGATACCCGTTATCCCCGTATTACCGGATCACTTTACTACGCGCCTAACTACGAATCGTACTTACCAAGCGAGGTGAACGGCGAAGCCTATCAACCTAAACGAGCCGAGGGTGAACCCGAGCCACCAGCCTATGACCGCAAAGATGCGCTCTTTGTGCGATTTGGTTTGCGCGAGCTCATCACGCATCAAGGCGGCTACTCAGTAACGCATACCCAAAGCGGCACGGCCATTGAAATTACGCCAGATGGCCAATGTGTTATCCACGTCGAGGGCAATGCGTTTCGCAGCTCAACAGGGAACACATTGGAGCAAGTTGGAGGCGCACTAACTATCAAAGTGAAAGGCGATGCGAACATCGAAGCGGGTGGTAATGCAACCGTAAAAGCCTCCGGTAAAGCCAACCTAGAGGGCAATGAAGTGACCATTAAAGCGAGTGGTAACGTCAATATCGATGCTGGTGGCCAGTTCGCTGTTAAGGCTGCCGCAGCTCCATTTACATTAGGGTAATGCGCCATGCCAGCCGTAGGAATTGTAGGGAGTGTGGATAGTGGTCATGGTGGCTTTAGTCCAGGTGTTTTTGTTACTGGCCAGCCACTATTAACCGTGAATGGAATCAATGTTTTAGGGACGGGTGATATATCCGTCATGAACGTAAAGCCAGATAACCCGCCGCACGTTGGCGTTATTACTGGTAGTTCAAAACTTACTGTCAATGGCGTTCCGGTCGCAGTAGTAGGCGATGCCCTTGGGTGTGGCGCTACGCTGGTGAACGGTAACGACTTACTGACGATTGATTGAGGCAATTTGATGTTAGACATACAAGAGCAAATCGAGCAGTTTCGCCAGTTTTTAGACTTAGGCGGCCTCAAAGAAGCGGAGAACCTTACCCGAGGCAAATCCCTTAAAGTGAAGTGTGAAAGCTTGTCAGAGAAGCTATCAGGCTGCGTGAGCAAGGATATTGAGGACTACCAAGGCGCATCGCAGTTGGTGGCAACGCTTAAGGGTTTGAATAGCTCAGTGAGCGCAACGGTGGCCACGTTAACGCAATGGAATGAGCACCTAGTGTTGATCACCGCTCCAACCGACCTCGAACAAGTGTCTATTGGTGTGAACGTCAAACACAAGGTTGATGGCACAGAGGACAACGTACCCGTTCCGAGTATCTTGCCAATTACCAGCAAGGAAGAACTGAAAGCACTTGAGGCAGTGATCAACGGTCTTTCTGGCCATGTTGATGAGGCAGTGTCCCTAATGGCCCAAATCAACGGAGCCCTAACGCCACCAGCGCCACCAACGGGCGGTAGTGGCTCAGATGGTGGTGCAACCTTACCGCCGCCAGTCTTACCGCCAGAACTGGCCAACAAGGCCGATGCACTAAACGAGGTAATGACTCCGCTTGCTGGTGGCGTGGCCAGCTCAAGCAAGGTGATTGAGGCAATGATCATTGCGTCGAAAGAGGAACGCATCTTGGCGCTGGACTACTTCACTAAGGCGATTTCGTTTACCATTTGCAGCAACCAAACGAAAAAACCGAGCATCAAATACGCGACAGCAGAGATATTTATCCTGTAGAATGTTTTTGTATTTTGTAAGATTCCTATTCGTAATAAAAATTAACAATATGAGCTATTTAAATTAACCTTAACGCATACGAGTTATGCGGATTATTGTCGCTCCTTATCGTACTGGCGATTAACTTAGTTAAAGTCCGTAATGAGCTTAAAGCGACCAAGGCGCACCTATCCTTTGTGATACGCAAAAGCCTTAGCGTCGATGGCGAGTACATGTACGATGGATGCAAAATGAACGTGATATTTGATGCAGTACGATACAACGGAAATCAGTTTTACTTGATGCGCAACGATCAGGTAATGGCCAGCTTCCATGTAGAGCCGTATCGAGTAAGCCCTATTATTGATTACTTTAAATCAAACAAGATAGAGCCAGTTCAAAACCGACCATAATCCAAGCAAAGCCAGCGTTCGCGCTGGTTTTTTCTATGCGACAGGCAAAAAAAAGCCGCGACAGTGAGATGGTTCGCGGCAAGTGCAGAAGCTAAATTACAGGCTTGTAAAGTTGAATGAAGTTAAAACACTCATCCAGTGTCAATAACCGCAGCTCGACTAGGACAACGAGCTGACCTAAATAATATACCTCCTATTCCGAACATGGTCAACCCATAACTATATGTTAGTTAACTTGAGTTTGGAAATCTTAAAATGAAAAAAGTCTGTATTATTGTTGGTCATAGCTTCAAAGATGGTGGCGCACATAATGAAACATTCGGAATAAATGAGTACGCATACAATCATCCCCTAGCCAGCTTATTGGCTGCCGAACTGCATAAGCGCGACATTCTTCCAGTGATCATGTACCGAGATACCTACTCACGCATGATCGATGACGTGAACGGTTCGGCCGCTAACTATGCCATCGAGTTACATTGTAACAGCGTGGCCAATAAAGACGTTCAAGGCTCAGAGACATTGCATTGGCATAAGTCAGCCAAGAGCCAAGCACTCGCTCTGCGCCTACAAAAAGCGGTGGCTGAACTTATCGGACAGCGTAATCGTGGTCTTAAGCCTATCTCGAACACTGGTACTGATACTCGCGGTTGGCGTTTCTTGATGAAAACCAAAATGCCAGCCGTGATTTTGGAGCCGTTCTTTTTGTCTAACGATGAGTCGTTGCAAAAGGGATTAGAACTGCGCGAAAAGCTAGCCGTAGCACTGGCAGAAGCGTTCGCAGAACACATTAAAGAGAGCAATTAATGATGGGACTAGCAAAAGTGTTTACAAGCCGCCTATTTAAGAGCGCCACCAGCGAGAAAGTAGGTGGCATTATCCACGAACTAACCGAGTTTAGTGATCGTGTGTTTACCAGTGACGAAGAACGCAAAGAGTTTGCCTACAAACTGGCAGAGCTTGAAGCTGCCAGCTCTAACACATTGGTACGTACTGGACGCGCCGCTATGATGTGGAGCATCGCGCTGGTGGTCGTTTATCAACTCATTGTTCGTGACTTATTGGCCGTTTTCTATGGTGTTAAGCTTCCAGGCTTAGAGACTGACACACAAGAGCTGCTAAGCAATGTGTTCGGCTTTTTGGCTGGAACCCTATAACAACTAAAAATTTTTTAAATTTTTTTTAGTTGTCCTTTCCTATCCCCTTTTCTCTCAGTAAAAACACACGATCAACGACATAGAAACCCCTGTCGTTACCATTCCCACAAACGCGCACAAAAAGACATAAATTCACTATATAACAATAAGTTAAATTCAACTTCACCCCTGTTTTTTTCGCATTAAATCTTAATTACTATCCGAAATTGAGCGAGTTTTTACCGCTTTTCTGCGGCTTAACGATTCCGAATGCACTCAATTAATAACTAAGGTTTATTTACATGGCAGATAAACGTTCTAACTTCAACAAACGCATTGAGGCGATTCATTTAGGCGCTCAAGCAATGCGTAATCTGTGTATCGAATCCCAATTCGATTCACAAACAGGCATGTTTCTAACTGACGACAATTCTCGTGGCGCGGCTATTTTGTCAGCCATTGCGAATGAGCCTATGTTCGAGTCAGTGTCTCAAGAAACAGCGGTTGGCATCGTATCAGGTATGCAATCTGCGGTACGTGAATACGAAAAGACTTACGGCCACCTACCTAGCGACGAACTAATGGCATCAGCTCACGCAACTATGCGTAACATGATGACATTAGAGGGCGCTAAGCGTGATGGCTCAACAGGCGCAATGATGCTTGAGTCTATCGGTCAGTCTCTATCAACGTCAGAGGGTGTTGAAATCCGCGCGAAAATGGTTGGCCTAGTGCTGCCTGTGCTTTTAGAGACAGCAACACTTGACGCTGTAACGATGATCCCAGCGGGAGCCAACGAAGTTGAGATCTTCAAAGTGTACCGCCGCACTGGCTCAAACTTTGGTGACTTCGCAGCGGGCACTGAAATCGACCAAGCAACGGTTGGCCAATACTCGTCTATGCGTCAGCGTTACAAGTTTGTCGCTGAACAACAACCAGACGGCACTAAGAAAACTCACGTCTTTGACTCTAAGACTGACCTACAGCACACCAAGTTTGAAATCCCATTCACGAAGACATCTGTTTCCCTATTTATTAACCATAAACGTGTGGCTCGCGACCTAGACAGCAACGGCAGTCAAATAATGACAGGCACTCACAATGGTATGGTTATTAACTGTCAGATAGACCATGCAAAAGGCAAAGTTACCGTCACTCCAACATCGGCCCTGCCAGCAGAGACCGTTCTGCATATCGAGTTCGAAGTAGACATTGAAAGACGCCCTGACCTTATCCCGACGATCGACCATGATATGGATTCTCGCATACTGCGCCCACGTCAAAACGCAATCGCAGCAGACGCGACGATCCAAGCGATGTTCACAATGCAACGCGAGTTTGGCCAAGATCTGAAATCTCTACAGATGAGTCACATGCGCAACACATTGGCATCGGAAAAAGCGACTCGCCACCTAGTAGATATGGACTTTGCTTGTACGCGCGAAGAAACATTCAATATCTACGTAGCGGCTGGTGAAGATTGGCGTCTACATCGTGAACGTCTAAACGAAGTTCTTCTAAACGTTTCTACGAAGATCCTACAAGCGACTCGCACAACTGGCATGACAGGTATCTTTGCTGGTACTGGCGCGTCAACAATACTTAAGTCTCTTGGTGCTCCATACTTCGTTGCTCCGGCTAAATACCAACAGAAAAACGCTATCCACTACGCAGGTAAATTGTTCGGCATGTGGAAAGTGTTCGAGTGTCCGGTAGTTATCGGTACGAACGACATGCTTTGTTACGGTCGCGGTTCTTCTCACTCAGAAGCGGGTTACGTAGCGGGTGATGCGATCGCAGCAACCATGTACACACATCCGATCGGCAAAGGTCTAGTAGCGTCTAACACGCTATACGAATTGGCCTACGGCGAGATCCATCCATTCGACGGTGAGAACTACTTCTACCGTGTGAAACTTATCGACGAAGCTCCTGTAGCAGCTGCGGCGTAAGGCAAGTAAGCGGCAGTCTTACGGGCTGCCGCTCTTGGGGAGTACGATGAAAGAAACGATCGTTTTAGTCACCAACCTCACACCAAAGGAAATCACGGTACAGGGTCGCGTCATGCCACCACTGACTAAAGATTTCCCTCTCTCAGTTTTCAACGTGAACCGCTTCAAACACGAAGTGGAAGCGGCCTATCCAAACGGCCTCGTTTCGGTTCGTCTTGAGCCAACGGTTTTACCAGAAGCTCAGAAGCAACCAGACACAGCCACCAGCGACAACGGCACGGCGCTATCCGCGCTTGAGCTTAGTGCAAGCGTTGAAAAAGCACTGATTAACCACGGTGTGACAACGGTTGAGCAACTAACCGAAATGACGAAAGACAACGTTATTGCGGTGAAAGGTATTGCTCAAGCGGGTTTGCAAGAAATTGTAGACCAGCTTGCAGCACAGGATCTAACGCTGAAAGAGACAGAGAATGAGTAAGATTGAATTTTCAATAGATAACGTCTCACAAGTTGCGGTTGCGCCAATTAACGCTGACTCGACAACTAAGCAAGGCACTGGCTCAAACCAGCTAGTGTTTGGCGGTGTGATAGTGTCTCAAAAAGGTAAGCCGTTCGAGGTTATTCCGGTAACGGCGGCTAACTTCCTAGACAAACTAGGTAAGCCTTACCACTCAAGCCTTGGCAAATTGGCTGACGGCATGCGCGTTCTTGATGAAGCATTGCGCGGCGGTAATGGCTACGTGGTTCGTGTCGTACCAAAAACGGCAACCTATCCAGCTATCAAGCTAACTAAACCAGCAGACGAGGTAACGATTACTAACGAAGCGATCAGCTACTCGGCTGACCTATCGCTAGAAGAAGGCGAATTTTTAGCGTTCGCTATCAAAGACGGTGCTCAATCAGACAACCGTTCTATCACACTAGCAAAAGCCGATGAGCAAGTTTATGGCGCTGGCATGTTCACTCTTACCCTAGAGGAAGAACAAGCGGCTGGTGGCTCTGTAGTGCTAGAAGAATGGGTTGTATCCCTAGAGCCTACAGCAGTAGACCAAATGGGTAGCGCTGCGTTTATCGAGACTGTTCTTGAAGAACGTTCGCAGTACCTAACTTGTCGTATCGATGCAGAAGTAGCGAAACGCGAAGTTACTGCAATTGCTAAAACCAAATTCACTGGCGCGACCAACGGCAATATTAGCGACATTACGGCTGAAGATTACCAGAAAGCAGTGAAAGCACTACGCACGACCGTGTACAGCTACAACTACGTTTGTGGTTTGGGCTGCTACGAAACAGCGGTAATCACTGACCTAGCGCAAATCTGTAAAGACAAACGCATTTCTGGCTACTTCGATGTTGATCCTCGCCTAACGCACGAAGCGGCATTGGAGTTCAAAAAAGGTCTGAACTTCAACAATCATCGCGCTTCATTCGTGCATATCCCTTACCAAGCTAAGTGTCGTTTCTACGGCAACATGGCGGTATGGGGCGGCTCAGGTATCGGCTTTGCAGCTAAAGCGCTTGGCGTTGCTAAGACCTCTCCGGTCGGCGGTTGGCACTACACACCAGCGGGTGTTGAACGTGCTGTTATCCAACGTACTGGCCTAAAACCAATCCAAGGTGCTGGCGAGCCTAACTACCAAGAAATGTACAAGGCACGTCTAAACAAACTAGGCACAGACGAAAACGGCAACCTGTTCATTGATGACTCTCTAACGTCATCTGCGGCTGAAAACTACCTACGTTTTGAGCAAGTCGTGTCTATTGCTGACGCTATCTCACGCGACTTCTACGCACTAGGTAATCGCCTAAAACACCAACCTGACGGTGCAACGCTTGAGGGTCTAACTGACGGTATGGCCAGTATCCTAGAGGGCTATGAAGCCGTTGGTGCGCTAGTGACACCTCGCAATCCAGCTCAAGACGGCGAGAACGCTTGGACGCTGGAAGTTAAGCAAGTCGAAATCGATTACTGGAAAGTCACTTGGTCGTTCTGTCCAACTGGCTCCGCACGTCGAATCCTTGGTGAACCTGTACTAATCCGTTAATCAACAAAGAGCAAGAATAGAATGAAATCAATGTTTTCTGAGGGTTCTGTTCTTGCTCGCCCATTTGTGATGCCACAAGTGGCCGAGCAGGAACAAACTGAAACTGCATTTTTTGAGTCTGTAACAGAAGACCAACTTCTTGAGTCAATCAACCGTGCATCAACCATCATGGCTCGCCAAGACGCAGCAGCAGCTTGTGTTCAGTGGGTTAACGGTGGTGACAGCTCAATCGACAACCTAGACGCAATGCTATTTGGCATGGCTGGTGGCGATGACGATGCAGAGCTAACCGATGGCCAAGCAGCGCTATACGAATCGCTACAAGAAGCGGCTAGCGAGTTTATTGCTCAAGTTGGCCAGCCAAAAGAGGGCGACATGCTAGAAGCACTGGAAGATCCAGAAGCGGCAGATCGCATCTTTGAATCCCTAGAGCGTGGCCTAGACAACGTGGACTCAGACGAAGCGATCGCAGAGTTCGCCGTTCGTGAATCCATGATGCTTGAAGCGCTTAAGAAAGTGATCCGTGACGGCAAGGTAACTTACATCAAAACCAATCGCCGTAAGCGCCGTATGAGTGCAGCACAAAAAGCAGCACTTAAGAAAGCGCGCGCGAAAGCTCACAGCTCAGCGGCTAAAGCAGCTCGCAAAAAGTCTAACCGCATGCGCGATTCTCGCGGTATAGACAAGTAAGGGTAAGCAATGGCTGTAATTGTCGGCGTACCTAATGATGATGGCGTGTCTATCCACAATAAATGCGCCATTACACAAGTCATAGGCGGTCAAGAGGTTACGGTCATTGGTTACATGACTGATGAGTGTCAGCTTGCCTTTAGAGCGATATGGGAAGCGCCGTTTGAGGGCGATTCCGTGGGTAACATCAATGCCCTAGATAAAACGTCCTCAATCGCGCAAACCGTGTCGGATAAGACGAGTAAAACACTATGGAACAGTCAGCAAGTTTGGCAAGGGAACGAACCGCCAGAGATAACCATAACGCTTAAATTTGTCGCGTTCACCAATGCCAAATCCGAGGTTAATGATCCCATTAAATACCTGGCTCAGATGATCAGTCCCGAGCTGCAAAATACTGTTCCAGTCAGTTACGATGGCCTTGGTGGCCGTGTTCCAAGTGATGCGAGATTCAAGATTGGCAAAGCGCTCAATCTACCTATGCGAATTAGCGAGGTGAGTTATGACATTAACGCACCTAAGACGCGAGACGGCAATTTCGCTTACAACACGGTAACTATTACCGCCGCTCCTAAGCAAATGATTAATCAGTCACAGATTGCTAACCACTTCCAATAGAATAGGTGTAATTATGGCCGGAGCATTTAACGCAAAAGGCGATATGAATTTCTTGAAACAGAAATTCACTAAGAACGTCCAAGCTGGCGAAAAGATGATGGGTACAGAGTTCGAAATGAAAATCGAAGAATACCCAAATATCAGCGTTTTGGTTCGTTCTACTCAGTTTCCAGCAATGAGTCGTGCAGACGTAGAAGATTTTGGCCAAATGGGCTTGGGCTACATCCAAAATGGTGCGCTTGAGAATAAAGGCGAAATCGCGGTAACGTGCGTAGAAACTATCACTGGTACAGTGCTAGATATGCTGCGTGAAATCGTTCGTGACAAGAAAATGGTCACAGTGGTTATCGAGTCTACGCCTGAATCGACTAAAGGTAAGGGTGCTAAGTCACATCGATTCCGTTTAGAGCACGTAAAAGTGCGCGCAGACGTGATCGACCTATCAACAGAAGATACTGCGGCACTGGTTAAGCCAGCTATCACACTGCAATACAACTGGGTAGACTTCTAATCGCCAAACCAACCTATTCTATTCCCCACAAAAAGGCCGCCAATTAGGCGGCTTTTTTGATGCTCTTAAGCTTTGGTTAGCCTATCTTTCAAGTCGGCTGGTGCAATGTAGGTATTCTCGTTGCCATCCTTTGATTTGAACAGCAATTTCAGCTCTACCAGCTTCTCAAGATACTTGCGCGCAGAGGTATGAGACACGTCAAAATCAGACTGAATTTCCTTAACTGAAAAGACACGTCCGGCGGTTTCTAATCCCTTGGTCAGAATCACAATGTGCGGCAGCTTCAACACATCCTTAAGCTTGGAGTCGTCTAGCAGCTCCCGCACCTCTCTCGTATCTTCAATTTTAGATTTGATGTACTCGTTAAAGCGCTCAATCGCCTTAATGATGACCGTTAACTGGTAGTCCACAAAGTGCGTTAAGTCGTTGTCGTCCGTTTCGGTGTAAACGTAGCTTCTAACGTACTTGGTTGACGCGAGTTTTAGTGGAGCAGAGATCGAGACGTACTTAAAGTTCTCATAACCATGCTTAAGGATGAACCAATAGAAAAGCGCCCTAGCCGTTCTCCCGTTGCCGTCCATGAATGGATGTATGTAGCCAATCATAAAGTGCAGAATACAACCCTTAACGATTGGGTTAATAAAATTGGTGCTGGTGGTATGGTCGGTATTAGCGAAGTCACATAGTTGCTCGATGAGCTTCAAAACGTGCTCATGTTCGGGCGCTTCGTGAACAATATCGCCAGTGGCCACGTCTCTAACCATGACCGCATCCGTTCTGTATTGGCCAGCAACGTGCTCATTCTCTAACACGCCATCGGTGGCAATGTCATTAAACCCGCTAATCAATTCTGGTGTGAGCTCTACATCCTTAAGATCATCGGCCATCATGATCAAACGCCAGTTATTGATAATCATACGTTCGGAGTCATCTTTAGGCTCACGTTCTGTTTCAAGCATTTCCTTAGCGACTTTACGCGTTGTGGCCGCTCCCTCCAATTGGGCGCTGCTAATGGCTTCTTCCATGATCACGCTTTTCACTAGGTGCGCCTTTTTATCTTGCGCAGATAGCGGCAAATCTTCTAATTTGAGCTGTTTATCGATACGGAATAGCTTAGCGTCGAGACTGGCGGCACTAAGTTGGAACGGATTGCCCTTTTCATCAACAAGCGAAATGTCGTTAAGGCTACGTCTAATTTTTAGGGCATGCCAAGCATAGTTCTTTTGGTCGCGTTTAAACTCTTTTGAACGGTACTGAAAGTCATTCCAATGCAAGTAGTTACTGCTACTGTCAAACCCGTATTTAATTGGGTCTAGCTTGTCGATTAACTCTACTACTTTAATGAAATCAGTGGGTTTTGCTGGTGGGACGCTAACTCCCGCAATCTTTCTGCTCATCTCGTGAAACTTTTTTTAAATGTTTAATGAATCCAGTATTGCACACAGGCAGTGAGAGTCAATCGCTTATCTATCTAAGAATTGTAAGAGGTGTAATGCTTTGCTGAATACTTTCAATAGTACAGTTGCTCCCTTAACTGCCATCCCGAGCAATCAATATTTGATGCCAGTGACCAACTGATCTGCTCCATCCAGACTGATGAAATGGTCTTCCCCTCACTTTAGTCAGCAACATGTTGAGGCAAAATTGACATGTGCATTCAGTTTGAAGAATTAGTGAGGGATTCATGATGAGATGTAAAACAGTTGGTATCGATTTGGCAAAAAACTCTTTCTATTTTATAACGTTAAATGAACATGGTAAGCAAGTCGCTAAAAAGAAACTAAGTAGAAATAAAGTCATACCTTTCTTCGCTAATCACGAGCAATGCACGATTGCGATGGAGGCCTGCGGTTCTTCTCATTACTGGGGGCGAGAATTTCAAAAGCTAGGGCATGAAGTACAGTTATTACCAGCTCAGCACGTGAAAGCATACTTACGCGGACAAAAGAATGATTACAATGATGCGCTAGCGATTGCAGAAGCATCACAACACGGCTCTATTCGACAAGTTGCTGTAAAAAGTTTAGGTCAGCAAGATGAACAAAGTATTCTCCAAACACGTCGTTTATTAAGTGTGGAACAAACACGGTTAATTAATCACATAAGGGGCCTGCTTAGTGAGTACGGTATCGTTATTGAAAAAAGTGTTCCCGCCTTTAAGCGAGAACTTCCTTTGGTTCTCGAAGACGCGACTAATGGTTTGACCGATACATTTCGCATGCTATTGAATCGTCAGCATCAAAGGCTATTAGAATTATGCGAAGAACTTCAGTGGTATCACGATTATATTAAATCTGTTGCAAAAGAGGATGATACCTGCCAACGGCTCGTTACCATGCCAGGAATTGGTCCAATCGTTGGAATGACACTAAAAGCATGGATGGGTGATAGACAACAATTTAAACGGGGTCGAGATGCTTCCGCTGCTCTCGGACTGGTTCCGCGTCAGCATAGTACCGGAGGGAAACCCCTTTTGCTTGGAATTAGTAAGCGTGGAGACTCTTATACCCGCAGTCAGTTAATCAATGGTGCACGAGCTGTTGTAGCTCGCTCCAAAAACAAGAATGATATGCTGAGTAGTTGGATCAATCGACTAGTGGAAAAGAGAGGCTTTAATCGAGCGGTCATTGCGTATGCGAACAAAATGCTTCGGATGGCTTGGGTTATCGTAGCTAAAAAGCAGAGATACATACCTGCTGAGAAGTTAATAGCTCAATAGTGTACAACTAGCCCAAATAAACATACCAAATTTGTGTTACTGCAATTCTCGATGAAAAACAGGTCAAACCGACGTGCTGAAAACCTGAAAGTGTCCACGGATAAAAACCGACAGACTGATAAGGACGGCACGTGCGAATGATTCATCAAGGTCCGAAGTTTAAGTAAAGCTTCCTCAAGAGGCCGGATATATGATAGCTAACCTTGTTCCTTTTATCTGAAATGCAGCTTGCACAAATGGGGAAGACCATATATGGACACTTCATTAAGCGACATTTTGTTGTTCAAAGTTAACTGGGCTTAGATACCCAAGAGCACTGTGCCTTCTCATCCGATTATAATCAACCTCTATATACTCGAAGATCGTTTGGCGCATCTGGTCTCTCGTCATAATGGGCTCATATTGGATCGCTTCCACTTTCATAGAAAGGAAGAAGCTCTCACTCAACACAAGCATTGTCCCAGCAATTTCCTTTCCTACTCATACTTTCTTCTAGATTATAAGCAGTTATGAGATCTCGATAATCTTTTGAGCAGTACTGACTACCTCGATCACTATGAACGATAACCTGCTCGGGGAATCCGCGACGGAACAACGCCATTGATAGCGCATCACAGACCAGCGTAGCCTTCATTCTGGTATCCATAGACCATCCAATTACTTGTCTTGAGTAAAGGTCAATAATTACCGCCAAGTACAGCCAGCTTTCGCTTGTCGCTATATATTTAATTTGTCTTTTAATTCTTCAACAGGTATTGGGGGGCTTAGATAGAAACCTTGGGCTTGTTCACAGCCTAACTCTTCAAGAATTCGTAACTGGTGATCGGTTTCTACTCCTTCCGCAACGACTTGAATTCCGAACCCTTTTGCAATGTCGATAATCCCTGAAGTGATCGCTCTTGAACGATAATCAACCGCAATATCTTTGATGAAACTACGATCTATCTTGATTTCATCGACGTCGAGTCTATTGAAAATTCTAAATGAGGTATAACCGACCCCAAAGTCATCGATAGAGAACGCTACACCACACCTTTTCATTTTTGTTACTAGGCTTGCACACTTTTCTATATTCTTAAGTGAGGCTGTCTCTGTGATTTCAAGGCATAGGTATTTTGAAAGTTCAGTGTCTTGATTTAGCTGATACTCAATTTGATGAATACCCTCAGTGCTATTTAGCTCAGTCGCTGAAATATTTACAGATACGCTTTGGATGACACGGCCTAGGAGCTGAGCTTCTTTAAGTTGCTTTGATGCTTGCTTGATTACTAGCTTCGTTAAAGCGCTACTAAGATTATTTTCTTCTGCCAGCGTGACAAATACTGATGGAGATATATCTCCGTATTGAGAGTGGGTCCAGCGAGATAGCACTTCAACTCCCGTCATTCTCTTGTCTTTTAGGCGATATTTTGGTTGAAAGACTATCTGTATTTGCTCTTCTTGAATCGCATGACGCAACTCTATAATCATGCGTTGTTTTTGGAAATCTTCTTCAGCGAGTTTTTTGTCGTGGTATCGGATAGTATTTTTTGTTTTTTTTGCCTGAGCTAGAGCATATTTTGCCGACGACATGAGTTGCTTGACACTCTCTCCATCATACGGGTAGAAGGCCACACCAATAGAGCATGTCACATCAATTTCATGATTTTTTGCATGTTGATTAAACTGCTTTTGAACGCGAGCTAAGTGCAGAGCTATTTGATTTTCATCATGCATTCTTACCAAACAAGCAAACCCATCAGAGTGTATTCGTGATGAGAGAAGAGGAAAGACCGTATGAGAGTCAATAGATTGTGCGATATCCTTTAAAAACTGACTACTTTTCGTAAAACCGAGGCGATCGGCTATGGGTTTAAAGTTATCAATATCAAGAAGAAAAAGAACGTAGTGCTCATCTTCTTTGGCATTTTGGATTTTTTGTTCTAGGCAGCGAAAAAATACCAAAGGGCTGTGTAAACCTGTTACAGAGTCAATGTCATTCGCCTGTTCAAGTTCTCGATTGTTCTTTTTTACCAGTCCCCACAGCAATAAAGATGTGACCACTATAAATAACATTCCCTTCAGTGATTGAACCAAGGTATAGACTTGTGTATTGCTCGATAGGAGTTCTACTGCTTTATCTGACAACCAAACCCATAGCGACGCAAACACAAAGTAGGTAAAAACGAACTTAGTGGAGGATTTTATATCTCTTTTCATATTTACCACAGTATTATTATTAGAAGTGGACCCCAATGGTTGGACACATAAGCTAATTCCTTAAGTGGTTGATCCAGCTCATGCTGCGTATCTCTGCC
>NZ_JBSRRK010000027.1:0-15069 GCF_053890955.1 Vibrio sp. JZG120
TATTTGGCTCGGTCAGAATACATTAAGTAATGAATATAGGGTTATTTAGAGCATCGACCCTAAATGATTTTTGTCCAGAAGCGATTTTGGTGGCATAAGTGACTCTCTGTACGACTAGGTCACGCTTCACCACCATAGGTGTCAGATCGTGTATGAGTCAGTACAATTAATCACACAACTAAAGCCGATTTAAACCAAAACTGTCAAGCGTTGAGAATCCCTCTTGAACGCTTGTTAAGTAACTAGTACGGTGTGCCATCCTTTCGGGAAGCCACCCATTCACCTGAGCTTGTAACTACCCACTTAAAATCATCATCTGGGTAGTGAGCTTCGTCACCTTCAACTCGACTGACAATGACAATGAACTTTGCTTGGCTATCACTACGATTTACTAAATGGTGCCCATTTTCAGCGTCTGCTGGAAAACCAACGCACATTCCCTGCCTCATAA
Organism: Vibrio sp. JZG120; assembly: GCF_053890955.1. Classification (NCBI taxonomy): domain Bacteria; kingdom Pseudomonadati; phylum Pseudomonadota; class Gammaproteobacteria; order Vibrionales; family Vibrionaceae; genus Vibrio; species Vibrio sp. JZG120. The sequence goes on from NZ_JBSRRK010000027.1 coordinate 452, forward strand.
TTTGCTCACCTTCGTCCATGATTAAGCAAAGCTCTCCATCCAGTACATACAGAAACTCATCGGATTTCGTATGCCAGTGCCTTAAAGCTGATTGAGCATTAGGTTCAAGTATTTCTAGATTAACTCCAAACTGGGATAAGCCAAATAAGTCACCTACCCTCTTGCATTCAGACTGACCGAGATGAGACTTGAATGGCTCAGGAAACGGATTAAAAGTATCACATTTTAAACTCGCAGTTTCTTTCACTTTCGTCATATTTAGCTGTCGGTGGACAACAAAGTTTGAAACTCGAACAATAAAGATTAGAACTATGACAATAAAGTGCGAAACTTTTCGGTGCCATTTGTCGTAGTTTGCCTTCTTCTCTGAGACGATTTTGCCCCATTGTGAGCTACGTGAACCATCTGCTTGACCTAATTTTTGTAATGAGTGAAAGTTGCTGGAAATACCTGTTATTGTCTTTTGCTAACTTGTTGTTGATATGAAAACTAGTTTAAGTATTCGCACTTACACAAAGCGCTTTAGTCGCCATGTTCACGATAGCTATCATCAACTGGTACTGCCTATTCAAGGTAATATTCATATTGATATGGATGGTTTCTTGGGTAAGGTGAGTGTCGGTGAATGCGTGGTGATCCCAAAAGGTGTAGCACATGGATTTAATGCTGATGAAGCAGCACGATTCATTGTAGCTGATCTTGATGAACTGCCTTCTCATTTGATCAGTGAGGAACTAGCTGTTTTTTCGATCTCTCCCCCTCTGTTGAGCTTTATTCACTTTGTTGAAAAGCAACTTGAATATCAGGTGGATAGTGCAATTGAAGCATCTATGGTAAGTATCTTCACCTTATTGCTGGGACAGCAAGAGCTGTCTCGAACTAACGATCCACGGATTCGAGCAGTGCAGGTGATGATCAGTGAACGGTTAGCCGAGCCTCTTACCATTCAGTCGCTTGCTAAGATTGCGTATCTTAGTCCAACTCAGTTCAAGAAGCTCTTCAAAGAAAACATAGGGGTGAGTGTACTCAAATATATCACTGAGCAACGTATGGAGAAGGCTAAGGCACTGCTAACCCATACTGACTTACCTGTGCAGTGGGTAGCAGAGCGAGTAGGATACAGCGATCTTTCAGCTTTTAGCCGACGCTTTTCTGTCCACTATGGAATGTCTCCAAGGGAGTTCGCGCGCTCTTGAGTTCGTCTATTTAAACAACTATTGCGTCCTTTTAGCAAAAACATGGTGTAATTAATCGCCTAAAATCTCTGCCTTGTTATGAGTTTTTCGGTAGATATAATTATGTTGTACAGTCGCTATACTTCCTATCAGCTTGGCATTTTCTCGATACTGTTTGCCTCAGTCTTATGGGGTACTACAGGTACGGTCGCTAGTTTAGCTCCAGATATTAGCTCTCTAGCAATAGGCGCTTTTTCAATGGGTGTTGGTGGGCTTTTTCAAGCCGCACTATCTCGCAAACAGTTGCTAAATGATTTCAAAAAGATTCTGATTAACAAGAGAAAATTAGCGATTAGCGCAATCGCTTTGGCTGCCTATCCATTAGCATTTTATTCCTCGATGAGGCTGGCTGGTGTCGCAATTGGTACCGTGATTTCTATTGCCACAGCACCGTTTTTTGCGGCCATACTTGAGTGTCTATTTAGCAAAGGTAAAAGAATTACGAAAAAATGGTTGCTAAGCTTTTCTGTCGGAATTGCAGGCATCATGTTGTTGGTTTTCTCTGAGTCACCTGCAACCCATACAGTTAATAACTTGAGACTGATTGGCATCTTGTTGGGTTTTATTGCGGGTTTGTGTTATGCCGTCTATTCGTGGATTGCTAAGACACTGATTGAACAGGGTGTCCAATCCCAATCGGCTTTAGGCAGTATTTTTGGTTTTGGTTCGTTAATTTTGCTCCCAACACTTTTGGTTACTGGAGATAATCTTTTTGCATCAACAACCAATATTCTGGTAGTTGGCTATATGGCGTTGATTCCAATGGGGTTGGGTTATATTGCTTATGGATTTGGCCTAAGGTTTGTAACCGCCAGTAGTGCAAGTTTGATTACACTTTTTGAACCTGTTGTAGCAGCAGCTTTGGCAGTGGTGGTGGTTGGCGAGTCGATACCAATGCTTGGATGGAGTGGCATCGGTTTAATCCTAATTTGTTTGTTGATTCAAGTGAAAGGTAGATAGCCACCTACGAACCAACAAGTATAGATATTATCGTGTCTAGTTGTTCATATGTTAAGCAACTAGGCTGACTGCTAACAAAGCTGTTCGATTATGATATATAAAGTCACACTAGGAAATTGTCCCTCCAAGCGATTTTCCAATACCTATAGTTATTCGTATATTACTAAATTAGCAACCTCGGTAACTCATTTATGTCCAAAAGCGAGTTTCAAACTTTGTTGTCACACTTTCGTTGGATAGCCACATTGATTGAGTCTAAGTGTCGATCTTTATTGTCAGTATTGGGTTCTTTTAGCCACGATAGTAACGCACTTCGGAAATAGAAAAGTTTCAAACTTTAATGTCCTCCGACATTAGCCCTGTGACATAACGCCAAATTAAGTAGTGAGTAACGCTACCACCCACCTAAACCATTGTGCCGTAAACACTTAAGCCAATTCAAACCAAAACTGTCAGCGTTACGAACCTGCTTAAATTTATTGTTATGTTTGCTTAGAAACGCCTGAATGGCTTAGCAAACACTTGATATTTATCGGCGTAAACTATTTTTCCAGGGGTTTCTGTTCTTAGTTGATCAACTGCGAATCCCTTACTTTCAACTAAAAAAACGAACTCACGTATTTTAGATATGTGTTCAGAGGAAGACTCAAGAAACCAACTGATATACACCTCAGATTTCTTAGACTTCTGTTTATTTAAGTAGTCTAATGGAGATTCAAGGTTTTCATCGAACCACCCCATAACCTCCTCGATATGTTCAAGTTCATAGTCATAGAATACTTCTTGTTTCTTCATACAACTAATTGCCTGAAATATGCCTTTTCTCTGATTTGAATCCTCATCGAGCTGATCAACGACAAATCGTACGTACATTTTTATTACCCAAACTTTAGTCGATGGAAATATATGGAGAAAGAAATAATCAAGCTATCAAAGAAAGTGCGCTCGATCTATTAAAAAGGCTCACAAGAAGGTTTTCGTTGTTCATGGGCTCTTTCAGTTTCCAACAAATAGCTGTGAGGGAGTTTCAAGAGTCTTTGCTCATTTGGTAATAAAGAGCTATCTAGCGTTCAATTTCTCGATAGATAGTGGCTTTGTGACGGCCCAGTTGTTTAGCAATTTTAGCGGTACTAATTCCTTGCTTTCTGAGAGCAGAAATCATATATCTTTCATTCTCAGTAAGGGGCGTGTATTTCATGAAGTTTACTTCTTGGCAGGAGCAAACTTCACGATTATCGCATCTCACTGCTTTATTGTTCAGCAGTGTCGCACTTCGTACTTGAATCCAAGTCTCCTAACAAACAATTTAAGAGTGATTCCCCATCATTGGCATTTTTGGTTTGGGTTTAGTTCAGTGTTTACGGCGTAAAAATTGAGTTCCGAGATAGCGTTGCTCACCACTTAACGCAGCGTTAGTTTGCTACGAAGAATCGGGAAGTATTGCGGAAGATATGAAAGTAAATATTAGACCAGCCAGGGAAGACGAGCTGGAACCTCTACATTATTTGGTCATTTCAAATGAGGAATGGATGAAGTTCAATGGCCCTTACTTTCCATATTCTCACCCATCATTAGAACAGTTTGAAAGTTCATCATTTCAACGTTTATTGTCTGGCTCAGACTTTCAATTAATCACTGTTGACGATATTCCTGTTGGGACGGTTAGTTGCTACTGGGAATGCGAAGAAACTCGTTGGCTAGAGGCTGGTGTAGTCATTTACGATGCACAGTATTGGGGTAAGGGAATTGCTGCGCTTGCTATACCTTTATGGGTATCGTACTTGTTCGAAACTAAAGAAATCGAGAGGGTTGGTTTAACCACTTGGTCAGGTAATCCTCGAATGATGTCTTTGGCTTTGAAACTGGGTTTTCAGCAAGAAGCAAGACTTAGAAAGGTTCGTTACTACAAAGGTGAGTATTATGACTCCGTCAAATATGGGGTGTTACGGTCGGAGTGGTCAGAACACAACTAACAATAAATTTAAGAGTGATTCACAATGCTTGGTGCTTTCACTTCAAGCCAGCTTAGTGTTTTGACACAATGGTTTAACTAAGGTTTTAGCGTTGTTCACACCTTAATTTGGCGCTAGGCATCAGGAGGTAAGTCTGTGGCTTTAACACAAATTCAGGTCATTCAATCTCTAGGTGAGTCGATGTCTTGGCTTGAACGCGAGTTAAATTGGGGTGTTCCTATTACTGAACTCAGGCATTTGACAGGAAGAATTGGTGAGCTTTATTCAGCTTTGATTACCAACGGTCAAATGGCAACTGAAGTAAACCGTAAGCGCGTCATAAACACCGCATTCTAATCGTCTAGCCCGAATAATAAGATCAAACCTCCAACCCAAAGGAGATTTGAAATGGCTAAACGACGCACTAACCAAGAGTGGCGAACCCTGTTCGAGCAATATGAATCCAGCCAACTATCACAACGATTATTCTGTGAACGTAACGGCCTCAGCCTTTCCACTTTTTATGCTAAGCGCCAACAATTAAAGCACATCGAAAAACCGAACGCAGTTGGCTTTGTTAAAGCCGAAGTCGTTGAAAAGACCACAAAGTATCAAGCCACTCACGTTGCAGTGGCCAACATGACACTGCTTGTCAACGATGTTGAACTGAGCATTCCGCAAGGCACGCCAGCGACCTATCTTGCAGAGCTTATCGGTGCGCTGTCATGAAACGTATGCTTAGCGCTCCAGAGATTTATTTATATCGTGAAAGTGTCGATTTTAGAAAGTCCATCAACGGCCTTGCTGCGATTATCGAAAGTGACACCGACTTACCTTTAGGAAGTGGCGCACTGTTCCTGTTTACCAACAAACAGCGCGACAAAATTAAAGTGTTGTACTGGGATAAAACAGGCTTCGCTCTCTGGTATAAACGCCTTGAAAAAGCTAAGTACAAGTGGCCATCAAAAGAGAAAAATGAGGTGTTTACCCTGACTCAATTTGAGCTTGATAGGCTGCTTTCTGGCTTCACGATTATCGGCCACAAACCTGTTCGAATAAAAGATTTTACAATGACTTAAGCGATAATAAAGCCTTATCCGCCAAGCGTTAACGGCATGATTTTAGTATAATAAACACCATGAAAAAGACGCCAAATATCAACCCAGAAAGCCAAGATGTTGCCGAGCTACAAGCGATGGTGAAAGCGCTGATGGCGTCAGAAAACCAACTGAAACAAGAACGCCAGTCGCTACTTGAACAGCTCAAGCTTGCCTTCGACCGTCAGTTCGCTAGACGCTCGGAGGCGTTAAAGCCTTACGATGAATCCCAAGGTGATCTCTTCAACGAAGCGGAATGTGAAGCTGCTAAGGAAGAAGAGGTTGAGGTCACGACAACCACCACAACGAAGAAACGGGGTAAACGCAAGCCCCTCCCAAAGACTTTGCCTCGTGAGGTTATCGAACTCGATTTAGACGACCATGAAAAGCAGTGCGCTTGCTGTAAGCATAGTCTGCATAAAATCGGTGAAGACCGCAGTGAGAAACTTGAGTTCTCACCAGCGGTGCTCAAAGTGCTGGAATATGTTCGTCCTAAATATGCTTGTCGTCAGTGCGAGCAAACTGAAGACAACAATCACATTGTTCAAAAGCCAGCTCCACAAAGCATTATCCCGAAGAGCTTCGCGACAGAAAGCTTACTGGCCAACATCATCCTTGGTAAATACCAATACGCGATGCCACTGTATCGCCAAGAGTCGTTGTTTACTCAGTCGGGTATCGAGCTATCACGGACTACTATGGCAAGGTGGGTTATCCAAGTCAGTGAGAAGTTCGCACCTCTCTATGCCGCTCTAAAAGAGCACTTACTTCAACAAGTGGTGGTTCAGGCGGATGAAACGCCGCTCAATGTCCTCAAGGAAGATAAACAATGTTACATGTGGCTCTACTGCTCGGGCGCAGACTCGCCAGAAGCTGCTCTCCCCAATGTGAAAAATATCGCCTTGTACGACTATCAAAACAGTCGCGCGAGGGCATGCCCTGTTGCCTTCTTGGGGGATTACAGTGGTTATCTGCAAACCGATGGCTATGGTGCCTATGATGGTCTTCATCAAGTGACCAATGTTGGCTGCTTGGCGCATGCACGACGTAAGTTCATGGACGCAAAAAAGCTGCAAGGCAAAGGTAAGTCAGGCAAAGCAGATAAAGCGCTGGCCAAAATCCAGAAGCTCTATGGAATAGAATCTCGCTTAAAAGGTGAATCTGCTGAAAAAAGAAAATCAGAACGTAAACAACATGCTAAGCCGATACTGGATGAGTTGTACGAGTGGATGACGACTCAACAAGTGATGGAGTCTAGCCCGCTGGGTAAGGCGATAAAATACACGCTCGGCCAATGGCTGAAACTTATCCGCTATATCGATGATGGTCATTTATCGATAGATAATAATCGTGCTGAACGCGCAATAAAACCGCTGGTCATTGGCAGAAAAAATTGGCTCTTCTCAACTAACCCTAATGGGGCTGAAGCGAGCGCGATGCTTTACAGCATCGTCGAGACCGCGAAAGCCAATGGACTCATCCTCTACGACTACATGGTCAAGTGCATGCAGGAATTAGCGAAAGCTGAACCTGATATCGATGCGCTCCTGCCTTGGAACTTCAAACATTAGCAAGATCGCCCCGTGGGTTCATGGGGCGTTTACAGTAAACCAATCGGGATATGATGTAGTAAGCGGGGACGGTGAAAGAGTTTCAGTCAAAACTACCGGACGTTTAGCTAATAACGGACAAGTTTCATTTAATCCAAATACACTCAACTGTGTTGACCGAGTTATTGTGTTGCGGATAAACGTTGAAGAAATGCAAATCGAAACTTTGTTCGATGGAAGTGTTGAACAAGCCAAACTACTCATGTGTACTTCTGGTTCAAAATACACTCTTGCTTTGAGCAAACTAACAAAATCTGACAGCATCAATAGAGACATTCCAAAAGTTAAAGAGGCTGTCTGGGGCAATTTAACTATTGCTGAGCGTGAGAATGGTTCAATAGAGGTTATTGAAAATGGGTCTCCTCTTGTGCCAGCTAAACCACATTTGAGGCAAGTAGCTAAAGCGCTTGGGGTCTCAATACTAAATAACAATGGTAACTACTACAACACAAGGCAGTTAGGTAGTTTACTCATCCGTGAACTGAATGCCTAACAAACGCTTTAAGACGGATTCGCAACGCGTGACATTTTCGGTTCAAATTGAGTTTAGAGTTCAAGGATAAATAAGTGAAAAAAGTTCTATTTTTGTTGCCATTGGCATTTAGTTTAAATGCAGCTGACAGCGCCAACTATGATGAGAAAAGACGCCTGTTCTGTGAGCTGACGTCAATGACTCCGTTGCTAAGTGATTTGCAAAAAGGGGATATTAGAGATGGTTGGCTTCGAATCCAAAACGATATGTATTACTCCATTGAAATTGGCGGCTGGGTTATGATGCGTTATGGATTAAATGACGGCGTAAATATATCTAATAAAAAAAGTAATCTTTATATCAAGGATTATGTTGGGCTTGCGAAGTTTGATAAAACGACAGGTAAGGTAACAATGAATTATTCGACAAAAGACATGTCACAAAAGTTAGTGTGGTCATGTGATGTAGGTAAGCATCAACCGAATAATAGAGAAATGTAATACTCCTTAGTATAAAATTTGAAGTGCAATACTTAGGATAACTGTTCAAAAATATACTGTTGCAGTCCTGAAACCAAGCCTTTGGCGTGGTCTATTGTTAGTTTATACGCAATCTGGCTGCAGAGCTTCTGTGTCTCATAAGTAATAAGGCTTTCTTAGGTAATGGCGGGTGTTCCTATTTATATTCTCACTGGTTCCTCGTCCCAAAGAGCTTTAGTAAAACAAGCATTTTTTAAGCTCCCTATAATGCAAAGCGATGGTTGATCGATAACCTTAGCAAAAATAGGAGTCTGTTACAGGGTAAGGCAGCGAGAATATCACCTTAGACAAATAGCTACCGTTCTCGAACACCTGCTCCTAGGTTTAGCAAATTGAGTAGAAAAACACTCGGTGCTTTCGCATACCTCGTAGGCTCTGGCCTTGTCCTTGACCGCAATTTGCATCATATCCGGTACTCGGGACGCTGAATAGATGACCTGCAGATGCCTAACACAGAGTGAGAGAAAGCGAACCGTACGAATAATTACCAATTACAAACTTGTTTAAACACCCGAATACTTGTTGCGCTGATCGCCCTACTACGGTTCCTGTCTTCCAAACCCGTGATAATACCATAGTTCGAGCTGCCAATTTGAAAAGGAACTTAGCCCAGATACCAACTTCATTTCCCAATACTCAAGAGCGCACCAGTTCACGCCCCTTAGCCGTTAAACCACAACTTGCGTATCGACATAATGCCCATTCTGTCAGTGTCCGCGCCTTGAATGGTATCGGCAATATCGTAACTCAGAAAATCACGCCACAGGGGAATATATACCCCCTGCTGGATGAGCCAATCTTCACATAAGTAGAGCTGTTCTAGCAAATCAGATTCGCTAGGACAGTCGCACAATATCCGGTCAATCTGGCCAAGCAGGGATTGCTGCTGCTCTACCAACAGCGAACATTTGAAAATGTCGCTACACTGCAGCCATTGGTAATAGCCAAACACAGAGTTGTCCTGGATCAGGTCCCCCCTATCGCAACATCGTAATTGGCCTCGATGCTCGCTTCCTGAATGTCGTCTGGATCGTCGCACCCTGCGCCTTGCAGGTAATCAATCAGGGCCAAACTCATTTTCTTATGACGGCCGGATACGAAGATGCGGACAGTCTGGTCTGGGCAGCGTATTGGCTGGTGACGTAAGTGGATCAGCTTGTCCTGATGATGACCAGTAATTGAATTGGCCACCGGAGCATACTTGGTTGAAAACAGCTCACAGAACACCCGGGTATTGTGGATTACCCACGCTTTTTCCTCCATCGACAGACAACCCTCACCGCTGCGAAACTCCATGACCTCGCTCCCAGTGCGCAACTGCTTCTGCACTGACGCGTCGAGTGCATGGGTCGCGTAGCCATAATGGACAATATGTCCACAGACATTACTGTCGCTGCTATGGCTACTCCAGAACTCCGCCTTATCAATAAGTGTATTGGCAGAGAAATATTTTTCGTTTTTGACTAGGGTCCTTTCCGGCTCGGTGATATCACCGAGCCGGAAAGGAACGGTGCCCGATGGGATCGGGGAATTGTCTTTCTCCAGATAAATAGATACGTACATCTCTGCCAGAGTTTGAAGCATCATGGCGTGTCCTTGTGTCAGGGGAAAATTAACCCAATGCCCATCAACATCGATGCAAGCAATATGGCGGTACATGGTTTGGTAAGGATGGGACTGAGTGATCCGTTCGCGGAGGCAATCTGCCACATGTGTAACGGTCAGCTTTTCCCCGTGATGAAAGTAAACATCCGGTCTGAGGCGGAGCCAGAACTGATCGCCCCTGAATTCATAATGATGAGCCAAATACGGTCGGAGCCGTCCGTTCTCGGCCTTATAGTGCAGCAGCATATCAAACATCGCATCAATATAGAGTATTGAGGTGGCCCTATAAGCCCAAAGGGGGATGAAACTGTGGTAATTGATAAGGTACCAACGTCACTAGGACATTTTGCGCCTGCAGACTCTCTTGCGCCATGGAGGGCCAATGAGGAAGGTGTTCCCGGAAAGCATCCTGACACCCGAAGCTTTCGGCGTAATGCTGTGTCAAAAGAAGTTACAATCGTCAGCTCAGATTTATGCCCGCGTCCCTGGCCCGGCTGCCAGTGAATCCAGCCAATAGAGGAGAGGGTTTTCATCAACTTGGCAACGTTACACTCCGAGCAATTCAACTGCCCGGCCAGCGTCTGAATATCCGTCTGTTGGCCGTTATTCACGGCATAGTACCGACATAACTACTTAAGCCGTTGTAAGTGGACCCGGTTGATAAAAAGTGAACTTTGTTTTTCTAACATATCATTATTACTTCGTGTGTATTGGTCGATAGTCCCGGTCAACGCAATGAATCCGTTAGACTACACGCTATATATCTTAAATGCTCAGCAGTATTTACCCCCTGTAAAGCCACACAGAAAGCGGTTAAAAAACTTTACGTGGTGTTCACCGCCAGCTTCCTAGCTGGTCATCTGGCACATACACTACCGTCCTTTTATTAATCACCATCAGTAAAAAAAATACTGAAATCATGGGAATTTCAGACTGAAATTTACAAGATAAAGTGAGATATATCATTAGGTTAGATGCGTAATTAGCATGGGTAAGCTTAGAGAATAGAAAGGGAAGCACCTCCCCTACCCCATCAAAAAACGACAGCACTCCGCCAAAATATTATAATGAAAGGGAAGTGAGCTTGTAGGTGTTCTAGCGGTTACAGATCCGTAAGATTATTTCGACAGCTTCATCGATCAGCTCATCTTTAGCCTGCGGATTCTCTTGCAAAAAGCTCCCCAGAGATTCAGTAATGCTAAAGATCGATATCTGCATTAACTTAGTCATATTTTTTCCGTCCGGGGCCACAAATGGTGATAATATTTTCTCAATCACATGACAGAAGTAGTTGCGGATATCCTTTTCAACGCCCGCGTACTCTGGGTAGGCTTTTAAAGCCGAGACGATATCGTCGTAAACTTTCCCATTCGTTTCGGTGCAGTTGATATAAGAAGACACATACACGATCACAGCATCTTGCAAGCAAATTGACTGGTTTGTGATCAGGCGGTCCATTTGAAATGACAACGCCTCATCACAACGCCGGTATAATGCATACAATAGAGCCTGCCGGGTTGAAAAATGATTGTAAGTTATGGGTTTTGTCACCCCCGCTTTTTTTGCCAAACTAATCAGAGTCAGGGCATCCGTGCCCTGCTCTCTGACCATCTCGAAAGCCAAATCCAGAAGCTGGTTATAACGTTCTTCCTTTTTAAAACGAGACTTCAATATGACTTTCCTTACCTTTTTCTATGCAAAATCGACTTTTGGGAAATCAATCTTAGGTTGTGTAATATTATTGACCCAGTTACTGAACGTATTCAGCGCAGTCCAGGCGCACACCTGGAGGATCTGACTTTCTGTCAGCCCGTGAAACAGGGCTACATCGACATCCTCCTGGCTCAGATGCCCCTGCTTTTCTAGAATCGTCCTAGACAGGGATAAAATAGCCTGATCTCCTGTATCTTTGGCAATCGCTCGCTGGGCATCAGCACATTCTTGCGATGATAAACCAATTTTCCTAGCGGAGAAAGTGTGGCCAGACACGCAGTAATGACACCGATTGTAGTTGGCAACACTGAGTGAGATCAGCTCGCGCTGGCGCTCGGTGAGGCTACCGAAATCCTCAATCGACTTTTCAAAGTCTAAGTAACCGCTCAGGCTCGCGCCATCGATGCCCAATGCGGCGTAAAAGTTCGGGATCATACCGTACTTTTCTTTGAAGTCTATCAAGATTGGAGCCGCCACTTTGTCTGCGGTGTAGGTTGTTCTCAGATTAAACTTTTCCATTTCAAATTCCTTTTTTATTGTGCAGAGACTGGTAACCCGAAAATCAGATCGAATAACCAATTATAAAAGAACGTAAAAAACATAAAGAACAGGGTGAGTCCGGCGTCGAGCAGAAATGCATCCCAAAGGCTGAGATTCAGCCACCACGCAAAGATGGGTAAGGTAACGGCAACAAATCCAACCTCAAAGCCAACTGCATGGATCACACGTCTGCGAACGCTCCTACCCCTAGTAACCAATGTTTTCTCCCAAAGTTCAAACAGGGTGTTGTAAAGCGTATTCCAAAGAATCGCCAGCAGCACAGTGATCACTCCGAGAAGCACCGGGTGCCCTGACTCGTTTTCAGCACAGGCATGAAACGCCATACTGATGAGCACTAACGTAATGGCTTCATAAAAAAACACATATGTAATTCGTCGCTTGATACCTTGCATTGTTTCCTCCTCTATAATCCAAATAATTTTTCCACATTTGAAAAACAGGAGGGCAGTGCGTACAGCGGTAAGCTCTACGCTTTTCGTAACTGCGCGCAATCCAGCTGTACACACCAGTTATACAATAGAGAGTCTGTGCCATAACCATAAGTTACCAATAGTAATTTACAAGTAACTATACCAGTGGTAACTTAATGAAGCAAGTCGATTGCAAACACATTTTCATTGCTAAATTTAATTTGAAGAAGGGATTTTATGTTTAATATGTTTAATGAAAGCCGGATCAGGCTACTTGGTTTTGGCGCGATTGCGGTCTTTCTGGTGACCTGGGGCATGGATTTTTTTTCAGTCGTCGACCCTTGTCCTTACTGCCGAACGCAGCGATCAGTGATTGGCCTGCTGGGGCTGCTGATGATATTCCGAAGCCCTCACTGGACCATGCTTCACCTAGGGAATATATTTGCCTTCTACGGCGCGCACGTTGCGGCGCTTCAACATTTTATGAACTGGGATGCGTTCGATGACGGAAATTTTGAGATGCTGTACCAGCCCATTTATAAAAATGACTTTTATCTATCTGCCGCGGCATTGATCATCATTCTGACCCAGTTTGTACTGATTAACCGCCACTGGCTCAAAAAGCCGGCGTTGGCCTGATTACAGACAAGCCCCACAGGTAGACCACGCAGTTGAACCAGGCCCAACAGACTGAGCCTGGTTCAGCCGTAAGCTCCACGACAACTTTTATGATGGGAATTTCAGGCTGAAATTTTCGGGTAAAACATTTTTAGATCATGCATTTAGTGGTGAAACTTGTATGGGTATATTTGAGCGCGTTTCATACGGGAAAGGGGGAGAGCCGACGTTTATTCTGTGTTAGGTTTCCAGTTATTCATGATATCCAGAGCTTGTGAGATGCCAATAAATACCCGATCGCATTAGATACACTCGGATTTTGACTACTCCAGATGAGCGTTCAATCAGTTTTGGCTGAACGGTTGGGAACCACCCAATCATTGGGCCTTTTTATCACATTGACGATTAATACAGATACACCTCACCGGAACTCGAGACTCCCTTTCCTTCGTCTATGGTACCGATCTGAATATCAGCATCTTTATAAGGTGCACCAACCGCTAGGGTTGAGCCAGCTTCGCTCAGGGCCACACTGTAACCAAATTGATCATCGTTCCCGAAGTTAGAGATTTTAAAACAACCAATCATCCGATTGGCGGTATCCACCGTTAAACTTACCTCATTGGAGCTAGCGGTATGACTGCCATCAGAAGCTGAAATGAAATAATCAGCCGAGAGAGCTCTCACTAGAGCTATCCATAGACACAGAAGCCGACAACATATCGGTGCCTGTCGCCAGACAATCATCATCTTGAGAGGTATCTTTCTGACAAACGGTATAGGGCACACCGGAAGCCTCGGAAAAATGATGACATCCTGATACACCTCCCAAAATAATCGCCGATAACCAAACCACCCGAAAAAGTGAAGTGTGCACAATGAATCCTCTTTTGTCGCCCTGACGAATACAATCAAAAGCTATTAACAATAGTTAACATTCTAACGAAAGTAGAAAGCTTCCGACTACCGAAAATGAGACGCAGTAGGGGAGGAGTAAACGGACTAAAATACAGCCTTATAGGCAAATCTAGTGTGCGATATTCAAAGTAGTATCCTGCTGATTGTCCTCCATTTCGCGAACACTATCTCTCAATGTCATACCTTTGATGACATCGAAAGCAGTTTAAATCCACTCTGTTTCGCCAAGTCTTCGCTATTCTCATCAGTTTGCACGCCATTAAGAGCCTGATATTGTTTGTTAGTCAATGTCTTGCTTTGGTGAGCCTCGCTGTGGAGACTGAAGCCATGTTTGACATTAATCAATACCCTAGACAGGTTTTGATCAGGTCGCCTCAGGTAATGCCGGGATCAGACCTACCCAGTGAGGCAAAGCCTGATCAGGGTGATTCCATGTTATTAGTTATGCTGTTTTTCAGAATTCTGGTGTTCGATGAAAATAAGAAAAATGTGTTCAACTGATTTATCAACCTTATATGAGATATACAAAGATAAAGAAGTGGTTAACAACAACCGCTATTTGCCTGATATCAAGCGAGAAGAGTTCGACTCAATGTTCAATGATAGTCAGCATAACTTTGTTGCCGTTGACTTTACTGGAGAGCTCCGAGGGCATTTGTCGATCTTTACCACAGACAAGCCAAGGCTAATGCACTCTGTATCTTTTGGTATCGCTGTAGATAAAGCGTCTCGAGGTATGGGGGTTGGACGTTTCTTAATGGAAAATTTGTTATCATACTGTGATGAGAAACTTGATTTAGTTCGCCTTGAACTAGAAGTGCACTCGAACAATGCAGCGGCACTTACATTGTAGGTAATTGAAGAGCTGATCCAGTGGGCTAAAGAGATGCAGGCTGACGCTGAGATGATGGATAAGCTCAACCTATCT
>NZ_JBSRRK010000028.1:0-11157 GCF_053890955.1 Vibrio sp. JZG120
GGCAGAGATACGCAGCATGAGCTGGATCAACCACTTAAGGAATTAGCTTATGTGTCCAACCATTGGGGTCCACTTCTGTATTTAATAATCCTAATGCGTCAATTAAAATATAGTGAAGAATTCTAAAATAGGTGTATTTATGAGTTCAGAATTATTTTCCGAGCTATTTTATCTTGTGCATGAAAGCGGTGATGAACTTTATCCATACCGTATTAAGAACCGAGATACTGGAAAGGTAGCTTTCCGAGTATCTGAAGGTGGGGAAAAAGGAAATACCAAAGAGGTGAGTGAAGAAATTGATTGTGAGTATGAAGTGAAGCGATTGGTTTTAGAGCATGGCTATGCAGTGAGAGCTCAGACTTTGGATAAAACACGTAATGGCCTATATAAACTAGGTCAAAGGAGCATTAAGAAAACTGTCGTCAAATAGGCTTTTATAGTGCTGACAGCCAATCTCGTTGCTTGATATTTTCAGTTCATCACCGGCACTATGTTCTCGTAAGATAACTGACGAGATATTTCCTATCGGATTTATTTCACATTTAGGCTTATTGTGTTAAGCGATATTGCATTAATAGCATGGAGTTTCTATTTATATAGTGCCTGGTAAAAATCACGCATTGGTATGCAGATATAAATCACGCCCACGTTCGCCGTACCATAGCCAACGGCCTTGTGTACATACCACCACACGGTTCGTAATCCCTCGGCGGTTTCTTCGTCCCATTCCAGCACACTGCCGATAGGTACATGGTGCGAAGCTATACGCAGCATTAGCGGCTCTAAGGACTCGCCGAGGTTTTCGTCGCCATCGTCCATCATGAAAAAGTTCTCTTGCTCATCTGGACAATCCAACACGGCCACCAGCTCGGGATCGCTATAAGTGAGCGTGTCTTGGTTGGTTTCGAGCTCTAATACTGACTCGCTTTGGTAATTATCATCCGTTGGTGCCGATTCTGGCTCAACAGGGCGATACAGGGACGCTTTAAAGTGATCAGGTGATAGTTTGATAGCCTTAATCCAATCTTCCCTTAAAACGCGATTAAAGGGCTCATGGCCTTGGTATCGAACCTTTCTTACTAAAGGTTTAACTACGTCACTCACTTGATGATTCTCTCTAATTTGCTTGGTGTTACGTTCATCAGTTTTGCGTAGTCGGCCAGCGCTTCACCCTTAGTCTTTCCTTGCAGCTTGTAGCCGTCATGGAAGTTCTGGAAGCCGACCTTAATCATATCGATATAACCTTTCTTCTCGTTGGACTCCTTACGCAGTTTGCCCGCTTGGCGCTTGATGGTTTCGCTTTCCCGTTTCTGTTTGGCGATCTGTTTTTCCATTGCTTTCTGAGCGCGTAGATATTTCGCGTGTTCGCGCGTAGCGGCGGCCTTATCCACCACCGTTTTACGGTTGCGAGCGGCGGCTTTCTTCTCGCGTTCGTTGAGCAAGTACGTTTTGTTATCTGAGCCAAAACCAACACGGCGCGCTTGCTGCTTCATTTGGTTGGCCAAGATGCGTTGCCATGCCAGCGATTGCAGCATGCTTGTTGCCTTAAGAACGTGTTTACATGCCACACCAGACAATTCAGGGTTTCGGATTTTCGGGAAAGCAAACTCTTTAGGCGGCGCTATGCAGTAGTTACCCATAGTGGCCAAGTATCGATACCAATACTGGTGACGGCCACAGTCGCAATCAAAGGAAATACGGCCAGCACACGCCAGTTGCACCGCTTGGTTGTAATCCCCATTAGGCGGTTCGTGTAGTAGTTCATCCCACTGCTCAAAACGCACCTTTACTCGGTGTTCTTCGTGCTTCGATACGCTTGAGGCTCGGACACGAATCAGAGCGATATTGTTCTTAATACCGAACATCGTGGCCTTGTGAATGCCTGTACCGTCATGGACACGGTTGTTTGCACGGTCTACGTCGATTTGGCGCGAGTTCTTCACCAAAAAGGCATAGGTAATACCCGCTGTCTTGCTGTCATAGACCTCTTTGTGTCGCTGGCGAGCCTTGTCGAACTTGATCAGGTCTTCTTTGGTAAACCGTTGCCCTTTGGCCTTTTCGCCTAGCGCCTTTAACGCCTTGTTGGTTGGTTTAGTTAGCGTTGAGGCGGTCAGCGTTCGCTTGGCATTGCGGCGGTTGTTCTTTTGCGCCTGTTCAATCTTGTTGAATAGCTGGTTGAACTGCTTTTCATTGAGGCCAAGGCTGGCAAATGAGCCGTTATCCCGTTTTTCCGCTTCAAACTTCTTCGGCATAGGTTACAGCCCCATTTCGTCCATGAATTGACGCATAGAGCGGCGCACCCACGCTGCTGGTGGCAGGTTGATAGTTTGGCCAACGGGTAGCGGATTCATTGGGTCATCTACGTCACAAACCAGACTCACTAGCCAATCTAGCTCAACCGTGCCATAGGCGCGATAAGAGGCCAGATCGGCACGGTAGGTTTCATCAAGTCGAATGGTGTACTTAAACAGCTCGGTATTGCCCGAACGGTTGACGTATTCCATGACGTTGGCAAAGAAATGTGCCCGTAGAATATCGTCCTCGATGTTCTCTGCTGAGAGGCGGGATAACTTACTCATTATCACCTCCCATACGATACTTACCGTCTGCGATTAACCCTGTTTTAGCCTTAAACAGTCCAAACGCGCGTGAGGCCATTTCCGGCTCTTTCTTGGGCTTGCGTAACATGCCAAACAAGCTCTTAAGCGTTACCGTGTCGCTAAGGCTGTCTTGTGTGGCCGCATAGACCACAAACATAAGCGCGTAGGTATCAGGGCGCAGTTCTGACCAGTCGATGTTGTACATTGGCTTGCCATCGGTTCCCCGCACTTCTTCCACGATGGACGGCGACACTTCATAGCGGCCACCAGCGTTAAGCGGGTAGGTGATAGCATTTAGGGATGTGAGATAGTTATAGGCTTCCATTGCCGACACAATGATCGGTCTGCCTTTTGCGTCCAGCTCGGATAAGCGAACGGCTCGCCCATGCTTCGCAAAATAGGGCGTAACCTCGTCCACCAGCACAATAAAACCGCCTTTTTTGAGCTTTTCTAGCTTCTTAGGCAAGGTAAGTTTGAGGCTCATTAAAGAGCGCTCTAATTGCTGGCATTCGATGATATGCAGTTGGCCATCATCCACACCAGCAAGCATAAGCCGTGGCTGGCCGGATGATAGAGTTAGTACAGCTATGCGCTTTCGTGCCATGTTGTGACCTCTAAGCGCGCTTTTTAAGATGGGGAATCTTGGTCAGTTTAACACCATTAACCAAGCTTTTTTAGCCTCGTTAATCATATTTATGTTAATTAATGTTCGGAATACGTAGGATAAATATTTTCCAGTAGTTCAAGCGGCAATCCCGCCAGCTTATAGACCTTAAACAACAGCTCTATCTCTGTACCGTTGTAGATCTTCCATTGCGCCTTACCGCCGTATTTCCCTTTCGCATGGAGCGGTATCATATCTGGATACTGAGCACGCTTATTCGCTTCCAGTAGCGTGTCGTGGTGATAACAACACAAGGGTAATACATACGCATGCGCCCGTTCACCAACACGGTCAAACACATGATGTAAGGAAATCACCGGATTCTCTCGGCCACGCAGCCAACACGCAATACATGGTAAGCGGCCAATTGCATCCATGATGCGCCTTTGCTGTTGGCGTTCGGCCTTTCAATCCCTTACTGGCGATCTTTTTGGTTGATTTCTTCACTACAGGCTTTGCTTTTTGGCGCTCGATGCGCTGTTGCTGCTTGTCCCACTGCTTTTTCTGGTATTCGGGATCGCTCATGCGCTCGATTTGGTGCTGGCGCTGACGTTCTTGCTGCTGTAATTGCTTTTTGAAGCGCTTCTCCCGTTCCTCGGGATCATTAATCTTGGCGATTTGCTTTGCGCGCGCCCGTTCCATTGATTGTTTTTGCTTCTCTCGTTGTCGTTCAAGTTTCTCTGCTATTGTCAAAGCCATTAAAAACACCTACTATTCGCTTTGCTCATGTTTCACATTTGCTGGTGGAACACGAAAAGGCTGGTAACTCGAATTTTTGCTGATTCGAACTGTTTGCTAAGGCCAGCCGCAAAAAAACCGCGTTTATTCGCGGTTTTTTTGTACCTATCAAAAGTAGCTCTCAATCAAAACCCGATGGCATGGCTTGCCCTCATCGTTGCTAAGTCTCTGCCCTAAAGTGACGATCTTCATCAACTTGCCCTCATAGTCCCAAGGCTGATTTCGAGTTAAGCACTCTTTGGCTCGTTTAAGTGCTGGCGAGCCAACTAAGAGATAAACGGCCTTTCTAGGTTTCATGCAACATCCTCCGTAGCAATGCTTCAGGAAGTGATCATTGATAGGGAACGTTCGGCAAACTTAAGCTCTGCTTTGCGCATATCAATGTCACGCTCTACATGTAGAGTGAAGTTGTCACAGAACACGCCTTTCTCTTTCTGGTGCGCTGTTAACTTCTCTTTAAGTTGAGCGATCTCTTGGTTTAGTTTTTCAATGTACGACTTGAAGTACGTCTCGCTGCCGATTTCCAGCATCACCGATGCAGGACTGCGAATGATGGACAGGTCGCGGCACGTAGATTCGTTGCGTAAAAGGTCAAGAACGCGCTCACCATCTTGAGTTAGGCTGTAGTTCTTGCGGTCTGGTTTGCCGTCTTGAGCCTGCAATTCGTGCGATACCAAGCCCATTTCAGCCATGCGGTTTAGTTCACGGTACACTTGCTGGTGGCTAGCTTGCCATGCGCCAGATTCAGGCATGGCTTTGTTTGTTAAGTCGTAACCAGTATGTGTTTTGCGCTCAAGAATTGATAGAAGTAGATTACCCAAAGTCATAGTTCGTTACCTTTTGTTATTGTTGCCAAATTTCACCTGAGTCCTCGTCAATAAATCCATGACATAGGTACTCTCTACTTGCTGAGTAATGCGTAAGTTTTCCCTTTAACGCCTTTTTGTTACGGTAATGCCAGTGCTCGTATCCGGCAGTAAACGCATATTGGTTAGTGTTGTAATCTGCATAATGCAGATCTGAGCCATTGCGAGCATCGCTCACTCCCGCCGACCAGCTTGCTAGAAAGTCGTCACGCTCATTGAGTTTGATAGCTTGTCGCTCATCATCATGCACCCCAAGTAACGTGATAATTCCTAGTCCTTGCATGCGGTCAATGACGGTCGTATCGAAATAGCCGATATAGATTTCATCGTATGGGATAAATTCTACTTGTGGTGGCATTTCGTAGACCGTGCCACCTAGCGGTAGAGCTTCCATAAGCTCTATGAGTAGGCTCAACTGGTTTTTTGGAATTGCCATTGGCCAGCGCCTTGTCTAGTTGCTTAACCACATCAGCACACATGGAAAAGCGAGGCATTTCATTTCGTATCGCTTTTTCGTCTGCGCCCTAGATAAAGGCTTTCGCCTCATCTACACTTCCTAACACCCAACTCACACATACATTCGCTACCGCGACAGCGTTGCGGCTAATGGCCATCGATACTGTTGCTCCGTGGTTCGACAGGACAATAGTTCCTTTGCTGGCATTGAATGTTTTTATGGTCATTGGTCGATAATTTACGCGCTGCGTTCGGAATGTGCAAAAAAGACTACCATAACAAGGATGTGATATGCAACTACTAGTTTTCGGCTTAAAATCAAAAATTTATAACTCAATATAATTTGTCATGTTCGGAATAAAAAGGAGTTACCATAATCCATAGGTGGGATTAGGTTACGCCCCAAGTAAACAGTCGGAGCAGTTTAAGAAATGAATCTAATTAACGGATTTTGCAGCAATAACCCACTAATTAACCCTGATATGGTACTAATGCAGAGAGGCACATGCGCCCAACAGCTAAAGCGACTTTTCGCTGACAGCAAACTACGTGTTGGCCATCTTTACGAGATGAAAGCGACAGCAAATAGCAGCGAAAAGCATTGGGAGTCATTGGCCGCCTATTTCGACGAAATCACCTTTAAAGCCAAGAAAAGTTATACAGAAAGCGATTCTCAATGTCATTTTTTAACTTACTTAGCCGATGCGGTTTATTTGATAGAGAAAAAGGGCATTGATTGGGATGTACTCATTCATTCTTTGATTTTGGATAGCGACCAAACGCAAGAAACCCAAGATCAACAGCTACGCAATATCAGCCACCTTTTGAAAATGACACAGCAATACTCAGAGCAGTTTTAACGATGCTGACGATCTACCCATTAGACGAATTTATTAAGGCAAATTTCCGAAGCAATTCGGAGTTTGCCAGGATACATGGCGTTGTCTTGAACACCGTCTACAAAATGAATGCCAACGGAGTCCATGCCAGCGGTGACAGAAACAATTACCCCCTTTGGTATGGCAAGAAACACGGCAGTGAACAACAGCAATTGTTCTAGTTCCACCAGCAATTAAGAAATATCGAGAGAAAGAGAGAATGATCAATATGACTTTATTCGAACTGATCATCCCACGGAAAAATCATGAACATCCCCGTCAATAAAGGCTTGCTAGCACCTTCAATAGGTACTCAGAATTCCTCTTAAGCTCTTGTAATAACTTGCATTTAAGAGGATTTTTTGGATATCAAGGACCATGAAATATGATTTCATTGGATCTCTTTAGCACGCGTCAAGCACAGATTTAAAATGGGAAATGGTACACACACTTGACCACTCTTTGTAACACGTTTCTGGACAGAAATAATTTAGAGCATTTACTTAAATTAGCAAAATGAGAATAACTCCTGGTATGGAAAGTCTGTGTCCAATCTGGCAGGAGCAGTTTAGTTATTGGAAATGCAGCTTTATCGAGACGTTCTATATGTATTGGCTTAACAGAGGTGTTGCGAGCTTCAATGCAATACCAAACATGATGCATGAAATCGCAGAATCTAAAATTCTCCATGTTCTTGGCTTACTAAAAAGTGGGATCAACTTGTTAGCCAAATACACTAATCCATAAAACCAGATCCCTGATGCACTCAGTGCCCCTATAACAAACAATAGTTTTTCATCAGGTTCCATTTGAGCAGTCACACCACCAAGGATCACCACCGTTTCCAGATAGACATGTGGATTTAAAAAAGTGATAGCCATCGCCATTAAAACGACTTTTAACCAACTCTGGGCAATGTTCGAATTTTTCAACTCTAGGTGACTTGAACCATTCCATGCTGATTTTGCAGATTGGTAGCCATACCAGAAAGAAATACTTCGCCGCCAAGAGTCAAAAGGTCTTTTCATAATGGTGCTTTATAGAGCAGTGTCCCTATACCAAGTACACCAATACTGATCAGTAGAATGTCTCCAAGAAAGCAGATAGTGGCAACGGACAGTGCGTATTGCTTTTTTAATCCGCACTTTAATAGAAACGCATTTTGGCTACCGATTGCGACAATCAAACTTCCAGAAACAACGGCACCCGTTAACAAAGTATTTGTCACATCGAACCTCAATGGATTTTGGAGCAAACACCAACGATTGCTCTATCACTGAATCAGGCATGATCACTTGCAAGTGTTTAATCATTTCTTGCCCCGCCTCCTGCAAGTGTTCTAGTGGCATTTCTGGCAAGCTTTCTAGAATAAACCACATGTTACGTGTGTCAGATTCAATTCGGGTTCTGACACCCTGCCTCCAGTTCCAACGACGACAAGTAACGCCTACTTCATCGCGCCAAATTACTTCCCCAACATCAGGGTTTTCAATTGAAGCCTCACCATTTTTCATGGTGTCAAAGGATTCAGAGCATCTGCGATAGTGAGTGTTGGCGTTCCTTGATAACTGTCCATATCTTCACCACCTACGGGTATGGCGTATCGAATACTGATGGCATTATAAACATCCACAATAGGGTCAATGCTCTGCATTCCTCCATCTTTCAATACTCGTTTTCGCAGTGCAGCAGCCGAGCAAGGGGTTCGATTTGGTTTAGCGCCAAATTGACGAAAAACGTCTCCCCACGCATTGATGTGTGATTCTGCCCATGGATAGTCGTTCTCAATGACGGAAGTACATGCTTCTCGCAGAACCCGTTTTGCATACTCTTGGCTCTGAACTTCCGTTCCTTTAACGGATATGCTCAATGCTTTGAACTCTGGTGCAATCTGGGCAATTCGAGCATCGATTGACGGCACTATGTAAACCATTAGATAATTCCTTCAGTGATTCATTTTCATGCAAGATACATTACAATGACCAAAAAAAGTCAATATATCGACCGATGGTGGCACTGATGCTGATTTCATTAATCAAGCGGTAGCCGCAAGGATCAAGGAACATCGAAAAAGGCTCAAGTTGTCACTGGATGCCCTGTCAAAAAGAGCAGGGATAAGTAAAGGCATGTTAGTAGAAGTAGAGAAAGGGGCAGCTAACCCTAGCATTTCGACGTTGTGTAAACTGTCTGCTGCCCTTGGGATTTCGGTTGCCGATATTGTGAATGTTGCGAGTAATCCAACAGTCAACATCATTGATAAAGAGGACATTCCAACGCTTTGGACTGGCGAGCACGGTGGTAGCGCAAAACTTCTGGCGGGAACAAGCGGCCCAGATATGATTGAGTTGTGGCGCTGGAATATGAAACCATCAGAAGTTTTTGAATCAGCAGGGCATCCACAAGGCACGTTTGAACTTTTTCATGTTGAGTCTGGAATACTCACTTTGAATATTGATGGGAAAGCCATAGAACTGCATGAAGGTCAGTCCGCTATAGCTAAAACGGATGTCCCTCACAGCTACTCAAACCAAGCAGATTCGGATTTAGTTTTCACTATGAGCGTTGCTGAGTTACATCGATAAGCCCACTCATTTAGAGGCGAGTTCAAATAAGATTTATCAAGGCAAAGCCATACTCACAATAGATGGATTAGTACTCCAAGTAACGTAACCGTAACAGTTGAAGTAGGTCTATCCTTTAGCTCTTGCTTAAGGTCTACGACACTGGGTGATTTAGTCCACTCGGGGACAGAAGCGCCTTAGGATCGCTTGTAAATTAGTTCTGCCCCATAGTTTGTCAGAGCTTGTTCCTTAAATAATTCCGCCAGTCGTTCTTCTACTTACTTTTCCTAATGCCATGATCATCTTTATTTAGTTGTACATGAGACTCATAAACTCATTTCAGAATGAGCGAAACATGACATTGATATGAACCGTCTAGTTGCATATTTCGGGCTAATTATTAAACTAAGCTACTTAAAATGCAGCTTTCACTCAACGAGCGACTAAACATGCAGTCCAAAAAACAGAATCTCATTAGCAAAGCGTTGAAGCTCAGTATTATTGGGTACGGTTGTGTATTGCTGGTTTGTTCTTTACTTATCCTTTCTTACTTTTTTGGGGTGGAATGGATTTATCGTCCCGTCGCCAATGGACCCGCGACTCATCCCTTGACCACTATAATGCTCCTAGTGTTGTCACTAACTGGTGTTTTAATAAGAACTTTGACTAAATGGGCTGGATTTTTATTAGTCTTTGTTGGTGTTTGTTTGGTTACACGTCTTCAGCAAGAATTGACGGGAAACAACATTATCGATGAAGTCCTTAGCCTGAATGCTACTTTTTCCCACTTACTAAGCATGTCTTCACCCATGAAAATGGGCAGTAACACCACATATATGCTTAGCTCCATCTTCATTGCATTGGTTTTCATGTTAAGGCAACGGTTTTGCTACCTCACACAAGTAATAGCGATTTTCTCCATTTTTTTACCACTACTATCGGTGGTCGGATACCTCTATAACGTTGAGAATTTTCATGGCCAAATGTCACCTACAACGACTGTATTAGGAATGGTGCTGAGTATTTCCACCATATGCTTAGAGTCTAACAAAGGCATTGTACACGCATTGCTTGCTCCTACTTTTGGTGCCCGTATTGTTCGTTGGCAATTGATTGTAGGTGGGGGGATATTCTTAGTTGGTGGGTACACCATCATTCATATACAAGAACAAGAAAAGGCGATTGCTCTATATGTTGCTTTAGTATGTTTTTGTTTCATTCTCATTATGTTAGTGAGTGCGGTGTCATACGAGCGGTATGACAAGCAACGGAGAACATTAGAAGAAGAGCTTTCTGTCAGCGCCATTACGGACAGGCTAACGAATGTAAATAATAGAATGGCCTTAGATAAAGATATGAGCCTTCTTGTAAACAAACGTCCAGAGCAAAAAAAGGAAATTTCAGTTTTATTGATAGATGTCGATCATTTTAAGACATTTAATGACACATATGGTCATTTGGTTGGTGATAACGTGCTTAAAACGGTTGCTCAGACCTTAAAGGCTAATATACGTACTACAGATGCTGTATATCGTTATGGTGGTGAGGAATTTGTCGTAGTGTTATTACAATGCGAACTACATAAAGCAGCCCAGATAGCGGAGAAGCTTAGAAAAAAAGTATGTGAAAAAAATTTAAGCCCTATCTTGGAAGTGACTTCACACACACACATTTCGGTATCAATTGGCTGTTCAAGTTTATCTCAAGCTAATAGTGCTGATGAGGTTTTCAAACTGGCTGACAAGGCTTTGTATACAGCAAAAGAAAATGGTCGCAATCAAGTCTGTATTGGAGAGGCGATCAATAAATGCCAATTCGGAACGTGATGCATCCCAATTGTTCTAACCTAGTTACGCTGAATACTATTTTACAATTATATGGACACGGTTAATGTTTCAAATGCTAACTTAGCAAATCATCAAACACGCTTTGTCCAGAGCCTTCACAGAGAGCACATTCATAGTTCACAGCATCCGCCCCATGAACCTACGGGGCGATTGGCTAGTGTTTGAAGTTCCATGGCAGAAGTGCATCGATATCAGGCTCGGCTTTCGCCAACCTGAGCGTTGTAATTCCTTAGGCTTAGTTTCCCACCTAACAACTGTTTTACCCGATACATTGCTGTCTCTGAGAGTGAGCGCTTATGATAACCATACCGCTTTTTCCACTTCTTGTTGGAGCCGTAGAGCTTCTGGCAACCCACTGCTAAGTTGCGAGGATGTCCTCGTTCCCAGAAGGCTGCCCCTTCTCGTGGCGGAATGAGCGGAACAGCTCGCTTGAGCCGTATGGCATCATGGCAATTCCTTGTGTCATAAGTACCATCGCCTGACATCTCAATGACTTTACGACGTGTCTGCTTAAGCAAGTTGGGAAGTACTTCAGCATCGGTTACGT
>NZ_JBSRRK010000029.1:0-8826 GCF_053890955.1 Vibrio sp. JZG120
AAAAGCGGTATGGTTATCATAAGCGCTCACTCTCAGAGACAGCAATGTATCGGGTAAAACAGTTGTTAGGTGGGAAATTAAGCCTGAGGGGCTACAACGCTCAAGTTGGTGAGACTTACGCTATGATCAAAGCGCTGAACAAGCTTACAGGGCTAGGTATGCCTGAAACTCAGTATGTTGTTTAAGAACTGAACAACATGGGACTACCATGTCTTCTCATCGAATTAAGCAACAAAGCCGACATCGAAAGAAGTTCAAAAATTGGTATCAGCGACCATATCGCAAAGCCAATTAATTTTACTGAACTGGAAAAAGTACTCGCAAAGTGGCTATCTCAGCAATTGCTGAAATAGCCACTATCAATCAAAAAGTGTTGTTATCTTTTTTCTGAATTAACTCAATAGCATAACCATCTGGGTCTTTAACAAACGCGATTTCAGTTGTGCCGCCTTTAACAGGACCCGGCTCACGACTCACATTACCGCCAGCAGCTTTAATGTCTTCGCAAGCTTTATAAATATCATCAAACTCAATAGCAATATGACCGTATGCATTACCTAAATCATAGCTGTCTGTATCCCAGTTATAAGTAAGCTCAAGCACTGTCGAATTTTTTTCATCACCATAACCGACAAAAGCAAGGGTGTAGCGGTACTCTTCGTTGTCTGCACGACGCAGCTCTTTCATACCTAATACCTGCGTATAAAACTCAATTGATTTGTCTAAATCAGCAACGCGAAGCATTGTGTGTAATAAGCGCACTTTTAGCATCTTTAAATTCGCACAATTCCAATAACGCAGTGTGGTATAAGGCTGCGCGTTAAAATTATCAGAAATGGATTATAAGTTATTTCGATTGCTTGTACAGTAGCATTGAGACAAATCGCAAAGTCCATGCGGCTTTATTGCCGAATTCGAGTGAACTAAATCAGAATCTTACGATCAGATCAGTAACATTCAATCGCTAACGACGATTCCATGCCAAAACCTCGCTACAAAACCACTAACTGGCATCAGTACAATAACTCTCTGATTAAACGTGGCTCGCTTACATTTTGGATTGACGAAGAGTCGATAAATCAGTGGAAGCAATCAAAGCAGTACAAACGGGGGCATCCACGACAGTTTAGCGATCTTGCTATTACGACAGCACTCATGGTGAAACGTATCTTCTCTTTACCTTTAAGAGCGTTACAAGGCATCACCGACTCCGTATTTAAACTGGCAAATGTCCCCTTGGTTTGCCCACTAATCTTCCCCTCAAATAACTGCCTTTTTTCTTTTAAACGGAGTCAAGCTTTCAGAGAGTTAATTGTTTTAATATTCTCACTTCGTATCGATGTATAGGGCGGTATAGAGTATGTACCCACAACATGTGCTACTAAATCACTCACCCCCTCAGAGTACAGAGAAACCTCCCCAACCACGAGAGTACGGCCGACTTTTATCAGAGAACATTCCGCAATGATTCGCTCATTTGCCGATGGCTTACGTAAGAAGTTGATGTTAAGGCTAGTTGTTACTGCCAATGGCACGATGCCAATTTTACCAAGTATCGCCACATAAAGTGCCACATCAGCCACACTCATTAAAACAGGCCCCGAAACCGTTCCGCCAGGACGTAATTCATCCTGACCTACATGATGAGATACAGTCGCTCTACCGTTGCTCACTGCTTCCACAACGCATTTACTTTGTGGAAACTCCGATTTCATGAAAGCGATAACTTCTTCTTTTGTAGCTGTCATTGAGACTCCTTAAATATTTATTCACGTTTATAGGCACCTGGTGAAGCGTTGCTCCAAGACTTCTATACCCCATTTTGAGCCTAGTTTCTCTTCCACCAATGTAAAGCCCTGACTTTCGTAAAGATATCGAGCTGCATTAAGCCCTGAGAAAGTCCATAAGTTGATTTGGACGAAACCCTGAGCATCGGCAAAAGCTAATGCAGAATTGAGAAGCTGTTTACCTAGTCCGAAACCTCTCAAAGATTCGTCCACAATGAACCATCGTAAATGTGCTCGATTATGCCCAAGATCTTCACCATCAATGGCAACATATGGATTTTATCGTCCCGTTTGATCGTCCAAATTGTGAGAGAGTAATAAAGATTCATACTTAGTATTAAAGTATCATACTAAAATGCCCCATTGTGATTTTCGCTCATTAAATTACTTGTCGTTCTGGCTCCAAATTTCCCCCAATAAAATTCATGTGAAAAAATACATGTGGTTGCGTAATTATTCGTTAAAGGTGAGTAATTGGGAATCGGTGCCTGGAGATATGCTGAAAATGATATTGAGTCACTTCGGGACAGAAGCGAGTTAGTCTTAAAGTTTTAAATCACTAGTTCAGACTGTCGGAAAGGTAGCAAGTGCCCCTTCAAAGATTTTTTTATTAACTGTGATTTAAGATAAAAATTGCTCGCGGAATCTTAGTTACTCTGTTTTTACTAGAATGTCATAGGCTTAAGATAACAATGTCCACTGTATTCAGAACAATTGATGGTCGTATAGTGCCGATTAAGAATGGAAAGCAAATTGATGTTAACAAAGCCAACGTAGTTAAACCCAAACGGCCTAAAGGCTTTGTTTCTACTAATGCTTATTACGGTGCATCTAAAGCATTTACTATACCTAACGCGAATTGTCCAAAGTGCGGTGCTAGCGTCTACTACTACGAACACCCAAATGGTGCACGAGTGTTTTTTGACTCTCTAGGGCCACCTTGGCCGAAACATCCATGCACGGTTTCGATGACATCTCTACAGTCAAAGAAAAATACAAAACCGATATTAGAGAATGGCGGCTGGAAACCTCTTCTCATCAAAAACATAGTAAGCTCTGATGTTCAAGAAGGATATACAGTACTGGCTGAAGCTGATGATAGCCGTGATACATTTGAAATTGATATTAAGCCAGCGTTGATGAGGCAAAAACAGTTTAAACGCAAAAGTATAGAATCTTTATTGTTGTATGGCCGCCCTGTAGGGGAGAGCAAAGCAGAAATAGCAATTACATGTGGTCTATTTGACTGGATAATGTTCGGTAGAGTGAAGCGGGATACTCGCCAGCAATACATTAAGCCAGCACCTCGAGAGTTAGATGTAAAAGAGCCAATACAACGTCTAATAAGCCAAAAAAACAAGAATATAAGTTTTTCCACCCAAAAAGAAGAAAGCCGATGGATATTCACCATGAATATTGATGGTCAAGAATATAAACTCATCGAAGATAGTGCCAAGCTTGTTAATAAATTATGCAAGGCTGAACAGGATACTACCTCTGCTTGGTATAGAATTGCTAAAAGTTCAAAAAATTACTACATAACCATTGTCAACACATCAATAAACTATCAAAAGTCACAATCCTTCAAACCACATGGCAGAGAAGAAGTCAGTGCCTCATCGCTAATCATCAAGCATCTGGGCTATGTAGAAGTTAAAAAAATAGAGCGAGCTGACAATTCGAGCCAAATCACCATTATTGGAAAACAGGCAGAAAAAACGTTATCTATTTCCCTCGATATTATGGAACTATTGAAACGAACCTCTTTGGACAAGCTATTTTTGGAGCAGAACCTCATAGCCCTTGAGAGGCATGGCGAGACCCACTTGCTAAGAATTGGAGGCACGTTGCTAGATGGTGCGTCCTTTGTTTTCTATAAGTGATGTTTAAGCTACGATTTGGGACAAAAGCGCCTTAGAACATCCACTCTAAAACATGTATGCCCCATTCGGTGTTAAAGTAATTACTCAGTGGCAAACCAGTTCCACTGAAATTACATTACTTTGGTTAATGGTTACCAGCAAGCTAATAACAAACTGCGCTGCGCCGATGCGCATAATCTCCAAAAAGTGTTCAATAAACGATGTTTTGAACGAGTTATTTCCGCCTGCATGGTTAAGCTAGTTTGTTTGTAGTTTCTTCTCACTTGTGGACATTTCGAGTTAGAGATTGTAGTCGCCAACACCTTCAGTAAAATTACATTTTCGGTAAAGCTTGAGCTATAACCAACAGAATCAGCCAACCAACTATTGTCCAGCCAAACGCTAAATTTAATATAAACATGACTGTTGGCAATTTCGCTCCTGGCCAATGTTCTCTTTTTTTAGCCACAATAGCGTATGGCAAAAAAAATAGCTGAAGCCCAAGCAAAATGATCACAATTGGCAGTGAAATGATAAACTTAAGAAACTTCATTTTAACCCCCTTAAATACAAATGACGATTCATATTAATAGTCAATTTTTTCATTTGCTTGTGTTAAGCAGCGTTCTAAAATGCCTAATATTTTGTATATACTCAAGCTCTTACAGATTTGGCAATATGAGCGCAGCGTAATTCTGGTTCTTACTATAACTACAGTTATCATAAACTCAGCTATTAGTTCCGTAATTGAGTAGTAATTGCACTAAGGCTCTTTCGGAGCGAGTAGTTAAGAGGTTGTTCGTGTTTTGCATGTATAGCGAAAAATGCCGCATAAAGTGAACCAGATATTTCAGATCGATGATGAGCAGTTTTGTCCAAAGTTTGCACCTTGAGAAGTGGAGACGCATTGCCATACGAACGATGAATATCTCGCTCATGGGTAGATTTCGACCAACAAGCAAAAAGCAGTGACCTTTTACTCGGGTTCTTTAAACATATTAGCCATACTTTCATTACACCTCATCGCAGAGGCAAACAAGAAGTCAGACTGACTGGTGGCAGCATTGTGCGCTAGATCCATTTCACTATCCGTGCTGAGCTTGTTTCCTGACATGCACATACTAATAGCTTCAGCCGCTAACTCGGAGTGGCCGAATATATCCAAACACAAGGTAGCCACTTCGCTATTTGTTAGCTGTCGACCTGCTATCTGGTATCCTCTGAGCGCAACATATGCGACGCTCGCGGCTGTTATGGCACCAGAATAATTCAGATATACACCATCGTTGGTGCTCAGTCCTGAGTTAAATTTTTGCTGAAGCGCAGCAACGTCAGATGCCAGTAGGGGCTTCAGCTCTGCTGATACATCTCCGATAGTGGCTTTCTTTTTGAAGATTCCTAATATTTTGCTAATCATCGCGTTATCATCTTTTTGTTTATTGTCTACTGAGTCGCTATAAAGCTGTTAATCAATACTATTACGGTAGCCATTCGATTGATCTTCGACGGAGTTATTGAGCCTTTAGGCATATAGGCTCCAGAAGAGCTTAGCGGCTTTACCACTACAATCATATTCATTTGCTTGCATTAAGCTGAAGTTTTCTAGCTTAACTCGTGCTGAAACACTTTTGAACAAAATCTTTTTAGATCATCGACGAACCTGCTCATTCGATATGAACTTCTAAAGCATATGTCGTGAGGAAAATGTACCTTCTATGATTAATTTTAAACATAGAAGATAATTACAAGTAACTTTTAAGCAGCTTGAAAGTTTATTTAAATTGAGGTAATATAATTCGAAAGGTATACAATTGAATTAGAAATCACTTCTGTTTCACTTCTATTTCTTTTGTTCGGTTTTAGTTTGACCTCTAGGGGTGTTTTATGACTATTGAATTACTTATTAGGTTTAAAAACGAAGATTTGTCTAACGCTACGTTAATTGCAGATAAGCTAGGAGTATCTATCGAGGATGCACTAAATGTATCTCTTAAAAATCAGGTGAAATTTTTAGATAAAAAGGAAGATGAGGATAAAAAAATGGAACAAAGTAGATTAATGAACAGCGCATTGCATAATGCATTTATGTTAGAGGAAGGGAGCGAGTTCTCTCTTACTGATTTACTTGGTGATGCATGGTCTCAGGTGGAGAGTCCTCGTGCATTTGGCCGCTACTTCAGGAAAGAGCTTGAGTCATTAGAAATTGGCATTTTATCGCATAAAACAATTGAGAATAAAGCTATTTATAAGCGAACAGATAAAGGTGTAAAACCAGATTTAAATTAAGAGCAGTTGTATGTGCTCACACGTCGATTATGCTGAGCTATTAATGATACTGCACACTCACGTAAGCGACTTTTTCCATACTTTTAATAATTCATGCTTTGCTAAATTAGCCTTTTCGCTAAAACGAAAATGTCCAATGGCATGCTGGCTGCGATCGCGCTAGCACGCCTATGCCCCAAACTCGTTTAGAGAGCGACAAATAGGTTAATTTTTTAACTGTTGCTGGCTTAGTTAACCAAACGTGTAAAACCAAAGGCATCAACTTTCGGCATCTGCAAATCGGTGGTCACAAATTTTAATGGCAATCTTTGTAATTAGATTCCAAACAGCGAAGAGATATGTTTTGAGCCTTGCCTACATCTTGATTACTCATTAATCCAGAAAGATTTTCAAGGAACTCATTTCCCCTCTTATGCCCATTATATTTAGCAAGGGATATCCACATATAACCTAAAACATAATTTTCAAGTATGCCCTCACCGATAGCGTACATCACCCCAAGATTAAACTGAGCATCTGAATTGCCTTGCTCAGCGGCTTTGCGAAGCCACTTAACCGCCTCTTGGTCATTTTCAGGCACGCCCTTACCGTCAGCGTACATCAACCCAAGCTTTAATTGAGCATCTAAATTGCCTTGCTCAGCGGCTTTGCGAAACCACTTCTCCACCTCTTGGTCATTTTCAGGCACGCCCTTACCGAGGGCGTACATCGACCCAAGAATATATTGAGCATCTGAATTGCCTTGCTCAGCGGCTTTGCGAAACCACTTCGCCGCCTCTTGTTCATATTCAGGCACGCCATCTCTGAGGGCGTACATCAACCCAAGCTTATATTGAGCATCTAAATCGCCTTGTGCGGCTAGCTTATTGAGTTCTTCAAACTCACTAGCTACCACATTAAGCGACAGCGACCACCAAACCAAAAAAAATAAAATTTTCTTCATATTTACAACAACCCAACGAGAATAAAACTAAGTAATAAATGGATTAAAACATCCTAACATCAAATAGCCTTTACAAAAACGGTGTTCATTATGCCCAATATCTTAAATAGCGAAGTTTGGCCATAAAAGCGGCTCTTCCAGCCCCTAAAACGCGCTCAGGCGCGTTTTTTAGTACCTAGCTATTCATTTCTATGTATTAATGATTTTGAAAGTTTGTGACAGATTTTAGCTTTCGTAAGCGTCGAAATGCCCCATATGGAGAAATGTGCAAATCAGTGAAGAAAGGCTCATTTGTACATGTTTCAACAGGAGGATCTCTTGTGGTCAGCTAACACGTTTCTGTCCAGATTTGTTTTACGTCACAGTTTTTAAGCCCACTCAGGGATACAACCGCTGTAGTGTGTTTAACCCAATCAACGTTGAAAATCATGGATGACATTAGATGAATGTTTGTTCTACGATAAATATGCGTTCAACATAACCAAGATATGATGAAAACCGTATGTAACGGAATACGACCTGATGAAATAAAGTCGTAACTTCATTTATTAAAGCTATTTTGGTAATGCTATTACCAGATTGATACAAGGAGATAAACGCATGAAGCATGCAAATTCAGGGAGACACATATTTTCCTTTGAAGGTGGTGACCAACTTACCACTATTGGCGCTAGTTTCTTCGTTTCGTATCTTTACTATCTGCACGTTGATACAACTCATAAGAGCTGGACTTCGATAAAGACGCAGAAATCTCGCATTAGCACGATTAAAAGATCAGTCAATTATCATCGTGCTTGGCTAAAGCATATAGGCAGCATGAGCGAAGCTAACCTGAATAGAAATACTCTAGGTTTGGACGGAACAGCTATTAAAAAAATGGCATTGGCTATAGAAAAGTCACTATGAACTATAAAGGCGACCTTTCTGATTGTTATCGAAGCTATCTTGACTTAATTTTACTTCCAGATTCAGGGTGTTCGGCACTGATCGGGACAAAAGCAACTCAGTCATTAATCACATTTTTCACTCGCGCCTCTGTTCATCAGAGCAATCAAGTAGCATCATTTCAATTTACCGTAATCGACTAAGATGAAGAATTAGTGAAGCATCCAGACGTTACATCCCTGTTTAAATACTGCCCTATCGGTAAGAATCAATTAAGTGCACTTTCTCAACAGAGAATGTGGTACTCAAAGCCAGCAGGTTTTAATGACCCGTTCGATACTCGATTTTCTGTAAAGGGCGAAAAATTTGCATATGTACAGGAAACCGATTCTCAAAAACTCCAGTATGTTTTTGACGAGGATATGAGTAGTGCGATCGCTAAGAAAAAAGTATCACTTGATGGACACTTAGAAGAGTTTCGTAAGGGGATTGAAGAGCTTGGAATACTGTCATTAGCTGATAGTAATGAAAACCTTTTAATGTGGTCTCATTATGCGGCAGACCATAAAGGAATGTGTTTAGAGTTTCAGCGTCGTCCGGATTCAGCGTTAGGTGATTCAAAAAGCTGTAACCCTGTTAACTACATCGATAGTCACCCGACCTTAAATACAAAGGCCTTAATTGATAAAACTGATGCTCTCGCAAGTAAACGACGTATACTTTATTCAAAATCAAAGCATTGGAGGTATGAGCAAGAGTGGCGACATATTGTTGAGGACGGTAATAAGTTACACCCATGGCCCGCACCTTTGAAAGCGGTATACTTTGGATGCAAAGTTGATGAGTCGGATATCACATTAGTTAAGAACGTTATCGCTGACCCTACAATACAATATTTTATGGGATACCAGTACAGTGATAAATTTGGAGTTCACTTTAAGCAATGCTGATCAAGCACTAGTAGCAGTGTTGAGAAGATCTCTCACGTCTCACAACTCTCCGAAATCCTCAGCGCATCTTCAATCTCAACACCAAGGTATTCAATCGTACTTTCTAACTTAGC
>NZ_JBSRRK010000030.1:0-8445 GCF_053890955.1 Vibrio sp. JZG120
GGCTACGACGATTAATGGGTGTAGCCGATCAGATCGTAGCTTCTTGATTTAGTTCCATCGATTTAAGCAACAAAGCCCATGAAAGCAGTAAATCAGTTGAGTCGGAAGGCTTATCAAGCCAAAGCGCTCAAGCGTATCTACATCCCCCAAAAAGAACGGCAAACTTCGACCACTAGGTATCCCATGCATGGTAGACAGAGCGCAACAAGCGCTTCATTTACTTGCGTTAGAGCCCGTATCAGAAATTCTTGCCGATCCTAACAGCTATGGTTTTCGACCGAGACGTAGTACTGCTGATGCTATTGGACAGTGCTTTCTCTGCTTGAGTCAAAAGCGATCGGCCCAATGGGTACTTGAGGGGGATATCAAAGCCTGTTTTGACAAAATCGGACACCAATGGTTAAAGGCTGGCTTTGTAGACAAAGGGCTATTCTATGATACCAACGAAGGCACACCTCAGGGTGGGATTATATCCCCAACTTTGATGTTAATGACGCTTTCAGGTCTCGAACAGCATGTAAAGTCTGCCGCACTCAAAAAGGGTGCAAGAGCCAACTTTATTGGATATGCCGACGATTTCGTCGTCACCTGTGCTTCAAAGGAAGTACTGGAGAACGATATCAAACCGTTGATTGCTGACTTCTTAGCAGAAAGAGGTTTAACACTCTCCGAAGAGAAAACGCATATAACGCACATCAACGATGGCTTTGACTTCTTGGGCTTCAATCATAGGAAGTACAAAGGAAAATTGCTCATTAAGCCGAGCAAATCTAATACGTTGATGTTCTAAAGTAATCTGCTTGAACTCATCAAGAAGCACGTAACCCTTTCAGTAAACGATCTTATCAGACTGATAAATCCGAAATTGAGGGGATGGTCGAATTACTATCGACACTGCGTTGCAAAACAGGTATTCGGATATATAAACCACAAGCTATTCCATGCGTTATGGCACTGGGCTAAAAGGCGCCATCCAACAAAATCTAAAACTTGGAGCGCCCTTAAATACTTCATCAACCGTAAAGGCCAATGGCAGTTTCACGGTTGGCAGAAGATCATGGATATGGATTGCCAGTTCAATCTCTTCCAAATAGCCAAAGTGCCTATAGAAAGGCATGTAAAGATCCGAAGTGCAGCGACATCGTTTGATCCTCAATACCAAGATTATTTGGCAAAGAGAAAACCCAAACGGTTAGCCCGCAACTCTTTGTATGATCCTGCTCTGACAGCCTTATAAGTTGCTGGGTATCAGACGATGCCTTTGTGGAGGCTTGAGCCTAGTACGGTGAAAGTTGCACCCTGGGTTCTTAGGGAGACGGCACTTGGTAACAAGTGTCGTCCACCCGACATTTCTGTGTTACACATCCCGTCAGCACACCTTTGGACAAAACTGTTTTAGCACAATTAAGTTAAAATTATCTAAAGTATGACAAAATCGCTTAGATGAGTGTTCAGATCAGTATCCATTTATTTTATCATCTGAACTTATGTACCTCAGTTCTATTTCTACCGTTATGTTTTGCTTGGTAAAGTGCATCATCAGCACCTTTAAGAATGGCGCTAATCGGCTCTCTTTCGGCTAACCATTGGGATACTCCGATAGAAATCGTCACGTGACCTACGACATCAAACTCATTGGATTCAATGGACTTTCGAATTCTCTCGGCAACGTACTCAGCCTGACGTATGTCTGCTTTAACTAAAAAAACCATGAACTCTTCTCCGCCAGCTCGGCAGACAATATCCACCTCTCGCGCCTGCGCCTTGATCATATTTGCCACACTGATGAGTAAAGTATCACCGACATCATGACCAAAGGTATCATTCACTTTTTTGAAGTAATCAACATCCAGAGCGAGCACAGAAAATGGAGTGTTTTGTATACGCAAATTATCAATGGCCTTATCTAAACCTCTGCGGTTTAACAACCCAGTCATAGAATCAGTTAAGGTATCGAGGTGCAGTTGATCAATTGTGTTGGATACAATATTGAATGTACTGACGAATGAACGCTTCAGGTGTGACGCTTCAAAATACCAAGGTTTCACTTTATTTAAGTCTCGTTTAGTCGAAGTGTGGCTATCAAATTTTTTGACGACACTCGCTAATTGCCATAATGGTTTTGAGATAAAAACCGAAGATATCCAAATAATTAAAAGCGTGAGCACACCAATTGGAAGTGTTTCAACAAATACACTCCACATTTGGTCATTAAGCACTGACAGAGTGAGGCTTTCCGATTTCACAGCAACTATCCCCCAACCAGAATAATTGACTGGTGCGTACCCAGCAAGCATATCAATACCCTGAGAGTTAATGATAGCTTTCCCACCTTTCTCTCCCTGAGTCACCTCATTTATCGCTTCATTATTGACTATGACTTCTCCCACTCGTTGTTTATTAGGGTGATAAATCAATGTCCGATTTTTATCCACAACATAAAGGTATGACCCATCTCTGTAGCCATGGTGTCCAAGTATGCTCATTATTATGTTTTTCTTATCGAGATAAATGCTCCCGCTAACGTAACCTAAATACTCTTTTTGTGCGGAGAAGATAGGGTACGAAATACTTATTAGATAATTACCTGCCGGGGATACGAACGGATTCGTGACGATTGGAGCCTTAGCGTTCAACGATTGTAGCGAACTTTCTGTTGTTAATTGGACACCTTTCAGTTGTATTGTTTCTGGTGAAACGGAAATGATGCCCCCTTTCGCATTGACGATGACTACAGAGTTAAAAGAGTCAGTTTGGGTTCTTAATCGATCTACTTCTTGTTGCAACGCATCTGAATCACCTATCCTACTCCCAAGCGTAAGTGCGCTATACTCCAATTGAGACAAAGCTGATTCAATGAAAGTGTCCGTCATTTCGGCCATTTTTTCAGCGTAAACACGATTGGATTCAATGGTGTTGGTGACAATGAGGTCATGTTGGACACGATACATGGAGTAAAAAGCGTTCAGAAAAGTGACCAATACACTAAAGATGCTTAGAATCAGAATAAGTTGCCTCAAATTCAACTTGTCTTTCATCCGTTTTGATTCACCCACATATTCCATAAATTAAGTCATCCATTGGTTTATTCGAAGTAATAGTACGTGCTATTGCACATGTGTTAAATCAAGTTTTAGTAGATTTTGACAGTTCTGCATGAGATATGAAACTCTTATACTGGCTTATATCTATTTTAAAACTGATATGGCCGACATAGATAGAAAATAGAGCCAGTAGCTGACCAAAAAACAAGCATCAAGATCAAAATGCTAGCCGATACTTGAAGGGTTCAAGAAAGTAAAACTTATATTTAGAGGGTCTTGATGCGACTAAACATTAGTTTTCGTAGTAAAACTAATGTTTAATGTAGCATTTTAAACAGTTTAAGTGATGTGTCACTAGCTTGATATTCGATGTAATGATAGGTTAATCATATAAGTATGACCTTAGTCATGGGTAGTACACGAGTAATACTGTGGTCTATATGAAAAAAAACTCCCTCACCTCCGCTAAACTCGTTTTTGCTTACTTTGTATTCGCGTCACTGTGGGTTTTATTCTCAGATAAAGCGGTAGTAATCTACAAGTATACACGCTGGTTCAGTCACTAAAGGGGATGCTATTTATCGTGATCACGTCTCTCTTGCTATGGGGGCTGATAAAAAAGAACAACCGAGATATTGAACGGACCAATGACATTGACTATGTGACAGGCCTGCATAGTCCCTACGTCTTTTTTCGCTATTTGGAGCAAAAGTTCAGTAGTGCCAAAGAAAATGAACATTATGTTCTCTTTCTTCTCGATATTGACAACTTTAAGCCCATTGCCGATCAACTCGGCTTTGAAAAGAGTAATCAATTTTTAAAAGACATAGCACAATCTATTAGTTCCTCTACTGTCTCTCCATTTTTCTCTTCAAGGACTCATTCGGATGGGTTTGCTTGCTTGATTCGCATGCACGACGAGAAGCAAATTGACAGGCTCCTAGCACTTATTCAAAGGCAGTTTAGCCAGCACTCAAAACGTCATGGCATTGATGTAACGTGCTCTATTGGTGTTGCGCTCTATCCATTTGATGGAGAAAGCGTTAAACAGCTCATGTCGTCAGCCAAATATGCGCTCGATCAAGCAAAGATAACGAAAAACACTATCCGGTACCACGACAAAAAACTCGCTGAGCAAGATCTCCAAAGAAAACAGATGATTGCAGATCTACGTAACGCAATACGAAAAGAACAAATACAGATCGTATTTCAACCAAAGTATCACCTAAAAGATAAGAGAGTAACTGGAGTTGAAGTGCTCTCTCGCTGGAAACACCACCAACATGGAGATATATCTCCTGCTGTATTTATCACGCTGGCAGAAGAGAACAATCTCTGTAGTGCTTTAACAGCACTAGTTCTCAAGCAAGCATCAAAACAACTTAAAGAAACCCAGCTCCTAGGATATGCCATTCAAAGCGTATCGGTGAATATTTCTGCTACTGAGATAAATAGTGTCGAAGACATGCACCAAATCGAAACTTACTTAAAACAAGACCGTGATTTTGCGCAATATCTATGCTTTGAAATCACAGAGACAGCTACGTTAGAGGATATTGACCAATGTGCAAGTCTAGTTAAGAAACTGAAGAAGTATGGTGTAACATTCTCCATTGATGACTTTGGTGTTGGCTATACCTCATTTGGCATATTTAATAAATTAGACGTCGATGAAATCAAGATAGATCGTAGTTTCATCAAAGACATTGCTATTGACTATCGATCAAGAGCAATTACTTCCGGCATCGTTGATATAGCCAAGGGGGTTGGGATTCAAGTCGTTGCTGAGGGCATAGAGACCCTTGAACAGCTGTGTATTCTTGAGGAGTTAGACTGTGAACAAGCTCAAGGATTTTATCTAAGTCTCCCAGTCCCTGTTACGGCATTAAATAAAAGCTTAAGTATGATGTAGCATCGCAAAGTTCACACCCAAACTAGCAGCAGAAGAATTACACACTCATATTGATGCCGATATCAAAGAGCCAGCGAAGAAATCACTACTAGGACACGGCTACATGTTCAGCGACGTAGAGGTGAACACGATAAGCACGCAACTTCACGCGTGCTTATCACTCTGAGTACACACTCATGGAGCTGAATATCCGCGTAAAAATCCATACTGTTCAAGCACTTTCTACATCAATTATGTTTTGAAATTCACAGCCAGACTCAAGAACATACCATTAATAATAACCAGTAAAACAGCTTGCTGTAGGCCGCTGTTGTACTGGTTATTATATATTTAATATCAATATCCTACCCGAAACCTAGCTCTCACTCCATTCCACCACATTCACGCAATCAACTAGCCACCGATACCATCACCTCAATCAAAGCCCATATCACGCATAACATTTCCACCAACACCATAGTTCAAGTTCGACGATGATTTCCAGCTCAGTGATCGCGCACAGTACTCGCAGGAAACGACCAGATTGACACCCACACAGATTACAACATTGATATTCACCCACTGATGGTGAGTGATAGCAGTAACAGCAACAACGACTTCATACTAAAATTTTCAATCAGCCTTAACCTGCTTTAACCACAAATGCTTGATCATATAGTCAGCTTCTAACGCGATACGGTGTTCTACATAGCTAACAAAAGTTTTGAACCCAAAATCACCATTTACATACTCAAGAGCACACACAGAGACAAAACTAAACATTCCAGAGCGGACTTTGTCATCATCTAAATAACTTAAATTAGGGCTAGAAGTAGTCGATAACATTGGCAGTTCAAGCCAACCGTTAGTCGTCGCGCATAACCAGACTAGTGAATCATTGATTGTTACCGAAGTTCTTTTCTTAGTAGTTGGATGATAGAAAGATATTTTCATGAGATAAAAACCTGAGTTATTATTAACTCAACAAGAGTAACGGAGAGTCAATATTAACTCAACTGATATGAATGCTAATTAATTTTCAAGGTGTGATTGATTGTTAATGTATATCCCCAACGACCTTAATACACACACCGCAAAACCTCCTATCTCAAACCGGCTTTTAGACTATCCATCAAAACGATCAGTTGCCTCATAAAACCCAAAACCAAACCGCATAGCACCGTAAAGTCACCATGGTCGTACCATGGTTCTTCTCGCTCGAAGCCCTTGACGATACTCGCTTGCGAGATGGCAGCTTTTAGCATTTGTTGGGTTTCCTAGGATTCCCTTGAGCACAGATTCGTCGTGCGATGAACCATATATGGACCATGGGAGAAATTTTAAGGTGGATAAAGGGAGTCTATTGGAGCGAGAAAAGCGTTGATAACAAGAAAGGAAAACTGAGGTAAGCACCTGAAAAGTAGAACATTTTTAAACACCTAAAACGACGAAAGGCCGCTATAAAAGCGACCTTTCTTTATATGGTGCCGGTGGGCGGACTCGAACCGCCACGCCCGAAGGCAACGGATTTTGAATACCTCACATGGTCTTTTAACTAGCTGTATTTACTAGGATACTGTTGGATATTAAAGACCACAATTTGGGATTAATTTGGACCTAGATTACACGTTCTAAGCACAGAATCACTGGATGTTCACAATCGAAAGCTACATCCTAAATTCATTTGTGGACGAAAGTCAGTTAGTGCTATCGTGCTTACATGACCATATTTAATTAGAAGAACATGAAACCTTAAACACAGGTATGTTTGGGACAGCAAAAACAATGACAACTACAAATAAACTTCAACTGCTTTTGGTCGAAGATAACTTGGAACTGGCAGAAACCACTGTCGAACACTTTGAGCTTGAAGACATTAGCTGTGATCATGTGTCGAACGGCGTAGCCGCTTTAGAGTTAATTGCCAAGACGCACCACGATGTCGTGATATAAGATTTGAATGTGCCAAGCATGTCCGGCATAGAGGTGTGTAAGAAATTGCGAGAACAAGGCAGTGATGTCCCTATTATTATGCTGACGCGCGGGACACGCTAGACGACAAAATCGTTGGCTTTGAAGAGCTGTTAATGCGCGTCATAGTGCTCTCTCGACGACGCAGTGGCGAAGTGAACCTTCTGCAGTTGAAAGACTTAAAAATGAACGTGAAAGAGCGCCATGTCATGCGTGGTAGCGATGAACTTAAACTCTCTCCAACAGGCTATCGCATTCTAGAAGTCTTGCTGCGCGCCACTCCAAACCCCATCAGCCGTGAAGACTTAATCCAGAAGGTATGGGGAGATGAACAACCGGACACCAACAGCTTAAAAGTGCACATGTTCAAATTAAGGCACGCACTTGATGATAATTACGAAGAGAAGCTACTCCAAACCATCAAAAACTTTGGGTTTGTCTTGAAGTAACCCCTCAACGATATTTAGCAAGCGTCAGTCAGTAATCTTACTTCTGGAGTGGTGATGTTTTGGTACATCACTTGGCATTGAAAGTTGACGCTTTTCTTATCCAAATCAGAAGTGAAGAAAATATAGATTTGGTTGTTTGGCGTGCTTTTGTCAGTAAACAGATCAGCGGCATTGGGATCTTTTTGAGTCGTAGTTAAAGACACCGCATCAATATTGAGCCAAGCTAAAACTTGTTTGTTCATATCATCGAATGAATCATTACCGTCTACGCGTGGGTAACCATCTCTGAGCGGAACCACAACGCCGTTGATGAGGATCTCTTGCTCACCTTGATCCAAGCCTTCGACAATGGCACGCGTATGCACCATTTCTAGACCTGCTCGCATTGCTCCCTCAACCGTCTCCATGACGGCAACCTTTGAATCCTTTTGCAAGTTCAGGAATCTCGGTGCAGCAACCACGGCGAGAATACCCAAAATCACGATAGCGATAACGAGTTCAATCAATGTAAAGCCTTTGTTTTTCATGCCTACACTTGTTTTCATGCTAAGAATTGCCCTTTAAACGAACGTCACTTTCACTGCGCGACCATCTTACAACACTTGTTCTTCGTACAGCCAGTAATACTTGTCGCAGATTTTCTTGATGATCAACAAACCCAAACCCAGTCGTTTCGTGAGTCAGGTCTTTTTGTTTATCTCGATTGATCACTTGCACTTCTAACCCTTGCTGCTTGATGATGACTTCACCTTCATTGGTGTGCTGAAAAGCATTACGCACAAGATCGCTGACCAACACGTTTAATGACACTCGCCTCTACTTCCTGTTATTCATTAACAAGGTTAAATTCCATCTCAAAGCCAACGCTTTAAGAGGCACAGTGTGTGATATGGGTAATATCTTAAATTTCTCATGGTTAACGCCAACCCTAATTTTGATAGAAGTTTTTTATCAAGACCATAACTTCCTTGGTGCATTTTTTGCAATCCCTCTATACCGAATCAAATTGAAGAGGCTTTGTTGCTTAAATCGATGGAACTAAATCAAGAAGCTACGATCTGATCGGCTACACCCATTAATCGTCGTAGCC
>NZ_JBSRRK010000031.1:0-6126 GCF_053890955.1 Vibrio sp. JZG120
ACTGGGGCTTTTTTCGTTTTGGTTACCCGACTTACCTTAACCTCATTTCCATATTGAAACCTTGCATCGAGAGGCAGACTTCCCTCTTCGCTATGCTTTCTAAGCCCTGTCATGAACGAGTTGATGCGCAGTTCCTGCTGAACAGGATCCCAGTCTCGAGCGCTAGTTTTTATCCCCTATGCTGACTCATTAAAGCTCCCCTTTATTACGTGTTAGAAAGCTTATTCACTAGCGTAGTGTAAGAAAGAGTAAGATCGGAAGACTGAGTTATTAAGCACCTAGCCACTAACGCATGTATTGCCTTTCTAGATTCTAGGTTGTTGCGTTTGGGGTTAAGTTGCGTCTCGCAAGCTTATTTACTGAAGTCTACTAATATAGAGGTCTAATAGAGTATTAAGCTGTTGGATCTAGGAATAATAAAAAAGCCCAGCAGGAAAATGCTGAGCTTTGAAGTTAATTATGCTTACAGGATGCGTTTTAAAACCCCATCTGCTTTTAGGCGGGTTATTTTTCTTACTAACCGTTGCACCCCTATCGGATAATCTTCCACTTTTTCTAACTGTTTATAAGTACAGATAAGGTGGGTATGCTCAAGGATACGCGAAACCTCATCTTCGAACTTATCAGTGAGTTTCGCATAATTGTCTTGGATGAGAAGTCCATTTTCTAGATCAAGTGACCAAGCCCGAGGATTTAAGTTATTCCCCGTCAGTAGCATATAGCGTTTATCAACCCAAATGCCTTTGAGATGGAAGCTATTATTGTCATGCTTCCAGAGGTGAATTGACAGTTTACGCGCAGCGATATTCGCTTCATTTGCTTTCGCAAAGCGGCGTAGGTTTACTTCATACAGATATGGAAGTCCACCAATGGTTTTAAAGTCTTCCTCAGGGGCAATATAAAAATCGTTTGCTGTCTTGTCGCCCACAACAATAGTTACTTTCACACCGCGTTTCATGGCTCGCTTCACTTCACGATGCAGCGCTTTAGGGAAGTTAAAGTAAGGCGTACAGATAAAGATTTCGTTTTGGGCGGCCGCTAGTAACTTTACAATCTGTTGATTGAGCAGATTGCGGCGTTTGCCTAGACCAACTAGCGGGGTGATTTTTACACTTTCCTCTGTTGCAGGTTGGTCTTCAAACTGATAATTAGCTTGAGCAAGTGAAGCTCTCAGTTGACGAATCGCCGACTTAATTTCTTTGGTTTCTGGCTTATCTTTTCCAGCAAGATCATTGACAGCTGGGTGAGCAATCATCTCTTCCTGAATGAATTGCACCATTGAATTAGCTAAAGACTCATGTCGAATCACATGGTAACGATCAAAGCGATACCGTTCGTGATAGTGCAGATAAACGTTATTTAAGCTTGCCCCACTGTAGATGACAGTATCATCGACAATGAAGCCTTTTAAATGCAGTACCCCAAAAACCTCTCTGCCACGCACAGGTATACCATAGACAGGGATCGGGTGTTGGTACTTATTGGCATACGCTTTGTAAAGCGCAGAATTACCCTCAGATGTTTCCGCACCAATAAGGCCACGCTGCGCTCGATGCCAGTCGACACAGATATTGATGTCCAACCCAGGATTACGCTGTTTCGCTTCATAAAGCGCAGTGAGGATTTCACGTCCAGCTTCATCATCTTCCAGA
Organism: Vibrio sp. JZG120; assembly: GCF_053890955.1. NCBI lineage: Bacteria > Pseudomonadati > Pseudomonadota > Gammaproteobacteria > Vibrionales > Vibrionaceae > Vibrio > Vibrio sp. JZG120. Next base: position 1,653 of record NZ_JBSRRK010000031.1, read on the forward strand.
TATAGAGCGACTAGGTAAATTCGCGACGTTGCTTTACTGATTGCATCCAAAAGACGAGTCCTGAATGATTCTGCTGAATACAGAACATCAAAGTCTTCCGGATTGACAGCGAGACTTGGCAACTGTTCGAATGGATTCCTACTTACTATCATATCGGTATGAGTACCTTAGTTTAGTGCAATATTGCGAACCTGCCATTTTATCAAAGATATGATTTACCTGGCTACAAAAGCGCGCGTTTTGATGTCGTTGAAGAGATGAATTGCATTGGAATGAGATCTTTACCGCTATCTACATAGCGTTGAAATGCCATTTTTAGCGGGTGTGGTAGCTCAGAGCAATCAATGGTTTTGAATCCATGCTTGGAATAATAGGATTCGAGATGTGTAAACGCGAAGCAATAATCGCCATCAGTGAAAACATTGTTTTTACAATGAGTTAGTAGTTCTTTTCCAATGCCAGTTCCCCTAAGTGTCGGAATGACCAGCATTCCCGTCAGCAACCGAGATCTATCTACGGTTTTTAAGCGTAGTAACGCAACAATTTCACCTTTATGGCTCGCTGTAATGATCAGTTCATCCTTTTTGGCTCGACCCGAAGGGTAATGCGCTTTGTACAACCTCTTAATGAGAGGGAGCTTGATAGGATTTAACACTTCTATGATTAATGAGTCAGGTATTGTCACTGCGGTTAAAAGATAACTAATGTAGAATGTCGACAGTTTAAGAGAATCTTATCTGACGTTGCAAACCTACTATGCAAATTAAAACAAATGCAAGCCTTAAGGCTTACCATACTTTTGGGATTGAACAGTCGTGTTCCTATTTAGCCACCATCGAGTCGCTCGAGGAGGTTATTCAACTATTTCAAGACCCGAGATTCACCCATTTACCGAAGCTTTTTTTAGGTAAAGGAAGTAATGTTCTTTTCACTGAGCATTTTGACGGGTTAGTGATCGTTAATCGAATCATGGGTAAAGATGTGACGGAAACGGATGACCAATACCTATTGCATGTTGCAGGTGGTGAAGACTGGCCTGAGTTGGTTTCCTGGTGTGTGAGTCAGGGAATTGGTGGGTTAGAAAACCTAGCCCTGATCCCTGGCTGTGCAGGCTCGGCTCCTATTCAAAACATTGGAGCCTATGGGCTAGAACTAAAAGACATTTGTGATTACGTGGATGTTCTTGATCTAACTACATTTGAACATAGAAGAATGAGCGCCAGAGACTGTGACTTTGGCTACCGAGACTCCATTTTTAAACACGCTTTGCATGAAAAGTGCTTTATTACCGCACTAGGGCTTAAGTTGGCTAAGCAATGGCAACCGATTAATCAATATGGTCCTTTAAAAGATATTCCGGAAGAACAACTTAGCCCAGCAACAATCTTCGAGCGAGTTTGCCAAGTGCGAACGGAGAAACTGCCGGATCCAGCCAAAGTAGGTAACGCAGGGAGTTTCTTTAAAAACCCAGTGATCACTCAAGATCATTATGATCGGCTCATGAAGCAACAAACTAATATCGTGGCCTATCCAACTCCTGGCGGAATGAAAGTCGCGGCTGGTTGGCTGATTGATCAGTGCGGATTAAAGGGGAAGTCTGTGCATGGTGCACAGGTCAACCCTATGCAAGCCTTGGTTTTGACCAACATGGACAACTGCAGTGCCGATGATGTTGTCGCACTTGCTTCCCTAGTGAAGCAGGCAGTGTGGGATAAATACCAAATAGAACTTGAGCATGAAGTGCGATTTCTGAACCGTACCGGGGAAACCAACTTGGCTCAGATCGAGGCGTTAAGATGAGAAAAGATCACTCTACGAAACTTCATATCTTAAAGTCATTAAGTAACGGCGAGTTTCATTCTGGAGAGGCGCTGGGCGAAGCCCTGAATGTATCCAGAGCGGCAATAGCTAAGCATATTAAAGGTCTTAGTGAGTGGGGCATTGATATTTATCGAGTGCAAGGGCGCGGTTACCAGTTGGCATCACCATTGCAGTTGCTAGATGAAGCTCTCCTTACTGCTAGTGCGGAGTCACTTGTTGAGCTTGTTCCTGTGATTAACTCAACCAACCAGTATTTGCTTGATAGAGTTGCAGAGTCAGAAAAGGGCCGTGTTTGTATAGCTGAGTATCAAGCACAAGGACGTGGTCGCCGCGGTAGACAATGGATCTCTCCATTTGGCTCTAACTTATACCTATCCATGTACTGGCGATTAGATGCGGGAATGGCCGCGGCAATGGGCTTAAGCCTTGTTATTGGTATTGCCGCAGTGGAAGCACTAGAAGAAATGGGCATACAAGGCGTTAAACTCAAGTGGCCAAATGACCTGTATTATCAAGATAAAAAACTGGCAGGAATCTTAGTGGAGATGTCAGGGCAGGCCGGTGGTGCTGCTCATCTTGTGATTGGGATGGGGCTCAATATTGGAATGCCTGATGAGCAACCTGAGATTGATCAACCATGGACAACATTGAATCAGGTAAACGAGAGTCTCGTGATCGATAGAAATGTCCTAGCGACGACGCTTATCCAGCATTGGAATTCCGCACTTATCGAGTATGAACTGAAAGGACTTACCAGCTTTGTCGAACGTTGGAATCGATTAGATAACTTTCTCAATCGTCAAGTCAAGCTGCTCATCGGACCTAGAGAGGTGCACGGCGTCGTACGCGGCATTGATCATCAAGGCGGGATATTACTCGAAACCTCCCAAGGGCTAGAGACTTACATTGGTGGTGAAATCTCGTTGCGTAAAAGCGATTGACGTTCAATTACTTTCGCAAAGATACCTTATCAACCAAGTGGTTGACGCCTTTGTGTAGAATCAAATGGGCTCTTTCTCGGGTTGGAAGAATATTCAGCTCCAAGTTGAGCCCATTAATATCATGCCAAATTTGTTTCGCTTTTTGCTTTGCTTCATCGACTGACAGTTGCGTGTAGTGACTAAAATAAGAACCGGGTTTAGTAAAAGCCCCTTGGCGAAACTTTAAAAATCGTTCCACATACCACTGTTCAATTGTCTCTGTTTCAGCATCGACATAGATCGAAAAATCCAAAAAATCAGAGACAAAGACGCGATGTGGATCATGCGGATAATCCATTCCACTTTGTAGAACGTTTAAACCTTCAATGATAAGAACATCGGGTCTATCCACTTTTCTTAGTTCATCAGTAATGTCATACGTGATGTGAGAATAGATGGGTACTTCAAGATCGGGTTTTCCCGCCTTTACGTCAGACATGAACTCGACTAAACGCTTGATATCATAGGACTCAGGAAACCCTTTACGATGCATGATACCGCGTTCTTCTAGTACCTTTTTCGGATATAGAAAGCCATCTGTAGTGACCAAGGACACTTTGGGATGATTCTCCCAACGAGAAAGCAATGCGGTCAGAATACGAGCTGTCGTACTTTTGCCTACAGCGACACTGCCGGCGATACCAATCACAAAAGGAGGGGCATGTTCTTCCGTATTCAAGAATTGTTGTAATACAGAGTTGCGGCTTTGACGCGCTTGGACGTAAAGATTCAAAAGACGAGACAAAGGAAGGTAGATTTCTACCGCTTCCTCCATGGTTAGGTTTTCATTAATGCCCTGAAGCGCAGTCAAGTCGTCTTCAGAAAGTGTCATCGGTACAGAGTTTCTTAACTCGGCCCAATTTGCACGGTCAAATGACAAAAATGGACTCATGGGTCTCTTTTATCCTTGGTTTAGTAGAAGCAAGAACATACATCAAGCGAACTTCAAAGCAAACGACAAAGGTCGAAGTTTACTTTAAAAAAGCCAAGTTTGTACGAATTTGCAGCAAACGAATCTAAAAAATCGAATTTTATGATTTTTTTTAAAATTACTATTGCAACCTCGAAAATCATTCAATAGAATGCGCACCACTTATGCCGACTTAGCTCAGTAGGTAGAGCAACTGACTTGTAATCAGTAGGTCACCAGTTCGATTCCGGTAGTCGGCACCATTCTTTCCTTTAGTAGTCTGAATGGCTTGAAAATTTGGAGGGGTTCCCGAGTGGCCAAAGGGAGCAGACTGTAAATCTGCCGGCACTGCCTTCGATGGTTCGAATCCGTCCCCCTCCACCATATTCTTTAGGAAATAGCTCTCAGAGTTACGTGTTGCGGGCATCGTATAATGGCTATTACCTCAGCCTTCCAAGCTGATGATGCGGGTTCGATTCCCGCTGCCCGCTCCACTCTAATTTGAGTGCTGATATAGCTCAGGTGGTAGAGCGCATCCTTGGTAAGGATGAGGTCGGCAGTTCGAGTCTGCCTATCAGCACCAGCTCTCAAGTTTATTTCCTTTTGATATTAGATTTACCAATTATCTTTTTTTGGTTGCGTGGTCAATTTGGGCCACCTAAATCCGTACCTAGAGGGACCACTCATGTCTAAAGAAAAATTTGAACGTACGAAACCGCACGTTAACGTTGGTACTATCGGCCACGTTGACCACGGTAAAACA
>NZ_JBSRRK010000032.1:0-6120 GCF_053890955.1 Vibrio sp. JZG120
GCGACTCCAGAGCAACCAGTTAGCCACGCTACGTGACACTTTGCTTCCTAAATTGCTTTCCGGCGAAATCGAGTTAGACGTCGAAAGGGTTAATGCTAATGACTGAGCAACTATTGACTGCCATTGAGTCTGGTAATTTGGCGTTATTGAATGATGTACTTGAACATCAGCCAGAGTTAGTTAACACCGTCTTTGAAGAATTAGAAGCAACGCCATTTGAGCTTGCTTTGAAAAATGGGTTTTCGACACTCTCCCAGAACATCATTAACAGCGTCGGTTTTGATATCAATCATGCAGGTCATAACCCACTTCGGTTGGCGATTGAACTTGGTTTTTTGAATATTGCTCAAACACTGTTACACAAAGGCGCAAACCCTAACTATCGACCACAACAAATGAGCAGCGCATTGTTGCTTTGTTTAGACAATGAATACTTTGAACTCGCAGAGTTGATGGTAGAAAAAGGCGCTGAAGTTAACATCCGAAACGACAAGGGCTGGACACCTTTAATTTGGGCCTCAATGAAAGGCCGAGTCAAAGCGGTTGAATTTCTGCTTAAGCACGGAGCTGCCGTCGATGTTTGCAATAACGATGGCTGGAATGCGGTTACTGGCGCTTATTTCAAACAACGTTTAGAAGTCGTCGATAAGCTCCTTGCTCAAGGTGCGGTATTCAGCGCCAAGTACTCAGAAGCCGCTATGTTGTCAGCGTATCAAAATGGGCATGTCAACATCGCTAAGAAGCTACTAGCTAATGGCGTTAATCCAGATGTGGAAAACGAAGATAATGAAACGATGCTGATTATCGCCGTTACTAAAGGTGATGATGAAATGATCAAAGCGCTCGTTACTGCTGGTGCGAATCCTAACGCAAGAAACAAAGACTCGCATCCAGCGTTATCTTTATTGGCTCAAAATGGCAAAAATGAACTCATTTCGTTGCTGATAGATAAAGGTGCGGATGTAAATCTTCAGAGTAAGTCTGGAAGAACTGCCGCTTATTGGGCAGCAAGTTATAACCAAGCATCAACATTGGAACTTATCCATAGTAAAGGTGCCAATCTTGATTTGCGAAATGAGGATGGATGGTCACCTTTAATGGTTGCAGCTAGTAGTGGCTACCTTGAATCCGTCATGAAACTGGTTGGACTTGGAGCTAATACTGAATTTGAAACTAAAAAGGGTAATTCTGCCCAAGATATTGCGAAATTAAATGCACCGACGCATGGAAATTTGAGCAACGTAAATGGGCACCGTATTTATCCAATGCTTAATACTAGCTTCAAGCAAATTGTTGACTACTTGTCAGGATCGCGTCAGCAATGATTGCTCAAAGCTCAGTTTTTGATGCAGTCCGTCGTGGTTATAACGAGTTAGAACTCGCAAGTAACGACGACATTCTTGATTATTTCTCTGATGTCGACCCCGATGCGATGTCGGGACATATCAGCAATATCAAAGGCATTGTGTTTGAGCAAGAGGTTGTCACTGCACTCAACGATCAAGGTATGGATACTTTGTTATTTGAAGCAACTAATCACCCCGTTTCGGATATTGCTCTGATGAGTGATGGTGATATTGCCGCAGAAGTTCAGCTTAAAGCGACAGACAGCGTCAGTTATATCAATGAGACGCTTGCTGAAAACTCAGACATCCCAATTATTGTCACTAGTGAGGTCGCCGATAGCTTGGATAGCACGTTGGTGATTGATTCGGGGATCGACAATGTTGTATTGGATGATACCGTGTCAGAGGTATTAACAGGTGAAGTTTTTAACAATGTTGGTGAATCCGTAGCAAGTGACGTTGTAAGTGAAGGACTAGCAGATCTTGTCGGTGATGTAGCTTTACCTATTAGCCCTATTGGGATTATTGGTGCTTTGTTTGGACTCCCTTTTTTGTAAGTAAATAGTTATGTATTCAAGTTCGCTTCACGTTTAATAAGTTAGGTTTTCGAGAGCGAGAACATTTACAAGAATGGCCTGATCATCAACCACATGCAATCGGTGAAGGGATGGTAATCATTCAGAAAGGGGGGTGTGGCTTTGATGATACCTGAGTTCGCCCAGACCTGTTGGTATTAGATAAAAATAGCAACTTGGTGATAATCTAAATCGAGTTAGGCTAACAGAACTAATAATAAACATATAATAGCCTCAGACTTAGCTAAAAGTACTGAGGCATCATGGAATCATTGATATGGAAAGTTTACTTGTTAACGTCAGCAAATATGCATCAAGTCATCAAACATCCCCTACAGAAAACTTTATTACCGAAGCGTTTGCTTGGCTACTTAAGTATGATGAAGTGGTCAGAAAAGCATATGCTCAGCTACTTGCTGAAAAATCACCACAGTATAGAGCGGAGATCTTAAATCTATCCACTTCCACAGATATAGATACTCAAGTCAATTTTGGTGGAAAGTATCCTGATCTGTTGTGGAACTCCACCGATGAGGACTTTTGCCTTGTTTTTGAGCACAAGGTTTGGTCTGAACTACACAATAAGCAACTCAGTAATTATCGAAAATTCGCTAAAGCGCATCTGAATAAGTCATTCCTCATCGCTCTCGTTACTGCTCATTCTGGACAACACCGCCAATCACCGGATATCGCTTTGTGTTGGTATGAAGTCGCCAAAATTATTGAGTCGCTAGGTGAAGGTGATAATAAAGAGAGCTGGTTGCGCGCTGAGTTCGTTAACTTAATAAAAAGCAATGGATTAGTTAATTCAACACCGCTAAATCCTTTGGCGATCGCCTATTACAATGACGTTAAAAATATAGATAAGCAGCTTTATGAAATAGCGCGTCGCTCTCTGCATCGGTCATGGCCTGTTTATCAGGAAAGTAATAAGGTTAAATTTCACATTCCGCCTAAACACCGTAACGCGCGTGGTCGCTACGATGCTTTCGGTCGAATTGGTTTGGAGTTTTCTTCAATCAATGCAGGCAATGACGAAAGTGGCTGGATACCCGGAATATTCTGCGGGTTTATTATGGACGGGTATGATCATCAAGTCGAAGATTTGATGGGAAATGGGCCTATTGCATCGCTAGTGTTGAGTGTTAATAAAAGCATCCAGTCTAGTTTAAAATCTCAAGGGTATTATGACCTTCTGGTCAATGAAATTAAGGCGAAATTACCCACAGATTGGAAGCTAAGTGATAGAACTATTGCAGGGCATAAATTAAACCCGTGGCATCCTTTGATTATATATCGCGAGCTTACGAGTTTTATTCAGGATGCTCAGACGTTAGAAGAGCAGACGGAAGTATATTTTACTCAAATGGCAATGTTACAAAGCGTTTTTCTTGAGAATGACGCGTTTAATTCCTTTTGCACCGAGATGCAGCGCTTAAGTAGCGAGGAACCAAAGTGATAACAGAAGACCAACTAGAACAACAATGCCTCGATTGGTTTAAAGAGCTAGGCTACCAATACCAAAATGGCTATGACATAGCACCGGATGGTGATACGCCTGAACGTGAAAACTATCAGCAAGTCACTCTACAGGCGCGTTTAGTGTCTGCCTTGGAAACCTTAAACCCTAATGTACCCAGTGACACCTTAATCGAAGTAGCGAAAACCGTTGCCACGCCGCAAACGCCTGTACTTATTAAAAACAACAAACTCTTTCACCAATATTTAATCGAGGGTGTGCCCGTTGAATACTCTGTGATGGAGCAAGAACAATGGGTGAGCAAACATACTCATGTTCGCTTAATTGATTTTGAGAACCGTGAGAATAACGAATTCTTAGTGGTCAATCAGTTCACCATTACAGGCACCAAGGTCAATCGCAGGCCTGATGTCGTGGCATTTATCAATGGCTTGCCTTTGGCAGTGATAGAGCTAAAAAACCCAGCCGATGATCACGCCGATATTTGGAATGCTTACAATCAAATCCAAACTTACAAAGAAGAAATCGCTGATCTCTTTGTATTCAATGAAGCGCTGGTCATTTCTGATGGTTGGACGGCGCGAGTCGGATCGTTAACGGCTAATAAAGAGCGCTTTTTGCCATGGAAAACCATCGAGGACGAAGACGATAAGCCGTTACTCGAATTCCAATTAGAGACCATGGTGCGTGGCTTCTTTAAGCCAGAATTGCTGCTCGATTACATTCGCTACTTTGTATTGTTCGAAAATGATGGCGACAAGATCATCAAAAAAATCGCAGGTTATCACCAATTCCATGCCGTGCGTGCTGCGGTGAAAGCAACTGTCATCGCGGCCACAACCTCTGACCAAGTCACCGAACCACGAGCCAACTATGCCAATACGGTGGTGCCCGGAAGCAAAAAAGCAGGCGTGGTTTGGCATACCCAAGGCAGCGGGAAAAGCATTTCGATGGTCTGCTACGCGAGTAAGTTACTTCAACAGTCGGAGATGAATAACCCAACTTTAGTGGTGGTGACTGACCGTAATGACTTAGATGGTCAGTTATTTAATACCTTCACCATGGCTCAAGAAACGTTGAAGCAAATCCCTCAACAGGCTGAAGATCGTGATTCATTACGCGATTTACTTCTTAACCGTCAGTCCGGTGGCATCATCTTCACAACCGTACAAAAGTTTGCGCTGCTCGATGAAGAAATGGCACATCCTATCCTTTCTGAACGATCTAATATCGTGGTGGTTTCCGATGAGGCGCACCGCAGTCAGTATGGCAACAAAGCTCGACTTGTTGATGTCAAAGACGAGAACGGCAATGTGATTGATCAGCGTTATGTGTATGGCTACTCAAAGTATATGCGTGACGCGCTACCAAATGCGGCCTTTATTGGTTTCACGGGTACACCGATATCGATGGATGATAAAGATACTCGTGGTGTCTTTGGTGACTATGTCTCTATTTACGATATTCAAGATGCTGTCGATGATGGCGCCACTGTGCCGATTTACTACGAATCTCGCTTAGCCAAGCTCGATATTAATCAAGGTGAAATCGAAGCGCTTAACGATCAGGTCGAAGAGGAAATAGGCGAAGACGAAGAAACTGAGAGTCGTGAGAAAATAAAATCACAGTGGTCAGCTCTCGAAAAACTCGTTGGTGCAGAGCCAAGAATCCAGCAGGTTGCGCAAGATCTGGTTGAGCACTTTACGACTCGCTGTGAAACCTTTCCGGGCAAGGCTATGATCGTTGCCATGAGTCGCGAGATTTGTGTGGATTTATACGATGCAATTGTGGCTATCAAACCCGAATGGCATAGCGATGATCCAAATAAAGGCGCGATCAAAATCGTCATGACTGGCAGCGCCGCCGACAAAGCTAAAATGCAGCCTCATATCCATGATAAGAAGACTAAGAAGCTTTTCGAGAAACGTTATAAAGACACCAGTGATGAACTGCAATTAGTAATTGTCCGTGATATGTGGCTAACAGGTTTTGATGCGCCTTGCTGCCATACCATGTATATCGACAAACCAATGAAAGGTCATAACCTGATGCAGGCGATAGCGCGTGTGAATCGCGTGTTTAAGGATAAGCCCGGAGGTTTAGTTGTTGACTATATTGGTATTGCCAATGAGCTTAAAAACGCACTTAAGACCTATACCAACAGTCAAGGGAAAGGTCAGCCTACCGTCGACACCGCTGAAGCTTTCGCTGTCTTCATGGAAAAAATAGACGTGATTCGCGGAATGTTTGCCACGCCCGTCGATGGTACCGTCTTCGATTATCGTCCGGATTTTGAAACCAAACCACTGCAACTGCTTCCGGGAGCCGTGAACCATATATCTGGCCTCTCACACCGCAACAGCAAAGGTGAAGAAGTTCGTGATGGTAAACGCCGTTTTCTTGATGTTATGGCTGCGATGATGAAAGCCTTCTCACTGTGTAATACCTTGGATGAAGTGGACGGCTATAAGAGCGAGATTGCCTTTTATGGAGCGATTAAGACCGCCTTCTTAAAACATTCTACTGTTGACAAGAAACGCAGCGACGAATTACGCAATTCTGCTTTGCGCCAGATCCTCAACAATGCAATTGTGGCAGATGGAGTCGATGACATCTTCAAAACCGTTGGCTTAGATAAGCCCAATATTGGCTTGCTCTCTCCTGAGTTTTTGGAAGATGTCGCCAATATGAAAGAGAAGAATTTAGCCGTAGAACTGCT
>NZ_JBSRRK010000033.1:0-1481 GCF_053890955.1 Vibrio sp. JZG120
TCAGGTGGGTCCAAAACGCTATGGTCGCCAAGCAAATTCTTTAATTCGGAAAGCTGTTTTCGTTCTTACACATTCAATGTTCTTTCATTGAGTCCATCAAAACCCCTTGGGTGTTGTATGGTTAAGCCTCACGGGCAATTAGTACAGGTTAGCTCAACGCCTCACAACGCTTACACACCCTGCCTATCAACGTCGTAGTCTACGACAACCCTTTAGGATACTTAAAGTATCAGGGAGAACTCATCTCAAGGCTCGCTTCCCGCTTAGATGCTTTCAGCGGTTATCGATCCCGAACTTAGCTACCGGGCAATGCGTCTGGCGACACAACCCGAACACCAGAGGTTCGTCCACTCCGGTCCTCTCGTACTAGGAGCAGCCCCTTTCAATTCTCCAACGCCCACGGCAGATAGGGACCGAACTGTCTCACGACGTTCTAAACCCAGCTCGCGTACCACTTTAAATGGCGAACAGCCATACCCTTGGGACCGACTTCAGCCCCAGGATGTGATGAGCCGACATCGAGGTGCCAAACACCGCCGTCGATATGAACTCTTGGGCGGTATCAGCCTGTTATCCCCGGAGTACCTTTTATCCGTTGAGCGATGGCCCTTCCATTCAGAACCACCGGATCACTATGACCTGCTTTCGCACCTGCTCGAATTGTCATTCTCGCAGTCAAGCGGGCTTATGCCATTGCACTAACCTCACGATGTCCAACCGTGATTAGCCCACCTTCGTGCTCCTCCGTTACGCTTTGGGAGGAGACCGCCCCAGTCAAACTACCCACCAGGCACTGTCCGCAACCCCGATAAGGGGTCGACGTTAGAACATCAACACTACAAGGGTGGTATTTCAAGGACGGCTCCACGCAATCTAGCGACTGCGCTTCAAAGCCTCCCACCTATCCTACACATGTAGGGTCAATGTTCAGTGCCAAGCTGTAGTAAAGGTTCACGGGGTCTTTCCGTCTAGCCGCGGGTACACTGCATCTTCACAGCGATTTCAATTTCACTGAGTCTCGGGTGGAGACAGCGTGGCCATCATTACGCCATTCGTGCAGGTCGGAACTTACCCGACAAGGAATTTCGCTACCTTAGGACCGTTATAGTTACGGCCGCCGTTTACCGGGGCTTCGATCAAGAGCTTCGACCGAAGTCTAACCCCATCAATTAACCTTCCGGCACCGGGCAGGCGTCACACCGTATACGTCATCTTGCGATTTTGCACAGTGCTGTGTTTTTAATAAACAGTTGCAGCCACCTGGTATCTGCGACTCTCAATAGCTCCATCCGCGAGGGACTTCACCGTCGAGAGCGTACCTTCTCCCGAAGTTACGGTACCATTTTGCCTAGTTCCTTCACCCGAGTTCTCTCAAGCGCCTTGGTATTCTCTACCCGACCACCTGTGTCGGTTTGGGGTACGATTCCTTACAATCTGAAGCTTAGAGGCTTTTCCTGGAAGCATGGCATCAATGACTTCAC
>NZ_JBSRRK010000034.1:0-1371 GCF_053890955.1 Vibrio sp. JZG120
AAGCCTACGCACTTGAACCTGGACAACCGTCGCCAGGCCCACCTAGCCTTCTCCGTCCCCCCATCGCAATTGTAAGAAGTACGGGAATATTAACCCGTTTCCCATCGACTACGCCTTTCGGCCTCGCCTTAGGGGTCGACTTACCCTGCCCCGATTAACGTTGGACAGGAACCCTTGGTCTTCCGGCGAGGAGGTTTTTCACCCCCTTTATCGTTACTCATGTCAGCATTCGCACTTCTGATACGTCCAGCATGCGTTACCACACACCTTCAACCGCTTACAGAACGCTCCCCTACCCAATGCACTAAAGTGCATTGCCGCAGCTTCGGTTTACTACTTAGCCCCGTTACATCTTCCGCGCAGGCCGACTCGACCAGTGAGCTATTACGCTTTCTTTAAATGATGGCTGCTTCTAAGCCAACATCCTGGCTGTCTGAGCCTTCCCACATCGTTTCCCACTTAGTAGTAATTTGGGACCTTAGCTGGCGGTCTGGGTTGTTTCCCTCTCCACGACGGACGTTAGCACCCGCCGTGTGTCTCCCGGATAGTACTTACTGGTATTCGGAGTTTGCAAAGGGTTGGTAAGTCGGGATGACCCCCTAGCCTTAACAGTGCTCTACCCCCAGTAGTATTCGTCCGAGGCGCTACCTAAATAGCTTTCGGGGAGAACCAGCTATCTCCAGGTTTGATTGGCCTTTCACCCCTAGCCACAAGTCATCCGCTAATTTTTCAACATTAGTCGGTTCGGTCCTCCAGTTGATGTTACTCAACCTTCAACCTGCCCATGGCTAGATCACCTGGTTTCGGGTCTATATCCAGAGACTGAACGCCCAGTTAAGACTCGGTTTCCCTACGGCTCCCCTAGATGGTTAACCTTGCCACTGAATATAAGTCGCTGACCCATTATACAAAAGGTACGCAGTCACAGGACAAGCCTGCTCCTACTGCTTGTACGTACACGGTTTCAGGTTCTATTTCACTCCCCTCACAGGGGTTCTTTTCGCCTTTCCCTCACGGTACTGGTTCACTATCGGTCAGTCAGTAGTATTTAGCCTTGGAGGATGGTCCCCCCATATTCAGACAGGATATCACGTGTCCCGCCCTACTCGATTTCACTGAATATGCGTCGTCAGTTACGGGGCTATCACCCTGTATCGCCAAGCTTTCCAGCTTGTTCACCTGACGCCTATAAAGCTTAAGGGCTAGTCCAATTTCGCTCGCCGCTACTTTCGGAATCTCGGTTGATTTCTTTTCCTCGGGGTACTTAGATGTTTCAGTTCCCCCGGTTCGCCTCGTTATGCTATGTATTCACATAACGATACTTACTTATGTAAGTGGGTTTCCCCATTCGGAAATCCCAGACTCAAGTGG
>NZ_JBSRRK010000035.1:0-2640 GCF_053890955.1 Vibrio sp. JZG120
CCTTTAGGAATCAACCCCAACTCAGACTCAACTAGCTTTTCGGGGAATAGCGAGGCAGTAGCCGCATCCATACCCTCCGGTTGTTCGCCATTCATTTTGGCTTTAACCGGATCGAAATCAACAAACCATGATTTGAAGATGGCTTGAGCCATTTGTTCTAGAGTTTGGTTAGTGTCAGCGTTCAAGATGATCTTATCATCAAGAGCTTTACAGAACTTTTCTAATCTCTGTAGCTCAGGTTTGGGAGGTAAAGGAACCTCTAGCTCTTGAAGTATTTTTGTATCCAATTTACCAGCACCAATTCCCGTATTTTCCACCTTAGCCAATAAGGTCTTCTTTATAGAAATTAGCCAGAATAGAAGATACCAAGGTGTAATCTCGTCAGTTTTAGGTACTAACGCTTTTACATCTTGGTTAAAGGTAACTTCTCTCGTTGTTATTCCTACCGGAATTTTATTGTGCAGCGCCCCACCACGAACTAATAACAATACAGTGTCTTTGGGAACTAATCGTGTTCCATTTTTAGCTCCCTCAGTTGTAACCTTTAGCTCTGATTCAGAGTACCGTGTGCTATCCATTGATGATGCACTTATCCAAGGTATATCTCCGCCCCAATACGCTTCATTACTCTTAGATGGAGTTCCCCCAGAAGTGAATTTAACGAGGTCGCCAAGTTTCTTAACTGACCAATTACAGCTCATAACCCAACCCCGCTAGGTCCTTCTTGATCTCAGCTTCTAGTGTTGCCGACTCCGCAAATTGCTTGCTTAACTTAGCGGTTAGCGTTGCCATTTTTTCAGCAAATGGAATGCCGTCGTCTAGTTCTTCAGTCGCGCCAACGTAACGTCCCGGAGTGAGTACAAAGTCATGTTTCTTAATATCTTCCAACGTTGCAGATTTGCAGAAACCCGCTTGGTCTTCATAAACCACACCATTAACTTCTTCACCAGTTTTCCAAGCATGGTAGAGGTCAGCAACTTTCTGAACATCATCACGAGTGAAATCACGTAGTACACGGTCTTTCATATAGCCAAGGTTGCGAGCATCAATAAACAGCACTTCGCCTTTTCGATCACGTAGCTTACGACCTGATTTATCGGTACGAGCCTTTTTGTTTTTGGTTAAGAACCAGATACAAGCAGGGATTTGGGTGTTGGTAAACAGTTGTCCCGGAAGCGCAACCATACACTCGACCAAATCGTTCTCGACCAATGCCGCACGAATTTCGCCTTCGTTATTAGTGGTTGAACTCATAGAACCATTGGCAAGTAACAAGGCTTGAGAACCATCTGGTGCAAGGTGGTAAAGCATGTGCTGCATCCAAGCAAAGTTTGCGTTACCTGATGGTGGTGTGCCATATACCCAGCGCGGATCATTATCATCGACACCTGTGTTCCACTCCTTCATGTTGAAGGGCGGATTAGCCATGATGAAGTCAGCTCGTAAATCAGGGTGTTGGTCGTTGGTATAGGTACTGGCTGGTTCCTTACCGAAATCGTAATCAAGCCCACGGATAGCCATGTTCATCGCAGCAAGCTGCCATGTGGTGTAGTTGTATTCCTGACCGTAGATCGAGATTCTTTGTTTTTGCGTTAGCGGGTCAATTTCTTTTTGGTTAGCGCGGCGCTCAATAAATTTCTCTGATTGCACAAAGAAACCGCCAGAACCCATTGCAGGGTCATACACACGACCTTCAAACGGTTCAATCATCTCAACAATCAGCGAAACGATTGATGCAGGCGTGTAGAACTGACCGCCTTTCTTACCTTCAGCAAGCGCAAACTGGCCTAAGAAGTATTCGTAAATATGACCAAGAATATCTTTGCTGTTAAGTGACTTATGATTGAATGGAATAGTCGCGATTAGGTTGATCAGCTCATTCAGTTTTGCCTGATCAATTTTTAGCGATGCGTAGTGCTTGTTGAGTACACCTTTTAGCTTCTGGTTGTCGCGCTCAATCCCCTCCAATGCATTATCAATCAGGTGACCAACAGACGTAATTTTCTTCGTCTTACCATCAATAACCAAATCGGCACCGCCAATGACCATCGGGCCATTGTCTTGCAGGAACTTCCAACGAGATTCAGTAGGCAACCAAAACACGTTTTTCTCTTTGTAGTAATCGCGCTGTTCCAGCTCAATCGCGATTTCTTGTTCAAGTTCTTCAGCCGTGTAACTCTCAGGATCGAGGAAATACTCGTGGTCAGGGTTAGCAAAGTCTTGTTTTAGTTCTTCTTGGCGCAGCGTGAAGGCGTCAGACACGTATTTAACGAATATTAAGCCAAGCACCGCATGTTTGTATTGAGAGGCATCGAGTGACGCACGGAGTTTGTCTGCGGCTGTCCAGAGCTTGCTTTCCAGCTCTTTCAGGAATAGTTGTTCTTGTTCGTTCATTACGGGTTTCTTGAATTCCAAAAATTTACCTTATGATACCAGTAACTAAGCAAACTTCCTTGAGTTCTGCCTTACTTAACAGTGATTTTTATGAAGTAAGGAGCACATTATGGCTGCTTGGAATAAAGGAAAAAGAGTTGGGCAGAAAAAAGCGTTCAAATTAGAAGATATTTGGCGCATCCGCATTCGTTTGGAGCTTGAGGAACGGTTATTTGAATTGGCGCTGTTTAACCTTGCCATTGATAG
>NZ_JBSRRK010000036.1:0-2631 GCF_053890955.1 Vibrio sp. JZG120
CTATCAATGGCAAGGTTAAACAGCGCCAATTCAAATAACCGTTCCTCAAGCTCCAAACGAATGCGGATGCGCCAAATGTCTTCCAATTTGAACGCTTTCTTCTGCCCAACTCTTTTCCCTTTATTCCAAGCAACCATAATGTGCTCCTTACTTCATAAAAATCACTGTTAAGTAAGGCAGAACTCAAGGAAATTTGCTTAGTTACTGGTATCATAAGGCCAATTTTTCGAACTTAAGAAACCCGTAATGAACGAACAAGAACAACTATTCCTGAAAGAGC
This sequence comes from Vibrio sp. JZG120, assembly GCF_053890955.1. Classification (NCBI taxonomy): domain Bacteria; kingdom Pseudomonadati; phylum Pseudomonadota; class Gammaproteobacteria; order Vibrionales; family Vibrionaceae; genus Vibrio; species Vibrio sp. JZG120. Next base: position 281 of record NZ_JBSRRK010000036.1, read on the forward strand.
TGGAAAGCAAGCTCTGGACAGCAGCAGACAAACTACGCGCATCACTCGATGCCTCCCAATATAAACATGCGGTACTTGGCTTAATTTTCGTTAAATACGTGTCTGACGCCTTCACGCTTCGCCAAGAAGAACTAAAACAAGACTTTGCTAACCCTGATCACGAGTATTTCCTCGATCCTGAAGGTTACACGGCTGAAGAACTTGAACAAGAAATCGCGATTGAGCTGGAACAGCGCGATTACTACAAAGAGAAAAACGTGTTTTGGCTGCCGACAGAATCTCGTTGGAAGTTCCTGCAAGACAATGGCCCGATGGTCATTGGTGGTGCCGATTTGGTTATTGATGGTAAGACGAAGAAAATTACTTCTGTTGGTCACCTGATTGATAACGCGCTGGAAGGCATTGAACGCGACAACCAGAAGCTAAAAGGTGTACTCAACAAGCACTACGCCGCTCTAAAAATTGATCAGGCAAAACTTAATGAGCTGATCAACCTAATCGCGACCATTCCGTTTAATCATAAATCCCTGAACAGTAAAGATATACTTGGTCATATTTACGAATACTTCTTAGGCCAATTTGCGCTTGCTGAAGGTAAGAAAGGCGGTCAGTTCTACACTCCTGCATCAATCGTTTCGCTGATTGTTGAGATGATTGAGCCGTTTGAAGGCCGTGTCTATGACCCTGCAATGGGTTCCGGCGGCTTCTTTGTGCAATCAGAGAAGTTTATTGAACGTAGAGCCAACCAAAAAGAGATTGACCCGCTCACACAAAAACAAAGAATCTCGATTTACGGTCAGGAATATAACTACACCACATGGCAGCTTGCTGCGATGAACATGGCAATCCGTGGCTTGGATTACGATTTTGGTAAGGAGCCTGCCAGTACCTATACAAATGACCAACACCCTGATTTGCGAGCTGATTTCATCATGGCGAACCCGCCTTTCAATATGAAAGAGTGGAATACAGGTGTCGATGATAACGATCCACGCTGGGTATATGGCACTCCACCATCAGGTAACGCCAACTTCGCGTGGATGCAGCACATGCTTTACCACCTTGCACCAGATGGTTCTCAAGCCTTGTTACTTGCCAATGGTTCGATGAGTTCAACCACCAACAACGAAGGTGAAATTCGTGCGGCCTTGGTCGAGAATGATTTGGTGGAATGCATGGTTGCGCTTCCGGGACAACTGTTTACCAACACCCAAATCCCTGCTTGTATCTGGTTCTTAACCAAAAACAAAAAGGCTCGTACTGATAAATCAGGTCGTAAGCTGCGTGATCGCAAAGGCGAAGTGCTGTTTATTGATGCACGAAACCTTGGCTATATGAAAGACCGTGTGCTTCGAGATTTTACCCAAGATGATATCCAGAAAGTCGCTGACCTATACCATGCATGGAAAACAGGCGAAGAAGTAAATGGTATTGCTTATGAAGACCAATCAGGTTTCTGCAAATCCGCAACGTTGGAAGATATTAAGAAACACGATTTTGTTCTGACTCCGGGACGTTACGTTGGCGCAGCAGAAGAACTAGACGATGGTGTTCCATTTGGTGAAAAAATGGCAACGCTAACCGCCAAATTAAGTGAGCAATTTTCGGAATCGGCAACGCTAGAAGTTGAGATCAAGAAGAACTTAGCGGGGTTGGGTTATGAGCTTTGATTGGCCAACAGTAACTCTAGCTGAAATTACTTCTCGTATAGGTGATGGTCTTCATGGTACACCCAAGTATGACGATAATGGTGACTATTATTTTATCAATGGGAACAACTTATCTAACGGTAAAATTATCATTAATGAAAAGACTAAACGAACGGATGAGTCTCAATATCTCAAACACAAAAAGGATCTTAACGACCGTACCCTTTTGGTCTCTATTAACGGTACTTTAGGAAACATTGGCACCTATCAAGGTGAGAAAGTGTTTCTTGGGAAAAGTGCGTGTTATTTAAACGTGCTTCCTAATGTAAATAAAGATTATGTCATGTACGTCCTCACGTCTAAACACTTTCAAGACTACATCCATAATTTAGCAACAGGTTCTACAATCAAAAATGTTGGTTTGAAACTCATTAGGGAATACGAGTTTCAATTACCAGATATTACGACTCAGAACAAAATTGCTAACGTTTTGGTGTCAATCGACTCTAAAATTTCAGTCAACCAGCAGATAAATCAAACACTAGAAGAAATGGCACAAGCCATCTTCAAGTCATGGTTTGTCGATTTCGATCCAGTCAAAGCCAAGATGAACGGCGAGCAACCAGAGGGTATGGATGCGGCTACTGCCTCGCTATTCCCCGAAAAGCTAGTTGAGTCTGAGTTGGGGTTGATTCCTAAAGG
>NZ_JBSRRK010000037.1:0-2622 GCF_053890955.1 Vibrio sp. JZG120
CTTAGCTCAGTAGGTAGAGCAACTGACTTGTAATCAGTAGGTCACCAGTTCGATTCCGGTAGTCGGCACCATTCTTTTGCCTCGATAGCTCAGTCGGTAGAGCAGAGGATTGAAAATCCTCGTGTCGGTGGTTCGATTCCGCCTCGAGGCACCATTATTTGGTGTCATTGCTAAACACGATACACGAATAATTCCTCCTTAGCTCAGTTGGTAGAGCGACGGACTGTTAATCCGCAGGTCACTGGTTCGAGTCCAGTAGGAGGAGCCATTTTTAAAAAGCCGCATCTTTTGATGCGGCTTTTTGGCATCTGCCCTACGTTCATTTCATTTTCTCTGTTTCTCTGTTTCTCTGTTTCTCTGTTTCTCTGTTTCTAGCATCGCAAAATATTAAGCCCAATCTCTAAAAAACACTTATTTTACGCTAAAAATTTAATCCTCATCATAATTTCAATACGCACTAGTATGCGCTCATATTCATCTTCACTAAGATGCCCGAGTTATTACATTTCTTCTTTTAGCTATGCCTTGCATAGTGATGACACTTTATTTGTGAGCCAAATATGAAACTAAAAACTCAAGCCTATTTATTATCTGCGATCATATTGCTAGCACTCCTAGCACTGACCGCAACGGGCTTATGGACACTTCGCGTCGCAAGTAACCTTGATAACAAAGCTCGGGTTACTGAGCTATTCAAAAGTGCGTACAGCATTCTTACCGAAGTAGAAAAAATGGCTATCGAAGGCAAAATGCCAGAGGACGAAGCGAAATCATTAGCCACTCGCCTACTTCGTAATAATATCTACAAAGACAACGAATACGTTTATGTCGCAGATGAGAACATGATTTTTGTTGCAGCTCCGCTTGACCCTCAATTACATGGAACAAGCTTTCACGACTTTCGTGATGGAGATGGCAACAGCGTCGGCCAACTTATCTTAGATGTTTTGGGGCGCAAAACAGGTCAAATCGTCGAATATACTTGGAGTCAAAAGCAGGCCGACGGAAGCATTGAAGAAAAACACTCTATTGCCGAGAAAACACCACATTGGGGCTGGGTTGTAGGTACAGGGATCGGTTTTAATGAGGTGAATGCTCGCTTCTGGGCTACCGCCCAATGGCAGCTTGTACTGTGTTTAGTTATCGCGGGGAGTATTCTCGGTGGCCTGATTATCTCGATTCGCAAGATGCTCAATCTACTTGGTGGAGAGCCAAACGATGTGCGCAAAGCCGTTCAAGCTGTCGCACAAGGCGACATTCAGACCAGTTTTGATGCAGTGGCGCCGAGAGGAAGTATCTATCGTGCGGTGCAAGATATGAGTCAATCACTAGCCACCATGGTGACAAACCTTGAGAAATCCATGCACGCACTGCGCGCTGAGTTATCTGCCGTAGAATCACGCTCAAATACGATTGCCGATCTCACCGTATCCCAGCAGCAGTCAACAGCAATGATTGCCACTGCTATGACTGAAATGGCATCTTCAGCCAACCATGTTGCCAACTCGGCAAGTGATACAGCAAACAACACAGACGAAGCCGATAAACAAAGTCAGCATACTCAGAAGCTGATTCACAGTACTGTTGAAAACATTCAAGGTTTGGCTTCTCAATTAAATACTGCAAGTAAAGCGGTCGCCGATCTAGATCAGGATGTAAATAGTATAGTGAAAGTGCTCGATGTAATTGGCGATATTGCAGAGCAAACAAACTTACTCGCACTCAATGCTGCCATTGAAGCAGCACGTGCCGGAGAGCAAGGTCGAGGCTTTGCCGTTGTTGCCGACGAGGTGCGTAACCTGGCAGGCCGAACACAAGATAGCACTAAAGAGATTCAGCATATGATCTCCAACCTGCAAGAAGGTTCCCGTAACGCTATTCACACAATGGAAGTGTGTGCAGAAACCAGTGAGGGCACAGTAACAGAGTCTAAGAATGCCTCTGAAGCTCTGCAGCAAATTGTAACGGCTTTAGAATCTATCACCGCAATGAGTCAGCAGATCGCGACCGCAGCAGCCGAACAAACTCAGGTTAGCGATGATATTGCGCTGCGCGTCAATCTTATCGAGGAAAGCGGAAGCCAGCTCAACTCTGTGGTAACAGAGAGTCAATCAAGCACTCAAACTTTAGCTTCGCTGGCGGATGAGTTAGAAGGTTGGGTAAACAAGTTCTCTGTAAAGCACTAGGTTAAAGTCAATTGTTTAGTATAAAGCACGTTTTCAAGCGTGCTTTTTTTGTTTTTATCCATTTACTCTACTTTCAAACTCCTATCTCTCCATTAAAGAAAGCTTAGTTAATGGTGTATTTGTATCAAAAATGCATAAAAACAGCCCACTCCGAGCACATTTTCATCAAACGATATTTTATTTTAATTTTATGGTTGACCTAAGAGCCGAAAAACCGTTTAATACACCTCGTCGCCCGGATAGCTCAGTCGGTAGAGCAGAGGATTGAAAATCCTCGTGTCGGTGGTTCGATTCCGCCTCCGGGCACCACAATTTATTAATTGTTGGTGCTTAGCACGAACAATAGTTAAAGAATATAGTGTGCCGACTTAGCTCAGTAGGTAGAGCAACTGACTTGTAATCAGTAGGTCACCAGTTCGATTCCGGTAGTCGGCAC
>NZ_JBSRRK010000038.1:0-2434 GCF_053890955.1 Vibrio sp. JZG120
GGAGTGGTAGTTCAGTTGGTTAGAATACCGGCCTGTCACGCCGGGGGTCGCGGGTTCGAGTCCCGTCCACTCCGCCATTTATATTAAGCCCCAGTCGAAAGACTGGGGCTTTTTCGTTAATGCAAGTATATTTCTCCCTTCGTTCGAATGACTCCCGCAGAAGGCCTACTCGTAGCCCGGATCCGCTGCCACTTTTGAAAGACTAAGACTTTTGGTATCTGTAGTGCCAGCTTTCTCTGTAACCGAGTTGCACAATTCTAGTTGAATGTAATCTTGCCCATTTCTCTACAGATTCGAGCCTATAGTAAATGCTGGAGACCGATGAATCCGCATGAGCTAGCTCGTAGTTTGTATCCTTGTCACTGCGTATTTCGTTAACGCTCCTCTCTAATAAGAGTTTTCTACTGCTACTTCGCACATATTCATCGTTCTAGTGTTCTGGATAGTCCCTAGGAGAATGGATTGCTGGAGTTTGTTACCGCTAGTCTGATTTAGTCATTGGAAGAGAATGAGCGTCTAGACTGTTAAGAGAATAAAGTCATTCGAACATTCATGTCTTTTAGAAAACTTTGTTTTCTTTGCTGATCTTGCTAGTAAAGATTAACCTAAGAGGAGTTCTCGTAGGAGTAAGTTTGATGATGCAACAAATAAAAAATGAAACCTTGAAATCCGTATTTAAACAATGGTCTTCCGAAGAGGGAATTGTGGTCATCAACCCTGCAACTGAGCAAGAGTTAGTTCGATTAAAGCCCAGTGCTCTTGAGGAATTAGATGACATTATTGGTAAGTGTAAAACCGAGCAAATTCGCTGGGCAAAGTTAAGTGCCAAAGAGCGCTCTCGTCGCTTGAAAAAGTGGTATCAATTACTCCTTGATAATGCAGAAGACATTGCCACAATTATTACCTTAGAGCAGGGAAAACCATTAACTGAAAGTAAAGGAGAGGTGATGTATGGTGCCTCTTTTGTCGAGTGGTTCTCAGAAGAAGCCAAACGTGCTTATGGCGAAGTTATACCTGCCCCCACGACAGATCGACGTCTGTCTGCTATTCGCCAGCCTGTAGGGGTATGCGCTGCAATTACGCCGTGGAACTTCCCTATTGCGATGATTACAAGAAAAGCAGCACCAGCCCTGGCGGCAGGCTGTGGCATGTTGATCAAGCCCTCTGAGCTTACTCCTCTTACTGCAATTGCTGTTGTTGAATTAGCTTATCAGGCAGGAATCCCAAAAGAACTGCTTCCTGTGGTGGTATCAGAGCAGGCAGCTGAGTTTGGCCAAGTACTAAGTACTGATCCTAGGATTAAGAAAGTTTCTTTTACGGGCTCTACGCGAGTCGGGAAGATTTTGATGAAACAAGCCAGTGACTCTGTCAAAGCGGTTTCGATGGAGTTAGGTGGTAATGCACCTTTTATTGTATTTGAAGATGCAGATTTAGATGCGGCTGCGGAAGGGCTTGTCGCTTCGAAGTTCCGTAATGCAGGGCAAACATGTGTTTGTACCAATCGGCTGTATGTCCATGAAGATGTAAAACAAGCTTTTATTGAAAAAGTATTGTCGAAGTTAAACAAATTACAGCTTGGTAATGGTTTAGAGAAAGGTGTCACATTAGGTCCGGTTATTACGATGGCTTCTAAACATCGCCTAGAGGCAGTGATCGATCAAGCCGTACAAGAAGGAGCTTCTATTGCCAACTCTCCACAGAGACGCCCTGGGCGCTTTATGGAGCCCGTTCTTTTGGATAGCGTCAAGCAGCATATGTCGATTGTTCAGCAAGAGCTATTCGGGCCTGTGTTACCTATTATTACCTTTGAGAATGATGAACAAGTTCTCGGAATGGCGAATGACACAGAGTATGGTTTGGCTTGTTACTTCTACACGAATAAATTCAAGCGTATTGTTGCTTTCAGCGAAGGCCTGGAATACGGCATGGTTGGTGTCAATGAGGGGATTATTTCTACTGAGGTGGCCCCGTTTGGTGGAGTGAAAGAGTCAGGAGTTGGCCGAGAAGGTGCGAAACAAGGGCTCGATGAATATTTGGAGACAAAGTATATTTGCCTCGGTGGTTTAAGCTGAGTTGGTTGATTTAAGCAAAAAGCTGGGTTTTACCTGGCTTTTTTTTGATCTGAGAGATGTGTGCCAATCACTATGATTATTATTTATTGGTGAACATTGCTTATGGTGGGACTATCGATAGAAAGCAGAGTTGTTGGTGAGCAGATATTCCACTCTAAGTTAAGCGATTGCCTTCAAGGTAATAATCTAAACTCTGATTTTCTTTCCTGAGTAACATGAGTAGAAAAGAGTTTGACTTTAAACCAATGTAAAAAAGCCGTATCAAGAGATACGGCTTTTTCTAATATGGCTCCTCCTACTGGACTCGAACCAGTGACCTGCGGATTAACAGTCCGTCGCTCTACCAACTGAGCTAAGGAGGA
>NZ_JBSRRK010000039.1:0-2154 GCF_053890955.1 Vibrio sp. JZG120
TACCGAAAATCGTTGTGGATTACCCGTCTTCCCGATGGTTGTTTCTGACGTTAACTGTCAGGAACTGCGAGATAGGTGAACTTGGAACAGTCCTTACAGCAATGAATGCGGCGTTTAAGCGAATGGAAAAGCGAAAGGAGCTATCACCTGTTCAGGGGTGGATCAGGGCTACGGAGGTGACGCGAGGTAAGGATGGCAGCGCACATCCGCATTTTCACTGTCTGCTGATGGTGCAACCTTCTTGGTTTAAAGGGAAGAACTACGTTAAGCACGAACGTTGGGTAGAACTCTGGCGCGATTGCTTGCGGGTGAACTATGAGCCGAATATCGATATTCGGGCAGTAAAAACTAAGACAGGTGAGGTTGTGGCCAACGTTGCCGAGCAACTGCAAAGCGCGGTTGCTGAAACGCTGAAATACTCCGTTAAACCGGAAGATATGGCAAACGATCCTGAGTGGTTTCTTGAGCTGACGCGGCAGCTTCACAAGCGCCGTTTTATCTCGACCGGTGGGGCGCTAAAAAACGTCCTCCAGTTGGATCGAGAAACCAATGAGGATCTTGTCATTGCCGACGATGTAGGGGATGGCACTGATGACGGGAAGCGGACGGCGTTTGTCTGGGATTCAGGTAAACGGCGTTACAAACGCGCCCCTGAGAAGGATAAATCGGATTAACGTATGAATATTAATATTGAATACCTGAATGGAAATAAGACTATTGGTTTATTTTTTTTAAGAAGTGAAGCGGTGATTCCTGACAGGTTTAAAAACCTTATTTTGCTTATTGATGGATTAAGTTTTGGCACATTTGGTTTTCATCCGCACGAAGGTTTTGAGGATGAATTAATTTTATATATTCAGAAAACAAACGAGAGGGTAAAAACTCTTTTTGTGAAAATAGATTTAAACGGTATCAAGTTTGGATTTTTAAGAACGCATTCTTAGTTCTGGAAAAGAGCCAGCGGCAGGCTGAGGTGATAGGTACGAGATTGCATGCAATCTCTAGTGCTCTGTCTATCCTGCATTATCCTCAGCCTTGCCAACTCGACACCAATGCAGGATAGACAATCCGATGTCAAATGTTAACACTCTGCGAGTGGTACATTTTCCCCGGATTATCGTCCTGAGCCTGCCGCTGGCTCTCTTTCTACCGCCTCGCTTTGCTCGTTGCTCAACGCCTCACAGACACGGATTAAAATCCGCATCCGTTCACCGTTTTTTAAAGTCCGTTAAAAGCATGATGCCATCTCCGAGAGTTAATCTCGTCAAATGCTAAATCGTGGGGGTCCCCTTTGGGGTTCCGATTTAGTGATTGACGACACCACCGATTAAAAAACTTATGCGGGGTGGATGGTTTCACGAAGTGAGGCCATCCACCTGTAAGACAGGGTTTTGTTTTTATCCCCTGTTTTGGTGATCGGGTGTGTGGAAAAGGTTGGGGTAAGCCGTTCGGGGGTGCTTGTTTTGGGGGGTTAAAATTGTGGTTATTTTTTGCGCAATTCTCGCGCGTGATCCTTGTATTTATACTTAAGGGATAAATGGCGGGTATGAAATAGTGGTTTAGCCCAGTAATGACGAGGCTTTGAGTGGGTTTTGACAGGTCAAAGAAAATGGAGCAGAATTGAGGCGTTTTTAATCGGCGTTGGGGAGTGCGTCAACACTCCCCAACATTTCGAATGTGTCACCTCAGCGGCAAACTCTGGTGACATGTACTGGCTCGCAATGCACAGGTACGTGATGAATATACCACATCAAATCACAGCCTGCCCAGATCGGAGCAGGCTTAATGTCAGAAGATAAATTCCTTTCGGACTACAGCCCCCGTGATGCAGTTTGGGATACCCAGCGCACGCTTACCGATTCTGTCGGGGGTATCTACCAGACTGCTGCTGAATTCGAGCGCTATGCACTCCGTATGGCCTCCTGTAGCGGTTTGTTACGTTTTGGTTGGTCTACCATCATGGAAACCGGAGAAACGCGCCTACGGCTTCGTAGTGCGCAATTTTGCCGTGTCCGTCATTGCCCTGTCTGCCAGTGGAGAAGAACCCTCATGTGGCAAGCCCGTTTTTATCAGGCTCTACCGAAAATCGTTGTGGATTACCCGTCTTCCCGATGGTTGTTTCTGACGTTAACTGTCAGGAACTGCGAGATAGGT
>NZ_JBSRRK010000040.1:0-1963 GCF_053890955.1 Vibrio sp. JZG120
CATTGTGTACGCGAATGAGTTTGGACATAAGCAACCAGAAACTGGTGTATGTCTTCCAAACGTAGCCATTTACGCTGCAGGCTACCGGAAATCCAAACAACTGACAGCAAGATAACTTGTGTTGGTCGCCAGAAAATGAAATTAGGCAGCAAACCACTTATTTGAGGTGAGATATGGAGTTTCATGAAAGTGCGATTTGTGATTTTCGCGCTAACGCAAATTCAGTAAAACCACAGCCAATTGCAGTTCTTTTTAAAACAATGGGTGCGTGGGCTGTTTTATGCTTCGCCGCTGATGACACTGACGCAAGAATGGCAATAGGCCAAGAGATGGAGATGGACCCGACAAACGATGAATTCATAATTTATGGCGCTCCATCTAATTACTTACTTGATACCTGCAAAATTTACAACAAGGCTGCCTGATGGTGGCCTTTATTTTTGTCCGTAAATAATTTCATGCTTATTACAATCAAGGTGATATATGGAAGAACAAGCAAACAAGATTCTCGTAGAACTACTGCAAAAAGCCAGCAATGGAATAGACGCGGCTGTTTCATTTAGCCAGGCACAGATTCCTGATGTCATCCATCAGCTTTTGATGTGGCACGCCGTATCATCAGCTGGAATACAGGCTATCGGTGATGCTGCCAACTTACTGATTTAGTGTATGATGGTGTTTTTGAGGTGCTCCAGTGGCTTCTGTTTCTATCAGCTGTCCCTCCTGTTCAGCTACTGACGGGGTGGTGCGTAACGGCAAAAGCACTGCCGGACATCAGCGCTATCTCTGCTCTCACTGCCGTAAAACATGGCAACTGCAGTTCACTTACACCGCTTCTCAACCCGGTACGCACCAGAAAATCATTGATATGGCCATGAATGGCGTTGGATGCCGGGCAACCGCCCGCATTATGGGCGTTGGCCTCAACACGATTTTCCGCCATTTAAAAAACTCAGGCCGCAGTCGGTAACCTCGCGCATACAGCCGGGCAGTGACGTCATCGTCTGCGCGGAAATGGACGAACAGTGGGGATACGTCGGGGCTAAATCGCGCCAGCGCTGGCTGTTTTACGCGTATGACAGGCTCCGGAAGACGGTTGTTGCGCACGTATTCGGTGAACGCACTATGGCGACGCTGGGGCGTCTTATGAGCCTGCTGTCACCCTTTGACGTGGTGATATGGATGACGGATGGCTGGCCGCTGTATGAATCCCGCCTGAAGGGAAAGCTGCACGTAATCAGCAAGCGATATACGCAGCGAATTGAGCGGCATAACCTGAATCTGAGGCAGCACCTGGCACGGCTGGGACGGAAGTCGCTGTCGTTCTCAAAATCGGTGGAGCTGCATGACAAAGTCATCGGGCATTATCTGAACATAAAACACTATCAATAAGTTGGAGTCATTACCTTAGAATGAATAAAATAAACGGGGAGTCGCTTTTTAATATTTCGTCATTGCCAGTACAGGCTGAGCATGCTATTTACGATATGTTTGACAGGCTGGAGCAAAAAGGAATTCTTTTTATCGATACAACAGAGACAAATGTCTTATATGACCGTGTAAGGAATGAATTTAATCCAATAGATATATCATCTTATAATGTTTCTGACCGTTCATGGAGTGAAAGCCAAATAATGCAATCTTATCATGGCGGAAAGCAAGATCTTATTAGTGTGGTATTAAGTAAGGTATAATATTTTTATACAGCCATATTTTTTATAATATTTATTTGTTAAGGGGGTTTTGATATGTTACCAACAAGTGGCTCTTCAGCAAATCTTTATTCATGGATGTATGTATCAGGAAGAGGTAACCCTTCGACTCCGGAATCAGTAAGTGAACTTAATCATAATCATTTTCTTACTCCTGAATTACAAGATAAACTTGATGTTATGATCTCTATATACTCAAATGCCAGAAATAGTAATGAGCTTGAGGAAATTTATCAAGAGCTAAGTGCTTT
>NZ_JBSRRK010000041.1:0-1747 GCF_053890955.1 Vibrio sp. JZG120
ACGTAACCGATGCTGAAGTACTTCCCAACTTGCTTAAGCAGACACGTCGTAAAGTCATTGAGATGTCAGGCGATGGTGCTTATGACACAAGGAATTGCCATGATGCCATACGGCTCAAGCGAGCTGTTCCGCTCATTCCGCCACGAAAAGGGGCCGCCTTCTGGGAGCGAGGACATCCTCGCAACTTAGCAGTGGGTTGCCAGAAGCTCTACGGCTTCAACAAGAAGTGGAAAAATCGGTATGGTTATCATAAGCGCTCGCTCTCAGAGACAGCAATGTATCGGGTAAAACAGTTGTTAGGTGGGAAATTAAGCCTGAGGGACTACAACGCTCAAGTTGGTGAATCAAAGCGCTGAACAAGCTTACAGGGCTAGGTATGCCTGAAACTCAGTATGTTGTTTAAGAACTGAACAACATGGGGCTACCATGTCTTCTCATCGAATTAAGCAACAAAGCCCCTTGCAGGGCATCGTATTTAACAGCAAGCATTAATACTAACTCTTTTAGAAAACCAGATGCGAACTAAAAATCTGCCCACATTATGGCTCTTTAGTACTAGTATTAAGTTGTATACTTAATACACTTTAGTGATTGCTAAAATAAATACTCTCAAATGTGGTTTAGAAAATTAATGAATATAACAAACAGTTTTCATATTTGTAACTTTTTGATGTATGCTGGAGGTCATTATGTATCTTCAATTAAGAAGGTTAGGAGTTAATCGTTTTTATTTCTACTCTGTTGTTTCTTAACCTTACACTTCTAAAAGGCCTCAAGTGGTGCTCCTTGAGGCCTTTTTTCTGAGCTCACTAGGGCTTTAGGCTCGGCACATCGTGCACGACTTAGACTATAAAGGTCGGTAAGCTATATGTGAGAATAGGTATACCCATCTAGCTCTTGGATATCCTCAAGCTTTTAGTATTCATAAAGAATAATCCACCCTAATGGGTAGTGTTCGACCTGTATTTCATCATCGTAGAATGGGTATTCTCTAAGACGCTGAGCCTTTCTAAGCTTTTCTTGTTTACTTTGTTCTTTCCTACGTTGTTCTTCTTTCGTAGCAATCCTTTCTCGCTCTTGTATTTTTATTGTGACTGCTTCTAACTCAACTCTTACATTTTGGAGGTCCCCTTTTGCTAAAAAGTCTTTTTTCGAAGCATGTTGAAGTACATCTCTTGTATGATAAAGGGCATCCTTTTCAGTCAGGTTCTTTCGTTTAACGCCCTCGTGAACACAGTTGATTGGGTCGTTCACCTTCAACGCATCGAAATAGTCATCTTGTAATGCGTGACTATTAAATCCACTACCAATATCGAAACATACATCACTCAAAAATGTAGAATCTTCGGAATTGATAATTCTCTCGATCGCTTGCTCCGGGCTAATACAACCAGTCAAGGAAAGGGAAGCAAACAAAGCTAATTTTTTCATTTAGAACCTATAGGAATAACAAGTTGCAAATAGAGTATTGTAAATTATTAGCCAATAAAAAGAATAGGTTAAGGTGTGTCTGTTCGATGATTGGTCAGCGAGTTGGATGCCACATTGTGATAAATATCTAAACAATTTGCTGTTTGCACATGCAGAACCAATAGCCGCTTTTAGTTGGTGTTGCTCATCTGCTTTAACATAAGGCGTAGTTTTTAATGCCATTTGACCAAGGAAAAGGTCAGAAGTGGTCCCCGATTTTCGGACATGACTTTAAGTGATTGATCTGTTTTGATAGTACCCAGAAATACTGGAGCAG
>NZ_JBSRRK010000042.1:0-1259 GCF_053890955.1 Vibrio sp. JZG120
CAGAAGTGGTCCCCGATTTTCGGACATGACTTTAAGTGATTGATCTGTTTTGATAGTACCCAGAAATACTGGAGCAGATTATGACTGGAAAACGCAGAAACCACTCTCCCGAATTTAAAGCTAAGGTGGCATTGGCTGCCGCTAAAGGTGATAAAACTGTCGCTGAGTTAGAACAGAAGTACAACCTGCATCCCAACCAGAACTCAACATGGAAGAAAGAGCTGCTTGAAAATGCAGCCATGATCTTTGCCTCTGAAAGTCAGTTGGGCAAAGACAATTCTGAAGAAGTGGACAAACTCCACGCTAAGATCGGTCAATTGACCATGGAAAATGATTTTTTGGCGAAAGTGCTCGGTCGTTAGATCGAGCACAGCGAAAGAGTTCGCTGGATAAATCCACCCAACTACCGATAAAGCGCCAGTGCGAGCTTCTCAATATTGCTCGCTCTACGGCTTATTACCAGCCCATAGGACTTTCTGCTGAGGAGATTGAATTGCGTCGTATGATTGACGAAACTCACCTTCAGTATCCGTTCATGGGCAGTAGGCGTTTTCGAACTGAGCTGGCTAAAAAAAGCCATAAGGTTAATCGCAAGCGTATCGTTCGTATCATGCGTAAAATGGGCATTGGAGCAATTTATCCCAAGCCAAAAACGACACTGGCGAACAAAGCACACAAGGTTTATCCCTACCTATTGCGTGACATCGAAGTTACTTACCCCAACCAAGCGTGGGCAATCGATATCACGTATGTCCCGATGGCTAAAGGGTTCCTCTACCTTGTTGCCATCATCGATTGGTATAGCTGTAAGGTGCTGTCTTGGCGGTTATCTAACACCATGGACTAGCTTTTGTATCGAAGCTCTTGAAGAAGCGCTTAAGCACTACGGACCACCCGATATCTCCAATTCAGATCAAGGCAGTCAGTTTACCAGCACTGAGTTCACACAGAAGTTGATCGACCATAATGTACGGATCAGCATGGATGGGAAAGGTCGTTGGATCGACAATGTTTTCATCGAACGATTATGGCGAAGCCTGAAATATGAGGAGATTTACCTAAAAGCTTATACCACACCTCGTGAAGCCGAGCTTGAAATCGGTCACTACATGGTGTTTTATAATGAGGAGCGTAACCATCAGGGACTCAATAACCTTACCCCTGATGAAGCCTACTTCGGCAGGCAGAGATACGCAGCATGAGCTGGATCAACCACTTAAGGAATTAGCTTATGTGTCCAACCATTGGGGTCCACTTCT
>NZ_JBSRRK010000043.1:0-1081 GCF_053890955.1 Vibrio sp. JZG120
TGTCTAAAGAAAAATTTGAACGTACGAAACCGCACGTTAACGTTGGTACTATCGGCCACGTTGACCACGGTAAAACAACTCTAACTGCAGCTATCTGTACTACTCTTGCTAAAGTTTACGGCGGTGTAGCTAAAGACTTCGCATCTATCGATAACGCTCCAGAAGAGCGTGAGCGCGGTATCACAATCGCAACTTCTCACGTTGAGTACGACACTCCAACTCGTCACTACGCACACGTTGACTGTCCAGGACACGCGGACTACGTTAAAAACATGATCACTGGTGCTGCACAGATGGACGGTGGTATCCTAGTTGTTGCTGCGACAGATGGCCCAATGCCACAAACTCGTGAGCACATCCTACTAGGCCGTCAGGTTGGTATCCCATACATCATCGTATTCATGAACAAATGTGACATGGTTGACGATGAAGAGCTACTAGAACTAGTAGAAATGGAAGTTCGTGAACTTCTATCTGAATACGATTTCCCAGGTGATGACCTACCAGTTATCCAAGGTTCTGCACTAGGCGCACTAAACGGCGAAGAGCAGTGGGAAGCGAAAATCGTTGAACTAGCTGAAGCTCTAGATACTTACATCCCTGAGCCAGAGCGTGCGGTAGATCAGCCATTCCTAATGCCTATCGAAGACGTATTCTCAATCCAAGGTCGTGGTACAGTAGTAACTGGTCGTATCGAGCGTGGTATTCTAACTGTAGGTGACGAAGTTGCTATCGTAGGTATCAAGGAAACAACTACTACAACATGTACTGGTGTAGAGATGTTCCGTAAGCTTCTAGACGAAGGCCGTGCAGGTGAGAACGTTGGTGCACTTCTACGTGGTACTAAGCGTGACGAAGTTGAACGTGGTCAAGTACTAGCGAAGCCTGGTTCAATCACTCCACACACTAAGTTCGAATCAGAAGTATACGTACTGTCTAAAGATGAAGGTGGTCGTCACACTCCATTCTTCAAAGGCTACCGTCCACAGTTCTACTTCCGTACAACTGACGTAACTGGTGACATCCAGCTACCAGAAGGCGTAGAAATGGTAATGCCAGGTGACAACGTACAGATGACTGT
>NZ_JBSRRK010000044.1:0-1066 GCF_053890955.1 Vibrio sp. JZG120
TTTGACGTTAGCGACAGAAGAAGCACCGGCTAACTCCGTGCCAGCAGCCGCGGTAATACGGAGGGTGCGAGCGTTAATCGGAATTACTGGGCGTAAAGCGCATGCAGGTGGTTTGTTAAGTCAGATGTGAAAGCCCGGGGCTCAACCTCGGAATAGCATTTGAAACTGGCAGACTAGAGTACTGTAGAGGGGGGTAGAATTTCAGGTGTAGCGGTGAAATGCGTAGAGATCTGAAGGAATACCGGTGGCGAAGGCGGCCCCCTGGACAGATACTGACACTCAGATGCGAAAGCGTGGGGAGCAAACAGGATTAGATACCCTGGTAGTCCACGCCGTAAACGATGTCTACTTGGAGGTTGTGGCCTTGAGCCGTGGCTTTCGGAGCTAACGCGTTAAGTAGACCGCCTGGGGAGTACGGTCGCAAGATTAAAACTCAAATGAATTGACGGGGGCCCGCACAAGCGGTGGAGCATGTGGTTTAATTCGATGCAACGCGAAGAACCTTACCTACTCTTGACATCCAGAGAACTTTCCAGAGATGGATTGGTGCCTTCGGGAACTCTGAGACAGGTGCTGCATGGCTGTCGTCAGCTCGTGTTGTGAAATGTTGGGTTAAGTCCCGCAACGAGCGCAACCCTTATCCTTGTTTGCCAGCGAGTAATGTCGGGAACTCCAGGGAGACTGCCGGTGATAAACCGGAGGAAGGTGGGGACGACGTCAAGTCATCATGGCCCTTACGAGTAGGGCTACACACGTGCTACAATGGCGCATACAGAGGGCGGCCAACTTGCGAAAGTGAGCGAATCCCAAAAAGTGCGTCGTAGTCCGGATTGGAGTCTGCAACTCGACTCCATGAAGTCGGAATCGCTAGTAATCGTGGATCAGAATGCCACGGTGAATACGTTCCCGGGCCTTGTACACACCGCCCGTCACACCATGGGAGTGGGCTGCAAAAGAAGTAGGTAGTTTAACCTTCGGGGGGACGCTTACCACTTTGTGGTTCATGACTGGGGTGAAGTCGTAACAAGGTAGCGCTAGGGGAACCTGGCGCTGGATCACCTCCTTA
>NZ_JBSRRK010000045.1:0-873 GCF_053890955.1 Vibrio sp. JZG120
AGCTCGCCAGATAGGCCGCCTGAAAACTCGACTTCGCCTTCGACTTTGTTGTTGCCAGCAAAGATTTGCAGTTTACCGTCTTGGTCTACTGAGGCTTTCACTAGGTCAGTTTGACCGTTAATGTAAGTCGCAAGCTCTTCGATATCGTCACCCGCTTTTGCACTGATGTTGATTTCTTGCTCTTGGCCGTAGCTATCCGTTAAGTTAATTTTTAGGTCGTTCTTACCTTCAGCAACGTTCCAGTCTTTACCTTTACCACTTTCAGCTTGGTAGCTCACACCGCCCATCATTTTGTTGTCTGAACGCATGTCTTTTAGCTCAAGCATCACGGCTTCACCGTTATCCGCACCGATTTGGAACGATTTCGCGCCGTGTGTGCCGTTTAGTAGCTTGTTACCACCGAAAGAAGTGGTTTCTGCGATACGGTTTAGTTCGTCATTTAGCGCGGTCACTTCTTCTTGAATCGCCACACGCTCTGATTTCGAGTTTGAACCGTTTGCTGATTGTAGAGACAAGTCACGCATACGTTGAAGAATGTTAGTGGTCTCGTTCATTGCACCTTCAGCGGTTTGTGCAATTGAGATACCGTCGTTCGCGTTGCGAACCGCCACATCCAGGCCACGGCTTTGTACGTTCAAACGGTTCGAGATTTGTAGACCCGCAGCGTCATCTTTTGCGCTGTTGATTTTGAAACCCGAAGACAAACGCTCCATAGAAGTTTGTTGAGCTGAGTTTGCGTTGTTTAGGTAACGCTGAGCGGTCATCGCTGATACGTTAGTGTTTACATTCACTGCCATGGTGATTTCTCCAATTGATTTTCCGGTATAGCGGTTTCCGACGTCTCGGAAAACCAAGTAGTTCTCTCAAAGTTAC
>NZ_JBSRRK010000046.1:0-681 GCF_053890955.1 Vibrio sp. JZG120
GTTATGCTATGTATTCACATAACGATACTTACTTATGTAAGTGGGTTTCCCCATTCGGAAATCCCAGACTCAAGTGGTTTTTACTACCTAATCTGGGCTTATCGCAAGTTAATACGTCCTTCATCGCCTCTGACTGCCAAGGCATCCACCGTGTACGCTTAGTCACTTAACCATACAACCCGAAGGAGTTTCGAGTTGATGTTCAAATCACCAAAGTTGTCTCTCATTATTTGAATGAGCGAGAGACATATCGATTTTGCCGGACTCAAATTCCAAGAACACTTGAATGTGTTTTTAGTTGTATTCCATAAGGAATACTTTGAGAACTTTACAAACAACAATAAATTGTTGTTTTGTCAGCTTTCCAAATTGTTAAAGAGCTAATCACTTCTAATGAAGTAACCATTTTTAAAAGCACTCATTGAATGCGCTTAAAGATGGTATCCCGTAGGGGAGTCGAACCCCTGTTACCGCCGTGAAAGGGCGGTGTCCTAGGCCTCTAGACGAACGGGACACTAAGTTGAACATCTTGGGGGATGTTCTATCTCTTAAACTTCATAAACCGTATCAATCTGTGTGAACACTCATCGCAATAATCATCGTATAAGGAGGTGATCCAGCGCCAGGTTCCCCTAGCGCTACCTTGTTACGACTTCACCCCAGTCATGAACCACAAAGTGG
>NZ_JBSRRK010000047.1:0-665 GCF_053890955.1 Vibrio sp. JZG120
ACCATCGCCTGACATCTCAATGACTTTACGACGTGTCTGCTTAAGCAAGTTGGGAAGTACTTCAGCATCGGTTACGTTAGATAAGCTCAGCTCTGCTGCAACTTTTTCGTGGGTGCTAGTATCTACTGCGATATGCAGCTTACGCCAAACCCTACGCTTCCCGTCAGTACCATGCTTCTTGACCTTCCATTCGCCTTCGCCATAAACCTTGAGGCCAGTGGCATCAATGGCTAGGTGTTGTATCGCACCTCTGGTTTTAGTTTTAAATGAAACCTCAACTTCCTTAGCTCGACGGCTTATACAGGTGTAGTGGGGACAAACTAGCGGGATGTTAGCCAGCTTAAATACCGAGTCTAGAAATCCTTGCAGTGCTCTCAACGGCATAGAGAATATGCGTTTCACCATCAATCAGTGCAGTAGTAATGGCTAAGTCGCAGAATTGGCGAGGTCTGCCGCGCTTGCCTTGTTTGTTTTGCTTCCACTCGGCTATCGCTTCCTCATCAATCCAAAAGGTCAGAGAACCACGGTTTATTAAGGCTTTGTTGTACTGCGTCCAGTTAGTTGTTTTGTAACGAGGTTTAGGCATGAGGCTACGACGATTAATGGGTGTAGCCGATCAGATCGTAGCTTCTTGATTTAGTTCCATCGATTTAAGCAACAAAGCC
>NZ_JBSRRK010000048.1:0-660 GCF_053890955.1 Vibrio sp. JZG120
TAACGCCCAATTAAGGTGTGAGGCACGCAATACCGATGCTTCCGCATACCACCTTAACCACTAAAACCAACGCATACCAAAAATGCCACGCGTGCCGAATCACTCTTAAATTGTTTGTTATAAAGCGGACTCTACGTTAAACGCCTTTTCTAACCACACCGAGCTTATGTACTGCCCGTGTTTCTTCGCATACTCATTGAAAACTCCGACTTCTCTGAAACCAAACCGTTTATGTAATGCAACTGATACGTCGTTTGGTAATGCAACACCCGACAATACACGGTGGACGCCGTAAGCACGAATAGATGAGAACAACTGAGTATATAGTTTAGAGCCTAAACCTTTCCCTTTAGCTTCTTGTGCCAGATACACGGTCACTTCTACAGTATCGTCAAAAGCTGAAATTGCTCTGTACTGTTGGGAACATGCAAAACCTAGCAATTCGCCGTTTTCTATAGCGACATATAGTTGATATTTGGTGTTGCTAGAGAACTGAGAAAACCATTTCTGACGATTTTCCAGAGTAAATGGAACTTCCTCAAAGCGTGCATTGGTGTGTTCAATATAAAAATTAAAGATGTCTGTAATACCAGCAACATCTTCAAGTTTACCTGTTCGAATTTCCACGAAATGTCCTTTTTCTTCGAGCTTTATAACGCC
>NZ_JBSRRK010000049.1:0-640 GCF_053890955.1 Vibrio sp. JZG120
GAGGGTATGGATGCGGCTACTGCCTCGCTATTCCCCGAAAAGCTAGTTGAGTCTGAGTTGGGGTTGATTCCTAAAGGTTGGGAAGTAAAACCTCTAGACAAGGTTGCTCATTTTCAAAATGGGTTAGCATTGCAAAAATTCCGACCAGAGTCTGAGGAGGATGATTTTCTACCTGTTCTAAAAATTGCTCAGTTACGTCAAGGCTACTGTGACGGAAAGGAGAAGGCTCGTACAGATATTAAAGAATCTTGCAGAGTGTATGATGGCGACATGATCTTCTCATGGTCGGGCACTTTGATGATTGATCTATGGACTGGTGGTAATGCTGCGTTAAATCAACACCTTTTCAAGGTTACGAGTGAGGAATACAACCTACCGTTATACCTATACTGGACAAAGCATCATCTCGCGAAATTCCAGCAAATCGCCAAAGATAAAGCGGTAACTATGGGACACATAAAACGAGGCCATTTAAGTGAGTCTTTGTGTGTTATCCCTCCAAAAGCATTAAGAGACAAGATGGATGAAGTTTTACTGCCATTAATCAATCAAGGTCTTAACTTGCGACTCCAGAGCAACCAGTTAGCCACGCTACGTGACACTTTGCTTCCTAAATTGCTTTCCGGCGAAATCGAGTTAG
>NZ_JBSRRK010000050.1:0-533 GCF_053890955.1 Vibrio sp. JZG120
ATTTGGCGCATCCGCATTCGTTTGGAGCTTGAGGAACGGTTATTTGAATTGGCGCTGTTTAACCTTGCCATTGATAGCAAACTCAGAGCGTGTGACTTGCGTAACCTAAAGGTACAAGACGTTAGCCGCAGTGGCTGCGTTATGTCACGAGCGATTGTGAAGCAACAGAAAACCCATCAAGAAGTGCACTTCGAGATCACGCCTAAGACTCAGCAAACCTTATCTCAATGGATAATCCTGAATGGTCTGACACCAACCGACTATGTATTCCCAAGCCCACGCCGTGAAGGGCAACCAATCTCTTACCATTACTACACGACGATGGTTAATCGTTGGGTGACTGATATCGGTTTAGACAAAACTCAGTACGGCACACATTCGCTACGTCGCACCAAGGCTTCTTTGATCTACGCCAAAACCAAGAACTTACGTGCTATCCAGTTACTTCTTGGTCATGCTAAGTTAGAAAGTACGATTGAATACCTTGGTGTTGAGATTGAAGATGCGCTGAGGATTTCGGAGAGTTGTGAGAC
>NZ_JBSRRK010000051.1:0-509 GCF_053890955.1 Vibrio sp. JZG120
TGGACAAAAATCATTTAGGGTCGATGCTCTAAATAACCCTATATTCATTACTTAATGTATTCTGACCGAGCCAAATACCCCACTAAAGTGGAAGTCAATGATAAATAAATATGCAAAAGGCAAGGTTTTCACACCTTGCCTCTATTAAAATCATGCTGCATACCACCCATCAGCTAGCACTTCAGCCTGATCGAGAACAAGCTTAATCGCCTCTTCAGCCGCATCAGGTGGGTACTTCCAACGACGCAGTAAACGACGTACAAGGTTGCGCATACGAGCACGGACACTCTCACGTTTCTGCCAATCTACCGTAGCGGACTTACGCAGTTGGTGAGTGAGTTCAATGGCGAGTTGACGAAGGTTGTCATCGCCTAGGGTTCGCACAGAAGCTTCGTTGGTGACCAATGCACGGTAAAACGCTATTTCATCAGTAGATAGGTTGAGCTTATCCATCATCTCAGCGTCAGCCTGCATCTCTTTAGCCCACTGGATCAGCTCTTCAATTACCT